>NZ_JAXMOY010000011.1:0-122750 GCF_034669625.1 Marinobacter sp.
TCACGCCGGGGGTCGCGGGTTCGAGTCCCGTCCGCTCCGCCACTTTTTCGGGTGGTTAGCTCAGCTGGGAGAGCATCGCCCTTACAAGGCGAGGGTCACTGGTTCGATCCCAGTACCACCCACCAGACTTGAAAAAAGCAGATCCAATTGGATCTGCTTTTTTTTTTGCGTTCAGAAATTTTCCGCATACGAAAAAAACCGGGTGACCGTGATCGCCCGGCTTTGCTTTGTCTATCGAGCTTTATTTGCCAATCAACGACTGGCCACAAACCCGCACAACGTTACCGCTAACGCCAGCAGAGGCTGGGTTGCAATACCATGCGATGGCTTCTGCCACATCGATGGGCTGGCCACCCTGAGACAGGCTGTTCATGCGACGGCCAGCTTCACGGATGGTGAAGGGCATGGCGGCAGTCATTTGAGTTTCGATAAAGCCCGGCGCGATGGCGTTGATAGTGATGCCGTCCTTAAGTTGCTTGGACATGGCTTCAACGTATCCGATCACACCACTCTTGGCGCAGGAATAGTTGGTTTGGCCAAAGTTGCCAGCGATGCCGCTGATGGATGAGATGCACACAATGCGGCCGTTCTCGTTCAGCAGGCTGCGGTGTGTCAGTTCTTCATCAATGAGTTCTTCGGCAGTAAGGTTGACGGCAATGGTCATGTCCCAGAAGTGCTCGGGCATGTTGCCCAGCGTCTTGTCGCGGGTGATGCCGGCGTTGTGAATGACTAAGTCGACACCGCCTGTTTCTTTGGCAATGAAATCGGCTATCAGCTTGGGTGCTTTTTCGTCAGTGATATCACATGCCAGAGCTTTGCCTTTAATGGCGTCGGTCACCTGTTGCAGGTCTTCCAGTGCTTGCGGGATATCCAGGCCAATGACGGTGGCGCCATCACGAGAAAGGGTTTCGGCAATGGAGGCGCCGATACCACGAGAAGCGCCAGTCACTAGTGCAACCTTGCCCGCGAGCGGGGCTACCGGGTTAGTGGCTTTCGCCGTGTCAGCTTTTCCAATGCGAACGAACTGGCCCGACACGTAGGCCGAACGAGGCGACAAGAAGAAGCGCACGCTGGAATCCAGCTGGTTTTCAGCGTTGGGCGCCATCCAGATCAGGTTGGCCGTGGCGCCTTTTTTGCCGATTTCCTTGCCCATCGCCCGTACAAACCCTTCGAGCGATTGTTGCGCGGCGGCCTGAGGTGCTTTGCGGCAGGAATGTGGGTCTTGACCGATAACCAAAATGCGACCGTTAGCGGCTAATTTGCGGATAGTCGGGTGGAAAAAATCGTACAGAGCGCGCAGTTCTTGTGGGGTTTTCAGGCCGGTTGCGTCGAAAATTAGAGCAGAAAACTTGCCGTTTAGCTCGCCGGTTACGTCCAGGCCTTCTGCCTTGTTGCCCACTTTTGACGATTCTTCAAGTGTGGCCGGGCCCGTTGCGTGGAACAGATTGGCCGGGCTGGCGCCCAGTATTGCGCCCAGAGTGGATACGGCTTTGGCGCCTGAGCCAGCAGCAACCAACACGTCGCCTTCAATGTAGGGCTGGTCTACGCGCTTCAGTCGCTTCAATGGGTTGGGTGAAGGCAGGCCAAGTGACTGGGCCGCAGATTTACCAACAGGGGTGTTGACGAGCTTTAGGTAGAGGTCTGACATAGGTGGTTCCTGTTACGAGTTTGTTCATCGAATGGCTTAAAGGGTAAGGATTCTTCAGTCTATTGGATTGACTGAACCCAGTGTTGGTATTGTCAGACTTGCCAATGAGACAAGTCAGTTTATCGATAGACTTCAGCATAACGTCACACTATTCATCGTTACAAAAGGACACCTTGTTATGGCACAGGCCAAGAAAAGCTCCAAACCAAAAGCTGCAGCTGCAAATACGGGGATCCGCCGCGTTGCGGTGATTGGTGGTAATCGTACCCCGTTCGCTCGCTCTAACACGGCATACAGCAAAATCAGCAACCAAGAGCTGTTGACCTCCTGCTTGCGTGGTCTGGTGGATCGGTACGACCTGCAAGGTAAGCGATTAGGCGAGGTTGTTGCTGGCGCCGTTATCAAGCATTCGCGCGATTTCAACCTAACGCGTGAGGCGGTTCTCAGTTCTGGTTTGGCTCCGGAAACGTCTGCGTATGACGTCCAGCAGGCTTGTGGTACCGGTCTTGAGGCGGCCATTCTGGTTGCTAACAAGATTGCTCTGGGGCAAATCGAGTGTGGTATTGCGGGTGGAACAGACACCACCTCAGACGCGCCTATTGGTGTGGGTGAAGGCCTGCGCGAGATCCTGCTTGATCTCAACCGCGCCAAAACGGCCAAAGAACGACTGAAAATCCTGGCTCGTTTTCGCCCGAGCCACTTGGCTCCTGAAATTCCGACAAATGGTGAGCCGCGTACTGGCATGTCCATGGGTGACCACTGCCAGGTGACTGCGAAAGAGTGGAATATTGAGCGCGAAGATCAGGATCAGCTTGCTTATGAGAGCCATCACAAGCTAGCAAAAGCCTACGAAGAAGGCTTCTTTGATGATTTGCTGACACCGCTGGCTGGCTTGGAGAAGGACAATATTCTGCGTCCGGACACCTCGCTGCAGAAGCTGGCAACACTGAAGCCTTGCTTTGATCGCGAAAACGGCACCATGACAGCCGCTAACAGCACCGCTTTGACCGATGGTGCATCTTGTGTGCTGCTGGCCAGTGAAGAGTGGGCGAAAGAGAATGGTATGGAAGTCAAAGCATGGCTGACCTTCTCTGAAGTTGCTGCTGTTGATTTCGTCGACAAAAAAGAAGGTTTGCTGATGGCTCCCGCCTATGCCGTGCCGCGCATGCTGGAGCGGGCTGGCCTGACGCTTCAGGACTTCGATTTCTATGAAATCCACGAAGCCTTTGCCGCTCAGGTTCTATCAACGCTGAAGGCGTGGGAAGATCCTGTTTTCTGTAAAGAGCGCCTTGGGCTGGACAAGCCGCTGGGCAGCATCGATCGTTCGAAGATGAACGTCAAAGGCTCTAGCCTCGCGACCGGGCATCCGTTTGCGGCCACCGGTGGCCGTATTGTTTCTACTCTGGCCAAGTTGCTGGAAGAGAAGGGCAGTGGCCGAGGCTTAATTTCTATCTGTGCGGCAGGTGGTCAGGGTATTACGGCCATCCTGGAGCGCTAAGTTTAAGGAATGTTGTAAATTCCTTTGACACAAGACGTTTTGCCCCGTATTATTCGCGCCACGTTGATCAGGGCGACCTGGTTCACAAAAAGTTTGATGCGGGGTGGAGCAGTCTGGTAGCTCGTCGGGCTCATAACCCGAAGGTCGTAGGTTCGAATCCTGCCCCCGCTACCATATAAGAGAAAGGCAGATCAGTAATTTACTGGTCTGCCTTTTTTGCTTTCTGGGTTTTGGAATTCCTCTGTGCCCATTGCTTATTGGGGGATAGTCAGCGCCGAGCAGTTGTTGGTATCGGTATTACTCTAGTAGTGGCACTTTGCAGAGTTCCGATACTGTCATGCGCAGTTCCTGCAGGTCGACGGGTTTTGATAGATACGCATCGAAGCGCTCGGCGTGGCCGTCTTCGGGCCGCGAGGTGCTGTTTAGCGAGCCTGAGAGCAAAATGACGGGTACGCTTCGCCATTTGGAGCGTACTGCGTGGAGCACTTTTGCGCCCGAGGCACCTGGCAGGCGATAGTCGGTAATAACAACGTCCGGTCCATCGTTATTGCGAGCAACGGTTTCTGAAAAAGCTTCCGCCGTCGTGAACAGTTTCACCTCAAAGCCCAGCTCAGTGAATTCGTTGTTTAGCAACTCGTTGATTGAAGGGGAATCCTCCACAATCCAGGCTTTCTGCCCATTAGCATCAAATGCGGGCAATAGGTCATGTATGGTTGCAAGAGAGGGAGCCGCGAGCTGTTCATCGCCCACTATGCAGGGAATCGTGCAGGTGGCCGTGGTGCCGACACCTAGCTCACTTTCCAGTTCTAAAGTGCCCCCAAGATTTTCTGCAAGCTCAAAACAGATCGGCAAGCCCAAACCGGCGCCGGGGTTGCTCTCAGAACTTTGGTAAAATGGAGTGTAGATTTTCTTTAGGTCGTCGGCTGATATGCCGCGCCCCGTGTCGCTTACACAGAAGCTGAGGGACTGCTCCGGCCCCGAGGAATACTCCGCTGCAATGGATAAAGAAAAATTGCCTTCGCTGGTGTATTTCGCGGCATTATCCAGAAGATTGAGCAGAATACGCTGTAATTGTTTGCTGCGGCAGCGAATGACCGTTGGAAGGTCAGTTTCGATTATCAGTTGGAATCGGTTGTTTTGCTTGCTGGCAATAATGTGGGCGTGGTTTACCAGATTGTCGATAAAGGCAATGAGGTAGATGTCTTCTATTTCCTCCTCATCGACAGTGATGTCCCGCGCGTAATTAACCAAGCCGTCTATCAGCTCTTTCATATAAAGCGCCCGGTCCTGGATAACCTGATTTGCTTTGTGGCCATCGACCGCACCCGCTGACTGGAGTTGAACGTAGCCCAAGATAGCGGTTAATGGCGACCTTAAATCGTGTGTTACTTGTCCAAGAAAGTTCACTTTTGCCTTGCTGGCTTTGCGGGCGGTTTCGAGAGCGGTGTTGAGGTCTTCGGTGCGGTCCTTGACCGCTTGCTCAAGAGCTTGTCGATGGTGTAATCGTTGAGTACTTAATGCTTGGGCTGCAGCTTTTAGTTGGTGCTTTTGCTGCCAGCTATAGGTGAGTATCAAAGCCAGGGCAACGAGAATCTCAACATAAATTCGTGCGGCGGTGAAGGCAGAGGTGTAATAGAAGTTAAACGTATAGCCTAGCAACAGGAATGAGGAAACACCCCAGTATGTCGTGAGGAGGACTATTATCGTGGTTTGTCCGAAACGCTGAACACGTATTGCTGGCAGTACCATGAACAGCCAGCTGACCGCGTATACACTAGCGACCCCAATCCCCAGATTACGGATGCTGCCCCCATCCAATATGAAGCTGAGCCACGGTATGGCGAGCATTGGAATGGCGCAGAGCGCCAAGAATGCGCGCCAGCCACGGTGGCCACTTAGCCCTAGCAAGAACGCCGATGTCATCAGGAACATGTATTCCGTGAGTATCCACGCAGAGACTCTTAGGTTAGGTGAATAGTCGGCGAGAAAACTGAACAAGTAATTGCTGAAAAAGCCGTCCTTCTCTGTCTCAAAAACAAGCGCAACCAGTAGCCATAATCCTGCAATCAAAAGCCTGATATCAAACTGCAGCACTAAAACTACGAGTAAGGTTAAAATGCCTGAAAGCAGCGCAACCTGAAGTATGCGGTTGTCACTGATAAGTTGAGTGTAAGCTTCGGGTGCCCAGTTCTTTACGCTTATAAAGGGTAGGCTGTCGCTGGAAACCTTCAGAAGCAGCAGTTGAGATTCCCCGGCGTTAAGTTGTACGGGGATGATGGTTTTCCCGTTTCCAACTGTTCGCCCCTCCAACGGTACTGATAAACCGGTGGTTTTCTGCTGGAGGATATTGCCAGTGGACGGGTTTAGAAAGTACGCGTCCACCCGGTTCATTCGCCAGGGCTCCAGGACGAGCCAGCGAACCAGCGCTTGGTCACTACGATTTTGTAGAGGGGCCTTGAGCCAGATTGTGGTGCGCTGGCGCGGGGACTTTAGTGTGTTTTTCTGGGGTTGAACCCAGTCGGGAAATGCTAGAGCTTGGCTGAGACTTTGAATGTTTTCGTGCCCTGGAATTGCCAGCACTGAATCTATTAGTTCTTGGTTGTTCGCTGTTTCAGACAACACGATAGGTGTGTTGAGAACTGTCGGGGAGTTGGCAGATGTGGCCGATGACAGAGCTAAAAGTAATGAAGCGATAACCGCAGCGGCTATCGCTTTCCAGCGCATAGAGTTCAAAAATAACGTCCTTGTTATCAGCTGTGTTGCTGGCGAAATTCCCTGGGGGTTAGCCCGTACCGTTCCTTGAATGCAGTTGAAAAGTTACCGCTGTCTGTATAGCCAACCTGATGCGAAATATCCTGTATGGCGAGATGTGTCTTTTTCAGCAACCCCTTGGCTTCCTTCATGCGTTCTTCCCTGAGGTACTCGTATACCGTGGTGCCTGAACAAGCCTTGAACGCCGCGTTCAAGTGTTTGCTGTTTGTTCCTGTTAGCTTTTCCAGCTCCTTCATTGACGGAGTGGAAGACAGCGATTTTAGCAAGTACGTGCGCGCTGAATGAAACACAATCGTATGTCGGTGGCTTGTGGTGGTTGCGGGCACCTTTTGCTTTGCAGTGTTGGGCTGTGGCTGTGATTTATGCCTCAGGTGTATAGCTAGTCGCAGTTTAACTTCGTTAAAGTCAAAAGGCTTGTTGATGTAATCAACGGCACCCGCAAGCAATCCTCGAACACGTTGCTCTGGGGCCGTCATGCCAGAGATAAAAATAACTGGAATGTGATACGTCCTGGGATCCTGAGTAAGTATCTTACAGGCATCAAGGCCATTGCAGCGAGGCATCTCCGAATCCATCAAGATGATGTCGGGCTGAAAAGCGCGCGCTTTCTCAATGCCCTCGAGGCCATCCCGCCCATAGATTAGAGTACAACCTTGTCGTTGGAGATAAGCGGAAAGTAGCATGCGCTCAGCTTCTTCATCGTCGACAATCAAAATGCGCCTGCGTTGCAGTGTGTCCATTTACGTCCTTTTGAATGGTTGTCGCTAGAATCTGCGGATGCCAACGTCAATGGCTGTCTAGCCACCGATAGTATGTAATGCGGGGCACCTGCAATCAACTGCTCCAGGTGTGGCCGGTTATCAGAACAAGCCGAGATGTTTGATCGCAAAAAGTAAAAAAGTTCCTCTGCACACAGGTTTTGGCGTGCCGACAAAGGTTTTCATCTCTTTGATACATAAGGTATGGTTTTTCTGAACTTAACCACTCGTTGCTTTGGGCTGGGCTTTTTCAGGCTCAGGTGTGCGCCGAGCTGCCGTTGTGTGCATGCCGCCACCCAGTCTCTGCCCGATATCCCACAAAGCCAGCGTATTGATCCACCCGTCTCAGGCTTCACGCCTGTGTTGGTTGCCTTGAGGATATTATGGCTAGAATTCCCTCTCTCGCAGGTTTTGCTCTTGCGGCTTCTTTAAGTTATTCATCAACGCTTGCAGCAGCATCAACGTCGGAAGACGATTTGTTGAGCGTTGTGAAAGAAACACTGGATACCAGTCCAGAGTTGCAGATTCGTTTAAATGCTTTTCAGGCCTCGACCCACGACAGGCGGGAAGCCTTTGGCGGATATCTGCCTTCGCTCGATCTGAGTGCTTCGGCTGGCATGGGCGATCGTGAGTTCGATGATCGAGGCAGCTATAACCGTAATTATGCTGAAGTGTCACTCACACAAATGCTGTTTGACGGGTTTCGGGTGCGAAATGCCGTAGCCAGGGCGGAGCACACCAGTCGCGCCCGTTACTACGAGCTGTTGGACGAAGCGGAAACCAAAGCGCTCGAAGCCAGTGAGGTTTATCTGAGTGTTCTACGGCATCGGGAACTGGTTGCCCTTGCTCAGAAAAACGTAGCCAATCATCAACGTGTTCAGCGCCACGTTAGTAATCGTGCCAGCCAGGGTGTAAGTAATCGGGCCGATTTAAAACAGATCGACGGACGTTTGTCTCTTGCTCGTTCTAATTTGATGACTGAAATTGCCAACCTGCAGAGCGTAACCGCTCGCTTTCAGCGCTTGGTCGGGCGGTTCCCGGCTGAAGAGTTGAGCCCCTTTGAAGTGCAGTCACAGGCAGTACCGGAGGAGTTGTGGCAGGTTCTTACCACGGTATACGCCAATAACCCTGCGCTGTTCGCAGCATTTGAGGAAATTCAGGCTTCTGAAGCTTCTTTTGGGGAAGCAAAGGCCGGCCGTTACCCGACGCTCGAATTTGGTGCCCGTCACGGGATCTATAAAAACAACAACAGTTTCGACAAGCGGACAGACCCACAGTCGTACGGGGATGACACTGTTATTGAATTGCGTGCGCGCTATAACTTGTACCGCGGCGGAAGTGATAGCGCATCAGAGCGTGCGGCAGAGCGCCGGATTAGCCAAGCGGAAAGCATGCGGGACAAAGCCTGTGTTGATCTAAGGCAGACTGCAACCATTGCCCATGGTGATGTGCTTAATCTGCAGGTGAAACTGGAATCCCTTGCATCCCATCGCGAGAAAGCTGAGGGGGTGCTTGCCGCTTACCGTGAACAGTTCGATATCGGCCGTCGCTCTTTGCTGGATGTGCTCGATTCAGAAAATGAGTTCTTCCAAGCTGAGCGAGCTTATATCAATGGCTCCTACGATCTCGAAATCAATCGCTTACAAACCCTGCACAGCATGGGGCGGCTGCTGGATACCTTGAGTGTAAACAGCGAAGAGCTGCCAGATCTGGGCGATATCAACCGTTCCGTGCACCCGGGCTCCAGCCGTTACTGCACAATCCCGGATGAGGGTGCCAGAAGCTTTGACCGTTTCCTGAAAACAGCGGATACCGAAGAAATTCTGAACTTTGGCAGCGACACCTTGTTTGATGTCGGCAGCGCCGAGTTCAAACCCGATGCGATGGCTCGCCTGCAACAGTTTGCGCGCAGATTGCTGGAGCGTGACACGGTTAAATCCATCAACATTGTTGGCCATACCGACAGTACCGGTAGCGACGCGCTGAACCGCGAGCTGTCTTTGGCCCGTGCGATTGCTGTACGTGATGCGTTAATCGATAGTGGCGTCGATGACACTGTGATGCTGGTTTCGGGCGCGGGTTCTTATCAGCCGAATGCAACGAACGATACCGCTGAAGGGAGAGCCCTGAACCGCCGTGTTGAGGTGCGCGTCACCCATACCAGAAGATGAGTTTGAAACGCTGATATGGATCAGATGAATGACCCCTTAAGCGCTTGCCTGTTATGGCTTGCCGCTGAAAATGGCACCACGACCAGCCATGATGCGCTGGTTGCTGGGCTGCCATTGGTCGACGGCCGTTTGTCGCCTTCGGTATTTGCCCGCGCAGCGGAGCGGGTTGATATGAAGGTGAAGCTGGCGCGGCAGCCCTTGGAACGCCTGAACAGCCTGTTGCTTCCCTGTGTTGTTTTGCTGGAGGGGAATCGAGCTTGTGTGCTGGAAAACATCGATCTTCATGCGCAGACCGTGCAAGTTCGGTTGCCTGATGTGGATATGGAAACTCAGCAGTTGGAACTAGCCAGGCTCAAGGAAAGCTACACGGGCATCGCACTCTACTGTCGGCCGGATTTTCGGCTGGATCAACGTAAAACAGGTGCAGGCTCTGCCGTTGATAAAGGCCACTGGTTCTGGAGTGTAATCAAGGCAAACCGGCCGGTGTACAGGGATATCCTGATCGCCGCCTTTTTTATCAATTTGTTCGCCTTGACCATGCCCCTGTTCGTAATGAATGTTTACGACAGGGTAGTGCCGAACCATGCTACGGACACCCTGTGGGTGCTTGCGCTTGGCGCGCTGATTATCATTTGTGCCGATCTTGCCTTGCGCTTGCTGCGCAGCTGGTTTGTTGAACTGGCGGCAAGTCGTGCGGATATCACTCTATCTGCCCGCATTATGGAGCGGATTCTGGGAACCCGGCTTGAGCAAGCGCCTCTCTCTGTGGGCTCGTTTGCGGCCAATGTTCAGTCGTTCGAATCTGTTCGATCCTTCATCGGCTCCATGACGGTGACTGCGCTCATCGACCTGCCGTTTTTCCTTTTGTTTGTGGTCATCATCGCCCTGATCTCTCCGGTGATGGTGATTCCTGTATTGCTCGGCGCAGCAATCATCATCCTGTACGCACTGTCGGTGCAGGCAACCATGCACCAGCTATCGGAAACCATGAGCCAGGCAAGTGCCCAGCGCAATTCCGGATTGGTGGAGAGCCTTGTGGCTGCGCCTACACTAAAAAGCTTTAACGCCAGCAGCCGTATGCAGAGCGCCTGGGAGCAATCGACTCGATTTTTGTCTGGCTGCTCTGGCAAACAGCGCATGCTCGGTATGTCTGTCGGGGCAGGGGCGTCCTGGATTCAGCAGGTTGTGTCGGTGGTGATGATTATCACGGGTGTGTACCTGGTTATTAACGGTGACATGAGTCAAGGCGGGTTGATTGCGGCTTATATGTTGTCGTCTCGTGCCATGGCGCCCGTGTCGCAAACTGCCTCTCTACTCACCCAGTATCACCAGGCGGCCACGGCCATGACCGCCGTTGAACAGATTATGGATGCCGAGCAGGATCGTCAGCCCGACAAACAGCTGATCAGCCGAGGCAAGCTGCGCGGCGAAATTGAGCTGCGTGATGTGTCATTCCAGTACCCGGGCGAAGAGCGTGAGGCCTTGAAAGGAGTTTCGCTGCGCATACGGGCTGGCGAACGCGTGGGCATTCTTGGCCGAGTGGGCTCAGGCAAGAGTACCCTGGAAAAACTCATACTCGGTTTGTATCGACCAACCTCTGGAACATTGTTGGTGGATGGCGTGAATATCGGCCAGATTGACCCCGCCGAGTTACGCCGCAACATTGGCTATATTCCGCAAGATGTTCAGTTACTCAGCGGCACGGTGTACGACAATGTCACTCTGGGTATAGAACACCCCAGCAACGAACGCCTCATACAGGCCATCAATGTATCCGGCCTGAAAGGTTTGGTGGGTGATCATGCCGATGGTTTGTCTATGCAGGTAGGGGAGGCGGGCAATCGCTTGTCAGGCGGACAGCGTCAGACCATCGCTGTGGCCCGCGCCGTGATGGCAGACAGCAGTATTTTGCTGCTGGATGAACCCACCAGTGCGATGGATAGCACTCTGGAGAATCATGTCAGTAAAGGCTTGAACCAGTTTGGCCAAGGTAAAACCGTATTACTGATAACCCACCGTACCAGTTTGCTTGATCTGGTAGACCGTCTGATTGTTATGGATGGCGGGAAGATCGTGGCGGATGGCCCGAAACAAAGCGTGCTCCAGGCGCTTCAGCAAGGAAGCATTCAGCGGGAGGTGCAATGAGCGACAACCCGAAGCTAGCAGAAACAACTGCCCAAAAGCAGATTGAGCAACAGGCGTTTGAGCGTTTGAGCAAGGCTGATGCCGTTGGAGCCCGGGGCAAAGGCTTGATTGACCGCTTGTTCCGGCCGTTTTTCTCTGCCTTCCGCAACAATTCACGGCACTGGCCTGCGGATGCAGATCAGGCCATGGAGCAGCACAGCACCCTTCGTGCCCGAAGCCTGCTATACGGCATTGCGCTGACGTTTATTGTTTTGATTATCTGGGCGGCGTATGCGTCCGTAGATGAAGTGACCCGTGGAGAGGGAAAGGTCATTCCATCTCGGCAGCTTCAGGTTGTGCAGTCCGCAGATGGCGGTGTCATTGAAAAGGTATTTGTGGAAGAAGGCGCCACCGTCAGCAAAGGCGACCTGTTGGTGCGGATAGACCCAACCCGTTTTGTCGCCAGCTTTCAGGAGGGTAGCGTGCGGGCATTTGCGCTGGCTGCAAAGGTTAAGCGGCTACAGGCGCTGATCCATAGCGAGCCTCTCAAACTGAATTACAGCGAGGCAGTAACGCCCGTGCAGGAGCAGGTGTTAAGCCAGGAGGAGGGCTATTACAAAGCCAGTCTGGAAGAACTGGATGAACGGTTATCGGTGGCCCGTGAACAGATTGCCCAACGGCAGCAGGAACTAAGCGAAGCCCAAGCGCGGGTGTCGACGGCCGTGCAGTCCTACCGTATGTCGACGCAAGAGTTACAGGCAACCCAGCCTTTGCTGGCATCTGGCGCAGTTTCGGAAATAGAAATCTTGCGTTTACAGCGCGATCAGGCCGCAGCTGATGGTGAGCGCCTGCAGGCTGCTGCCCGTGTTCGGCAAGCAGAGGCCAGTATTCAGGAAGCGGAATCCAGGCTGCGAGAGGTTGAGTCTTCCACGCGTAACCAATGGCGGGCGGAACTCAGTGAAGCAAGTTCGCAGCTAAACAGCTTGAACAAGAGTGTTGCCGGGTTGGCAGACAAGGTAAAGCTCTCGGAAATTCGCTCGCCAGTAAATGGCACGGTTCAACGTGTGCTTCTGAACACGATCGGCGGAGTGGTGCAGCCAGGGAATGCCGTTGTTGAAATTGTTCCCACCGATGATCGCTTGCTGGTTGAGGCTAAAATCGCACCCAAAGACATTGCCTTTCTGCGTCCTGGGTTGCCGGCAACCATCAAGCTGCATGCCTACGACTTTGCAATCTATGGCGGAATTTCTGCGACCATCGAGCATATTAGCGCCGATACCATAACGGATGATCGCGACAACACTTTTTACCTTGTGCGAGCCATCACCACTGAAAAAGACTCGGCACAACACTTATCTGTAATCCCGGGCATGACCGCACAGCTGGACATCATGACCGGCAAAAAAAGTATTTTGTCTTACATACTCAAGCCATTATTGCGCGCCAAAGCTAACGCTTTGAGCGAGCGCTGAAGTAACCATTCTTTGAGGTCCTTATGACTACTCTGGCAATTGTTGTATCCCTGGTCGGACAAGCTTGGGCTGAAAATGCCAACGGCGAACGTCGCGTTCTGGAAGTGGGTGATCAGTTAGCTATTGATGAAACCCTGATCATGGACGAGGGCGCCCGTATTGATCTGGATTTTGGCGATAATCAGCAACTGACCTTCGTGGGCGAACAGCAAGTTACCGCGGAAGAAAGAGGCGGCCTCATTGAGCAAGTGCAAAGCCTCGAAGCTCTTGAGGCTAGCGAGCAACCACCCGAGCCAACGGCCTCCACAGAAGTGAGCCAGCGCGCTTCTTCTGACGGGCACAGCTTTGTACAGCTGGTACGCATTGGCGAAATCATCGAAGCGGACGGCTACACGCCGGTTACCGTTGCGCGAATCCAGGAAGTCTTGCGTCCATTTGGATTGAGTTTGCCGCAACGGGAATTCGTGCAGAGTAGTGAGCGCGATGGCACTCGATACGATGAGCAAAGCTATCCCGAGTCGGGGGCCAAGCTTTCAGAGGTGAGTATATCCATTGATGTCATTGCCGGTGACGACATAGTCGACGCCACTGAATCCGGCCAGATTATTACGTTGACAGGCAAAGTGGGCGGCGGCGTGTCGCCCGGAGATCCTGTCACCGTAACTGTGAATGGTCAGCTGTATAGCACCACAGTCAATGCCGATGGTAAAACCTGGCAAGTGGATGTGCCCGGTAGTGAACTCGCAAACGACAGCATAGTTCAGGCGGCGGTTAACAGTGTTGAGCCAAACGGAACGCCGGTTTCTGCAGATGCCGAACGGCCTTATGGTGTTGATGACTTAACCCCAAGTGCCACGGTTGCACTTGAGCCAGGCTCCGGCCCGAACGGAGAGTACAGCGCCGACGATACGGGTGGCGGCAAAGTCACCGGCACGGTGACGTTTGACCCGAACACCACCGAGCCAGGCGATACCGTCAAAATCACCGATAAAGACGGCAATGTGATTATTGAACGCCCGATCACCCAGGGCGACATCGATAACGGCATTCCTGTGGATGTCCCGGTAAGCGACGGCCAAACCGCCGTTGAACTGAATGTGGACGTCACCGACCCAGCGGGTAACACCAGCAGCACGGGCGACAACAACACGGTAGATAACGGTACGCCTACGCTAGGCGTAGAGCTGGAAGCCGGTTCTGGGCCGAACGGTGCCTACAATGATAGCGATGCCAGCCAAGGCTCTGTGGAAGGGATGATTACGTTTGACCCGGCGAATACACAGCCAGGCGACAAAGTGAGTGCCACAGACAAAAACGGTAACCCCGTTTTTGATACCAATGGCAATCCGGTGACGGATTATGAACTCACCCAATATGACATTGATAACGGCCTCGTCGTTGAAGTGCCCATCACGGGCAGCGATACCGAGTTAGAGCTGAAAGCAGAGGTTACCGATTCGGCTGGCAACAGCACCAATGCCAGCGACAGCAACCCCGTGGATGCAGTCACACCGACTCTGACCATTGAGCTGGAAGGTGCGGGCCCGGATGACACCTACAGTGATGCTGAAATCATCAGCGGCAAAGTCACGGCCAACGTAGCGTTGGACAACGCCACTGTTGAAGTGGGTGACCAATTGGTTATCAAAGACACCGCGGGCACGGTCATCGTTGACCGCCCAGTGACTGCGGCTGACATTGCCAATGGTGTGAGCGTCGAAATCTCTGTAGCGCCCGGGGCTAACCGGGTGTCGGTCGACGCCAGCATTACCGATCCTGCGGGCAACACCAGCAACGCTGCAGACGACAAAGCGGTTGATGCAACCGCCCCGACAGTAAACGTTGGGCTTGAGCCTGGCAGCGGCCCGAACGGCGAATACAACGACAGTGACACCAGCGACGGTAAGGTAGAAGGCACCATCACCTTTGGCCCAGAAACCGAAGTGGGCGATAAGATCACGGTGACCGATAAAGACGGTAACCCAGTCCTGGACAGTAATGGCGACCCAATCACCGATTACGAAATCACCCAAGGTGATATCGATAACGGTATTACCGTTGCGGTGCCCGTACAGCCAGGCGATACCGATGTTGAACTGAACGTTGAAGCCACAGATCCAGCGGGCAACACTAACACCAGCTCCGACCGCAACGATGTAGACAGCGCCACTCCGGGAGCCACGGCAACATTGAATCCTGGCTCCGGCCCGAACGGTGAGTACAACACCGACGATACGGATGACGGCAAAGTCACCGGCACGGTGACGTTTGACCCGAACACCACTGAGCCTGGCGATACCGTCAAAATCACCGATAAAGACGGCAATGTGATTATTGAACGCCCGATCACCCAGGGCGACATCGATAACGGCATTCCTGTGGACGTCCCGGTAAGCGACGGCCAAACCGACGTTGAACTGAACGTGGACGTCACCGACCCGGCGGGTAACACCAGCAGCACGGGCGACAGCAACACGGTGGATAACATCACGCCTACGCTAGGTGTCACACTGGACGGCGCCGGCACAGATGGTGTTTACAACGAATCTGAGATCACTAATGGGAGAGTCCCTGCGACCATAACCCTCGATCCCACGGTTGAGGTCGGTGATGTCATTGAATACACCGATGGCAATGGCGACCCGATTACTGGCATGCCGGCCTATACGGTTACAGGCACAGACATTACCAATGGCAATATCAGTGTTCAGGTGCCGGTCGCGCCCGGCCAGACGGATGTAGAGCTCAATGCCACCATTACTGACCCAGCAGGTAATACCAGCACAGTTTCAGACAATAAAGCCGTTGATAACCTGCCACCGGAGACCGTTACGCCGATTGATGACCAGAGCAGTGACGACGCAGATGTTGTCAGTCTGGATATAAGTGGAAACTTTAATGATCTTGTCTCCGGCAGCGATATTACCTACAGCGCCAGTGGCCTTCCGGACGGGCTCAGCATAGATCCCAATACCGGCATTATCAGCGGAACAATCGACAGATCTGCCAGCCAGTTTGGTGGTAATGGCGAGCATACGGTGACGGTTACAGTCACTGACGAAGCCGGTAATAGCGATGATGTTAACTTCAATTGGGGTGTTAATAACCCAGCCCCTGTGGCCGTTGACGACTCGGCTATAGCGACGGAAGACCAGGCTTTAACCGTCAGCGTCGCTGATGGTGTTCTGGCAAACGACTACGACCCGGATGGGGATGCACCGCTTGTCGTCACCGACTATACGATTAACGGCCAATCCCATAGCGCTGGTGATACCGCGATAGTCCCCGGCGTAGGCCAACTCACCCTGAATGCAGATGGCAGCTATGAGTTTGTGCCCGAAGCAGACTACAACGGTGCTGTTCCGACAATCAGTTACACCGTTGAAGACGCCGATGGTGGAACCGATACCGGCGAGTTGGTTATTACCATGGACCCGGTGCTCGACATTACCCTGAGCGCACCTGCGCAGGTTAATGAAGGCGATAAAATAACCGTTACGGCGTCCGTTGAAACGCCGGTACAGGATAGCCCGTTGTATGTGGTATTGGATAATGGCCAGACCATTACCATCCCTGTTGGCGCAATCAGTGGCTCCATCGATGTAGACAGCCGCCCTGACGACGATTATGTGCAGGGCCAAACCGACCAGACGTTTGAAGTGGTCAGTGCCTCCGGTGGTAGTGAAACCATTAACAGCAGTAGTTTTGGAGCTTCCGCCACGGTAGGCATTGTGGATACGGATTCTACGGTAACTGCCCGGCTATCCGTGGATAACGTCAGCACAGAAGAGGGTGCTGCTGATCTGGTGTATACCGTTACACTGGAAGACGCCAACGGCAATGCGGTTGTGGCTAATAACGACGTTACCGTCGTAACCAATCGGGGCAGTCTCACGATTTCAGCGGGCAATAGCTCGGGCACGCTGGATGTTGCCGTGCAAGGGGATGATGTCTACATCGATGGTAATACCGTCAGTAACGAAATCACCAGCGTTTCAGAAGCGAATGCTGGAGTCTCAAGCTCATTTGAAGATCTCGACTTCGATGGCACGGCTGTACAGACAGAAATCAACGACACCATTGACCCGGTTTACGCCATCATTGAGGTGGATAACGACGCGGTCCTTGAAGGCGGTGCTCTCAGTTATACCGTAACGTTGGTAGATGCCAACGGCGACCCCGCGCCTACCGTCGCAGGCAAAAACGCTACTGTTAATCTGGCCTGGAGCGGCGCAGCCGCCAATGCCGGGGATGTTGATGCGTTGCCAGCAAACGTGACTGTCAGCGGAGGAAGCGCTACTGCCAGTTTCGTAGTCAATATCAGCTCAGACACAGTTGCTGAGCTGAGTGAGCCGCTTACCGTGACTATTGACAGTGTCGTTGATAACGCTGGCACAGATCCGGGATTCGAGAACCTGCAAGTAGGCCCCAATAGCAACAGTGCCACGGCCCAGGTAATAGATGGGCCTACCATAAAAGTGCTGGACGACAACGGTGCTGCAGATGGCCAGCTCACTGTGAACGAACAGGGGCTGGATACCAACGATGGCTCCAACACGGTCAGTGGTGTGCTGCGCATTACAGCTCCCTCTGGCTTGCAAACCATCGAGATTGGCGGGGAAACCTTCACGCTGGCTCAGATTGAAAATCTGGCAGGCAACAATCAAACCATCACGGTTGCTGGCCATGGCGAAATCACGCTGAAAGCTTCTTCGGTCGTGGAAACTGCCAACGGCCAGGATGCCGTTTGGGAAGTTGATTTCGACTACAAACTGACCGACGCACAAACCCATACAGGGCAGGGTGCTGACAACGCACTGAAAGACATTCCCCTAAGCGTTAATGCGGCCGACCCTCAGGATGCTAACAACAGCGTAACAGGCTCTGGCAATCTCGGTGTTCTGGTCACAGACGATATCCCGGATGTGGATCTTACCGGTGCCAAGCTTGATGAAGCTCAAGTGGAAGAAGCGCAGATTGGCTCACCCGGTGGTGCCGAGGCTAGTGTTGATTTTTCCGGCGCCTTCGATATCAACTACGGCGCCGATGGCGATAACGGCGTTGTCTATGAGTTGGTGATCGACAGTAATGTCTCTGGCCTTGTGGATACCGCCAGCGGCGATGCCGTGGTGCTTTTTGATAATAATGGAGTGGTTGAAGGTCGTAACAGCAACGGCGATGTGGTTTTCACCATCACAGTCGACGGCGCAACCGGCGAAGTAACCCTAGTGCAAAATCGTGCGCTGGCCCATCAGGACCCGCTCACCCCGAACGATACGGTCAAAATTACCAACGGTGCCATCAGTCTGAAGGCCACCGCAACAGACGGTGACAATGATACCGACACAGCGAAAGTGAACATTGGCGACCGTTTTGTCTTCCAGGATGACGGCCCAACAGCCGTTGCTGACAGCGCTAACGCCACCGAAGGTGGCAGCGCCAGTGGCAATGTACTGGGTAATGACGATGCTGGTTCAGACGGCTGGGCCAATAATGGCAATGCCGTAGTGGGCGTTATTTTCGGCGGCGGCAGTGCGGTTGAGAACACAAACGTAGGTCAGCCGGTTTCTGGTTTATACGGCACACTCACGTTGAATTCCGATGGCAGTTACGACTACCTGGCCAACCCGGACTCAGTGACGGCCGATGCCCAGGATGTCTTTACTTACACCGTTAAAGACGGCGATGGCGATCTGGTTGAAACCACGCTGACCATCAACATGGCAGACGTGAGTCTGCCCCCGGTAAATTCGGCCGATTCGGTGAACGAAAGCGGTTTGGCAGGCGGCACCACAGCGGGTGATGACAGCCACATTGCATCTGGCCAGGTTACCCTGCCAACCGGCGTGGAAGCCATTCCCCAAACCGGCGTCAGCACTCAGCATGGTGAGTTCAGTATCGATAAGGATGGCAACTACACCTACACCCTGACCGGCAGTACCGATGGTGACGCGGTTACCGACAGCTTTGAATACACCACGCGAGACGCCAATGGTAATACGGTTACGAACACCGTCGCCATCAATATTGCGGATGACCAACCCATCGCTGAAGTCGATACCGGTTCTGTTGACGAAGGTGCAACCTTAACAGTAGGTGCTGGCAGTGGAGTGCTAAGTAACGACCAATCCGGCGCCGATGGCTGGGATGTCGGTGGCGCAGTTGTAGGTGTTGCAGCTGGTGATACGCAAACCAGTGGCACAGTGGGTGTTGGCGGGCGGATAGATGGCCAGCACGGCTACTTGACCTTGAATGCAGACGGTAGCTACGAATACGTATCCACAGCCAATGTCATCACGGCTGATGCTCAGGACGTATTCACCTATACCGTGCGCGATGCCGATGGCGACCTTGCCTATACAACCCTGACTATTGATGTGGCAGACATAAGCCTTCCGCAAACACCGATTACAGAAACCGTTTACGAAAGCGGCCTGGTAGGCGGCTCGACAGAAGGTGATAACAGCCAAATTGCATCTGGCCAGATCACTCTGCCTGCCGGCGCAGAAGCCATCCCACAAAGCAGCGTCAGCACCCAGTACGGTGTATTCAGCATCGACAAAGATGGCAACTATACATATACCCTGACCAGCATCACCGATGGCGACACAGTCATCGACAGTTTCACCTACGAAACGCAGGATGCTAATGGCAACACGGTAACGAACACCGTAACCATTAACATTACAGACGACGTGCCGGTAGCAAGAGACGACACCAACAGCATCACAGAGGAGACCGCTTCTGTTAGCGGAAACGTGATGGGTGGTAACAACGTTTCTGCCAATGATGTAGCCGATGACGCTGGCGCCGATGGGGCCTGCGTTACGGATATAGCCAGCACCAACGAGCCCGGTAATACAGCCTCTAGTTCGATGGGTAATCTGCTGATTGAAGGAGAATTCGGCACCCTGACGATCAATCCTGACGGCACTTACAACTACGTGCTGGATAACACTAGTCTCACGATTCAGGGGCTAACAGACACAGAAAGCCTTATCGAATCGTTCACCTACACCTTGGAAGACGGAGACGGCGATACATCAACGGCCAAGCTGGACATTACCATTAATGGCTCTGATGACGGCGTTCTAGTAACCGTTCCTGTCGATAACACCGCCACCACAGCTGATGGTGATGCTTCTGACCAGGTGGTGTTTGAAAGCGGTTTGGTGAACGGCTCTAGCCCGAATGCCGCAGACACACAAGTTGTGTCGACCTTTACGGTGACAGCACTGGATGGCGTAGACCCAGCCGAAGCGGTCACCGTGAGCTACACCGATGCCAGCGGGAGTGCAGCGGAGTGGATGTTAAGCCAAGCTGAGCTGGAAAACCTCAGCACCGCCAACCAGTCCGTAACCACGGAATACGGTGAACTGTTACTGAAAGGATTTACCCAGGCTGCAGACGGCACTATTACGGTTGACTACGATTACACCCTGAATAACGCGCCGGACGTGAATGCCACGGATACCAGCGATGAGTTTGGCATTGCTGTCAAAGACAGGGATGGCGATACGGATAATCAGAACCTCACCATCAAAATCGAGGATGACGCACCATCAATCGAGAATACGGGGGCAGTGCTGCCAGATGTGCAGGTAAGCGAGTCAGCACTGGGTACAACAGCTTCCAGCGACTTCTCCGGGGCTTTCAGTGAAACCCTTGGTGCTGATGGCGGCACGGTTGCCTACGAACTTGTCGTGAACAATGCCACATCCGGGTTAACAGACACCGCTACTGGCGAGGCCATCAATCTGGTGAATAATGGGGGCGTGATAGAGGGCCGCACAGCAACCGGAAACGACCTTGCCTTTACCGTGGCAGTCGATGCCAGCGGCAGCGTGATCCTCGAACAAAATCGGGCCTTGCAGCACGGTGATACCAGTACGCCATCGGATGTGCTCCATATCGCTAACGGCTCTCTGAGCCTTGAGGCGACGGCTACGGATGGCGACGGTGATACCGACAGTGCAAGCGTTGCCATAGGCGACCGGCTTGTGTTCCAGGATGATGGCCCGGTGGCCAACGACGACACCGCTACAATCGAAGAAAATAGCGCAGCCCCTGTAACCGGCAATGTTGCTGCTAACGATACCTTGGGTGGCGATGACGCTAGTGTTACAGGCGTTACCAGCACTAATGCACCCGGTAATACCGCAACTGATAATAGCGGCGTACTGACCCTTGACGGTCAATACGGCACCTTGACCATCAACCTTGACGGCACATACAGCTACGCACTGGATAGTGCCAATGCAGCTGTAAATGCCCTCAAAGACGGGGAAACCTTACCGGAGAGCTTCAACTATACCCTGACCGACGGCGACGGAGATAAGACCACCGCCAACCTGACTATAACCATCAATGGCAACACCGATGGTGCGCCGGCCATTACGGCTGAAGATGGTAATGGCCCGGATGTTGTCGGTGACATTACGACCCAGGGCGAACTCACCGTTCAGGAAAGTGGTTTAACAGACGGCAGCAGTGCCCACACCGGCACCGGAAACATTAATATTTCGGCCGCCGACGGCCTGGAAAGTATAACGGTAGGTGGTAAAACCATCAGCCTGAGTGAGCTGCAAGCGCTGAATACCGGCACTTCGAGCAGCTACATCATCATTAACACCGATGAAGGCCAACTGACGCTGACGGATTTTAACGCGACATCTAATGTAGGTGGAATTCCAACTGCGGGTGACCTGAACTATAGCTATGAGCTTACCGACGTTCAAAATACCCCGGCAGACCCTAGTGATGCCGATGCGGGACGCAACAGCAAAGACACGATTGCCCTAGAAGTAACCGATGCTGGAGGTGATACCAACCAAAGTGATTTAACCATCAACATTATTGATGACACTCCGCAGGCCAACGCCGATACCGGCACAGTAACAGAAGGGTCCACCTTAACTGTCAGCACCAACGATGGTGTGTTGAGTAATGATGATTCAGGGACAGACGGCTCGGATACAAACGGTGGTGTGGTTGGTGTAGTGGCAGGCAGTGGATCTGGCACAACAGAAGACGCAGCAACCGTTGGCCAAGCTGTTAATGGCACATACGGTGTTCTGACCTTGAACGCCGACGGCAGCTACAGCTACGTTTCGAGCGCCAATGCGGTAACCGCCGATGCCCAAGATGTCTTCACCTACACCGTCAAAGACGGCGATGGCGACCTGGTTGAAACCACACTCACCATTGATGTGAACGACGTGACTGGTACACCGCAAACCACTACGGCGACCGTGGACGAGGCGGGCCTTGCGGCGGGTACAGACGCGGGCAGTGATAGCCACAAAATCACCGGCGGCCAGCTTGCGCTGGATACCGGCTGGGCCGTTAATGGTGCTCAAAATGGAACGAGCACTCATGGCACCTGGAGTGTTGCCGCTGACGGTACATTCAGCTATGAATTAACCAACGCGACAACCGAAGGTGCCGACGATACCGACAGCTTCACTTATGAAGTGGTGGATCAGTACGGCAATACTGTGACGAACACAGTGAATATCAATATTACTGACGATACCCCGCAGGCCGCCGACGATGCGACCAGCATCAGTGAAGACGGTACAGCGTCCGTTACCGGTGATGTTTTGGCGAACGATGAGCTGGGTGCCGACGCTCAGACTAACCCGGTGGCAGGCGTAGGCTTTGGCGGAACCGCAGGTACCGTCGGCAATAGCTTGAGCGGCCAGTTTGGTGACCTGACACTGAATGCTGACGGCACATACACCTATGCCCTGGATAACGACAATGCGTCTGTAAACGCGCTCAAAGACGGAGAAACGCTGACAGAGGATTTCAGCTACATCATTACCGATGCGGATGGTGATACCCGTACCGCGACATTGACGGTGACCATTGATGGAAGCACCGACGGTGCACCTGGCATTGCCGCTGATGATGGTAATGGCACGGATGATCTGAATGACATCACCACCTCTGGCCATGCAACGGTTTATGAGAAAGGCTTTGTTGAGTCAGATGACTCTGAAAAAGGCACAGGTTCAATTGCCATTTCTACGCCGGATGGCCTTGAAAGTATTACCGTAGGCGGCACAGTGATTGATTTGGCCGCGCTGCAAGGATTAAATCCAAGCGATGCCAATACGCATATTACGGTGGTTACTAACGAAGGCACTCTTACGGTAACTGGCTTTACCCCAAGCACCACTGTTGGCGGCATACCGACGGCAGGTAGTCTGGACTATAGTTATGAATTGTCGGCGGCATTAAGTACGGCGGCAGATCCGAACGATCCGGATGCAGGACGCAATGGCCTGGATATTGTTGATTTGGAAGTGACCGATGCGGGTGGAGAAACGAGCAATGGCGAACTGACAATCAATATTATCGATGATCAGCCAACCGCCGATGACGATAGTGCGACGGCACCTGCCAATGATTTTGCGCCAGTAACTGGCGACATTATGACTAATGACCGGGAGGGCGCGGATGGCGCCCGCGTGACTCAGATAACGGATGCGGACAACAACCAGATTGTTGTGCCTGCCACCGGCAACGTAGTGATTAACGGAACCTATGGCAAGCTGACCCTTGAATCCGATGGAAGCTACAGCTACCAGCGTAATTCGGGTAGTGAAGGTGGTGTGAGTGACGAGTTTACATACACCTTAACCGATGGCGATGGTGATACGACATTGGCTTCTTTGACCGTGACAATTGGTGATAGCAGCCCTGTGATTACCAATATCCCGGCCAATGTTGACGTCAACGAATCAGGCTTGCCTGATGGTTCAGGCACTGCACCCAATAATGCCAGCACCCAAGGCCAGATTACCTTTACCTCACCCGATGGCGTAAGTGGTTTAGCACTAGGCGGTTATACCTTGAGCGATGTGGATCAGACCTTCGCAGACGGTTTGACTGCGCGTTACAGCTATGATCCGGTCACAGGCCAAGGCACGATTTATTATGATTACACCCTGCCAGACAAGACCTCGGGCGATAATGCCCAGGTTGATTTCGCGATCGAAATTACCGACCAGGATGGAGATACCTCTACCCCAGGTGATTTGACGATAGATATCATTGATGACGTACCTGTTGTAATGGCAGATGCCGCAGACGTTACCGAAGGCGATACGGTATCTGGAAATGTGTTGGCAAACGATACCGCTGGCGCAGACGGTTGGGATTTGAATGGTGCAGTGGTTGGAGTCGTGGCAGGCGCAGGCTCGGCCGCTGAAAACGCCAACGTGGGTACGGTTATATCCGGCTCGTTCGGTGATCTGACCTTGAACGCCGACGGCAGCTACAGCTACTTTTCGACCGCCAATGCGGTAGCCGCTGATGCCCAGGATGTTTTCACCTACACCGTCAAAGACGGCGACGGCGACCTGACCCAGACCACTCTGACCATCGATATCAATCATGTCACCGGAACACCGGCGAATACCGATGCTAGCGTGGATGAAGACGGACTGCCAGCGGGTACGAATTCAACCAGTGACAGCAACGAAACCAGTGGCAGCCTGAACCTTCAGGCCGGCTGGAGTGTGAAGACGGCTCAGAGCGACTCAACCAGCAAGGGCAGCTGGAGCGTTGATACCGATGGTAAATTCACCTATGAGCTGACCTCGCCCACTGACGACATTGATGGTGCAGATGAGACCGACACCTTCACCTACACCGCTGTAGACCAGTACGGCAATACGGTTGAAAACACAGTGACCATCAACATTGTCGATGATGGGCCGGAGGTGAGCCTTGCCGGGATCAATCCGGGCAGCCTGACTGTGGACGAGACTACTCTGGGAACCAGTACAGAGAACAATGAATTTGTAAGCGGCGTTTTTGATTTTGCCTATGGGGCTGATGACGAAGACACCACGGTCTACAGCTTGAATGTAATAGACGGCACCGCCAGTGGCGTAACCGATACGGTAACCGGCACCGCTATCCATCTGTTTATGGATGGCAATGATGTGGTTGGCCGTGTGGGCAACGACTCTAGCGGTGATGTAGCCTTCAGTATCGAAATCAACGCAAACACTGGTGCGGCGACCCTGACCCAGAACCGTCCGCTGGAGCATTTGGATACGGCCTCTCACAATGATGAGCTGCGCCTGACTGACAGTGCCGTTCAGTTAGTCGCTACCGCAGAGGACGGTGACGGTGATACAGGCAGTGCGTCTGCAGATGTGGGCAACAACTTTATCTTCAAGGATGACGGCCCTTCGATTTCCCTTGCCCCTACGGGCGGCACGGTTGATGAGGCGCACCTGTCTAACGGTAGTGCAGCCACCAAAGATACTGTCCAGATTAAGGTGTCCAATAGTCTGAATGTGGAATTCGGGGCTGACGATGCAGGGGATGTGCAGTTTACTGAAGATGGGGAGGGATCAACTAAATCCAGTCTCGAAGCGCTAGGACTCAAGTCGGGTGGTGAGGATCTGGTCTATGAAGTTAGTAACGATAACCATACTCTGACTGCCTATAAAGGCAGTGCTGTAGCTGGTAATGAAGTATTCACGGTAGAGATTACCTATCCTACAGACAATCCAGGGTATGAGTTTACCCTGAGCGGTGCTATTGACCATATCAACGAGTTTGACGACACCGTTAGCGGATTGAATCTCGAATTTGATGGCATTGAAGTTACCGATGGTGATAACGACAGCATAAACACGGGTTTCACCATAAAGGTGATGGATGATGCGCCGGAGCCAACTGATCTGCAGATTCATACTGTGGATGAAGACTCCGATGACAACATTTTTGTCACCAACGCCGATTCCACGGGAGACAATACTACCATCGCCCCCAGTCACGGTACCGCAACCGTCAATGCTGACGGCACCATCACCTATGTGCCTAGTGCCAACTACTCCGGCACCGACACCTTCACTTACACCACGACGACAGATAACGACGAAAAAACCTATACGGTTGAAGTGACCGTCAATCCGATCTCCGATGCACCTGATCTGGAGGCTGATAAATCCATCAAGACTCGGGAAGACACCCCGGTCGATCTGGTCCTGGAAACCCCAGTAATTGTTGATGATTCTGATCTGAATGGTGCCGATGATGGAGACAACCCTGAACGTCTGGGCGCCATTACCTTGACGCTGGATGACGATGCGCCACCGGGCACGGTGCTGACAAAATCTGGTGGTACGGCGCTGATCGCCGATGCAGAGGGCGGTTACACTGTTGTTATCGTGGAAAACTCCGGTAATACCGTTGCGGATACCGATCTGCATCTGTCCGAGGGTCTGCCTACAGTAGACGTCAACTACCTGACTAAGGATGAATACGAAGCGCTTAAGATCGAGCCGGCAGAGGATCGTCACGAAAACGTGGAGGTGACCGTCAGCGTCACCAGCTATGAAGTGGATAGCGACGGGAAGAAACTGGATGGGGTCGATGGCGCCAACAGTCAGCAGACCATCAGTGTTGATGTGCAGGCGGTAACGGATGTCCCGGAAATATCACTGGTGGCGCCAAGCGACCCGTTATCTATCGGCGCCGATTCTCTGAGCGTCACTCAGCCTTCAGGTGGTACCAACGGCAAGATCACCGTCTCCATGGCGGAAGACAAAACGCTTGATCTGCAATCTGTATTGGAGGAAAACCTTACGGATACAGATGGCTCAGAATCCTACTGGTACAGCATCACCGGTCTGCCGGAAGGTACCATCGTGAGCATCGGAGGTACGGACTACACCGCGGACGCCAGCGGCAATATCAGTATTCCTGAGGGCGATTACCTGAGCAGTGATAATGGAGCCAACCCAAGCCTTAGTATCACGCCGCCGAAGGACTACTCCAGCGATGGAGCGATCACTGCCACCATCACGCTGAACACCCTGGACAAGGATGCCGACAGCACGAGCGCAAATCCGGTCACCGAATCAGTCAGTGTGGACCTGGAACTGACCGTCACCCCGGTAGCCGGGGATGTCACCGCAGGTGATGTAGAAACCGAAGAAGATACGGCGGTTAACTTCCTTGAGCATGTTCTGGTTACCGATACGGGTACGGGTACCGAAGTCATCAACTCGGTATCTTTTGAAATACCGGCAGGTTGGGAAATCACCGCGCCCGTCGCTAGCAGTGGTTGGAGTGTTTTGGGCGACGGCTCTGCCGGCAACCCTTATACAATTACCTTCAACGACGATGGTAGCGGCGGCGCTACTGTGTTGGATGAAACTGCACGCGAAGCAGTGTTGGATGGCTTTACTATCACCCCGCCAGCTCACAGCAGTGCCGATGCCAGCATTGAGCTGAAAATCACCACCACGGATTCCAACGGAACCGGAACCGATGCCAAGGAAACCACGGAGACTGTAGGCATCAAAGTCACCCCTGTCGGGGAGGTGATTAATGGTACCAGTGACGATGCGGATCCGGATGACCTCGGTATGGTGGAAGACCATGCTTACCAATCATCAGGTGAAGAAGATGTTTGGTTTGCTTTGGGGACCGATAGCGATGGGTTTGATCTTGGAAACGGCTGGAGCAATGAAGATTCAGATGGGTCCGAGAAGACCTTCGCTCTGCTGACGCCTGAACTCATTGGGGGTGATGGCAGCCAGGCGGATGCTAACGGATCCCAGTTCAGATATAACGACGGCAGTGGCTTAGTTACTCAAACCTTTGGTGGTGAGGCCATTGAGGTACCTGTTGAGTATCTGGATACGCTGGAGTTTCTGGCGCCGCCGGACTTTGCCGGCATGTTTGAGGTCAAGGTTGAAGCGTTGACTCGTGATACGGATCCGGATCCGGATGATGGCGCAGTCAGCGAGAAGATTAGTGGTGAATCGACCCTGACCAATATTCTGATCAAACCTTCAGCCGATACTCCGACCACCACCGTCACTGCGAGGGTTAACGGTAATGAAGATGAGTCTGTGCCGCTGTCCATCCGACCCACCAGCTCTGATCTGTCTGAGACCTTTAACGTCACTATCAATGCAATTCCTGATGGGGCTGAGATTGTCTACGATGGTCAGATCCTGAATTCGGGGGCTACAGGCCTGCCACCGGGTATGACCATTACGGATAATGGTGACGGGACCTGGAAAGTGGAGATCACAGACTTTGATCCGGACAAGGGTGCCAATATGACATTGACGCCTCCGGAGCACTCCAACAAGCCCTTTACCCTGAGTGTTTCTACGGTTTCCGTAGACAAACTGACAGTGAGCGGTACGGACTATGAGAGTGTGTCCACTCCTCCCTTCGAGCTGTCCATCAATGTCACCCCCAAAGGGGACGCAGACCCGGCGAATGTGACTGTCGAAGCTCCCGTTGATCAAAGCTTTGAGGAAGAAACTGTCGATACGGAAGGTGGCGTGATGCTGGAGGATCTGTTGGTCAGCACACCGTCACTGACTGATAACGACGGATCGGAAACCCTGAGCTTCAAGCTCTCTAATCTGCCGGCTGGCTTCGGTGTTGAGGGCGCCACCTCCCTGGGCAATGGAGAATGGGTCTTTGCGGCCAGCGAGCTGGGTAATGTCAAAATCACCACCCCGGCCAACTTCAGTGGTACCTCTGGCGCCTTCACCCTGGCTGCGGTGACCACCGAAAACGATGGTGATTCGCTTACGGACAACCATAGTGTCCAGATCAGGATCAAGCCGTCGCCGGAAGCGACCATGAACCTCGGCACTGATGCGGTTGAGGATACGCCTGCAAAACTAGACTTCAGTGCACAACAGGAGAACGGGGAAACCGGTGAAACCATCACCGAAGTCTGGATCAAGGCCAGTGATCTGAGTGGACAGAACTTTACCCTGACCTACGGTGAGAATGGCTCAGCGTTGGCAGGTGGACAGAGTGGTGTCACTCTGGAGGGCGACTGGTACAAGCTAAATAGCATCGCCATGGACAACATCTACCTCAAGGGTAATGACAACTGGCACGGCAACGGCAGCTTCACGGTGCAGTACCGGGTTGAAGATCCGGGTGACGATGGCACGGTTAAAGCGGTATCCGAAATGTCCGGGGATCAAACCTACAACGTCAGCGTGGCCGCCATAACCGACCAGCCGGAGCTGACAGTTACAGCCGGTAGTAACATCGACCTGGATAACCCGGGCACAGCCACCATCGACCTGAATATTGCGAATCAGGGAGGCGACTACGATGGCAGTGAACAGCTGACTCGTATCCTGCTGGATAATGTACCTGAAGGTGTAATCGTAGAGGGAGCCGATTTTATCGGTGGCAATCAGTGGTTGTTTATCACCAGTGACGATTTTGGTTCAGCACTGACTCCGTCAATTAATCTTAAAGTGCAGTCGGAAGCGGGTGGTCTTATAGACCACAAAATTTCCATTACCGTAACCACCGAAGATGACGGCAATGGGGCGCTGAAAATGGATACTAAAGAGATTGAGCTGACCACTGCTTTCACTGAGGGTAATGGCAGTCAACAGTCTGCTGAGATAGTGGCTTGGGAGCAAGACGATGATTTTAGCCCCACCGAGGATGCTGCGTTTACACTGAGTGACGCCTTTGATGGCGAAATTGAAAGCGGTGTTACCGAAAACGGCTTCAATATCACTCTGTCCAACCTGCCGGTAGGCACAGTGGTGACCGGCATGACAGCAACCGTTATCGATGGTGAAACGATCTGGACCAAGTCGGGCGCTGGCGGCAATACCGAACTACAAACCCTGTTGAATAACATTACGGTGACCCCGCCAGCCGAGTGGAACCAGCACGATGGCGATTTCGTGTTTAATGCCGAACTGACTACCTATGTGCCGAGCGGCCTACGAAGTGGCTCCAGCGTTGAGGCCCTTTTCGATGAGGTACAGCCGGTCAGCGATGAGCCTGAAATCAGTATCAGCGCACCGGCCGTGGATGAGGGGAATGATTTGACCTTTACCATCAATATGGCCAATACGGCGGATACTCATGGCGGAGCCGCCAAGTGGACTCTGGTAGATGGCAAGCTTTATCTGAAGTTGGATGAATCAGGTATTGAGGGGGCAGGTGTGCTTAAGCACGGCGGAGCGGCCTTGAACACCACTTTAGTCAGTGGTGGCAATGGGCTGCCTGGCGGCGATTACTACGTGATTGATCCGGTCGACCCGAGCAGTCCTGTTGAACTGACCTATACCCCAGCGACAGATTACGTGGATGGTTCAGTGAGTCTCTCAGCCTGGGCGCAAGGTCAGGAGGATGAGTCTGCGGTGGTTGTAACCGGTAGTGCGACCGCAACGGGCCAGGTCAATCCGGTCAATGGCGGCTACGACTTTACTGTGAATGATGTGGATGGTACAGAAAACGCCAGCCAGTTGGCGGAAGACGGCAAGTCCAACGTCATTCAGCTCCCCGTGGCGGATAACGGGCTCTCAGACAGTGACGGTTCCGAAGCCCTTGGCGCGGTATTGCTGAGCAATGTGCCGAACGGTTTCCTAGTCTTTGTGGGGGATAACGCCGCAGATGCAACTGCAGCGTCTCTGTCGAACAATGCCGGTGGTGACGGCACGTCCAACAGCTGGCTGCTGGGGCACGGGGAAATTCCTGCCTATATCGGCATCATGCCACCCCAGTACTGGAGTGGTACGGTCAGTGATTTGACGCTTCAGATTACCTCTGGAGAAGGCGATTTGACCGAAGAGGATGTCACTGAAAAAACCTTTGACCTCACGGTTTCACCTCAGGCGGATGGTGTGACTTTGGCCCCCACACCGAGTTTCGGTGAAGAAGGCGAGAAGATTAATCTTAATCTTAACCATGAACTCAAGGATCCGGTATCCACTGGGGCTGGTGACGCATCTACCGAAACCCTTACGCTGGAGTTCTCCGGCATGGGGGAACATGCGGCCTTCTATCTGGATGGCAGTCTGATCAGCGGTACAAATCAGGTAAACGACGATGGTGGTGGCAACTATACGATCAGCGGTCTGAGTTCCGAAGAGGCAGAAAAACTGTCCTTTATGCAGGCAAAGAATGCTTTGAATGATGTAAAAGTCAGAGCGCAAACTGTAGAAACTGACGGTGGTGATACATCCGCCTGGACCGACTGGAAAGATATAAACACCAAAGGTGTTATAGAGCAATATGCCACTACCGGCACTGACACCCTGCTTTGGACTGGTGACGTTATCGATGGCTTCGGTGGCGAAGATACGATTCAGCTCCGCTTCGGTGAGGAGGTGACCGGTAACGAGCTGTCTGGCAATCTTTCCAATATCGAAAAGATCGATATGACCGGTATGGGCACCAACAGCATCGGCACACTCACGGCTCAGGACGTGCTGGATATGACCGATGGCAATAACAAACTGACGATCAGTGGGGATGATGCCGATTCGGTTAGCCTGGATGCTAGTGGCTGGCAAGTGGGTGCCAATGATGGTACCTACACGATTTACACTGCGGCGGTGAACACCGATACAGTCACTCTAGAAGTGCAGAATACGCTGGTTGACTGAGGGTTAATGCCCTCTTGCCACATTTATGGGGTGAGAGGGCAAGCCACTCCTTTGAAACGCTCAAATCCCGCATTGTTGGCGATGCTTTGTAGCTTTATCAGATCAAAGACAAGGTCTGGGTGAATCGGCTACCCCAAACGATATATGCACCATAGGAACATCCCCCGCATCGAATTCAAGGTGTGAACGCTGATCATCAAGATGGGGTAGGTCATATACAGGGCGTTCCTTTTTCGGCGGATATCCGGCGTAAAATTTCCTAGAATGCAAATCATACATGCGTCACGTGACAACGTTCTTGTGTGAGGGTTCAGAAGAGACCGGAATTACGTTAGTTGCTGGGTCTGGTATTGCAGTGACGAACGATTCAATATGGGGCCTAAGGATAGGCAAAACACAGCCCATTAGCTCAGGAGGTTTTCACATGGCTACGCTTAATAAACTGCGCCGCGATCACGGCAACATGGCTCGGTTGCTGTACGTCCTCTCGCTCAGGCACACAACGCTGGAGGAGGGCGAGCGCCCGGACTTTCGTCAGATACGCGAGATTGTGGATTATATTCTAGATTATATGGATGGTTTCTTGAGGCCTCTGGAGCGTCTGTATAGTGAGAATCTGCTGTCTGGGAAACCGGAAGGTAAGGCGTTGAGCCGTCGAATGACCGAAGACTATCAGGCCTTGAACAAGCGCTTGAAACTGCTTTCCGAGACGCTCGATATGATCCTGATGGATGCTGTGGTGCCTATGGAACGTTTTATCGACGATTTCAAAGGCTATTTGGATGCCCATCAAGCTTACCTGAAGGTAGAACGTGAGAAGCTGTTTCCGTTTCTTCGTTTATACCTCACCGATGCAGAGCAGCAAGAGTTATTGAAAATGTTGCCGGATAGCGCGCAGTCCAATCTATCGAGGCTCCGCGAGGATTATCCTGAGCTTTATGCTGAGTTCAAGGAAGCACCGTCGCCGTTTGCTTGATTTCCTGGTTGTTGGCTCTCAACACGGAGGGGGGAAGCGTTTATTTCGATTGCGGCGTTAGCATATTGCGCGTGATGCCTTCGAGGGGGAGATGCAGAGTGGTGTTACCGGTAACGGTTTCAATATCACCCTGTCCAACCTGCCGGAAGGTACGGTGGTGACCGGCATGACCCCCACCGTTATCAATGGCGCAACACTGAACATTTCAGATCAGATCAAAAATATTACCTTCGTGGACTAGCGTAAGCTTCGCTTGCACTGGTCTGCGATGTGATCGCTTAAGGCGTTACCGCCGCCTTCACTAGCCCGGCCAAAGCTTTGCTCAGTTTCTCGGCTACCGCGCATTCGGGCACCTCATGACGCTCGGCTAAATAGGTGGGATCGTTGTACCCGAGCCATACCTGCGCTGAGGCATCTTCCCACACCAAGGCTTTCAGTGGCAGGTCGATCCCGACAGACTGCGCACACTTCATGAAGGGCGTCCCGCCTTGTGGGTCGCCAAAAATGATCACTTCCGTCGGCCTAAGCGTCATTCCCGCCTTTTCCGCCCCGGCTGCGTGATCGATGCGCGCGAACACATTCAAGCCTTTGCCTTTTACAATGTCTTCGAATCTGTTCATGGTCGTTTGCGCGTCGTAGGGGCTTTCAACCGCTACTAAGCCTTCTGCCGCTTGAACTGGAGAGAGTACAACAGCCAGTGCCAGTGTAAGAGCGTACTTGATTGTTTTCATGGTTAACCTCGTTGTTGACGATCATTTACTTGCTGGTATGCATGGTGGTTGTCTACGGCGTATGGTCTCATGGCAGCTGTGGTCCGAACAAACCAGTGCTCTCTATCATCGATCGAACTTGCGCCCAAATTCAAATATCCCTAACATCCGCCGCATTGGAGGGTTATACCGCCTATCCAACAACGTGAACACGATTACAGGTTAGGAGTCACGTCAAGCGCATAACCTGGTGTATCGCTACCGTATGAGAAGGCCGGCTTTTGCCGGCTTTTTTGCTTTCAGAGGCAGGTCAGTTGCTTACTGGTCTGCCTTTTTGTACTTGGGAGAAGTGAGATGGGCGTGTACATACTGGCAGCTGTTTTCGCAGCCATTTTCATGGGCACCATAGGTGCGATTGCTGTTTATGCGGGCGTTAGCGCAGAAACTGTAACCTTTTATCGCCTGTTCATTGGCGCCGTATTGATGGCCGTCTTCCTTCTGCTCACGGGGCAGAAGGAAAAGCTGTTCACTTGGCCGGGTGTCAAGGTGTTGGTCACCGGCGGATTCCTTGCGGGTTTTGTGGTCTTTTATGTTATGGCCATGGGCTACACCAGTATGGCGAATGCGATCATGTTGCTGTATCTGGCACCCGTCACAGCGTCTGTTGTGGCCCACTTTTTTATGGGGGAGCGGCTCTCGGGGGGCAGCGCAGCCTTGATCGCGGTGGCTCTTTTTGGTTTCGCCATGATGCTGGAGTTCAATTTTAATGTGTCAGGGCGAGGCGAAGAAGTTCTAGGCCTGTTTTACGCTCTGTGCGCAATGGTGTGCTACGCAGCTTTTATTCTGACCAATCGGCTGATCCATGAGCGAGTGCATGTGTTGACTCGAAGTGGCTACCAAATGCTGGCCGGGGCGCTGTGTATGCTGCCCTTGATGCTCCAGCACAATGAGAGCATCGGGGCGAGCCAATGGGGGTGGCTGGTTGCAGCCGGCGTGGTTCCCGGTTTCCTGGCAATTATGCTTGCCGTTGTGGCGCTGAGAACTCTTCCGGCCGCAACTTTCGGCACTCTGGCTTATTTGGAACCTATTACCGTTGTCGGATTGGGGTGGATTCTGTTCGGGCAGAGTTTAAGTGCTTTGCAGTTGGCGGGGAGTGTTCTGATTATTGCTTCGGGGATTGTTCAGGCTGTGGTGTCTGGCCGCCGTTCACGCGTGGAAGCCCTAAAGGTTGAGGCGGTTGCGTAAGCGACCGTTTCGCGGCTTCAAAGGAGGCAGGTAAACCATACAGCTCGAATGAGTGTTACGTCGCCTGAGCACTGAAGTCACTCTTTATGTAATAATTATCATAATTGGCAATGCAGATATTTTCAGTGCTATGGATTTCGGCTTTAGAAAAGAGCAATTTGCTCTCTCTTCAGTCTCTTCGTTGCGTCTATTTGAACCAGCTGGTAAAGAGCCTGAAGGCTAAACATCAAAATGTCTTATATCGAATTTCTTACAACCTATAGCGACCGATTTATCGACGGTACGCTGGTTACCTTGGGTCAGTTTGGTCTGGCTGTTGTGGTGGCGATTGTTGTTGCCCTTGCCTCAGGCCTGATGAAGATGGCTCGGTCGAAAATCTTGCGCAGTATCGCTGTCGTCTACATTGAGCTGTTTCGCGGCACCTCCCTCCTGGTTCAGCTGTATTGGTTTTACTTCGTGATGCCATTGTTTGGCGTCACTATGGATAAATTCACGGTGGGCTTCCTGACCGTGGGGCTGTGTTATGGCGCTTACGGAGCGGAACTGGTGCGCGGCGCCATACAATCGGTACCGAAAGGGCAGTGGGAAGCGGCTTTGGCGCTGAATATGTCCCCGGCACAACGCATGAAACGAATCATCTTGCCGCAGGCGCTGGTGGCGATACTTCCGCCTTGGGGCAACCTCATGATTGAGATCTTGAAGGGCACCGCGTTGGTGGCCTTGATCTCGGTGGCAGATTTGATGTTCGAAACGCGTCAGGTCAACAGTAATACTTATCTGTCCGCCCAAGCCTTTGGCACTGCACTTATCATCTACTACATCTTTGCACGATTTATGGTCACGCCCACGATGCGTTGGCTCGAGCGGGTTATGGCCCGCAAAATCGGACGGGCTTAAACCATGCTTGATTGGAAACTGGATTTTACCTGGGAAATATTGCCGCGCTTGTTCGCCGCGGCCGGTAACACCATGCTGGCGGCGGGCGGGGGCTATGTCGTGGCGGTTGTACTTGGGCTGATCTTTGCGCTGGCACAGCGCACGCCGTCACGAGTGCTCACCTTTGTCGTGCGTGAGTTGGTCGAGTTTGTTCGTTCCACTCCGTTGCTGCTTCAGATCTTCTTTATTTTCTATGTTGGGCCACAGTTTGGGCTGCGCCTGTCGCCTTGGGCTGCGGGTCTGATTGCCATCGGTTTGCATTACGCGGCCTACCTGTCCGAGGTGTACCGAGGCGGTATTGAGAATGTGCCTAAAGGTCAGTGGGAAGCGGCGAAGGCAATCAACATGTCGACGGCTAAAACCTACCGCCGGATTGTTATTCCCCAGGCGCTGCCGCCCGCGCTGGCAGGCATGGGCAATTATCTTGTCGGTATCTTCAAAGACACACCTATGCTGTCGGTGATCGGGGTGGCGGAGCTGATGCACGCGGCCAACTCCATTGGCGCAGAGAACTTCCGTTATCTTGAGCCTTACACCATCGTCGGGCTGATTTTCTTGGCGATATCGCTGCCCACTGCTTGGCTGATTCGCCGGTTCGAGACTGTATTACGCCGCAAAATGGGACTGACTAGATGAAACACGACATGAGCCAATACCCCCTGAAACTTGAGGGCGACAATGTGCCCATGGTGCGGTTTCAGAATGTCACCAAGAAATACGGCAACCTGACTGTTCTTGATGGTCTGAATCTGGATGTCACCGAAGGTGAAATGGTGACCATCATTGGCCCTTCCGGTTCGGGAAAAACCACTGTGTTGCGCATGTTGATGACGCTGGAAACCATCGACAGTGGGGTGATTTACGTTGATGGTGAGCCTTTAACGCACATGGAAAAGAACGGCCGATTGGTGCCCGCAAACGCTGCCCACTTGCGTAAAATTCGTTCCAAGATCGGTATGTGTTTTCAGCACTTCAATCTGTTCCCGCACATGACGGCACTGGGTAACTGCATTGAGGGGCCGATGCAAGTGCTCGGCATGTCCAGAAAGGAAGCTGAAGAGCGCGCTCTGGAGCTTCTTGATATGGTCGGCATGGCTGACAAGCGTGATCAGCATCCGTCCCGGCTTTCCGGTGGTCAGCAGCAGCGTGTCGCGATTGCGCGTGCTTTGGCGATGCGCCCGAAAGTCATGTTGTTCGATGAGGTTACCTCGGCCTTGGACCCGGAGGTCATTAGTGAGGTGACTGGCGTTATTCGCGGACTCGTTGATCAACACAATCTGACTATGTTGATGGTCACGCACCAGATTGGCTTTGCTCGGGATATTTCTGACCGCATCTGTTTCTTCTACAGTGGCCAGATTGAGGAGCAGGGAGCGCCAGAAGTGCTTCTGGATACTCCCCAGAAAGACCGCACTCAGCAGTTCTTGAGTGCGGTGCTTGAGTCAAACTAAGTCAACGCTGGCTTAGTTTGACTGACAGGCGTTTTCGGTGCTCAAGTCGCCTGGCAAGAAGGCCTTGATGTAGTTGTCCGGCGTTACCGTTGCCATCATTTCGTCTGAGCCCAGGTACTCTTTCAGGGCTTTATTGAAGGCAAGGCGGAACTCCTTGTCTTCTGGGCGGAAGCCAATCCCGACAACTTGCTTGTCACGGCCGACAAATTTTTCTGGGTCGGTCATTTCGAAACTGTCGTCCATGTCGGCGGCGTGCTTGGCTTCGAGTACGTTTATCGGAGCTGCGTCAACACGACCTGTGCGCAAGGCTGCGAGGGCTTGAGTCGGTCCTGGCACTTCTGTGATGTTGCTTGCAGGCACGCCGGCATCTTTGGCGTCTTTTAGTGTGTTGTAACCAGAAGGCGCGACCATCGTCAGGTCTTGGTCAATCAAGTCCTGATAGGTTTGAAGGTTTTTAGGGTTGCCTTTAGGCACCAGGAAGGTGTCGCCGAACGCGCCGATCGGATCTGAAAAATCCATGTTTTCACAGCGAGCTTTTACCACGTACATCCCGCCTGTCACCATGTCGACCCGACCCGCTTTCAAACTGGGAATCAGACTGGACCAGTCAGTCAGCACGGGTTCGATGTTGGTGTGGCCCATGCGCTTGAGCACGTCTACGGCGATTCCGTTAACAAAGCCCTGAGGCGAGCCGTCATTGCCAGAATAGGCCCAAGGGGGAGCTGCCGCGAAGCCCAAACGGATGGTTTCACCATCTGCGATTCTCTCTTCTAAGGTGCCCGCTTGAACGGAACTGGCGGCAACCAAGGCGCTCAGAGCTATGGTTTTAATCCACGTTGCTTTAAAAAATTTCATTGTTTGTCTCGTTTGGTTTTGCCAATGGATGAAACCATTATGACATAGTTTCATCTGCTACATTTTAAGGCGCAAATGAAATGCATAAGGTTCGGCGAGGTTCCTTACCGCTAAGGTAGATTCGTGCGCCAATGCTTCACGCGCACTTGCCCTTTAATCGCATCGATAATTTCATTAATCAGCGTGATCAGGGCTTCCTGATCCCCGTCTTCTTCTGAGCTTGCGCTTGGGTCGGGTAAGAGGGCATTCACGATGTCTTCAATAAAAGCGTGATTCGATGAAGACGCCAGATCCTCAAGGATCTGATGGATGACATTCGCGACAATATCGCCCACGGCATTCTCCAGCGTGTCCTGAATGGTTGGTCCGACCACCGGAAGGTACTTCAGCCTGGACAGTTCAAGATTTTGTTTTAATGCATGATCAACCCGTTGCTCAAGATAGGCACGCAATGCACCTCGATTTGGCATGTAACCTTGATTCGCGGCATGCGCGACACGGTCAGACAACCAGTCTGCGAGCATGGCCTTTCGGGGGTACAAAATGTCGTTCTGGATCCGGTCAAACAGCGGTGAACCTTGTTGAATCTCATGCTGCACGCCGGTAAGTACCTTGATGACGATTCGGTCCGAAAGCTCTTCCATAAAGGCGTCGAAATAGAAGGCAAGGAATGTGTAAATCTTGGTGTTCGTGAAGTCGATGATTTTGTATTGGTGGAGCCGGTATGCGATGGAAATAATCCGCAGTACGCGCAGAAACCGGAAGCTACCGATGGGGATACAGCCGACCAGATCGTACCAATGGATAAACGGATAGAAATACCAGCGGTCATAGACCTTTGCTTTAACGGAATAGCCCCATCGAATGACAAACTCACTCAGGAAAATCCACACGAAGATCATGTCGTAGAAGATGAACCGTTCATGGATGGGGTGGTACGCAGACTGCGCCGCAGGCAGGTATTCTTTCAGTAGGTTCTGCACGGCAATGAAATTGTAGATGGAGTCCCAAATTATAAACGAGAGGTTAATGATCAGCAGCCCCAGCATCGCAAAGTCGATGAGGAACCAGATCATCTGGTGGCTGGATTTCAGGTTTTCGCGGTTGATCCTGAGCATTCTCGTTACCTGTGGATAGGGTAGGAGGTAGTCATAAGTCTATGACAGGATAGCCTATTTGGTTTTTGGAGACGACTTTCGTGGTAACTTCGGGTAAGGCCAATACCGCAGAAATTCTCGCTTTATTTAGCGTGTCAGGCATGGCACGTGTGTTGGGGTACCGGTAAACTCTGGGGTTCAGTTTCTAGTTTCATCAAACCATCTGGTTGGGATACCGGTACACCGTATGGTGCCACCTTTCTTCGTAAAAAAGACGGTTTTCAAGGCTGCAGCGTTCCTCATGCTCTGTATCCCCTCGCTGGTTCTGGCAAATCAGGTTGAAGTGCAAGTTAAGGGCGACCACGATGCTCTGGAAGACAACGCACGGATATTTTTAGGGGAAGTGGAGGGGCGCACCGCTGAAGGTCTGCGTCGATACGCCCCTACGGCAGAGGGCCAGATAAAAGAAGCCCTTCGCGCCTTGGGATACTACAACCCGAAAATCACCTGGAAAGTGAGTGAGGGTGAAAGTGGCGCAGGGCTGGCGGAGTTGCTGTTAACCGTGGACCCCGGGGCTCCGGTTCGAGTTCGCCAGCGTAATGTGGATATTCGCGGGCCCGGATCGAATGATTCTGAGTTCGTTGGTGAACTACCTGCGCGACCGCGGGTCGGCGATGTTCTCAACCATGGAGAATATGACAGCCTGCGAAACAGTATCAGTAACAGAGCCCGGCGGCTGGGTTATTTTGATGGTAAGTTTGAAACTCGGGAACTGAGGGTTGATCCCCCTGAACAGATTGCCGACATCAACCTGAGTTTCGAATCCGGGGAGCGTTATCGGCTTGGGGATGTAACCTTTCTGGAAGGGCACGGGTTCGAACAACAGCTTCTTGAGCAGTATGTGACCTTTGAGCCCGGCGAGCCGTTTCATGCCGGCACGGTGGCTAATCTGAGCCGGGATCTTTCCAATAGTGGTTACTTTTCGGGTGTGGATTTGGATGCCTCACCGAGTGAGGCAGAAGACCGGGTTATTCCTATCAAGATTGGTCTTACCCCTAGAGAGCCTCGTTCAATTTCAGCGGGTGTGGGCTTCTCAACCGATGTGGGGCCCAGATTCCGTGGCACGTGGCGAGAGCATTATATAAACCCCATGGGGCACCGTCGTGGTCTCGATACCGAAGTGTCGAAACTGCGGCAGAGTATTTCTGGTTGGTACGAATTGCCGCTCGATCCGCCTATGACGGATTCCATTCGTTTGAGTACCGGTTATCAGCGTGAGGAAATTGAAAACGTCGCCTCCGAGCGTTTGACCTTGGGGCAGCAGTGGCGTCATCAGCTTGATACGGATTGGATGCAAATCCTAGGATTGCGCTGGGAAGGTGAGCGGTACACCATAGGTGAGGATACTCAGAATACGTCCAGCCTGCTGCTACCCAGTGTCGGTTATTCCAAGCTCCACTCCAACTCCCCACTGGACCCTTCTCAAGGCTATCGCTTGCAGTTTGATGTTACCGGTGCTCACCGAGCGGCGCTGTCAGATGCGGATATTTTGCATGTGAATTTTCTTGCTCGTGGTCTCTATACCTTGGCGGACAATCATCGATTCTTGGCGCGATTCAATTTTGGCGGGGTAGCGACCAACAATTTTGATGACGTTCCGCCGTCTTTGCGTTTCTTCGCCGGTGGTGACCAGACGGTTCGCGGGTACGCTTATGAGTCGTTGTCACCGGAAAATAGCGATGGCGATGTGGTTGGTGGCCGGTATCTGATTGTGGGGAGTGCTGAATACCAGTATGAATTTACGAAGAACTGGCGGCTTGCAGCATTTATTGACGAAGGTAATGCGGTGAACGATGTATTTGATCCTCTAGCGACCGGTGTTGGTATCGGGATTCGTTGGGTAAGTCCTGTTGGGCCGTTGCGACTCGATTTCGCTGAAGGGTTGAATGAGTCCCTTGGCGGCGGCTGGCGGGTGCACTTTTCGATGGGGCCTGAATTGTGAGTGATCAGCTTACAACGACCGACAACCCGCAGAATGAAATAGGCGAAGTGCCACTTCGTCGTCGTTGGTGGTTCTGGTTGTTGATTGTCATCGCGGCGATTGTGTTGTTGCCGTTGATTCTGTTTGGTCTTGTTCTGGTTGCACTCAATACCGATAAAGGTACCGCCTGGACGTTAGAAAAAATTCCAGGCCTGCAGACGGAAGCCGCATACGGTTCATTGTTGGGGCAGTGGCAGGCTGAACGTCTTGAATGGCAAGGCTATGGAATAGGGGTAAACATTCAGTCACCTGAAGTGGACTGGTCCCCAACATGTTTGTTCGAGTTGACCGTGTGTCTGGATACCTTGAAAGCCAGTGGTATTAAGGTCATCGTGCAACCGTCAGATACCGAAGAGAAATCCGGTGGGGGGATAAGCCTGCCAGACATCAACTTGCCCTTGGCGGTGGAAGTCAAAGACGTTGCGCTGGGTGAGCTTACGGTCAATGGTAGTCGGATCTGGGACAGCGTAGCGATAAAAGCGAGTGCGTCTGGCGCCAGCCTTCAGCTTGATCAAGCCTCCTATGTTCTGGGCGATCTTAGCGTAAATGCCAGTGGTTGGGCCGAAATGCGCAGAGATTGGCCGCTGGATCTGAAGGTAAACGTCGACTTGCCTCCGCCCTCCGGAGATTCGTGGTTGGTTGATTTGAACCTTACCGGAAGTGTGCGGGAGTTGAGGATAGACGGGCAAAGTGCCGGCTATCTGGAAGCTAAACTGCAAGGCGCCGCAGAACCCCTTGATGCACGCATACCGGCTCAGCTGAAAATCACGTCGCCGGCCTTCATGGCGCATCACACGCTTCCTCCCACGTTACTGTTGAAAAACTTGGTGTTGAGCTTGGGCGGTTCTTTGGCCAATGGGTTTCAGACCGAAGCTCGGGCGGAGGTTCCCGGTACCACCGGAGATGTTCAAGTTGCTTTAGAGGGGCTGGTTACCACGGAAGCCGCTTCCGATCTGAACCTTGCCCTTTCCGGTCCGGCTACCACGGAGCGACAGGAATCGGGCACCTTCACGGCATCGGGGTATGTGTCCTGGAAAGAGGGACTGCTGGCGAATGCCGACATCAGCCTTGATGCCTTTCCGTGGTTTGCTTTATTGCCTGATGTGCCTGCGCCTCCCGTGGTTTTGGAAACACTGCAAGGCCAGGCAAGTTATCAGGGAGGTAGCTATCAGGCGGATATAGAGGCAAACGTAAAAGGCCCTCAGGGTTCGGCAGAACTGGTTGCCAGTATGGAGGGCGATTCTGAAGCTCTAATCATCAGCCACCTGGAGATGACAACGGGTGCCGGGGCTCTCACGGGGCAGGCGGATCTGGGTTTTTCCGGGCCGCTGTCCTGGCAAGCTGCGCTTGAGCTAAACGGCTTCAACCCTGGGTATTGGCTCCCCGTTCTGGAAGCCAGCCTGAATGGGCGAGTGAACAGTCAGGGGCAATTGCAGAATAGCGGGTTGCCGGTGATGTCAGCGGATTGGGACCTTGCCGGTGTTTGGCAACAGCAGCCCGCAACAGCCAAAGGTACGTTGGCTGGTGACGGCTCCGATTGGACGTTGAAGGATCTGCTCGTCTCGGTTGCCGAAAACAAAGTCACCGGCAGCGGCCATTACGGTACAGGGATCGGCGCTGACTTATCCGTTGTGTTACCAAAACCTGAACTAATCGTGCCCGGTCTGAGGGGCAGGTTGTCCGGCGAACTGAGCGCACAGGGCTCATTGCAAAATGCTCAGGGTCAGTTAAGCCTCAAGGCTGAACAGCTGGCGTGGCGAGACGAAGCACAGGTTGGCCAGTTAGAGGTTCAGGCGAATCTGGGCTCCGGTGAAGTGTTGGATGCGAGCATCAACGCAAGCGAGGTTAAAGCGGCCGGACAGACGTTGGACAAAGTGAACGTTTCAGCTCAAGGCACGCGGGATGATCATGCGCTTTCGCTGGTGGCGAAACACCCGGAGGTTTCGATGTTGCTGGAGCTCGCAGGTGGATTGGGCGAAGCCTTGACGAGTTGGAATGGCGCAATAACTCGTGGTGAAATTGACGTGCCGGAGCCGGGACATCTGTGGGCATTGGACCAACGCACAGAGCTGTCTTACACCGAGCAGGGGGAGCTAAAACTCGGGGAGCACTGTTGGCGCTGGCAAGAAAGCTCAGTTTGCGCCGACGATCAACAGCTCTGGCCAAACCCTGTTATTGGCTATCGTATTAGACAATTTCCCTCGCTTGCATTGGAGCCCTTGCTCCCAGAGACCTTCCGTTGGTCGGCCCTGCTAAATGCCGATGTTGAGGTGGCAATGACCGAGGCGGGCCCGGATGGCCGGGTTGAGATTGATGCCGGTGAGGGCTTCTTTGAATTTCGGGTTCTGGATGATTGGGAAAAGCTGAGTCATCAAGCGCTCACCTTGGAAGCGATGCTCAAGCCTGAGCTGGCCGAGGTTTCGGTGGCTTTAAAAGGCCCGGAATTGGGTGAGTTTTCGACCCAGTTGTCGGTTGATCCGGTATCGGACGAGCGGCCCATTGATGGCACCTTTTCTCTGAAAAATCTGGATCTTGCTTTTGTCTCGGCATTTTCAGGTATTGAGGAGGTGGCTGGTCAGGTTAACGGTGACGGTAAGCTGAAAGGGCCCTTGTTGAAGCCCGCCGTTACCGGTGAATTGGCGCTCACCGGCGGTCGCTTTCAGGACCCGGACTTGCCGCTGCCTATGGAAGATGTGGTGCTTGCCCTTGAGTTTTTAGGTTATACCGCGGATATCAGTGGGCGTTGGCAGAGCAACGATCGCAGTGAGGGCCAGCTGTCAGGAAGCCTGGACTGGCGAGACGAGCCAGAGCTGCTGTTGAACGTGAAGGGGGAGCGGCTACCGGTATATTTTGAACCCTATGCGTCGGTGGAAGTGGGGCCTGATCTCGAAATTCGGTTCCGGAGTGGTGAGTTGTCTGTCTCCGGGCGCGTGGAAGTGCCTCGTGGGAGCATCGAAGTTCAGGCATTGCCAAAGACTGCCGTATCAGTATCAAGCGACGAGGTTATCGTTGGCGTGGAGGCTGAAGAGCCCACGATCCGCACCATGCTTATGGATGTCGTCGTGGTCGTGGGGGAAGACGAAGTGTCTCTGGATGCTTTTGGTCTGACAGGGGAGCTGAAGGGCACTCTGCGAATCGGCAATGATATGGACACCCGCGGTGCACTGCGATTGGTGAACGGTCGTTACGAAGCCTACGGCCAGGATCTCGACCTTCGAACAGCGAGAGTTGTATTCGTAGGCGCGTTGACCGAGCCGTATTTGGATATTGAGGCGGTACGAGAGGTTGATACGGTAGTTGCTGGGATCAGGCTCAGCGGGCCCATCAGCGAGCCAGAAACCGAAGTATTTTCTGAGCCGTCGATGCCGCAAAGCGACGCTTTGTCTTACGTTATTTTGGGTCGACCGCCGCAAGGGCAAGGGGATGAAGGGCAGATGAGCGCTGCAGCCATTTCGCTTGGCCTGACGCAAACCAATGAACTGACACAAAGCATCGGGGACGAATTTGGTATTAAAAACCTGATGCTCGAAGCCGAAGGCTCCGGGGAGACCGCGTCTGTTGTCGCGAGCGGCTATATCACCGATGAGCTGAGTATTCGTTACGGTGTCGGGATTTTCGAGCCGATTACCACAGTCGCTTTGCGCTACGATCTGGGAAGGTACTTTTATTTGGAAGCGGCCAGTGGCTTGGCCGCTTCATTGGATATTTTCTATACCCGGGATTTCTGATTGTCTTTAATCCAGTTCAAACGTCGCGTTAACCATGGCACTGATTTCCTGTGGGCCAACGGCAGACACTGAACCTTCGGAAGCTCTGGCTGAAGACATCATCATCGGGCTAGGGCGCTGTCCGTTGGAGACGTTGATAGTCACAACATCGCCGCAGCTTTTGTCGAGTTGTTTTGCAACAAAGTTGCATTGTGCTTTGGCATCAGCAATGGCGAGTCCAAGTGCTTTCTGTTGCAGTGTCTGTTCCTCGGAATGGAAGAACTGATTTGTGCCCAGGTGATATTGCAGGCCCAATTTTTGGGCTTCTTCCAGCAGTGGGTTAAGGAGTGCAAGGTCGCTGATGGTGAAGCTCACGGTCTGGCTGGCAACCGCAACCTGCTCTTGTTTTTGCCCCTTCTCCTGAATAGGCAGATTGCGGGTGTACAGATTCAGTTCCGCATCCGAGTAATCATCCAGCTGACTTTGTAGCGTGCGAATACCTTTGCGCCATTGCTCCATCATCTTGTGAACTTGCTGGGAAGCCTTTGCTGGTTCGTTATGTTCAGCATTGGCGGTGAAACGTAAACGAGCACTGTCGGGACTGTATGTGACAATACCTTCACCGCTCAGGCTGACTTCACCGGCCGAGGCCAATGCTGGTGCGAAAGCGCCGGCGACAAACACAGCAGCCAGAGCGACCGCTCTTTGTTGGTGTGACATAACTAGTCTCCTTCGTTATTCCATTGCGCGCTTTCGTTTTCAAGGCGCTGAAGCTTTCGTTTGCAGGCCGCTTGTACAAATCGACGAAAAATACGGCGGTGGCCGGAATGATAGAGCAAATATTCGGGGTGCCACTGAACGCCCATCAGCCATTGTTTACCGGTGTTCTCAATGGCTTGAACAAATAGATCGTTGTCGACAGCTGTCACCCTGAGGTCTCGACCCAAGCGTTTGATAGCTTGACTGTGGATGCGATTAACGCCGATTTTCAGGCTGGGCATTAAAGCCGCGAGTCGGCTGCCTAAAACCAGTCTGACGGTTTGTAATGGCAGCAACAGGGGCCTGTGCCTTGTGTTCACCCGCAGGGGCGTTACGTTCTGGCACAGTGAACCGCCGTGAAAAATATTGATGAACTGGGCGCCCCGACAAATACCCAGTACCGGAATGCCGATAGCCTCCGCTTGCTCCAGTAAACGGTAATCGGTGTCGTCCCTTTTCGGATTGTATTTGGCGGTCACTTGCGGCTGTTGACCGTACCGCTCAGGGTGCACGTGAGTGCCACCTGATAGTACGAGCCCATCCAGCAAGGCTACGTTGATTCGAGAGCCGGGGCGTATGTAATGCGTGCGGGCGCCCGATAGCCTCAAGCCGAGACTGATCAGTCTCTGCGCGAGACTGCGTCTGGCGGGCCCGCTAATCCCGATGGTCAGCCCCGGAATGTCTGTTTCGGTTTCCGTGTTAGACATAACCGTGTTCTTGGAGCCATTGATGTGTGGTTTCGGTCCAGGAATGGGTCAGATTATGGAAACTGAGTTCTTGAGCGTCACGGAACTGCTTCCGAACTGTCGCCAAGTCCTTCGCGTTATTTGCTAGTTGCTCCAATACCACCCAGTCATTCCAGACACTGGAAAAATGCCAGTTCGGGTTGTCGATGTCGCAATCAGGCAGTCGGTAATGCAGAGTCGGGCGGCTTTTGATTCGTGGGTCTACAACATAGTCGGCCAGGAGATCTGCATCGAGGTGCGCAAACAGTGGCAGCAAATCTAGAGCCCGATTACGGCTTGGATTGCTTTCGAGGTAATCGGTCATCAAGCCCTTGAGATCGGGCTCATAGTCATCCCGCATCAGCTTTTCCGTGTATTTATTGCTCCAGGGTTCGATGTAAGTGGTGAACTTACGGCTGATGTCAATTTGATGCCGTGACTTGAGCCAGTCGTACAGCACCGCGAACGCCTGCAAGTAACGCACAATTGTGCCGGGCTCCAGATCGGGCAGTTCAGGATTGAGCTGAAGGCCGAAGGCGAAATAGATCGCTTCGCGACTGCCCAGTGCGCCAAGGTCCCGGAGCTCGTCCACTAGGGTTTCCATGGTATGCAGTTTCGACAACGGCAGAGGCGGCCCAACAATCTCCAAAGGCACAATTTTCTCAGCGGCGAAATCGATCGCATCCATGGCATGGGAAGCAAGTTCCCGGATGGATGTTGGTAGCCCTTCGTCGGCGAGGTTGAGGTCTTTAATCGGATCTGAGTCTAGCTCGATCGTATAAGCCCCATCTTCCGTGTTGATGTTGGTTACATAACGGGACTGAAGTTCCGCTTTGCCACCAAGTAAGCGGCTGGCATGCTCTATAAGTGCATCATAACTAAGCCCAGATAGCTCGATTTCTACACCAACCTTTCGTTCGCTTCCATCTGTGGTGTGGGCGTTGACGGGCATATTGCTGAGTTGTGAAGAGCTCATAGTATGTCGTGTTTCCTGTGGGGACTTTGTGCCTAACCTTAACACAGAGGTCTGTCGTTGCCCGTTACTGTCCATAAATGTTCTATTGCAGACTTTACACTGGATAAAACACTGTATATAGTCAAATCACTGTATAAAAAACCAGTCATCAATATCCGGAGTGTTCCAACATGAAACTAACCGCCAGGCAGTCCCAGGTACTGGATATTATCCGGCGTTATCTTGATGAAACTGGCTATCCGCCAACTCGCGCAGAGATTGCTGCAGAGCTGGGTTTTCGTTCCGCGAATGCCGCTGAGGAGCACTTGAGAGCTCTGGCGCGAAAGGGCGCGATAGAAATGGTCCCCGGAGCCAGCCGTGGCATTCGGTTGCCCGAAGCCGAGCCCGATTTGGGTTTGCCTGTAATTGGTCAAGTTGCTGCCGGTAGCCCGATTCTGGCGCAGGAGCATGTCGAAGATCATTGCGCACTCCAGCCGAGTTTCTTTTCACCGAAGGCGGATTATCTGCTGCGGGTGAGAGGCATGAGTATGAAAGACATCGGCATCCTTGATGGTGACTTGCTGGCGGTTCACCGGACTCAAGACGTTCACAACGGTCAAATTGTTGTGGCGCGTGTGGGTGACGAGGTCACCGTTAAACGGTTTCGTAAGGAAGGCGATAAAGTTTGGCTCATTGCCGAGAACGAAGAATTTGGTCCCATCGAAGTTGATCTGGCTGAGCAGGAACTTTATATCGAAGGGCTGGGTGTTGGCGTCATTCGGCGCTCCGAGTTGCACTGATAACTAGAAAGTCGACACGTGAAAAACGCAGGTAGGTGAGTGATGGAACAGTTGAGCTTCAATCATAATAGGGCGTTTCAACCCGCGGCTGTAGTCTCGGCGCATGCAGCTTCATCGCGCTATCAGCGGCCTGAACCTCGTCGCTCGACATCTGGGCAGGCTGATTTTCGAGGTAACGTAACTGAGATCATTCTTCCGGAAGGTCAGGTCGAGAACTTTCAGTTGCTGTTACCCATGTTGACTCAGCTGAATCAAGAGAAGCGTTGGCTGGCCTGGATAGATCCGCCTCAATCATTGGTAGGGAAGTGGCAAAATATGCACGGCATCGTTACTGGTGAGATTTTGGTGCTGCGCTCAACGCCTGAGATTCCGGCTCAACAGCTGGCTGAATTGGCGCTGGGTGCGGGAACTTGCCATGCGGTTGTGTTGTGGACTAATAAACTGGCGCGCTCCGCTTTCGAATCGCTTCAAAAAGCCTCTGCGAAAGGAAATAGTCACGGAGTTGTGCTGCGCCAGAGGTGATTACCTGAGAGTTAGGGTGATCCGTTAGTGCAGTGTGTAATGAGGTTGGGCGTCGCCAAACTCGTCTTCCTCTTCATCCCAATCAACAGCCTGAGAAACAGTGCCGGTAGCCTCTATGCCTGCAGCGATCATGGCTTTTGCGATGCTCATGTCCTGATCAGCCATCATTTCCTTCGCTTCTTGTGAGAAGGAAATGCGGACCAACGGTGCTGCATCGTCATCAACGCGACGTAAAGCGTAGTCGCCGTTTGGCAGTTCAACGATCTCAAAAAACGATGGTGACATTCTTTAGGCCTTTACTTAGTGCGATGTGTTCGTGGGTCGTGCTCAGTAGTTCTGGAGCCGTGATTACCATTCGCTATGTCTATCTTCCACAGCTCGGGCAAAATCCGTCATGGCTGTCAGGGTTTTTTGTAAGCCCTTAGCCGAGCGATCAGCTACATCCTCTGTTGAAATCGCAATAATGTTGTCAGCGGATACCGTCTTTTTCGGTACCGGAGGCTGCTTCAATGCTTTTTCAAGTTGCACAAGGTGATTCCACCAACTGGAGGGAATGCTTTGTAGAGTTTCTAAATCCTCGAGATCTTGGGTCTCATACGAGATTCTAGCCTTGAGCTCCTCAAGTGACAGCGGCTCAGCGTCTTTCTGCTGATGATATTGCGCAACCATGACCAGCAAAGTGCTTCGAGCGCGCAGTAAGAGCTCGATAGCGCCCTGGGTTATAGCTTCTTTTAAGATCGCCGTTTGAGGGTTAATTTGCGCCTGCTCAATAGGTTGATCCAGCTGTGAGAGTAATATCTTGGCCAGATACAATTTTTGAGAAGTTATTGAGTACCATTGAGACGCCATAGTTGACCCACGCAGGATTAAGTCTATCCAATAAAAGAAGCCGACCAGTGTACCATTTTTAAACAGGCTTTTCCTCCTGCTCTGACCTGCAGCTAGACACAAGAAGCTACAAAGAATTCCTTGAAACGGGCGTTTGAATTTGGCAAAAAGGGCCACTTGGGGTAATTCATGGATGCCCGAATGATCATTGTTGGAGGTTAAGGGATGCGAAACCGATTGTTGGCAGCGGTCACTATTGCTGCGCTGAGTGTGTCCGGTTCCGCGTGGGCCACGGTGGCCCCAGAGGAAGCGAAGCGGTTAAAGGATGAGTTAACACCGGTTGGAGCGGTGAGGGCGGGCAATGACGCCGGTACTATTCCTGCCTGGAAGGGTGGTTTGGCAACACCCCCGGCGAACTGGGAAGAGGGAACGGTTGAAATCAATCCCTTCCCCGAAGATGAGCCACTATTCGTGGTAACTCGGGAGAATTTGGATCTATACCGGGACAAGCTCATAGACGGCCATGCTCAAATGCTTGAGCAGTACGGTCCCGATTTTTTCATGCCGGTGTATAAAACCCGGCGTACGGCGGCATTTCCCGAAGCGGTTTACCAAAAATCTTACGAAAACGCCTTGAATGCCGAACTGTTGGATAATGGCAACGGCGTCCGTAACACCATTATGACCAGTCCGTTCCCGATTCCGAAAAACGGATTGGAAGTTATCTGGAATCATATTCTCCGGTATCGGGGAGAAGAAGTTTCTTTCCGAAGTGGCTCTGCCACGCCCCAGCGAGATGGGGCGTTCAACCCGGTGGTTAATCAGTACGACTATTTCTTCGCGTATAGCCGGCCCGGGGCGGACCTTGCCGACATCGATAACAAGATTTTCTACCTCAAAACAGACACGCTAGAGCCCAGCACTTTAGCGGGTACCATTACCCTCGTGCATGAGACTCTGGATCAGGTACGTTCACCACGTTTGGCGTGGAGATATGATTCCGGCTCACGTCGCCTCCGCCGTTCACCTAATTTGGCGTATGAAACGGATCTCCCGAACTCGTCGTCTTTGCGGTCGGTGGATCAGAAAGATATGTATAACGGCGCTCCGAACCAGTATGACTGGGAACTTAAAGGCAAACGTGAACTGCTGGTGCCGTACAATGCCTACAAGCTGCACGACGCCGATGTTCGCCCTGATGATGTGATTCGCGCTAACCACATTAACCAGCAGCTGGCTCGTTATGAGTTACATCGTGTCTGGGTAGTAGAAGCTAAGCGTCGCACAGGTATCCAGCACATATACGCTCGCCGAGTTTTCTACATTGATGAGGACAGTTGGCAGATTCTTGCGTCTGAGGAATACAACGAAAAAGGCGAACTGTGGCGTGTTTCTGAAGCGCACAATATTAGCTATTACAGTCAGCCGGTGTTCTGGACTACTATGGAAATGACGTACGACCTCAAAGCTCAGCGTTATTACATTGATGGTCTGGATGACGGCTACCCAGCTTACGATTTTGCGCCCGGGTATCGTCGAAACGAATTTACCGCTTCTGCAGCCCGCCGGGCGGCGCGCCGGTAAATGGCTACCTCAAGCCGCTACCCGGCTGGGTAGCGGCTGTATTGCTGGTTTCGCCAGATCTTCTCGCATCAACTCTATAGGTGACCTAGCCGTGGCTAATCCAGACGTTCTTCTGGCAGATCTAGATTCATTGCAAGAACAACTTGAGGTGGCACTCGCAGCAGAAGATTGGAACGCACTGATTGTTCTCAATCAACAGGTGAAACCCATTGTTGATCCTTTAATGGATGCAATGGAGCAGGGGGCCGTTTCGCCTACGCAGGTTAAGCAGCGTTTGGAAGCCCTCAATCAGTTGGTAGAAATCGCGGGGCAGGGGGCAACCAAAGCCCGGGATGAAGCTCGAGAATCGCTTCAAGGCGTCAATCAAAACCGCAATGCGGCAGCTGCCTACGCCAAGGTTTCAACCAACCGACCAAAGTAGCTTCAGGTTTTCTTAGGGTAAGATGAGGTGCCAGTGTCATAAAATTGACTCCCGGCCGAAGACAGTCTTAAATACGGCTCAAATCCTCCGACAGAGATCTCCGTGAATGCCTCAAAATAACACAGTGCTGGTGCTCAGCAACGACGAAGCCAGACGACGTGATCTGATCACCATTCTGGAATTTGTGGGTGAAGAGCAGATTGTCGCCGGTGACGAGGCTATGGCATTTTTGCAGTGTGGGGAGGCTGATCAAATAGGCCTTGCATCCGTTGCGGTTGTTCATGGTGAAGATGCGGATGCCAAGACCGTTATTGCGTCCGTTTGTGAATCAACACCGGGACTGCCGATTCTTCTGGTGGGCGACCTCGATGCGACGGGATTGCCGGAGGATCATGCCTCTCGTTTAATTGCGCACATGGAATGGCCGCTGAACTATACAAAGTTTGTTGATTCTTTGTATCGCGCGCAGATATACCGTGATCAGTTCAGTCGTACTCTGGATCGTGGCATGCAGCGGGGCGTTCAGCTGTTTCGAAGTTTGGTGGGTACCAGCCGGCGCGTGCAACAGGTTCGCCAGTTGATGGGGCAGGTGGCTGATAAAGACGTCAGTGTTCTGATCACAGGTGAATCCGGTACCGGTAAAGAGGTCGTTGCCCGCAACTTACACTATCACTCCTCGCGCCGTGACAAACCGTTTGTGCCGGTCAACTGTGGCGCCATTCCTGCCGAGCTTTTGGAGAGTGAACTGTTCGGTCATGAAAAGGGTGCCTTTACCGGAGCGATCACCTCCCGGGTTGGCCGCTTTGAACTTGCCGAAGGCGGAACCTTGTTCCTGGACGAGATCGGCGACATGCCGCTCAATATGCAGGTCAAGATTTTGCGGGTCCTGCAGGAGCGGACCTTTGAGCGGGTAGGTAGCAATCGGACTCAATCTGCCGATGTTCGTATCATCGCGGCTACCCACAAGAATCTCGAGGATATGATTGAGTCCGGCGATTTCCGGGAAGATCTGTACTATCGCCTGAACGTTTTTCCCATCGAAATGCCGGCACTGAGAGACCGCGTGGAAGATCTTCCGCTGTTGATCAACGAATTGATCTCCAGAATGGAAAAGGAAAAACGAGGCTCCCTTCGAATGAACTCGGCGGCGATCATGAGCTTGTGCCGGCACGACTGGCCGGGCAACGTCAGGGAGTTGGCTAACCTGGTGGAGCGGCTTGCCATTATGCACCCCTATGGTGTGATCGGTGTGCAAGAGTTGCCGAAGAAGTTCCGTTACGTGGATGATTACGATGAGAATCGTTCGGTAGAAGATACCGGTATGCCATCCGCCATTCCGGGGTTGGTTGGGCTCGATTCGCCCGCACTGCTTCCGGTAAACGGCATCGACCTTAAGGATTATTTGTCCAGCCTGGAGCGCCAGCTCATTCAGCAAGCGTTGGATGAGGCCTCTGGTGTTGTGGCGAGGGCGGCTGAAAAGTTGCGGATTCGGCGCACAACGCTGGTCGAAAAAGTTCGTAAGTATGGCCTCAGGGACGACGCCGCAGAATCCTGATTCCCTCCTCAGTGCAGTGTCAAAGGTTTGAGTCCTTTGGCATTGCCCTGCTTTGTAAGCGACGGAAAACCGTCATTGCCCCTTTCTTGTTTTTCCTTTCTTGTTGAAATATAAGAAGAATTTAAATCTGGCACATTCTTAGCTTGGCTGACTCTAAATGATACATCCGGGTGTTCTGGTCGCGAGGCCGGTCTCAGGGGGAAGTTATGAGTCAGGTACAGTTTGTCGTCGAATCGGTTCAGTCCGATACAGCTCCGAATGCGGCCGCTGATGTGAATGACAAAGTCACATCGTTGTTTCCGCAGCAGGATGACGAGGCGGTAGGTTCGGCTCTGGATTTGTTTAACCAAATGTCGCGCCAGATCACTGATTCCTATCGGACGCTTGAGTCTCGAGTGAACCAATTGTCGGGTGAACTCACCCAGGAATCGCGGCAGCGTCAACAAGAGTTGGAAGAAAAAGAGCAGTTGGCGGATCGCCTGTCGACACTGTTGAAGGCTTTGCCTGCCGGCGTTGTGGTTTTAGATGAGCGCGGCGTGGTCAGTCAGTGTAATCCGGCAGCGCTTGCGCTTTTGGGTGAACCCCTGGAAGGGGAGCGTTGGATTGATGTAATCAGCCGGTGCTTTTCACCTCGCAGTGACGATGGTCACGAGGTGTCCTTGAAAGATGGTCGCCGGGTCAGTATCGAAATACGGACCATGGAAAATCAGCCCGGCCAGCTCATTCTGCTTACCGACCTCACGGAAACCCGCCAACTTCAGTCCCAATTGGCCCATGCTCAGCGCTTGTCGGCCATGGGGAAAATGGTGGCTTCGTTGGCGCATCAGATTCGTACACCGCTCTCCGCTGCGATTTTATACGGTGGCCACTTGGGACAACCGGACCTTGATGAAGAAATGCGCCAGCGCTGCGCTTCTCGGCTTATGTCCCGACTTAGTCACCTTGAGCATCAGGTCCGGGATATGCTGATTTTTGCGAGAGGTGAAACCCGTCTGGCGGAAGAATTGCCTGTAGAGACTTTGAATGGTGCTTTAGAAGCGGCCGTTGATGGTTTAAAGCTCGACGCGGGAATCACCGTTTCAGTCACCAGGGAGATCGGTGAGTCGTGCAGCCTGATGTGCAACCGTGATGCTCTCGTAGGCGCCTGTATGAATTTGGTTAACAACAGTCTGGAAGCGGGCGCGACGGATGTCGCTTTACACCTTGCCGCTTCGGCGGACGGCTTGGAAATTCGGGTGCAGGATAACGGGCCGGGCTTCGAGTCTGAGCAGACGCACAAAATGCTGGAAGCTTTTTACACCACCAAGTCCCACGGTACCGGGTTGGGTTTGGCGGTAGTTCAGGCTGTGGTTAAGGCTCACCGTGGTGAGTTTTCGATCCAATCTGCGGGTCAGAGTGGGGCCGTTGCAATCATGCGGTTACCAACGCTGGCCGGTCGGGTTTAAAGAATAGGTGGAGGCATTAATCATGGCAAGGGCTCGTATTCTCATTGTGGAAGATGACCGGGATCTCAGGGAAGCGCTGGTAACAACACTGGAACTGGCCCGGTATCGAGTTTGTGAGGCCGCTAATGCTGATGAGGCCCTCGCCAGTTTGGCGCGTACTCCGGTTGATATGGTGATCAGTGACGTCAATATGCCGGGGTTGTCCGGTCACGAGTTGTTGGGTGAAGTGCAGCGTTTATACCCAGGGTTGCCGATGATGTTGATTACGGCCTACGGTCAGATCAGTCATGCGGTTTCCGCCATGCAGTCGGGTGCGATCGACTACCTTGTTAAGCCGTTTGAGCCACAGGTGTTGGTTGAGGCGGTTAGCAAAGTGGTGGGCGGGGCGCGTCAAGCGTCGGGTGATCAGCCGATAGCGGAAGATCCGATCAGTAAGCGCATGTTCCAGCTCGCTACCAAAGTGGCGGCCAGCGATTCAACGGTAATGATTTCGGGTGAAAGTGGTACCGGCAAAGAGGTGCTGGCGCGTTTTATTCATGAACAATCTCCGCGTGCGGACAAGCCGTTTGTCGCCATTAACTGCGCAGCTATCCCGGAGAACATGCTGGAAGCAATGCTGTTTGGTCATGAAAAAGGTGCATTTACCGGCGCTGTCGCGACTTCGCCGGGTAAGTTTGAGCAAGCGAATGGCGGCACCATTCTGCTGGACGAAATTTCGGAAATGGAGCTCGGCTTGCAGTCCAAATTACTGCGAGTCCTGCAAGAGCGGGAAGTAGAGCGCGTAGGTGGCCGTAAGACTATCCCTCTGGATGTGCGGGTGCTGGCGACTACCAACCGGGATCTGGGGGATTATGTCCGTGAGGGCAAATTCCGCGAAGACTTGTATTACCGTTTGACGGTGTTCCCGATGCGCTGGCAGCCGCTGCGTGAACGGCCGCTGGATATCATGCCGTTGGCGAAATCGATCCTGAAAAAGCATTGCCGAAAAATGAAACTTACCGGCATCAGTTTTGCGGATGATGCTCGCAAAGCCATGACCAGCTATAGCTGGCCGGGTAACGTGCGTGAATTGGATAACGCGCTGCAGCGCGCGTTGGTCCTGCATCAAGGCAATGTGATTCACGCGGGCGATCTGTGTCTGGAAATGGGTATTACCGGGGCTGCCGATTCGGCACCGCTTAGCGTTCACCAGAGCGTTCCTGTTCCCACTACCGAGTTGTCGTCGCCATCAAGCGAGATGGTTGAGGATATCGGGCAAGCCGGAGATGCGGGTGGTTCCTTGGGTGGTGATCTACGCCAGCAAGAATTCCGTATGATCATTAAGGCTTTGAAAAACGAAGGTGGTCGCCGAAACCGTGCGGCCGAGCAATTGGGGATTAGCCCGCGTACTCTGCGCTACAAACTGGCCCAGATGCGCGATGCCGGCATCGATCTGGATGCTGAGCTTGCCTTGGCCTGAGCGTGCATCCCCGTCTTGTGTGTTAACTCTTTCAGGCACCCTTTCTGGGTGCCGTTTTTTTGTCTGCGGTATGTTGTGAATAGTTGTGGCAGTCAAAATCCCGTCAAAAGTTTGCCTTGGCCCTTTTTTCGTTTTCTTAATTTAATGAAATTAAAGTAAAAATTGGTTTTGGCCTGCAGTTTGCTTTGTTTTCGGTATAGAACGAATAACTGATACCCCGTTGGGGTAGCCGGGAGAGTAAAATGGTCCAGCGTGCTGACATAAACAATGTTCTGTCCGAGATTCGGAATCTGCGATCGCAAATGGTGCAGAATCAGCGTATCGATCAGGATCAGTCTGTGCGTGGCCAGGTGGATGGCCCACGGTCGGTTCAGGAAACCAAAGAAGTTCCCAGCTTTAACGATATGCTGGGCAAGGCCGTTAATGGCGTGAACGAAGTACAGAGTCAGGCCAATGAACTGCGCACAGCCTATGAAATGGGTGATCCCAATGTTGATATCACGCGGGTGATGATTGCGGCCCAGAAATCAACAGTGTCTTTTGAAGCTCTGACTCAGGTGCGAAACCGGGTAGTAAGAGCCTATGAAGACATTATGAATATGCCGATCTGATAACGGAGCAGTAGCATGGCAAGCTTACCCGCAGAAACCAACGCCTCCGGTCTGCCGACTTCTCAGGATTCCGGTACATCCGAATCCCGCAGCGATATGCTGCTTGGGTTCAATCGCCTGAACCTGTTGCGACAGGTTGGTTTGATGGTTGGATTGGCGGCCAGCGTGGCACTGGGCTTTGCCGTGGTGCTTTGGGCTCAGGAACCTAACTATCAGCCGGTTGTGGGGGATTTGTCAGCTTACAACCCTCAGGACGTCACCAGCATTCTTGATAGCAGCGGTATTGATTACAAAATGGATACGCGCACCGGCGCATTGTTGGTGCCTTCCGAGCAGGTTTATGACGCTCGGCTCAAGCTGGCTGCAGAAGGGGTCACCGACCGGAAAACCATTGGCTACGAACTTCTCGACCAAGAACGTGGGCTGGGTACTTCCCAGTTTATGGAAACCATCAGCTACCGTCGCGGCCTTGAAGGCGAATTAGCCCGAACCATTGCCAGTATGCGCGGTGTTCGAAATGCCCGAGTCCACCTGGCGATTCCCGAGCGTTCTGTTTTTATTCGGGATGCCCGTGCGCCGAGTGCTTCGATTTTTCTGGAAGTCTTCGCTGGTCGTCGTCCGGAGCAGGAACAAATCCGTGCGATTGTGAATCTGGTTGCCGGTAGCATCCCGATGATGAACCGTGATCAGGTCACCGTGGTCGATCAAAATGGTAATTTGCTGACCGGAGAGGAAGCCAACCTCAAAGCCGATACCGATCGAATGAAAGATCAGTATGAGTACACCAGTCGGGTTGAAGAGCGCTTGTCGCGTCGTGTTGCCTCTCTTATTTCACCCATCGTGGGTGATGGCCGTTATCGTGCAGAAGTCTCCGCCGATCTGGATTTCTCTGCGGTCGAACGGGCGGAAGAGCTTTACAACCCGGAACAGCAGGCCATTCGCAGTGAGCGTGAACTCACCGAACAGCGTGGTGCAGGTAACCTGATGTCTGGCGTGCCGGGAGCGTTGTCAAACCAGCCTCCAGGCAGCGCGACGGTGCCTGAAGTCGCGGGCGCTGCGGTTGATGAAAATGGCGATCCCATTGCGCCGCCGGTGAACGTGCGTAAAGAAGCGACCCGAAACTACGAGATTGACCGTACTGTCAGTTATACCCGCCAAGAGCTTGGCGCAGTGAAGCGCGTGACGGTCGCGTTGGCTGTTGACGATATGAAAGTCATGGACCCGCAAACGGGCGACGTGAGTTATGAGCCATGGCCGGAGGCAGAGCTGCAACGTTTGGCTATGCTGGTGCGCGATGCGGTAGGTTACTCCGCGGAACGGGGTGACAGTGTGACCGTAATGAATACCCCCTTCGCGCCGGAGGAAACCGTAACATTCGAGCAGCCTGGTTTTTGGGAGCAGCCATGGTTCTGGGATTTGATGAAACAGGTTCTGGCTGGTCTGGTGGTTTTGATTCTGGTATTGGGCTTGTTGCGTCCAACGTTGAAAGCGTTATCAGGTGGTGGAGAGCGCGATCGAGAGCTCGGCTCTGATGGTGACGACTACGGTTCGATAGACGGTATTGAGGGTGACAGGGCTCTGCAAAATGCCATGGCCTCGCAGGGTGATCTGCTGTTGCCCGGCGCGACAGACAGCTATGATAGACAGTTGAATGCACTCAAAGGCCTGATTGCAGAAGATCCTAGCCGGGTTGCACAGGTCATGCGCCAGTGGGTGAACGTCGATGACTGAACAAAATGCTGGACAGGGACAAGTCTCTGCCAAAGCTCCGCAACGTAAAATCTCCCGCGTCGAGCAGGCTGCGATCTTGCTGATGTCGCTGGGTGAAAGCGATGCTGCAGAAGTGCTAAAACACATGGGCCCGAAAGAGGTTCAACGTGTGGGTGTCGCCATGGCGCAAATGCAAGATGTCACGAAGGACGAGGTTACCTTCGTGCTGAACCAGTTTGTCGATGCTGTGGGTGGGCAGACTGGGCTTGGTGTAGGTAACGATGACTACATCCGCGCCATGTTGACTCAGGCTCTTGGCGACGACAAAGCGGCCAGTCTGATTGATCGCATTTTGGTGGGTGGCAATACCACTGGCCTTGATACCCTTAAGTGGATGGAGCCCAGGGCGGTTGGTGACATTATCCGTTATGAGCACCCGCAGATTCAGGCCATCGTCATTTCTTATCTTGATCCAGACCAGTCTGCTGAAATTCTGGCAACGCTTGACCCTAAAGTCCGGCTTGATGTGGTGATGCGTGTGGCTTCTCTGGAAACGATTCAGCCGCAGGCTCTGCAAGAGCTCAACAGCATTCTTGAAAAGCAGTTCTCGGGCGGAGCCGCCGGTCAGGCCAGTCGCATTGGTGGTGTCAAACGCGCCGCAGATATCATGAACTTTATGGATCGGTCGGTTGAGGGAAGTCTGCTGGATTCCATCAAGGACATGGACCCAGATTTGGCGACGACGATCGAAGACCTTATGTTTGTCTTTGATAATCTCAAGGATGTGGACGATCGAGGTATTCAGGCTCTGCTTAGAGAAGTCTCGTCCGAGGTGCTGGTGGTTGCACTTAAGGGCGCAGATGAAGCCGTGAAAGACAAGATCTTCGCAAATATGTCCAAGCGAGCGGCGGAATTGCTTCAGGATGATCTGGAAGCCAAAGGGCCGGTTAAGGTGAGTGAAGTTGAAAGCGCTCAAAAAGACATCATTACTGTGGCCCGCAGAATGGCCGAAGCCGGCGAAATATCGCTGGGTGGTGCCGGTGAAGAAATGATGTGATGAAAAAATCCGATCAGGACGACAAGCTTATCCCGAAAGAGAACCTGACTGCTTGGGAGCGGTGGGAATTGCCTTTGCTGGATGAGCAAGGTAATCAGGTTGCCCGAGAGGAAGAGGTCAAGCCGCTGACGGCGGCTAACCTGCAGGAAATTCGGGAGGCCGCGCGGGAAGACGGCTATCGAGAAGGTCGAGAAGCGGGTTATCAGGAAGGTTTTGCTCAGGGGCGTGCAGAGGGCCACGCAGAGGGTCTTGCAGCGGGTGACGCCGAAGGCCGAGAGCTTGGACGTCAACAAGCGGCGGAGGCTATTCAGCAAGAAAATGCAGCCCGCATGGCGCGCCTGGATCAAGTGCTCGGGGAGTTGTTGCTCCCGATCGAGCGCCATGAAGCAGAGCTGGAATCGGCGCTCGTGAATCTGACGACTGTGCTGGCCAGAGCGGTGGTATATCGGGAGCTGAGTATCGACACCTCCCAGATTCGCGAAGTTGTCCGCAAAGCTCTCAAAGCTCTTCCGTCAACCGCAGACAATGTACGGGTATACATTCACCCAGACGATGTTCAGGCTGTTAGCGAAGTGGCTGAGCGTTTGGAAGCCCAGCCTTCGATCGTTCAAGATGACAGTTTGATGCCCGGCGGTTGCAGAGTGGAAACTCGAAACAGTCTGGTGGATTACACGGTCGAGAAACGATTTCAGCGCGCAGTTCAGGGGATGCTGGAAGAACAGGTGGCCGGCGCCGAGACCACCGAAAACGAGCAAGCCGACGTTGCGATGGGCGAGTTGACCGATTTTCATCGAGAGCTGCTCAGCGACGCCGAGAACACTGCCGCTGCAGCGCCGGATCTCGGCAAACAGGATGATGGTGATGACCTCCCGACTGGCTGACCGACTTGATCAACTACAGGCTGCCATCGGACGCGAGCCGGAGCCTGAACTTTCAGGTCGCTTGACCCGGATGGTGGGCCTGACGCTTGAGTGCGTAGGTTGCCCGATGGTGGTCGGTGATCGCTGCGTGATTGAAGGCCAGGGCACAGGGCGTGTCGAAGCCGAAGTCGTTGGGTTCGAAGAAGATAAAGTCTACCTCATGCCTCTTGCCGCCATCGAAGGTCTCAAACCTGGCGCCAGAGTGATTCCTCTCTCTTCCGCGAGTCGAGTGCCGGTTGGTCCTCAGATGTTAGGGCGGGTACTCAATGGTGCCGGCGAAGCACTGGATGGAAAGGGGCCGCTTCAGGCCGAAGCTCGTGTGCCACTAAGTGGTGACATTATAAACCCCCTTCATCGAGCGCCAGTGCGCGAATCGATGGACGTGGGCATTCGTGCGATCAACTCGCTTCTCACAGTCGGCCAAGGCCAGCGGTTGGGTCTGTTTGCCGGTAGTGGTGTGGGTAAAAGTATGTTGCTGGGCATGATGACCCGGTTTACGGATGCGGATATTACGATCGTCGGCTTGATCGGTGAGCGGGGCCGCGAAGTTAAAGAATTTATTGAGGATATTCTCGGTGACGAAGGTTTGGCGCGCTCCGTTGTCGTTGCCTCTCCGGCAGATGATTCGCCGTTGATGCGCTTACGCGCCGCCATGTTGACCACGCGAATAGCCGAATACTATCGAGATCAGGGCAAGCGGGTATTGTTATTGATGGATTCGCTGACCCGTTACGCCCAGGCTCAGCGAGAAATAGCCTTGGCGGTGGGAGAGCCGCCGGCAACCAAAGGGTATCCGCCATCCGTGTTCGCCAAATTACCTCAGTTGGTGGAACGTACTGGTAATGGCCGCCCGGGCGGTGGTTCTATCACGGCGTTTTATACCGTGCTGACCGAGGGTGATGACCAGCAAGACCCGATTGCCGATGCCGCCAGAGCCATACTGGATGGCCATATCGTGCTGTCCCGTCGGCTGGCGGAAGAGGGTCACTATCCGGCGATTGATGTTGAAGCCTCCATTAGCCGGGTTATGCCGCAAGTGACACAGGCCGATCATTTCTCAAGAGCTCAACGCTTCAAGCAGGTTTACTCCCGTTACCAGCAAGCTCGTGATCTCATCAGTGTCGGGGCCTACGTTAAGGGCTCTGACCCTGAAACCGATTTTGCCATCCAACACATTGCCACTATGCGGCAATTTCTTCAGCAGGAGCTGAATGAAAGCGCACCTTTGAACGAAAGCATTGAACAGCTACTTGCTGTTGTGCCGGAGCGCCGTTCCCCTGAACGTGTAAAGAGCCCCGCACCCGCACCCGCGTCGGCTGACCGGAGTAACGGCTGATGCTGCGTTCAAAGCGGCTGGAGGTTGTGCTGACGCTGGAACAGCGCAAAGAGAGTGAAGCTCTTGATCGTTTAGGCGAGGTTCGAAAACAGCTCGAAGCACATAAAGAGCAAGTCGAGAATCTGGAACGCTACCAGCAAGAGTATCGGGAGCAGATTCGGGCGAGTCAGCAAGGTGTGGTTTCGGTTGCACGATTACAGGCATGGCAGGCCTTCATTGGTCAGCTTGATCAGGTTATTGCTCAGCAGCAGCGCCAGCTACAGCAAGCCGAACAGCTATTTGAGGCCCGACGGCTGGAATGGTTGCAGGCGTGGGAGCGAAAGCGCGGAATGGAGCGGTATATCGAGACCTGTCGTCAGCAAGAGCATCAGGCCCAGGATGCAAAAGAACAAAAACTGGCTGATGAAGCGGCTGGCAGAGCTTTTGCCCGACGCCAACGTTGAACCTACCTGAATGTCTCCTCTACATCAGCAGCAGCCAGTGCATTTCCTCTAATCTTGTCTATCCTTAGTCTGATACCACCGTGGCAGAGTAAGGAGCAGCGATGATCGTTAAGCGAAAGGTCACAGAGGAAAGCGTATGTCGGTAAGTACGCGGCGAAGCGATGACGGTCACGTGCTGGTGATTCAGGTACAGGGGCGGTTTGATTTTAGCACCCATCAAGCGTTCCGTGATGCCTATGAGCACTGTGACAAGCCGATGAAAGAATATGTGGTTGATCTGACTCACACTACCTATCTTGATAGTTCTGCGCTGGGAATGTTGCTGCTGTTAAGAGATCATGCAGGCGGTGACGTCGCCAGTGTGGTCATCGAAAACTGCAATGCCGATGTGCGGCGTATACTCTCCATTTCCAACTTCGAGCAGCTTTTTAGCATTCGCTGAGGCATTAACCTTGAACCTACTGATCGCGGAAGACAGCGACGGTGACCGGATGATTCTCGCCACGCTGCTTCGTCGTTTGGGGCATCAGGTGTATGAAGCCTCCGACGGGCTTGAAGCCGTGGCTATTTTCGTGAAGCTGGAGCCTGATATCGTGCTTATGGATGCCTTGATGCCGAGGATGAACGGCATGGAGGCCGCGCGAAAAATCAAAGCATTGGCGGGTACACATTTTGTTCCCGTAATTTTCATTACCGCACTGGCCGGAGAAAGCGAACACGCGAAATTTCTGGAAGCCGGCGGCGATGATTTTTTACTGAAGCCATTCAGCCGAGTCATCCTCGAGGCCAAAATAAATGCCTACAGCCGGATGCTCGCGCTTCATCGTTCGGTGATGCAACAGCGTGATCAGATTCGAAGGCAGAACGAGCAGATGCTGTCCGATCAGCGAATGGCGCGCCGGGTTTTCGACAATGTCGCACATAATGGTTGCCTGGACGCTCCTAATATCCGGTATCACGCTTCCCCTCTATCCATTTTTAACGGCGACGTTTTGTTTGCCGCCGCTCGTCCAGGGGGCGGCACGCTTATCTTTCTAGGAGATTTTACCGGCCATGGCTTGCCTGCGGCGATCGGCGCCATGCCAATTGCTGAAGTGTTTTATGGCATGGCGGCTAAGGGATTTGGCGTGGTGGATATTCTCACAGAAATAAACCGAAAGCTGTGCAGTATATTGCCAGTAGGAATGTTCTGCTGTGGGGTGCTGTTTGAAGTGGACGGCAAGCAGGCAGCGATACGCGTTTGGAACGGTGGCTTGCCGGATGGATGGTTGGTGCGGAAGAGTGGGGAGTGTGTCGCCATTCCTTCACGCCACCTTCCGTTAGGTGTGCTGTCGGCGGATCGCTTCAATGCTTCGGTAGAGCCGCTGAATGCGGAGCCAGGGGACTACATTGTCCTGATGACTGATGGCTTCCCGGAATCTTGTGACGTCCGGGGTGAATGCCTTGGAGAAGACGCTGTCCGACGGGCGCTAACGGAACTTGGTTCGCAAGACCACCCCTTTGACGCCTTGATGGCCCGGCTGCAAGCATTTACGGGGCGCCCCGATCCGGCAGATGACATAACGCTATGCTGCCTGGAAGTGGTCGCTCGAGGCGCCCTCGCGGATGTGGCCGAGTCTGCCCCTGAGTCGTCGCTGTCCGGTCCGGGCAGCTGGCATTGTGTTTATGAAATTCGCGATCGGGCGCTAGCGACTTTTAACCCATTGCCATTGCTTTTGCACATCTGCACGGAAGTACCGGGATTGCGGCTTAAAAGTGGTGAGGTGTTCACGCTTTTATCGGAGTTATACAATAACGCACTGGAGCATGGCGTTTTAGAGCTGTCCTCCGAATGGAAAAAAAATGCAGAAGGTTTTAGCCTTTACTATCAAGAGCGAGCGCGCCGGCTCTCTGACACGAAGGGGCATTTTATACGTTTTACACTGGATCATGAGTCCCGGCCAGGCGCGGGCAGGTTGAAGATTCGATGTGAAGACAGTGGCAAAGGATTTGAGGTGAGCAAAGGCAACGCGAACGCCCGTACGAATGCTAGCAAGGCGTATTCAGGGCGCGGGATGGAAATCTTGAAGCGCTTGGCTCGAGAGTTCAGTGTTTGTGGTCCGGGGAACTGTATTGAAATAGTCTATGATTGGGAACGCCCGGCGCAAGGCGCTACGAGTCAGTAATGAAAGATGCTGAACGCAACCGCGAGGACACGTGATGAGCGATATACCCCGTTTGGATGAAGAAGCCTTAGCGGAGCTGCAGGATGTCATGGAAGATGAGTTCGGAGTGCTGATCGAAACGTATCTGGCTGATTCGCGCACACGAATTGTTGGGCTGAATGAAGCGTTTGAGGCCGGTGATGCAGATCGCCTTAGAAAAGCGGCTCATAGCCTGAAGGGCAGCTGTATCAATATCGGCGTACCGAGACTCGGTAGCTTATGCTTTGAGCTCGAGACATTGGGCGATATCGGCCAGCTGGAAGACGCTGAACCGGTATTGGCAGCGATTGCACAGGAGTTTCAGGAAGTTTCACGGCAATTGGAAAACTTCAGCCAGGAAAAATAGCTTTATACCTGCTTGGCATCGCTTTTGCTTTGTTACAGAGTGGCCCCCAATTGGGGGATACCCTGAGACATAAAGCGGCAAGAGGTTGCCATGCAGCAGACAATTCTTTCCCAAGTGCCATCGTCCGGAGTGCAGCAAGACACCGCTGGGCCGAAAACTGCCGCAAGCAGTCGCCGTTCCGAAAAAGGTGACAGTCTTTACGATCAGGTTTCGCGGGCCCAAGATGCGTCTCCCAACGATCAGGCCGCCAGCAACACAGCTTCGTCTGATGCGGACAAGAGCCCCGCCGCCGGCACGAAACAGCAAAGTTCGCAATCCGCAGACGAAACGGAAAGCGCGCCGCTATTGGGTGAACCTCAAGATCTAGCGGAAGCGCCCGCGCCTCTAACCTTCGCCAATCTTCAATCTTTGATGCCAGCTAACGGCCCTGCAACGACGCCCGAGGGTGCCGTCAATATGGGTCTTGTGAACGGTGGCTTGCCCGGAAAACCGCTCATGGCGAACGGGTTGAATGGCCAGGGCACGAGCACTGCTGGCTTGGCCTCAAACAGTCAGTTTGCAGAGTTGCTGGCGGCCAATGTGACGACTGAGACAGCAAGGCCGGTTGATTCAGCGGGCCTGCTTTCGTCGCCCCGGTTCCAAAGCTCGTTGGATAGCGCGGCACAACAGGCTATGCAGGGAAAACTGGCCGGTGAGGCAAACGTGCCACTGCGCGGTTATTCCACTACGGTCGATGTGCCGGTAGGGCAAGCCGAGTGGGGTGACAAAGTGATGGGTAAGCTGAGCTGGCTCACCGCTAAAAATTTACAAGTGGCCGAAATCCATCTTACTCCGCCCGATATGGGGCCCATGGAAGTGAAGGTCCGGGTTCATAATGATCAAGCAGCCGTCACTGTGCATGCTGCGAACCCTGTGGTGCGTGAACAATTGGAGCTTCACTCGAACCGTTTGCGCGATATGCTGGCGGAACAGGGTGTTTCTTTGAGTGAGTTTGATGTGTCTGACCAAGCGGGTAATCAAACCAATGCTCAAGGAGAAGGTTCCGAGCACAGCGATGGTTCTGGTCATGCGGCTGGCGGGCTGACGTCAGGCGACTTCGAAGAGCAGGAAATCACAGCTGGCCGTCTCGATCTGGCCTGGAAAGGTGAGGTCGATGTCTTTGCTTGAAGGCCTCTGATCGGAGGCTGAGTGCTCATCCCTTCAAAACGTTTTTGCCCATCCCCCCTCAGCAGCGCTAAACTACTGGTTTAAATAGGGGCGATGGTGCATTTGGCCCGCCCCTTGCATTAATCTTGATAAACGCACTCTGAACACCTCGGAGTGACGATAATCTGACAAAGCGGACATCATGGCAGAAAATAATACCGCACAAACGTCTCAGAAAAAGGGCAAGTTGAAGCTTGTTATCACTGTAGTGGTGATTACTTTGCTGGCCATTGGGCTGTCTGTTGCTGGCACACTCTGGTTTCTGAAAGACGGTGTGACGAGCGCGGCTGAAGAGGAATCATCCGAGCCAGCTGCTCCAGAGTTTCACCCCAGTATCTACACTGACATCCAGAAGCCGCTGAGAACAACGGTGCAGGCGCAAGGACGGCAGCGTTATGCCCAGATCTTTTTGTCATTCGAGGCAAAAGATCCAGCAGCATTAGCGGGAGCTGAAAAGCACATGCCTTTGATTCTGAATCAGTTGAATATGTTGTTAGGCAACACTGAGTTTACTGATTTGCAGACACCGGAAGGCCGGCTGGCACTGTCTCAGAAAATGCTGGACGCGGTAAACAAGATGCTGGAGCAAGAGAGAGAACCTGCTATTGCTCGGGTGTTGTTCCGGAACTTTGTTGTGCAGTAGGCCACTGTCAGGGCAGGACCAGATATGCAGGATTTACTATCACAGGAAGAAATCGATGCGCTCCTCCACGGTGTGGATGATGGCGACATCGATACCTATGATGAAAACGATGACGCTGGCGTAAAGGATTACGATCTCGCCAGCCAGGATCGTATCGTCCGTGGCCGAATGCCAACGCTCGAAATGATCAACGAGCGCTTTGCCCGATACACCCGAATCAGTCTGTTCAATTTGTTGCGCCGCAATGCGGATGTTACGACCGGCGGTGTCCAGATTATGAAGTTTGGTGAGTACGTTCACACGCTGTACGTGCCAACCAGTCTAAACCTCTGCAAAGTGCGCCCTCTCCGTGGTACCTCGTTGTTTGTGTTGGATGCCAGACTGGTGTTCAAGCTGGTTGATAACTTCTTTGGCGGTGAGGGGCGGCACGCCAAAATTGAAGGCCGGGAATTTACTCCGACTGAAAACCGGATTGTGCAGATGGTATTGAATCAGGTTTTCTCGGACATGAAAGAAGCCTGGCAAGCGGTTTTGAACATTGATTTTGATTACATGAGTTCCGAAGTCAATCCGTCCATGGCCAATATCGTCAGCCCGAGTGAGGTAGTGGTCGTCAGTACCTTCCACATCGAACTGGATGGCGGTGGTGGGGAGCTTCATCTCGCTATGCCTTACGCCATGATTGAGCCGATCCGAGAGGTGCTGGACGCTGGTGTGCAGAGCGATATTGATGATGTTGATGAACGCTGGGTCAACGCCCTGCAGGAAGATGTCAAAGACGTCAGCGTGCCGATTAATACCACGGTTTGTCAGCGCAGAATATCGCTTCGGGATATTGCCAAACTGAAAGCGGGTGACGTGATTCCGGTTGAGCTTGCTGATCATCTGACAGTAACGGCCAATGGTGTTCCCGTTTACAAAGCAACCATGGGAACCCGTGACGGAAAGCTGGCGCTACGAATTCATGAAAGGGCAACGTTGCCCACGGTGAAGAAACAACTGAAGGTGGGACGTAATGGCTGACGACGACAAAAAAGACGATAAGGCACTCACGGAAGATGAGAAGCTGGCAGCTGAGTGGGAAGCGGCTATGGGTGAATCCGGCGATGCGAACACCGAAGAATCGACCGAAGATGCGTGGGCAGAGGCTATGGCTGAAGCTGAGGGTGGCAAGGCGGAAGAAAAAACACAGCAGCAGGTGCGTGCGGCCCCTATGGAAGAGTTTTCGGAAGACGGCGGTTCTTCAGGAGGTGCTGGTTCGCCGGATATGGACGTTATTCTGGATATTCCTGTGACCATCTCGATGGAGGTGGGTAACACCCAAATCCCTATTCGCAATCTGCTGCAGTTGAACCAGGGCTCCGTGATCGAGCTGGATCGTTTAGCGGGTGAACCTCTGGATGTTCTGGTCAACGGCACCCTAATTGCCCACGGCGAGGTGGTCATGGTGAACGAAAAGTTCGGCATCCGGCTGACAGACGTCATCAGCCCGGGCGAGCGTATCAAGCGGTTGCAGAAATAACGTGCTGTATTGGTTGCGTTGGCTGTTACCAGCCCTGCTAAGTTTGCCTGCCGTTGCAGAGCAGACTGCTGAGCCTGTTCAGGAGTTCGCACGTAATACGCCCGACACGGTGGGTATGATCGTCAGCCTTGGGCTCGGTCTGGTGGCGGTCATTGCGGTGATTTACGGCTGCGCCTGGCTGATTCGACGTATGACCGGAATGGCTGGTATGAACAACAACGCGATTCGCGTGGTATCCGTACTCGCTATAGGTACGCGGGAACGCATAGCCTTAGTGGAAGTGGGAGGGCAACAGCTCTTACTGGGTATTACTCCGGGCAGTATCCGGACATTGCAGGTGTTTGATGAGCCGGTGGTGGACTCCAGTAACACCGGAACCAGCGACTTTGCCCGTAAGCTGCAGGGTTTGATAGGGAAGTCCTGGACAGCTCCCGAGCATAAAGAGTAATGCTATGGTGAATACCGCTATTAGATCTTGCCTTCCTTATTTAGCCTTGATTGCCGGCTTGTTTCTGCCGGCTGTCGCCTCGGCCGATTTGCCGGGTATTCCTGCCTTTTCTGTACAGCCTGGCGAAGATGGCACCCAAGAGTATTCAGTAACCCTGCAGATACTGGCGCTGATGACGGCGCTGACTTTCCTGCCGGCGATGCTGATGATGATGACGTCGTTCACTCGTATCATCGTTGTGTTTGCTATCTTGCGACAGGCGCTTGGTCTTCAGGCTACGCCATCGAATCAGATTCTGCTGGGGCTGGCGCTCTTTCTCAGTATATTTATCATGAAACCGGTGCTGGAAGAGGCCAATCGTGTCGGCTTACAGCCCTATCTGCAGGAAGAAGTCACTTCGTTGGAAGCCGTGGAACTGGCCAGTGAGCCGTTCCGGAATTTCATGCTTGAGCAAACCCGGGAATCAGATTTGGCGCTGTTCATGAGGCTGGCGGAGGTAGAGTACGAAACGCCGGAAGATGTGTCATTCTGGGTTCTGATGCCAGCTTTCGTGACCAGTGAACTGAAAACCGCATTCCAGATCGGGTTTATTCTGTTTATTCCGTTTTTGATTCTCGACATGGTGGTCGCCAGTGTTTTGATGGCCATGGGTATGATGATGCTTTCACCGATCATCATATCCTTGCCGTTCAAGATCATGCTTTTCGTGCTGGTGGATGGCTGGGCCCTGATTATGGGTACCCTTGCCGCCAGTTACGGCATATAGGAGGCTAGACATGACGCCTGAAACAGCCATCGATATTGTCCGCGAAGCGCTCTGGATGATTGTTCTGTTCGCAGGCGTCATCATTGGTCCCGGGTTGGTGATCGGTTTGGTGGTCAGTACGTTTCAGGCCGCAACCCAGATAAACGAGCAAACCTTGAGTTTCCTGCCTCGGTTGCTGGTCACCCTGATCGTCATCATTGCCGCTGGCCCCTGGATGCTCACCAAGTTGCTGGATCATGCCCGCGGGCTCATTTCCAGCATCCCTTACCTGATCGGATAGCGGATGTTTCCGGCAGAGTTTAGCGCAGACCTGCTGGGGCAGTGGGTGGGGCAGCATCTTTGGCCGCTGTTCCGCCTAGCCAGTTTTCTGATGGTCATTCCAATCTTTGGAACCCAGTTGGTTCCTGCCCGAGTGCGCTTGGGACTGGCTTTGCTCATGACCATTCTGATCGTGCCGATGATCCCGGAAGTCCCCAAGGTTGAAGCGCTGAGTGCTGATGCTGTCGTGATCACGCTGCAGCAGATACTGATTGGCGTGGGGCTGGGTTTCGCGCTGACGGCTTTGTGGCAGTTGTTTGTTATCGCGGGCCAGATGATTGCGATGCAGATGGGGTTAGGCTTTGCGTCTATGGTAGACCCGGCTAACGGTGTAAACGTGCCAGTGCTGGCTCAGATTTATACGATTACCATCACTTTGCTGTTTTTGCTGATGAATGGTCATCTGGTGGCGTTTGAGATCTTCATTGAGAGTTTTCATACCATGCCAATCGGCCTGGAAGGGTTGGGGCAAAGTGGCGTATGGGAGTTGGCCCACAGGATCAGCTGGATGTTCGCTTCGGCCATGTTGCTGGCGCTACCGGCTGTGACGGCGGTTCTGATCGTCAACATTTCGTTCGGGGTGATGACGCGGGCTGCGCCGCAGATGAATATTTTTGCGTTGGGTTTCCCTATTGGTTTGATTTTCGGTTTGTTTGCCATCTGGGTGTTGCATGGGAATTTTCTGCCACACTTTGATCAGTACACCCGTGAGACGTTCGACTTTATGCGTCAGTTGCAGGGGCGTTAACCATGGCTGAAGAGAACGACAACAGTCAGGAGAAAACCGAAGAGCCCACCCCCCGAAGGCTTGAGAAAGCTAAGGAAGACGGCCAGGCTGCCCGGTCGAAGGAATTGGCAACCATGGCGGTGCTGCTTGCTGGGGCGGGTGGTTTGCTGATGTTTGGTACGTCATTGGCGATGACCTTCGAAGGCATCATGCGGGATGCTTTCGTGATTGAGCGTACTGCGATTTTTGATACTCGCCACATGAGTGTTCAGTTGATTGTCTCGGCCAAAGAGGCCGCCTTGGCTCTGTCTCCCATTCTGATTTTGCTGTTAATTGCCGCTATTGCCGGTTCGATAGGTATTGGTGGTTTGTTGTTCAGTGCTAAAGCCATTGCGCCGAAAGCCAATCGGATGAATCCGATCAAGGGTTTGGGGCGGATGTTTTCGATGCGCTCGCTCATCGAGTTGGTAAAGGCGATTGCCAAGGTCGGGTTGGTCTTGGCGATTGCTATCATGATCCTGAATCTACGCACGGATGATTTGTTGAGCATCGCCGAGGAGCCAGTGATACCGGCCATGGAGCATGTGTTGTGGACGCTGGGCTGGAGTTTTTTGGTGTTGTCTTGCGCTACGATCATTATTGCGATGATTGATGTGCCGTTTCAGATTTACGATCATCAAAAGAAGCTTCGGATGACGAAGCAAGAGGTGAAAGACGAGTACAAGGATTCTGAGGGTAAGCCGGAAGTTAAGGGTAAGATTCGTCAGTTGCAGCGGGAGATGGCGCAGCGCAGGATGATGCAGGATGTACCAACGGCGGATGTGGTGATTACGAACCCGACGCATTATGCGGTGGCGCTGAAGTATGACCAGGATTCGATGGGCGCGCCGGTGGTGGTGGCGAAGGGCGCTGATGAGGTGGCGTTCAAGATTATGGAGATAGCTCGGGAGCATAAGGTGGAGGTGTTGCGTACGCCGCCTTTGACTCGGGCGGTTTATCATAATTCGGATGTTGGTGAGGAAATTCCTGACGGGCTGTATATGGCGATTGCTCAGGTATTGGCTTACGTTTTTCAGCTGCGGCAGTTCCGGAAGGGGCGCGGTCCCAAGCCTGGAATGCCCGATTTCCCCATTCCCCGGGATTTGCGCCACTGATTTTAGTTCCGGGCCGATGCTCCGGTTTCTCGGATAACATCTTCATACCCTCACGAATCGTTTGCCTTGCCAGAGTTCCGCTGAGTACTATAGCTTGCTTCTTAATGGCGTCGTCGTCGCTATACACCTCGGAGAGAACCTGTCCATGGATTTCGCGTTTGTTGAAGATATACAGTTCGGTTTTGATATTGCCACTAGCATATCGATTATTTTTGCCGGACTGGCGGTTACTTTTTCATCCATCTATCGTGTCGTCGCATCGAAGCGTCAAGGCATCAATGAGCGGGTGAAGGCCACATCGCTGGAAAAGGTCATCAGTATAAAGGCTGAGTTTGAAGATGCCTTCAGCGCCATGGTAGATGTGTCCACAAAACTGGAGAATCCCATTGATCGCTGGGCCAGCCGATCTGAAGGTTTCACTGCGTTGGCGGACAAGGTGGGCCGTGATCCGGCATTCCTTGAGCGGCTGGTTGCCAAGACTGATGAGTTCAAGGAGGCCGTAGGTAATTATTATGAATCCATCGAGAAGCGCCGTTACACTCTGATTCCGGTTCTGGATTCGATTCCTGGTCAGCAGCAGTTTCTGAAGGTGTTCCTGGAGGATATGGCAGACATCAGCCGCATGTATAACAGCATGGCCGGTGGCCACTTTTCGTTGCTCCGGGAAGTGATCAGGACTCAGCAGTTCGCAGATCAGCTTTTGCAGGACGTGACCTCGGAGGAAACCAGCGACCGCCTGGACGTGTTGCTGGACAGCAAGGAGTTCCAGGCCATGGCCTATTCCGTGATTTCTGACAGTGATTACCTGGACTGGACTCGCTCACTGTGCCCGGATGAAAAGGAAGACAGTTTCCAGAAGCTGGTGGAGTCTGGCGAGCTCATGGAAAAGGATTTTGACCTGTTCCGGGATTTGCTGCTGAATTTCTCCATTGGCCTGATTAACCGGCCCAATGCGTTCATTGCCCAGATACTGGTGGGTATTTCCCGTCAGGTTCAGCAGGCCAGGATCGAGTGCAAAGATATACTGATCAAGCTGGCGGCCATGAGTCACAAGCTGCTGTCGAAAGAGAACGGGGCGTCCCTGATGTCGGTCATCGAAAAGTACGAAGGCGATGATTACTTCGGCAGGAATACCCTGATTCGATAAAACGCCTGTCGGTACCCGACATAAAAAACCGGTCTGTCACCTCTGTGCCAGACCGGTTTTTGGTTCTGCCCGAGGGGCTATTCCTGATTTTGCTGGTAAATGGTCTTGCCCCACGCCTCCCGGCCGCCCGGAAGCAGCAGGTTGAGGACAATGGCGACCACCGAGCACAGGGCGATGCCTTCCATGTGGCCGATGACCATGCCACCGATGCCGAATACCAAGGTCACGCCGACAATCACCAGATTGCGGGCCTGGGACAGATCCACCTGATGACGGATCAGGGTATTGAGCCCTACTACAGCGATGGAGCCGAACAGCAGACACAGGATGCCGCCCATAACAGGGACCGGGATGGTTTGCAGGGTCGCGCCGAATTTGCCAACGAAGGCCAGTACGATGGCCGTACCAGCTGCCCACCACATCACTTTCGGGTTGAAGTTACGGGTCAGCATAACGGCACCGGTGACTTCGGAGTAAGTGGTATTGGGTGGTCCGCCAAGCATGGAGGCAGCGCTGGTGGCCAGGCCGTCGCCGAGCAGGGTGCGGTGCAGGCCCGGCTTCTCCAGGTAGTTTTTGCGGGTGACGTTGCCGATGGCCAGTACGTCGCCGATGTGTTCAATCGCGGGGGCGATTGCGACGGGGATCATGAACAGGATGGCGCCCCAACTGAAGGCGGGGGCGACGAAGTTCGGAACGGCGAACCAGGCCGCTTCCTGGACGGGGGTGGTGTCTACGATGCCGGCGAAGGCCGAGAGGATGTAACCCACGATGATCCCGATCATGATCGGGATCAGGCGGAAGATGCCTTTTGCCCAGACGGTCATGATGATGGTCACCAACAAAGAGGTCATCGCGATCATCAGTGCGGTGTTTTCGGGGACCAGCTGAGCGCTGCCATCACCCGTGCGGCCGGAGGCCATGTGCACGGCGACTGGGGCGAGGCCCAAACCGATGGTCATGATTACGGGCGCAATCACCACCGGAGGCAGTAAGCGGGTGACGAAGCCGGTTCCGCGCAGGCGGATGACGCCGGAGAGGGCGATGTAGAGGATGCCTGCTGCCATCAGGCCGCCAAGGGTTTCTTGCAGGCCGAACTGGCTTTTGGCTGCCATGATCGGGGCAATGAAGGCGAAGGATGAGGCAAGGAAAATGGGGATCTGGCCGCCGGTGACGACATGGAAGATCAGTGTGCCGAGACCCGCGGTAAATAGCGCGACGTTAGGATCAAGTCCTGTGATCAGTGGCATCAGTACCAGTGCGCCGAAGGCGACCAGTAGCATTTGCGAGCCGGCTATGGCCTGTTTCCAGGTCGAGTCAGTCGTGATGTCCTGCATTCTTAAACATCCTTCTGCTTGGTGCCGAAGATCTTGTCTCCGGCATCGCCGAGACCAGGCAGGATGTAGCCTTTTTCGTTCAGGCGGTCATCGACCGAGGCGGTGTAGATGGAAACGTCTGGGTGTTTTTCCAATACTTTTTCAACGCCCTCTGGCGCAGCAACCAGTACCAGAGCCCGGATTTCGGTGCTACCGGCTTGCTTGAGCAGGTCGATGGTGGAAATCATGGAACCGCCAGTGGCCAGCATTGGGTCGATGATCAGCGCGGTACGCTGGTCCAGCTCACCCACCAGTTTTTCCAGGTACGTTTCCGCTTCAAGTGTGTCTTCGTTACGGATCTGACCGACAACGCTGACTCGTGCTACGGGGATCAGACTGAGTACGCCATCCAGCATGCCTAAGCCTGCTCTCAGGATGGGGACAATGGTGATCTTTTTGCCGTGTATTTGTTCTACCGCTACCGGCCCTGCCCAGCCGTCAATGGTTTTTTCTTTTAGGGTGAAATCTTTAGTCGCTTCGTAGGTCAGCAGTGCGCCAACTTCTTGAGCCAGTTCACGAAAATTTTTGGTGCTGATGTCTGAGCGGCGCATAAGGCCGAGCTTGTGTTGGATCAGTGGGTGCTTCACTTCGTGGATAGGCATCGGGGTCACCTGTGGGTTCGGATTTTCTGGCTTGGTTTTTGATCAGTTAAACGGCAAAAGGATACCGTATCCGAGCGCTCACGTCAGGCGATCTGTTCGTGAGAAATCATAAAATTTATAGGGAATGGTACAGATCTTGCGACACCGTATTCATGCAGGGGGTTCGTGTCAGGTTTTCGACCCGGTCGTAGCCCCGAATAGCCCGAAAGCACAGTGATCCGGAGAAGCAGGCAGTATGAACAGAGCGTTCGTTCTGAATAACGTCAAAACTCTGACGCGAGGTAATCTCGGTGTTCCGCTGATGCTGATGGGTTTGCTGGGCATGATGATATTGCCCGTGCCCGCTTTTTTGCTCGATGTGTTCTTTACCTTCAACATCACGCTGTCGATCGTGATTCTGCTGGTGTGCGTCTATGCGCTCCGGCCTATGGAATTTGCCGCTTTCCCGACGGTGCTGTTGGTGGCCACGCTGCTTCGTCTTGGTTTGAACGTGGCGTCTACCCGGATTGTTTTGCTCAATGGTCACGAAGGGGGAGATGCGGCAGGTAAAGTGATCGAGTCCTTCGGGGCGGTGTTGATTGGCGGTAACTACGCCGTGGGCTTGGTGGTGTTCGCGATACTGATGATCATCAACTTTCTGGTAGTGACCAAAGGTGCCGGTCGAGTGTCCGAAGTCAGTGCCCGCTTCACTTTGGATGCCATGCCCGGTAAGCAGATGGCGATCGATGCGGACCTCAATGCGGGTTTGGTGAATCAGGATGAAGCCAAAGCCCGGCGTTCGGAAATTGCGCAGGAAGCGGACTTTTACGGTTCCATGGACGGTGCCTCGAAATTCGTTAAAGGCGATGCGGTGGCCGGCTTGCTGATCCTGGCTATTAACATCATCGGCGGTGTTGCGATTGGTATGGTTCAGCACGGTCTGGACTTTTCGCTCGCTATGGAGCGCTATGCGCTGCTCACCATCGGTGATGGCCTGGTGGCCCAGATTCCTTCGCTGCTGTTATCGACCGCAGCGGCCATTATGGTGACGCGAGTTACGTCCAGTCAGGACATGGGCGGGCAGATTCTCCAGCAGATGTTCAGTGCGCCGAAGGTTCTGGGTATCGCAGCGGGTATTTTGATTTTGTTGGGCTTGATTCCGGGTATGCCCCATGTGGCGTTCCTTGGGTTGGGCTCGCTGGCTGCGGCAGCCGCTTGGTTTATCTGGAAAAAGCAGAGACAGACGGTCGAGGAAGAAGGCGTGTTTGCCGGTCGTGGCAGTATGCCTGCGAGTGCGGCTCGCCAAGGTGGAGAGGTTGTTCCTGATCGCGGTGGCGACGGGCAGGCATTGCCTTCTCCGGGGGAGGCTCGTGAGCTGGGCTGGGATGATGTCGCGACCGTTGACATTGTCGGGCTGGAAGTGGGTTATCGGCTGATTCCCTTGGTGGACAAGTCTCAGGGGGGGCAGTTGCTGAGCCGCATTAAAGGTGTGCGGAAAAAACTGTCTCAGGATATGGGGTTTCTGATGCCCTCTGTGCACATCCGAGATAATCTGGATCTGATGCCGAACGTGTATCGAATTACGCTGATGGGTGTCACCATCGCCGAAGCGGAGATTCATCCTGAGCGTGAGCTGGCCATTGACCCGGGGCAGGTGTTTGGAAAAGTCGAGGGCATCGCTGGGAAAGACCCGGCGTTTGGCTTGGAGGCCATCTGGATTGAGTCAGAACAGAAAGATCAGGCGCAAACGCTCGGATACACGGTCGTTGATGCCAGCACAGTGGTGGCGACGCATCTGAACCAGATTCTCCAGAAGCATGCGCACGAATTAATCGGTCACGATGAGGCTCAGAAGTGGCTGGATCAGCTCGAGAAAATCTCTCCGAAGCTAGCGGAAGAGTTGGTGCCGACCACAATTTCTATCAGCATCTTACTCAAAGTGCTGCAGAATCTGCTTAAAGAAGAAGTGCCCGTCCGTGACATGCGCTCGATCGCCGAGGCCATCGTCAACGTACATCCTAAGAGTCAGGACCCGAAACTGCTGACCACGTTGGCGCGCCAGTCGCTGCGTCGAATGATTGTGCAAAGCATTTGTGGCAACGATGCTGAAATTCCTGTGATCACTTTGGATCCTGACTTGGAACAGATGTTGCTTAAGTCTGTTCAGCAGAGTCAACAATCCGGCGGACAGGATGATATTGGCATGGTGCTGGAGCCTAATATGGTGGAAAAGCTGCAACGTTCACTGAAAGACAGTGTGCAACGTCAGGAAATGTTGGGCAAACCAGCCATCTTGTTAGTCTCCGGGCCGTTGCGGCCTGGTTTGGCGAAGTTTGCCAGCTACGGGGTAGAGCGCCTGCACGTGCTCTCGTACCAAGAGATTCCGGATAACAAACAGATCACGATCGTTGCGTCTGTCGGCCAGTAACGGCGGATAAAGCAACGCGGTCAGCTGAGACCAGCTCGACGGTAGAGGATGGAAGTTATGAAAGTTAAACGGTTTTTTGCGCAGTCCATGGCCGAGGCCCTGAAGCAGGTCAGCCATGAAATGGGACCCGATGCCGTTATTTTGTCCAATCGCCGAGTGGATGGAGGCGTCGAAATCGTGACGGCTCTGGATTATGACGAAAACATGGCTCGCCAAAGCTTGGGAGAGAAAGCGGCCGAAGCCACTAATGGTTCCCGTCTGGCCGAAATGCAGGCCGACCAGCATCGGCGGCTTGAGGATGAATTGAGCCGCTCCCGCAGTCGGATTCAAGACGTCCGGGAAAAGCGTGCTGCGTCTGGTACCCGGTATCCTCAGGTGTCACTGCAAGATGACGCTGAATACGCATCGGATGTTTCGGCGAGTTTTGTGGGTGGTCAAGATTCTGACGCGCGAGTCCCCCCGCATACTCAAGGTTACTCTGACGAGCTGGCGGCGATGAAAGCGGAGATCAGCTCTCTGCGTGAGTTAATGGGGGCTCAAGGCGCTGGCGCCAATGATGGGCGTGCGCCCTCGGACAGCGGCGCGAAGAATGCGGTGCAGCAACTGTTAACTGAGCGGTTGCAAGAGTTTGGTTTGGGTGCTGAATTGGCGGGATCGGTTTCTCGGCAACATCGCAATGGTCGACTGGAAGATGGCTGGAAGGCTGCTTTGAAAATCGTCGCGACAGGCATACGAACCGGTCGAGAAGATTGGCTGGAAGCGGGCGGTGTATATGCCTTGGTTGGCCCGACCGGAGCGGGCAAAACCACGACGATTGGTAAGCTGGCAGCCCGCTATGTGTTGGAGCACGGTGCCGACAGCCTGGCTTTGGTCACCACCGACCGCTATCGGGTTGCCGCTCATGAGCAGTTGTTCGTGTTCGGGCGAATTCTGAATGTGCCGGTGCGAGTGGTCGATGAAAGTCACTCGTTGGATGATATTCTGGATGAGCTTTCAGATCGTCATCTCGTACTTATTGATACGGCGGGACTGACCAGTGCTGATCGCGGCTACCAAGAGCAGTTGGCGGAACTGGTTCGTAGTGATCACAATGTTCATGCGCATCTGGTAGTGTCTGCTACCAGCCAGCCGCGTATCATGAAATCCGTTTGGCATTGCTATAAGATGGCAAGCCTTGCCGGCTGCATCGTGACCAAGATTGACGAAGCGCTTACCTTGGGAGAATCTCTGGGGTTTGTGATGGAAACGGGTCTACCGGTGGCTTGGTATACCGACGGTCAAAAAATACCGGAAGACCTGCACAAGGCCGAGGCGGCTCCTTTGGTTCGCATGGGAGTTGAACGCCTTAGAGCCATGCAGCATTCACAGACCGCGGTTGAAGGCGCATCGGCGTAAGCATTACAGCAACAGTCACTGGCATAGAGCCGGTTAACGACGCAGTAAGAGACAATATACAGTATGAGCAAACCACATCCGGTTCAGGTTATTGCGGTTTCCGGCGGCAAGGGCGGTGTCGGGAAGAGTAATGTGTCGGTTAATCTTGCGATCGCGCTGGCAGCAAAGGGTCGTCGTGTTGTTGTGCTTGATGCCGATTTGGGGCTGGGTAACCTGGACGTGCTTCTTGGGGTGACTGCCCAAAAGAATCTGCACGATGTCCTTAGTGGTGAGTGTGATCTGAAAGATGTGCTGGTGGATGGCCCTGGTGGCATCAAAATCGTACCCGCCTCTTCGGGCACCCAAAGGATGACTCAGCTCAGTCCTATGGAGCATGCCGGCCTGATTAACGCGTTCAGTGAGTTGGGTGACCAGATCGATGTTTTGATTGTGGACACCGCCGCTGGTATTTCCGAATCCGTCGTCTGTTTCCTTCGGGCCGCGCAAGAGCTCTTGCTGGTAGTGTGTGATGAGCCCACATCCATAACCGATGTGTACGCACTCATTAAATTGATGAACCGGGACTACGGAACAGATCGCTTTCGGGTTCTTGCCAATCAGGTACGGAGTGAAGAAGAAGGCAAACATTTGTTCGAAAAATTGACGCGAGTTACTGAACGTTTTCTGGATGTCGCGTTACAATATGTTGGCATCGTGCCTTACGACGAAGCGGTCAAGAAAGCCGTTCAGCGCCAGCGTGCCGTCCTGGACGCTTACCCCCGTGCGAAAGCTTCTATTGCTTTACGAGCATTGGCAGACAAAGTGGATAGTTGGCCGCTGCCATCCTCTCCCCGAGGTCATCTTGAGTTTTTCGTGGAGCGGCTCGTCGAAGTCTGATCTGAGTCCAGTCCAATAAAAGCCGGATACATGACATTGACGAAGAATCTGGGAATATATCATCAGGCAGGTGCCCCCAACGCTTCGAGTTTGATCGAGGATCAGGCGCCGCTAGTCAAAAAAATTGCCCTTCATTTGATGGCCCGGTTACCGGCGTCTGTTCAGCTTGAAGACCTTATGCAGGCCGGAATGATTGGTTTGCTTGAGGCAGCCCAGCGCTATTCGTCGGGCAAGGGAGCTACCTTTGAAACCTATGCGGGTATCCGCATTCGTGGCGCGATGGTTGACGAAATCCGAAAGGGTGACTGGGTGCCTCGTTCTGTACACCGCAATGCCCGCCGGATTTCTGCCGCAATCAAAACGGTTGAAGACCGAACTGGTCGGGAAGCCTTGGATAGTGAAGTAGCGGATGAGTTGGGCATTGAGCTGGCGGAATACCATTCATCTCTTGCCGACGCCAATAGTGGTCGGTTATTTAGTCTCGATGAACTCAATGAATCCGGCGAACTGCCGATAGAAGAACAAGAGGCCAGCGATAATCCGCTGGATGGCATCTCGGCAGGTGCTTTTCAACGTAGCTTGGCAGAAGCGATTGAAGCACTTCCAGAGAAAGAAAAGTTAGTGTTGAGTTTGTATTATCAGGAAGAATTGAACCTTAAGGAAATTGGGGCAGTGCTTGGGGTCAGTGAAAGCCGAGTCAGCCAGATTCATAGCCAGGCAGCACTGCGCCTCCGGGGCCGGTTGTCAGATTGGCGAGAGCACAATGACGGGTGACAGACCCGCATCCTGAACAGAATCTTACGGAGCCTGCCAGATATCAGCGGGCTGACCTATATCCGGGTGTTATTTACTGGAGGTCCCTTTGGACAAGAATATGAAGATACTCATTGTGGATGACTTCTCCACAATGCGCAGAATTATCAAAAACCTGCTGCGTGACTTGGGCTTTAGCAATACTGAGGAAGCCGATGATGGCAACACGGCGTTGCCGATGCTCAAGAGTGGCCAGTATGACTTTTTGGTGACGGATTGGAACATGCCCGGAATGTCAGGCTTTGATCTTTTGAAGGCGGTCCGTGCTGATGAAAATCTTAAGAACCTGCCAGTACTGATGGTCACCGCTGAAGCCAAGCGCGACCAGATTGTGGCTGCTGCGCAAGCCGGGGTGAATGGTTACGTCGTTAAGCCGTTTACCGCCGCTGTTCTTAAAGAAAAAATCGAGAAGATTTTTGAACGTATTCAGTAACCAAAGGTCGGGTAGCTCGCATGAGTGACAGCAAACACACCCAACGGGGTCTCGACCCAGAGGTCACGGAAAAACTGCAGCAGCAGACCTCGCAATTGGTTGAGAGCGTCAACAGCGGCGATTTCGCACGGGCGATGACGGTCATTAATGAGCTTAGCGAAGTTCGTGATCAAAGCCTGTATCAAGAAGTGGGGCGATTGACCCGGAGTCTTCATGAGGCAATCCGGAACTTCCAGATAGACCCCCGAAATGCGGAGCAGAAAGAAGCACTTTCAAAAATGTCTGATGCTTCGGATCGTTTGGCGTACGTGGTTCAGATGACCGGCCAGGCCGCTAATCGCACGATGGATCTGGTTGAGGAAAGCATGCCGGTGGCGCACGCAATCCGCGATGAAGCCTTGAGCCTTCGTGACGAGTGGCAGCGCTTGCGTCGTCGGGAGATCGAGCCGGCAGAGTTCCGGGAACTTTACGCGCGAATCGATACCTTCTTTGGTTCTTTGGGCAAAGACTCGGACGATCTGTACAAAAATCTCTCAGAGATTCTCCTGGCCCAGGATTTTCAGGACCTAACCGGTCAGGTGATTCAAAAAGTCACCGCTCTCGTTAAGGAGGTGGAAGAGAATCTGTTGGGGTTGGTTGTTATGGCCAGCCACGTCGATCAGTTGACGGGCACCGTTCATCAAATTGAAGAAAAAGAAGAATCGGCCGACAAAGGGGTAGGTCCGCAAATCAAAGCCGCCGAGCGAGACGATGTTGTTTCGGGGCAAGACGGCGTTGACGACTTACTATCCAGTCTCGGTTTTTGAATTATAAAGAGGGTGACCCATGGCGTTTGATGCCGATGAAGAGATTCTTCAGGATTTCTTGATAGAAGCCGGTGAGATTCTCGAAAAGCTGTCGGAGCAGTTGGTTGATCTGGAACAGCATCCAGACGACAGCGATCTGCTTAACGCCATATTCCGCGGCTTTCATACGGTAAAAGGTGGCGCAGGGTTCCTTCAACTGGATGCTTTGGTTAACTGCTGCCATTCCGCAGAGAATGTGTTCGATATCTTGCGCAACCACAAGCGGCAAGTAACCCCCGAGTTAATGGACGTGGTGCTTCAGGCGCTAGACAGCGTCAATGCCATGTTTGACGAAGTCCGCAATCGCGAAGAACTAACGCCTGCTCCCGCCAATTTGATTGCCGCACTGGATGCCATGGCGATTCCTGAGACCGATACACCGGTGACAGCCGCTGAAGGGACGCCAAACCAGATCGGGAACTCCGAGCCAGAAGATCAGGGCGATATTACCGACGAAGAGTTCGAGAAATTGCTCGATGCGCTCGCGGATGACAAAACCGAAGCGCCAAAGGCACCTCCTGCTCCCATGAATGTTGGCGAAACAGCCTTGGAAGCCGGTGCCAGCGGCGACGATATCACCGACGATGAGTTCGAGGCGCTGCTGGATCAGCTCCATGGCAAAGGTAAGTTTGCCGCCCCTGAACCGACCGAAGCGGAAAGTACGGAGAAAGACTCAGGAGCTCAGCCTGCGGTTGATGAAGGTTCGGATTTGATCACCGATGATGAATTCGAACGTCTGCTTGATGAGCTTCACGGGAAAGGCGGAGTCCCCGGAGGGCAGCCCGAGGGGAGTGCGAGTCATCAACCGGAAGCCAGTGCCCGGCCAGCGCGAATCCCGGAACCTGCAGCCAAACCTGACCCGGTCCCCGTTACCAAAAAAGCAGCACCCGCGAGAGAAACTGCGCCGGTGGGTGAAACGACGGTTCGGGTCGATACCAAGCGCCTGGACGACATCATGAATATGGTGGGTGAGTTGGTGCTGGTCAGAAACCGGCTCCAGCGTTTGGGCTCCCAAAGCGAAGACGAGCACATGCATAAGGCGGTTGCTAATTTGGATGTGGTGACCACTGATCTTCAAGCCGCAGTCATGCAAACCCGCATGCAGCCCATCAAAAAAGTGTTCGGCCGTTTCCCTCGGGTGGTGCGTGATCTTGCTCGCAACCTGAAGAAAGAGGTGAACCTTGTCATGCATGGCGAGGACACCGATCTGGATAAAAATCTGGTGGAAGCGCTCGCCGATCCGCTGGTGCACTTGGTCCGTAACTCGGTCGACCACGGTATTGAAGGGCCGGATGCCCGAGAAGATGCTGGCAAATCCCGAGCGGGAACCGTCACCTTGTCGGCGCAACAGGAAGGCGACCACATTTTACTCTCGATTGCGGATGATGGCGGCGGAATGAATCCTGAGGTGCTGCGCCGCAAAGCCGTCGAGAAGGGGCTGTATGATCAGGATGCCGCGGACAGGTTGACTGACAACGAATGCTTTAACCTCATTTTTGCCGCCGGTTTTTCGACCAAAGAGCAGATCTCGGACGTTTCGGGTCGTGGTGTCGGTATGGATGTGGTCAAGAACCGGATTGCGCAACTCAATGGACAGATATCCATTGAGTCCGAAATGGGCAAAGGCACCAAAATCATTATCAAGGTGCCGCTGACGCTGGCGATCATGCCAACGCTGATGATCATGCTAGGGGAGCAATCGTTTGCGCTGCCATTGGTAAACGTCGTGGAAATTTTCCATCTGGACCTCACCAAGACCAATATGGTCGACGGCCGCGAGTGCATTGTGGTTCGCGACAAAGTGTTCCCCTTGTTCCATATTAAACGGTGGCTGGTACCTGGTGCAGCGGCCGAGAAAGAGACTGCTAATGCCCATGTGGTTATCGTCGCGATGGGTACCAAACAGGTCGGCTTCGTGGTTGATCAATTGGTAGGGCAAGAAGAAGTGGTTATCAAACCATTGGGGCGCGCGCTTCAGGGTACGCCAGGTATGGCGGGTGCAACCATCACAGGTGATGGCCGCATTGCCTTGATTATTGATGTGCCCAGTTTGCTTCAGCACTACGGGTGATTCCGGGCGTTTAGGAGAAAGGGATGACAGTTTCTGTCCTGGTCGTTGATGATTCAGGTTTCTTTAGAAAAAGGCTGACGGAAATCCTGACGGCTTCGGGCCAGATTACCGTAGTCGGAGCCGCAACCAATGGCCGGGAAGGGGTAGAGCTGGCCGCTAAATTAAGGCCGGATGTGATTACCATGGATTATGAAATGCCCGTTTTGGATGGCATTTCAGCGGTTCGTGAAATCATGGCGCAACAGGCGACACCGGTTTTGATGTTCTCCTCGCTTACCTATGAGGGTGCCAGGGTCACCCTTGATGCACTGGAAGCCGGTGCCGTTGATTTCCTGCCAAAGAATTTTGAGGAAATAGCCCGAGATACCAGTCAGCTGCAAAACGTTTTGATCAACAGAGTGCTGGATATCGCCAAAAGTCAGCCGCGAGCCCGCACGGCTGGTACGCCAGCCAAGCCTGTAACGGCTACACCGCCACCGCGTCGGGAGATTCCGCCGCGTGCTGCACGGGCGGCGACCAAAGAAACGCATCACGAAACCGCTCCTGCGAGTCCTTCTCGGCGCTCCCTCAAGAAAACCCCGGCTCGTCAATACAGTGTCGTGGGTATTGGTACTTCAACGGGAGGGCCTGTTGCTCTGCAGAAAGTCCTCAGCGTATTGCCCGCGAGTTTCCCTACACCGATTGTGCTGGTCCAGCACATGCCCGCGAGTTTTACGCCGGCTTTTGCTGAGCGTTTGAATAAGTTGTGCAAAATTGAAGTGCGTCAGGCGGAAGACGGGGATCTGTTGGAACCGGGCCTTGCGTTACTTGCACCGGGTGGTAAACAGATGATGATTGAGAGCCGCGGGGGCAGGGGGCGGGTTAAAATCTTGCCCGGTGATGAGCGGCTGAACTACAAACCCTGTGTGGATGTCACTTTTGGCTCACTCGCGCGTAGTTTTCCCGGTAAAACCTTGGGCGTTATTCTAACGGGCATGGGTGCAGACGGCCGAGAAGGCTGTCGGATGATGAAGCAGAGTGGAGCGGTGGTGTGGTCGCAAAATGAAGAAACCTCCGTGATTTACGGCATGCCTATGGCCGTCGCAACGGCAGGCTTGTCAGATGAGGTGTTGCCGCTTAATAACGTCGGTTTGCGATTGATTGAAGGCGTAAGCTAATGGATATTTTGAGCCTGCTGGGGATTATTCTTGCCTTTGTTGCCATTTTGGGCGGTAACTTGTTGGAAGGAGGCGCTGTCAGTTCGCTCTTCAATACACCGGCGGCACTGATTGTCATTGGCGGAACTCTGGCGGCAACGATTCTGCAGACTTCTTGGCCGACCCTGAAAAGAGCGTTCGTTCAGGTACGTTGGGTGTTTATACCCCCATATATTTCTCTGGAAGATGGCATCGGCAAGGTGGTCGACTGGAGTGTGAAAGCCCGTAAACAAGGCTTGTTGGGATTGGAAGGGCTGGCCGAGCGCGAGCCGGAGAAGTTTGCCCGGAAAGGGCTCCAATTGTTGGTTGATGGTGCAGAGTCCTCAACCATTCGTAATACCCTGGAAGTGGATCTGGAGTGCCGAGAAGAGCGGGATACCGAGTCTGCCAAAGTGTATGAAGCCATGGGGGGCTACTCGCCGACTATTGGCATTATAGGTGCGGTTATGGGCCTGATACAGGTTATGACCAATCTTGAAGACCCTCAATCGCTCGGGAGTGGCATAGCAACGGCTTTTGTTGCCACCATATACGGCGTCGCGTTGGCTAACCTTTTGTTCTTCCCCATCGCACATAAACTCCGCAGTATAGTGAGAGAACGCACACGCTACGAAGACATGATGATAGATGGCATTATTGCTATCGCCGAAGGTGAGAATCCCAAAACCATAGAGCTGCGGCTCCGAGGTTTCCTCTAACCCGCAGTGATCAGGAGTCGGGTTACCTATGCGTCGCCGTAGATACCAGCAAGAAGAGACAAATAATAAAGAACGTTGGTTAATTTCCTACGCTGACTTCATCACTTTGTTGTTTGCCTTTTTTGTGGTGATGTACTCGGTTTCTTCGGTCAATGAAGGCAAATATAAAGTTTTGTCTGAAACTTTTACCGGGGTATTCAACGCTCCGCAGAGATCGCTAAAACCGATTGAAGTGGGCGAATACGTCGCTGCGGTCCCCGAACAGCAACATGAAAATGTAATTGCTCCGGTTGTTACCGATGCGCCGGGCAATCCTGACGTCAGCGAGCAGGGCAAGATTGAAGTCTTGAGAGCCATGGCTGATCAGCTGGCTATGGAATTCGATGATTTGATCAATCAGGGGGTGGTTAGCCTCGAAACCAATGATCGCTGGATAGAGCTGAGTTTGCCAAACAGCATGTTGTTCAGCAGTGGGGACGCAGAGCCGCACTACGATTCTTTTGCCGTCATTGATAAGCTTGCAAGGGTGCTGCGAGACCGCGACAACGCTATAAAGGTAGAGGGCTTTACCGATAATCAGCCTATACGTACCGGCCTCTATCCCTCCAATTGGGAACTTTCAACAGCCCGTGCAGCGGCGGTTTCAAGAATGTTGGTCATGAAAGGTATTGAGCCTGAACGACTGGCGGCTATTGGTTATGGCGAACACCAACCGGTGGCGCGAAATGATACCGAAGAGGGTCGTCGCCGTAACCGTCGAGTCATCTTGTTGATTTCAAAAGAGTCGAGCATCCGCGGCGTTGTTCGGTAGTGTCATAGGTTGTTTGTGCATATAGCTGATCTGGCACGCTTTCTGTATTAACTCATTCTTATAATCAGAATCGGCAAAAGGTTGCCGCTTGAAGCGCTTTCGTTCTTCAAGTTGTTCGTGTTGTCGCCGATATAACTATCAAGCTGCTAATTAACTTTTTGGCTTGTGGCCGGAGTAACAAGTGTGCGTATTTGGGCAGTAGCCAATCAAAAGGGTGGTGTGGGTAAAACCACCTCTGTTGTGTCGCTGAGTGGATTGTTGGCTCAGCGGGGCAAGCGTGTGCTTGTGGTAGATCTGGACCCCCATGGTTCGCTGACCTCATGGTTTGGGTGCGACCCGGACACCATTGCTCATAGTGTGTTTGATTTGTTTCAGCACCAAGGCAAAGTGCCAGAAGGGCTGCCTGCACAATTGATTACCGAGACCAGTCACCCCGGTGTGTTTTTGTTGCCTGCGAGTACCGCTCTGGCCACGCTTGAGCGGAAAATGGTGGGCACCGGTGGTATGGGTTTGATCATGTCGCGGGCTCTGGCGCAGCTTTGGGACGATTTTGATTACGTGCTTCTGGATAATACGCCTTCACTGGGTGTGCTGATGGTGAATGCGTTGGCCGCAGCGCAGCACTTGGTTATTCCGGTGCAAACAGAGTTTTTGGCGATCAAAGGTCTTGAACGTATGCTACACACACTGAAGATGGTGATGCGTTCACAGAAATATGAGTTGCCGTACACCATTGTGCCGACTATGTATGACCGGCGGACACAAGCCTCCGTTAAAAGTCTAAACCTGTTACGAAAGACCTACCCGGATAACCTTTGGCGCTTTGCGGTGCCTGTGGATACCAAGTTTCGTGATGCCAGTGAGAAAGGTGTGTTTCCGTCAGTCCTCGATGCAAATACTCACGGCGTGAGAGCTTACAGCCATCTGTTGGACGATTTGCTGGCTCCGACGGAAGCAGTGAAAGGGCAGCTGCATGGCTGACAAAAAAATGACACAGCAGACTGCGTCCGATGCAGCCATTGCCAGTTATCTGGATGAGTTGCTGCACACGGCAACCACAACGGCCGAGCAAGAAGAGCCGGAGGTCGTAGTTCCAGAAAAAGTTGAGCCCGAGCCAGTCCCGGCGGAACGCCCTGTTGCGGAGTCACTTCAGCCTGTGGTGCGGGAGCCGGAAGAGCACGCACCCACGCCTGCCCCTGACGTTGAAAAGACGGACCCGGTTCCAAATGAGCCGCAAGCGAGACCTGATTGGTCAGCAAAACCGTTTGAGTGTCTGATCTTCACCGTAGCCGGCCTTCAGTTGGCTGTACCCTTGGTGCTGCTGGGTGCAATCCATAAGATTGAAGACGAAATCCGTTCACTGCCTGGCAGTCCGAACTGGTACATGGGCATTCGCCCCGGCAGTGACTATAACCTGCGGGTGGTCGATAGCGCCCAGTGGATTATGGCAGGTCGGGTTCCGGAAAATGCCAGAGATAACTATCGGTTTATTATTCGTTTGGACGACAGCCGTTGGGGGTTGGCGTGTGACAGTGTAGGCGAGTCGTTCACGCTCGACCCGGAGCAGGTACGATGGCGCACAGCCAGAAGTCAGCGGCCCTGGTTGGCCGGCACGGTGATTGATCATATGTGTGCGTTAATCGACGTGCGTGCGATGTCTGAGCTGCTCATGCGTGCAGAACGAGAGCAGCGGTTAGATCTGAGTTAATTGTGCAGTTACTGAATGAAACCGTGTGATGCTGGCACGGATTATGCCCATAACTATAGTATTGGGCGCTGATGATGATTTTTTGACGATCAGGTTGCCCTCCGGGCAGCCGAGCAGGAGAGCAAGTTATGGCAGCCCCGAGCGGACAGCAAAATCAGGCCCCGGAAGATCAGGTACTCCAGTACGTGACCTTTCGCCTGGATAACGAGACATACGGCATCAACGTGATGCAGATCCAGGAAGTACTCCGGTACACCGAAATTGCTCCGGTGCCGGGTGCTCCGGATTACGTGCTAGGCATCATCAATCTTCGGGGTAACGTAGTGACGGTGATTGATACCCGCCGCCGTTTCGGGTTGCTGGATGCCGATGTCACCGAAGCGACGCGCATTGTGGTGATGGAGTCTGAAAATCAGGTGATGGGTGTGCTGGTGGATTCCGTGGCCGAGGTCATTTATCTCAAGGCCAGCGAGATTGAAACAGCACCCAACGTGGGGAACGAGGAAAGTGCCAAGTTCATCCAGGGTGTGTGTAACAAGAACGGCGAGCTGATTATTCTCGTCGAATTTGAAAAAATGCTGACAGACCACGAATGGGCTGAAATCGCAGCACTGTAAGCGGCCACGCTAACAGTGCTTTGATGGACGTCTACGGTGGTCACTAAACGGAGACGTCCACGATGAGCTTTAATATTCCTTCCTGGCTTCCTTGGTGTTTGACCGCCGTGGCTATTGTTCTGGTTCTTGTGCAGGGCGTAATCCATGGCCGCAAGATTCAGGCACTTCAGGAAGCCCTTAAGAACCGGTGCGATACCCTCGGGCGTGAACTGCACGCGACCACCAGTGGCAGTATGGGCGTTGGCCAGAGGCTGGTAGCTTGTGAACGTCAACTGTTCGAGTTGCGGAACGCCATGGATGAAATGCGCCAGAACGATCCCCTCAGAATTTCCTACGACGAAGCCGCGCGGCTGGTTGACCTTGGTGCCGATATTGATGATTTGATGAACACATGCGGTATATCTCGACCGGAGGCAGAGCTGGTGTCAGCGCTTAAGAAACGGCAGGCCGCTTAAAGCTACGGTTTGTTGGCGGGAGTGTCGGTCTCGGGGCCGACGTCATCTGGCGTTTTGCCTCGAATGTGGAACGCAAATGCGAGAATCTCGGCAATCACTCGGTAGAGCTCCTCGGGGATTTCTTCGTTCAGTGACAGGCGCGCCAATATCCCTGCCAGTTCGGCATTCTCATACAGAGGAACATCGTTTTCTTGAGCGATGCGGATAATTTCCTCTGCCAGCTCCCACGTCCCCGTGGCTGAAATGATCGGTGCGCGCTTGCCATCGTATTTCAGCGCAACCGCAGCTGGTGCTGTGTTGTTTTCGCGGTTTCGAGATTTGTCGTCCTGAGTCATGCCTGGGTATCTACCAGTCGGTGTTCTAGCCGGGTCTCGACTTGTTTTGGGCTGCCTCTTCTGCATTCCAGATCCGCTACTTCAAGGCCAAGGTCTGCCAGGCTTTTCCTGAGTAGCGGCAGCTCTGCATTAACTTGGCGAAGTGTCGATTGCTTTGTCGCCCAAATGTGGGCGCTGACACTGGGGTGGCGATAAGACACCTCGAAGTGCAGTGGGCCAGCGTGGTCTAAATCCATAGCCAGGTTCAAGCGCCATTCGCTCACAGCCGCACGCTCTGGCTGTTGTTTTTGGTCGTCTTCCTTATTGTATTGCTCCATCCGTAGTTGGGCCATTCTTGGCTCTTGTTGTGGCGTTAACCATGGAATCTCCAGCAGCAAGGTGCTGGTGGGAGTGCCGGGTTCGGCGCCAGCCCTCGCGGTCAGGGTTTGGCTGTGCAGTTGGTTCACGGTGATGCGGTTTAGCATGCCTGCCAGCATGCGCAGTGTCTGGGCGACACTGGCGGGTTCGCTGCTGCTGGGTGATGGGGTTGCTGAAGCCAGTCTCGGAAACTGCAGCGGCGCATTCATTAAGTCCTGACTGGCCAAAGGCGTCAGGCGGTTAAAAGCGTCCGGTGTTTCCCCCCGGCTGGCGAGTAAAGCGGTTATGATCCGCGCTAAAGCAAGTTTGAAATCCGAGGGCGCATTTTGCTGGGCGCTGGTTTGCAGCAGACGCGATTCTGCAAATCCGCCGCTTTCTGCCAGCCACTGTTTCACTTGTGCCACGCTACCCTCGGCTTTTCCCGCGCCGGGTTGCAGAGAATTAGCCTTTGCCATGTTGGTGAAGAGTCCTTCCAGAGTCTGTTTTGCTACGGCTGGTAGCGGTTGGGTGGGAGTGTTCGATGGCAATTGGCCGGGTTGTGGCGCACCTTTCAGACCGGCGTTCATGCTGTTCAGCAGTTGAGTCAATCCTGTTTGCAGGTTTTGCTGCCATGGCAGGCGCTGTGCCAGAGCTTTCGCTATGCCGGCTTCTTGGCTGGCGGCCAACTTGCCCAAGAGTGTGAGTTCATTTCCAGCGCGCATAACCTTGATCAAGTCGCCCGCCTTCACGTCTGGAGGTTGGTCACCGGTGGCTACCGCAAGGGAGCGTCCCTTGATTTCCAGAATCAGCTCGCTGCCCCCGTCTTTGCGCTGCACTACCTCAGCCACTTTGGCGAGCGTAGTCTCCTGGTTTGAAAGTTTTAGCTGCGCCAACTGCTGCTGGGCAGACTGAGCAGGGTCGATTCCGACCGAAGGCAAACCGGTGTTGGTTTGGCTTCCTCCCGAGAGTTTGTTGACCGGGAGCGCGGGTGTTGGTCCACCGTTTAGTTTCATTGGCATTGTTTTGATATCGGGCAAGAGTAATCCGTGATCGCTTTCGTTATAATGCGCGACGTTGACTGTGAATGCCCGACTTTTATGTTGGTAGTTGTTTGGTCTTCATTCATGCACCCGATGCCTTTTGTGCATCCTTCGCTTTAAACGGAACCCAGATGCCCGAGCCATTGCTACAGGCCGTTGGTCTTGAGTGTGAGCGTGACGAGCGCCTCCTGTTCCAAAACCTGTCATTTTCCATACTGCCCGGTACGGTTACCCGTGTCGAGGGCCCCAATGGCTCCGGTAAAACAACCTTGCTCAGAATCTTAGCGGGTTTGAACGATGCCTGGACAGGGGAGCTGAACTGGTGCGGTAAGCCCCGAGACCAGCACCGGGAATCCTACCTGCGTAATATGCTGTACCTAGGCCATCGGCCAGGTATCAAACCGCTGTTAACACCTCTGGAAAATTTGCGGGCTTTGATGGCGGGTCGTCGACCGCTTGATGATGGTTCGCTGCTTCAGGCCTTGGCTGGAACCGGCCTTTCGGGCTTTGAGCATGTGCCCTGCCGGAATTTGTCGGCAGGCCAGCAGCGCCGGGTGGCGTTGGCTCGTTTGCTGATTGCGGACGAACCTTTATGGCTACTTGATGAGGTGTTTACCGCCATTGATGCCTCTGGGGTTGAAGCCATTGAATCGTTGCTGCTTCAACGGGCCAAAGAGGGTGGCGCCGTGATTGTTACGACCCATCATGATCTTAATTTGCCGGGTATGGGTCGCATTACCTTGGGAGCGGGGCAGCTCGATGAATGCTAATGCGCCAATCAAAGTGAAAGCGATAAACGGTTCAGTGGGCGTGACGCAGGCTATGGTTGCGGTGTTTGTGCGTGATGTCCGTGTCGCGTTTCGGCAGAAACAAGATCTGTTAAATCCGCTTTTGTTTTTTACCATGGTTGTAACTTTATTCCCCCTTGGGGTCAGCCCGGAAGTGGCATTCCTGAAACAGTCCGGAGCCGGTATCCTTTGGGTGGCGGCTTTGTTGTCGGTGCTGTTATCGCTGGATCACCTGTTCCGGCACGATTTTGACGACGGCACACTGGAACAATTGATGTTGCAGCCGCAGCCTCTGTTTCTGCTGGTGTTGGCTAAAACCATGGCCCACTGGATATTGACCGGGCTGCCTTTAGTGCTGTTAACGCCGGTTTTAGGATTAATGTTGCATCTGGAGGGGAACTCCGTGGCAACTTTGTGTCTAACGCTGCTGATTGGCACTCCGGTTTTGAGTTTGATCGGTTCCATCGGCGCAGCGTTGACTTTAGGCCTGCGTTCGGCCGGAGTGCTCTTGTCACTGCTGATTATTCCGCTGTACATTCCTGTGCTCATATTTGGCACTGGAACAGTGGCCGCAGCTGCAGAGGGAGCACAAGTTTCCGGTTATTTGGCGCTGATGGGCGCTTTTTTGGTCCTGGCGCTGACGTTAGCGCCCTTTGCTTCGGCTGCAGCATTACGAATCAGTCTGTCCAATAGCTGAATGATTGTCAGCTGGATAGAAACGAACAGTGAACAGTGAAACGGTGACTAACTGATGTGGCAATTTTTTCACAAGCTGGGCTCTCCCAAGTGGTTCTTCGGGATTGCGAACCGCTTTATGCCTTGGTTGCTGGCGGGAGGCCTGATCCTTCTGGTCGTGGGGTTAGTCTGGGGGCTGGCGTTCGCCCCCAAGGATTATCTGCAGGGCAATAGCTACCGGATCATCTTTATTCACGTGCCTTCTGCGTTTTTGGCGCAATCCATATACATCATGATGGCTTCGGCAGCAGTAGTGACGTTAGTTTGGCGCATGAAACTGGCTGATGTCTTTGTGAAATCTATCGCGCCGGTTGGTCTGATGTTTACCTTCTTATCGCTCTTCACTGGCGCGGTTTGGGGTAAGCCGACGTGGGGTACCTGGTGGGTTTGGGATGCGCGCCTGACGTCCATGCTGATCTTGTTATTCCTGTATGGCGGCGTGATAGCTCTCGATCGTTCCATCAATGATGAGAAGTCGGCGGCCCGTGCGGTCGCGGTTCTGGTGTTAGTGGGCGTAGTTAATATTCCCATCATCAAATATTCGGTGAATTGGTGGAACACACTGCACCAGCCCGCCACCTTCACATTGACTGAAAAACCCGCCATGGCGATGGAGATGTGGGTGCCCCTATTACTGTCGGTGCTGGGTCTTTATTTACTGTTCGGCTGGCTGGCATGCCTGAGAATGAAAACCGAGATTCTGGTTCGGGAACGTCGTACCCGATGGGTGAAAGAACTCGTTCTGGCGGGAAGGAAGTAAACAATGGCATTTGATTCAATTTCAGCGTTTCTCGCCATGGAAGGTCATGGTCCCTACGTTTGGACCTGTTATGCCGTATTCGTGGTTATGGTCGTGGGCACGACTTATTGGTCGGCTAAACGCTATCGGGCTACGTATCTTATGTGTAAGCGCAGCTATGAGCAGCAGGGCCCGGAGGGGCCGGCCACACCAAAAGCTGCGGCGACGTTCACACGTGTCGAAATCTCTCAGGATTGATTATTAGGTAACTCATGCACCCGATTCGTAAGAAAAGACTGACCATATTGATTTTCCTTGTTGCTGGCTTGGCGATTGCGGTTGGTCTGACCACCTACGCACTGCGCCAGAACATCAATCTGTTTTATGACCCGACTGAAATCGCGGCCGGTAATGCGCCGGTTGATGTGCGGATTCGAGCGGGCGGTATGGTCGAGGAGGGCAGTGTAGTGCGTGATACCGAAAGCCTCGCTGTTCGTTTCCGGGTGACCAATTTCACGGATTCGGTTCCGGTTGAGTATGTCGGCATCCTACCCGACCTCTTTGCCGAAGGGCAGGGCGTTGTTGCGATGGGGCGCCTGAATAACGAAGGACTGTTTGTGGCCGACCAGGTGCTGGCTAAGCATGATGAGAATTATATGCCGCCTGAAGTGGCCGATGCGCTCGAAAAGTCATCGAAAGCACAGCAGAAAGCGCCATACGCGGACAAAGCTGCAGAATCCCAGGCTTACTGAGCCTCCATTTATTGTTGATGTTGGAGAGTCCTGATGTATCCGGAACTCGGGCAAATTTCACTGATACTGGCGCTGTTGCTGGCGTTACTTCTTTCTGTTGTGCCATTGGCAGGGGCCCTGACCGGGCGCGATAGCCTGCAGGCCTTTGCCAGACCCTTGGCGTCGGGCATGTTTGTGTTCACGGGGCTGGCCTTCGCGATTCTGACTCATGCCTTTGTGGTTGATGATTTTTCGGTCGCCTATGTGGCAAACAACAGTAATAGCATGCTGCCTTGGTTTTATAAGTTCAGTGCAGTTTGGGGCGGCCATGAAGGCTCGTTGTTGCTGTGGATTCTCATGCTCACAGGCTGGACGCTGGCGGTTGCTGTGTTCAGTCGCAAGCTTCCATCCACTATGGTGTCACAGGTTCTGTCTGTGATGGGCATGGTGTGTGTGGGCTTCTTCCTGTTCATTATTATGACCTCCAACCCCTTTGACCGTCTGCTGCCGAACATTCCGGCTGACGGACAGGACCTCAACCCTCTGTTGCAAGACATTGGACTGATTGTGCATCCGCCTATGTTGTACATGGGCTATGTCGGCTTCTCGGTTGCCTTTGCTTTTGCCTTGGCGGCACTGATTAACGGCCGCTTGGATGCCGCTTGGGCCCGCTGGTCCCGGCCCTGGACAACCGTCGCTTGGTCTTTCCTGACCATCGGCATTGCATTGGGAAGTTGGTGGGCATACTACGAGCTTGGCTGGGGCGGTTGGTGGTTCTGGGATCCGGTCGAAAACGCATCCTTGCTGCCTTGGTTGTCCGGTACTGCGTTGATGCACTCTTTAGCGGTGACTGAAAAGCGCGGTGTATTCAAAAGCTGGACGGTGCTTTTGGCCATCGTTACCTTTGCATTGAGTCTGCTGGGCACCTTCCTGGTTCGTTCCGGTGTACTGACCTCCGTTCATGCCTTCGCATCTGACCCAGAGCGGGGCTCTTTCCTGCTCATGCTACTGGGCATTACGGTGGTTGGCAGCTTGGCACTCTACGCATTCCGGGCGCCAGTGGTGCACGTTCGCTCCCGCTACGGTTCCATGTCCCGGGAGATCTTTTTGCTGTTGAATAACGTTCTTTTGGTGACGGCAACGCTTTTAGTGGCCATAGGAACGCTTTATCCGCTGATTCTCGATTATCTGGATATGGGCAAATTGTCCATTGGTGAGCCGTTTTTCAACACCACATTTAGCCCGTTGGCTGTCGCCGCAGGGTTGTTGTTGGGCACGGGCATTTTCTCCCGTTGGAAAAAAACCGACGGTGGTTGGCTTGCTCGTAAGCTGCTTTGGCCGCTGGCCCTGAGCCTCACTGCCAGTGTGGCGGTGATTCTGATGTACGGCAGCTTTAAACCCTGGGCCTTTGCCGGTGTGTTTACCTCGATCTGGGTGGCCGTGGCGACATTGTGGGACCTATGGGACAAGTCGGCGTCTCGTCAGGGTCGTTGGTATGGCTTGAAGCGTCAGTCACGGAGCTACTGGGGTATGGTGCTGGGCCACCTTGGCGTTGCCATGGTGATGGCGGGTGCAACCGTAGTGTCTAACTATGGTATCGAACGTGATGTCCGCATGGTGCCGGGTGATTCGGCGATGGTGGGCGATTACGAAATAGTCTTTACCGACATTGGGAACCGTCGCGGTGCTAACTTTACCGCCCAATATGGCAGCTTCGACGTGTTTTTGGATGGCAAGAAAATATCTGAACTGCACCCGGAAAAACGTAATTATCCGGTGGGTATGAGCGTGATGACCGAGGCTGATATCGATGGAGGGTTGTTCCGGGATATTTTTGTGGCCATTGGCGAACGGATTTCCGATGACGCTTGGGCCATTCGTCTGCAATACAAACCTTTGATTCGGTGGCTTTGGTTAGGGGCGTTGGTGATGGCCATTGGTGGTTTTCTGGCGATTGCAGATAAACGCTATCGTATCCGGGCGAAGAATCAGGTGAAAGTCGCTGACCGGGATACCAGGACGGGTGACGCGCAGGCTGCAGGAGCAACATCATGAAACGCTTGCTGTTGTTCTTGCCGTTGGTTATTGCCGTCGGTGTCGGCATTTTCCTGGCAGCGGGTATTGGCAAAGATCCCACCAAACTGGAGTCTGCGCGAATCGGCAAGCCTGTGCCGGCTTTTAGCTTGGAAAGTCTGAACAAACCAACTCAACTGCTGAATGAGTCTGTCCTCAAGGGCGAAGTGGCCCTGTTGAACGTATGGGCGGAGTGGTGTCCTTCTTGCTGGGACGAGCATGAGTACCTGATGTGGCTGTCGAAGGAAAAAGGCATTCGCATTGTCGGGCTGAATTACAAAGATCAACGGGAAACCGCATTCAGCTTTCTTGGACGCTTGGGCAATCCGTACGATGAAATCATCTTTGACCCCAAGGGTTCGCTGGGGTTTGACCTTGGCGTATACGGCGCACCGGAAACCTTTGTGATCGACGCTGACGGCATTGTTCAGTATCGCCACGTTGGCGTTGTGAACAAGAGGGTGTGGGAAGAGGTTTTGCTGCCCGTTATCCAAAAGGCAAAGGGGAATAGCTAATGCGTTACGTTCAGAGTGCGTTTTTGCTATTGATCCTGTGTGCCTCTGGTGTGCAGGCTGAGGTGAGAGAGGTTTACGACTTTGACACTCGGGCTGAGGAACAGCGCTATCAGAACCTGATTGTCGAGTTACGTTGTCCCAAATGCCAGAATCAGAACATCGCCGACTCCAACGCGCCGATTTCGAAAGATATGCGGGATCAGGTTTACCGGCTAATGAAAAACGGCGCGACCAACGATGAAATCGTAGGGGACCTGGTGGGCCGTTTTGGCGAGTTTGTGCAGTACAACCCCCCCGTGGACAAACGCACCATCCTGCTGTGGGCATTCCCCGCCATCGCTGTAATCGGCGGTGTTTTGATCGTGGCGGGCGTTGCCATGCGTTCGCGCAAACGCGAAGAGGATGAGCCAGCACTAAGCCCTGAGGAACAGGCGCGCGTCGAAAAAATGCTGGCAGACAAGGATCAGTAATCCTGAAGCTGATCCGCGCAACACATTTCTAACTGTGATGATGACTTCACCATGACTCAAGAAACCTTTTGGATCGCCGCTGCGGTACTTATTTTGTTCGCTATGGCATTCGTGTTGTATCCGGTGTTTTTTCATCGGCCAAAATCAAGAATTGAAATAGATCTCAGAAACCAAAACCTGTTGGCCTATAAATCGCGGCTCCGGGAATTAGAGGTTGAATACGAAGCGGGTGTTCTTGACCAGAAGAGTTACGAGCAACTGAAAGACGAGCTGGCTGGTTCTATGCTGGATGACGTGCCTGAGAATGCACAACCCGAGAAGCATATCCCCGGGCGTCGCAGTGCCATGGCCGTTGCTTTGTTGGCGATTTTTTTACTGCCAGCAGGCGCTTTCTACGCGTATCAGCAGTGGGGCTCGATGGGACAGGTGGAGCAGTATCTCACGATGCAGGAGATGAACGCTTCCGGTGCTGATCAGGTGGCTCGCATGTCTGAACTGGCTGATGAGTTGCGGGAACGTCTGGAAGCCGAGCCGGATAATGTCGATGGCTGGGCCATGCTCGCCCAAACATACATGCGGGTAGAGCGGTATCAGGATGCCGCAGCTGTTTATCAGCGGCTGGCAGAGTTAGTCTCGGATGATCCTGCGTCAAGCGCGGTGGCTTACGGCTTGTCTGCACAGGCGCTGTTTTTTAAAACGGAAGGGCAGATGACCACGGCGGTTCAGGACGCAATCGACAGCGCGTTGGCGCTGGATGCGACCGAAGTGAATTCGCTTGGCCTGTTGGGTATTCATGCCTTCAGTCAGCAGAACTACCGCAAGGCGATCGAGTATTGGGAAACCATTACTGAAGCTACGCCAAATCATCCTCAAATAGCGTCGATTCGAGGTGGCATCGCAGAGGCTTATGGCCGTTTGGGCGAAACACCTCCAGCTCAGGCTGAGAGTGATGCCGCGATGGCTTCGGCCGGCGTTGATCTGAGGGTGTCTATCGATGCGGCTTTCAAGGATCAGGTGTCTGCCGATACCACGCTGTTTATTTTTGCCCGCCCGGCGGGGACGACTGGCGGAGCGCCGGTAGCGGTTACGCGTCTGACGGCGGGTGCTTTGCCTGTCGATGTGCGTCTGGACGACAGCTATGCGATGTCACCTGAAGCGACAATCTCGGCGGTCGAGGAAGTTGTGGTGGTGGCGCGTCTGTCGCGTAGCGGTTCCATCAGTGCTCAGCCGGGCGACTGGCAGGGGCAGGTGACCGCGCACGTTGTTGCACCTGATTCCGCTGGCCAGCCGGTAGAACTGGTCATTAATCAGCAGCTCACCAACTGATTTTCAATTCTGAGACCCGGCCGGTCAGCTAGTCAGTCCGGCCGGGTAAAGCGGAGCTAGCCCGCTTTGTTCTTCCTTTCGAATCTCCCCCTGTCTTAGCCGGGTAACCGCCTTGGCCAGCTTTTCCCTGACGGCCTTATCAGAATCTGAGGAGTCAGTAGGCGTGGCAGAGTATAGGCTAGCCTGAAAATCTCGCCATGCTTCATCAAGTTCACGGCTGTTGCTGTAACGAACGAAATCCTTCATGTCGATAAAGTTATTCTCAGGGAATTTCTCCCGGGCCCAGCGGAGCAAGAGCGTCGAGGTTTGGGGAGCACTCTGTTGAATGGCAGTGATGAGCTGCACAAAACGCTCTTTTTCGTTGCTGTTACTGGAGTCTGCGTCGATTGCCCTTGGTGTGGCCTGTTTTCTGTGGGAGAACCACCAAAGCGCAAGTGTGATCAGCCAGAGGCTGCCGAGCAATAGGGTGGTCCACAGCCAAGGTGAGTCGCTGTCGACGCCTGAGCCTTGGTCTGGGGTCCGATCGGTCGTTGGCTCGGACTGTGGAGGCTCAGTGACAGCCGGCGCCGCAGCTGCTGTTCCACCTTCAATTCGGTAGTTCCGCGCTGGCAATACAGCTTCTTCCAATTGATCGGTTGTGGTGTTCCACCAAGGCACTCGAACTTCGGGAATAATAATGTCTCCGGAGCTGACGGGCACCAGTGCCGCCTCTAACTGCAAGGTCGACTCAAGGCCGCCAGGCGCGGATTCGGTGTTTCTTCGTGGTTGCTCCGGGTAGTGCCGGAGGGTGCTCGGGTATTCAACCGAGAGTGGGGGAAGTGCCTCAGAAGGAAGGCCGGAAGCCTGCAAAACAATGTTTCGGGTGAGGTTACTACCCGCCGTCAATACCTCGGTGCTTGGTAAGCCGTCTTCCGCCAAGGCTAGATGCTCTGCGGGTAGCCAAGCTTGGTCGTCGGGGTAATCGGCTGGCACAGGTTTTACCTGAACGGGATAAAGTTGCTGGCTATCCCTCAGAAACCTGAGTGCGCCGTTAGCGTCTCTAACCTGACCTTCAAACCGAATGGCGGGCAGGTTCAGCTCCCCGGGTGTCTGAGGGAAAATCGCGTAACGCCGCTCAACCACCCTGTAGCGGTTGCCGCCCCGAGTCGTGGTGAACTCCCGCTGTTTTCCTAAACCTTCTATGATCGCATCCGGATGTTGTGGATCAGACAGTTCACCCCGAATCAGGTTGCCAGAGAAATACAGCTGCACCGTGAGTACCAACTGCTCTTGAACGTAGACGTCGGCTTTGTCCGCAGACAGCTCGATAAAGCGGTCACGGTTGGAGGCCGGTAGATCGGGGGGCGTGCCAGAGACCACTTCGATACTGACAGGGTTGGAGGTGGCTTCCTGAAATTTCAGTTCGGGTATGGTGAGGGTCCCGGTTCGTGTGGGGGCCAATTGGTAGGTCCAGGTAATTTCGCCCACCATGTCGCCATTCACGGTTTGCACGCTGTACTGTTGGTTGCGTGCAAGGATTTCAAAATCCGGCTCTACCTGTTCAATATTTGGCGCCGGTAACTGCGACAAATCGAAGTTGAACAGATTGCTCAAGTTGAGCTCAATATTCAGCGACCCTTTTACAGTCAAGGTCAGGACTTCACCCTCATAGAGCTGATCCCGGTCCGGCTCGGCCGTCAGCTCATTGGCTGACAAAGACCCGGAAAACAGGAACAAGAGGCAGAGGAGGGAAGACAGAAGGTTCTTTACCATGGTGTATCGCCCTCGTCGCGTTGGGTCTGGCGTTGTTGATATTGTTGCAGGAACTTTCGTTGGAGTAGTCCGCCGGGGTTGTCGGGCACCCGCCGCAGCATCTGTTCTTGCCCCTGGCTCAGGGGTTGTTCCTGCACGGGTGCTGGCGCCTCGGAGTTTTGCTCTGATGGTTGGGCCTCAGTGTCTTGCTCGCCTTCCGCTTGTTCCGGTTCTTGCTGTTGCTGATCCTGGGATTGCTGACCGTCCTGATTCTGGTTTTCAGGCGATTGTTGGTCTTGCTGATTTTGTTGATCCTGTTGTTCACCGTCCTGACTCTCGCTGTCGTTCCCGGACTGCTGTTTATCGCCCTTTTGAGAGTCGTTGTTTTGGTTGTCAGAGTTATTCTGCTGAGAATTCTGGTTTTGGTCCTGATTCTCGTCGCTGTTCTGATCCGAGTCTTGTTGCTGCTGGTCCAACAATTGTTTCACCAGATCGTAGTTGAATTGCGCGTCCGGATGTTCCGGTTTTTCCGCCAGTACCTGCTCGTAGGCCTCAAGCGCTTCCTTCAGTTTGCCAGACCGGGCCAGAGCGTTGCCGCGATTATAGGCACCGGTAAGATCAGAGGAGTCGGAAAAAGCGTCGATCGCATCTTCATACTGGCCAGCCCGATACAGCGCCGAGCCTCGCCAATTGGGCTGCTCCAATAGCGCTGCGGCTTCGTTTGGATTCTGCTCGATCAGTTCTGGGCCTCGTTGATCTTCTCGTTGCCAAAGTCCGCCCCAGTCCAGCGCCATCGCGGGCCTTGGAACCATGGTCAACGGCAGCATGGAAAGCGCAAGCATGGCAAAAGCACCTCGGCGCCAGCCCATTAGCAGGAAAGGTAGCGCCAGCCATAGCAGCCAATAACCGTCATCTTGCCAGCGGTTGATGGTGAGCCCCTCATCGCGGTCCTGCCAGTCGTCGGTTGCCTCGGGTTCAACTTCCAGTACCCGAATGTCCGCGTTGTCCAGCGTCATTTCGTGGCTTTCCCCTCCGGATTGTTGAGCCAGATTGGCGAGGGCATCGGGGTTGGCCTTGGTAATGACGATCTTGTTGCCATCTCGAATGAATCCATGGCGGGGCAAGGGAATAGGGCCGCCTTCCTCGGTACCAACGGTCAGGGTGCTGAGGGTGTAAGAGGTGGTGCTGAGTTGGTTGCTGATGTTGCTTTGATAGGTTTCGGACACATCATCGGCAATCAGAAGAATGCGACCACGCCCCGGTGCACCATTGTTCAGCAGATTGATGGCTTCCTGGATGGCCAGATCGGTCCGGTTGCCTTGCGCCGGCATAATGGTGGGCTCAAGCACGCTGAGCATGGCTTCAATTGTTCGGTGATCTTCAGTCAGTGGCGTCACAACGTGGGCGTCGCCGGCATAGACCAGTAGTGCGGTCAGACCGCCTTGGCGTTGCTCAAGAATGTCCCGGATTTTGCGCTTCGCCAGCGTCAACCGGTTAGGGTCCAGATCCGTGGCCAGCATGGAGAGGGACAGGTCGAGTGCAATGACCAGGCTGTCTTGCGGTTGCTTGAGCGGTGTCGGTGCCTGTCTCCAGCTGGGGCCGGCCAGCGCGATGGCCAGTACAATAACAGCAAGACTGAGGGGCCATAGAGATGAAGACGCTGTGCGGTCTGAGGCGCTGCCGCGTTGGCGAATCAAAGGCTTGAGAAGCGAGGGGGCGATATAACGCCCCCAGCCAGCATCACCTTGTTTGAGTCGGTGCTGGACGAAGTACAGCAATGGAATGGCGAGGATCAATCCAAGCCAGAGGGGCCGTAAAAAATGGAAGTCAGCCACGGTTAGCCTCCGTTTCAGGCGCAAAGCGAGAGCGGGTATTGGCGAAGCGGGCGGCCATCAACATCAGCCAGATCGCAATGGTAAATCCAGCTGGCCAGACGTAGAGCTCGGTCACCGGCCGGAAAAACTGACCCTCCTGCTCAATCGGCTCGAGTTGGTTGATGCTGTCGTAGATCATCTCGAGTTCCGGCAGGCTACGCGCTCTGAAGTACTGGCCACCGGTCTGCTCTGCCATGCGGGTAAGTAGCTCCTCGTCCAAGTCCCGGGACGGGTTTACCCTGCGGGTGCCCAGTAACCCGCGCTGAATGACAGAATCAGCGCCTATGCCGATGGTATAAAGCCTTACGCCTGCGGCGGCTGCGATCTCTGTGGCTTTGTCCGGACTGATTTCGCCGGCGGTATTGGCGCCGTCGGTCAGCATGATGGCCACACGCTGTTCCTGGGGCCGGTCACGCAATCGTTTCACAGCAAGGCCTACGGCATCGCCGATGGCTGTAGCACGGCCAGCCATGCCCAGCCCGGATTCAATCAATAACGTCCGGACGGTCTCCCGATCGAAGGTGAGCGGAGCCTGAACGTAAGGCTCTGTGCCAAATAGAATCAATCCAAGCCGGTCACCTTCACGTTCATCGATGAAGTCATTCAGTACGCGCTTTACAGCTTGAAGGCGGTTTATGCTGCGCCCATGCAGCACCATGTCTTTCTCTTCCATGCTTGGTGAAATGTCGACCACCAGCATCAGGTCGCGGCCCGTGATGGGCATTTGTACCTGTTCACCCACATGCTGTGGGCGTGCGAGTGCAACCACGAAACAAAGCCAGGCCGCCAGAACAAGAAGCTTTCGCCACCACGGCGTGGTCTTGCCGCGGGTGCTGACCCCCGGCATACCGGAGAGCCAATGACCAACCGGAATAACCGGAGCGTCGACAGGCTCGCCCTTTTGCTTGCGCACGAAGAGCAACAGCGGCAGTAACGAAAGCAGTAAGACCCAGGGGTAAGCCAGACTGATCATAGCTGAGCCTCCAGCCAGAGTGAGGCGAATGCCAACGCGCTCCGGGGCTCAAGAGTGGGCTTGGGCTGCCATGCAGCGGCGACCAGTGCTTCAGCTGTGGGGCGAGAAGCAACGCGGTCTTTGGGGAGGGTTTTCAGCAGAAAATCGACCCACTGGGCACCGGTCATGGATTCCGGGTGTCGGTCGGCGTGTGTTTGGCGCGCAACCCGCTTGAGCAGTTGATTGAGATCGCTGTACCAGTTTGGCTCATTACCCGCTCGTTGACTCAGCGTCGCCAGTTCGGCTTGCGCCTGACGCTTCCACAGCGTGCGTTTGCGATGACGTTGCCAAAACCAGATTAAGGCGATTAGCGCGAGTAAACACAAGGCTGCTACCAACCACCATCCTGGGGCAGGGGGCCACCAGCCACCGGTTTCAGGTAAGTGAATGTCTTTGAGTTGGGCGAGCGGGTCTTGGTCGTTCATCAGATCCGTCCTCCCGGTCCGAGTTGCAGTCTCAGAGCTTCCGCCGGGTTGTCCTGCGTCATGATGGTTGAGGCGTGTACGCCGGAGGTGCGAAAACATTCAGCCAGTTGCTGCTCATGGCTGGATATTTTAGCTTGCCAGGCCCGCTGAAAGTTCGGATTGGATGCATCAAACCATACGGGGCCTTCAGGCCCGGCGACAGCGAACTGGCCACGGTGGGGTAACTCTTTTTCAAGCGGGTCCATGATTCGCAGGGCACTGACGCTGTTGTGTCTTGCCAGCGCTCCTAAAAGACTGGTGGTTTCAGGGGATACGGTCATGAAATCGCTGATCACAAAGATGCGGCTGCCGGTGTGCGCCACGCGGCGTGCTTCAGCCAGGGCTTTGTTTAGGTCCGGCCCGTCGGGGACAGTGGGGCTTGGAGGAATGCTTGGGAGATGCTGCTGTTTGGCAACCGTATCCAATAACCGTAACAGAGATTTCTTACGCCGGGCCGGCCGCAACACCTCGAGATCCTGATGGTTGAAGATCAAACCACCAACCTGATCTCCGGCCATTAGGGCAAGCCAGGCCAGCAGCGCGGTAATTTGTGCGCAGCGGGCTTGTTTATAGGCACCGGTACTGGCGAAGAACAGTGTGGGGCCCAGATCGGCAATCAGCAGGACGGGGCGTTCCCGCTCTTCCTCATAAAGTTTGGTGTGGGGCGATTGGCGTCGGGCAGTCACGCGCCAGTCAATGCTTCGAATATCGTCACCGGGTTGGTACTGCCGGACTTCTGCGAAGGTCATGCCTCGGCCGCGTTGCCGAGATTGCCTCAAGCCCGCCTGGCGGCCACGAACCTGTCGAACCGAAGGCAGCTTCAAAGCTCTGGCATCGGCCTGTAAGCGAACCAATTCTTGCAAGGTGGCGTGGGTGACTGCTGTGTTGCCCATGGGTATTTCTCTTATCGCCGCAGCGGATTTTTCGATCACGTCAGGCGGTTACCGGAACCCGGTCGATGAGCCTCTGAAGCACTGCGTCGGCCGTCATACCTTCGGCTTCGGCCTCGAAGGTCAGAAGAATCCGGTGGCGAAGGACGTCAAACGCCATGGTACGAATATCATCGGGCGTCACGTAATCCCGGCCGTCCAGCCAGGCCAGTGCCCGAGCGCAGCGGTCCAGGGCAATCGTGCCTCGAGGGCTGGCGCCAAAGGCTGTCCAGCGGGCCAGTTCCGGATCGAGAGCGGCTGCATCACGAGTGGCAAGAATGAGTGCCAGCAAATACTGCTCAACCGGTTCCGCCATGTAGATGTTGGCAATCTCGTGCCGTGCTTCCATCACCTGATCTTCCGTTAGACGAATGTCTACGTTCGGAATTCCCTGACGGTAGTCGCTGCGGGCCAGGTGCAGAATCTCTCTTTCAGCATCGGCACTTGGATAATCAATTACCACATGCATAAGAAAACGGTCGAGCTGAGCTTCGGGCAGTGGGTAGGTGCCTTCTTGCTCAATGGGGTTCTGGGTGGCCATCACCATGAACAGTTTGGGCAGCGGGAAGGTTTGCATCCCTACACTGATCTGGCGTTCACCCATGGCTTCCAGGAGGGCAGACTGAACTTTGGCGGGTGCGCGGTTGATTTCGTCGGCCAGCACCAGATTGTGAAATATTGGCCCGCGTTGGAATTCGAACAGGCCGGTTTCGGCTCGGTAGATTTCGCTGCCGGTGACGTCGGAAGGCAGTAGGTCAGGCGTGAACTGAATGCGGTGGAAATCGCCTTCGATATGGTCGGCGAGCGCTTTGACCGCTGTGGTTTTGGCCAGTCCGGGCGCACCCTCCACCAGTAGGTGGCCATCGGCCAAGAGGGCAATCAAAAGACGGTCTACCAGCTTGTCCTGGCCGATGATGCGTTTTGCCAGTTGTGCTCTTAGGGCACCAAAAGTTTGCTGTAACGACATGGGGTTTACTGCTCTTGGTTTTGAAGGTCCCGTGGCGCACAGAAATTGCGCCTAAAGTGGTTGTCGAAGTTTTGAGGGCGAGCCAGCAAAAATCAAGGGTTTGACTATGCTTATGTGACGATAAGCGGATTACGTTTCTTTCACACAAAAAAATTCGAGGTCGGATATGAACGCGCTGACAATCGCCAGCAAAGAGCAATTTTTTGATCAGTTGTCAGAAGCATTCGCACAAAAGATTGCGAAGAGTGAAGCAAAAAAGATTGCCGAGTTCGCCCGGTTGCATTATGCCCACATCCCCCTGGAAGAGCTGGTAAGCCGACGTTTCTCCGATACCTATGGTGCCGTTTTGGCTGCCTGGCAATTTTTGCAAAAGCGTACGGCTGATGAAACACCGGTGTCGGTATTCAATCCGGACCTCGAAAGTGACGGCTGGCAATCCACGCACACCGTTATTTTTATCTTGCACCCGAACATCCCGTTCCTGATCGACTCGCTGCGTATGGCGGTCAATCAACGGGAAATTGGTACGCATTCCATTCAGCATTCTGTGCTTCAGATAGAGCGTGAGAAATCCGGCAAACTCAAAAAAATTCATGGCGCCAAAAAGTCCGCTTCGGCCAGCTATGAAGCTTTTATTGTTCTTGAAATTGACCGGCACACGTCGCCGAAAGACCTCGGCGGTCTGGAGAAAAGTCTGCAAAGCGTGTTGCACGAAGTTCGCATTGCCGTAGAAGATTTCCCGATCGTACAAGACAAGGTTGCCGGAATTTTTAAAGAGTTGGATGGCACCACGGCGGGTATTAGTGCTGAAGACAAGAAAGAAGCCAAAGCGTTTATGAGCTGGCTGGCCGATGATCACTTCACCTTCCTTGGTTACGACGAATACGATTTCGTTAAAGATAAAAAAGGCATGGTGGTGCAGCGTGTTGCCAACTCGGAACTGGGGATTTTCCGCGTCAACAATGAGCGCCCGGAAAAGGTACGGCTAAACGAGCTGCCCCAGCGCACTCGGCATGCGATGACCCGTGCCGATGACCTCTTTATTTTCGCCAAGTCGGCCCAGCGATCCAGAGTGCACCGTCCGGCTTACCCGGACTATATCGCCGTCAAGAAGTTCAACAGCAAAGGCGAAGTGGTGGGCGAACGTCGTTTTCTGGGACTGTATACCTCCCGCGTGTACAACGAGCGCCCGGATGAGATACCGCTGTTACGCCGCAAGTTTGATGCGGTTATGGACGGTTCGGGCTTTATGCCCAGTGACTATGCCGGCAAAGAACTGGTACAGATTCTGACGCTGTATCCACGCGATGAGTTGTTCCAGATCGAAACGGATGAGCTGCTGAACGTGGCTAAAAGTATCCTTTATATTCAGGAGCGCCGGCGTATTGAACTGTTTATGCGTGAAGACGTATACGGGCAGTTCGTGACGTGTTTGGCCTTTTTCCCCAGAGACATTTACAACACCGAACTGCGTATAAAGGTTGAGCAGGTGTTGATGGATCGATTGGGCGCCCACGACATCGAATTTGTGACCCACTTTTCCGAGTCTCCTTTGGCTAGGGTGCAATTCACGATCCGGGTTCCGCAGGTTGAAAACCGCGAGCTGCCGTTGACGGAAATTCGCGATCTGGTGATTGACCTCGCGCAGTCGTGGCGTGATGGCCTCGACGTAGCGCTGACGGAGGCCTTTGGGGAAGAGTCGGGCAACGAGCTATACCGGTTGTGGGCGAGCGGTTTTCCGGCCAGCTACGTAGAAAAGTTTTCGCCCCGGCGGGCTGCCGTCGATCTAGAACACATCACCGCGGCCGTCCGCGAGAAAGACCTGGCCATGAGCTTCTACCGTGCCTTGGAAGAAGACGAGAGCACGCTGCATTTCAAGCTCTTCTATCCGACAGAGCCCTTGCCTTTGTCTGATGTGATGCCGATTTTCGAGAACCTTGGTTTCCGTGTTATCGGCGAGCATCCGTTCGAGGTGACCGAGCGCTCAGGGCAGTCGGTATGGATTCATGATTTTACCTTGCAGGCGTACACCGGAGAGACGTTGGATATCCATCGTATCCGCCCAATTTTCGAAGAGCTGTTCCGCCGGGTATGGCACGGCGAGGCAGAGAACGATGCGTTCAACCGTTTGATGCTGACCTCATACATGGGGTGGCGTGAAATAGCGTTGTTACGCACCTTCGCGCGCTATATGCGCCAGATTCGTTTTTCCAACAGTCAGACGTTCATCTCCAATACTCTGGTGAATCACGTCAATCTGACCAATTCCTTGCTGGAGTTTTTTGACGTCCGATTTAATCCGGACCGGTACAAGAGTGCTGCGAAATGTGAGGCGGCACAGCAAAAGCTGGAAATTGAATTCCATGCCGGTTTGGATAGCGTCGACAATCTGAGCGAGGACCGGGTACTGCGGCTCTATCTTGAGCTGATGCAAGCAACCTTACGTACCAACTATTTCCAGCCGGACGGGGAAGGGAAACCAAAGCCGTACATCAGCGTGAAGTTTGATCCTACTCGCATTCCGGACATGCCGCTGCCGATGCCGATGTTTGAGATCTTCGTGTACTCGCCGCGGGTGGAAGGTGTGCACTTGCGAGGAGGCAAGGTAGCGCGGGGCGGCTTGCGCTGGTCTGACCGTTACGAGGACTATCGCACCGAAGTGTTGGGGTTGGTGAAAGCTCAGCAGGTGAAGAACGCGGTGATTGTCCCGGTCGGGGCGAAAGGTGGCTTCGTGGCAAAGCAGCTGCCGTCGCCATCTGATCGTGAAGCCTTCCAGGCAGAAGGCGTAGCGGCTTATAAAACCTTTATCCGCGGCTTGCTGGATATTACGGATAATCTGGTGGATGCAGGTATTCAGCCTCCCGAGCAGGTCGTTCGACACGACGAAGATGACCATTATCTGGTCGTGGCCGCGGATAAGGGCACGGCTACTTTCTCAGATATTGCCAATGGTTTGGCCGCGGAATACGGTTTCTGGATGGGCGATGCCTTTGCCTCGGGCGGCAGTAATGGCTATGACCACAAGAAAATGGGCATTACGGCCCGTGGTGCCTGGGTTTCGGTAGAGCGTCACTTCCGCGAAATGGGGATCAACCCGGCCGAGGATGAATTCACAGCCATCGGTATTGGTGACATGGGGGGCGACGTGTTTGGTAACGGCCTGCTGTGTTCTGAGAAAACCCGTTTGGTGGCCGCATTCAATCACATGCACATCTTCATAGATCCCAGCCCGGATGCTGAAAGCACGTACAAAGAGCGTAAGCGGCTGTTCGAAATGCCGCGTTCGGCGTGGACAGATTTTGATCAGAAGTTGATCTCCAAAGGCGGTGGCGTATTCAGTCGTGCGGCTAAGTCCATCTCCCTTACGCCTGAAATCAAGCATTTGCTAGGAATTAAAGCGGACAGTGTTCCGCCGAATATGCTGATCGGCCATATCTTGAAGGCGGAAGTGGATCTGCTCTGGGTCGGGGGCATCGGCACCTATGTGAAAGCGGCTTCCGAGAGCCATTCCGACGTGGGCGACAAAGCCAACGACGGCGTGCGAATTAACGGCGGTGAATTACGCTGTCGAGTGGTCGGCGAAGGGGGCAACCTGGGCTTGACCCAGCTTGGCCGGATCGACTACGCCCTTAAGGGTGGACGCTTGAATACCGACTTCATCGACAACTCGGGTGGTGTGGATTGTTCCGACCACGAGGTAAACATGAAGATCTTGCTCAATCGAGCCGTGGCCATGGGCGATCTGACCCAAAAGCAGCGCAACAAAATGCTGGAAGATATGACCGATGACGTGTCTTCACTGGTGCTGAAAAACAACTATCGCCAGACACAGGCCATCAGCATTGCCAACGAAGATACCTTCATTCGACTGGAGGAATACCGCCGGTTGATGAACTCCTTCGAAAGCGAGGACAAGCTCAACCGGAGTTTGGAGTTCTTGCCAGACGACGAGGCGCTGTCAGAACGCAAGCTGGTCTCGAAAGGACTGACCCGGCCCGAGCTATCCGTGCTGATTTCCTACGTGAAGGGCGACCTCAAGCAAACCCTGATAGACAGTAACTTGCCGGATAATCCGTTACTTGAAGGGGAAATGTACAAAGTCTTCCCGAAAGGGCTCACCACCAAATTCAAAAAGGAGTTGGGTGAGCACCAGTTGCGGCGGGAAATCATTGCCACTCAGATCGCGAACGACATGGTAAACCACATGGGGATTACCTTCGTTGAGCGTTTGCAGCAGTCAACCGGCGCGGATGCGGCGACCATTGCACTGGCGTGGATTATTGCCCGGGACGTTTTCCGTATTGATAACTGGTGGGACAAGATTGAAGCCTTGGACTACCACGTATCGGCAGAACTCCAGTTGGAACTCATGCAGGATTTGATGCGCTTGATGCGTCGTTCGGTGCGTTGGCTACTTCGCAATCGCCGTGCGGAGCTCAATATTCAGAGCCACATGCAGAGGTTTGCTGACAGTGTTTGGGCGATTACTTCGAATCTGCCGGAGTATCTGGGGGCCCAAGCTAAGCTTGATTGGGATAAACGTAATGAAGAACTCAAGGCTGCCGGCATTCCAAAGGATTTGGCGTCCGTGCTTTCCGGAACCGGGTATTTGTACTCGTCACTAGGGGTTATCGAAGCCAAAGAGGCGACAAAAATGCCGCTCAAGGCGGTGGCAAACCTATATTACAACTTGGGCGACCGGCTTGATTTGAACTGGTTTGCAGACGCCATTGCCGCTCTGACCCCGAATTCTCACTGGCAAGCCTTGGCTCGGGAAAGCTTCCGTGAAGATCTCGACTGGCAGCAGCGGGCTCTGACGACCGGTGTCCTGCAACTCGCCGGCAAGGCGGAAAAAGTGCAGGAGTGTGTGGAGGCTTGGGAAGATAAGAATCAGCATATGATCGAGCGTTGGAACACCATGCTGGCGGAGTTGAAGGGCGTGAGAGAGCCCGAATATGCCATGTTCTCCGTGGCGCTTCGGGATTTGCTGGATTTGGCTCAGAGTACCTTGCACCAGCAGCCGGAGGAGTAAGAAAAGAAGCGAAAGCGGTTGGATAAGCCCTGATGATGCTGTGAAAGCAGACTCAGGGCTTTTTTCCGGTTAGCATACGGTGTTTTCAGCATCACCTGCAGGCCGGTTCGTCATGTCTTCACTACCGAATACTCACGAAGTCCTCCTTCGAAATGACCACCTTTTGGATGGTCGTGTTGCCATATTGGGTCTTTCTGATCCGAGTGTTTTGTCGCAGTGCCCCTCTGCAGGTTTGGCCATGACCGAGCACGCTGGCGTGTTCAAATCGATGGCATCCTATACGGATTGGCAGCTGTGCTTCGGCTACGACTCTGAAGGTTTGCAGACGGGTGCATTCGACACCGTGATCGTCTTTTTACCGAAGGCCCGTGCAGAGCTCAGTTTACGCCTTGCCATGGCTCAATTTCTCGGTCGTCAGGGCGCAAGCCTTGTGATGATCGGCGAGAAGAAAGAAGGCATAGCCGGTGGCTCCAAGCAGTTTCTGCAGGCTGTGCCAGATGGTATGAAAGTCGATAGTGCCCGGCACTGCCAGGTTTGGAACGGCACTAACAGCCAGCCCAAAGACGTGTTCGCTCTGGAAGATTACCTGGAATGGACATCTTTGACCTGCGCAGGTATTGAGGTCTCTGTCGCCGGTTTGCCCGGTGTTTTCAGCGAGGGTGAGTTGGACGGCGGTACCCGGCTGTTGCTGGAGAACCTGGCGGAAAAGCCGCTGACCGGTGACAAAGTGCTGGATTTTGCCTGTGGTGCCGGAGTCATTGGGACCTGGCTTCAAGCGCATAGACGGTCAGAGGATAATGAGCCCGGGGTAGTCGATGGTGTCGATGTTCAGGCGCAGGCTGTAGCTTGTGCCAGAGCAACTTATGAGCGAGCGGGTGCTCAAGGTGACATCTACGCGGAAGACGGATTGGCTGGTTTGAAAGGTCGCTGGCAGGCGGTTGTTACTAATCCACCATTTCATTCCGGGGTGAAAACCGACACCTCAATGACCGAACAGTTTATTCGGCAGGTGGCTCGGCACTTGGTGCCAGGTGGGGAGTTGCGTTTGGTGGCGAACAGCTTCTTACCCTATGAAGCGTTGCTGCAGAGATTTATTGGCCCGGTGCAAACGCTTGCTCAAGACAAGCGGTTTACGGTGTATCGAGCGTTTCAGCGGTTGCCTCGCTGAATTTCAGGCATAAAAAAACCCCTGGGGAGGGGTAAAAAGCATAAGCAGAAAACGATCGGTCAATCGGCAAGGTGCCGAATCTCTGACCGAAAAGGGTTTTCGGCGTGAACAGGGCTAATTTAGGTTTTTTTTCTAGAGTAAACAGCCTAAAAACGTCATTTACGACAAATTAGTGATCGGATGCCTGAGATGACAACTGAAGTACTCGAAATCGCCGGCCAGTGTTTGGTACTGAAAAGGCCGGGTAGCGAAGCCTCAAAGTTGAGGGCATGGGATGCCGCCGATGAATTGCTTCTTGATGAAGCGGTGCAACGCCTGAGTCCGGAAGATCGTGTTCTTGTGGTTGATGACGCCTTTGGCGCTTTGACCCTCGGCTTGGCCGATTACGCTCCGGTTTCAGTCGCTGACAGCGCGACACTGAAGCACTCTCTTAAGGCTAATGCGCTCCAGAACGTGACCTTGCAGGCGCCATCCGAGCCGGGCAGTTGGCTGAATCCGCCAGCGGGGCCCTTTGACCTTATTGTGATGCGAATTCCACGACAGGCCGAGTATCTGGCTTGGCTGCTTCGTTGGGTGAATGGTCAACTGGCAGAAAATGGCTGTTTGCTGGCGGGGGGCATGATCAAACACCTTCCAGAACGTAGTGTGGATGTGTTTTCTGCAGCAGTAGCCACGGAGGCTGTGCTCCCCGCCAGAAAAAAAGCTCGGGTTGTTGTGTGCCGCCGGGGCAGCGAGACACTGGAACACTGGTCGGCTACTTGGAAGGGTTATGAGCAACAAGGGCTTCCAGCTCGGGTAGAAGCCATGCCGGCGGTGTTTTCGAGAGAGCGGCTGGACATTGGCACCCGTGAATTGTTGCCGCTGGTTGGGCCAGCGGTGCACGCCCTGAAGCCAGGGGGCCGGGTGCTTGATCTCGCCTGTGGGAATGGTGTTCTGGGCCTCACCGCGCTGGCATGCAGGGCGGACATTGCCGTCGAGTTCAGCGATGTCTCCAGTCACGCGATTGCCAGTGTCCGGAAAAACCTGAAACACAGTGGTTTTCTCGAACGCGCGGAACTGCACCACAGTGATGGTCTGGCAAGTGGTAGTGGCGAGTATCAGTTGATCTTACTGAACCCGCCTTTCCATGAGGGCGGTGTCGTGGGGGACCACATCGCATTGAAGCTGTTCAGTGACGCAGCTGAGCATCTTGCTTCAGGCGGTCGAGTCTTGATGGTAGGCAATCGGCACTTGGGCTATCACCGCACGCTGACACGATACTTCCGGACGGTGGAGCAGCGGGCTGCAAGCCCGCGCTTTGTGGTGTTCGAAGCGTCGTTATAATCGCGCAGATCAAATGGCTGGAGCAGGGTGGTCGTAACCCATGCGCGCCAGAGTGTCGACGATCGTTTGTGTCTGGCTGTCCACCTCGATATTCACCAGTTGGTCCTGTTCAATGGTGCCGAACGTCGTTGCCCGGAGCGTTTCAGGAATCAAATGTACGTTGAAACGGTTAGCTTCGACCTCGCCGATGGTCAGGCTGGCACCATTGATGGCAATGAATCCCTTTGGAAACACGTATTTTACCCAGCTTTCCGGTAGTTCAAACCACAGCGTGACGTTGTTTTCGGTTCGAACTATTTCTGCCAGTTGTGCGGTGGTATGTACATGCCCGCTCAGCAAGTGTCCGCCAATCTCATCGCCAATCCGAGCCGCCCTCTCGAAATTCACTGCGTCTCCAGCCTTAAGGGCTCCCAGCGTTGTCAAACGCAGAGTTTCCTGCATCGCATCGAAATAGAGTTGTGGGCCGTCCTGCCTTGTTACCGTCATACAGGTGCCGTTAATGGCGACAGACGCTCCGATTGTTACGCCGTGTACTTTGTCTTCAGGAAGCTTGATGACAAGGGTATTCAGGCCTGGGGCTGTGTGGATCTCTACGACTTTGGCAATGCCCTGAACGATACCGGTAAACATAAACCGTCTCCTGAAGTGCGATGAATGCCGAAAGGATACCGGTGGCGGTGGCGGTTGCCAAGAAGCTGCGGCGGCTGACCACATCGACCGTTGCTCAAGTTGTAACGCCTATGGCCGATAAACCCACTAACCAAAGCATTTAATAGTGGGAATCTCATGGCAGAAGATGCCGCAACAACCTTAGCCAGTGGCGCTGATACTCCACCTGCTCAGCTCCGAGCTGGCAGACCGGCCGATCCTGTCGTACCTGAGCAAGGGGAGCGCGGCGAGGGAACGGAGACGACGCTGTCGGAGAAGGTGCCTGCAACAGACGGGGAGCAGTCGTCCGCTCAGCCGGATGCGGACGAAGAGGGTGAGCTGGATGTCGAGCAAAGCCGAGCCCAATCGGAACAGCGGAATCTCAGATTATTGCTGCGACAGTGCGACCGAGTGTTGTTAATGGACTTCGAATTGCTGTCGATGTCAGATTGGCCTGATAACTACTCGTTGGCACAGGCTCGGCGGAGTCGCGACTTGTGGTTGTTATCTGCCTTGGTTGCGGCTGCTGTTTTTCTATGCGGGCTGACAGGGTTCGTGCCGGCATGGGTTGCAGGCGGGGGCTTCGGGGGGGGCGTGATTATTCTTCTGTTAGGCGTGCCGTTTATTCGACGGATCTATACCAACAAACCCTCCTACCTGGATTTGATACTGCAACGTCAGCGAATGCTGAGTGATGCCCGCAAACATGTGGCGCACCTGGAGGGCGACGACGGGTTGGTTTGGCAGTGCGCCCGAATGGCTCGGTACAACGCAAGTTTGCGACATAGCCGATTCAGCGACATGATCCGGTTGTCAGAGCAGGGAGTCTTGCCGAGATACCTGACGAAGCGCGAGCACCTGCGTCTCTATTTGATCTATATGCTGGAAGCCGAAAGAGCATACAGCGAGGTCCAGCAAGTGTTTTTTGAGGGGAACCAGTTGGCCATCGATAAGGGTTGGCAAGACGTCGCAGCAGCTCCCGAGCCCCGAACTTGACATTATTAGCGTTCAAACGTATGTTTCAAACAGACGTTTGCTAGAGGCGCTAATATTAAGATGGCACAGTCAGATACCGTAGATCGCATTCTTGATGCAGCTGAAGAGCTCTTTGCGGAGCGGGGTTTCTCAGAAACTTCCCTTCGCATGATTACTAGTAAGGCTAACGTAAATCTGGCTGCAGTCAATTACCATTTCGGCTCGAAGAAAGCGCTGATTCATGCCGTGTTTGCTCGGTTCCTGTCGCCTTTTTCTGTGACACTCGAGACCGCTTTCGACGAGCTGGAGCAACGATGCAAGGGCAATCCCCCGACATTGAATGAAACGCTTTGGGCCCTGACCGAAAGCGCGATTCGCATGCCTCAGCGTAATGAAAAGGGCATTTCCATCTTTATGCGTTTGCTTGGTCTGGCCTATACCCAATCTCAAGGGCATCTGCGTAAGTTTCTGGAGCAGGAATACGGTGAGCCGTTTGGCCGCTTTATGCATCTCCTGAAAGAAGCAACGCCAGAACTGTCTGCTGTGGATCGTTATTGGCGCATCCAGTTTATGTTGGGTGCAACGGCGTTTACCATGTCCAGCAGTGATGCTTTGATCGATATCCTGGATAACAAACTGGGTGTTCAAGCGTCCGTTCAGGAAATTGCCGCTCGCCTGGTACCGTTCCTAGCAGAGGGTATGAAGGCCCCCGATAAGCTGCAGGGACCGCCGTCTCTTGCGGGCACTACGGTTGCCTGAACTCCCCGCCCTCAGGTAGGCTTCCCTCTGGTTCTCGCCCGAGGGAGTTTACTCTTTGAATGCCCCATGGCCCGAACGGGCGCATATTCATATTTCTCTCGCTGACCAGACTCTCAGAGTGCTGTCGGATGAGGGGGCAGTATTGGCCCACTATCCTGTATCCACAGCGCTCAACGGCGCTGGAGAGCAAGATGGCAGTGGGTGTACGCCCCGAGGTAAGCATTATATCCGTGCGCGAATTGGTGACGGCCAGCCGCTGAGGGCCGTGTTTCGTGGGCGCCGGCCAACCGGAGAGATACTTACGCCTGAGCTTGCGGAAGCTTACCCCGAACGCGATTGGATTCTTACTCGTATCCTTTGGCTGTGTGGTCGGGAGTGGGCGTATAACCGCGGTCCCGGTGTCGATACCTTCCGGCGTTTCATATACATTCATGGAACACCTGATACTGAACCTATGGGTATGCCAATGTCACATGGGTGTGTGCGGATGCGTAATAAGGATTTGATAGAATTGTTCGAGCGTGCGCCGTTGGGTATGCACGTGAACATAGAGTGAGTTGACGAGCCCAGAGGAACAGGATGATCGGAAATATCTTGCGCATAATGAACGATTGGATTGACCAGTTCGGAATGCTTACCGAAGGTTGGCGTGCTGGCATCCTGATTTTTATGGTGGTGTTGGGCACGGCGGTTGTGGCCTTCCTTGTAAGTCGTGTTGTTTTATATCTCGAGAACAAATTCAGCCATACCAGAAATCTCTGGGATGATGCGGTTTTGCACGCTTGCCGACGCCCCTTGGTGGCGTTTATCTGGTTGCAAGGGGTGTATTGGGCCGCCGAAATTGCCCATCACTTTTCCGATGCCGATGTATTTACGGCCAATGAGACCGTTCTGAAAATTGGTTTCATGTGGGTCGTCGTTTGGGCTCTGTTCGGGCTGGTGAAGGAAGTCGAGAAAGTCCTGGTTTCTCCGGTCAAAATGCGCAAACCCATGGACTTCACCACGGTGAATGCCATCAGTAAATTGCTTCGTGCTGTCATCGTTATTACGGCAGTGCTAACGGCTTTGCAGACTCTGGGCTTTAGTATTTCAGGTGTTCTGGCCTTTGGTGGTGTAGGTGGTATTGCCGTTGGTTTTGCAGCAAAAGATCTGCTGGCTAACTTTTTCGGCGGTTTTATTATTCATCTGGATCGACCGTTCAAAGTGGGGGACTGGATCCGCTCGCCCGACCGGAACATTGAAGGCACGGTGGAACACATTGGTTGGCGCCTGACGACCATTCGCACTTTTGATAAGCGGCCACTTTACGTTCCGAATGCCGCCTTTACCGTCATTGCAGTGGAAAACCCTTCACGCATGACCAATCGCCGGATTTCGGAAAACATAGGCATTCGTTATGCCGATGTGCAGTCGATGAAAACCATTGTCGATGACATTCGTGACATGCTGAAAAACCACGATGAGATTGACGCCAATCAGACCTTGATCGTGAATTTCCTGGCTTTCAACGCCTCCACCCTCGACATCATGGTTTACACCTTCACCAAAACAACGGACTGGGTTCGCTTTCATGGCATTAAAGAAGATGTGCTGTTGAAGATCAGTGACATCATTGAAGGGCATGGTGCAGAAGTCGCGTTCCCGACGCGCACATTGCATCTGCCGGATGCTGTAGCTGTAAGCAACCAAGACGCGCAGGACAAAGACGAGAAGCGCGGCAAAAAAGCGGCACGCCAAGGCTCGGATTACGAAGCAAATCAGGGTGAGGCGCATGCGCGTGACCAAAATGCAGATTCCGGTGATGGAGGCGGTGCAGATGGGGATTAATCGTCCTGTTGGGATTGTTGGTGGTACGGGGCTGACAAAGCTGAGCGAGTTACAGATCCTGGGCAAAGAAGCGGAAGCCAACCGCTGGGGTGAGCCTTCTGATGTTTTGGTGAAAGGCGTTCTGGGTGAGCAGCCCGTGGTGTTTTTGGCGCGCCATGGTAATCCGCACCGGATACCGCCCCACCGGGTGAACTATCGGGCCAATCTACAGGCGCTTTACGATGCAGGCGTTCGAACCGTAGTGGGGGTTAATGCCGTCGGCGGAATTCATCAGAACATGGGCCCTGCGCATGTGGTGGTTCCGCATCAGCTGATTGATTACACCTGGGGGCGTGCAAGTTCCTTTTTTGAAGACGATCTTGAGCATGTAACCCACATTGATTTCACTCACCCCTATGATCACGAGGGTCGGACTCTGCTAATTGAATCAGCCGAAGCATTGGGGCTCGAGTTTTCTGATTTCGGGGTTTATGGCGCCACACAGGGCCCGCGACTGGAAACGGCTGCGGAAATTCGCCGGCTTGAGCAAGATGGTTGTGATTTAGTGGGAATGACGGGCATGCCAGAAGCCGTTCTGGCCGCAGAGCTAGGCATGCGTTATGTGTGCTTGGGCTTGGTGGTGAACTGGGCGGCCGGAAAGTCTGATCACATTATCACAATGGATGAGATTGAGGCGGCCATCGAGCAGGGCATGACGGGCGTCAAGCGTATATTGGAGTGCTCAATGGCCAAGTTGGGCGAGTTGGAACCTCTACCTACAGCTTCCTGAAAAACACCAATACGCCGATAGTGGGGGAATCGATAAAGTGGATTTCCTCGCTGCGCATGCGGCGGGTTTCTTTGATCCAGGTAACCAGCTCCGCAGGAATAGGCTCTGCCATGACTGGTTGGGTGTTTTCAGCCATTTCAGCAATGGATGTTTCGGCCTCGGTTTCGGCTGTTTCTGCAGTGCTGGCTGTTTCAGCGGCCGGCGTGCTGACTTCGGGTGCGGGGCCGTCTTGCCAGTGGTTCAGGTGAACGCCCACATGCAGGTAGCGTTTTCGGTCAATTTCAATATGCCCTTCAACGGCGTTTTGCTGTGCACCGGTTAGCCAGTCCCCAATGGCTACTCTCATGGGCGAGCCATTGTAGTTCGGCGGGAAACGCTGATACCAGCCGGTTGCAGCCAAAACGCGGTAGTCACCGCTGTTTTCCAGGCGGCTGGCTGCTCGTCCCAAGTAAAGCTCATTTCTGCCGGCGAGCCTCAGGTCCGAGGTGCGGCGCCCATCAGCGTCTTCAACCCAAAGCGATTTCGTTGTGGTAAGGGCAGGCTCGGGCTGCTTGCCTGCCATCTGTTCCTCGATAGTTGATGGATCAACCAACCGTTGAAGTATGACAATCTCCGCCCGATAGAAGTCTTTTCGACCCTCTTGTGCCTGAGCGCCTGTCGCCGGCAGGAGAGTGAATGCAAGGGCCAGGGCGGCACCTGTCAGCATCGGTTTAGAACAGCGTTTTGTGGCTTGCAAGTGTCTCACTCCGGCTTAATCAGGTTGGTTCAAGAAGCCTTGGCTTTTGTCTCTTGAGGGCCAAGCTCGGTCAGCATGGCTGCGATGGCGTCAAGTTTACCACTGGTTGAGTCATCATTCAGCCGGAAGCGGAAGCTGTTGGCGCCTTCAAGCCGGAAAGCGTCCGGTGCGGATTGCACTTTTTTAACCAGAATCAGCGGGTCAACTGGCGTGCTGGCACCAAACTCGAAACGCACCCATTCCTTGCCAGCGTCCACTTTATCAATGCCCCAGGCTTCGGCCATGAGGCGAAGCTGGGTTTGGCGTACAAGGTTTTTGGCGGGTTCCGGTAATAATCCGAAGCGATCAATCATTTCTACCTGAAGTTCTTTTAATTCGGCCTCGTCTTTTACGCTGGCGATGCGTTTATACAGCATCAGGCGGTTGTGAACGTCGGGCAGGTAGTCCTCGGGAATGATCGCCGGAATACGAAGGTTCATTTCCGTGCCATGACTCAGTGGCAGTTCCGCATTGGGCGTGCGGCCTTCGCGAATGGCCTTCACGGCTTCGTCTAGCAGCTGCATATAAAGCGTGAAGCCAATGCTTTCGATCTGGCCGCTTTGTTCTTCACCCAACAATTCACCAGCGCCTCGAATTTCGAGGTCGTGGGTGGCCAGCATAAATCCGGCACCAAGATCTTGAGCTTCTGAAATGGCGTCCAGGCGCTTCTTGGCATCGGTGGAGATGCTTTTAGGTGGAGGCGTTAATAGGTAGGCGTACGCCTGGTGATGCGAACGGCCAACCCGGCCACGTAGCTGGTGTAGCTGGGCGAGGCCGAATTTGTCCGCGCGTTCAATGATAATGGTGTTCGCGCTAGGTACATCGATACCGGTTTCTACAATGGTGGTACACACCAGAACGTTGAAGCGTTTGTGGTAGAAGTCCGACATGACCTGCTCAAGCTGGCGCTCCCGCATTTGGCCGTGGCCAACACCCACCCGCGCTTCCGGAATGAGTCGTCGAAGATCTTCCGCGGTCTTCTCAATGGTAGAAACGTCGTTGTGAAGGAAGTAAACCTGACCGCCCCGGAGGATTTCTCGCAGAATGGCTTCTTTCACCATAGCCTCGTCGCGTTGGCGCACGAAGGTTTTTACCGAGAGCCGTCGCGCGGGTGGGGTGGCGATAATCGACAGGTCCCGAAGGTGCCCCATGGCCATATTCAGGGTTCTCGGGATCGGTGTGGCGGTGAGGTTGAGCATGTCGACCTCAGCACGCAGCGCCTTCAGCTTCTCTTTTTGCTGAACGCCGAATCGGTGTTCTTCATCAATAATCACCAAGCCCAGATTTTTGAACTTCACGTCACCCTGCAGCAGTTTGTGGGTGCCGATTACGATATCAGCCTTGCCTTCTTCGATGGCCGTCATGGCTTTGTTGGTTTGAGTGCTGCTTCGGAAGCGGCTTAGCAGTTCGATGGAAACCGGTGTATCGGAGAATCGGTCCCGGAAAGACTCATAGTGCTGTTGGGCCAGCAAGGTAGTAGGCACTAGCACGGCGACCTGCTTACCGGACCAGGTGGCTAGAAAGGCTGCGCGCATGGCGACTTCGGTTTTGCCAAAGCCGACATCGCCGCACACCAATCGGTCCATAGGCTGCTCGCTGGTCATGTCTTCGAAGACAGCCTGGATGGCAACTTGCTGATCAGGTGTTTCTTCAAACGGGAAGCCCGCGGCAAAGGCGCGGTAGGCTTCTTTCGGGTCTTCGAATTGGAAGCCTTTTCTGGCCTCCCGGCGAGCGTACACGTCCAGCAGTTCAGCGGCGGTGTCACGGATTTTTTCTAGCGCTTTTTGCTTGGCGTTGCTCCAGCGGTCGGTGCCGAGTTTATGCAGCGGTGCATGTTCTTCATCGGTGCCGGCGTAACGAGAAATCAGGTGTAAGCTGGAAACAGGTACATACAGCTTTGAGCCGCCGGCGTATTCCAGCGTTAGAAATTCATTGGATTCGCCGCCGGCACTGATGGTTTCCAAACCTTTGTAGCGACCCACGCCGTGGTCGATGTGAACGACGGGCGAGCCAATCCTGAGTTCGGACAGGTCTCGGTAACCGGCGTCATCCACTTCGGTTGGTTTTTCCCGGCGTCGCCGTTGCAGCACTCGCTCACCGAACAGCGCGGTTTCAGTGATCAGGGCCAGATTCTGGTCTGGCAGCAACATGCCTTGTTCCATGGGGGCAATGGTTATGGCCAGACCGATGTCGTTTTGGTCGAGAAAATCCTCCCAGCTGATCACCGTGCTCAGTTTGAGCTTTTGGCTTTCGAGGTTTTCAATCAGCGCTTCGCGCCGTCCTGAAGACTCGGCGCAAATTAATACGCGGCCGGGGAAGTCGTTGAGGAAGCGTTTTAGTCGTCCCGCTGGATCGGCTGCGCGGCCGTCCATGGCGATATCGGGTAGTGCATCTGCCGTACAATTAGCAGTGCCTGCGCCTGTTGTTGGCTCTGGGCTGCAGGTAACTCGAGGGTAGCGCTTGAGTTGGCCGAATACTTCATCTTGTAAAAGAAAGAGTTCGGCGGGCGGCAGGATAGGGCGCAATCGATCGTGCCGGCGGTCTTCGTGGCGTGCTCGGGTCTCGGAATCGAAGGCTTGAACAGCATCGTTCAAACCGTCAGCAGTGAAGACCAGTGTTGATGCGGGCAGATAGTCAAAGAGGGTCGCCGTTTCGTCAAAAAACAGCGGCAGATAATATTCAATACCCGGTGGTGTGATGCCGTTGCTGACGTCCTGGTAGACCGGTGAATCTCTATCAGAGTGGGGGAAGTGTTCAAACCACCGGTTGCGAAACCCGGACCGTGCTTCTTTGTGCCAGGGGAATTCGTGGGCGGGTAACAACTCAATCTGCTCGATACGGTCGATCGAGCGCTGCGTTTCCGGGTCGAAGGTTCTCAGTGTTTCAATTTCGTCGTCGAACAGGTCGATCCGATAGGGCAGGTTGGAGCCCATGGGGTAGATGTCGAGAATCGCGCCGCGAACCGCGTATTCACCGTGCTCGTAGACATTTTCGGCGTGGTGATAACCAGCAGCTTCCAGCTGCAAGCGCCAGTTATCTATGTTCAGTGTCTGGCCGGTTTTGAGCAGCAAGGTGTTGCCTTGCAAGTAGCTGGGCGGCGCCAGCCTGTGCATCAGCGTGCGTGCCGGGACAATCAAAATGCCATGATCGGTAGTGGGCAGGCGGTGCAGGGTGCGAATACGCCGGGAAGTGATGTCCTGATGCGGCGAGAAAAGGTCGTAGGGTAGGGTTTCCCAGTCAGGTAGCGATAACAGTTCCACCCCGTCTTCAGTGATTGTCGCTCCGTCTTCCTCTGGCGGAAGGCTCAGGAAAAACCGAACCGCTTGCTCCAGTCGAATAGCGTCGTCGGTACTTCGGGTCACCACCAACGTCAGGCCTTTGTGGCTTCTTGCGCTCTCGCAGATCGCAAGAGCGTTACTGCAGCCCTGTAATTGACCCCATTTGCGATGGTCCGATGCCTGTGATGGCGCTGCGGGCGCGATCAGCTTGGTGTTTGCGGGGGTGTTGGCTGAACCTTTAGGCATGGGCTGAGGGATCTCCTGAATTGACGCGACCGGGAACCGGAAGCCGGTATTCTATCGCTGGTGGATTACAGTGTCATGGTTGAAGCGCGCAAAGCGGATATTCAAAGCTATTTGCCGTAAGGCTCGTTAAGTTGGATAATGTGCGCCTCAAAATTACTCCCCTGTGCTAAACGAGGTTTCAACCGTGAGTCACGACAAGATCAACCAGCATCTGTCCAACTGGACTGAACGAGAGTCCACCGCGGAAGCCATGATTCCGCTGATCGGCCGTCTTTACCGTAAAAACAATGTAGTTACATCCGTTTACGGTCGTTCGATCATCAATCAGTCTGTGATCGCTATCCTGCGGGCTCACCGTTTTGTTCGCCAGGTTGAAGACAGTGAGCTGTCTGTGCATGACACCATGCCGATTCTGGAAGAGATGGATAAGCTGAATCTGGGCCGTGCCCACGTTGATATCGGCAAGCTCGCGGTCAAGTTCAAAGAGGAAGGTGGTGACCTCGTTGAATTTCTGAAGCGCGAGATCGGGTCGATTGTTGGCGAGTACGAAGCTCAATCCGAACAAGACGCAAACAACGACACTAAAGACGTGGTTCTCTATGGCTTCGGTCGTATTGGTCGTCTTCTGGCCCGTATCCTGATCGAAAAAGCGGGCGGCGGTAACAATCTACGTCTGCGCGCTATTGTCGTGCGTCAGGGTGGTGCCGAGAACGACCTTGAAAAGCGTGCCAGCTTGCTGCGTCGTGACTCCGTGCACGGGCCTTTCAACGGTTCGATCACCGTCGACGAAGAAAATTCTGCTCTGATCGCTAACGGTAACTTCATTAAAGTGATCTACTCTGGCGGTCCGGATCAGGTGGACTACACCGAATACGGCATTGATAACGCCATTGTTGTCGACAACACCGGTATCTGGCGTGATGAAGCTGGCCTAGGTTTGCACCTGAAATCTAAAGGTGTTAGCCGGGTTATCCTGACTGCGCCGGGCAAAGGCGACATTAAGAACATCGTATACGGTATCAACAGCGATTGGATCACCGAAGAAGACAAAATCCTGTCTGCCGCTTCTTGTACCACTAACGCTATCACCCCCGTGCTGAAGGCCATTAATGACGAGTTCGGTATTGAAGATGGTCACGTTGAAACGGTGCATTCTTACACGAACGACCAGAACCTGATCGACAACTATCATAAAGGTAGTCGTCGCGGCCGCAGTGCTGCACTGAATATGGTTATTACCGAAACCGGTGCGGCTAAAGCTGTTGCGAAGGCTCTGCCTGAGTTGAAGGGTAAGTTGAGCGGCAACGCGATTCGTGTTCCGACTCCGAACGTGTCCATGGCCATTCTGAACCTGAACCTGAAGTCTGACGTAGACGTGGAAAAGGTGAATGAATATCTGCGTGAAATGGCTCTTCACTCTGAGCTGCAAAAGCAGATCGACTTTGTGAACTCTCCGGAAGTGGTTTCCTCCGACTTTGTAGGCTCGCGCCACGCGGGCGTGGTAGACGCGCAGGCGACTATCGCTAACGGCAAGCGCCTGATTCTGTACGTATGGTACGACAACGAATTCGGCTACAGCGCTCAGGTTATCCGTTGTGTTAACCAGATGGCTGGTGTTGATTATCCGATCTTCCCGAAGCGCACACGCGACTAAGGTCGTAGATCTATTCGCTCAAGACGGAAAGACAAAGCCCCGGTAACGAGAGTTGCCGGGGCTTTGTCGTATTTTATGGCACCAAAAGCATTTGGGTTACCGGTGGAAATAGGTTCCCTTAATCTCTATAATTGGCGCGATTTTGGGTGTGTCTTGCTCCGCGGTACGTTGAACAGGAGTTGGGCGTTTAATAATCCACAGAATAGTTTCTGATGACTGGATGAGGCTAATGATCAAGATCAAAAAAGGCCTGGATCTTCCCATCAGCGGCGCTCCCGAACAGACCATTACCGATGGCAAACCGATTCGCCACGTGGCGCTTATTGGCTTTGACTATCACGGCATGAAGCCGACTATGGCTGTGAAAGAAGGGGACCGTGTTAAGCGCGGTACGCTGCTGTTCACGGATAAGAAGACCGAAGGCGTTC
>NZ_JAXMOY010000012.1:0-114785 GCF_034669625.1 Marinobacter sp.
ACGGCCGGCCTGATGATGCCGGGCTATCAGCAGGAAAGATAGACCATGACGGATCAGAAAAAACCTGACCAGACCACATCCTCCGAAAAACCTTGGGGCGGCCGCTTCAGTGAGCCGACAGATGCCTTTGTTGAACGCTTCACGGCATCGGTGGGTTTTGATCAGCGTCTTTACCACCATGATATTACCGGCTCCATCGCCCACGCCACCATGTTGGCCAAAGTAGGTGTGCTGACCGACGCCGAGCGCGACCAGATCATCGAAGGCTTGAAGGGCGTTAAGGAAGAGATCGAAGCTGGCCGTTTTGAGTGGTCTGTGAGTCTGGAAGATGTGCATATGAACATCGAAGCCAAGCTCACCGAACGCATTGGTATTACCGGTAAGAAACTGCACACCGGCCGTAGCCGGAATGATCAGGTGGCTACCGATATTCGCCTGTACCTGCGCGATGAAATTGATGTCATTGCCGAAGAATTAACGCGACTGAGAGCTGGGCTGCTGGATCTGGCGGAGCGCGAAGCCGCTACCATCATGCCTGGTTTTACCCACCTGCAAACTGCCCAGCCGGTCACCTTTGGCCATCACCTTCTGGCTTGGTACGAAATGCTGGTTCGGGATGCCGAGCGCCTGCAGGACTGCCGCAAGCGTGTGAACGTTATGCCTTTGGGCGCGGCGGCGCTGGCGGGCACCACCTACCCGATCGATCGCAACATGACGGCGGAACTGTTGGGCTTTGACCGTGCCTCCGAAAACTCGCTGGACTCAGTCAGTGACCGGGATTTCGCTATCGAATTCTGCAGCTTTGCCTCCTTGTTGATGACGCACCTGTCTCGTTTCAGTGAAGAATTGGTGTTGTGGACATCGGCCCAGTTTGATTTCATCGATCTTCCAGACCGTTTCTGCACCGGTTCGTCCATCATGCCTCAGAAGAAGAATCCGGACGTACCGGAATTGGTGCGTGGCAAGACCGGTCGGGTGAACGGTCATTTGATCAGCCTGCTGACGCTGATGAAAAGCCAGCCGCTGGCCTACAACAAGGACAACCAGGAAGACAAAGAGCCGCTGTTTGATACCGTGGATACCATTAAAGGCTGCCTGAAGGCTTATGCCGATATGATCCCCGCCATCAAGGCGAAAGCGGACAACATGCGGGTAGCGGCTAAGCGCGGCTTCTCGACAGCGACGGATTTGGCGGATTACCTGGTCAAAAAAGGTGTACCGTTCCGCGATGCCCACGAAATTGTGGGCAAGTCTGTGGCGTTTGGTGTCGCCGAAAGCCGTGATCTGTCTGAAATGACGCTGGAAGAATTGCAACAGTTCTCTGACGTGATTGGCGACGACGTGTTTGATGTGCTGACGCTGGATGGCTCAGTGCAGGCCCGCGATCACTTGGGTGGTACCGCGCCGAATCAGGTTTTGGCCGCAGTTGCGCGTGCCAGAGCGGCGCTTTAACGAATAAGCGTATGACGGAATACCGGCGCCTGCTTTCGGCCGGTATTCCGTTACCCTCCAATGCGCCCAGTGCTTAACTCCACCACCACGGGCGTCAGCTCTTCCAGTGCTTGAGGTCGTGCGAGCCGGTAGCCCTGCCCGAAATGAATGCCCAGTGAGCGCACTTTTCGAAGGGTTTCGTTATTCTCGATAAAGGTTGCCACGGTTTCTTTGCCAGTTGTTTCGGCGATTCGGTGTAGAGCATCGACCATGATCTGTTGAACCGGATCGCTCTCCAGTTTGTGCATCACCCGCTTGTCGAGTTTGATGATGTCGACCGGCAAATTGGCCGCCAGACTGTAGCTTTCCACCGAGGCCCCTGCGCCTTCCAGTGCAACTCTGCAGCCGATCTGATGCAGTGCATCGCAGAGTACGGCAACCTCATCCGGATACCGTGTCGCGTGGGACTCCCGAATCTCCAGGACAAAACAACGCGCGTTAAACGGGGTTTGAGCGACGGCCTGCTTCATGAAGTCGGCAAAGGTGTCATCCAGAACCGATGCCAAGGACAGGTTGAATCCGCAGTATTTCAGACGCGGCTCCAGCAAGCGGTGCTGGCTGAGCCAGGTGAGTGTTTGTCGGATAACTTGCCGGTCCAGCCTTTTCGCGAGGTCGTAGCGTTCCGCCACCGGCAGAAACTGTTCGGGTTTGAGCAGGCCGTTATCCGAGCCGGCAGGAAGGCGGCACAGTATTTCGACATGGTCGCCCCAAGTGGCACTGGCAACAGGTTTCAGCGCCTGAAACTCCAGAACCAAAGACTCTTCATCCAGAGCCTGGCGCAATTGTTGTAATCGCCGCTCGCTTCCGGTCTCGCTATCTTGTTCAGGTGGTAAGGCATGAGCGGTGTGAATGCGGTTCCGGCCGGAGGTTTTTGCGGTATGACAAAGATCGGCGGCTTGGCTTAACAGGGTCTCAGGTTGCTCAGGGGCATCGTTGTCGATGATCAGCAAGCCGCCGCTGACCGTCGTCTGGAGCGTTGTTTGCTGCCACTCGAACTGGAATTCGGCTATCTGTTCTCGTACTTCATCGGCAATTTTCCGGGCGCGTGCTTCGGGGCAGTTTTCGATGAAGAGGGCAAAGGTATCACCCCCCAGTCTGGCCAGAGCATCGCGTTTTCGAACGCGCAGGTTCAGTGTGCTGGCCAGTTCGCGTAGGTACCGCTCGCAGGTGCCACTGTCTGCAAGTTTGCTGAAGCCATCAAAGTCATCAATGTCCAGAAACAGCAGGCTGTCGACCGACGGGCGCTTGTGCCTGTGGCTGATGGCGCGCTCAAGATGGGCGATGAATGCGCGGCGGTTCATCAGGCCGGTAATCGGATCGTGGCGCATACGGTAATCGCCGCTGCTGTTTTGAAGGGCCTGACTGCTAATGTCTTTGGCGATGCGGACGGCGCCAATCACTTCGCCGCTGTCGTTGTGCATGCTCTGAAAATGAAGTTCGAATAAGGAAGAGGATGTGTCTTCGCTGAACAGTGGCATTTCCGCAACGAAGTGGTCTCGTTCGAACGCTTTATGCCACAGACTTTCCATTAATCGCCGCTCGTTTGGAAAATTTTTGAGCAGCGCTTTCAAATTGTCCCCCTGCTGGGGCTCAAGATCGAAGGCGGTTATAAATTGCTGTTCCCAGACACCATTGAAATGCAGCAAGTTGAAGTCAGTGTCGATGGCAACGACCAAATCGGGGGTGGCGGTTGCTGTGGCTTTGAGCAAGCGCTGAGCTTGTTGTTTTTGCTGGTCATGTCGCATGGCTGAACTGTGATTGACGAATACGCCTCCTAACCGCTGAATGCGCCCGCCACTTTTAAGAGCGCGTCCGGCTAGCGTGCCTCGCACCAGCCGCTGGCGACTGGTTATGATCGACAGCTCGATACTGAATGGTTGGCCGGAGCGTCTACACCGACGCAACAACGCGCGCACCCGGTTTTGGTGTGACTGACAGTAGAACAAAGCCTGTTCGGGCGAGAGGTCAGTGCCCGTGCGCAGCTCCAGCGATCGATACATGGCTTCAGACCAGAACACTTCATTGGAAGTAACGTCTAATTCCCAAAAGCCGAAGTTTGCACTGTGTTCCGCCAGCCCGAGCAGGCGACCGTCCATTTGCTGGCTGTCTTTCAGCGTGATGGAGGTGCTGGTTTCCGGATCGTTCTGCAGTGTTTCAAGCCGAAGGCCAAGCGATGCTGTGAAAAAGAAACCTTCTTTGTGCTTGAACGTGACCAGTACGGTTTGACCGTTGGTTAAACGGTGACGGTGTGCTGGCGCGAAGGGGTCATCCTGCCGCGAGGCCAGAATGTGTTGCACTGACAGTTGCGTGAGTTCGCTGGCGTCGTACCCAAACATGGCTTCCGCATGCCTGTCCGAGTGAGTAATGCAGCCATCAACATCGACCCGAAGTTGCGTCGGATGAATGGCGGGCCCGGAAGGGTCGGGGCGATAGCGTTGGATCAGGAACTCTTTCACTGCGCAGATGCCTCATCATGATCTGCCGGTCCCGGAATCAGCCCGGAACCGGTTATTCTTATGGTTGTTTGCCAGCCTTGCTACGAGCAGCCCATGATACTGGCTATCAAGATGAAAAAAACCTCGGGTTCAACCTGTCGCTTCGACACGGAGCTGGCCTCGCGGTGCGGGATGGGTCTCGGGTATACTTCGCCTATTATTCACGCAAGGGTAAACGTATGCAGACAATGAAAGCGCTTCGGTTGAGCTATGTGGCACTGTGTCTGCTGACCATGCTCGTCATCAGTGGCTGCGGTCAGAAGGGACCGCTGTACCGGGATGCGCCCGTGGCAGTCGATGTTCCTGAGGGCGCACCGGATGTGTCCGAAGCAGTCGATGATGCGCGCGATAACGAGAAAACGGCACACTGACGTTCACGTTTACCCTACCTAACGAGTTCAGGAAAAGAATGGATCATTTCAATTACCGCGATGGCGAGCTTTACGCTGAAGATCTTCCGGTTGCCCAAATTGCAGAGCAGTTCGGTACGCCGGCTTATGTGTATTCCCGCGCCACTCTGGAACGGCACTATCGGGCCTATGACGATGCGCTGAGTAATCGACCGCACCTGGTGTGTTACGCAGTAAAAGCCAATAGCAATCTCGCTGTGCTGAATGTGTTGGCCCGGCTAGGTGCCGGGTTTGATATTGTCTCGGCTGGTGAGTTGGAACGAGTGCTCCGAGCCGGTGGCGATGTTCGCAAGGTTGTTTTCTCGGGCGTTGGTAAGCAAGAGTGGGAGATAAAGCGAGCTCTGGAAGCCGGTGTACGTTGCTTCAACGCGGAATCGGATACCGAACTTGACCGACTGAATGCCGTGGCGGGTGAGCTGGGTGTGAAAGCACCGGTTTCTCTGCGAGTGAACCCGGATGTTGATGCTGGCACGCATCCTTACATCTCGACCGGGCTGAAAGAAAACAAGTTCGGCATTGATATCGCGGAAGCCGCTCGGGTATACGCCCGTGCGGCGACCTTGCCGAATCTGGACATCAAAGGCGTTGATTGCCACATTGGTTCGCAGTTGACCACCGTCGCCCCGTTCCTGGATGCCTTGGACCGCGTGCTGGCGTTGGTTGATGCGTTAGCCGAGCAGGGCATAAATATTCGTCACCTCGATCTGGGTGGCGGACTGGGCGTGACCTACGATCAGGAAACCCCGCCCGAGCCTTCCGAGTACGTGACGGCCTTATCGGAACGACTGGGAGATCGTCAGCTGGAGTTGATACTCGAGCCGGGCCGCTCTATCGCAGCCAATGCCGGTATCTTGGTGACCAAGGTGGAATTCCTGAAGTGCACCGAACACCGCAACTTTGCCATTATCGATGCCGCTATGAACGATTTGATTCGCCCCGCTCTTTACAGTGCCTGGCAGGCGATTGTTCCGGTCAAGCCCCACAATGAGGGTGAAGAGAAGGTCTGGGATCTGGTGGGTCCGGTTTGCGAGACCGGTGATTTCCTCGGTAAAGATCGTGCGCTGACCTTGAAATCCAACGACTTGCTGGCGGTCCGGTCAGCCGGTGCCTATGGCTTCGTCATGGCTTCTAACTACAATACTCGTAATCGTCCGCCGGAGTTGATGGTTGACGGTGATCAGGTACATGTTGTTCGTCGCCGGGAAACTCTGGACGATCAGCTGGCTCCGGAAAGTTGTTTGCCGGAATGAGTGGGGAGCCGCATATGACGCAGCAAAGACGGGGGCAAGGCCCGTTGCTCCGGTTCACCAAAATGCACGGTTTGGGCAATGACTTCATGGTGGTGGATGCCATCAGCCAGCAATTTCGCCTGCGCCCGGAGATGATTCGGGATTTGGCTAACCGGAATTTCGGCATTGGGTTTGATCAGCTTCTGGTCGTTGAGCCTCCAGGCCTGCCCGATGTCGATTTTCGGTACCGGATTTTTAATGCCGACGGCTCTGAAGTTGAGCAATGCGGCAATGGTGCGCGTTGCTTTGCCCGTTTTGTCCGGGATCAGCGTTTGACCAACAAACGGGTGATTCGGGTGCAGACCGCCAAAGGCATCATCGAGCTGAAAATCGGCAAAGATGGTCAGGTGATGGTGAATATGGGCGTGCCTGAACTGAACCCGCCGGCGATTCCATTCGCCGCCAATTGCGAAAAGAAAGTGTATACGGTGGATGTTATGGATCAGACCGTGGAGCTCTCTGCTGTATCCATGGGCAATCCCCACGGTGTTTTGGTGGTCGATGATGTGGATACAGCGCCGGTTTCAACCTTGGGGCCGCTGCTGGAAAAACATCCGCGTTTCCCGGCCCGCGCCAACATTGGTTTCTTGCAGATCATTGACCGGAGCCATGCTCGTTTACGCGTGTATGAGCGAGGTTCCGGTGAAACCTTGGCCTGTGGCAGCGGGGCTTGTGCCGCTGTTGTGGTTGGCCAAATCCGGGGACTGCTGGACTCGCAGGTGAAAGTGGAGCTGAGAGGTGGGCCGCTGGTCATCGAATGGCAGGGTGAAGGGTCCCCTGTTATGATGGAAGGCCCTGCAACAACGGTCTTTGACGGCCAGTTGCGGCTGCCGGGCGACCCGCCGCCCCGCCGACGGAAAAGTTCAAGAACGCATAAAAACAGGGCCTGATGGTTCAGGAGAACGTGATGACAGAACAAACGGCCCGCCAGAAGGCCGGCGAACTTACCCCGGAGCAGGTGGCCGAGTACCTTCGAGCCAATCCTGACTTCTTTCTCGATCAGGACGAGCTGTTGCGCAGTTTGACGCTGCCCCACGCCAGTGGGCGGGCGATATCTCTGGTTGAACGGCAAGTGCACTTGTTTCGAGAACAGAGGGATACCCTGCGCAGTGAAATGATGGAGCTGGTCTCTATTGCTCGCCATAACGACCGATTGTTCGAAAAGAGCAAACGGTTGTTGATGCAGGTGATTGAAGCTAAAAACCTGCAGGACATGGCGTCGGCTATTGATGACAGCATTCGGGGGGATTTCGGCCTCGATGCTGCCTCGATTCTGTTGTTCGGGGATGTGAACAAGCTGGGGCAGTCTCATGGTGCCCTGCACATCGTGGGCAAAGCGCAGGCTGAGCAGCGCTTGGGAGCCCTGTTGGACGGTGATCGGGCCGTGTGTGGTCAGTTTAGGGAAACGGAGCGAGCTTTCCTGTTCCCGGATCGTGATGAACCCATAGCCTCGGTGGCGCTGGTACCTCTGCGTTATGAAGGGCTGGTCGGAGTCTTTGCCGTGGGCAGTTGCGAGCCTGGGTACTTTGATCAGAATATGGGGTCGCTGTTTCTGAGTTACATCAGTGACACGCTTAGCCGGTTGTTGCCCCCGGTGCTTAAACGGCATGGTTCGGATGCCGCAAAAGTAGCCGAGTTAACCGTGGAGAGTGGTCAAGGGTGACCGAAGCAGGTTTCGATGGGGCGCAGTCAGAGGCGCTTATGGTGCCGTTGGTTGGTTTTTCAGATCATTTAACCTCGGAAAAACGCCACTCTTTACGAACCTGCGAACACTATCTCCGCGACCTCCAGCGTTTGGTCGGTTGGCTCACTGAAGCCGGTATTCGACAATGGGCGCAGGTGACAAGTCACGACATACGGCGGTACGTCGCCACCTTGAGTAAAGAAGGTCTAGGTGGGCGAAGCATTGCTCGACACCTATCCTCTATCCGCCGCTTTTACCAGTTTCTCCTTCGGGAAGGGGTTGCTCAAGATAATCCAGCACTGGATATCCACGCCCCGAAAAGTGGCCGCCGATTGCCCAAAGTCGCGGATGTGGATCAGCTGAATCAATTGCTTGAGGTTAATCCGGACGATCCGCTGGAAATTCGTGATTTGGCCATGTTTGAATTGATGTATTCTTCGGGCCTGCGGCTATCGGAGTTGGCCGGTCTCAATCTGGATGCCCTGGATTTGGCTGGCGGGGAAGTCCGGGTGTTGGGGAAAGGCAATAAAGAGCGGGTGCTTCCGGTGGGAATCAAAGCTACCGGAGCCGTTCGCCGGTGGCTGGAGTGCCGCGTTGAATTCGTGGCTGACGGTGAACCCGCTATGTTTGTCAGCCAGCGGGGCAACCGACTGAGCCGGCGCAGTATCCAGGCTCGTCTGGCGCGGTGGGGAACAATGCAGGGCGCGGATCAGCGCATGCATCCGCATATGCTTCGCCATTCCTTTGCCAGCCATATGCTCGAGTCCAGTGGTGATTTAAGAGCAGTGCAAGAACTGCTGGGGCATGCGGACATAACGACCACTCAGGTCTATACTCACTTGGACTTTCAACATCTTGCCCGGGTTTACGATCAAAGCCACCCCCGGGCTCGTCGGCGGACGGATGCGAAAGCGTCCGGCTCTGACAGGGACTTGGCCGACCTATAACGGAGCACTGCATGGCATCGGAGCAATCCTGGAAGAAAAAATATCAACAGGTACTGAAAGAAGCTGAGCAGCAGGAACGTCAATGCCGTGAGCAGCGTGAGCTGCTTGAACGCATGTTGGTAAGAACCAGCGTGGCCTCGAAAGGTCTGCGCCCCGAGCTTGATCAGTTGCTAAGCCGGATGCGAACAGCCCTTCGACGCAAGACCCTTGATACAGAGGCGTGGTTCCGGCTGCAGGAGCAGATTGATCGGCAGATTGCCCTGTTAGACGGCGAAAAAACACCCGCGTCCGATGATGACTCTGCGCGGCAACCTATACCGGCCAGCGGCAGCGATGACGGCATTGATATTTCGGATAAGGATCACCGTCTCCTCATCGCCCGGCGGGTGGGGAATTTGCTCAGTCAGGTATTGGAGAAAGTGACGCTTGACCCAGATGCTGAATTAAGGGCCAGAGAGCTTCAACAAACGCTGCTTTCCAATCTTGATTGGAGCACGTTGCGCACGAGCCTCGAAGCCGTCTCTGAATTGTTAATCCGTGCGATTACCCATCATCAACGTGAACTCGAAGCCTTTTTAACGCGGCTCAATGCCCGACTTGAAACCTTGCGCGAGCACTTTGCTCATCAGTCAGAATCCAATTCTTCACGCAAGGATGATACAGAGATACTCGATCGGGAAATTCATGAAGAGATTGATTTGGTTAACGAAGACCTCAGGGTCAGTCAAGATTTAGAAAGCCTGAAACAGTCGGTGGGGCAGCGATTTGAGCAGATTGCCCAAGCCTTGGGGCGTTTCAAAGAGAAGGAAAATAAGCGGGAAAGCCTGATGGCCGAACAGCTTGAATCCATGCAGCAAAAAATGGCTGCAATGGAAGCTAGCTCCGAGCAGATGCAGGAACAAATTCGCCGGGAACGCGCTCGTGCCATGACCGATCTGCTGACTCAGCTGCCAAACCGCGAAGCTTGGCAAGAGCGGCTGCATTTTGAATACAACCGCTGGCAGCGCTATGGCCATCCTTTGACGGTATCGGTAGTGGATATCGATTTGTTTAAACGAATTAACGATACCTATGGGCACAAGGCGGGTGATCGTGTCTTGCAATTGGTTGCTCGGGAGCTTCAGGGGCGATTAAGGGCAACCGACTTCATCGCGCGTATTGGTGGCGAAGAGTTTGCGCTGCTGCTGCCGGAGACCGGAATGGGGGAAGCCCTTGCTGTCATGGATAAGCTGAGAGGCTATGTGGAGAACCTGCCGTTTCATTTTGGCGGGAATCCGGTCAGCATTACGTTTTCTTCGGGACTGGCTTCATTTGTTCTTGGCGACAGTGAGGATCAAGCATTCGAGCGGGCCGATCGGGCGCTTTACCGGGCCAAGGCAACAGGCCGGAACCGTGTTGTAGCTAATTAATAATCCACATTCGTGGCACCGTGAGGGTATGCAGTGACGTTTCTCCCCCAGCTCGTGTTGTTTCTGTTGGTAAGTTTTTCGACCGCAGCTGCGCAAGCTGACCCGCCACAAAATTCCCCCGCTCCGGTTCTAAGTCTTGATGATTTGATGTGGCTGCAGGAGCTCGACAGCATTCGAGTTGGTGTCCGGGAAACCCAAATGCCGCTCATTTTTGACAGCGGAAACGGCCAGTTGGTAGGTCTGCTGGCAGACTATCTGGATCTTCTTTCTCGAAAACTCGACCTTCCGGTTGAGCCGTTCATGTTGAATGAGCAGGAGCAATCTGCGGATCTCGTGTTGACAACCCGGGTTCCTGGCGCGCCCGTGATACCCGGATTGCGGCACACCACACCGATCATGAGCCTCACCTATGGGGTCTTCGTGAATGCCGGGGATGCTGGTTTTCGTACATTGGCGGATCTGGAGTCGGCGAATGTCGCGATCATAGGGGATGATCCAAACCAGTTTCCGCTACTCGACCCCGTAAATAACTTCACACCCGTACCGGTAGAGAATATCGCAGGAGCCATCAGCCAAGTGTTGGACGGCAATGCCGACGCATTCCTGGCTCCGGTGCCAGTGGTTTCCGACTATCTCGAATCAACGATGGTCAACGGCATCGGGTTGGCGGTTCTTCTGGATAGCCGGCCAGTGGATGTGGTCTTTCAGGTGCCGACCGAAAAGCACCAGCTATTTCGCGTTGCTGATAGGGCGGTTTTATCCATCAGCCCTGGCGAACACCAGGGAATCCAGTTGTCATGGTTACAAGGCAATGTGCCCATGCTGGAGGGCCGGGGCGTAGCGCTAACCGTGGGAGAGAAAGCGTGGCTTGAGAAAAATCCGAACCTCAAGGTCGGGCTGCGAAGGGATTGGGCCCCCTTCGAATTTCAGCAGGACGGCCGGCCGTCTGGATTGGTTGCCGATCTGATCCGTCGATTGGAAGATAATCTGGCCGTCCACTTCCACAAAAAAGTCATGGAGACACGGGCCTCTGCCGAAGACGAATTAAAGGCTGGAAGTGTGGATATTCTGCCAGGGTTGTCTCGGACACCCCGAACCGAGCAGGAATTTCTGTTTACCCGGGCCTACGTGACCGTGCCCATTGCCTTGGCGATTCGCGATAGCGGCCGATTCATCGGTGATCTGCGTGAATTACGTGACGAAAAGGTTGGCGTGGTTAACCGCCAGGCCAGTCATGATTATTTACTGATCAATCACCCGGATCTCGACCTCTACCCACAGGACACCGTGGCCGATGGATTGCTGGCGTTGTCCAATGGCGATCTTGATGTGATGGTCACCCATATCCCCGCTGTCAGTTACACGGTTGCGCGCTTGGGCTTGTCGAACCTCAGAATTACCAGCATCACACCGTACCAGTATGATTTGCGCTTAGCGGTTCGAAAGAACAATCCCGAATTGCACCGGATTCTTAACAAGGCTCTGGGCAGTTTGCCGGAGGCTGAGGGCGAGGCCGTCTACAATCGCTGGATCCACCTGGATATTGAACAGGAGACTGATTACACGGTGGTCCGGCGTATTATCCTGATCGCCATCGTTGTGGTGCTTATCTTCTTGTATTGGAACCGAAAATTATCGTTAGAAGTCGATGAACGCATACGGTCAGAAAACGCGTTGCGGCGGAGTGAGGACGAGCTGCGAGCCGCCAAACTGGAAGCCGAACGGTTGGCTCGGGAAGCGGAGCTGGCAAACCGCGCGAAAAGCGAATTTCTCGCCAATATGTCCCATGAAATCCGGACACCGATGAATGCGGTGATTGGCTACAGCGACCTGCTCTATAACTCGGTTACCGATCCCCAGCAGCGGAATTATCTGAACGCCATTCGTGCGGGTAGCCGAAGCCTGCTGATGTTGATCAATGACATCCTGGACTTGTCGCGGATTGAGGCGGGCAAAATGCGTCTGGATTTTGCGCCGGTTTCTGTGCGTCGTTTGCTGAGCGATGTTCGTCATATTTTTGATCTGCGGGCAACGGAGCAGGGCATTGCGCTGGAGGTTAGTGTCGGTGCAGGTTTGCCGTCCGCCATGGTGCTCGATGAAACGCGATTGCGGCAGGTGTTGTTTAACCTGGTCGGTAATGCCATCAAATTCACTCACGAAGGTGAAGTGACGGTCCGGGTGGTAGCCAAGTTATTGGATGAACCAGACGAAAGCGAGGCTGACGTCCGATACTACCGGATGGTGGTGACGGTCAAGGATACCGGCATCGGCATTGCTCCGGACCAGCAGAGCCGAATATTCGATGCCTTTGAACAGCACGAAGGTCAAAGCTCCAGACGCTATGGCGGTACCGGGCTGGGGCTGGCCATCAGCCGTAAGCTGGTGGAGATGATGGGGGGCGAGTTAACTCTCGAGAGTGAAGCCGATGTCGGGTCGACGTTTACCATCGTTTTGCCCAGGGTTGAGGCCACCGTCGAAGAAGCAGAAGACGACGGTACACCGGAAGAGTCCGAGCGTCTGTTGGCCCAGACCATGAGTATGCAGGAGCGTGGCTGGTTGCGGGAAAGTCTCGCCAGAGACTTTGGCGATGAGTGGCAAGACGTTCGAGAGAGCGGCGACCCGGAGCAAATGAAAGACTTTGCCCTGAGAGTTGTGGATTGGGGCCAGCGTCATCGTTCTCTGTCCGTTACCCGTTACGGTGAAAAGCTGTTGGCGGACGTGGATGCCTTTAATCTGGATTCGGTGAACACCGCGTTGGAGGCGTTTCCCCGTCTACTGGGTCAAGGCTGAGGCTGGTTACAGGCAATCGAACTGGGACTGACGATCAAAGGCCACGGACACCATGTCATACCCGGAGTCTGTGAGTGATTGCATCAGTTGTTGATCCCGAAACAAGGTCATGCACACTTGGTGTACCTTGGCTTGCAGTTGCTGTGTCGATGGCAGGGACCCTTTGAAGCGAAAATCCACCACGAGATATTTGCGGTCAACGTCTGCCGTTGCCGGGATATCCTCGCGCTCAACGCTTTTAAAGCCGATGTAGGTCGCTTCAGCGTGTGGAAACACCTGCTGCATGAGAATGTCCAGATTACCTGCCTGAACATTGGTGGCCGTGACGCCGCTCAACAGCGCCAAAGACAAGGCAAGGGTTCGAATTCGCATAGGCCTATCTCGTCGGACAATAAAAACATCACCGTAACCAAATGTAAGTTTTGGTTACAATTGATTATTGCAGAGAGTGCCGGTTTTTTCTGCCAAAACTCCCGGAATTTTTCAATTGTTTGCAATGCTGACACAATCAGCGTTTGTTAAGCGAAGCATCGAACTCCGCTGGTCTCTTGCGGGACAGTTTTCAGCTATGATGAAACCGAGCACCCTGAAAAGAAAAATGAGGTAATGCCATGTTCCAGCTCGTATTCAAGGGCGAATGTACATCAGGCACTGATCTGAACACCGCCCGCTCCAACGCCACAGCTTTATTTAAAGCCAGTGTTGAGCAACTGGACCGTATGTTTAGTGGTCAGGCGGTGGTGATCCGCAACAAGTTGGACCTGGAGCAAGCAGAGAAATACCAGGCAGTGCTCAACAAACATGGCATGGTGGTGTATATACAGCCAATGGCTACTGCAGGCAGGCAGACATCGGTGCCGCCCCGCAAGGTTGCCGCTGAAACGAAGGCCGGGGACACGCGGCCTGCTCCAGAAGAGAAAGCGCCAGCGCCCAAATCAATATCAGGTAAAACGCCAGAAGTGGAGCCGGGCGAGCGTCTGCCGGTGGCCGGTGAAAAAGTGGATGAGATTCTGGCCGATTCGAGCCTTAGCCTAGACCCGGTCGGGGTAACGCTCGCAGAACATCAGGAAGTAGAAACGCCCATGTTCGAGCATTTGGATGAGTGGAGTTTGGCGCCGCCGGGCTCTGATCTGGGTGTTAAGCGGGAAGTGCCGCCTCCCATCGTGCCGGATACATCCCATATCTCGTTGGTCGACGACGACAAATCCAGTTGATTCGAACTGAGCCACTTTGAACGTTCTCTCAAAAATTTTTGCTCTGATTTCCGCTCTGGTTGCGCTGTGCGCAGTGCCAGTGTCCGGTGCTGCCCAGGAAGTCCGCCCTAAAGTGGGGTTGGTGCTGAGCGGTGGCGGCGCCAAAGGCATGGCGCATGTCGGTGTGCTCAGAGTTCTGGAAGAAATAAAGGTGCCGGTGGATATGGTCGTCGGTACCAGCGCCGGCTCCGCAGTTGCAGCCTTGTACGCATCAGGCATGTCGGTTGATGAAATCGAACAACGGTTTATTGATCTGGATTGGCTGGCCAGTTTCAAGGATAACCCGGGGCGCGTATACAAACCGGTTCGTCGTAAACAATCAGACTGGCGCTTGCCCATTACCCCCGGAATCGGTGTCGACACTGAAGGCCTGCGGGTCGGCGGGGGATTGGTGACGGGCCAGAATCTCGGTCTGATTCTGAACGAACTGACCAGAGATGCCGCTTTGGTGGAGGATTTTGATCAACTCCCCATCCCTTTCCGAGCGGTAGCGACGGATTTGGAAACCGGGGTAGAGGTGGTCATTGATAGCGGCAATCTGGCGGAGGCCATTCGCGCCAGCATGAGCATTCCCGGAGTCTACGCGCCCGCTGAACGAGGTGGTCGTCTATTGGTGGATGGCGGCGTGGCGAATAATCTGCCGGTCAGTGTGGCGCGGGAGATGGGGGCCGACATTATTATCGCCGTGGATATCACCGACCCGCTGCTGAAAACCGAACAGATAAAAGAAGCTTTTTCAGTCGTCGGCCAGCTTACAACGCTGCTGACCCGCCGGAATACTGAAGACCAACTCGCTTTGTTAACCGATAACGACGTGCTTATTCGGCCCAAGCTGGAAGGATACGGCTCTGCAGATTTTTTTGACGGGCCGGTGCTTTTTGAACTGGGGGCAACGGCGGCTCGCGCGCATGCGGTATCGCTTAATCGCCTGGCTGTATCGGAAGAGCAGTGGCAAACCTTTCGGGAGGGTTTGGGAAAGCGTTCTGAGTCTGCCGATCCGGTAGCCCGCATCGAATTCCAGGAAGGTCGCAGGTTATCGACAGAATTTCTCAAGGAGCGGGTGCGGCAGAAAGAAGGAGAAAGGCTGGATGTGGAGTTACTCGAGTCTGATCTCAAACGAATCTATGGACTGGGTTATTACGAAACGGTGTCTTGGTCTTTACGGCCGTCAGAGCAGGGGCCGGTTTTGAATATTCAGGCTCGTGAGAAGCGTTGGGGCCCGAACTACCTCTCTTTTGGCGTGAACTACGAAGATAATTTTGACGGCGACACCCGTTTTAATCTGGCGTCCGGGCTCCGGATGACCGAGCTCAACAGTCTGGGGGCCGAGTGGCATACCGGCGTGCAATTGGGCACTGAGCCGTGGGTGCGTACTCAGTGGTATCAGCCACTGGACTTCGGTTACGAACGATTTGCCGTGATCGGTGTGCAACACCAGCGAGACGACTACAGCGTTTACGAAGATGGCAGCCGAATTGCGCAGATTGATGTGACCTTGAGCAAGGCGGATATGGCCATTGGCATGGAACTGGGGGGCGACGGCGAAGTTCGCATTGGCTATGTTCGGGGCTCTGCAAAAGTAGATGAGGAAGTCGGCGAGAAAGTTGCCCCTTCAGGCCGAATCAATCAGGGCTATGTCAATGTGCAACTGGTACACGACTCACTCAGTGATACGTTTTACCCGAAATCAGGCGCGTTTGCGGGAGTACGGGCTCGCTTTGAACGAAGTGATTTTGGGTCTGATCGAGACTTCGACTCGGTCACAGGGATGTTGCTGGGAACGACCAGTTGGCGACGTTTCAACGTGACCGGTTTGTTGTTCACGGAGCAGGTTGTGAATGGCGAATCCGGTATTGAAAACGCTGCACGTCTGGGCGGTTTCAGAAGGCTGTCGGCCTATGCGGCCGGAGAGTTGAGTGGCAGTGACGCTGCCTTGGCCGCGGCCTATGCCCGAAGAGAGTTTGGCGGACCGTTCCTGCCCTGGTTTGCCGGGGTTGGGTTCGAGACGGGTAATGCATGGGAACGTATCGACGATGCTCGCTGGGACAACTTAGTCCGTTCGTGGAGCGTATTTGCAGGCGTCGATACGTTTGTCGGGCCGGTTCAATTGTCTGTTGCCTACAATAACGAAGACGATTGGACAGCCTACATGAATATCGGTTTTTCGTTTACTCAATTGTTCTACTGAGCGAGTGCCGTGAGCACCTGCTGGCGTTGCTGCAGCGCGTACCTGTGGAGAATCTCCGCCAAGGCTCGCTCATCGCGGGCTCGAATGGCTTGAATGGACTGTTCCATATGCGCCAGATTGTCTTCAAGGACTTGTTTGCCCCCTTGACGGAAAGCCACAAAAGCACACCGCTTTGCTGACGGCCACAAGTCGTCGATCGCCGAAACGATGAAGTAGTTGTCCGCGTAAACCAGCGATGCCTGAGTGTACTCGATGCCTAATTCCAGAAAAGCCAACAAGTCGTTTTGCTCGTAACAGCGCTGCATCTTTTCACGCAGTGATTCCAGCCGCTCCATGTCTTCGGGTTGCCACTGGCTAACCAGTTTTCGACCTGTGTGGGTCAGATACAACTCCAACGTTTCATACAGACTGTGCACGAAATGCTCATCCAGCGTGGTCACGAACGCACCTTTGCGAGGGACGTTTTTTACCAGATGTCGCTTTCCGAGCAAGAGCAGGCCTTCGCGGACTGAACCTAGGCTGACGTTCAGTTCTTTGGCCATAGCACTTTCGTAAATACGTTCGCCCGAACGAAGTTTCCCGAAGGCAATCAGATTCTCAACGTGGCGGGCGACTTGTTCCGTCAGTGTCTCTTTGGGCTTGAATGCAGTCATGTACGTTCTGTGGTTATTTCGATTATTTTCAGGAACGTCATGTTCGCACAAGCCCTAACTGAGAACCAGTTCAAAGCAGCGGCGCCAGAAGGCGAACGGTTCGGCACCATAGGCGGAACAGTAAAGAACGATCTTCATAATCGCTTTCCGTCATCAGCCTGCAATGCTTCAGATCCTCTTCCAGCATCGCCTCCACTTCTTGAATGAACGGGGGGCTGGTATTGATGGCCATAATTTCAAAGTTCAGGCGCATGGAGCGGTTGTCCAGATTGGCGGTGCCAATCGAAGCATAGCGATCATCCACCAAAACCACTTTTTGATGCATGAAGCCGGGTTGGTAGCGATAGATCCCGATGCCGGCTTGACGGGCCTGAATGAGATAGGAGTACGCCGCGACTCGGATGAGTCGGCTGTCGGATTTCTCGGGAATCAGAATGCGGACATCAACCCCTCGCAAAGCGGCCAGCTGAAGAGCGTTGATGACCTGAACGTCTGGCACAAAGTAGGGGGAGGCAATCCAGACTCGGGTTCGAGCGTTGTTGATACTGTTCAGGAAAAATAAAGCGCAAGTTTCCCAGGTATCGGCGGGGCCGGTTGGCAGCACCAGAACCTTGTCGTCACCGGGAGGGCTAAAACTCGGGGACCAATTTAACTTGGGTTTGGTGTTGCTGGCCCAGTTCCAGTCCTCCAGCCAGGCCAGTTGCAAGCCGGTAACGGCTGGCCCTTCGATCCGGCAATGGGTATCGCGCCAAGGCTCTTGATCCATGGCGGTGCCAAGGTACTCATCGCCTAAATTAATCCCTCCCACGAAGCCGGTTTTGCCATCACAGACCAGCAGTTTTCGGTGGTTCCGGAAGTTAATCTGGAAGCGGCGACGGCGAATGTTGCCTTTGCCGAAGGAGGCAACGCTGGCCCCTGCGTCCGCCAACTCCTTGAGCCAGCGACGAGACAGCGAAAGGCTGCCAATATCGTCGTACAGCAACCACACTTTCACGCCTTCAGCCAGCTTGCGCTCCAGAATGGCTTTGATGCGTTGGCCAACGCGGTCGGAGCGGACAATGTAGAATTCCAGCAAGATGTACTGCCTGGCTTCCTCCATGGCTTGGAACAGCGCCTCGAAGGTGGCTTCACCATCCTTCAGCAGGGTAACTTTGTTGTCGCTGGTAAAGGGTTGGCGGCTTAATTTACACAGAACTTGCAGCTCGTCCCCGAACTCCTGTTGATTGGGCTCTGGTATCGAGGTTGTTTGGCGTTCGAACTGCTCGAGAAGACCTTTGAGAGCTTTGTTGCCCATACGCCGGGCCTTCATGTAGCCGCCGAAACGATAACGGCCAAAAAGTATGAACAACGGCACGGTCACGTAGGGCAGTGCGATCAGCGTGGTGATCCACGCGATAGCACCTTGAGTGGTGCGATACGTCAACAGAATACGATAGATACAGGCCAAGGCCGCGAGATAGAACAGCCCAAGCGGGATCGCCAACAACGTAAAGGTGTCCTCGATCATGGGGTACTGTCCTTGTGTTCGGCTCTGAATTGGGCCGGCGCAACGCCTGTCCAGCGTTTAAAAGCCCGGCTGAAGGCGCTAAGTTCTGAGAAACCGAGTAGAAAGGCAATTTCTCCCAACGCGTATTGATCGTTGGCTACGTACCTGAGTGCTTTATCACGGCGTATTTGTTCCACCAGTTCCTGAAAGCTCAACCCCTCTTTTTTTAATTGGCGATAAAGCGTTTGTCGGCTCATGTGACATTGCCGCGCCAAAGTGTCTGCGTCGATTTTGTCGGTTGCCATTTGCCGGGAGATTAGCCGGCGCACCTTGCGGCCGAACGATCGACGGGTTTGCAGCCGGGCCAGCACCGCATTGACTTGTTTCAATACCGCGGAATACACATAGGGGTTGCGGTGTGGAATGGGGTGGTCCAGATGTTCGCCCGAGAATGCGAGTCGGGTTACGCCGCAGCCGAATATAACGGGACCGCCAAACAATTTCTGGTATTCCTTCGCGTAGGACGGCTCCCGGTGGGCGATTTCAACCCAGTCGGCCTTGATGCCTTTGTGAATAAAATGGCGGGTTCGGCAGATAGCCGCAGCCAGCGTGCGATCCATGTCCAGACGAGAGTAATAATCCGGATTGTCGGGCTGCCAGGTTAGTATCGCCTGATTCTGTGTTTGCTCGAAACTGAGGGTGACCGATTCATTAATCAAACGGTACAAACGCACGTACTGGATGACCGCTTCGCCCAAGGTGTCGCAGTTAAAAAACACATGCCCCACCAGCCCCATCCGATCTGGGTCGATAACCTGACCGGCATGCAGGCCCACACCCGGATCGCTGGTTAACTGCTCTGCAAGCTCCCAAAGGCGGTAATGGGTGGTGGCCGGAATACGAAGATCAGGATCTTCCAGCTTGTTGAGTTCGAGCTCCGTCTCTCGTTCTATCTCTGCAGAATCAAGAAGGCCTCTTGTCTCCAGATAGTGCACCAGCGCGAGCGTGCTGGAGGCTGCAACGTGTGGGATTTGTGCATTATCTGGATGGACATCGATCATGCCAGTGCCTGAATTCAGTGGTGATTGTTGAAAGTGTTACAAAATGTCAAATGAATGGCACGGCGCGTCAACGGCCAATCACTCCATAAACGATAGCATGTGTGGCACTAGGTTGAAGTACCGAAAGGTCATAGTGGAGGTGTTGTATGCAACAGGAAATCTTTGTACCCCATAGTCAAAGTGAACGTGAGAACGTTGTCGCACTGGCAGAGTACCTTTCTGGAATCTACTACTGCTGAGCAATCAGGCATGCGGACGACATGGTTTTAGCCGGGCTAGATGCCCGGCTTTTTTGTGGGCGATTACCTGCCAAAATTTGTTCTTGCCCCGATATCTGGCAATGGTAATGTAGTTGGCTACATTTTATGAGCCGGAGACTGACCCACTATGAGTGTTGAACTGAATCACCGGATATCCGGGCAAGGCGAACCGTTGATCCTGCTGCACGGGTTGTTTGGTTCGCTGGAAAACCTGGGAGGCATCGCCCGCCGCCTGGAAGATCATTGGCAAATCCACGCTCTGGATCAGCGCAATCATGGCGGTTCTTCCCATAGTGATGAGATGAATTATCCGGCGATGGCGTCAGATGTGGTTGCTTATATGGATGCTAAAGGCATCCAAAAAGCTCGCCTCCTTGGCCATTCTATGGGCGGTAAAGTGGCTATGCAGGTAGCTTTGAGTTACCCAGAACGTGTGCAAGCGATCATCGTTGCTGATATTGCCCCCGTCACCTATCCAGCACGCCACGATGCCATTCTTGAAGGCATGAAAAGCCTCGACCTGCGGGGTGTGAAATCGCGCACCGAGGCGGATGCACGTTTGGCTGAGTACGTTGAGATACCGGGCGTGCGCCAGTTTCTGCTGAAAAATCTGGAGCGCATTCCCAAAGAAGAGAGCGCGGAAGAGGACTTGCTGTTCCGCTGGCGTTTGAATCTCCCCGTAATCGATGGCAGTTACGCCCATCTTGCAGCTGCGCCGGAAGGCGACGGTCCCCATGAAGGCAAGGTTCTGTTTATCAAAGGGGCGGATTCCGCTTACATTCAGAACAAGCACCAAGACACGATTCGACGCTTGTTTCCCAACGCCGAACTCAAAATCATTGAGGGCACAGGCCATTGGCTGCATGCGGAAAAAGCAGATACCTTTGCCACCATGTGTCGGCAATTTTTGGAGCAGTGATCACCGATCATCCCAAGATATCCTCGATCTTTGCTAAGGTTATGGAGGCTTTATAAGCACTCGGGACGTTTGAGGAAGAACAATGATAAAAACGAATGGTTGTACATCATGAAGTGGTTATTAATCGGTTTGCTGGCTTTGTTCCTGTTATGCGGTGGTTTTTTGCTGACACCGTCCCCTGTGGATAGCCAAGCCTGGGAAGCGCCAACTCCGCCGCCGATGACCGGTGTGTATGCCCCGAATGAACAATTGCGCCAAGCGGAGTTGTTAGCGAAAGGCCGGGTGTACGGCCCGGAGGATACGACAGTCGGTGCCGATGGTGTGCTCTATGCCGGTACTCAGGATGGCAGAATCATTCGCGTGCACCCGGATGGTCAGGTTGATAACTGGCTGGAAACCGGAGGCCGGCCGTTGGGGATGGTGATGGACCATCAGGGCAACCTGCTGGTTGCTGATTCCGGTAGGGGATTGCTGTCGGTTTCACCGGAAGGCACCATCACCGTGCTCACCCGGGAGGCTGAAGGAACACCGTTTCGGTTTACCGACGATGTGATCGTTGCGCCCGGTGGCCAGATCTATTTTACCGATGCCAGTTCTCGCTTCGGCCAGCAGGACTATATGCTGGACCTCTTGGAAATGCGCCCCCATGGCCGCTTGCTCCGGTATGACCCGAAAACTCAGAAAACAGAAGTGCTGCTTGCCGATTTGTACTTCCCCAACGGTGTTGCGGTTTCGCCTGAAGGCGATTACGTACTGGTGAATGAAACCTGGAAATATCGCATTCTGAAACACTGGATAGCGGGCCCTGACGCCGGCCGGACGGAAGTGTTCGCCGACAATCTGCCAGGGTTTCCGGATAATCTCGCCATCGATCACGAAGGCCGTTATTGGGTCGCATTCCCTACGCTGCGAAACGCCCAGATCGATGCGATGCACGCCAAGCCCTGGATGAAGGATATGGTGGCGAAACTGCCCGACAGTTTAAAACCAAAGCCGCAAGAGTATGGTCTGGTCCTTGCGTTCGATGCAGCCGGCAAGGCGTTGGTTAGCCTGCATGACACCACCGGTAAGCATTTGCAGGAAATTACCTCGGTGAACCCTCACAACGGGTTCTTGTATTTCGGTTCACTGCATAATGACCGTATCGGAAAACTGTCGTTGCAGGCCATTCCCGATATCGGGGACACACCATGAGCGCGCTGAAAACGCGCTGAGTGGAAATTCTGCTAGGCTGAACTTGAACACGATCGCCTTAGTTGGCACCTGATACACCGCTGTCTGGAGACGCCCATGGATCCCTCGGAACGAATCGAAGTTGAAACCATGCGCCAAGTGATTTACGACCGGTTTGGCGGCAGTGATGTGCTGCAGGTAATCGACGCGCCGATTCCTGAACCCGGCAAAGGCGAGGTGCTGATTCGTGTTCACGGAGCCGGGTTGAACCCCATCGACTGGAAGACTCGCTTGGGCTTGGGCTTTGTGGCCACCCAGATTGAAAATGGCCTGCCGTGGGGGCCGGGTTACGATGCCGCCGGAGAGGTGGTTGCCGTAGCCGACGATGTCACGACCCTCGCGAAGGGCGACCGGGTGATGGGGATGATTGGGTTTCCCGTGGCGGGCGGTGCTTATGCGCAATTTGCGGTTGCCCGTGCCGACGAACTGGCGATCGTCCCGGAAGAACTGGACTTGGTCACCGCAGCGTGTGTGCCATTGGCTGCGCTCACCGCGTGGCAGGGATTGTTTGAAATTGCCCGTTTGGAGCCTAACCAAAAGGTACTGATACACGCTGGCGCCGGTGGGGTTGGCCACTTCGCGATCCAGTTCGCATTGGCTCGTGACGCTCATGTAATCGCCACTGCTTCCGCAGGTAACCGTGACTTTTTGGCGGAGTTTGGTGTCCATGAAGTCATTGATTACAAAACGATGGACGTTGCTGATGAGTGCTTCGGCTTGGACCTGGTTTTGGATCTGGTCGGGGGCGAGGCCGGCATACGTTCCCTTCACACCTTGGGAGCATCAGGAGTTCTGGTCACCATACCGACGGTCACCGCGGATGACGTTGTCAGCGCTGCTGAAGCTATGGGCGTCCGTGCCCACGGTATGCGTGTTCGCCCTGATGTGTTCCATCTCGAAGAAATTGCCGAGTTGATCGAAGACGGAGACGTGCGCGTGCACGTCGAAAAAGTGTTCGCGATGGAGCAGGTGCGTGAAGCTCATGACCTGCTGGAAGCAGGTCATGTTCGAGGCAAATTGGTGCTCGATTGCCGCTAGCCTGCTGCTTCAGGCTGCGACATTAACCGTCAGTCTTGTCCTCTGAGCTCTGGTTGCCGTTGCTGTCCCGATCTTTTTGAGGCTGCGGCGGCACCAGGCTGATTAAGAGCCAATCGGCTTCGGGTTCCAGCGAATCCATATCTTTCACTGGATAAATGTGCTCTTTGCTGTCGATGACGAACAGCACAAGAGCCTGTTGCTGGTATTGCCCCAGAAACTGCTCATAGCTGAACTCATCGCTGAGCTGGGTGGTTTTGACGTTGTAGCCTTGGCTGACCAAACTGGCGAGTTTCGCGTAGCTCACCCCATCAAAAATCCCTCTGGTACGTTGCACTTTGCCCGCAGTCTGCAGACGAGCTCTCTGATCTTGATCCCCCTCGGTTAAACCGAAAACAGAGTTGTCGCCGAACCAATCCATAAAATGGTAGGTGGCCGAGCTGTTCATCTGCTTGTACGGGGACAAAATCAGCAGGTTACCAATGCCCGTCAGGTCCATATGAGTTGCGGCGTGTTCAGAGGCCGGGTTGCCAAAGTACACCGGCAAGTTTTCCATTCTGGATTGGCGTACGTTCTCCCAGTTGGTGTCTGAGAGCATGACTGGGATTTCGTGTTTTTTCAGCGATTGCGCAATCAGCCGAGCAATGGGATTGGCTCCCAGGATCAGGAAGCCGTGTGCTGGCGGCTCTTTCACGCCCAGAAGTTGTGCGATCGGCCGGGCCGTGAGGCTCTGCAACGTCACGGTGGCGATGATCAGCATGAACACCAGCGGTACCAGAGCTTCAGCGCCTTCATATCCGAGCCTCTCCAACTGGAAGGCGAACAGCGCGGAGACCGCCGCGGCAACAATGCCGCGGGGCGCGATCCAGCTCAGATACAGCTTTTCGCGCATGCTCACCGATGTCCCGATACCGGAGAGGAAAATGCTGATCGGGCGGGCGATAAACATCAGGCAGGCCAGAACGGCCACCAGCCCCCAGCCCAGATCGATAATGGCCGAGAACTCGACCCGCGCTGCCAGAATGATAAACAGAGCGGAGATCAGCAGAACACTCAGGGATTCCTTGAACTCCAGAATACTGTCGATCGGAACCCGCTTCATATTGGCCATCCAGATCCCCATCACGGTAACCGTTAATAGGCCGGATTCATGGGCAATCTCATTGGAAATAGCGTAAACGCCGAGCATGAAGGTGAGTGTGCCCGCATTATGCAGGTACTCGGGTAGCCAGTGTTTTCTCAGGGCCTGACCATTCAGGTAGCCAGCGATAGCGCCTATCAGAAAGCCGACAACCAGCGTTTTACCGAAAATATACAGTGAGTGGCCGAAGACGTTGCCCTGGCCCCAGGAAACAATGCCTTCAAAGACCAGAACCGCCAGCAGTGCACCGACCGGGTCAATAATAATGCCTTCCCAGCGCAAGATGTTGGAGAGCTTGGCAGTGGGTCGGACCGCCCTCAATAACGGCGCAATCACGGTGGGGCCGGTGACCACGGAAATTGCCCCGAACAAGAGCGCAACTTCCCACGACACGCCCAGAATCCAGCGGGCAGCCAGGGTGCCGATGGCGCAGGTGACGATGGAGCCAACGGGCACGAGGTTCCGTACCATCTTGCCGTGACCTTTGATCTCGTCGTAGCGGAGCGTCAGGCTGCCTTCAAACAGGATGATAGCGACCGCAAGGGAGATTACCGGGAACAGGAGATCACCAAAGACTTCCTCGGGCTGCAGAAACCCCAACACCGGTCCGGCGATAATGCCCCCCGCTAATAGAAACAGGATGGCAGGCATGCGCACGCGCCACGCAAACCATTGGCAAAACAGAGAAGTAACACCGATACCGGCGAGAATTAGAGCAGTACTAGCGGCCATATGGGCTTCCGGTTGAATAATTTATACGTTGGCTCGGCGAGCAATTCGATTAAGGAGTCTGGAGGCTGCAAAAAAACCGAAGCTCGCAGTGACCGGGCTGGCAGCGCCAAAGCCTGAGGCACAATCAAGTCGGACCGGGCCTTCCGTAGCGGGTTTCTGATGGCAGACTTCACCATCGGGAGCCGGGTAAGTCAGCTGTTCCAGTGAGTATACGGCTTCAATGCCAAAACGGCGCTTTGGGTTACGAGAAAAATTATATTCACGGCGCAGCAGGTTGCGAACTTTTGCCAGCAAAGGATCTTGAGTGGTTTTGCTGAGATCGGCCACCTGAATTTGAGTGGGGTCCATTTGCCCCCCCGCACCACCGGCAACCACCACAGGGATTTTTCGGCGTTGGCAGTGCGCAATCAGACTGGCTTTGGCTTTCACGCTGTCGATCGCATCCACCACCCCGGAGATGTCATCGGAAATTAATTCCTGCACGTTCTTTGTGGTCAGAAAACCAAAGTGCACGCGAATATCAGCTTGGGGGTTGATGGCCCGTAGCCGCTCCGCCATGGCATCCGTTTTGGTTTGGCCGTATTGGCCCTGTAAAGCGTGCAATTGGCGGTTGGTGTTGGAGACACAAATGTCATCCATATCGATCAGCGTAATGGTGCCAATGCCGCTTCGGGCCAACGACTCAGCAGCCCAGGAGCCCACGCCCCCCAAGCCCACAATCACAATGTGAGCGCTCCGGAAGGCGGTCAGCGCTTTACGGCCATAGAGTCGTTCTATACCACCAAAGCGGAAATTGTAATCGTCAGGCTGCTGGGAGTCAGAGTTCATTCGGGGCTCTTGGTATTGGATGGAGCGTATTGTGCTAGAAACGTAAGGATTGTAACGCAGGGGCTGTGGTGGGGCTATGCGGTAGTGCCCTCTTGGCCGGAATGACGGTAGGCTTTATCTAGGATAAAAAAAACCACGCAAGAGCGTGGTTAAAAGAAGACACCCAACTCGAAAAGTTGGGCTGGACTAGTTCAGAGACACTAATCAACGTCTTCAGTATTCATTGTCCGACAGTTGTATTGAAGGTCAAAAGCTGCCATTAATCGGTCATTTCCGGCCAGGCTCTTTGGTGAGGCCTGACAGCAAGCTGATGGGTGCCTTTGCGCGTATAACACAAAAACAGAGTGGGTATTCATTCAGGAGATAGGACTATGACCGTTGTCATTGCTGGGATTTCCGGGGCCATTGGCAGTGCGCTTGCTGAACGGTTTCTGACAGAGCGGCCGGACGAGCCGCTGATCGGGCTGGCCCGGCATCTGGATAAGGTGGGCGAACGGCTCAGGGAACATCCTGGAGTGCATCTGATTGCTTGGCAGGCGGAGCTTCCGCTGGACCTGACTCAGCATCCGGACGTGGAAGCTCTACTCGAGTCGGCGCACGGGCAAATTTCTTTGATCTACGCGACGGGATTGCTTCACGACGGCGACATCGCCCCTGAAAAACGGGTGGAGGATATTAATCAGGCTAGCCTGCTCCGGGCGTTTCAAGTGAATTGTGTCGGTTTTGGCCTGTTGGTTCAGACGCTGGCGCCCTGGTTTCGCGGCAAGCAATTGACCCGCGTGGCAGCTGTGTCGGCAAAGGTGGGTTCGATAAGTGACAACCAGCTCGGTGGTTGGTATGCCTACCGATGCTCAAAAGCCGCGTTGAATATGATGGTGAAGAACCTGTCGGTCGAGTTGCCCAGGAAGTATTCGCCCATAGCATGCGTTGCCTTGCATCCGGGCACCACGCGCTCGGTCTTGAGCGAACCGTTTAGCCAGTCGCTGGCGAAATTGACCGTGCATGAGCCTGATGCGACAGCGACGCATCTATATGGGATTCTTTCGGATGTGTCTGAGGCGGATAACGGGCGGTTTATCAGTTGGGATGGGCAAGATTTGCCGTGGTAAGCGACACTGCAGGCGGGGGGAGTCTGCAGTGTCAGCGGCTTAGCTAATAAACGGGTTTAGCAAGCGTCCAAAGGGACCGGTGAGCTTCAGTGGTGCACTCAGGATCGAGAGTGTAATGCAGTCTTCATGGCCAATGGCCACCGGTTTGTGCACATCTTGATCTGTCAGAACCACGAAGTCCCACTGGTTGAATACGCCGTTTGAGTCGGAGAAGGCGCCTTGCAGGACGATGGTGGTTTCAGTACCCCGATGGGTGTGGGCCGGAGCCTTCCCGCCCGCAGCCAGTTTCTGGAGAATCACCCGCTCTTTCTGGCCGGGAAATTTGTCGCTGATATCGACAACACTGACGTCTGGCAATTGCCGCTTCCAGGGCAGCGCGTTAATGTCTTCACCCAGTAATTTTTGAAGTGGGCTTATACACCGCGGTTTTTGTTCGGGAAGGGCCTCTGGCGCTTCCTCGATGCGTGCCAACAGCTGTTCGAAACTGGTGTCCGAGACGGCGACGTCAGGTTGCTGACCCATCATCACAGCGCCCAAGCTGTTCAAAGTGTCAACTCGGCTGCGACAATGACCACACTGGTCCAGATGCAAGCGAATGCACAGGGCGTGGGGTTCGCTCAGATTGCCTGCGCTGTACTCCATTAGGCTTAAACTGTCCGGATGATGTCGAGTCATACGTTCTGGTCCTGCAAAATCACTTTCAGTTTGTTCAATGCCAGGCGGACGCGGCTTTTCACTGTGCCTAAGGGAAGGTCGAGCTCGTCGGCCACCATCTGGTGTGATTTGTGCTCCATATAGACCTTGGCAATCACCGTCACCTGCTCGAGCGGCAGCTGGCTCAACGAGTCTCGAATCCGGCGTTCTGAGGTCAGTCGGTGCAGGGAACTTACCGGTTCCTCGTCGTGCTCGCCCGGGATCTGCCACAGGTCTTCCGTTTCTATTGCCATTTCGGCGCTTCTGCGTTGCATCTTGCGCAGCATATCAATGCGCTGGTTACGAGCAATGGTGAAAATCCAGGTGGATGCCGCGGCCTTGCGCCAATCGTAGAGGCTGGAACGTCGCCATATTGCAATAAAGACCTCTTGAACGAGCTCTTCAGCATGGCTGGCGATGCCGTTGGAGATGGCGTAGTACTTGATTTGAGGTGCGAAGTGCTCGAACAGCGATTGGTAGGCGGCTTTGTCCTGATTCCGCCCCACTTTTTCCAATAGAGCGCCCCATGGATCTTTACGACCCTCATTTTTCGCTGGCTGCTGTTCCAGTGTGGTCACTGGACGCTCCTTGACTGTCGCTTGATTTATTTTGGCTACGGTCATGATTCTATGCACTCACCACGTTTTTGTCAGTGATTGTTTTACGCAGATGGCAGTGAACTGGATCGTTGATTGGCAAAGTTTTTCAAGGCTGGCTGGCCGGGCTGTCGGGTGGGTGCTGTCACAGGGGTAATTGTTGGCCGGTTAAGTTGGGGCTAGTCTTTCTGGAATCAGCTCGATAAGGGCGTCACGGAACAGCCGATAACCACGTTATGAATCCCACCTCCAGTCAGGGTGCGCAGCCGGTCATGCGGGCGCATTACGTTGATATTTTGTGCCAGCTTGCGGAACAAAAGGGCGTTCGGCGTGCTGACTTGCTTGTGGCCGCGGGTATCCGGAATAGCCAGCTGAGCCATCCGGAAAATCTTGTTACCGGCAACCAGTTTTCCAAACTGTGCCGGCAGGCGCTGGACCTCACCGGTGATCCGGGATTGGGGCTGGAATTTGGTGGACAGCTAAAGTTTACCACTCACGGTGCCATGTCTCAGGCGGCAATCAGCTGTGACACTCTGGGGCAGGCGATCCATGTGCTGATGAAGTATCTTCACATCCGTTTCCCATACCTGACCATGGATTTGTCGGTTGACGGTGACGAGGCCGTCGTTGAAATGGATACGGTGCATGACTTGCTCGACTTGTACCGCTTCAACCTGGAAGTGTTCCTGGCGGCGTTGCTGGATGTCAGTCATTTATTGGTGGGTCCTCGTATTTTCGAGGGGGCTAGCTGTCGGGTGAAGTATCCGCGGCCAGCGGGGGGGAAACAGTACGCCAAGCTGTTTGGTGAAGCTATCTGCTTTGACTCGGGGGTGAATCAGCTGCGTTTCCATAAGAGCTGTCTGGAGTTGCCTATGCCGCTGGCAAATCCGGTGGCGCGGAGGGTGGCGGAAGCCGAGTGTGAGGTTCAAGCCCGTAAGTTGCAGATGGTTACCTCGGTGACTGGACAGGTAGTGCGTTTGCTGGAATCCGTTCGCGATGGGCGTTTGATGGGGTTGGATGACGTGGCCGCGCAAATGCACGTGTCAGCCCGAACGCTGCGCCGACAGCTGGTTTCTGAAGGCGCACGTTTTCAGGATCTGCAAGATCGTGTTCGTCATCACCGCGCTCTGAAGCTGATGCGGTGTAACGACCAGATGAGCATTGATGAGATCGCCGAGCGACTGGGCTACAGTGATCCGTCCAATTTCAGCCGCGCTTTTCGCAAATGGGAAGGTATTTCGCCGTCTGCATGGCGCAGTTTGCACACCGATCGCTTAGCCTGAGGACTACTCTTCCAGATAGGTATACCCGTCGAGTCCCGCCGCCAGTTCGGCCAACAGGTCTTTCTGTAGCTTAGGGGAGAGGCTGCTCTCTTGAAATTTGCGTTGGTACGTCTGCAAGATATGGTTTGGTTCGAAGTTCACATATCGCAGTACCTTGGCAACGCTATCGCCGGTGATGGGTTCGCTGATGACATAGTCGCCATGCTCATTCAGGCGCACATCCACCGAGTGTGTGTCACCAAACAGATTGTGCATATCGCCCAGAATTTCCTGGTAAGCGCCGGTCATGAAAAAACCGATTAACAACGGCTCGTCCGGGTTGTGCTCTGGCAAGGGCAGGGTGGTTTCTATGCCTTGGCCATCCACGTACTGGTCAATTCGTCCATCCGAGTCGCAGGTAATATCTTGCACCACCGCGCGTCGGTTCAGCGGCCGATTCAATCCGTTGATCGGCATGACCGGGAAAATCTGGTCAATACCCCAGACATCCGGCAGTGACTGGAACAGGGAGAAGTTCACGAACAGTTTTTCGGCCAGCTTCTCGTTCAGCTCGTCGATGATCTCCCGGTGCGCCCGGTTGGCGCTATCAAGCTGGCCTCGGATCAAACGGCAGCAGCGGGTGTACAACGTTTCGGCCTGAGCGCGTTCGGTTAACGACAAGAGGCCGTGAGCGAACTGGGCGTGCGCATCGGTCATGGCATGCAGCACATCGTGGTAAATTTCAGCCAACGAACGAGGGCATTGGTCATCCTGTAGACTGCGCAGGTCACGCCATAGATCCTGTAGCGGGGCTGGCGCGGTGATCGCCGGCTCCGAGACTTCACGGTGAATGGGGGTTTCTCGGTCAATCACGTTAGTGATCAACACCGAATGGTGCGCAGTCAGGGCTCGGCCGGATTCGCTGATCAGATCCGGGTGAGGTAAGCCTAAGCGGTCGCACTCAGCTTGCAGGACGTGCACCACGTTGTAGGCATACTCGAAGACGGTGTAATTCATCGAGCAACTGCTGCGAGAGCGGGTGCCTTCGTAATCCACGCCCAGTCCGCCGCCAATGTCGACCGTGCCGATGGGCGCGCCCAGATGACGCAACTCACTGTAAAATCGCGCGCACTCTTTCAGTCCGGTTTGAATATCGCGGATGTTGGCAATCTGCGAGCCCAGGTGGAAGTGCAGTAGCTGTAACGTGTCCAGGGCGCCGGCCTGTTTCAGAGTGTCGACGACTTCCAGTATCTGGCTGGCGGACAGCCCGAACTTCGATTTTTCACCGCCGGTGTTTTGCCAGTTACCTTTTCCGATAGTGGCCAGGCGGGCTCGCACACCAATTAAGGGTGAAACCTCAAGTTTCTTCGCTTCTTCCAGAATCAGCGGCAATTCCGACTGCTTTTCTACAACAATAAACACTCGGTGTCCCAACTTCTGGCCGATCAGCGCTAGTCGGATGTATTCGCGGTCTTTATAGCCGTTGCACACGATCACCGAGCCGGTTTTGCGAGCGAGGGACAATACAGCGAGGAGTTCGGGCTTACTGCCCGCTTCGAGACCAATTTGATTGGCCGATGCGGCAGGTTCGGCGGCCACCAGTTCTTCGACGACCCGTCGCTGTTGATTGACCTTGATGGGGTAAACCGCCGTGTATCGGCCCTGGTAACCTTGTTCGTTGGTCACCTTGTTGAAAGCGCCGCAGAGTTTGTTAACCCGGTCGTGAAGGATATCCGTGAATCGAACCAGCACGGGTAGAGCAAGGCCGGCTTCGGCAAGCGACTGTGTCAGCTTCGGCAGATTGATGTGGGCCGGACTTCGACCCCGGTCTGGACAGATCTCCACTTCACCCTCGGCATTGACGGAAATATAGCCGTCACTCCAGTGAGCGATGTTGAAAACCTTCTGTGCAGGTGATGCGGTAGATTCTGCCATTATTGCTATCCTGTCAGGAAACCCGGTCGGCGGGAAAACCGTTAAAGGCTGCATTGTAGGAGCTGACTGCTGCCCCTACAATACGCCTCTTTCGAGATGCCTGGGCGCGGTGCGGCGGCATACAGTTGGAGAGAGAAATGACAGCATTGAATGAAGGCTGGTTTACCGAGGTATTCCAGGATGAGGGCACGGCCTTTTCCCTGCAGGTAAAGGGCAAGCTCCATGAGGAGCAGACACCGTTCCAAAAGCTCGAAATATACGAAACCGAGACCTTCGGCAACCTGATGGTGCTTGATGGCTGTGTGATGCTGACCACTCGTGACAATTTCCTTTATCACGAGATGATGACGCATCCAGCGTTGTTCACCCATAAAAACCCGAAGAAAGTGGTGATCGTCGGCGGCGGTGACTGCGGCACTCTGAAAGAAGTGTTAAAGCACCCGGGTGTGGAGGAAGCTTGGCAGGTGGAGATTGACGAGCGAGTCACCCGCATGTCCGAAAAGTACTTCCCGGAGCTGTGCGAAGCTAACGCTGACCCACGGGCCAATTTCTTCTTTGGGGATGGTGTGCAGTGGATGCGGGAAGTGGAACCAAACAGCATCGACTTGCTCATTATCGACAGCACTGACCCCGTCGGCCCAGCGGAGGGCCTGTTTGCTCTGGATTTCTATCGCGATGCGATGGTCGCGCTCAGGGATGGTGGCATCGTAGTTCAGCAAAGTGAGTCGCCTCTGCTGCACACCGAATCGATCATCAAGGATATCCACACCGATATGCGCAAGGCGGGCTTCAGCCATGTGCAAACCTTGCCGTTCCCACAGCCGGTGTATCCCACTGGTTGGTGGAGCTGCACCATGGGAAGCAAGGATAATCCGCTGAAGTATTTCCGCGAAGAAGACGTTAATGATCGTCCGTTTGTGACTCGCTATTACAATGCGGGTATACATTATGGTGCGTTGGCCATGCCCCAATTCATGATTGATGCACTGGAAGATCAGGTAAGGCCGGAAGAGGGCTGATTGAGTAGGGGTTAAAATTGTTGCAAAAAAGGGCGCCAGATGGCGCCCTTTTTGATTTTGCTTGCAGCGTTACTGCTTGTTGCTGCCGAATTCGGGATAGGCTTCCAAGCCACATTCCGCAATGTCGACGCCTTCATACTCTTCTTCAGCGCTGACCCGGATGCCCATTACGGCTTTCAGAATGCTCCAGACGATCAAGCTTGCGACGAATACCCAGACGAAGATAGTCAGAGCACCAATCAGCTGGCCGCTGAAGGTCGCGTCACCGTTGGTGACAGGCACCAGCAGCAGACCGAGGAAGCCACAAACACCGTGGGCAGAGATTGCACCAACCGGATCATCAATGCGCAGCTTATCGAGCGCGACGATGCTGAACACAACAAGAACACCGCCCAGAGCGCCCCAGAGGGTTGCGGTCAAAGCGCTTGGCGTTGAAGGTTCGGCGGTAATCACCACCAGACCTGCGATCGCGCCGTTCAACAGCATGGTCAGATCGGCTTTGCCGAACAGCATGCGGGCAACAACCAAGGCTGTGATAGCACCACCGGCTGCGGCGGCGTTAGTGTTCAGGAACACCATGGCTACCGAGTTTGCGCTGGCGATATCACCGAGCTTCAGGACTGAGCCGCCGTTAAAGCCGAACCAACCCATCCACAGAATCAAGGTACCCAAAGCGGCCAGTGGCATGTTTGCACCCGGAATGGCGCGGATTTCACCGTTAGCGCCGTATTTGCCTTTTCGAGCACCCAGCAGGAGTACACCCGCCAGAGCAGCGGCAGCACCAGCCATGTGTACGATGCCGGAGCCAGCAAAGTCGCTGAATCCAAGGTCGCCCAGGTTATACAGGCCGAACACATCTTGGCCGCCCCAAGTCCAGGAACCTTCCAGCGGATAGATGACGCCGGTCATGACCACTGCAAACGCCAGAAATGCCCACAGTTTCATGCGCTCAGCAACTGCACCGGAGACGATTGACATAGCGGTAGCTACGAACACGACCTGGAAGAAGAAGTCAGAGGCGCCCGAGTAGATGGAGCCGCCTTCAAATCCATCTTCACGGCTGGCGAAATCGCCCAGCACGGAGTTCACATCGACATCGGCGATGCCGGATAGGAACAGGTTGCCGCCATACATGATGGCGTAGCCGCACACCATGTACATGGTGCTGGCAACCGCAAACAGGGCAACGTTTTTGGTAAGAATTTCAGTGGTGTTTTTGGAGCGCACCAAGCCGGCTTCTAGCATGGCAAAGCCAGCGGCCATCCACATGACTAATGCGCCGCATATTACAAAATAAAAGGTATCAATAGCATACTGCAGGTGAAAAATATTGCTTTCCATAGGAAGCCCTCCGCACAAGGCCCGTCAGGTATTTAGTTTTTTTTGCGTTGGCTGAATCTGGGGTTAGGCCGCTATCAAACGGCTTCTTCGCCCGTCTCGCCGGTCCGGATTCGGATCGCTTGTTGTAGCTCGGTCACGAAAATCTTGCCGTCACCGATTTTGCCAGTATTGGCTGCCTTGGTGATGGACTCGATTACCTGATCCAGCAGGTTGTCGCCGATGGCGATCTCAACTTTTACTTTTGGCAGGAAGTCCACCACGTACTCCGCGCCACGGTAGAGTTCGGTGTGGCCTTTCTGGCGCCCAAAACCTTTAACTTCCGTTACGGTTACGCCTTGCACGCCTATTTCGGATAGTGCCTCACGGACATCATCCAATTTGAAAGGCTTAATGATCGCTGTCACAAGTTTCATTGCTTTCTCCTTGGTAAAGCTATCTCAACTATTTGAGTTGTTGAGTTCGGGATGCTGCCACCTCGCACATCAATTGTGCGGATCGTGTACTAGGTTTAGCATCAGGTATGCCAACGCAAAAAATTACAGTAAAAACAATCTGTTAGTTATTGAGTGTTCCGAAATGACGCAATTGTGCGCACCAACTTGGGGCGCTACGCCCCATTCTGACACAAGGTAGAGCCGTCAAGGGGCACGGCTTAGCGTTTATTATAATGCCGATCGGGTGCAGTATGGCAGGGGCAGCGGTGTGATACACTGATGGCTTCGTTAGTATTCGGCGGGCAATTCGCCTGATCGAGCAGAAAGATCGATTTCACGAGGTATGACATGAAAGGCCCCCAAGATTTCTTCGCACAACTACAAGGTCAATTTGGTCAGTTTGTTCCGGATATGGCACGGGCCGCCCGTGAAGATTTTGAAACCCAGGCCAGAGCGACGGTAATGTCTGTGCTGTCCAAGCTGGAGCTGGTCACTCGTGAAGAGTTTGAAGGGCAGCAAGCCGTTTTGATGAAAACTCGTGAGAAAGTCGAAGCGTTGGAGAAGCGGGTAGCCGAGCTGGAGCAAAAAGCTCAGTCGTAACCCTCTCGTGATGTGGGCGCAGGATGCGCCCGAAAACGATCAGTCCACCATGGAAGGTGATTATGCTAGCTATTGTCCATTCGCGCGCCAGCATAGGCGTGTCCGCCCCTGAAGTAACGGTTGAAGTGCATTTGTCGGGCGGTCTGCCGGCACTGTCCATTGTAGGTCTTCCGGAAACCGGTGTCCGCGAGAGTAAAGACCGTGTTCGTAGTGCATTGCTCAATGCCGGTTTTGAGTTTCCCGCCCGCCGGATCACCATCAATCTTGCACCTGCAGATCTCCCGAAAGAAGGTGGCCGCTTTGACCTGCCCATTGCATTGGGTATTTTGGCCGCTTCGGGTCAGATCCCTTCTGACAGCCTGACAACATTGGAGTTTATGGGAGAGCTGTCTCTCGATGGCGCCTTGCGTCCGTTGAAAGGTGTGTTGCCCGCGGTGCTGGCGGCCCGTGAGGCGGGGCGTTCGCTTCTGATTCCGCAAGACAACGCGGAAGAGGCTGCGCTTGCGAGTCAGAATGATGTGCTCGCGGCGAGCCACATTCTGACGGTCTGCGAACATCTGACTGGGCGGGCGAAACTGGTGCCGGTGCCGAAGCCTGACACAGCGGCTGGCCAAACGGCCTGCGGCGAAAATGTGGCTGATCTTGCCGATGTGCGTGGGCAGCAGGTGCCTCGTCGAGCGCTGGAGGTTGCCGCGGCAGGTGGTCACAACCTGTTGTTTTTCGGACCGCCGGGTACGGGTAAGAGCATGTTGGCGAGCCGTCTTCCGGGGATATTGCCGGCGCTGGACGATGCCTGTGCCATGGAGGTAGCCAGTGTTCATTCAGTTGCAGGGCACCCGCTGCAGCCCGGGGGTTGGCGTCAGCCGCCGTTTCGTTCGCCCCACCACACTGCCTCAGCGGTGGCTCTGGTCGGTGGCGGAAGTAGTCCAAGGCCGGGAGAAATCTCGCTGGCCCATCGCGGGGTGCTGTTTCTCGATGAGCTGCCAGAGTTTGAGCGGCGCGTGCTGGAAGTCCTTCGCGAACCCATGGAAACCGGCGAAATTGCCATCAGTCGCGCCGCTCGCCAAGTCACGTTTCCGGCAAAATTCCAGGTCGTCGCTGCCATGAACCCTTGCCCATGCGGTTACAGTGGCCATCCCAATATTGAATGCCAATGCACGCCCAGTCAGATAATGCGCTACCGGTCCAAGATCTCTGGTCCATTATTGGACCGGTTTGATCTGCACGTAGAGGTGCCGGTGCAGGCTGGAGATGTTCTGCTTCGTCAAGGAGAATCCGGCGAGAGCAGTGCCGGTGTCAAAGAGCGGGTGATGAATGCCAGAAGCTTCCAGCGTCAGCGTGGCAGCTTGAATGCTTCGTTAGCGGGTAAAGTGCTGGATCAGGCCTGCCGTATCGATGCCAGCAGCGAAAAGTTATTGGCCCATGCGATGGAGCGGTTGGGTTTGTCGGCGCGGGCACTGCACCGGATTCTCCGTGTGGCGCGTACTTTGGCCGATTTGGACGGGCACGAAACTGTGTCTCAACAACACCTGATTGAAGCGCTGGGGTATCGCCAGTTGGATCGTCAACAAGGACAAGGTGCTTTGGTCTCCGCTTGATGCCCCGGACTCTGTTAAACTGTCCGGTAAATTTCAGCAATCAGATCCGCAGTGGCGGTTGAGGACAACAAATGCCCGACCAGAACGACTCGCAAGATTCCAACGGTGAAAACCCGATTACCACGCGCCGCGGCGTCCGCAGCTTTGTGTTACGCCAAGGCCGGATGACCGAAGGCCAGAAAAAAGCCTTCGAGCGGAGCTGGCCGAAGTACGGGCTGGCTCGGGAAGACGGCGTGATTGACCCCCGGGAAGTGTTTGGCCGCGACAGCATGCTGAATCTGGAAATCGGTTTCGGCATGGGGCGCTCGTTGGCTGATATGGCGGAAGCTGCGCCTGAGCAGGACTTTATTGGTGTGGAAGTGCATCTGCCCGGTGTTGGCGCCTTGCTTAAAGAGGTTGAAGATCGTGGGCTGGAAAACGTTCGGGTTTACAACATCGATGCCAATGACGTTATCGACCTGTGCCTGCCGGATGCCTCGCTCGACCGTGTGATGGTGTTCTTTCCTGATCCTTGGCACAAAAAGAAGCACCACAAGCGTCGACTGGTGCAGCAGGAGTTCGTGCAGCGTATTCGCCATAAATTGCGTGTGGGCGGTGTACTGCACCTGGCCACGGATTGGGAGAACTATGCCGAGCACATGGTGGAAGTGATGGACGCCTCGGAAGGTTTTGCAAACACGCAAGAGCAGGGCGGTTATGCACCGCGCCCGGACGATCGTCCGATTACCAAGTTTGAGCAACGTGGCGAAAAGCTGGGTCACGGTGTTTGGGACTTACTATATCACCGCACCAACTAAGCTCAGCGAACCCCGGCTTTAAGAGGCCGGGGTTAATGGTTGCCGGCGGGAAGCGCGGACGATGATCAGCCCCGCCAAACCGAGCAACAGTCCAGTGAATTTCATCAGCGAGAAAATACTGGCTGCCACGCTCAAGCTGTTGTCCGGGGGATTGAAGTTGTTCAGTAGAGCAATGTTTTCAACCACATCACTGGCGCCAGCCACCAGAAATAGCGTGCGCACCCATTTGGTGACCATCCGTTCTCGGACGCCGGGACGGTCTACCGAAAATCTCCGGGTCAGCTGAAGCAGCGTTGCCATATAGGCCGCGATGAGCAAAAAATCGAGCCAGAGCGAGGTGCGTGCGAGAGACAGACTGTCCGGGGCCCAGCTGGCCAGAATCGCTTGTGCTTGCTGGGCGGTCCCCGCCAACTGGAAACTGACCATACCTTGCGGAGCGCTGGCTGTTTTCAGTGGCTGGTTCATTACGAGAAGCGCAACGAACAAGGCTGCACTGAGCGCAATCGAAGCCACCAAAGTTAATCCAGGGGGGCGCTTGAGTGGATGTCGGGCCGGGGCCATCAGAGAAATTGCTCCAACAGGCTGTTCAGATAGCGCTGGCCTTGCTCAGTGGTTTGTATCCGGTGGCTGACCAGCAGGTTTTGCTTCCGCAACTGCTCAAGTTGTACCTCAACCGGGGTCAGGGGTAAACCTGTACGTTCGGTGAACAGTTTTTCTTCAGCGCCCTGTTTGAGCCGTAAAACGTTCATCATGAACTCCAGCGGCCGATCTTTCGGTTCGATCTCCTCGCTACCCGCCGTGCGTGAGCCAATACGGTTCAAGTAGGCGTCCGGCTGTCGGGTTTTCCAGTATCGGATGATACGGCCATCAGCGAGGCTGATCTTGCCATGCCCGCCGGCTCCCAGCGCAAGATAATCCCCAAACTGCCAGTAGTTCAGGTTATGCCGGCTTTCCCGGTTGGCCAGGCTCCAGGCAGACACTTCGTAATCATCGAAACCGTGGGCGCGAAGATACTCAGAACCTTGCCGGTAGATCTCCCAAAGGTGGTCGTCGTCCGGTAAATCCGGTGGCCGGGAGAAAAACTCGGTATTGGGCTCAATGGTCAGCTGATACCAGGATAAGTGCGAGGGTTGATGATCCAGCGCCTGCTTCAAGTCATCCAGGGCTTGTTCCGCTGTCTGATCGGGTAGGCCGTGCATCAGGTCAACGTTGAAGTTGGTAAACCCGGCCGCTTTCGCGGTTTCAATAGCCCGGTGGGCGGCGTCGGCATCGTGGATGCGCCCGAGTGTTTTAAGGTGTTCCTGATGGAAGCTTTGCACACCAATAGAAAGCCGGTTAATGCCCGCTTGGCGGAAACCCTCGTAACGGCCTTCTTCCAGGGTGCCGGGGTTGGCTTCGAGCGTGATTTCGGCATCGGGCGCGAAGGTCAGTCGCTGGCGAAGTTCTTCAAACAAGCGTTGGTAGAAGTCGCTGGTCATGAGCGATGGTGTTCCACCGCCGATGAAAACGCTCTCAATCGGACGGCCGCGCACGAAGCTTAGGTCGTACTCAAGGTCTTCCAGTAGAGCGGCGAGGTAGGCGGTCTCAGGAATGTCACCCTGTATAGCGTGAGAGTTGAAGTCACAGTAAGGACACTTGCGCACACACCATGGCACATGGATATACAGCGACAGAGGCGGACAAACCGCCGCAGGGAGTGTGGAGGGCACGGTTCAGCTCGTGCCCTTGAGTTGAACCAGCAGGCTGGCCAGAGCCCGCCCACGATGGCTGATGCGGCCTTTTTGTTCGCGCGTGAGTTCGGCGGCGCTGCAATCGTGTTCCGGTGCGAAAAAAACCGGATCATAGCCGAAGCCACCTGCGCCGCTCGGTGCGCCAAGAATCCGGCCGGGCCAACGGCCATGGCAGATAATCGGCGTGGGGTCGTCTGCATGGTGCAGATAAACCAGAACACAATGAAACTGGGCTCCACGTTCTGGTTCCGGAATATCCTGCATGGCCTCCAGTAGCGCTTCAACATTGTCAGCGTCGGTTGCATGGGGGCCGGCATAGCGCGCAGAACGCACGCCGGGTTGACCGTCGAGGGCATCGACCGACAGGCCGCTGTCGTCGGCCAGAGCCGGCAAACCGGTTTCACGGGCGGCGTGGCGGGCCTTCAAGATGGCATTCTCAACAAAGGTGACGGCGGGTTCTTCCGCTTCACCTACGCCCAATTCGCCCTGAGCGACCGGGGTTAACCCTAACGGTCTGAGTAGGTCGGTCAGTTCGGCAATTTTGCCTTTGTTGTTGCTGGCGATAACGAGTTTCTGAGGCATGGTTTAATCGTTAAACAAAGAGTGGGCGAAGCGCACCTTCAGGCCTTGTGGATAGCCTGTTGGTCGTGCCGTAATGTTGAAGGTCATCAACTCGCCAGGGCGATATTGATACTGGGCGATGAAATAAACCGAATCGCCTTCCTGAATCCGGCGGAACGCCAGAAACTTAACCTGTTGAATGTCATTCGCGACCTGACCTTCTACTTGGCCGCCCATAGGTTGAGGCTGGCCGTGCTCGTTATCGGTCATGATGGAGATGTTAACCACGCCAATGCTCTTGCTGCGCTGGAGGTTGTTGGCTTTAGCGACTTCCGGGGTCAGGAAGGTGCTGGGGTAAACGTTCCAGTTCAATTGGTATTCGCCAAAGTCTTTCTCGCCCGCATAGCTTTGGCCGGCCATGAGCAGCAGGCCAAACATCAGAGTAATAAAACCGGTGACAGAACGCATAATCATTAGGTGTTCTCCCGTGTGATTCGGTAAATCGCTATCTCACCCAGCAGGTTTGGCCATGCACGGGCCAGCCAGCTGTTCTGGTGTTGGCCGTCGACGACTCGTCGGCTTTTAATCTTTATCCCTTTCTGTCGGCACAACGCTTCGAAGTCTTTGAAGGTGCATAAGCGAATGTTAGGCGTGTTGTACCATTTATACGGCAAGGCGTCTGATTCAGGCATGCGGCCGCTCAGGGTCAGTCCCCAGCGCAGTCGCCAGTGGGCGAAGTTGGGGAAAGTCACAATGCCTTCGCGGCCAACCCGTAGCATGTCATCAATCACTTTGTCGGGTCTGCGCACGGCTTGGAGGGCTTGTGTCATCAGCACAATATCAAACATGCCATCATCGAAGTTTTCCAGACCTTGAGTGTCCAGATTTTGCTCGATAACCGACACGCCTTTACCCATGCAGGTGGTGATGTGGTCAGGGTTGATTTCCAGACCGAAGCCCGTGGCGTTTCGCTCCTGCTGTAAGTAGTGCAGCAGAGTGCCATCACCGCAGCCGAGATCGAGTACGTGGTGGCCAGGCTGAACCCATTGCTGAATAATCTCCAGATCCGCTCTCATGCGCCGACCTCCCGGGCTACCCGGTCCATGTACGCGGTGAAGGCGTTGGTGTATCTGGGCGTGGGGATCAGGAACGCATCGTGGCCCCAAGGTGCATCGATTTCGGCGTAACTGACTTTCTTGCGAGCGGAAATCATTGCGTTCACCATTTCTTCAGAACGAGCAGGCGAGAAACGCCAGTCTGTGCTGAAGGACAGCACCAGGTATTCGCACTGGGCAGGTTCGAGCGCTTTGGACAGGTCGCCGCCAAATTCGTAGGCCGGGTCAAAATAGTCCAGGGCGCGAGTCATCAGCAGGTAGGTATTAGCGTCAAAGGTTTCAGAGAAACGTTCGCCCTGATAGCGCAGGTAGCTTTCAACCTGAAACTCGGCATCGTAACCAAATTTGAACGCTTCTTCCCGAAGTTCACGGCCGAATTTCTCACCCATCGCTGCATCCGAAAGGTAAGTGATGTGCCCCACCATCCGAGCCAGCATCAAGCCCCGCCGTGGAAGGGTGTTGGCGTCGTCATAGCGGCCCTCATGAAACTCGGTATCAGAGGTGATGGCCTGGCGGGCGACTTCGTTGAAGGCGATGTTCTGCGCGGTCAGTCGCGGCGTTGAGGCAACGATTACCGCGTGCCGAATGCGGTCAGGATAATCCAGACTCCACTGAAGGGCCTGCATACCGCCCAGGGAACCGCCAACAACGGCCGCCCACTGCTTGATGCCGAGACGGTCGGCCAGGCGAGCTTGGCTTTTTACCCAGTCGGCAACCGTGATGACCGGGAAATCCGGCCCGTAAAGCTTGCCAGTGGCGGGGTTGATGGAGCTGGGGCCGCTGCTGCCGTGGCAACCGCCGAGGTTGTTCAGGCAAACCACAAAAAAACGGTTGGTATCGATCGGTTTTCCCGGGCCGATACAGCTGTCCCACCAGCCAGGCTTCTTGTCATCGAGAGAATGATAGCCCGCGGCGTGGTGATGGCCGCTAAGGGCGTGGCAAATGAGAACCGCGTTGCTGGCATCGGCATTTAAGGTGCCGTAGGTTTCCACGACCAAATCATAGCTTTCCAAGGATTGGCCGCAGGCCAATTCGATGGGGGTGCCGAAATGTAGGGTTTGCGGGCTAACGAGGCCCACGGAATCCGTAGGCAGGGAGTCGGGCATGAGTGTGTTGGTATCCTGATCCAGTCCACATGAGTCAGGCAATAGGCCTGAGGTGGCGCAGAAGCTGGCGCCGATAGGGCAGTTTAAAGGCGGGGGGTGGTTGCTGCAACAGGCGCGTGCCGCCTGCTGCAGCCAAGGGTTCAGGCGGAGCCGTAAATATTAACGACTTTTTGCTGGATCATGGTGGGTGCCGGCTTGCGAATATGACGCACCATGTTGTCGGCCAGTTCGAGTTGCTTACGCAGATCCGCAATGGAATTCTGCAAACGCTCTCTCTCGGCGCGGCTATCACGGTCGTTGCGCACGAAGTCCCTGAGCCTGCTGATTTGATGCTCCAGCAACTGCTTCTGTTCCATGGAATATTGGATGATTGGCAGTAGGGCTTCGTGCGGCCAGCGTTCAACGTCGGACCTGGCCCGACTATGCAGTGTGCGGGCTTCGCTGACCATCACATTGAAGAATCGGCGAATGAGCATCGACTGTTCAGACATCAGATTCTTGGGGCTGATACGGAAACGTCGCGCTTTCTTGCGTAGTTCCCGAATGGCGATGACATGGCGTCCCGCTCTTAACGGGATGGGCTCAAGGTGTCTGGCGCGAGAGTCTTCGTTGTAACGTCGGTAGATAGAACCGACCATTTTCTCGGCCAATTGGCCTTCGGCAAGCAAGTTGCCCAGGTCGACCTCAAGTAGCTCGAAAAAGTGATCCATCGCACGGACCATACCGGCTGTGGACCAACTCTTGGTCATAATGGCGCGCACTTTATCGGCATGGGCTTCAAAGCGTTTCTCGCTGACCAAGTTGTTCAGGATCTCGCCTTGTGAGTCCATTAATCGACGTGAGGAGCGCAGAGTGATCAGTTTTTTATAGTAGAAGTCGTAGTCTTTCTGCGCTCTTTCTGCGAGCCGGGCGAGTGCCGGTTTATCCAGAGCTGAGCCTGTACAAGCCGCGTGCTCTTCTTCCAGCGACTTAAGCCGGTACTGCATCGCCGCTTGGCTATTTTGCAGCATGCCCAACAGATCGCTGATGAGGTGCTGGGTGATCAGTTGTTCTTTATGGGTGAGGATGCGTTGAACAATCAGCTTTTCCAGCAACCCGAGGTTCGATCGTCCGAACAGCTCTGCATCGTTTCGCACGCGCGCCAGCAAACCTTGTTTGGCGGAGAGCGGGATTACATCGTGTTGGTTCATGCCGAGGTGTTCGGCGGTATAAGTGCGCACGCGTTCGATGGAGTTGGCCGCGTGGTCTTCGCCTTGGATGTCATCCCAGAGCACATCAACTTTGTTGAGCACGGCAAAACGGCCCGCGCGATGGTCTGCGTGGTTCGTGTTGATGTGTTCCTTCCAGATGGCCATATCGCTGGCAGTGACGCCGGTGTCGGCGCCAAGCACAAAAAGGACCGCGTGCGCACGCGGGAGCATGCTCATGGTCAGTTCGGGCTCTGAACCCAAGGCGTTCAGGCCAGGGGTGTCGAGAATGCGTAGGCCCCGCTCAAACAGAGGGTGGCGAATGCTGATTTGTGCATTTCGCCACGCCGGGACTAGTACATTGCCCGGGGTGTTGGGGTCTGGTTCCAGCATGTCTTCATCAAACCCGAGTTTTCTGGCGTCACCCATGGACACGCTTTTAACTCTGGCGACCTCGGACAGCACTTCGCGCATAACCGCCGGATTGTCCTCGGCGAGTTCGTGTCGAACCCAGTTTTCCGGCCGTTTTCGCTGTTGCTGGAGGGAAAGCTCACCGGTGCGCGTTTCGATCGGGAGCAACATGAGATAGCTTTTGTTGTTGGTCCGATCGAAGAACAGTTCGGTGGGGCACATGGTGGTGCGCCCAGCTTCGGACGGCAGCAGCCGCTGGCCGTAGCTGGCGAAGAACAACGCATTGATCAGTTCGGTTTTGCCACGGGAATACTCGCCAACAAAGGCGATGGTCAATTCATCTTCAATGAGAAGTTCTAGACCGTGACGGATGCGGGTGCTGATGTCTTCCGAAAAAAGATTGTTGTCCTGAAGCCACAGCCGGTATCGACCGATCTGGCGTATCAGATCTTTCTTCCAGTCGTGGTAGGCTTCCACCTGCTGCGACAGTGTTCCCTGCTGGCTCATGGAGTAATCCTTTGGCGCGACGTTCGGGAGGTAGATCGTCCCAAGTTAAATGTTGGCAATCATAGCTGGATTGTCCATTCTTGGAATGGCCTCCTGGAGCCGTCGGAGGTAGCTGATATCAAGAGGGAGAAGAAAAAGGCCGACACATCAATGACTTGATGGGCCGGCCTTGGGATGTTTAATGTTTTGGCGTTATGTAACGATATGTATAGTTGTGAGGCAGATTACATTCCGGCGCCGAGAAAGCCCATCCCCGCAGCAATCTTCATATGATTCAGCACCACATCCAGCACATTAAGAATCAAAAACACAATGATCGGCGATAAATCGAGGCCGCCCATGGATGGCATGATGTTCCGGACAGGGCGCATGACCGGTTCGGTGATTTGCGCGACCAGTTGTATGGCCGGGTGCCCGCTTTGGGGGGCGATCCAGCTAACCACCACCACCGCGATGACCGACCAGAAGTAAATTTTTACGATCAGACTGAGAACGTTCAAAGCACCCCAAACCAGTAAGGTGAGTGGGTTGAAGGAAGGCATGCCTGAGTTGTAAATCAGCAACATAAAAAAGAACGTGACGGCTTGAATCAAGACCGCCAGTATCAGTGCGGCTCCGTCGACGCCGCCCCAGCCCGGGATAATTCTGCGTAGCGGCCGTAACGGTGGATTCGTTACTTTCACAACAAACTGGGAAATCGGGTTGTAGAAATCGGCCCGGGCCAGTTGCAGAAGGAATCTAAGCAGCACCACCGACATATAAAAGGTGGATGCAATCATCAGGATTGTGATCAGAATGTCTGCCAGCATGAAGCTGTGTCTCCGTAGCGGTTACTGTTTGTCTGCCAGTTCTTGTGACATCTCTTCAGAGCGTTCGAACGCGGCATCGTAGGCTTTTTTCACCAATTCGCGCATGCCACCGTCTTCAAAGGTGTTAATCGCCCGCTCGGTGGTGCCACCGGGGGACATAACATTGCGTTTCAACTGAGCCGGCTCGTGCTCGCTGCGTGCCGCCATTTCAGCAGCGCCAGCCATGGTTTGAATGGCCAGTGTTCTGGCGGTGGCGGGCTCGATTCCGGCATCCGTCGCGGCACTTTCCAGCGCTTCTAGCATCAGGAAGAAGTAGGCCGGGCCGCTGCCTGATAGCGCTGTCACGCCGTGGATCAGGTTTTCGTCTTCCACCCAAAGCGCGGTGCCAATGCTTTCAAACACCGTTTGTACCATGGATTTCTGTTCATCCGACACCCTGTCGTTTGCAAACAGGCCTGCAGCGCCTTTCCCGACAAGGGATGGTGTGTTCGGCATAACGCGAACCAGCGGCAGTCCGCCGCCAAGCCATTGGTCGATCGTTTCGGCCGTCAGGCCTGCGGCAATGGAGACGATCAGCGGTCGGGTGTTCTGCACGACCGGCGCGATGTCACGGCAAACGTCTGACATCACTTGAGGCTTCACCGCGAGAACGACGATGTCGGCCTGTTCGACGCAGTAGCGATTGTTCGTGGTAACGCTTACGCCGAACTGATTTCGAACGGCTTGCAGGTGGCTGTCATCGGGCGCGCTAACCCAAACATTGTCGGCTTCGAAGCGCTTGTCCAGCATGCCTCCAATAATAGCGCTGGCCATATTGCCGGCGCCGATAAACGAGATGACGGGTGATTTGCTCAACGTTCGCTCCAAGTGTTTGCTCGGTAAATGATGTATTCCTGATGATAACAGGAACGCATGGATTCAGCTTAAGCTCTATTTAGCCGGTCGCGCTCCGAACAGGGCTGAGCCTACTCGAACCCAAGTTGCGCCCTCTGCGATAGCAGGTTCGAGATCGCTCGACATGCCCATCGACAGGGTGTCGAGTTGCAGCGCGTTGGGTCGCGTTTGATTGAGTTGCGCCAGCGCGCCAGCCAGCCTCTGAAAGCTCTCTTTCAGACCTGCCTCGCTTTGGTTCGGATCAGGAATGGCCATCAGTCCTCGCAGAGTCAGATTAGGCAGTTCGCTGATGGCGGCGGCCAGTTCTGGCAATTCGCTTAAAGAACAGCCGGATTTGCTATCTTCTTCGTTGACGTTTACTTGCAGACAAAGGTTCAACGGGCCGAGATCCTCAGGGCGCTGTTCACTGAGTCTGCGGGCAATCTTCAGGCGATCAACGCTGTGTACCCACGAAAAAGATTCAGCGATCTGTCGGGTTTTGTTGGACTGGATGGGCCCGATAAAGTGCCATTCAAGAGTCTCGATATCCTTCAGCGCTTCGATTTTGTCCAGCGCCTCTTGCAAGTAATTCTCTCCGAACGCCGTTTGACCCACTTGCGCCGCCGCCCGAATGTCTTCCGGTGGCCGAGTCTTGCTAACTGCCAACAACCGCACACTGTCGGGCTTTCGGCCGGCTTGCTGTGTTGCTTTTTGTATGCGTCGGGTTACGCTTTTGATGTTGTCTGCTATGCTGCTCATAGTGTGAGTTTGCCGCGTCTGTATTAAAAGAAAAAGCCTTCCGAGGATCCCTATGGATATTACTGAACTGCTTGCCTTTTCGGCCAAACAAGGTGCGTCGGATTTGCACCTATCTGCAGGCCTTCCCCCCATGATTCGTGTAGACGGCGATGTACGCCGAATCAACCTGCCTCCGATGGAGCACAAAGAGGTGCACGGGCTGATTTACGACATCATGAACGACAAGCAGCGCAAGGACTACGAAGAATTTCTGGAAACCGACTTTTCGTTCGAAGTCCCGGGGGTTGCTCGTTTCCGTGTAAATGCATTCAACCAGAATCGTGGCGCTGGTGCTGTATTCCGGACCATCCCTTCGAAAGTGCTGACCATGGAAGATCTGGGCATGGGTCAGGTTTTCAAGGACATCGCCTCGGTGCCGCGAGGTCTGGTTTTGGTCACAGGCCCAACGGGTTCGGGTAAGTCGACCACATTGGCGGCGATGATGGACTACATCAACGATACCCGCTATGAGCACGTTTTGACCATCGAAGACCCGATCGAATTCGTTCACGAATCGAAAAAGTGCTTGGTGAACCAGCGGGAAGTCCACCGGGATACCCTTGGTTTTAACGAAGCCCTGCGTTCAGCCCTGCGGGAAGATCCCGACATCATCCTGGTGGGTGAGCTTCGAGATCTTGAAACCATTCGCCTTGCGCTCACCGCTGCGGAAACAGGTCACTTGGTTTTCGGCACCTTGCACACCACCTCCGCGGCCAAAACCATTGACCGGGTGGTTGATGTGTTCCCGGCCGAAGAGAAGTCCATGGTGCGGTCGATGCTGTCCGAGTCGCTTCAATCGGTTATCTCCCAGACTCTGATGAAGAAAATGGGGGGTGGTCGAATTGCTGCCCACGAGATCATGATTGGTACTCCGGCCATCCGGAACCTGATTCGTGAGGACAAGATCGCGCAGATGTATTCGTCCATCCAGACGGGCGGCTCTCTCGGCATGCAAACGCTGGATCAGTGTTTGGAAGGCTTGCTCAGAAAAGGGCTGATTTCTCGCGAAGATGCCCGTATGAAGGCGAAGATTCCGGATAATTTTTAAGCCTTAACAACCTTCTTGAGACAAATAGGTGCGTGAAATGGAATTTGAAAAGCTGTTGCGGCTAATGGTGGAGAAAGGCGGTTCGGACCTTTTTATCACCGCCGGTGTTCCGCCTAGCATGAAGGTGAATGGGAAGGTGCTGCCTGTTACCAAGAATGCGTTGACGCCGGAACAGACCAGAGAGTTCGTTTATGGCGCAATGAACGAAAAACAGCGCGCTGAGTTTGATGAAAGTCACGAGTGTAACTTTGCGATCAGTGCCCGGGGGATCGGGCGGTTTCGCGTCAGTGCCTTCTTTCAGCGCAATTTGTGCGGCATGGTGTTGCGGCGCATTGAGGTGAAAATACCGCAAATTGACGAGCTTGCGTTGCCTGAAATCATCAAAGATCTGGCGATGACCAAACGCGGATTGATTATGTTTGTCGGTGCCACAGGCACGGGTAAGTCAACTTCGTTGGCGGCAATGTTGGGGCATCGCAATCGGAACAGTCGCGGTCACATCATCTCCATCGAGGACCCCATCGAATTTGTGCACCAGCACCAAGGATGCATTGTGACTCAGCGTGAAGTGGGCATCGACACCGAAAACTTCGAGGTGGCGCTGAAGAACACCCTGCGCCAGGCTCCCGATGTCATCTTGATTGGTGAGGTGCGTACCCGTCAGACGATGGAGTATTCGGTGCAGTTTGCTGAAACCGGTCACCTCTGTTTGGCGACCTTGCACGCGAATAACGCGAACCAGGCCTTGGATCGGATTATCCAGTTCTTCCCAGCTGAACAGCACAACCAGATTTGGATGGACTTGTCGCTCAACCTGAAAGCCGTCGTGGCTCAGCAGCTGGTGCCAACACCGGACGGTAAGGGCCGGAAGGCGGTCATTGAGGTGCTGATTAATACGCCGCTGGTGGCCGATATGATCCGGAAAGGCGAGGTGCACAAACTGAAAGAGCTGATGTCGAAATCAAACGAGAGCGGCATGCAGACCTTCGATCAGGCGCTGTACAAACTCTACTCAGAAGGCTCGATCACCTACGAAGATGCTTTGGCACACGCAGACTCGGCTAACGATCTGCGCTTGATGATTAAGCTTGGTAGTGATGCTAAGGGTGCTGACAGTTTATCTTCATCCGTTGATAAGTTGACGATTCAGGACGACTAATTCTTCATGGCAAAAAGCCCCCTCTAGGGGGCTTTTTGCGTTTTAGATGCAGCAGAAAAGATTAGCTTTGCAAATAAGTAGTTTTGGCATTTGAGGCCATAACCCACTGCTGCGTATACTCCGCGCGAACTAATAAGGAGACACCATGCAGAAGAATAGCAACGTACTCGTGAAGGCAATTCGTTTTGCCACTTTGGCCGCTGTAGCCACCCCTGCAACCGTTATGGCAGGTGGTTTTTCATTGAATGAGCAAAGCGCCAGTCAGATGGGTGTGGCCAACGCCGGCGCCGCTGCCAACCCGGAAAACGCAACCACTGTCTTCTTTAACCCAGCAGGTATGAGCCAGCTGTCCGGTACCAACATTTCTTTTGGTGCGGCGATTCTTGATATTGATGCTGAGGCGAAAAGCGCCAGTGCCACAAACACCTTGGGTGCTCCTGTCGATGGTAGTAATGGAGGTGATATTGCAGACCCTGCAGTGCTTCCGAATTTTTACCTGACTCATGAAATCAGTGATTCCATTGACGTGGGCTTCGGAATTCATGCCCCTTATGGTTTGGCTGCTGACTATGATAACGATTTTACAGGTCGGTTTTTTGCGGACAAAACAGAGTTAACGGCGATCGCGTTTACGCCATCTGTTGCGGTTAACAACGGCAAAGGTTTGTCGATGGGTATCGGCATGAACATCATGTACGCAGAAGGTCGTTTGACAAAGTATCAGGACATTCGCGGGGCACTTGCACAACAAGTTGGAGCAGCCAACGCGGGTCCTTTGGCTGCCGCTTATGAAGCGCAGTTTGGCGCTCCTTACGCGGATATTGAAGGCGACGATATTGCCGTTAATTTCCGTGTTGGTTTTTTGTATGAAATGTCTGAGCGTACCCAGTTTGGTCTGACGGCCCAAACCGGTACTGAATTTGAGCTGGAAGGGGATGCCGAGATCAGTAATTTCCCCGTTCAGAACGGACAGTCGCCAATTGGCTTGGCACCTGCAACATTGAACGAGAAGGTTCGTGTACCTTTGGCTATCCCCGAAAGCATCACAGCGGGTGCTAGGCATCAATTGACCGACTCGGTAACACTGCTGGCCGGTGCCACATTCGCTCGGTGGAGTCGTTTTGAAGAGTTGGATATTTTTAGCCGTGAGGGAGACTCAGGACAGATAAGCCAGGTAACTGGTAGAACTGGTGATACACCGGTTACCCACATCACTGAAAAGTGGAAAGACACTTGGCAGTTCAACGTGGGTGGTATCTGGCAAGCGAGCCCAGAGTGGGCCTTCAAGGCGGGCTATGCGTTTGATGAGTCACCGGTGGACCAGTACCTGACGGCACGTATTCCGTCTGAAGACCGTCATTGGTTGACGTTGGGCACTCAGTGGAGCGACGTGGCAAGCGGCTGGACCGTTGATGCGGCTATCGGAACCCTGATTTTTGCGGATGACGCGAAGGTTGATGAGTACCAGTATCTCCACAGTGCTCCATCACAGAAGGATCCTAACGCTGGAGCATCTAACTACACAGGCGAGTACGAACTCAGCGCTTGGAGTGCTGCGATCGAGGTCAGCAAAGCGTTCTAAGAAGCCGCTTTGTTAACCGCAATAAAAAACGCCCGGTCGAGGAAGCTCGCCGGGCGTTTTGCGTTAGTGGGCTTGATCCCAGTTATCACCGACACCCGCTTCCACGATTAGCGGAACGTCCAGTTTGGTGGCGGCAGACATGCGCTGCACCAGTCCTGCCCGGACTTTTTCCACAGCCGCTTCTCGAACCTCGATGATCAGTTCATCGTGTACTTGCATGGTCATCACGGCATCGTCGGCGTGGTTTTCATACAGCCATTGGTCCACATCAATCATCGCGCGCTTGATGATGTCTGCGGCGGTGCCTTGCATAGGCGCGTTGATGGCGGTGCGCTCGGCGGCCTGCTGCAGCTGTTTGTTTCGAGCGTTGATTTCTGGCAGATACAGGCGTCGGCCGTAAAGAGTTTCTACATAACCATCGTCGTGAGCCTGCATGCGAATGTTGTCCATGTAGCGCAAGACGCCTGGATAACGTTCGAAATAGCGGTCAATGTATTCTTGCGCCACTTTACGTTCTACGCCCAGCTGGCGGGCCAGCCCGAACGCCGACATACCGTAGATCAGGCCGAAGTTGATGGCCTTGGCGCTGCGGCGCTGGTCGGAGGACACTTCAATCAGACTCACGCCGAACACTTCCGCAGCCGTGGCCTTGTGGATGTCTTCGCCGTGCTCGAATGCTTTTAGCAGCCCCTTGTCACCAGACAGGTGAGCCATGATGCGCAGCTCGATCTGGGAGTAGTCCGCGGCCAGCAGTTTATAGCCTTCCGGCGCGATAAACGCTTGGCGAATCCGGCGGCCTTCCTGAGTCCGAATAGGAATGTTCTGCAAGTTCGGCTCTGAGGAAGAGAGTCGGCCCGTAGCGGTTACCGCCTGATGGTAAGACGTGTGCACCCGGCCAGTCCGGTGATGGATCAGCTCTGGCAGCGTGTCGGTATAGGTAGACTTGAGCTTGCTCAGGCTTCGGTGTTCCACGATCAACCGGGGCAGCTCGTGCTCGTGCGCCAGTTCCTGTAAAACCGGCTCTGCAGTAGAGGGGGCACCTTTCGGGGTTTTCTTAATGACTCTTAGGCCGAACTTGTCGTAGAGAATGGCCTGTAGCTGTTTGGGTGAGCCCAGATTGAAAGATTCACCGGCGACGTCGTGCGCTTCTTTCTCAAGCTCCGCCATACGCTCGGCCAGTTCCTGACTGTGCTGGTGCAGCGTACTGGCACTGATCAGGGTGCCGCGTTGTTCCATGCGGGACAGCACTGGTACCAGTGGCAGGTCAATGTCCCGGTAGACGGATTCCAGCTTGCCGGTTTCTTTCAGCTTCGGGCTTAAAGCATGGTGCAGGCGCAGGGTGATGTCTGCGTCTTCGGCGGCGTAGGGGCCGGCTTTTTCCAGATCGATCTGGTTGAAGGTCAGCTGTTTGGCACCTTTGCCCGCGATGGATTCGAAACTTATGGTCTGTTCGTCCAGATAAGCTTTGGCCAGGCTATCCATGTCATGCCGGGTGGCCACGGAGTTGAGCACGTAGGACTCCACCATGGTGTCGTCGCTGATGCCGTCGAGATGAATGCCGTGATTTGCCAGGACGTTCTTGTCGTACTTCAGGTTCTGGCCGATTTTGGCTTGCTTCGGATTCTCCAAAAGTGGTTTGAGCTGAGTCAGTATCTGATCCCGGTCCAGTTGTTCCGGCGCACCCATGTAATCGTGGCCAACGGGTACGTACGCCGCTTCGCCAGGTTCAATGGCAAAAGACACTCCGACAATTTCGGCGTCCATGTAGCGCAAACTGGTGGTCTCGGTGTCGAAGGCAAATTGATCGGCCGCTTTTAAGCGCTCCAGCCAAACATCGAACTCACTTTGGTCTGTGATTACGGTATAGGTCTTTTCAATGGCCTGTTTCGGTTCGGGAGCAGCGGCGGCCGGCTTGTCGGTATCACGGTTCTCGAGCTGGGCAATCCAGCCCCGGAACTCGTATTCTTCGAACAGCTCCAGCAGAGCATCGTTGTTCTGCTCACGATCTTTCAGATCTTCCAGCCCAAACTCCAGTTCCACATCCAGACGGATGGTGGCCAAATCACGGCTGAGGGGGAGGGTGTCGATGGCTTCTCGCAGGTATTCCCCGATCTTGCCTTTAATCTCGCCGGCGTGCTCGATCAGGGTGCTCAGATCGTTATAGGCCTGAAGCCACTTAACCGCGGTTTTCGGACCGCATTTGTTGACCCCCGGTATGTTATCGACTTTATCGCCCACCAGTGCGAGGTAGTCGATGATTTGCTCCGGAGTCACGCCAAACTTTTCGATTACGCCATCGCGGTCCATCGCCGTTTCCGTCATGGTGTTGATCAGGGTGACGTGATCGCTAACCAGCTGGGCCATGTCTTTATCGCCGGTGGACACCACCACATCAATGCCTTTGTGGGTGGCTTCATGAGCCAGCGTGCCAATGACATCGTCGGCTTCAACCCCCGGGACGATCAGCAGCGGAAGACCCATGGCCTTAACTATCTCGTGGATCGGCTCAATCTGTATGGTGAGGTCTTCTGGCATTGGTGGCCGGTTGGCTTTGTATTCTTCATACATCTCGTGACGGAAGGTTTTGCCCTTGGCATCAAACACCACCACCACTTTTGATTCGGGGAAGTCTTGGTCCAGCCGGCGCAGCATGCTAACAACGCCTTTGATGGCGCCGGTCGGATGGTTCTTGCTGGTGGTCAGCGGGGGTAGTGCATGGTAGGCACGGAACAGGTAGGACGAACCGTCTACCAGAACCACGGGTGGGGTCTTTTTCTCAGTCATGTCGATGCAAATCCGGATTCTGATTGAAGCGTGGGTTGGCTTGTGCAACTCTTAAGGTAGTGCGCAATTCAAAGCCTGCATGATGAGTCAGAGGGTACCATGAAAACGAAACGAATCGCCTGTTCCGCCCTGTTGCTGGGCTGTTTCTCTGTGCCGCTGATGGCTCAGAATGAAGGGGCCTTGGATACCACTCCGGTGGAGACGCCGAAAGAACCACTGGTAATCACAGACTATCAGCCGCCGGCGGGGGGAACCCAAATTGTGATCCGCCCGGGTGACAGCGAAGTGTTCTATGAATATCGGGTTAACGGGCAGCTCATGGAAATCAAAGTGGTGCCTGAAGTGGGGCCTGAGTATTACTTGGTGCCTGCCGATGGCGGTGGCTGGGTGCAGGACACGGATTCGGACCTCCTTGTCCCCAGCTGGGTGCTGTTCCGCTGGTAAGCGATTCCTTTCTGCTGCGCCGTTTAGATGAGGTTGACCTCGACCGATTCTGATCGGCGGCTTTCCAGACCCTCTACGTCCACCGTGGTGATGGCGAACTCGTAGGCACCAGGTGGCATGGCCTCGAGAGGGTATTTCGTTGTGTCGGTGTCCTTTACCGAAATCACTTCGAAGCGGTCTTTATATTTCAGGCGGTAGTAAATCCTGTATTCCGCAATTTGTCCCGGAGCCAGCGAGGATCCATCCTCACGGGTCAGTGGGGCACTCCAAACCAGAGTCTTAGGCTCCAATCGATTTGCCGAAGTTTGATCCCCGGTTGGCTGCTTCAGGCCGGAGTCAGTGGACTGAGAAGATTGTTCGATATCCGTCTGGGCAGTTTTGCCGCCTTCTTGGCAGCCCGCCAGAATCAGAGCGGCCAACATCAGTGTGAGCGCGAGCAGTGCACGCTGGGGAGCCTGCAGTGAGGCTGGCAAAAATAGTTTCATGGTTCACTCGCATACGGGGTCGATTAAAAAGCCCCTTTAATAGGTTCGTATGGAGCCTGAATACAACAGGGAGACTGGCTATAAAAAGCAGTTGGAATTATGCCTGTGGTGAAGAAGTGATCAAGTGACAATTTAGTAAAGACTGGGTAATCACTTTTAGTATGAACATTCTAATTTTTATCCGTACCTTTGGAGTTGAAATCTACTAAAGGCCACCGGGCTTTCCGGTTACCGGGCCGAAAGAGACCAACTCAAGGAGAGTTATTATGGGTAAACTTAAATCTTACCAAGAGCAGCTTCAGGACATCGTTGAAAAAGGTATCTCCACTGCAGAAGAGCAGCAGAAGAAGCTGGCAGCCAAGCCTTTCGACTACGCTGAGAAGCTGGAAGCTGAAGTTCGCGAATACACCGTTCAGACTCTGCGTGAGCGTTACAACGGTTACTCCGACACTTTGTTCAACCAGCTGCGTAGCTTGAACACCCGTTTCGGTGATTTCGCTGCCGAGCTGGTTGCCAAGCTTGAGAAAGAAGCTGCGGAAGGCGCAGAAGCGGTTTCTGAAGCGGCTGAAGACGTTGCTGAAGCTGCTGAAGATACGAAGAAAGCCGTTGAAGGCAAGAAGCCGGCTCGCAAGACTGCAGCCAAGAAGAAAGCCTCTGCCTAATCGTTTTAGTTCATTGCAGTTACGAAAAAGGCGCTCCATGGTGAGCGCCTTTTTTTGTGCCTGAGGGTTCTGCCGGGAATGGGTGGCGTTACTCTGAACTGGCTGCGTCTGTATCTTTCAGGGGCAGAGTTCGCTCTGAACCTGTAATTTCTTCCAGCCGTTCAATCTCGGACAGAAAACGCTGGGCAATCGTATCGATTTCCAGTTGTTGTGCCGCGATTTCCCGTTCGATATCGCGCACCTGACCTTCCATGCGATAGATTCTTTTCAGTGTGGCGTCGGGAATGGTTTTGCCGGCTCTTTCCAGTTCAGCCGCTCGGCTTTGTTCGTTATCGAGCTGGTTTGAGAGGACCGAGATGTTACCTCTTTTCAAAGAAATGACACTCTCCAGTTCCTCCACTTTCCGATGCATCGCTCTGACAGCCTGATCCGGATGGCTAAATCGCTTTAGAAGCTGGCGGTCTTGTTCGAGCTGGGCTTCCTGCTGCTGCTTGCGTTTGTTGGCGGCTTCGCGGGCGGCGAGCTCTTCGGCGGTGGGGGCTGGTGCAATGGTTTCGAGGATTCGGCCGCGGTCACTGATGATCTCGTAGCCGCGTTTGGTGGCTTCTTGGGGGATGGTGTTGCTGATCACCAGTCGGCCGTTGTCATCGGTATAGCGATACATGCCCGCCTGCACTGCAACCGAGGTTAGCAGTCCCAGTGATAAGAGACCGGCAAGAACTGGGGCTTTGGTGAGGCGGTGCTGCATGTATCAGACTCCGTAGCGGTCCCGATAGCTGGCTACGTTTTCGGCGTGACCGGCAAATTCGGGGTTAGACTTAATGTAGTCTAGTACTTGTTCCAGTCGAATGATGCTGACCACGGGGATGCCGAACTCTTGCTCGACTTCCTGAATGGCTGAAAGCTCGCCGTTGCCTTTTTCCTGGCGGTCAAGGGCGATCAGCACGCCAGCAGGTTCGGCTCCTGCCGCCCGGATAATCTCAATGGACTCGCGAATGGCAGTGCCGGCGGTGATGACATCGTCAACAATCAATACCTTGCCTTCTAATGGCGCGCCGACAATATTGCCACCTTCACCGTGATCTTTCTTTTCTTTACGGTTAAAAGCAAAGGGTTTGCTGTTACCGTCTGTAGCAAGGGCCATGGCAGTTACCGTCGCCAACGGAATGCCCTTATAGGCGGGTCCGAAAATGATGTCATAATCCAACCCACTTCGCTCGATAGCGGCGGCGTAAGCCTTGCTCAGTTGCAGCAGGTCGTCACCGGTGTTGAACAGTCCGGCATTAAAAAAGTAAGGACTGGTGCGCCCGGATTTGAGGGTGAATTCTCCAAAACGAAGAACATTTCGCTGAATGGCAAACTCGATAAAATTTTTCTGATAGTCGTGCATGACAAGGCTTCTGGCGGAGTTTGACTTTAAATAAGGCGTAAAACCGGTATCATACACAGAAACCGAATCAGGGAACACGTATGCGCGTAGTATCCATTAGCGTCAATGGCTTGGAACAGGCTGTTGAGAAGGGCTTTTTTGACTGGCTGGCAGAGCAGGACGCCGATGTGGTGTGTGTTCAAGACCACCGCATGCGTGCCTATGAAGTCGAAGACAAAAATCTGATTCCAGAAGGTTATGAGGCTTACTTCATTGATGGTGAGCTGAATGAGCATGGTGGGGTCGGCATTTATACCCGTCACTTCCCGAAGGCGATCATGTACGGTTTTGCCAATGAGCAGGCCGATCGTGAAGGTCGGTTTATTCAGGCCGATTTCGATAAAGTCTCTGTGGCTTGTGTTCTGGCGCCGTGTGCCCTGGGGCGTGAGGAGGAGCTGACCGGCGATGACGATCTGACGGTTCTGGATCACAAAGACGAGTTCCTCGATGCGTTTGGTCTGCATATGCAGAAGACTCTGCGTAAGCGTCGACAGTTTATTTTCTGCGCTAATCTGCAGTCCGCCCATCATGTGACAGACGCCAGTCCGCTTTATCACAAGACCGATTTTTCCGGCTTTTTACCTCATGAGCGTGCTTGGTTAGATCGTTTGTTTGATGAAATGGGCTGTATTGATGCGTTCCGTGAGATCAATAAGCAGAGCAATCAGTTTACTTGGTGGCCTGAGCAAACCGAAGGTTCTCGCAAGAAGGCGGGGATTCGGGTGGATTATCAGTTGCTGACACCGGGTATTCGCAAGACCATCAGTGATGGTTGGATTGATGGCAGTTCGCGCTTCTCTGACCACGCTCCTGTGGTGATGGATTACGACATTGAGATTGGTTTCTAAGTTCAGTCGTGAACTTGGAGGGGAAGCGTTGGCAGGGATGTCGCTTCCCAGAACCGTTACGAGCACATTCATGTGCGCTTCTCTCGGGCCATCCTTGGCCTTCTACATTATGGGAGGCGACATCCCCGCCAACGCCCAAGCTTCGGTTTTAGGCGTTCAAAGCTTCTTTCTGAATTTCAAATAACTGGTCGATAGCCTTGCGTGCCAGCGTCAGCATGCTGTCCAGTTCTGTCTGCTCGAAAGGTGCACCTTCCGCAGTGCCCTGAATCTCAATGAAGCCACCTTTGTCGGTCATGATGACGTTCATGTCGGTTTCAGCTTCTGAATCTTCCGGGTAGTCCAAGTCAGCAACTGGGGTGCCTTTGTAAACGCCCACGGAAATAGCCGCAATCATTTGCTTCAGCGGGGATTTCTTCAGGCGCTTGGTTTCTACCAAGTGGTTCAGGGCATCAACCAGAGCTACGCAGCCGCCAGTGATGGCTGCGGTGCGGGTGCCGCCGTCGGCTTGGATGACGTCGCAGTCGATGGTGATGGTGTGTTCGCCCAGCGCTTCCATGTCGACTGCGGCGCGCAGGCTGCGGCCGATCAGTCGTTGGATTTCTACGGTGCGGCCACCTTGTTTGCCACGGGCAGCTTCACGGCCCATGCGGCTGCCGGTGGAGCGGGGTAGCATGCCGTATTCAGCGGTGATCCAGCCTTTGCCTTCGCCACGCAGGAATGGCGGTACTTTGTTTTCCACAGAGGCGGTGCAGATTACTTTTGTGTCTCCGAACTCAACCAGCACAGAGCCTTCGGCGTGGCGGGTGTAGCTACGGGTGATCCGGACGTCTCTGGGTTGCTCGGGCGTTCTGCCACTTGGTCGCATAGTGTGTCCTGTTATATGAAGATGAATGTCCGGCGCTGAGCCGGTCGGTGTTTCGAAAGGGCGGCGAGTATAGCATGCCGGGGCTTGGGAGCGGGTGAGTGGAGTCCGCAATTGGTCCGGGTCGCCGCTCCGGGCGGATGCCTGTTAAACTCGATGGATCATGGATTGCTATTGGAGCCTTTATGATTCGCAGCATGACTGCTTTTGCCCGTAAGGATGCCCGTGGAGACTGGGGCACTCTCACTTGTGAGATTCGCACGGTGAATCATCGTTATCTGGAGCCTTCATTCCGTTTGCCAGAGGCGTTCCGGGAGCTGGAGAACCGGTTTCGGGAAGAGCTCCGTAAGGGGTTGAAACGGGGCAAGGTGGATATCTCGATGCGCCTGCAATCTGCCGAAAATGAGGTGCAGAGTTTTGAGATTAATGACGAAATTGCCAAGGCGGTGAATGAGGCGGCTAATCATATTAATCGGATGCTGGATAATCCGGCTCACATCAGCGCGCTGGATATTCTGCGCTGGCCCGGTGTGATGTCGTTGCCCGAGCACGATTACAGTGCCGCTCAGCGCGCTGCGGCGGAGCTGTTCGCGGAGACGGTGGCCGAGTTGGTGAGTGTTCGGGAGCGCGAAGGCGAGCGGTTGCGACCGTTATTTGAAGATCGTCTGGTGATCATGAGCACGTTGGTGGCTGAGGTGCGTGAGCGAATGCCGGAACTGCTGGCGGCTCAAGAGCAGACTCTTCGTGATCGTTTTGAAAAAGCCAAGGTTGAACTGGAGCCGGAACGGGTGGCACAGGAAATGCTGATGCTGGCCCAGAAGAGCGATGTGGCTGAAGAGTTGGATCGGTTGGATGCCCATGTCAGCGAAGTGAGGGACACCCTGCAGAGCGATGACGCCATCGGTCGTCGACTGGACTTCCTGATGCAGGAGCTGAATCGTGAGGCCAACACGCTCAGCAGTAAAAGTATTGACGCTGCGGTAACCCGTGCTGCCGTCGACTTGAAAGTGCTGATTGAACAAATGCGTGAACAGTTGCAGAACTTGGAATAGCTGCCATCTGGTGGGGTGCGGTGATACGTTAAAATCCGTATAATTGCGCGCTTTCTGGCCGTTTCAACGGCCGCCATTTGATGTGCAGGAGAGGTTGAATCATGAGTCAGGCCGGTGGGCAGGGAACCCTGTTTGTGATTTCGGCGCCCTCGGGTGCGGGTAAAACCAGTCTGGTGGCAGAAATGCTCCGTGCGGATCCTCTGTTGGGTGTCTCTGTGTCGCACACCACTCGCCCGATGCGTGAAGGTGAACAAGATGGCGTGAATTATCATTTTGTTAGCCGGGAAGAGTTCGAGGAAATGATCAATCGCGGCGACTTCCTCGAGCATGCCGATGTTTTCGGGAATTATTACGGCACGTCTCAGGTATGGGTGCGGGAAACGCTCGCAAAAGGTCGGGATGTCATTCTTGAAATTGACAGGCAGGGAGCCGAGCAAGTTCGGCATTTGATTCCGGAATGCGTGGGCATCTTTATCGTCCCGCCGTCAGCGGAAATCCTGCGCCAGCGTTTGGTTGGCCGAGGCACCGATGCTCCTGAAGTGATTGAGCGCCGTTTGGCTGAAGCTGAAGCAGAGTGCAGTCATGCGGTCGAATTTGATTATTTGGTGGTGAACGATGATTTCGATGTGGCCTTGTCGGATTTGTTGGCCATTACTCGTAGTTGTCGTTTGAAGATGGCGGTGCAGCGGGAACGTTTTTCTGATTTGCTGCAAGGGTTGACCGGGGCCAATGTAAGAGCCGCTGGAATATGAGCAGATAGCGGTTAGCCGCTGTATACAAATTGAGCCGCTAGCAGTAAACTACACGGTCTAGTTAAAGTACTTGTTATTTTCGGGGAACATAATGGCACGAGTTACCGTTGAAGATTGTCTGGAACATGTAGATAACCGCTTCCAGCTGGTTATGCTGGCTAGCAAGCGCGCCCGCCAGATCGCCACCAAGGGTTTTGAGCCAATGGTGCCGGAAGAAAACGACAAGCCAACGGTTATCGCATTGCGCGAAATCGCCGAAGGAAAAGTTTCTCGTAGTCTGCTTACCGAAACCGAAGAAGACTAAGCTCTGAACCAACAGGTATACGAAGAATTACCTGTTGGTGAGCGAGAAGCATTGAAATCTGTCTCTGCGGTTTTATAGTGTAGCTATAGAAGTCAGCGGGAAAGACAAGGAAGAGCCCGGATGTTCGCATTCGGGCTTTTTTGTCCCTGACAAACAGAACTTAGTGGAGGCGCGGTGTCGATAGAGGCAACGGTTGAAGAACTGGCTACAGAGCTCAGTTCATATTTAGATACCAGTCGCATCAATCAGGTGCGAAGGGCCTACTATTACGCCGAACAAGCTCACGAAGGGCAGATGCGAAAAAGTGGTGACCGCTACATCACCCACCCCCTGGCTGTTGCCCATATTCTTGCTGAATTACGGCTTGATCATCAAAGCCTGATGGCTGCGATGCTGCACGATGTCATCGAAGACACGGGTATCCCCAAAGACGCACTGGCCGATCAGTTTGGTGATGATGTGGCCGAACTGGTGGATGGTGTATCCAAGCTTACCCAAATTGAATTCCGCTCTCGGGCTGAGGCTCAAGCTGAGAATTTCCAGAAAATGACCTTGGCGATGGCTAAAGATATCCGTGTCATTCTGGTGAAATTGGCTGACCGTTTGCACAATATGCGCACTCTCGGCCCCATGCCCTTCGAAAAGCGCCAGCGCATAGCCACGGAAACGCTGGATATCTACGCCCCGATTGCTAACCGTTTGGGTATGCACTCGATTTCCACCGAATTGGAAGATCTGGGCTTTTCGTCTTTGTATCCCATGCGCTCGAAGTACATCTCCAAGGCGATACAAAAGCTGCGCGGTAATCACCGGGAGATCATTGAAGATATCCGGGGTAAGTTGCAGGAAAAGCTGGAAGAGCGGGGCCTGCCGGGGCGGATCTTGGGGCGAGAAAAACATTTGAACTCCATCTACAGCAAGATGAAGCTCAAGCAGAAGTCGTTCCACGAAATTATGGATGTGTATGCGTTCCGCATCATCACCGATAACGAAGATGACTGCTATCGCATCCTGGGTGCCGTGCACAGCCTCTATAAACCGCTGCCCGGCCGATTTAAAGATTACATCGCCATGCCTAAAGCCAACGGCTACCAGTCGTTGCACACCACCCTGTTTGGCATGCATGTGAACATCGAGATTCAGATTCGTACGGAAGAAATGGAGCACATCGCCAATAACGGTATTGCTGCCCACTGGATGTACAAAACCGAAGAGCCGGGTGTCGGTAAGGTCAATCAGACCCGCGTCGACCGCTGGGTGAAAGGTTTGATGGAAATGCGTGAACGGGCGGATGACTCCATGGAGTTCATCGAGAACGTGAAGGTGGATCTGTTTCCGGATGAAATCTACGTGTTCACGCCCAAGGGGAGAATCATGGAGTTGCCGCAGGGCGCTACTCCAGTGGATTTTGCCTACGCTATCCATACCGATATTGGTAATGCGACCGTTGCCTGCCGCGTGAACCGCAACTTGGCGTCACTCAGTCAGCCGCTTCAAAGCGGGCAGACGTTAGAAATTATTACCGCGCCGGGTGCAAGGCCAAACCCTGCATGGCTCAGCTTTGTGACGACGGGTAAAGCGCGCAGCAGCATTCGCCATGCTCTGAAAACACGCAAACTCGCGGAGTCAGTGGCGCTTGGCAGAACCCTCCTCAAAAAGTCGCTGAATGGTTTTGATACCACATTGGCGGATATCAGTGATGCCCAGAAACAGGCCGTGGTGAATCACAATCAGGTCAACAGCTTTGAAGACCTGATCAGCGATATTGGGCTGGGTAACCGGATGGCTTATCTGGTGGCACGTCAATTGGTCGCCGGCTATGAAGCGCCAGAGGAAGAGCAAAGCACCGAAGAGCAACAGATCGAAGCGTCTGGCCCGGTCATGATTCGTGGTGCGGAAGGCATTCTGCTTCGATTCGCTTCCTGTTGTAAGCCGATTCCGGGCGACCCGGTGGTGGGCATGATGGATTCCGGTAATGGCATGGTCATTCACTCTGACACTTGTTCGCGTTTGCCAGAAGATGATGAAGGCCGAGCGTTATTGACCCACCTGAAGTGGGCGAAAGACATCACAGACGAATTCTCGGTTGAACTGCGAGTCGAGCTGGAACGTCAGCGCGGAGTGATTGCCGAGATTGCCAACGCTGTTGCCATGGCGGACGGCAACATCGAACGTATTAACGTGGAAGATCAAAATGCACGATTCGGCATTGTGAGTTTGGTGGTCCATGTGAACGGACGCCGCCATCTGGCGCGAGTGATGCGCCGGGTGCGCAATATTCGTGCGGTTACGCACATCGGTAGAGTGCGTTACTGATAGAGACCTTTGGCGTAGTTGACAGTCGCTACGCAGAAGGGTGACGATGGTCGTTTTTCTTCAGAGGAAATAGAAGGTCATGACGAACAAATCTGTCATCCAGACCGAAAACGCTCCGCAAGCGATCGGTACATATTCTCAGGCAGTTAAAGCGGGCGATACCGTGTACCTGTCGGGCCAGATTCCGCTCGACCCGCAAACCATGGAAGTGGTAGCCGGTGATTTTGCTGCTCAAACCCGTCAGGTGTTCGAGAACCTCAAAGCCGTGTGTGAAGCCGCCGGTGGCGAGCTGAAGGACATCGTCAAGCTGAACATCTACATGACCGACCTGGCCAACTTCGCCACCGTTAACGAAGTGATGGCGACGTACTTCCAGCAGCCGTACCCGGCACGCGCCGCCGTTGGCGTTGCAGCGCTGCCGAAAGGCGTACCGGTTGAAATGGAAGCTGTGATGGTGCTCAGCTAAGGCTGTTGATCATCTCCCGGTACCCTGCCCGAAAGTCGGGGTATCGGAATTCAAACCCGCTGGCCAGCAATCGCTGGTTGCTGCACCGCTTACTTCCCGCTCTGCCGCCTTTGCGTGCGCCCTCTACCGGTGCTTTGCACGGTACCTGCTGCTGAACCCATTCCACCACATCATTCAGCCTAACCGGTTCGCAATCGGTGACGATGTAGACGTCTTCGAGATCTTTGCCGCTTAGCGCCATCTCGCTCATGTAAGTCACAGCCCGCACCGCATCCTGTTCGTGAACCCGGTTGCTGAACGGCGCAGGCGGTTGGGGGTTCATCCGGCCTTCAAGAACTTCTTCCAGAAAGCGCTGGCGAGTAGGGCCGTAAATACCACTGAAACGGACAACCGTCGCGGGGTGAATGCTGTGCAGGGCTGTTTGTTCACCCTCCAGAATACGTTGTCCGCTGAAGCGGTTGGGCTCTGTGCTGCTGATTTCATCTACCCAGCTGCCATCATTCTGAGAGTAAACGCTCGTGCTGCTGACGAAGAACAGTCGGGTCAAAGGGGTGTCACCAATGGCATGGAGTAAACTCTGTAAGCCGGTGACGTAGGCATCGTGGTAGCCCTGCTCGTCGTACGAAGACGGCGTAAGACAATAAATAACGATGTCGAGATCTGCGGGCAGCTTGCCCTTTAAGGTCTCGGGCTTGGTCAGGTCAGCGCCGATTCCGGTGATGCCCATCGGAACTTTTTCGGGGTTTCTGCGTAGACCAAATACCTGAGCGTTGTTTTCAGACAGTGCCGTGGCAATGTCTCCGCCGAGCTTGCCGCAACCGGCGACCAGGATTCGTGATAATTGCTTATGATTTGTCATTGCCATAGACAATTTCAATCCTTATCCTTTGATTGATAAACTAAGTGCAACTTCGACCTGAACAATCCGACCGGAGCCGACGATGACCCTCACCGAGTTACGATACGTTGTTACGCTTGCCCGGGAAAGGCATTTTGGCCGCGCTGCGGAGCGTTGTCACGTGAGTCAGCCCACCTTGAGTGTGGCGGTAAAAAAACTGGAAGAAGAGCTCGGCATCTCTTTGTTCGAACGCAGCAAAAGCAGCATCCGGGTGACTGAAGTCGGGCAGCGGATTATTGATCAGGCCCAGACGGTTCTGGACCAAGTGGGCGTGATTAAAGATCTGGCCCAAGACGGTAAGAATCAGCTGAACTCGCCGCTGAAAGTGGGGGCTATCTACACCATTGGCCCTTACTTGTTTCCGCATTTATTGCCGGAGTTGCGTCGAGCAGCGCCAGAGATGCCGCTGTTCATCGAAGAAAATTACACTGCGAATCTTCGTCAGAAGCTGCGGCACTCGGACCTGGACGCCATCATTATTGCGCTGCCGTTCGAAGAGCCTGAAGTAGTGACCTTGCCGCTTTATGACGAGCCCTTTGTTGTGCTGTTACCGGCAGGCCACCCACTGACTGAGAAAGATGAGATAACGGCGGAAGAAATGGCCAAAGAGCAGTTGCTGTTGCTCGGGCCGGGGCACTGCTTCCGGGATCAGGTTTTGGAGTCTTGTCCGCCTCTGGTCGATGCCATTACACAAAGATCCAGCCAGAACCAGCCGGGTTTGGTAACAGAAGGCAGCTCATTGGAAACCATTCGGCACATGGTGGCTTCAGGTCTGGGTATAACGGTTTTGCCTTTATCGGCGGCCACCGCGATCAAGTATCAGGAAGATATTCTGGCGGTACGCCCGTTTGCAGCACCAGTACCTTTCCGGACTGTGGCGTTGGCGTGGCGGGTAACTTTCCCGCGCCCGAAGGCGATTGATATGCTTTCGCTGGCGGCCAGTCAGTGTCGGGTGATTGAACGGGCCACAGCGGAAACACCCGCAGCAGTGCCCAAACGCTGAGGTAAGCATGGCGTCACTGGATGACATCTCCGTTACCGAGATCAAGGGCGTAGGGAACGCTTTGGCCGAGAAGCTGGCCAAGCTGGGCATCCAGTCCATGCAAGACCTCTTGTTCCACCTGCCCTATCGCTACGAAGACCGCACACGAGTGGTGCCGATGGGTAGTCTGCGGGTGGGAGATGTTGCTGTGGTCGAAGGCGAGGTGATGAAAGCCGATCTGGTGATGGGCCGGCGCCGCAGCCTCCAGGTCACCTTGAAGGACGACAGCGGGTTTTTGGTACTGCGTTTTTTCCACTTCAATGCCGCCCAGAAAAATCAGCTCAGTGACGGCACTCGAGTACGATGTTTCGGAGAAGTCCGCCCCGGACGGGCCGGTTACGAGTTTTACCACCCCGAATACCAGACCAATCCGCCACCCATGCCAGCCGCCAATGAGGCCACGCTGACCCCGGTTTACCCGTTGACCGAAGGCATTCAGCAGCCGAGGGTTCGCAGCTTGTGTCAGCAAGCTCTGAAATACCTTGAACGCCATCCGATTAAAGACTGGCTGCCACCGGAGTTACTGGCGGATTATCAGCTACCGTGCATCACGGAAGCGGTGAAACTGGCACATTCACCCCCAGCCGGGGCGCCTGTGCACCTCTTGGTTGAGGGGCGCCATCCCGCTCAGCAGCGCTTGGTAATGGAAGAGTTATTGGCGCATCAACTGAGTTTGCTGCAGGTACGAGAACAGATTCAGGCGCGAGAAGCTCTGCCCCTGTTACCGACCGGTAGTCTGACAGAGCGCTTTCTCGAAGAGCTGCCGTTCAAACTGACCGGGGCGCAACGCCAGGTCATGAGCGAGATCCGCCAGGATCTCAGCCAGCCCGTGCCCATGCTGCGGTTGGTGCAAGGCGATGTTGGCTCGGGCAAGACCGTCGTCGCAGCACTGGCGGCTCTGCAGGCACTCAGCGCAGGGGCTCAGGTTGCTTTGATGGCTCCCACTGAAATACTCGCCGAACAGCACTACACTAATTTCAAAGGTTGGCTGGAGCCTTTAGGGATTCCCATTGCCTGGTTATCCGGGAAGGTCAAAGGCAAAGCTCGTCAGCAGGCGCTGGAAGCCGTCGCGAGCGGAGAAGCCCAAGTAGTGATCGGCACTCATGCATTGTTTCAGGATGATGTGGTCTTCCGCCGCCTGGCGTTAGTGATTGTGGACGAACAGCACCGCTTTGGTGTGCACCAGCGCCTGGCGCTCAGAGAAAAGGGCGTGGGGGGGGCATTGGCACCGCACCAGCTGATTATGACTGCGACTCCGATACCGCGAACACTGGCGATGAGTGCCTATGCTGATCTGGACACTTCTATTATTGATGAACTGCCGCCGGGCCGTAAACCGATAGAAACCATTGTGGTGCCAGACAGCCGACGGGAAGACATCATCGAACGAGTGCGCAGTGCGTGTCGTGAGGGCCGACAGGCCTATTGGGTATGCACGTTGATTGAAGAGTCTGAAGCCTTGCAGTGCCAGGCCGCAGAAGTAACCGCTCAGGAGCTTACAGAGCGCTTATCGGATCTCAAAGTCGGTTTGGTGCACGGTCGCCTGAAAGCTCAAGAGAAGGCTGACGTTATGGCCCGCTTTAAAGACGGTGAGCTGGATTTGTTGGTAGCTACAACGGTGATTGAAGTTGGGGTAGATGTGCCCAATGCGTCGTTAATCATCATCGAAAACCCCGAACGTTTGGGCTTGGCGCAACTGCATCAGCTCCGTGGCCGGGTAGGGCGGGGCGAACAGGCGAGTTTTTGTGTGTTGATGTATCACCCACCCTTGTCAATGAATGGTAAAGCACGACTGCAAGCGCTCAGGGATAGCCAAGATGGCTTTGTGATCGCTGAGAAAGATCTGGAAATACGTGGGCCCGGTGAAGTGCTGGGTACTCGCCAAACAGGCCTGATGCAGTTCCGGTTGGCTAATTTTGAAAGAGATAAAGGCTGGATCGAGCCCATAAAAAATATGGCCCCCGCGCTCATGCAGCAGCCGAGAGTGGTCGAAGCGCTAATACGCCGGTGGTTAGGCGAGAAGATTCGTTATGGTGACGTCTGATTAAGTTCGGCGGGATGATACGTGGATCATGGTGTTGGCAATAAAGGCCTATTAAAAAAACACATTAGCTTCAAAATGAACGTATACGAGTTTCTAGGGTTTACAAGGAGGCATTGATGGAACTCCCCGGGGTGGTACAGCAGGCGTTAGGCGAAAGTGCGTTGGATGTGTCGCTGCGCAGCGTGGGGCAGATCAAACCAAAGCACATGCTGCGGATGGTCCTTCTAACCGATAGCGATGGAAACCTGCAAGCGATTCTCCGCCGTGATGACATGCTTGATCTGGACGTTCTGAACAAAATTCTGGGCCGCGATCTGAAACTGATGCAACGCACCGAGCAAGTGCGGGTGCGCCAGCGAGCCGGCCTGCAGGAGCTACCCGCACTGCCATCACTGACCGGCTGGCCTACGGTAATTGATCGCAGGGTTGATGAGCTGGAATCCATTGCGCTTGATCTGGTGGAGCAAAACTTGGCGGTCACCATGCCTTTGGAAGACTTCCGGAAGCTAACGGCCAAAGCAGACCGAAGCAGTTTCGCCATCGATGCTCAAGCGGTATCCGTTAACCTGGACTGCGGGCATACCGACCGGGATGAGCTGCACAACGCTCTGAAGAAATTCACTGGCCGCCGAATACAGCAACGTCTTGAAGATACGCTGGAACTCCCGCCGTTACCTGAAACCGCCCAACGCATCATCCATTTGCGGGTGAACCCCAATGCCGTGATGGGAGATTTGGTCGATATCGTGGAAAGCGACCCCAGCCTTGCGGCTCAGGTGGTGAGCTGGGCGTCGTCTTCATTCTATGCCGCAGCGGGGCAGGTGCGTTCGGTTCATGATGCGGTATCGCGCGTACTGGGTTTCGATCTGGTGATGAACCTTGCCATGGGGCTGTCGCTTGGACGTGCGCTCAACCACCCAAAGGACCATCCTGACGGCTACGTTGACTATTGGCAGCAGGCGGTCTGGCAGGCGCAGTCGGCGGGCATTCTCTCCAGCATGATGCCCCGAGGCCGGCGCCCTCTGTTCGGCTTGGCCTACCTCTCTGGCTTACTGCACAACTTTGGCCATTTGGTGTTGGCGCAGGTGTTTCCGCCGCACTTCAAACTGGTGTGCCGTTCGTTGGAAGTGAACCCCAACATCGATTCCAGTGTGATTGAGCATCATCTGCTGGGCATTACTCGAGAGCAGATCGCCGCGACATTGATGGAAAACTGGGGCATGCCGGAAGAAGTGGTGATGGCGATTCGCTACCAGAAAAACCTGAACTACGACGGTGAACACCACGAGTATGCCCGCCTGCTCTGGCTGGGGCGGCAGCTGCTGACCGTCCGAGGCGTTGCGCTGGGGGCCGGGGAGCCATTGGGTGATGATGTGTTCGAAGAGCTGGGATTGGATCGTGACACGGTTGAGAGCCGGTTTGATGAGCTGGTTGAAAATAAAGACAGTGTGATGGCGATGGCTGGAATGATGAAGCCCAACTGATAAAAAAAACCGGCCCAGTTGGGGCCGGTAATGATATCCGCAAATTGCAGAGTCCGTCTCACAAATCAGGAGAAAACAAGTACAGGGCTGTGAACGAAGTGAAAAAGTCCGTGGCCCTGCTTTAAAGTTAGCCAAAGCTCCCCAAAAGGAAAGGTGCTATCGCAGAAAACAAGATGTGACACAGTTCTCAAATTTCTGGCTCGGTCAAAGGCGTTGAATTGCTTAACTAAAGCCAGAGCACTTCGTTTTCATAGTAACAAATTATTACAAAGATACTGCCTCATTCAAAACGAGCCTGGCGAATAGCGCTTGCCGCTTGTCGAATACGTTCGGCATATTCCTTCTCAATGGCAAATCGCTCGACATCCATCTGTTGCACCATCTCTGTATCCGCGGCCTTTCTCGCTCTGTGCGTGGGCATGTGTTCAAGCTTCTCGTGTACCACTTGAAATACGCTGTAGGGCTCCTGGGACAGTAATTCAGGGGCGACGTAATCCAGCAATCCCTTCAGTCGCAAGCAAGCCTCGGAATACTCAACCTGCTCTTTTTCAACGGCGATAGCGATAATCCGGATGCTCTCCACCATTTCATCCTTGCGCTTAGCCTGGAATTCTTCGGCTTTCTTCTGGCGCAGTCGCTCTTGTGTCAGAACCCGTGATTGCCGCCAGATATAAATCAGCAACAGCCCGATAATCACCAAACCGATCGCAATAAACGCAAACTGAAGCCCTATGGGCATGGTAAGTCTCCCTAATGCGCAGGATTTCGCCTGAGTTTTTCAGGCTTGCTCGAAATTGGAGCTAGTTTGCCAGAGATTGAGGTTGGGTGCTTGTGGGGATTTCGGACGGCGAAATAAAAGGCCAGCCCGAGAGGGCTGGCCTGAGAGGTCAAAGTACTGGTTAGCTTACAAAGGAGCGACTTAGTACTCGTATTGAACCGGTAGGTCTTTTACTGGGTTCGTGATGAAGTTCAGGTAAACGCCATCCTCCGGGATAGTCAACGGGATTTCGATATCGCCGGCAGGGACCTCTGGGTCCTCCGCTTGGCATGCTTCAATAACATTCAGCAAATCAAGCGTGCACAAAAGGTCTGTGATCGACCCCCCCGGATCTTTGAGAAGGTTGAGGACATCAGTGATCAATGGTGCATTTACTGTGACCTGAACGGTAATGTCAGCGGGAACCCGCGGGTTTATATTGCGTTGCTCGATTTGCATACGGCCATCGTCAAAGAAGGTAATGTCTCCTTTCAGGTCCAGCGTAAAGGGGTAGCTATAAAGGTTGTGTGTCAGCAGTCCCTCAATGGGGAGATCCAGGTTTGGCGCGTCCAGTAACAGATCCGCTTCTGTTTTGAACGTTGGTTGTCCGTTATCACCCGTAACGATAATGCCTTCAATCAGGCCTAACGGGTTGCCATTGTCAGGATCACTTTCACCATAGGTCATCCTGAGAATTTGTGGGCCCGTCTTCTGCTCGCCAAGTGGTGAGAGGTAAACGCTGGCGGACGTGGTTGCCAGCATGGTTGGATAGAGAAGTACACGAATACCTTCCTTGCCTGTTTCTGGATCCGTAGCTTTCCCAATAACCTCAGTGTTGAGTCCATAGGTTTGGTAGATGAACTTATTCTTCTCGCAAGATTCTCCAGATTCGCAGCCCAGGCCTGTTGGTAGCTTTAGGTTCTCGTTGCCGAGGAGATAGGCTTGGCCTTTCAGAGCGAGTTTCGCTGCGTTTGCTGACGGCATGTATTCGCCGTTCTGATTAGGTTCGCCATGATCGAAGGGCTCCAGGCAGTCGGTACCTTCAGGGTCATCACAATCAATCTCGTAGTTCGAGTTTGTGTCCCGGATAGGCAAATTCCGAAGCGGAGTGAACACTGTGTTAACAGCGTCGGTGCCACGGAAGTAGATGGTCATATCTGGACCGCCGGTATCTTCCGGGTCGCGGAGTAGGTCCGTTTGTAGGGCAAGTCCTGAATCGCCTTCAGCACAGATTACGTCGCCATCACCGCAAGTTGCGCCTTGTTGAGATTTCATCGTGTATCTATAGAACACACCGTCCTCGGTTGACCAAGGATGCTCAGGGATGAAGCGAATGCGCTGATTGCTCTTTTCGAGGCGGCCGTCAACCTGTGCCCCTTGGCCAATGGCTGTGCTGCTATCTTCAATTCGTTCGACAATGAACGTTTGGTCGTTGATAGAGTCCAAGTTCATTGACTGGGAAAAGACGACGACGATAGGTCTGTCTTGAGGCAGGGTTGTGATGGGCAGCAGTGGTCCCTTGGGTCCATCTGGCGCGGCATCAATGCATTGCCCGTGGTTGGGGGCTTGCGAGCTAAGGTCAACCGCAGTCGTTACGCAAGGGAAGCCAGGGTATGTGGTTAGCGCAAGGGGAGAGCGGAGGTTTACATCCGCGTCATCTGTTCCAATGTCATCGAGTTTGAATGATAAATTAGGACCAGAAAACGGGTTGTCGGCCAGATCTGTTACCCCATCGACGTTTAGATCATAAGTGACGCCGTGCTTAAGACCGCCAATAGGATTCAGTGTTAGCGTTGTGCCGTCCAAAAAGTAATCGAAGTCTACTGGGCTTATAGAGGTTTCACGGGTCTCAAAGAGGCTCACATTCGATGTAATGGAAGCCGGATCCAGAGGCTCGTCAAAGAACAGAATCACGGGGTCACCCGGGCGCTGCATAGACTGTCGCGTGGCAGGGGAAGCATTCTCAGCGCCAGGCATCCAACTCAGCAGCTGGGGAGCTGTGTTGTCTATCTCGCGCAGCACTTCGGCATCAAGCACGGAGTCGACATCTGTCGCAGCTTGCAGGTGGAACGCGATGGTGGAGTCTGTGAACTCTTGGCCGAGTAGGTTGGGTTCAACCATGCCGATGGCATCGATGGTCAGAACGCCATCCTCAACAAGGGCAATACCACGAAGCTCTACGCCCATCAGATCTTGGGAAAGAGCTGCGTTCGGCATTGCCTCAGCGGTGTTCATGGATACGTCCATAAACAGTGTGATGTGGCGCGGTGCATTGATGTCGTCGGTATAAGCGTTCGGGCTCATGTAACCAGATGCGTCTGAAAGCATGGTTACTTTGATCGTACCGGTTTCCTGATTGCTGGCATCGTCGATGTTCAGCACTTGAACTTGTCCACCGATCTTAATGTTCAGGCTCGTGCTTTCCAGTACGCTGCCCTTCGGAATGCGCAAAGGCAAAGCTTCATCTGCTTCAAAAGAAGGAGCGTATGCGAGTTCAGCAAATAATGAACCAGTTTGTTGGGACGAGTCAGTGATACCTTGGAGAACAGAGTTCAGTACAACGCCATTGATCGCTTGGCCGTTTAGTACCGAGGTGATATTGCCGCCATTGGAATCCACTGCCTCCTGTTCCAGCACCACCGTCGGGCCAGTCTCGCGGGGAATGAATTCAAACGTTGTACTTAAGCGTTCGCCATCTGAGCCATTGGTCAGGCTCGCGAGATTGTTCAGCTTAAGCGTGTAAGCTTGGCCGGCATTCAGGGTGTCATTCTTGCTGCCGCATGCTTTCGGATCTTCGGTGACACAAGGGTCAACGGTGATGCGGTTGCCCTTCACCAATACGGTGGAAGGTACTGCGGTGCCGTTCTTATCCAAAAGCTCGATGGAACCGCCCAGGTTTTGCCACTCTGGGTGCACCGGGTGGGTCATAGCAAGGCGGAAGGTTGAAAAGTTTGCTGCTTCGAACGCTGTCCCATTCGCAGGAACTTGCCAGGCGACACCGAACTCGTCGGAAGTTTGCGCTAGTTCGGCAATGCCGCTGAAGTCTCCGCGGGTGGTGAACTGAATGCCAGACTCGCCTACGGCGTTTGGCGTGCTGATTTCGCGACCGCCTTCAGTTAGAAGAGGTTCGTTAAAGGTGACTGAGTAGCTTTCACCGCTGGCGAGAGATTGGCCTTCGGAAATTTCTAGGTTGAGGCTTTTCCCACCATCAATTTTTGTAACCGTAAATGCCAAGCTGCCGGTGCTGGAGTCGATCCGGATTTTTTCAGCAAGCGTCGCGTCGTCGTCCCCAATAGCATGAGAGAAACGCAGTACGAGATCGGCTTTGGGGCTGACATCCCCTTGGCCGTCCATTGGGTAGGAGTAAACCAATGAAACAGACTGTGCGTTATCTTGAACACTCTGCTTGATGTCTTGATCGTCGCTTCCACCGCATGCTGCAAGCAGCATGGCGGGGATCAGCGCTAGTGTCTTAAATTGTTTCATGACCTGCTTCTCCTCAGAACTTCAGGGTGATGGAGCCGCTGATTACATGGATATCACCGTCGGCAGTCACGTTGGTTTCGTTACCGTCATAGTCGACCAGGGTGAAGTCCCGCTCTTGTAGTTGTTGATACTGGTAGCCCAGATCCAGGCGAACTGGGAAGGCTAGAAGGCGTGTGCGGTTGTAGGTGGCACTTACGCCCAGACCAACGATGATCTTGTCGGTGTCCAGGTAGTTGAGTTCCGGGTTGCGGGTCGTTTTCAGAGGCGACTCTTCGTAAGCGATGCCGCCGCGAACGGCAAAGTTCTCATTCAGCTGGTACTCAGCGCCCACGCGAGGAACGAGAATGTCGTCGAAGCCGATGCGGTTGCCTGCTGAGACCGACTCTTGGTCTTTGATGCTGTCGCGGCTGAACTCATCTTCCAGCTCAGACCAGTTCTGCTGTTCGATGCTGCCGCCTACGCGCCATCCGTTGCCGGCATATTGAGTGCCGAGAACAATGGTTTCAGGCTGGAAGGAGTCGATGGTTGCCACGGTCAGGCTAAGGCCTGGGTCAGGAATGGTCTGGGTCACAATAATGTTAGAGCCCACGGAAGTTTTGGCTGAGGACTTGGTGCGGTAGGTCAGTGCTGCTTCCCAGCCGTCAAGGAAACAACCGTCTTCAGCGCAGAAAGTGCTGCCGAAGTCGATGTTGGTACCGAGAATGGTTTTCAGGGTGGGTTCTGCGTTGACCGACAATTTTTCACGGCTTGTTTCGCCGCCCAAGGTGGAGACCGCTTCCAGCTGAGCTGCTGCTTCTAGCGTTACACGTACAGACGCACCGGCAGAAATACCTCGCCAAATTGGGGTTGCGCCACCAATGTTCAGGAACAGTGGTTCTTTACCGTTTTGCAGATACTGGCCGGTTTCGGAGGTTTCGGATTTAAAAGCCAGCATTTCTTTGCCGTACTTTTCAACACCTGCAATGAAGCCAAGATAAATGGGATGTTTGAATCGAGTCAGTGAGCCCAAATTGGTTTTCATACCGATCAGAACGTGCTGGCTCGGTGAACTTGAAACCACATCACCGTTGGCATTGGGGTTGGCGGAACGGAGTTCTTGTTCGGCGTGCAGGATGCCGGAGGTCAGTTCCCCACGGGTATCACGGGTAAGGGATGCCGGGTTGTAATAAGTCGCCGAGACCTGGTCGTTAAACATGGAAAGCGATTGAGCGGTCGCAACGTCGATGGGCATCACACCGTATGTGGTGCCTAGGTTGCCCATGCTCGCAGTCGCGGACATAGATAGGGTGGCGGATACTGCTGCAACAGCAAGGGTCGTTGCCCGTACAGAAAATCGGGAAGGAAGAACCATTAATACACTCCGTTCGCTCTTTGTTGTTGTGTACAGCCCCGGCGAGTGCGCAAGGAGACTGGTACGATTATGCAAGTTGCAGTTTAGGGTACTTGTCACTTTAGGACGTTGGCATTTTTGACAGTATGTTATGTCTGTAATACCACGTATGCGCAGTATGCGTTGTTACCAGTGCGATTGTGTAGTCGAGAAAGGCGACAGCGTGTGTGGTTTTTGTTGCGGAATGTTTCTGGTACAAGGGGGAAGAGAGGGGGCTAGCGCTTGCTAGCCCCGATTTTTTATAGACCGACTAACTGATCTAGTTCTGCCAGTTTGGCCGCGCTAAAAACATACATCGAAGCCACTTCAACGGAACCATCATCCAAAGCGGTTAGCGGTGCCAGTGACACTGAGCTATTGCTGAGTTCAGTTGGGAATCCTGCCGGGCCTTCGACATCAACAGACCATAACACTTCAAATGTTTCAGGATCTCGCCGCTGCAATGCGCCCGCGGTCACGACCAGCAATCGGCCCTGTGTATCGAGTGCCAGGTCGAAAATGTCAGAGCGTACGTCCCGGCCATAGCGCCAGCGCTGATCAATAAGCGCGGTGACATTTCCGCTGTTGGTGTCTACGCGATAAACGCTGTAACGGGTGATGGAGTCTGCGCCGGAGACAATATTGTCGTGGATACTGAAGTAAAGCTGGTCGCCAAGCTTACGGAAAAAGCTCGACGCAACTATCTCGTTTGTATCACGCAGAACCTCGATGGGGGTGGCCCAGCTAACTGCACATGTCGGGCTTATTTTGCTCACCAGCCCGGCATTGCCGCTGAACGTAAAGGAGTAGATAAAGCCGTCATCCCCAACAATCACCGTTCCCTCTTCTTTAGGCGAGGCAATACGTGCCCACCAACTGGAACTCGCTCCACTGTAATTGAGTGGCATGTATCGGTGTGAATTCGGCGCCCCCATGGGGGCGGAGCAGCTATTAGGTCCCTGCAGCGTCAGAATCCCAGCGTTCGCAGTGAATATCATATCTTCTGCCAAGAAGCTGGATTTCTTTCGGTCGAAGGATCGGTGATCTGCTTGTTGAAATCCGGATGAGTCTGCTGTGTAAATCGCAACCGGTCCGTTGCTTTTAAAGCCAAGCCCTCCGCCGCTCAGAGTATATTGTCCACTCACTTGGTCATGTCGGATTCGTTGCATTCCCTCTACAGCGCTGTACGGTTTTTGCGCCGAACTGCTCCAGAGGTTTTTAGCTTCAGCGTTGGTTAACCCAGCCGAAGTAAGGTCTGCATCGTCGATCTTCACTTGGTCGATAGGTTCACCCGCAGAATTGACCCGGCCTAAATAGATACCATCTTCCCCGGTTGAGGAGCCTGTTGCGCTGAACATGTAAAATTTCGGGTCTCCGGGTTGGGTATCATAAAACCAGTCAATGTTCATATTGCTTGCGAACTGATTATTGAGAATTTGATTTTTGTCCAGTTTGTCTGGGAATGCTGCAACTTTCGGATCAGATCCCGGTGCAATCATCGGGCCGTCACTCAGCGGCATGCCGATTATTTTGTATGTACCAGAGTTTCCACCACCAGCGTTAACCGTCGCCGTATAAGTGCCTGAGTCTGCGGTGTGGGCTGTCAGTAGGAAGGTCTCTATTAGGCCGGTGGCGTGATTGAGTGTAATCTCATACTGCGAGCTAACCTTAGGTTTCCAGCTGTAGCTGTCAAAGTCGGAACCGCTGAACCTTCGACGGTCACGGGTATTGAATCCGGCGGGTCCGTAGCCTGAAGCCTCAGTGGATGACGGCGCCATAAACAGAACCATTTTGCCTACATTCGTTCCGGTGCTGGAGGAAGACTTAACCGTCATCTCAATTTGAAGGTTTTTGGGGTCATCTGGCCAATTATAGCCGTTGGCTCCAGTGCCTGAGCTTCCTCCGGAAGAATCTCCACCTCCACCTCCACCTCCACAAGCGGACAGAGTTAAAGCCAGAAACAGCAAGGACACGAATGAATGCGCCTTATACAAGCGGGTAAGTGTAGACATTGATTACAGCTCCAAGTGGGAATTCGTTAAACCAAAGGGGGCAGGCAATCAATAGATTACGCAAGGTGTCCTGAAGCAAACCACCCTCATTTGAGGGTAATTAAAGGTGACATTACCGAGTTCCGGGGTGCTCGATAGGTGGTGCAGTAACGGGCGGGAATGTTCTTTACATCAACGCAATGTGGTTAAAAGTATCGCGCTGATTAGTTGTCCTTGTCGGTTGTATCCTGTTTTCTGAAAGACCTGTTTCAAATAGCTGCGCACGGTTAACTCACTTTTATGGCGATGTTCCGCTATTTCCTTCAGGCTTAAACCCGCCACAAGCCCTTCACAAAGTTTTGCTTCGGCGGCTGAAATCGGGAAGTACTCTGCGATTTCGGAGGCTTTGGGTAGTGCGCGTGCCTTGAGGTCAACGATCGTTACCAGTACGCCACCGGAGAGTATCTCATTGTGTTCAAGGGGTCGTATGGTCATGACCAGAGGTGACAGACCCGGTCGCTTAATGATCAGCGTTTCTGGCATGGCTAAGCCATTGGTGCATACCGTTGTTGCTGCCCGCGCCATCGCTTTGAAAAAAGAGTCCTGCAGCGTATCAACCTCAAAGTGCAAGCGTTCATGCCGAAGGTTGATGCACGGTTCCTGGTCCAGAAGCTGTTTGCCTCGCTGATTGGCGGTAACCAGTGTTCCCCGGTTATTGAGGATGAGCGCAGGGTCGGTAATGAGATCGGCGATACTGCTGAGGGTTTGGGCGGCCTCGGGGTGTTGGTGAATCTTTTTTGCCAAAGCGACCGTTTGTTTAATGAACGGCACCAGGCGGTTCATGGCTGCAATTTCTTCCGGTTGATACGCGCCCTGAGCATACGTCCGCTGAACGGTCAGCAAGGTAATATGAGAATCGCTGGCTTCGACAACCAGCCAGGCTGAATCAAGCATGTCTTGATCGGATTCCCAGCGCTCGTATTCATCCCCGGGTGGGCCATCGCAGAGGAGCGGTAAAGCTGAATTGAAGTTTCCGGCCTCCTGAGTGACTGCGTGATTGGTGACGGCGTCGTGCTCGATCATGTTGTTATCGAGATACCAGGTTAAAAATTCATCCGATAAGCCCGCATGCCACATATGTTCAATAGCTCTGGGGTTTCGGCGGATAAACGAAAGCTGTGCTGCACATCCCCCGACAGAACCAGCCAACAGGGAAAGGAATCCGTGAAAACCAGCTTGGTGCTCTAATGAGTCGTAAAGGCATTGAATTAACTCAGTCTCATTGCTAAGAAACGAACCAGAGTTATCACCGTGGTGAAATGCCTTTGATGTCATCAGCTTATCCTTTGGAGGGCTACGTACAGCTTTTTCGAAGCACTGGCAAAATATAGATGAACATCGAGTAATATATAAGAGGTGATGGCCAAAAAGGCCTGTTTTACGCGGTGATTTCAAGGAAGAGGCAGGCGGTGAGGTTTGAGGCTAAACGTTGCAGCGGCGCCCCAAGTGCGCACTCAGAAACAACAAAACCCGCGGCGAGGCGGGTTATGTCATAGAATCTTGTGGTGGGCCCACCTGGACTCGAACCAGGGACCAAAGGATTATGAGTCCTCTGCTCTAACCAACTGAGCTATAGGCCCGATAACAAAAGCGGGCGCCATTATACCCGTGAGGGTTGACGCCCGCTACTGTGTTTTCGGTTTTATGCGTTGCCCTGGTCGTCAATAAAGCCGCGCAGGTGATCGGAGCGGGAAGGGTGGCGCAGTTTGCGCAGAGCCTTGGCTTCGATCTGACGGATACGTTCACGGGTTACGTCGAACTGTTTACCAACTTCCTCAAGGGTGTGGTCGGTGTTCATTTCGATACCGAAACGCATGCGCAGTACTTTAGATTCACGAGCCGTAAGGCCCGATAGCACAGAGCGAGTGGCTTCGCGCAGGCCTTCGGCGGTAGCGGAATCCACCGGTGACAGGGCCTGAATGTCTTCGATGAAATCGCCCAGATGGCTGTCTTCATCATCCCCGATCGGTGTTTCCATAGAGATCGGCTCTTTAGCGATCTTCAACACCTTGCGGATCTTCTCTTCCGGCATTTCCATGCGCTCGCCCAGCTCTTCCGGAGTAGGCTCGCGGCCCATTTCCTGCAGCATCTGGCGGGAAATACGGTTGAGCTTGTTGATCGTTTCGATCATGTGCACCGGAATACGGATGGTGCGGGCCTGGTCCGCGATAGAGCGGGTGATGGCCTGACGAATCCACCAAGTGGCATAAGTCGAGAACTTATAGCCGCGACGGTATTCGAACTTGTCGACCGCTTTCATCAAGCCGATGTTGCCTTCCTGGATCAGGTCAAGGAACTGCAGGCCACGGTTGGTGTACTTCTTGGCGATGGAGATAACCAGTCGCAAGTTAGCTTCAACCATTTCTTTCTTAGCGCGGCGGGCTTTCGCTTCACCGATGGACACGCGGCGGTTGATCTCTTTGATATCAACGACGTCCAGATCGACTTCCACTTGTACGTTGTGAATGCGTTTCTGCAAGCGGACGACTTCATCCAGACGCTCAGCGATGGCTGCTGCGTATGGCTTCTTGCTCTTGGCGATCTTCGGAGCCCAGTCCAGGTTCACTTCGTTGCCCGGGAACTCTTTGATGAAGTCTTTGCGTGGCATTTTGCATTCGCGGATGCAGATTTGCATGATGGTCCGCTCGTTCTCACGCACCATGTCGTTGGTGGAGCGAACAACGTTAACCAGCTCATCGAAGGCTTTATTGCCCAGTTTGAACGGAGCAAACACGGCCCCCAGTTCGTTCAGGGCTTCTTGGGTTTTCTTGTGGCCGCGGCCATGCTTCGCCAGTGCTTCGTTCGCCGCTTCCAGTTTTTCTTTCAGCAGCTCAAAGCGCAGGCGAGTTTCTTCGGGATCCGGACCGCTTTCCTTTTCCTCTTCTTCATCGTCCTCCGCATCATCAGCTTCGTTGCTGTCAGCTTTGGTTTCTTCGACGACTTCTTCGCCCATGAACGGCTCGGCGTCGTCAGGATCAAGGAAACCGGTGACGATGTCGCTGATGCGGCCTTCGTTCTCGATGATGCGATCATAGGCCTGAATAACGGTGCCTGCGGTGCCCGGGAAGTGGGCCACGGCGGCCATCACGTCGCGGATGCCTTCTTCGATCCGCTTGGCGATAACAATTTCGCCTTCACGAGTCAGCAGCTCAACGGTACCCATCTCACGCATGTACATGCGCACCGGATCGGTGGTGCGGCCAGCGTCAGTTTCTACGGCAGCCAGAGCCGCAGCGGCTTCGGCGGCTGCAGCTTCGTCAGCGGTGGAGTCACCTTCGGTCATCAACAAGGTATCGGCATCCGGTGTTTCTTCGCACACCTGAATACCCATGTCGTTGATCATCCGGATAATGTCTTCAACCTGATCCGGGTCAGCAATGTCTTCCGGCAGGTGGTCGTTTACCTCGGCGTAAGTCAGGTAACCTTGTTCCTTGCCTCGAGCGATGAGGTCTTTTAAACGTGATTTCTGCGAATTGCCTGACATAGACACCCTGTGAACTCGCTTTTAAAGAGGAAAAAAGTTAAACAGCCATTATAGCTGTCGCTTATCTGGTCTGCCAATGAACGGTTAGATGGTGATCAATGGCATTAGTTTCAAGTGCTCAATGCTCGGCTTTCGGGTTTAACGTACCCGCGCTGAGCGTTCGTAGCTCCTCCCGTTGTTCCGGGGTGAGCTTGGCCAGGTTCCGGAGCAGTGTTGCCAGTCTTTGCTGGCGCGCGGCTTCTTCGTTCGGGCTTAGTAGCTCTCTGGCTGCTGCCAGTGTGCTCTCCCGTGCCGGGATATGCTCCAGTCCGTCGAACAGGTTGTAGAACCGGTCGCGGGCCTGTTTGTCTGTTGCCAACTCCGCAATCAGTGCTTTGCGGGTTTGAATATCTTTATCCAGGAGCCAGCGGGCAAATCGCCCGGCTTGATCCAGTTGCCGGGTGCTATCCGCCTGGGCCTTGATTTCAGTGGCCAGCTCCGGCGCTTCCAGCAAAGCAAGGCACAATGTGCTGTCTTTGCTGAGTTTTACATCCACCCGTTCTTCGGTCGGGCGGGGCTGTCGTTCTCCGCGCCAGCCTTTGGCTTTGAAGTTTTTGCCGCTCTGCTGGCGGCCCTGCCACTGGTTACGGCCGCCGCATAAGCGCAACATTTCGTGCCACATGGCATCCCGCAGTGTGCAGCGGGGCATTTTGTTCAGCAGCTGTTCGGCTCTGGCCCTGAGTTCGCCCCGGTGTTCCGGAAGCTCAAGATCCAGGCCTTCGCTCTGGCGATCAAACAAAAAACGCGAGAGCGGTGTGGCGCCTTCAATTCGTTTTTGGAAAGCTTCTGGGCCTTCCTTTCGGACCAGCGTGTCCGGGTCTTCGCCTTCGGGTAGCATCAGGAACTGTAAATGCAGGCCGTCGGCGATCAGTTCCAGTGCGTTTTCCATGGCGCGATCAGCGGCTCGGAAGCCTGCTTGGTCGCCGTCAAAGCAAAAGACAATATGCCGGACTTGCCGGAGCAGGGCGGTCAAACTGTCTTGATTGGTCGCGGTGCCCAGTGTTGCAACGGCATAATCGATGCCGTGCTGGGCCAGTGCGATGACATCCATGTAGCCTTCTACTACCAGCAGTTTGTCCAGCTGGCGCGTGGCTTGCCGGGCTTCGTGCAGGCCGTAAATCTCGCGGCTTTTATGGAATACGTCCGATTCCGGCGAGTTGATGTACTTGGCTTTGTCGTCGCCCAGTGTGCGGCCACCAAATGCGATGGTTTTGCCGCGGGTGTTCCGGATCGGGAACATCACCCGGTTGCGGAACAGGTCTCTTGGTTTGCCGTACTTGTCGGAAACGGTTTTGGTTTCCAGCAAGGGCTTTTTCAGATCTCTCGGTGCCGCGTCATACAGGGCGGTGCCGCTACCCGGTGCAAAGCCGATCTGGTAACGTGCGATGATGTCGTCGTCCAGACCGCGTTGTTTCAGGTAATCCCGTGCGTACGCGCCTTGTTGGCTGGTTAGCGACGAGTGATAAAACTTGCTAGCGAAATCCAGCGCGTCGGTCAGAGTCCGGGCTTGCTGCATTTCCTGTTTGGCGACTTTGTCGTACGGCACTTCCATGCCGGCACGTTTCGCCAGTTCTTCTACCGCTTCGGTAAAGCCAAGGCCTTCGAATTCGCGGATAAAGCTGATGGCATCGCCATGAGCGCCGCAGCCAAAGCAGTGGTAGAAGCCTTTGTCGGGCCGAACGTTGAACGAGGGTGTTTTCTCGTCATGAAATGGGCAGCAGGCTTTGTAATTACCGCCGGCTTTTTTGAGAGTGATGCGTGATCCAATCAGTTCTCCCAGATCAATTCGATCCAGAAGGTCTTCAACAAAGCGTTGAGGGATCAGTCCGCTCATGGTGGCTCCACTTCATCCGGGGCGCCGGATACAAACGTTATTCACCATAGCCAAAAATGCCGCCGAAGCCAGGCCTCGGCGGCATTTTCAGTTTGCCGGATAAGGCGAAACGCCGTTCCGGCAATCAGTCTTGCTGTCGAAGCGGTCTGAACTCAGTACAGACGCTCGAACTTACGCTGTTCACGCTGAAGCTTCTTGAGATGACGCTTAACGGCAGCAGCAGCTTTGCGCTTACGAACAGCCGTCGGCTTTTCGTAGTGCTCACGACGACGTACTTCAGAAAGTACACCGGCTTTTTCGCATGAACGCTTGAAGCGACGCAGTGCTACGTCAAACGGTTCGTTCTCTTTCAGTTTAACAGCTGGCATTCGACAATCACCTACCTGATAGATTCGGTTTCAAATTGTTCCGCTGGAATAGATTCTCGCGGCTCGATCCCTGGTCAGATTGGTTATAACTCGACCAGTGCATAATTAAGGGCGGCAATGATAACGGCTCGGACACTTCAGGTCAATCATTGTGCAACGAAAGTGACGGGGGTGGCCGGCTTTCTGGTAAAATCATCACCGATTCTTACAACCCCGCGGACACGGCCCTGACTTTATGCTGATTCTTGGTATTGAAACTTCTTGCGATGAGACTGGCGTTGCCTTGTTGGACGACGAGCAGGGCTTGCTGGCCCATGCCCTGTTCAGTCAGGTAGAGGTGCACGCTGATTACGGCGGTGTCGTGCCGGAGCTGGCATCGAGGGATCATGTTCGAAAGCTGCTGCCGTTGTGTGATCAGGTGTTGGCCGATGCTGGCAAGACCCGAACCGACGTAGAGGGAATTGCTTACACTGCAGGCCCGGGGCTTGTTGGTGCGTTAATGGTGGGTGGTTCGGTGGCCCATGCGTTGGGGTTTGCTCTTGATATCCCTGTGTTGGGAGTACATCACATGGAGGGGCACCTGTTAGCGCCCATGCTGGAAGACAATCCTCCGGCCTTCCCGTTCGTGGCTTTGCTGGTCTCCGGTGGGCACACCCAGCTAGTGCGAGTGGATGCCATTGGCGAATATGAAATGCTGGGTGAATCGGTGGATGACGCGGCCGGCGAAGCGTTTGATAAGGCCGCGAAGATGCTTGGACTGGACTACCCCGGTGGCCCCAGAGTGGCCGCCTTGGCAGAAACTGGAAGGGAAGGGCGCTATCGTTTTCCAAGGCCAATGACGGATCGTCCCGGTTTGGACTTCAGCTTCAGCGGCTTGAAAACGTTTACCCTTAACACCGTGAATGCAGCGAAGGATGCTGATGAGTTTGACGAGCAGGTGAAGGCGGACATCGCTTTGGCATTTGAAGCCGCGGTGGTGGATACGTTGACTATCAAATGTCGCAGAGCGTTGGAGCAGACCGGTTGCAAGCGTTTAGTGATTGCCGGTGGCGTGAGTGCGAATAAACGTCTGCGAACTGGGCTTGAGAAGATGACCGCGAAACTTGGCGGTTCTGTGTTCTACGCTCGCCCTGAATTCTGTACCGACAATGGCGCGATGATTGCGTATGCCGGTGCGCAGCGTTTGAGAGCGGGGCAAAAGGACGGCGAGCGTATCGTGTCGGTGCCGCGCTGGCCGATGAATACCTTGCCGTCAGTGAACGAGCCTCGCACCAGCGGTTTGGTTGACTGAGTGGGCTAAAGTCCCGTTTCCCGGCCTTGGGCCAGCCGAATCAGATTGTTGCGGTGGCGGACTACGATAAGCAGCGTCAGTAGACCAAAAAGCGGCAAGGTTTCCGGCTCCAGAATTGCACTGATAATGGGGCCGGAACCAATGGCAACGATAGACGCCAGTGCACTAATCCGCGAACGCCAAATCACTAAAAGCCAAATGGTTGCCATCAATAGTGTGGATAGAGGCGCGAGCGCTAACCCGGCACCGAGCGCCGTTGCGACGCCTTTTCCGCCCTTGAACCGGAAGAAAATGGGGATCATGTGGCCGGTAACCGCACTCAGGGCGACGATGGCCTGAACCATGATCGACATCCCTGCCTGATGCGCTAGCCAAACCGGTAGCCAGCCTTTGAGTGCGTCGAGCGCGAGGGTGGTTAGCGCAGGTTGCCACCCCCCCGAGCGATACACGTTCGTTGCCCCCGGATTGCTGGAGCCCTGAGCTCTGGGGTCAGGAAGGCGCCAGGCCCTGCAAACCGGGATGGCGAACAGTACCGATCCGGCTAGATAAGCCCCAAAGCACAGCAGAACGATCAATATCGGGTGATTGGCGGTTTCCATAGATGTTTCACTAGGCGCGCAGACGGCATCAGGTATTCTGTGAGAAAATAGTCGCCCCAAATTCAGGCGAGCAGGCGAACGGCCACAGTATCGCTTGTCTGTTTAATATTCAATCAGCCAAGAGTGTAAGTCTAGGGAGTCTGGTTTGGCAGATGTGGTGTTAGTTGAAGGATTGACGGTAGAAACGGTTATTGGTGTTTATGACTGGGAGCGGGAGATTACCCAGCGCCTTTTGGTGGATCTGGAAATGGCTTGGGATAACCGAGTGCCCGCCGCGAGTGACGATGTCGCAGATGCGCTCGATTACGCAAGCGTGAGCGAGCGGGTCAGCCAGTGCATTCAAACCTTGCAGCCTCAGTTGCTCGAGACAGCAGCAGAAGCCGTGGCCACTATGCTGCAGCGGGACTTTGGTGTGAGCTGGTTGCGGCTTACTCTCAACAAACCTGGTGCCGTTCCAGCGGCTACCTCGGTTGGTGTTCGAATTGAACGAGGTCAGCGCTGATGGCGTGGGTGTTTCTCGGTATCGGCAGTAATGTTGAGCGCTATCGGCATGTCGGGTTGGCGTTGGATGCCTTGAGGGAGGCGTTTGGCGAGCTGTCGGTGTCGCCGGTCTACGAGAGCGAGCCCGTTGGTTTTTCCGGTTCAAACTTTTTGAATATGGCGGTGGGCTTTGATACCGAGTTGCCGGTAGCCGAGTTGTCGCGGCGGTTAAAACAGATGGAGCTGGATTTCGGTCGTCGCCCGGATGCGCCCCGATTCAGTCCGCGGACTTTAGACTTGGATATTCTGACGTACGGTGATGAGGTGGGCGTCGTGGCGGGTGTAGAGCTGCCTCGGGGTGAAATCCTGAAGAACGCCTTTGTACTGAAGCCCTTGGCCGATATCGCGCCGAAGGCGGAGCACCCCGTGAACCGGAAGTGCTACCGTGAGCTGTGGCAAGATTACACCACCGACCAGAAACTCTGGCCAGTGGACTTTAACTGGCAGGGACGGCCGATTTCAGCGGCGATTCGCTGAGCGGAACAGGGCGATCAAATTGTCGGTTGCGCTGTCCCCGGCGCTGCCGACTTCCCCATCATCAATCAGGAGGGGCAGAATTTCATTGCCCATTTGCTTGCCGAGTTCAACGCCCCACTGATCAAAACAGTCCAGATCCCAAATTACGCTCTGCACGAAGGTTCGATGCTCATAGAGCGCCACTAATGCGCCCAGTGTTTCAGGCGACACCTTATCCATCATCAGAATGTTACTGGGCTTGTTGCCGGGAATGGCCTTGTGTGGGGCCAGTGCGGCAGCGGCGTTCTGATCCAGACCACTGTCGGTCAGCTCCTGCTGAGCCTCTGCTAGGGTTTTCCCGGTCATCATGGCTCGCGCTTGACTCAGGCAGTTGGCAAATAGGGTGGCATGGTGATTAGCTACAGGGTTGTGTGACGTCAGTGGCATCACGAAATCAGCAGGAACCAGTCGAGTGCCTTGGTGAATCAGTTGGTGATAAGCATGCTGGCCATTGGCGCCAACACCGCCCCAGAGAATTGGGCCGGTTTCGTAATCCACCGGAGCACCGTGTTGGGTTACTTTCTTACCGTTACTCTCCATGTCCAACTGCTGAAGATGCTCAGGCAGATGTTTCAAATACTCGTCGTAGGGCAGTACTGCGTGGCTTTGGGCATTCCAGAAATTGTTGTACCAAACACTCAGGAGCGCCATAACCACCGGTAGGTTTCGCTCCGTCGGCGCGTCTTTGAAATGGCAGTCCATGGCGTGTGCGCCGGCTAGCAGTGCACGGAAGTTATCCATGCCGACCATGAGCGCGATGGGCAAACCAATGGCAGACCAGAGCGAGTAACGGCCGCCGACCCAATCCCACATCGGGAATATGTTGTCTGGGTGTATGCCAAAGCGGATCGCTTCATCGGTATTGGCCGTAACCGCCATAAAGTGGTTGGCGACAGCGTTTTCGCTGCCGCCATTCGTAAGGAACCACTCTCTGGCGACCAAACTGTTATCAAGGGTTTCCTGGGTGCGGAACGATTTGGATTGCACTAGGAACAGCGTGCTTTCAGGGTTTAGCGATTTCAGTGTTTCGGCGATATCGGAGCCGTCAATGTTGGCGACGAAGTGACTTCTCAAATTCCCTTGCCAGTACGGCTTGAGGGCTTCAACCGCGAGCTTTGGTCCGAGAAAGGAGCCGCCGATGCCTATGCTGACGATGTCCGTGAAGGCGCGGCCGGTATGGCCGGTTTTGATACCGTTCTGAATGTCTTGATCGAGTTGCGCCATTCGGGCCTGAGTTGCGTGGATCTCAGGAATGATATCTCGGCCATTCACCAGCACGGAAGCGCCCGCAGGCTGACGCAACGCAGTATGCAGTGCGGGCCGGTTTTCGGTGCGATTGACCGTGGCACCTGTAAATAAGTCTGAAATGCGTTGCGGCAGGCCGCAGCCGATGGCCAGATTGGATAATGCAGACAGGGTCTCGCTGGTCAGGCGGTTACGCGAGAAGTCCAGTGTCATTCCCGCCCCTTTGATCAGGTATCGATCGGCGCGCTCAGGGTCCTTTTGGAACAGATCGCGCATCGCCACGTTCTCCAGCTGTTTTTTATGCTGGAGAAGCGTTTGCCATTCTGGCTTTTGAGTCAGGGCTGACGAGGCAGTTGGCATCAGAGCATCCTTTCTGTTCGCTGCCTGACAAGCGGGAGGCAGCGATTCCGGAGTTTAGCGAGTCACCGAGATATTGTCGATCAGCCGGGTAGTGCCCAAGAAGGCGGCCACTAGCAAGGTGAGCTCAGTGTCGGCTTCGGCTGCTGGCTTCAGAGTCAAGCTGTTCACAATGTTGAAGTAGTCCGGGCGCAAGCCAGCGTCAGTGAGAGTGTCGCGAGCTTCCTGCTCCAGTGCTGCGAAATCATTGCTGCCCGCTTCGAGTTGCTGGGCAGCATGGGTCAGGGTTTTATAGACAATGGGCGCAATCGCTCTTTCTTCATCTGACAGATAACCGTTGCGAGAACTCTTCGCCAAACCGTCGTCTTCCCGGATGGTAGGCGCGCCAATGATTTCGATGGGCATCATCAGGTCGCGGGTCATTTTGCGAATCACCGCAAGCTGCTGGAAGTCTTTTTCGCCAAAAAACGCGATGTTTGGCTGAATCATGTTGAACAGCATAGTGACCACGGTTGCCACGCCTTCAAAGTGGCCGGGCCGGCTGGCCCCGCAGTGGCCTTCACTGACTTCCGGCACTACCACCTTGGTTTGGTTTGCGAGGCCGTCGGGATAAATCTCGGAAGCCGGCGGTGCGAAGATCAGTGTGTTACCGGCAGGAGCAAGCTTGTCCTGATCTTCCGCGAGGGTGCGCGGGTACGAGTCGAGATCTTCATTGGCGCCAAACTGCATGGGGTTTACAAAAATACTGGTGACGACAATGTCTGCCGCTTCCGAGGCTTTGCGCACAAGCGAAATGTGGCCTTCGTGAAGGTTGCCCATGGTTGGCACCAACGCGATGGTTTTTTCCTGTTGGCGATAGGATCTCAGGATGCGGCGAAGTTCTTTGAGTGAATGTACAGTTCTCATGCCTTGAACGTATGCTCCTCGGCGGGGAAAGTGCGGTCTTTAACAGCCTTGGCGTAGGCTTCGATGGCTTCCGGGATGGATGCGGTTTCTGCCAGGAAGTTTTTGACGAACCGGGGCTTGCGGCCCGGCGTGACGCCCAGCATGTCGTGCAGCACCAGAACCTGACCGTCGGTGTCGGAGCCGGCGCCAATGCCAATAACCGGAGCCTTTACAGCCTGAGTGATACGGGCAGCAAGGGGCGCGGGAACGCATTCCAGCAATATGATGTCTGCTCCTGCGGCTTCCAGCTCGCACGCGTGCTCTATCATGGCTTCCGCGGCTTTGTCGTCACGGCCCTGGACCTTGTAGCCGCCGAGCTTGTTCACAAACTGGGGGGTCAGGCCCAAATGTGCGCACACGGGCACACCCCGTTCGCTCAAGGCTTCGATGGTGTCTTTCATCCAGTCGGTGCCTTCCAGCTTGACCATGTGGGCGCCAGCACGCATCAGCTCAGCGGCATTGTCCAGTGCATCGGCGACAGTGCCGTATGACATGAAGGGCATGTCGGCCATGATCAGTGAGCCTTGGTTGCCCTTAGCCACGCAGCTGGTGTGGTAGATCATATGCTCCATGGTCACGGGCAATGTACTGTCGTTACCTTGCAGTACCATGCCGAGTGAGTCACCAATCAGGATTACATCCACGCCTGCTTCGCTGACCACTTGTGCAAAGGTGGCGTCATAGGAGGTAAGCGCCGAGAAGGCTTCGCCTTTCTGCTTTAGTTCCCGCAGGGTATTGATGGTAACTGCCATAAGATCCTTGCCTTTTGGGTGGATGGGCCAGTAGTAAACCGGGGTTTTCCGGTGCTCAGGGAAGTATAAGATTAATGCTGAGGCATGTCAGGCACAAGAGTAACATGGAGTTCCCCTTCGGGGGTTAGTCTGTGCCGGCCATTGGTGGCAGCTTGCGCAATTGATTGTCCGGGCATTGGGTGCGTAGCTGAATGACTCGGCGCCCATCCGGCAGTTCCAGCTCAGGGTTCAGGTCCAGCAGTGGTTGAAGGGCGAAATCCCGGTTGGCTAGCTCAGCGTGGGGAACCGTTAGCCGTTCGTCGTCGATGGTTTCGGTGCCGAAAACAAGCAAATCCAGATCCAGCGTGCGTGGCCCCCAGTGTCGAAGTCTTTCCCGGCCATGGGCGTGTTCGATGGCCTGTAGATGGTCAAGCAGATGGTGGGCTTTCAGGCTGGTGCGCAGTTCCACTGCACCGTTTACGAAGTCGGGCTGGTCCTGAGGGCCGACTGGACGGCTGGCGTAGAACGGGGATTGAGCCAGCAGGGTTGTCTGTGGCAAACACGCCAGCTCCATCACTGCGCGGGCCAGCTGGGCAGCAGGATCTTTGAGATTGCTGCCCAGGCCGACATAAGCGATCACGCTCACGACTGAGACGGTTTTTTGTTCGGGCTGCGTTTGCGACCACGCTTGCGGGGGGCCGAAGCGGCACCAAGCTGAGACAGCATTTTTTCCTGCCCACGTTCGTCTGCTTTTTGGAAGTCGGTCCACCAAGCGCCGAGGCCGGGTTCCAGTTCTCCGGCAGATTCACGCACCAGCAAGAAGTCATACGCAGCGCGGAAGCGGGGGTGGCTCAGCGTGCCAAACGCTCGCTTACCCTGACGTCTGGGAAGCCGAATTTGCAGTTCCCAGATTTCTTTCATTGGGCCTGAGAAACGCTTAGGAATCGAGGTGGCTTGAACCTGTCGGCCAATCACTTTGCCAATAGCGCCATGCAGTGCAGGCTGAACCGGGTCGCCGTTATCCTGACGCAAGCGCCATTCCGCTTGCAGTGCCGGCCACAACATGGCGGCAAACAGGAAGTAAGGTGTGACCGACTTGCCTTGAGCGATACGAGCATCCGTGTTGCGCAGAGCCTGGTGAATGAGTTCGTCAGATTCGCCGTTATTGATGGCGCGAACGGTTTCCGGGAACAGTAGCTCCAGTAGGCCGTAGTCTTTCAGCAGTTCATAGGTGGCTTCGCCGTAACCGGCTGAAAACAGCTTGAGGACCTCATCAAACAGACGGGCCGCTGGAATGTGGCCGAGAAGTGGGGCCAGCTCCCGAATGGGCGCTTCAGTTTCCGGTTCAATATCGAAACCAAGCTTCGCCGCAAATCGAATCGCGCGAAGCATGCGCACAGGGTCTTCACGGTATCGGGTTGCTGGGTCGCCAATCAGACGGATCTGTCGGTTCTCGAGATCCTGCATGCCGTTGGCGAAATCGATGATGGTGAAGTCGCGGATGCAGTAATAAAGAGCATTGATGGTGAAGTCGCGGCGTAGAGCATCGTCTTCCAGATTGCCGTAGACGTTGTCGCGCAGTAGCAAACCGTGTTCGCTGGTTTTGTGCTCGTGGTCAGAGTGATTTTGTTCGGATGCTTCGGCGTTACCCCGGAAGGTGGTCACCTCGATGATCTCGCGGCCAAAGACAACATGCACGATTCGGAAGCGGCGACCGATCAGCCGGGAATTACGAAAGAGGTCGTGCACTTCTTCCGGCGTTGCGTTGGTGGCGATGTCGAAATCTTTGGGCCTGCCGCCCAGAACGATGTCCCGAACGCCGCCGCCCACCAAGTAGGCTTCGTAACCGGACTTGTTCAGTCGGTTCAGCACTTTTTTGGCGGGTTCGCTGATCATCGAGCGAGACACGTTGTGTTGGTCTCTCGGGATCTCTTGGCGCTGGTAATGTTTGGCTTTCTTTTTCCCGGTGCCGGGCATGAAAGAACGCAGTTTATCTACAAGTCTTTTAGGCATGGAATTCCGTGTTTGCGCAGAGCAAAAACGTGGATTTTAACGGTTTGCGCAGGAATTGCACATGTTTGGTTGATATTAGGTAGGAAATGATGGTCTTTGAATCTGATTTGGTGCCGGGAAGTTTTTGTGAAGACCAATAATCAAAAGGCGGATCCGTTCTCACGAATCCGCCCTGAAAGCTTCGACGATCTGCATTTATTTTTGTTTTGTGTCGGGATTCTTTTTAGTGTTTTGCCCCACTGTGTGCCCAACATTCGGGCATCAATATTATGCAAGCGGAAAGCTTTGAATACATGGTGCAGTCAATAGCATGGAGCGGGTTATCAAGGCAGGTGTAGCGTCGTCTGGAAGACGATTCTTCTCCACATCTACAACTCGCGCATGCTGAGGGACCACAAAAAAACCTAGCACCCAAAACACTCAGTTCGCTTACGTCCTATTTTTGTTTTTGTTACTGGACGTTTTCTTGCAGCTTTTTGTTTTTGTTTTAACGCTGCGTTGTCACTTTGTTTTTGTTGTTGTGCGCTAATAAGAGTGCAGAGGCCGTGCCAGAATTTGAAAAACCTTTATTAACAGTGAGTTAAGATTTGAGAAGAAATAAGTGTTACCCCGTACTCCGGTGAAGTGTTACCTGTATCACAAAAGTTGGAAGGGAAGTGTTACCGAGGGGAACGTGCGGTAACAAATGAGTTTGGGTTCATTTGTTACCGAAGGGGGGGGGTTAGCTGCCGGAGGTTTTCTTGCGAGGGATGCCCAGACGTTGTCTGCGCTCCCAAAGGGATTTGCGGCTAATGCCCAACTTTTGTGCCAGCTCGGTTTCGCTCATGCGATCCTGGTTCTCGATGACGAAGTGCTGGAAGTAGTCTTCCAAAGACAAATCGTTCGCTGAATCTGAATCCCGGGTAGGTGTGCTCTCGTTGTTGCCTTCAACCAGGGTCTCAGGAATGTATTCGTCGCCTGAATCGCTTTCGAGGTCGAGAACCGATGGCGTGATGGTATCGCCGTCCGCAAGGATTGAGGACCGCTCTATGGCGTTCTCCAGTTCCCGGACGTTGCCGGGCCAGCGATAACGCTGCAGGGCTTGCATGGCTTCGGGGCTTAGGTGCAGGTCTGGCCGATCGAGTCTCTGGGCTTGCCGTTTCAGAAAACGCCCGGCAAGCCCAAGGATATCTGCGCGACGCTCTCTCAGCGGAGGGAGCCGGATTTGCATCACGTTTAACCGATAGTAGAGGTCTTCCCGAAACTCGCCGGTACGGGTCATGGCTTTGAGGTTTCGGTGTGTGGCGGCAATCATGCGGACATCCACTTTCCGGCTTTGGGTCGCGCCCACCTTTCGAATTTCGCTTTCCTGCAGTACCCGGAGCAAGCGAGCCTGAGCTTCTGCGGGCAACTCTCCGATCTCATCGAGAAACAAACTGCCGCCGTCAGCGGCTTCAATCAAGCCGGTGCGGGCGGATACAGCGCCTGTAAAGGAGCCTTTTTCGTGGCCGAATAGTTCGGATTCGATCAGGCTTTCGGGAATCGCGGCGCAGTTTACCGAAATCAGTGGTTTGGTTGCACGAGGGCTCAGAAGATGCAGCGCTCTGGCGGCCAGCTCTTTACCGGTACCAGACTCACCGTTGATCAATACGGTCGTTTGGGTGGGGGCTACTTTGCGAATAAGCGTGAACACTTTTTCCATCGGTTCGCACTGGCCAAACATGATGTTGGATGGATCCGGTGCTTCGGTCTTTGTATCGGCGCTCTCTTCGCTGCTGGCGGGCATGGCGTCTTTGCGCGCCAGGATTCCCTCTACCGCGGCCAGCATTTCATCATGATCAAACGGTTTGGCGATGTAATCCACCGCGCCCATCTTCATGGAATCCACGGCCGAGCGCAGGCTGGCGTAGCTGGTCATAATCAGCACAGGCGTATTTGAAGCCCGATTGATCATTTCCGTGCCAGCGGCGCCGGGTAAGCGAAGGTCGGTAATGATCAGATCGAACGTGTCGGGTTCCAGTTCTTCCGCTGACTCGACCGAGATCGCATCGGCAACCTCGTAGCCAGCATGCTGGAGCAGTTTGCGAACTGCAGACCGGATAATATCTTCGTCTTCAACAATCAGAATGCGGGGCATAGTACGTTCACGACCTTTCGTTCGGGCGACTGTCAGCATCAGTGTCAGGCTCGTAAGCTGGCAGACGTAACCTCATGCAAGTTCCTTTGCCACTCGTGGTGTGGGCGGGGCTTTCTATCTGAATATTGCCATAGTGTTCTTCAATAATACTGTATACAAGGGAGAGGCCAAGTCCTGTGCCTTTGTTGGGCGCTTTGGTAGTAAAAAAGGGCTCGAAAACATGGTCTTGCTGATCCAGAGGTATTCCTGAACCATCGTCAATTACCTCGATGATAGCGGAGTAGCTATCGCGCTTGCCAGTCACCTGTATGGTACCGCCTTCAGGCGAGGCGTCTCGAGCATTGGCCAGCAGGTTCACGAACACCTGCACCAATCGCTGCTCGTCGCCCAGTATCTGCAGCTCCGGCGGACAGTCATTTTTGTACGCTATGCCTTTATTGTTATCGCCCAGCGAGAGCAGATTAACGGACTCTTCGACACACCGGTGAAGACTGACCGGTTCGTAACGCGTGGCGTGAGCATGGTTGCCTGTGCGAGAGAAATTCATCAATGACTGCAAAATCGTCGAGATTCGCCGGGTTTGCTGCTGGATCTGGTTCGCTGTATCCAGAATCTCCGGGTTATCTGTTTCCAGTTTGAGATTCTGGGCCAACGACGAAATGCCGGTGACCGGGTTGCCAATTTCGTGTGCGACCCCCGCAGCGAGACGGCCAACCGACGCTAAACGTTCGCTGTGCATCAGTTCATCTTCAAGCAGTCTTGTTTCTGTTTGGTCTTCCACCAGAATGATTGAGCCGCCCTCCGGGTGATCCGGACCGTTCAAAGCCGCTTTGTGCAAATTGAGCCAGTGTGGTTTGCCGCGCAAATCCAGTCGGTGTTTGTAACGGTGGGGATCGCTGCCTCGGTTGAAGTCATCGAGCAGTGCGTGCCAATGATCCGGGAGGGCCACCAGTTTTGCCCCGACAACTTCGTCGGCGGAGATGCCGGTGAGCGCCTCCATGGCATGGTTCCACATCAGGATCTCGCCATCGTCACCAATGGAACTGGCAGGAATCGGCAGGTTTTGAAGGGTTTGTCGATAATGGCGGCGCAGGTTGTCCAGCTCACCAGCAAGCCCCGTCAACTGGTTTTGATAGTCGCCGAGGGCTCTCTCAACGTATCGAATGTCCTGCCCCGTGCCGCCGCGGGTCATGGGCTTGAACCCCAGATGGCGTTTCACCATGTCTCTGGCGACAGAAGGCCCAAGGAGGCCTGACAGGTTGGCTTCAATCTGATCCCGTAGACGCCGTAATTGATAGGGGCGGAATTCCGAGGGCGGCAGCTTGAGTTGGGATAGTGCTTGTCCCACTTCACGGCGGGCAACGTTCATGCCCAGCGGTTCGGCGAGCTGATGAATGAAGTCAGCGGATGAAGAGGCAAGCAGCTCCCGGCGTTGGGGGCGGGACAGAGCGCCCATGGAGCAGGCTTGGGCAGCACTGGCTTCTTCTGGAGAGGCCGGACTAAGGATAGAAACAAGCGCGAACATGGCGACGTTGGCCGCCAGGCTTGTGAATGTGACGACGTGCCAGTTGTCATAGCCTGTGGTAACCGGCAGACCGATGAGGGACAGCAAGTCGAACGTGTAGGAAAACGGAAGTACGAGTGTGAAAACCCAGGCCGACAGTCCGGTGATCAATCCGGCTATCAAGCCACGACGATTACCTTCGGGCCAGTAAATGACTCCAAGCACACCAGGCAACAGTTGTAGCGTTCCGGTGAGCGAAATGGCGCCCAGTATGGAGAGGTCGAGGTGTTGGCCGATGAGTTCGTGAAACAGTAAGGCCATGAACAGAATCGCAGCAATTAGCAGCCGCTTGACCCATTGCAGCCAGTGGTAGATGTCGCCCTGATCTTTCGGCGTTTTTAAGGGCAGTACGACATGGTTGAGAACCATGCCGGCCAGCGCCAGTGTGCTGACGATCATAAGCCCGCTGGCGGCAGAAATGCCGGCAATGTACATCAGAAGCGTGAGAAGTGGGCTTTCCAGTGCCTGAGCAATGCCGATACTGAAGAACGCCGGAGGCCCTGGCACGCCGAGAGCTTGACCGCCCCATACGATCAGTGGCACAGGTAAACTCAGTAGCAATAAGTAAAGCGGGAGGCCCCAGCTGGCTTTCCCGAGCGCCCGGGGAGAAGGGCTTTCACTGAAGGTCATATGGTACATGTGAGGCAATACCAGCGCGCCCGCAAACGACATCAACAGCAACGCGCGCCAGGTACCATCGTTTACCTTCATGGCCATAGGAGATTCTATGCGTGATGTATCGGCCAGCCAGCTTTCCAGTCCTGCGCTACCGTTAAAAACACCGAACAGGATCGCACCAGCAAGCACCAGCAATGCCGCTAGTTTCACCAGTGAGTCGAACGCAATGGCGAGTACCAAGCCTTGATGCTGACCTGAGGTCTGATGCCGGCGGGCGCCGAAAAGCACCGCGAATAACACCACGATCAGGCAGAACAGAATACTGATGAACGTTGGTGAAGTATCTGGAGCGAGCAGGCTGGCAGAGACCGAAACCGCCTGAATCTGCATGCTAAGCAAGGCCATGATCGCCGCTGCAGAACAAAGTGTGACCAGCGTGCCCGCCCATTGGCTTCGGTATCGGTAAGCGAACAGGTCTGCCAACGAGGTGAGCTGATAAGCTCGGCTGATGCGCAGAACCGGGTTGAGCAGCACAGGTGCCAACAAGAAGGCGCCGCTGATACCAAGATAATAAGCGAGGTACCCGAAGCCAGATTCAGCCGCGAATCCGATGGCGCCGTACACGGCCCAAATTCCGGCGTACACCCCGAGGCTGAGTGTATAGATCAGTGGGTGGCGCACCCATTGCCGACGCAGGGTGCCGCGCTCCGTTGCCCAGGCAATGCCGAATAGAAGACTCAGATAAAGCAGGCTGGCCAGTAGCAGGCCCGGGGCGCTAAAACTCATTGGGATCTCGTCGCCATTCCAGCCAGAAACCGATCGCAATCAGGCCTCCCCAGAAAATAAACGGGCTGTACCAGGCGTTACCCGGACCGGTCCACCAATCGAGGATGTTTGGTGAAAAAATATAGATGGCCAGCACCAGTAGGAAAACCAGGCGGTAGATATACATCAGGTTAGTGGTCCGAGTGCGATTGTGTACTTGGGGTTATACCACGGGCTTGCCGGGATGTCAGGGGAATGGCGGCTCGCCGCCAGTGCGTGCAAGCCCACGCCAGGACTTCATTCACATCCGCTTGGGTGAGTTCAGCGGGTGGCCGTTGACCGAGTGCGAGCAATGCCTGAACAAGATTCGTTGCCGGTTGTGAATCATCAAGCGCTGGTGCGTGGTTTTGTTTGCTCAGTTTTTGGCCCTGAGCGTTAAGGATAACCGGTATGTGCAGCCATAGAGGGGGCTGCGCGCCCAAAGCCCGGAAAATCTGTTGTTGCTGGGCGGTCATGTCCAGCAAATCGGAGCCCCGGACGACATGACTGATGCCTTGGTCGATGTCGTCGACGGCGACCGCTAACTGGTAAGCGAAAAAACCTTCTTTTCGTTGGATGACCGGATCGTCCAGCTCGGCCCGAACCGTTTGGTGTTGCGGGCCCAGCAATAAATCCTGCCATTGACCGCTCTGATCCATGAGGGCAAAGCGAATCGCATAAGGTGCATCGTCGGGTGCGGAATGACGCTTTGTGCATTCGTTGGGATGGCGTCCGTTGTGGGCCTGCAACTGTTTACGCGAGCAGGTACACCGGTAGGCTTGACCGTTTTCTAGCAGCTGAACGATGGCGGTCTGATAGGCCGGGTGCCGCCGGGATTGAAACCGTATCGGTTCATCCGAGTGCAAGCCGTGGACGTCGAGAGAATGAAGAATCTGATCGGTGGCCTCTGGAGGTTCCCTCAGGGGATCGAGGTCTTCGATGCGAACCAGCCAGTCGCCGTTTACGGTGCGGGCTTCCAGCCATGTTGCTAAGGCTGTGACGAGGGAGCCAAAGTGCAGTGGGCCTGTTGGTGAAGGCGCAAAGCGCCCACGATACCGGGTGTGCTCCATAGGGACTCTGTAAGCTGGCGGTTAGACCGCCAGCTTGCTGGTAAGGGGCAGATCAGATGCCGGTCTGGCGTTCGCGAATTTCTGCCAACGTTTTGCAGTCGATGCAAAGTGTCGCAGTCGGGCGAGCTTCCAGTCGACGGATGCCGATTTCTACGCCGCACTGATCGCAAAAGCCGTAATCGTCTTTGTCGATACGATCGATGGTTTTGTCGATTTTCTTGATCAGTTTGCGCTCACGATCCCGGGTGCGCAGTTCCAGGCTGAACTCTTCTTCCTGGGTTGCGCGGTCGCTGGGATCCGCGTAGTTTGCAGCGTCTTCCTGCATGTGGTGCATGGTGCGGTCTACTTCTTCCATTAGTTCCTGCTTCCAATCCAATAGCAGGTCCTTGAAGTGCTGCAGCATCTCTGCACTCATGTAGTCTTCACCCTTCTTGATTTCGTAAGGGGTGAAGCCGGTAAAGGTTTCGCTTGGTGCTTGTGCAGTCTTCTTTGCCATTGAGCCCTGGCCTCTTGTTTGTACTTCTACTTGGGCGCTTTGTTATCCGTACCAGCTCCGGTGCCGCACGGTTTGATTCAGACGCCCTGTAATGGGAATTTGCGGAAAATAGCAGATAAGTCTCAGGGGTGCCAGCTCTGTGACATCGGCTTATAGTGGAGAGCATATGAAGTTTTCAGAACCATTGATAGAGGGGCGCTTAATTCGGCGCTATAAACGCTTCCTGGCGGATGTGCGCTTGCCGAATGGCGAAGAGGTGATTGCTCACTGTCCAAACACCGGTTCCATGCGAAATTGTCAGCCGGAAAACGCACGGGTTTGGCTGAGTGAAAGCAATAACCCGAAGCGCAAGCTGCGGTACACCTGGGAGCTGGTGGAAACCAGTCCGGGGGCAATTGCTTGTGTGAACACTGCACGCCCAAATGCTCAGGCTAAGCAGGCGATTGAAGCGGATGTGATCTCAGCGCTCGGGGGGTACAGCCAGTGCCGGAGTGAGGTGCGGTACGGCGCAGAAAAAAGCCGTATTGATTTGCTGCTCACTGGCCACGCGAGTCAGCCGGACGCTTGGGTGGAGGTGAAAAACGTCACCCTGGCGGAGGGCGCACGGGGGTATTTCCCGGATGCGGTCACCGAGCGCGGGCAAAAACATTTGCGGGAGTTGATGGCGCAAGTGGCCCATGGCGACCGAGCTGTGTTGTTGTTTGTGGTGAACCACACGGGCATCGAAGAAGTGCGGCCGGCGGATCACATTGACCCGCGCTACGGCCAATTACTTCGGCAGGCGGTTGAAGCCGGGGTAGAGGTGTTGGCGTACCGTGCTGCATTAATGGGGGTTGACGGAAACCCGAGCACGCGGCTTGATTTGATAGATTCGGTGCCGGTTAATGTTGAACCCTGACTTCGATAAAACCATCGCGTTCGCGCACATCCAGCTCTGTTAATGCATCGCCCTGGCAGGGGCCCGCGATGCACTCACCGTTGCCGGGTTTGAACAGGGCGCCATGGGTCGAGCACTGAATGAACAGGTTGTCGGGGTCCATGAAGCGGCCAGGCATCCAGTTCAGCTCGATACCTAGATGTGGGCAGACGTTGAGGTAAGCCCGCGGCGTTCCGTTGTCCAGAAATACGAAGCCGGTAAGTGGCATCCCTTCCGGCTCAACGGCTTTTTCTTTCAGGCGGAATTCCACGAACTTGCCCGGCATAAGATCTTGTGCCGGGCAAGCGGTTTGCCATTGGGGTTGAAGCGTTTGCATCAGGTGCTGGATCGAGGGCTGAGACCAAGGTGCTGGCGGATTCTGTCCGCCACCGCTTCCGCCACATGCTCTGAATCGGTATGTAGGTGAATCGTGTGGGCTTTTTCTTCCGCCGTCAGGGGTTCGAACCACGTCTGCTGGGCGTCCAGCATCTCTACGGTTGCCTCGGAAGCATCCCCTTTGCGTTTGCGGACCCACTCGCGTCGAAGTGCTTCTGGTGCTTCGGTATGCAGCAGTGCAAAGGGCACCCCTTGATTCTCCGCGACCTGAGCGAACTGAGAGCGCTCGCTTTCCTTCAGGCTGGCCGCATCCACAATCACTGACATACCGGAAGACAGCAGCTGGGCAGCCAAATCCGCCAAATGTTGGTAGGTTTTCTCGGTAGCTTCCGGGCTGTAAAGGTCAGTGCCCAAGCCGGATTTGCTGTCATCCAGCGGCGCAAGCCCGTGCAGACGTTTGCGTTCTACATCCGAACGTAAACGAATCAGCCCCAATTCGGCCGACATGGCGGCACTGACGCAGGTTTTACCAGAGGCAGACAATCCGGTGGTCGCCAGCAGGTAATGGTTTGGGATGGCGCCGTAATCTTCAGCAAGTTGAGCGTAACTGCGATAGCTCTGCATCAAACCGTCGCGCTCGCTGTCACTAAGGTTTGGGTTGCCCAACGTGAACAGCGCGATCTTGGCGCGCACCATAGCGCGGTAGGCTTTGTACAACGGCAGTAGCGCCAGGCCGTCAAAGTCGCCGCGGTACTCCAAGTAGGTATTGAGAACCAGATTCGCCAGCGCGGGTTCCTGACGGGATTCCAGATCCATCAGCAGGAACGCAAGATCATTGATCACATCGATCCAGCGGAAGGGCTCGTTGAACTCAATGCAGTCGAACACCGTGACTTGATCGTTGAACACGGTAATGTTGGCGAGATGAAGGTCGCCGTGACATTCCCGGACCAGACCGTTCGCACGGCGCTCGGCAATCAGGTCACGATTACGCTCAAACGTAGTGCGGGTCCAGTCTTCCAGAGCCTCCAGCTGGGTGAGTAAGGATTTGTCCTCCAGCAGCGGTCGAATCTGGTCGAAGTTCTCCTGCATCGCGGCATAAACGGCCTCCGGCGTGCCCAGAGGTTTGTCCTCGGCAACAGGTGGCAGGCTGTCGTGGAACAAGGCGGATTGGCGGGCCACGCTGGTGAGCAAGTCTGGCGAGAGGTCGTCACGTTCCTGGCGCCTGTCGAACAGTTCGCTTTGGGCAAACTGGCGCATACGGATCGCGTATTCGAACGGCTCGCCTTCGCCATCGAGGATGGGCTGCTCGGGGCTGCCAGTGATAGGCAGTACATCGAGGTAGAGTTCAGCGGCCAGCCGGCAGTTCAGTCGAAGTTCTTCTTCACAGAAGTGCTTGCGGCGTTCCAGAGTAGAGAAATCAAGAAAGCCGAAATCCATGGGTTTTTTGATCTTATAGGCGTAGTCGCCGGTCAGAAGAACCTGAGAGATGTGGGTCTCGATGACCTGAAAATCCCTGACCGGGTGATCGTATAATTCCGGGTTCTGCAGTGCTTTAACCAGTGTGTCGGGGGCGCGCTCGCTCACATTTTGCTCCTGGGTTCCCTGAACTCGTTGATTTTGTTTGCTCTATGATAGACGGCAGATTACAGAAATAACACATAACAGGCCTGCCAGTCGCCTCCTTGGCTTCGTTATAATCGCAGTATGAGTAAATCAACGAAATCCCGTAAAAAATCGTCTAAAAGTCAGCCAAAGAACCGCCGGTCGGGTCTGTGGCGTTTATTGTTCCGAGTGGTTCTGCTGGGACTGGTGGTGCTCGCCGGCTGGATGGTGTATCTCGACGCAGTGGTGACCTCCCGCTTTGAAGGGCGCCGTTTTGAAGTGCCTTCCCGAGTGTATGCCCGCCCGCTGGAATTGTATGACGGTGCCAGTGTCAGTGCTTCAGGTCTGGCGCGAGAGCTTGAGTTGGCCGGTTACCGTGCCGGTGACGGTGTGAAGCTGGGCACTTATCGGCGCAACGGCAGCCGTTTTCTCATCAGCGCCCGAGGCTTTGTGTTCCCGGATGGTGAAGAACCTCGCCGTCGTCTCTCGTTGGTCGTGAGTGGTGATAAGGTTCAGTCCTTCTCGGTGGTATCAGGGCCTAAGTCGCCCATCGTTCGGTTGGAGCCGGCGCAAATCGGCGGTATCTACCCCGCCCACCGCGAAGATCGGGTCTTGGTGCAACTCGAAGAGGTGCCCGAACTGCTTCCCAACACTCTTATGGCGGTGGAAGATCGCGAGTTTTACAGCCACTTTGGTCTGGCGCCCTTGTCGATTGCCCGGGCCATGATGGTGAATATCAAAGCCGGTAGAGTGGTGCAGGGCGGCAGCACGCTGACCCAGCAGCTGGTGAAAAATTTCTTCCTGACCCGTGATCAGACGTTGGTGCGAAAAGGCAATGAAGCCTTGATGTCGATCCTGCTCGAGCTGCATTACGAAAAAGACGACATTCTTGAAACCTATCTGAATGAGGTTTATCTCGGCCAGGCCGGTGTCCGCAGTATTCACGGTTTTGGTCTGGCCAGCCAGTTCTTCTTCGGCGAGCGCCTGAAAGACTTGGCCTCGCACCAAATTGCATTGCTGGTGGGGATGGTGAAAGGCCCCAGTTACTACAACCCAAGGCGCCACCCGAAACGGGCAACCGCGCGCCGAAATCTGGTGTTGGATGAAATGGCGGAAGCAGGGCTGCTTACCGAATCGGATGCGAAAGCGGCGAAGGCCAAGCCTTTAGGCGTGAGCGCCAAGCCATCGTTCACTGATAATCGTTATCCGGCCTACATCGATCTGGTTCGCCGCCACCTGGCGCGGGATTACCAGGAGGAAGATCTCCAAAGTGAAGGCCTGCGCATCTTCACAACGCTGGACCCGGGGGTTCAGCACGCGTCTGAGGCCGCGGTGAGTAAAACCTTGCCCAAACTGCCGAACGCGGGTGACCTCGAAGCGGCACTGGTTGTCACCGCGAAAGATACCGGTGAGGTGCTTGCTCTGGTGGGGGGTAAAGATCCGAGCTTTGCCGGCTTCAACCGGGCGGTGGATGCCCAGCGCCCGATGGGGTCACTGATCAAACCGTTTGTGTATCTGGCTGCGCTTGAACAAGCGGACAGGTATACGCTGATCACGCCGGTTAAAGATCAGGCGTTCACGCTGGAATTTGATGACGGCAAGCTGTGGCAGCCAAAGAATTTCGACAAGCAGGAGCGGGGTGAAGTGCCTCTGCATCGGGCGCTGTCCAAATCCTATAACCTGCCGGCTGTTCGGGTGGGGCTGGATGTCGGCATACCCAAGGTGCAGGAAAAGCTGAGAGCATTCGGGATCACTGGCCCGATCTCGGATTATCCCTCCATGTTGTTGGGCTCGGTGTCTTTGGCCCCTGTGGATGTTGCTCAGCTGTACCAGGGTTTGGCAACATCGGGCTTCAACACGCCCTTGCGCACCATTCGTGAGGTAACGGATGCCGGCAATGAGCCACTTTCACGTTATAACCTGAAAGTGGACCAAGTGGCAGACCCCGCAGCGGTGCACTTGGTGCAGTACGCCATGCAAGAAACCATGCAAGAAGGGACGGGCCGCTCGACCTACTACACCTTGCCAGAACGGTTAACGCTGGCCGGCAAAACCGGAACCACCGACGACGGCCGCGACGCCTGGTTTGCCGGCTTCAGCGGTGATTTGCTGGCAGTTGCCTGGGTTGGCCGGGACGACAACGGTCCAACCTCGCTCACCGGGGCCTCCGGTGCTTTGCCGATTTGGTCGGCGATGATGGCGCAGATTCCCCAGCATGGGTTTTCACCGGTAATGCCGGACGGTGTGCAGTATCATTGGGTGGATACCGAAGCCAACGCCTTGACGGGGGAGGGATGCCGAAACGCGCGCCTCATTCCTTTTGTGGCCGGCAGTGAACCAGACACCCACACCGGTTGTAACGGTGACTTCGGTGGGCAAATACGCGGTTGGTTTGAAGGATTGTTTCGATGAAAAAAGTAACGATAACGCACGCGACCAGCTTCGCGCTGATGCTTGGACTTGCCGGCTGTGCGGCGCCGGGCGGAGGCTCGATTTATGTGCCCATGGGCGGTAGCGAACAGCCTAGAGCGCCCGAGCCGCCCGAGACATCTGCGCCTGAGACCTCGGAACCGAAGGTGTGGCGCAAAAGCGAACAGCCCCAAGTAAACGAACCCGAATCTGAGCAGCCGAGCCGTTCGCCCAGCTACCGGGAATCCGGTGACGAACTGCCTGCAGCGGCAGTGGCGTTGATCCGTGATGCCGATCAACGATTGCAACAGGGAGATTCGGCAGGGGCTATCTCGCGTTTGGAGCGGGCTCAGCGGGTGGCGCCGCGTTCAGCGGAAGTGTATTTCAAGCTGGCAGAAGCCTATGTGGCCGGGAATAACCTGGGCGCGGCTGAGCAGTTCACGCTCAAAGGTTTGTCGCTGGCGGGTAACGATAACCGCATGCAGCGGTCGGGCTGGTTGCTGCTGGCGGATATTCGCCGAGCGCGAGGTAATGTTGCAGGGGCTTCTCAGGCCGAGGATCGGGCGAGAGCTCTGTAGTGTGTAGAGGCCATCCCTGGTCTCTGGCGGCGTTCTCTTGCGGGCTATCAGGATTGCTGGGGGATCAGGGCTGCTTCGGTGGTCTCGCCCGCTCTTACTTCCACGTTTTGGGTGCCATAGAAGTTCATCGCATCGTCCGTTTCGTTATCGTCTACCTGGCAGCTGTAGCTGACGGTGTATGCGCCCTCGGTAAGGAACGCAGCGGTCCACTCATGAAGGCTGTCCGTATCTTCGTCTGCGACTGGAACAATCATGAGTGGGTTGGTGCCTTCACGATTCACGTTCAGATCAACCGGCTCAACCCCTAAGCCTTCATAGACATAAACCGACCCCTCATAATTTGTGCTGCAGCTTGTTGACTGGTTTATTGTGGCGTAATTCACCTCACCTGTTATCTTGCCAACTTCAAGGTTGTTGACCAAACGTAGCACCGGCTTGAGCATGAAGTCGCCCTGAGCACTGCCTTGGGGGTCAACAATGGATTTGCGAACGTCAAAATCGATAGTGAAATCGGTGCTGGTGTCTGCAGCTACGACAAAATCGCCTTTCAGTTTCAGGCCGCTCTGCTCACCAGAAGGGACCCCAAGGGTATATCGTGCATCGCCCTCGGAGGTTTTGGTCACCCACGAATTGTCGGTATCAACAATCAGACGAATTTCTTTGTACTCGCCAGCGGGTACCTCTTCGTCGGTGATCAGAGGCTCGGTCATGCCGCCTTGGAGGGTTAAAAGGTCCACATTTCCGGTTTCCTCAAGACTGTATTCGAGCCACTCACCATCGGCGTGCTTGAGACGGATGGTGTTAAAGGCGATGTGAACACTGCTCAGATCGGTCGCCGGCGCGTCGGTCAGGCCGACAGATACCGTGCCAGTTTGAGCGGATGAAGAGCCACCACCGCTGCCACCGCAGGCAGCCAGTGAGCCGGCTAGAGCCGAGATGGCAAAAAGATTGATTGAACGCTTCATAAAACCTCCTGATAGAAAACTTGCTGATTCGACTGCGAGACATAACTGCATCACGGTCGGCAACGGTGAAGAGTTCCTTTTATTAAATTAGCAAAGGCATCTAAAAGGGGGTAATACAGAATGGTAAGAGAATCGGGCTGGTAGGCGTGGTTCAAAGGATAGAAGGTGAGGAAGTAGAAAGCGGTGACTCAGTGGAACCCGAGTCACCGCGCGGTCTAGCTTAAAGGGTTGCCATCACCTGACGGGCCGCAGCCAGAGTGAACTCGATGTCATCATCTGACAGCGCATCGCATACAAAGCTTGCCTCAAACGCGGATGGCGCCAGATACACGCCTTCGGCCAGCATGCCCTGGAAGAACTTTTTGAAACGCTCTACATCGCACTCCATCACCTGATCAAACCGGGTCACGGATGGCGCGTCGGTAAAGAAGAAGCCGAACATGGCACCGGCTGATTGCACCGCCAGAGGAATACCGGCTTCGTCAGCCGCCGCTTTGAAGCCATCACGTACCTTGTTGGTTTTCTCGATCAGTCGATCGTGGAAGCCGGGTTCTGAAATGGCGTTCAAACTAGTCAGGCCGGCGGCCATCGCTAGCGGGTTGCCACTCAAGGTGCCTGCTTGGTAAACCGGGCCGAGCGGTGAAATGTGTTCCATGATTTCACGCTTGCCGCCAAACGCACCCACCGGTAAGCCGCCACCGATTACCTTGCCCAGTGCGGTCAGGTCAGGGGTGATGCCGTAGAAACCCTGAGCGCCGCCAAGGGAAACCCGGAAGCCGGTCATCACTTCGTCAAAAATCAAGACAGTACCGTGCTCGTCGCACGCTTCGCGCAGGCCTTCTAGGAAACCCGGAACCGGCGGAATGCAGTTCATGTTGCCGGCAACAGGCTCCACGATGATGGCCGCAATCTGGTCGCCAATTTTCTTGAAGGTTTCGCGCACACCGTCGATGTCGTTGAAATCCAGGGTGATGGTGTGTTCGGCCAAGCTGGCGGGAATGCCTGGGGAGTTCGGCTCGCCCAAGGTCAGTGCGCCGGAGCCGGCTTTCACCAGCAGGGAGTCCACGTGGCCGTGGTAGCAGCCTTCGAACTTCACGATTTTGTCCCGGCCGGTGTAACCGCGTGCCAGGCGAATAGCGCTCATGGTCGCTTCGGTGCCGGAGTTGACCATGCGCACCATTTCGATCGATGGCACCAGTTCGCAGACCTTCTTCGCCATGTCGGTTTCGATGGCGGTAGGCGCACCGTAACCGACGCCAAGATCCACTTGGGCGTGCAGGGCTTCTTTGATGCGTGGGTCGGAGTGGCCCAGAATCATCGGGCCCCAGGAGCCGATGAAATCGATGTAGCGTTTGTCGTCTTCGTCGTACAGGTAAGCACCTTCGGCGTGTTTGAAAAATACCGGGGTGCCGCCCACGCCGCGAAATGCCCGAACGGGAGAGTTAACACCACCGGGGATGTATTTTTGGGCCTGTTCGAACAGTTCTTCAGAATGACTCATGATTTGCTCCTGTCAGTTGGAATGTGTCGATAGCGGGTGGTGCAAAGCGACCAGTTGGCTGAATTGTCTGGCCTTCGCTTCTATGTCTTCGGGGCTGCCCCCGAACAGTCCACCCACTACGGCAATGAGATCAGCGCCGGCTCGAATCAGTGGCTCTGCGTTGTCGGTCGTAATGCCTCCAATGGCAGCCACGGGAAGCGCCAAACGGCATGCATCGGTTAACACCTGAACATCTGCTCGGGGTGCGCCGGGTTTGGTGCCAGAATGATAAAAACGGCCGAAGGCCAAATAGTCGGCGCCCCTGGCTTTGGCGGTTTCGGCCAGATCCATCTGCTGGTGACAGGTAATACCAATGATGGCGTCCTGCCCCAGCAGCTTTCTGGCGTCGGCCAAGGCCCAGTCGTCTTGCCCCAAATGTACGCCTTGAGCGCCCACTCGGTGTGCCAGCTCAGGGTCGTCGTTGATGAGTAACGGCACACCTGCATTTTGGCAAAGTCTGACTAGGTCGATGGCCTGGCTCAGCCGCTCTGTTGTCGATGAAAGCTTGTCCCGATATTGGACTAGCACGGCGCCCCCCGCTAGCGCGGCTTCTACGGACTGCAGCAGACGGTCAGGCGGAGTAAGTCGGTTGTCGGTGATGGCATACAGGCCGCGCTTAAGATGTGGGGTCAACGTTCCCACGGAATGCCCCGGTTGGGTACTCGTTGCCCTTGGCCTATGGTCAAGGCGCTCAGAAGTGTGCGGCTGACGTAGTTCTGAGCTTGGGAAATGGCGGCCCGGGCGGAGAGCCCGCTGGCGATGCCGGTCGAAATAGCCGCGGCTAGAGTGCAGCCGGTACCGTGGTATTCATTGTCGCCAATACGCTCAAGCCGCCAATGCATCGGATCGTGCCCGGCGCTGTATAGAGTATTGATGATTTGTGGCCCGGTTCCGTGACCGCCGGTGGCCAGTACCGATTTGCAGCCGGCTGACAGCAGTTTGTCGGCGGCTTGATCTTCGCTGTCGCAGTTACCTAATTGGAGGAGTTCAACCCCGTTGGGTGTAATCATTTCAGCTCGCGCGAACAGCGAGCTCTTCATGGCTTTCACCAGTTCATCATCGGCCAAATCACCGCCACCGGCTGCTTTGATCACAGGGTCAACAATCAGCGGTAGCTCAGGGTGGTTTTCGAGAAACTCCATCAGCACGTTGACCACCGCCGCGTTGCCCATGGCACCGGTTTTAACCGCGTGTATGGGAATGTCCTTGTCCAGACATTCGAGCTGCTGCCGGATGAGCGTCGGATCAATCGCCTCAGCACCATACACATTGTTGGTGTCTTGGACCGTCAGGCACGTCAGCACAGGCAAGGGGTGGCCGCCGAGAGAGGTGATGGCCTGAATGTCAGCCTGGATGCCGGCGCCGCCGGACGGGTCCAGCCCGGACAGCACGAGAACGTGGGGGCGGGTGTAGCTATTAATGGTGAGCCTCCTTAGAAAGGTTTAACAACGGCAAGAATGACAACCGCAAGCAGTATAAAAACCGGCAGTTCATTGAACCAGCGATAGAACACGTGGCTGCGGGTATTGTTGTCGTCACGGAATACTTTTACTAAGTGGCCGCAGTAGAGGTGATACACAATCAGCAGGGCAACCAGGGTCAATTTGGCGTGCAGCCAGCCTTGGCTGAAATAGCCGGATACATTGTAGCTGATCAACCACACGCCAAAAATCAGAGTCGCAATCATCGAGGGCGTGGTAATGCCCCGGTACAATTTGCGTTCCATGATTTTGAAGCGTTCCTGCCCCGGCTTGTCTTCGCACGCCGCGTGGTAAACGAATAGGCGAGGCAAATAGAAAATGCCGGCAAACCAGCATACCAGTGAAATAATGTGAAGGGCTTTAACCCATAGCATGTGTTAGCTCCGGCGGTATTGGTAGTAACTTTCGATATCTGATTGCAAAACGACACCATAAACCCGCTGGATCATTGGGGCTACGTGACGCTGAACGTAGAGCGCCTCAGCTTTGGACTGGTCGAATTCATTGAGGGCTTGCTCCAGCGTGGCTTGATATTGCACGGGCGCAACGTCCAGTCGGTTGGCTGGGATTTGCATCAAATCCAGACTCTCGGGCAGTTCAGGGGCATCCTCTAAATTTTTCTCGTTAAACTCCTCAAGGTAGCGCGCAAGATCGACGGCTGGCAGTAATGACGTGGGGCCGTTGTTGCCATCCACCAAGAGCCATTTCGGTTCTGATGAAAGCACTTTGCGCGCTTCCTCGAGGGTGAGTTGGCGTTCAATGCGTAGAATGTTCCGGTCCATGATGGCGCCAACGGATACCCGCCTCAACGCCTGAGTAACCGGTGAGTTCTGGTAACTTAACCCTTGGCTTTTCAGCACTGTGATGAACAACGACTTCTTGCCGAACGCTTCACTCGTGACCAGGGTCGCGGTGGTAATAATCAGCATGCCCGGCAGAATGATGTTGGGGTTATGAGTGAGTTCCAGCAGCGCCATTAACGCCGCCAAAGGCGCCTGCAATACGGCACCCATCATGGCACCCATGCCGAGCATGGCATAAAAACCGACAGACGATGCGATGTCCGGCGCAAAGGCCGCACCGATTAGGCCCATGGCGCCACCCAGGGTTGCACCAATGAACAACGTGGGGCCGATCACCCCGCTGGGCATGCCAAGGCCGATAGAGGCTCCGGTGATCAGCAGCTTGGCTGACCCCACCCCCAACAGCAGCCAGAAGCCGAGTACGCCGTTAATGGTGTGACCAACGGTGTCGTAGCCAATGCCCATGGTTTCGGGCACAAAGATGGCAAACGGCACCATGAGCAGGCCGGCGCCGAATATGCGTAAAAAGACCGGGCGATGATGATAGCGCCCAAGGCTGTCCACTAATTGAATCAAACAGGCGGCTGCAATGCCGATCATCACCGCTATGGCCAGTATCCATGGGATTTCCAGCAAGGAATTCATGGTCAGCGCCGGAACGCTAAAGGCCGGTTCGGTGCCGTAGACCACTTGGGTGACGATGGCGGCGCTCACTGCCGACAGGATAATGGGGGTAAAGCCGGCGATGGTGTACTCCATCATCACCACTTCCATGGCGAAGATAACACCGGAGATCGGGGTATTGAATGAAGCGGAGATGGCGGCCGCGCAGCCGCAGGCAACCAGTGTCCGGATACTGTTGTTGGGCAGGCGCATCCATTGCCCGAGAATGCTTGAAAAGGCCGCGCCGAGATGCACCGCCGGGCCCTCTCGGCCAGCCGATTGACCAGTGACCACCGTGGTAACGCCGGCGATGAATTGAACGATGGCGCTTTTCAGCGAAATATAGCCCTGATGGTAGTTCAGCCGCTCCATCACGTGGGCAATCCCCACCTTGCGGTCATGAATGCCCAGTTTGTGCAAAAACAACCCGAGCGCCACGGCGCCGGCCAAAGGCAAAATGCCTCGGGTGAGGATGTCCAGATCTTCGAAGTTTTCCGAACCGTTACCAGGGAAAAAGTAATCCAGAGGCCATTCGATGGCGAAGCGGAACAACAGGATCACAGCGCCGGTTACAATGCCGGAAAGCAGACCAAGGACGGCCAGTTGGGGCAGGGCATCCACACCGGCGAGCCTTCCCCGGAAAACGTGGATCAGATTTTCCGTAACCTGTTGCCTGATGTTGCGCATGTGGGCTGGATTCCGGTTGTTCGAACAATTCGTTCAGAGAGATTGGGGTACCATTGTAGCTTTGGGTCTGCAGGCTGCAATAAGTCCTTGGTTTATCATGTTAGACTAACCCGAAATTCTGACCAGAATACGTTGGAGAAGAGCGTGATTAAAATAGGCATTGTTGGTGGTACCGGATATACAGGCGTGGAATTGTTGAGAATTCTCGCCGTTCATCCCGAGGTTGAAGTGCAGTGCATCACTTCGCGCTCCGAGGCAGGTATGCCCGTGGCGGATATGTATCCCAACTTGCGAGGACACTTTGATCTGGCATTCTCGGAACCTGACCCGGCGCAGTTGGCAGCGTGTGATCTGGTATTTTTTGCAACGCCTCATGGCGTGGCTGCTCGTATGGTGCCGGAGTTGATGAAAGCCGGCACTCGGGTGGTGGACCTGTCTGCAGATTTTCGTCTTAAAGATCTCGATGTATGGGCGAAATGGTATGGCATGGCCCACGAGAGCCCGGAGTGGGCTGAGAAGGCCGTTTATGGGTTGCCCGAAGTGGCCCGTGAAGAAATCCGCAAGGCGCAACTGGTGGCGAATCCGGGGTGTTATCCAACGGCCGTACAGCTGGGTTTTCTGCCGCTGCTTGAAAACGGTTTAGTGGATCCTTCACGGTTGATTGCAGATGCCAAATCCGGTGCCAGTGGTGCCGGCCGTCAGGCCAGTGCTGGCATGCTGCATGGTGAAATTGGCGAAAGCTTCAAAACATACGGTGCGTCCGGCCACCGTCACTTGCCCGAGATTCGTCAGGGCTTGGGCGAGGCTGCCGGTAAAGACGTGGGGGTGACCTTTGTTCCCCATCTGCTGCCGATGATTCGGGGTATCGAAGCGACGCTCTACGCAGAATTAACCGACACCGCAGATTTCGATCGTTTGCAGGCTTTGTTTGAAGAGCGCTATAAGGATGAGCCATTCGTCGATGTGATGCCGTTTGGTAGTCACCCCGAAACTCGAAGTGTGCGTGGTGCGAATCATTGTCGTATGGCGCTGCATCGGCAGGAACACAGCAATGTGGTGATCGTCACGTCGGTGATTGATAACTTGGTGAAAGGTGCCGCCGGGCAAGCGGTTCAGAACATGAACATCATGTTTGGATTGGATGAGCGGTTGGGGCTGAATGCGCCAGCGATGCTGCCCTGAGGCTGAATTGTGAGCGAAGCGCCTAAACCCTCAGAGGAATACATTGTTATCCGGCACCGGCGTGGCTATCGTTTACGCCGGACTTTGATACTGCTTGCCTTTACCATTGTTGCGGCCATTTCCGGTTACATGGCCGGGATGGCGCAGGGTGGCTTTCGTTTTTCATCGGCGCAAGAAACCAAAGATCTGCTGGTTCATGAGGTTGATGGCCTGCGCGAGCAGTTCAGTTCCGCGCGCCAGAAACTGATTAGTCTGGAACGAGGTCGTGCGATTGATGAGCAGGCGTTGCGGGATGCAAGAAATGCGATTGTCGAGCTGGAAACGCAAATTTCCGAGCTTAAAGCGGATTTAACCTTTTACCGCAACATTATGGCGCCGACCGAAGTTAGTAAAGGGCTGCAGGTGGATAGCTTTACGCTCACGCCGGCCCGGGGGGATGGACATTATAGTTTCAAGATGGTCCTGACTCAGGTTGGTAATAATAATCGCTATGTGTCCGGGCTGGTCGCGGTCAACGTCATTGGTAACGTTGACGGCGAAAAGCAGGTTGTAGCGCTTAGGGATTTGTCAGAAGAGATTGACGATCTGGGGGTAAAGTTCAAATTCCGTTATTTTCAGGATATCGAAGGCAGCCTGAGCTTGCCGGAAAAATTTGAACCATTGGAAATTCAGGTTGTTGCTCAGGCAGGAGGCCAGAAAGCGGCGCAGGCAGAAAGTACATTTGATTGGGACCAATTAACAGGAAACTGAAATGTTTAATAAGAAAAAGCAGGTACGAAACCGCTCATCTAATCGTTTTGATACTTTGATTTCGGCGCGGACGACCATTGAAGGTGATGTTCGTTTTTCAGGCGGATTGCACATCGATGGTAAAATAAAGGGTCGTGTTATTGCTGAAGAGGGCAGTGATGCTGTCCTTCGTTTGTCCGAGGTGGGGCAGATTACAGGGGATGTCATTGCGCCGCATATCATCATAAACGGCACGGTTCACGGGGATGTTCACTCATCCAGTCATTTGGAGCTGGCTGAAAAGTCCAGTGTCAATGGAAGTGTCTATTACCAGCTGATAGAGATGGCGATGGGCGCGGCAGTGAACGGCAACCTGATTCGACAGACGGAGACGACAGGGCTTCTTTCCCACGAGCGGACAGATGCTGGCGATCTGGAATTCGAGGTCGAGGGTAAGTTTGAATAGTTGACTGTTTTAGTCAGGAATACCATAATCGAGCAAATATCTATTAGTGCCGGAGGCAACCCTTGAGTGTAGTTCAGCAACAAATGGCCACACCGCTGTTTTTCAGTGACAGTGCCGTTGCCAAGGTGCGCGAATTGATCGAAGAAGAAGAGAATCCGGAGCTGAAGCTGCGGGTTTTCGTCACAGGTGGAGGCTGCTCTGGCTTCCAGTACGGTTTTTCGTTTGACGAAAATCAGGAAGAAGACGATACCGTTATCGAGCGTGACGGTATCAAATTGCTGGTGGATTCGATGAGCTATCAGTATTTGGTAGGCGCTACCGTGGTCTACCAAGAGGGGCTGCAAGGCTCCCAGTTTGTGGTTCAGAATCCTAACGCCACCTCAACCTGTGGCTGCGGCAGTTCCTTCTCCATCTGACGATCAAGCGGGGTAGATGGCCCCGAGTATCCTTTCCCCCGAAGCGCCGGTCACTTCCGGCACGTTGCCCGGCAGGCCTTTCAGGGTCTGTCGTGCAAGCCAGGCGAAGGCAACTGGTTCCACCCATTGTGAATCAAGCCCAAGTTCCGCTGTAGTGGCGAGCGCCACTGAGCCAAGCCCTGCTCGCAATTCGTTCATCAGTAACGCGTTAAATGTCCCGCCGCCACAGGCATAAACCGCCATGTTTGCTGTTTCTTGTGGCAGTTGCTGAAGAATGGTGGTGACCGTCAGTTGCAGGAGCGTTCGTTGAACGTCCTCTGGTGGCAGTGTTGGAAAGCGCTGAAGGTGCGTAAGCACCCAGTCAAGGTTGAAGCGCTCTTTGCCGGTGCTCTTTGGGGCAGGTTTGCTGAAGTAAGCATCCGAGAGCATGCTAGCCAGCAGTTCCGGGTGCGTTGCGCCCTCTCTGGCTAGCTGCCCATCTACATCATAATGACGGCCGGTTTGGTGCAGGCACCAAGCATCAAGAAGTGCATTCGCGGGGCCAGTATCAAATCCGACAATAGGTTTTCGATTACCGGCGGGTAGCCAGGTAATGTTGGCAATGCCGCCCAGATTTAGGATGCAGCGGTCCTGTTGGCTGGATTCGAAGAGCCACTTGTGGAACGCCGGCACCAGCGGTGCCCCTTGTCCGCCGGCCGCGATATCGCGGCTGCGAAAATCGGAGACAGTGGTGACGCCTGTCGCTTCCGCGATTAAGGCGGCTGAGCCAATCTGCATAGAAAAAGGTGCGGAACCAGACGGTTGATGGCGCACGGTTTGTCCGTGGCTGCCAATCCCGGAAATGTCGCTGGCGGCAAGGCCGGACTGCGCAATCAGTTCTGAGGCGGTTCGCGCGAAATGCTGTCCCACCAAAGAGCCCAGTTCGCCCAATTCATCCGGCCTGCCGTGGTCTCGGGTCGCCGAGATTAGGCGCTGTCTGAGGTTATCCGGATAGGCGAGAGAGTGAGTGGCACGAATAGTCAGGCTTTGGGGGTTGAAAGACACCAGCACGGCATCGACTGCGTCCATGCTGGTGCCTGACATGAGGCCGAGCCAGTAGCTCATTTTCAATTGTCCGTGGCAAGAGCCAGCTGATGTTGGCTCTCAAGAAATACATTGAGCTGAGCCAGACTTTGGTTGGTAACCTGCTTGAATCGAGCTATTTCGGATTTGGGAATAGGCTGTGCATCCGGCAGTTTGACGGTGCGGGAGTTCTTCGCGACACCATTTACCCGGAATTCATAATGCAGGTGCGGGCCGGTTACCATGCCGGAAGAGCCCACATGACCGATGGTTTGGCCTTGCTTGACGCGAATTCCATTTTTGATCCCTTTGCCCAGTCGGCTCATGTGCGCGTAAAGCGTGGTTATGTTGTCACCATGTTGAAGAACCACTGTGCGGCCGTATCCGCCTTTCCAGCCGGCAAACTTAACCCGGCCATTGCCCGCGGCTTTGATGGGAGTGCCGGGAGGGGCGGCGTAGTCTGTACCCTCGTGCGGCCGAACGATATCAAGTACCGGATGGCGCCGCTGTAGATTGAAGGGAGACGATAGGCGAGCGTTGATCGGAACGCGCAAGAACGCTTTTCGCATACTTTGCCCTTCTGGCGTGTAATAGTCGCTCTCGCCGTTGGAATCAGTGTAAAGCAGCGCAATGTTCTCATCGCCGCGATTGGTGAATTTGGCAGATAGAATCCGGCCAGTATTGAATTCTTCACCATCGATGTACAGTTGTTCGTAAACCACCTCAAAACGGTCACCTTTGCGAACGTCGTAAACAAAATCGATGTCCCAGCCGAAAATGCCGGCCAGTTCCATCGTGAGTCGGTCGTCCATGCCAGCATCACGTGCAGCGAGGTACAGTGAACCGTCGATAACGCCTGAGGCGAAGGCCGGGCGGATTTCCGGTTCCCGAAGCTTGGTTTCTCCCGCATAGCCGTTTTCAGTTTTCTCAATCTTGAGTGACTCCAGCTGGCTGCGCTGAAGCTCTATGGCTACGAGGTCGCCTTCATCGTCCAGGCCAAACCGGATGTCTTCGCCAGCATAGAGGCGTTGGAGCTTGTCGGTCTCGCCCTCACCGTGAATAACGGACAGCATTACGCCATCATTAAAGCCGGCTTTCTTGAACAAAGAAGACAGGGTGTCGCCGGATTTAATGCGAAAGGCTTTCCATTGAAGCTTTGGCGCTTCAGGGGCCGCGATGGCTGCCGGTGGTGCTTGTGTAGCCGCAAGAGCTTGCTCGACTGAGTTAACCGGTATGGCAACTTCTGTAATGTTATCGGCAGTGTTTTGGCTTGTTGGCGCGGAAATGACAGGTTCGCCGGCTCCCGATGCAGTGCCTTGGCTAAGGTCAACCGGATAGGACATGCGTCTGGCTTCAACGTCTGCGCTGGGGCTCATAAGCACGGCCGCAGTGACTACAACAGTTGCAGCGGCGGCGAGCGTTAAATGTGATTTGGGGAAAGTTTTAAGCACGGTGCTCACCCATTATGATCGAAATTCCGGGTAGTTGTGTCCGCTAATTAAAGCGCCTGATCAAGTATAGACCACCAGATTACCGTATATAGAAGAATCAGGACAGTGCCGAACATTACGGATACTGATATGGGCGGGCGTACAAAGTGCGCGCCCGCTGATATAATGTCGGCCCTGATATACAGGGTTTGGTCAAAAACTAATCACGCACACTTTACCAAGTAGCGCTCGTAATTCGCAGCTTTCTTTTGTAGAGCTGTGTAAATGGTCGCTGCTGCCGTTTTGCAGTCAAAACTGGGGATATAGGGTTCATGGCATCACTAGATGAAGCATTAGCCATCATAAAGCGCGGAATAGATGAGCTGATTCCAGAAGAAGATCTGATCGCAAAGTTAAAAGAAGGTCGTCCTTTAAGAATAAAGGCGGGCTTTGATCCAACGGCTCCGGATTTGCATCTGGGACACACCGTCCTTATTAACAAGTTGCGGCAGTTTCAGGATCTGGGGCACGAGGTCATCTTTTTGATCGGCGACTTTACCGGAATGATCGGTGATCCCAGTGGTAAGAGTGCAACTCGGCCGCCGCTGAACGAAGAGCAAGTGATGCAGAATGCCGTCACCTATAAAGAGCAGGTGTTCAAAATTCTGGATCCGGCTAAAACTCGGGTGGTGTTCAACTCCGAGTGGATGGGCAAGATGGGCGCATCCGAAATGATCAAGCTTGCAGGGCAGTACACGGTAGCCCGTATGCTTGAGCGTGACGATTTCACAAAGCGTTTCCGGGCAGAGCAATCGATAGCGATTCACGAGTTCCTTTATCCGTTGATACAGGGTTACGATTCTGTAGCGCTAGAGGCTGACGTTGAGTTGGGTGGAACGGATCAGAAATTTAACTTGCTCATGGGGCGCGTGCTGCAGAAGCATTACGGCCAGAAGCCGCAGGCGATTTTGACGGTTCCGATCCTTGAAGGGTTGGATGGCGTGCAGAAGATGTCCAAGTCCCTGGGTAACTATGTTGGTGTAAATGACGCGCCGGGTGAAATGTACACCAAGCTGTTGTCGGTGCCTGATGAGTTGTTATGGCGTTATTTTGAGTTGCTCAGCTTTCGGCCGATGGCTGAAGTCGAAGAGTATCGTGCGGCGGTAGAAACCGGAGCGAACCCGCAAGACTATAAAAAGATGCTGGCGGAAGAGTTGATCACTCGTTTCCATAATGAGGAAGCGGCAAAGTCTGCGCATAAGTCTGCAGGCAATCGTGTAGCGCTCGGCGAAATCCCCGAAAACGTACCGACGGTAGAAGTGTCTTTGGAAGGGCAGGCCGAAATGCCGATGGCTTCGGTGCTTCGGTTGGCTGGTCTTGTGAAGAATGGTGCAGCGGCTCGCGATGTGTTGGGGCGCGGCGCTGTCTATCTGGACGGGCAGAAGTTTGAGGGTGATCGGATGCTGGTAGAGGGTGACGACTGCGTTATCCAAGCCGGTAAGAAGAAGATAGCGCGCGTATTGGTTGTCGCTTGATTTGCACCTTAAAACGACCAATTCGAACTTTTTTCAAATTGGCCGTTGACTCCTTCGGCGAGGTCTGTAGAATGCGCATCTCGCTTGAGGGGCTAGCCGCTAAACACGGTCAGCAACGAAGCGGTAACTGCTTGAAAGTTCTGAAGAAAACGTTTTAAAGATTCTTCAAAAAGCAGTTGACAAGGTGGCGGTTCAGTGTAGAATGCGCCCCACGATTTAGCAGTAACGCCGGTGAGTTTTTCG
>NZ_JAXMOY010000013.1:0-92590 GCF_034669625.1 Marinobacter sp.
TCACACTCGAACCCTGAATTAAACGTCCGGATATAGTGTTGGTTCCTGTCAATGAAACAAGATTCCCCGATCAAAAGACGTAAATCCCGGCAGATCATGGTTGGTGATGTGCCCGTAGGTGGTGATGCACCTATCGCGGTTCAGAGCATGACCAACACCAATACCTGTGACGTGGCTGCCACGGTAGGTCAGATTAATGCGATTCAGGAGGCCGGGGCCGATATCGTTAGGGTATCTGTGCCGTCTATGGAGGCTGCTGAAGCGTTTGGTCAAATTCGTAAACAAGTATCGGTGCCGCTGGTAGCGGATATTCATTTCGATCATAAGATCGCGCTGCGTGTCGCAGAGCTGGGCGTTGATTGCCTGCGAATCAACCCGGGAAATATCGGTCGAGATGATCGTGTCAGCGCCGTGATCAATGCTGCCAAAGATCGCAACATTCCCATTCGTATCGGGGTGAATGCGGGTTCTCTTGAAAAGGCATTGCAGCGCAAATATGGCGAGCCGACGCCTGAGGCGTTGGTTGAATCAGCGATGCGCCACATCGATATTCTGGACCGCCATGATTTTCAAGACTTCAAGGTCAGCTTGAAGGCTTCCGAAGTATTTATGACGGTAGCTGCATATCGCTTGATCGCGGAACAAATTGAACAGCCTTTGCACCTGGGCATCACCGAGGCGGGTGGTTTCCGCTCGGGTACCGTGAAGTCTTCAATCGGTCTGGGAATGCTGTTGATGGATGGCATCGGTGACACCATCCGGGTATCACTGGCTGCGGATCCAGTCCAAGAGATTAAAGTTGGTTTTGATATTCTGAAAAGTCTCCGGTTGCGTAGCCGCGGGATCAATTTTATCGCTTGCCCGAGCTGTTCCAGACAGAACTTTGATGTTATTCAGACCATGAACGACCTGGAAGGGCGGCTGGAAGATGTGAACCGTTCGCTGGACGTTGCGATCATCGGTTGCATTGTTAACGGCCCGGGTGAAGCCCGTGAGGCGGATATCGGTTTAACCGGCGGTTCACCGAAGAATCTGTTTTATCTTCACGGAAAGCCAAACCAAAAGTTGGTCAATGAAACGCTTACGGATGACCTGGAACGGTTAATTCGAGAAGAGATTGCTCGTCGCGAAGAGCAGGACTCGCTGTTAATTGCTAAGTCCGAAGATTGATCTCCAAACATTTATTTAAGAAGCAATCAGGGTTTTACTTTGGCTAAAATTCAGGCAATTCGGGGGATGAACGACATTCTTCCGGACCAGACACCTGTCTGGCAGTACGTTGAATCAACAGTTCGAAAAGTACTTTCACAATACGGCTATCAGGAAATTCGTATGCCGATTGTAGAGCAAACCGATCTGTTCAAGCGTTCCATCGGCGAAGTCACCGACATTGTCGAAAAAGAAATGTATACCTTTGATGATCGCAACGGCGATAGCCTGACTTTGCGCCCGGAAGGTACTGCAGGATGTGTGCGTGCTTCGGAAGAGCATGGCTTACTGTTCAATCAGACTCGGCGCCTTTGGTACACCGGCCCGATGTTCCGTCACGAGCGTCCCCAAAAAGGCCGTTACCGCCAGTTCCACCAAATTGGCGTTGAGTGCTTTGGTATGGCTGGTCCGGATATCGATGCCGAGCTGTTGATGTTGACTGCTCGCCTTTGGGACGAGTTCGGCTTGTCTGCCCATGCCCGCCTGGAGATCAACTCCATCGGCACCAGTGAAGCCCGCAAAGTGTATCGGGAAGCATTGGTTAGCTACCTTGAGCAGTTTCGTGATGAGCTCGATGACGACAGCAAGCGTCGGTTAACGACCAATCCGCTTCGAATTCTCGACAGCAAAGATCCCAATACTCGAAAATTGCTTGAGAACGCTCCGAGCTTGGATGAGTATCTCGACGAAGAGTCTGTGGCGCACTTTGAACAGCTTAAATCACTGCTCGACGCGGCAGGTGTTGTATATACGGTGAATCCGGCGCTGGTCCGAGGTCTCGATTACTACGGTAAGACCGTGTTTGAATGGGTTACCGAAAGCCTCGGCGCGCAAGGAACCATTTGTGCCGGCGGTCGATACGATGGACTGGTCCAACAGCTCGGTGGCAAACCAACGGTTGCCGTCGGCTTTGCAATGGGCCTGGAACGTCTGATATTGCTTTTGGAAACGCTGAACTTGATTCCAGAAGACGTTAATAATCAGGCGGATGTCTATGTCACCGCGATGGGTGACCAGAGTGTGGCGTCGGCCATGGCTATTGCGAATACATTGAGAAATGAGTTGCCCGGCAAAGTCGTGATTACCCATTGCGGCGGCGGAAGTTTTAAAAGCCAGATGAAGAAGGCTGATCGTAGCGGAGCACGCTATGCAGTGATTCTTGGCGAAAATGAAGTGGCCAATCGGACCGCAGGCTTAAAGCCCTTGCGCGATGATCAGCCTCAACAGGAAGTCTCGCAGTCAGAGTTGGCCAGTGTTCTGGCTGCACTTGTGTAACGAATTCGACCGACTAACGGGCAACAACAAATAATTGACAGGAGTTTTCATGGCTGAGTTACGCACCGAAGAAGAACAGGTCCAGGCAATTAAGGACTGGTGGAAGAAGAACGGTAGCTCACTGCTAATCGGTATCGGCGCGGCCTTGGCCATTGTGTTTGGTTGGCAGGCTTGGCAAAACCATCAGGCTCAAGAGCGTGCGGAAGCCGCTAATCAATTTACAACGTTGCTGACAGCGTTCTCTACAGGCGATGAAGACAGCAAAAATACCGTTGAGTTCGTGGCCGAATCTTTGCGTGAAGAGCATAGCAGCAGTGCCTATGCCATTTATGGAAACCTGGTATTGGCACGTCAACAGATGATGGTAGAAAACGATCCTGAAGCGGCCATCGAATCGTTGGAATGGGCATTGGACAAGGCCGCTGATTACAAGGCGCTGTCGCTGGTTATCCGGAACCGCCTTGCTCAGGCTCAATTCGCGGCCGGTGATCACGATGCCGCATTGGCGACGTTGGATGGTGCAGGTGATGCGCAAACCTTCGCAGCTGTTTTTTCCGAACTGAAAGGCGACATCCTATTGGCGAAAGGTGACAGCGAAGGTGCGCGGAAAGCGTATCTTGCTGCACGAGAGCAAGGGCAGGCACGCGGTGGCGACTTGCTGGAGCTAAAACTGTCTGACCTTGGTGTCGGGGAGGGTGCTTGATGCCTTTGGGGCGCAATAAACCGTTTGGGTTAGTTTCAGCATGTGCTGCCTTGGTCTTGTTACTGGGCGGGTGCAGCGCAACGGATACGTTTGAGCAGCCAGCGCCGGTACCTGAGATTGAAACCAGTGTCGGTTTTGAGCGCGTTTGGAAAATGTCCGTCGGTGAAGGACATGACGGTGAATTTCTGCAGTTAGCGCCCTTGTATGCAGGTGACGTAATTTACGCTGCCTCTGCGGATGGTGAAGTGGTTACCGTCGCTGCGGAAGATGGCAAGGTGGTTTGGTCAAGGGAGCTCGATGACCGTATCTTCGCCGGCCCTGGTGCCGATGGGAATCAGCTTTATCTCGTAACCCGTGATGCAGAACTGATCGCATTGTCCAGTGAAGATGGCGCCGAAAACTGGCGCGTCGATTTGCCAACAGAAGTTTTGGCAGCACCGCAGTCAAATGGCTCTCTCGTGGTGGTTCAAACGACGGATGGCCGAGTGATCAGTTTTGATGCCGAAAAGGGTGAGCAGATTTGGCACTATGAAGCGCAAGTGCCCGTACTCACAATGCGCACAGCCGCAGCCCCTCTGGTAGGAGCAGACATTGTCATTGCCTCGTTCGCAAATGGCCGGGTGATTGCCCTTGGGGCTGAGAATGGCCAGCCTGTGTGGCAGTATCAGGTAGGGCAGGCGCAAGGGCGCACTGAATTGGAAAGATTGGTCGATATTGGCGGCCAGCCACTGGTATTGGATTCGGCCATTATGGTGGTCGGTTATCAGGGTAAGCTGGCGTTGGTTGACATTCGTTCAGGCCAGGAAATCTGGAGTCGCACGGCATCCAGTTACTATTCGCCTGCGATCGGCAATGGTAATATTTTCCTTGCAGTGGCAAACGGTGATGTCCTCGCACTGCGTGGTAACGACCGGCGTGAGCTTTGGACGCAAAGCGATTTGGCATGGCGTCAGGTGACTCGCCCTGCGGTGGCCGGAGAGTACTTGGTTGTTGGTGACTACGAAGGATATCTGCACGTAATGCAGATGAGCGACGGTCGCTTGGTCGGCCAAATGAAATATGACAGTGACGGTATCCGCGTACCTGTCCAGGTACTCAGTAATGGTAACCTGTTGGTTTATGGTAACGGTGGCAAATTGTCGGTTCTGACGCTTGAACAGGACGACTGAAGGCACGCTGAATTTACCCGGCTCAGGCCGGGTTTTTGTTTCTTTGTATAGCAGATAATTATGACCCCAGTAATTGCCCTTGTAGGACGCCCGAACGTTGGCAAGTCCACCTTGTTTAACCAAATGACCCGATCTCGGGACGCTTTGGTCGCGGATTTTCCGGGACTAACCCGTGATCGAAAGTACGGGGAAGGTTTCTGCGAGGATCGTAAGTTTATTGTTATTGATACTGGTGGACTCACGGGCCAAGAGGCCGGTTTGGACTCGGAAATGGCCCAGCAGTCCTTGCAGGCAGTGGACGAGGCAGACATTGTATTGTTTCTGGTGGACGGCCGTGCAGGTCTGACAGCCGGGGATGAAGTGATTGCTGATCATCTGCGTCGCTCGGATAAGCAAGCCCATCTGGTGGTGAATAAAACCGATGGCCAGGACCCCGATGTCGCGGCGGCTGACTTTTACAAGTTAGGTTTTCAGTCTGTTTTCATGATTGCAGCCGCTCATAACCGCGGCGTCCGTTCGTTGCTTGAATACTTGCTTCCGGAACCTGAAGAGCCGCTTGATCAAGATCGGGCGGATCGTTATCCAGGTATCCGTATCGGTGTTGTGGGGCGTCCAAACGTGGGTAAGTCCACTCTGGTCAACCGCATGCTTGGCGAAGAGCGAGTGGTGGTTTACGACATGCCGGGCACGACCCGGGACAGCATTTACATTCCTTACGAACGACATGGGCATGAATACACCTTGATCGATACTGCGGGTGTACGCCGAAGAAAGAACGTAAAGGAAGTGGTCGAAAAGTTTTCCATCATCAAGACCTTGCAAGCGATTGATGATGCCCACGTTGTGATTCTGGTGATTGATGCGCGTGAAGGCTTGGTTGACCAAGATTTGCACCTGATCGGCTTTGTGCTGGACGCCGGACGTTCGTTGGTCATTGCGATCAACAAGTGGGATGGCATGGGCTCGGAAGATCGAGCGAAAGTAAAAGAGCAGGTCGCGCGCCGTTTGGACTTCCTCGATTATGCTGATAAATACTATATCTCAGCGTTGCACGGTACCGGTGTCGGCACCATGTATGAGTCAGTACAGGCCAGCTATGAGTCTTCGATGGCCAAGTGGCCAACGAATCGGTTGACGGCCATTCTTGAAGATGCGATTGCGCAGCATCAGCCACCGATGGTCCATGGCCGTCGAATTAAGCTTCGATACGCCCACCAGGGTGGTTCCAATCCCCCTATTATTGTCGTACACGGTAATCAAGTGGGCTCTTTGCCAGGGGCTTACAAACGCTATCTTGAAAACACCTTCCGTAAGGTGTTGAAAGTGGTTGGTTCGCCAATTCGTTTCGAGTTCCGCGGCGGCGAAAACCCCTTCGCGAATAAAGTGGATCGACTCACTCCGAGGCAGAAGGTTAAGAAAGATAACGATATGAAGAAAGGTCGTATCGTGAAGAGAGTCCGACAGAAAAGCACAAAGCGCTGATCCGCCGGATTACCTGTCTGAACAGAGAGCGGCCTAGGCCGCTCCTGCATCTTCTACCTGTTTAGCCTGAACGCAGGTCAGTGCGATGGTGAAGACAATATCTTCTACCAGAGCACCCCTAGACAAATCGTTGACAGGTTTTCTCAGGCCCTGCAGCATCGGACCGACACTGACAACATTAGCGCTACGCTGAACGGCTTTGTAGGTTGTGTTGCCCGTGTTGAGGTCAGGGAATACAAAGACCGTTGCCTTGCCTGCCACTTTGCTGTCAGGTGCCTTCGATTTACCCACGCTCTCGATCACCGCTGCGTCGTACTGCAATGGGCCGTCGATTAAAAGGTCTGGCCGGCGTTCACGGGCAATGCGTGTTGCTTCCCGTACCTTTTCAACATCCTGACCTGTTCCGGATTCTCCGGTGCTGTAGCTGATCATGGCTACGACCGGTTCAATTCCAAAGGCTTCGGCGGATTCTGCACTCTGAATGGCTATGTCTGCCAGCTCCTCGGCGTTCGGGTCGGGGTTGATGGCGCAGTCGCCGTAAACCAGAACCTGCTGTGGCAACAGCATGAAAAAGACCGACGAGACCACCTTGGCTTTGTCGTGGGTTTTGATCAGCTGCAGTGCAGGGCGAACGGTATTGGCTGTGGTGTGTATGGCACCCGACACAAGTCCATCGGCTTCGTCCATGGCGACCATCATGGTTCCAAGTACAACGTTATCCTCGAGGAGTGCTTCGGCTTGATCCGCAGTCAGTCCTTTATGTTTACGCAGTTCTACCATTGGGGCGATATAGCGTTCGCGCACGGACTGTGGGTCGATAATCTCCATATCGTCCGGTATTTGAATGCCCAGCGAGTCGGCTACCGACTGCACCTCTTGGGGGGGGGCAATCAGCGCGCAACGGGCGAGTCGCCGTTCATGGCAGATGATGGCAGCCTGAACCGTTCTGGGCTCGCTACCCTCAGGCAGAACAATGCGTTTATCGGCCGCGCGGGAGCGCTCAGACAGTTGATAACGGAATGCCGGCGGCGAGAGTCGGCGCTGCCGTGTTACTTTCAGGTGCTCTTCAAGCCATGCCGTATCGATGTTTTTAGCGACCGCTTCCATGGTCTGCTCAACCCGTTCCGTATCGTCAATAGGCACTGTCGGGGAAAGACTGGCCAGTCTGTTGGCAGATTCATAGGTGTTGTTGTTGGAGCCAAGAATAGGTAGCCCTGTATCAAGCGCGCGTCGACAAAGTTCGATGACGTTGTCGTCGGGGATCAGGCCGCCTGTAAGCACCAGTCCCGCAAGCGGAACGCCATTCAGAGCGGCAACGGCCGTGGTGACGATAATATCGTCCCGGTCCCCCGGTGTGACCAACAGCGTGCCGGGCTTGAGTATGTCGGTCATGTTTCGGATGGTGCGGGCGCAGACGGATACTTTCTGTACCCGGCGTTGGTGCATCTGGCCTTCATGGAGTACGTCGATCCCCAACTCTCGGGCCACGTCCGACACTCGGGGCGCAAGGAGTTGGGGGTTCCAGGGAATTTGGCCCAACAAGTGGAATCGCCCGCTCGAAAATACCGTGCAGGCGATCGGGAAATCGATCGTAGGCCTGTCGTCTTTGGGCTGGAACGACAAATCCGGGCGTGACTGTTGAGGCTCGCCCACTTTGTTGAGAATAACGGCGATGACCTCCGGGTCGGAAGGCGCTGCGAATAAGCGAGCGGAGAAGTCGAGTTCTTCATCCAGCTCTTTCGCTGAGCAGTCTTTGGGGGCGCTCACGAGAATAACTTCAGAACCTAGATTGCGCGCTACCTCTACATTCAGGCGCGCGATGTAGGTCTCGCCGCTGTCGGGGACTAGACCTTCGATAATGACGACGTCGACTTCTTTGGCGACCTTTTGGTATTCGCCAATCACGTTTTCCAACAATAGGTCTGCTTTTCCGCGATTCAATAATTGTTGAGCTTTTTTCAGCGGGATTGGATCCGGAACTAGCTGTTCGCTGTGGGCGCGCACAAAAGCAACGGAGGAATCTAGACCACCATTATGAATGGCTTCTCCTTGATGTACGGACTGGGTGAAGGGTTTGTAAAAACCAACGCTAACTCCCTCTTGTTCCAGTGCCCTCAGCAGCCCGAGGCATACTGAAGTCAGGCCTGAATTCATTGACGTTGGCGCTATAAAAAGACTTTTTGCCATGATGTATCCAGTTTGAGTCGTAAGTGGTCAGGCGTTGGCGAGCCGGTTGGCTTCACGGGCGATCACTAATTCTTCATTAGTCGGGATCGTGAGCACCGGAAAACGAGAATCGACACTGCTGACTCGGTTATTACTCTGTGCACCGTGTTGCTGGTTCCGTTCGGGATCGATGTCCAGGCCTAGCAACCCCAGATGATTGATGGTTTCTTGTCGGACATGGGCGCTGTTTTCACCGATTCCGCCGGTGAATACCACCGCGTCTAGATGCGAAAGTGAAGCGGTCATTGCGCCGATATAACGCGCTAACCTGAAGCAAAACACGTCTATCGCTAACCGTGCGGGTTTATCGCCTTGATCGGCGAGGTCACACAGCGTACGCATGTCGTTGGTATGCCCGGATAGACCCATCAAGCCACTATCGTTATTCAGCATCGTATGGACTTCCGCCGCACTCACGCCGCGACCTGAAAGGTAATCGAACAAGCCCGGGTCGACGTCACCGCTACGTGTCCCCATGACAAGCCCCTCCAGCGGTGTGAGCCCCATGCTCGTATCAACGCTTTTACCATCTCGTATGGCAGTGATGCTGCAGCCGTTTCCTAAATGCGCTGAGATAATCGACGCGGTCTCCATGGGTTTGGCAAGTAACCGAGCGGCTTCTTGTGCCATAAAGTAGTGGCTGGTTCCGTGGAAGCCGTAACGGCGCACACCCCAGTCCTCGTAACAGTGCTTTGGCAGGGCGTAACGGTAGGCTTTTTCAGGCAACGTTTGATGGTATGCCGTATCAAACACAGCCACCTGAGGTACCGATGGAAATAGCTCTTGCATGGCTTCAATGCCAACCAGGTTCACGGGGTTGTGGAGTGGAGCAAGGCTAGAGACGTTTTTGATTGCTGTGATGGTTGCCGAGTCTATCAAGGCGGCTTCACGGAAGGTCTCTCCACCGTGAACCACCCGGTGGCCAATGGCCATGGGTGGGCCTTTGAGTAGTTCTTTTTGATTGAAAGTTTCTATGAGTACCTGAAGGGCCTGCTGGTGATTGGCGCCCTCTGGGAGTTCTATGGGATCGAGGTTGCCATTTATACGGGCACTAGCATCTTGATTATTGAGTCTTTCGGCCAGCGCCGAAGCTTTCTTCTTGTGGTGCTTGTCGAATAGCGCGAGCTTCACAGATGAACTACCGCTGTTTACGACCAGTATCGATTCGTCCATGGATTTTGCCGTTTTAATGCTTAGATATTGGCCCGATGGTTGTTCTCGAGCCAGTGGATAAACTCCTGCTCGGGCAGGGGGCGGCTGTAAAAGTAGCCTTGGGAGTAATCGCAATGCTCCGATTTAAGAAAGTGGGTTTGTGCTTCTTCTTCGACGCCTTCAGCAATGACTGTCAGACCTAAGCTGTGGGCCATGTTGATGATGGCTCTGACCAGTGCGAGGTCATCGGAATCGGTAAGAACATCTTGAATGAAAGACTTATCGATTTTAAGCGTATCAAAGGGGTACGTTTTGAGGTAGCTCAAAGCAGAGTAACCGGTTCCAAAATCATCAACCGATAGTCTGACACCGGCGACATCGAGTTGCCGTAGGATGTCGGCGGTTTCTATGGTGTTATCCAGAATCAGTCTTTCGGTTATCTCCAATTCGAGTAGCTCAGCTTTGAGATTGCTGTCAGTCAGCGCTCGGAGCACCACATCAGTAAAGCCGGGATCCCTAAATTGTCTTGGCGATACATTGACCGCAATACCCACATCGTAGCCAGTCAAAGCTTGCCAGCATTGCGCAGCCTTGCAGGATTCTTGGATAACCCACTCACCGATGGGAATAATCAGGCCTGTTTCTTCAGCTAATGGAATGAAACGGTCCGGCATCACGGTACCGAGCGAAGGGTTATTCCAGCGTAACAAAGCCTCGGCCGCGATGAACTTACCTGATGGTGTCTCAACAATTGGTTGGAATACCAACTGGAATTCATTGAGTTCTAACGCTTTTCGCATGTGTGATTCCATGTGAAGGCGTTCGTGCGAAACTTCGGTCATTTCCGGCGTGAAGAGCGCGTACGAGCTTTTGCCCTGATGCTTGGCTTCATACATCGCGGCATCGGCGTGTTGGAGCAGTGTGCCGCTTGTCTCAGCATCGTCCGGGAATGAGGCGATGCCAATGCTGGTTGTGACAAATACTTCTTGAGCATGAAGTATGAAAGGGGGGGAGAACGTTAGCAAAATGCGTTCCGCAACCTGGCACGCATCGCTCTGACCTGTCAGCCCGGGGAGTATGACCAGAAACTCATCGCCGCCAAGCCGTGCCACTGTACTTGTTCCGCGCAGGCAGCTGGATACCCGGCGAGCTGCTTCTACCAGCAAGGTATCACCCGCATCATGGCCGAGTGTGTCGTTAATGTGCTTGAAATTATCGAGATCGAGAAACATCACCCCGACTTGCGTGTTATCCCGACGGGCTTGAGCAATGGCGAGCTTCAAGCGATCGAGTGCGAGCATTCTATTCGGCAGGCCTGTGAGGATGTCGTAGTTGGCTTGTCTCAGCAGTTGTTGTTCATAACGCTTTCGAATGCTGATGTCTTCCCCGAGAATCAGGTAGCCGGTGGTTTCATCAACGGCACCTTTGATCGGTGTGATGACCAGTTGCTCCCAGTAGCGTTCGCCATTAGAGCGCGTGCTGTTTACTTCGCCTTGCCATACCCCCACGCGCTGAACCTGAAGGCGTATAGATTGCCAAAGTTGCTGGGCATCTCGTTCGGTCATGCTTTGACTGATGAGGCTGGATGGGTGCTGTTTTTTGATGTCCCCAAGGCGGTGGCCGGTAAGTTGCTGAAACTTCCGGTTGGCGTATTCAATGTGCCAGTACTTATCACAGATAAGAACTGAAGAAGGGCTTTGGTCAATGGCTTTTGAAAACTTGCGTATCTCGGCAGCATCGTGTTCGCGGCGCGCTATGTCTTCATTGAGCCTTTCCCGCATCTGGTTAATGGCCTCCGTCACCATGCCCAGTTCATCTTTGAGGTGACCTGCAGGCTCATGGCGGTCGAGCTGTAAAGGCCGAGAGAGGTCATCGAGCGATAAATCGCGAGTGTACTCCGCCATAGCTGTCAGATGACGGGTTACTAAGTGGCGGAAGATGGAAAGGATAACGATAGACACCACAAAGATGGTTAAAAACTGGGTAATCAAGGTGACACCAATCTTGGTTTTGAGATCGGCATACACGCGATCTAGGCTTGCCGTGATCGTCAGGCTGCCAAGCTTAAACAGCTCACCCTCGTAATGGTCGAGATCAAAGCTGTGGCTAAGCGTAGTCGAGTTGTTGGGGATGCTGCCCATGATCAGCTCGGAATCGGGTTCGATACGCAGCCGTAAATGGGAGATATCAGGTAGGCTCAGAATGCCTTCCATCTGGGTTTGCAGGAGTTTCTGATCCAGTGCCCATAAGCTCCGGGTGAGGCTTGATACATAGCCCGATTCAATGACTTCCATTCTGTCTTCGATATCGTTCAAGTCTTTTCGGTAGTCAGAGTATATTTGAACGCCTGATGCCAGCAGTGTCAGGGCCGAGCTAAAGATAAGGATCCAGCTAAGTAGCCGGAAGGAAAGGGGGGAGGTTCTTCGGAATCGCCTCAGACGACTGGAGATATCTGGCATGTTTTTAGTTTGGTCACCGCATAAAGTTCCGGGCTGGGCCGACATGTCCGGGGAAGTCCTGAATTGAGCGTCTTAACTCATGAGTTAAAACTGACTATAGCAGCAGTCTTTTTCAAATGCTTTTGAATTGCATATGGGGGACAGCAAAAGGAGGTGTACTTCTCAGCTTTGGTTGAAAGGCCTTGCAACGACATGCACTTGACGCAGGTCAATACTAAGTTTTTGACCACCGCGTAACCTGAGCACAGTCAATTTAGAGCTGTGTTGGGGAATGTTATGTTTATGGATGTGGTTGTTTTCGCCGGAATCGCGACTGTATTGCTGATGATCTGCTTTTTCGTCGGTGTTGGACTCTTTATTCGCAAAGATCAGGAGCGACACGATGAAAAAGCAAAACGGAAGGGTGATGCAAGCCAGGTTGGCTTGTCGTAGCGAAAAAAATTGGCGTCCCCTAGGGGGTTCGAACCCCTGTTGCCGCCGTGAAAGGGCGGAGTCCTAGGCCACTAGACGAAGGGGACGCAACGTTTTCTTCACTTGCCTCGTCGAGGTGGCGCGTATATTAAGTAACGACCGGTTGGCTGTCAATGGTTATTTTTTAAAAAGTTTCATTTTTTTACGCTGTCGCGCAATGCGCTCTGCAAATCGGTGTAGCGGAACTCAAATCCCTCCGATTGCAGTCGCACTGGTACGGCTTTTTGTCCGGTAAGAAGTAGCCCGGCCATTTCGCCAAGTGCCAGCTTGAGAACCGGTGCCGGTAGCGGGAGAAGTGCGGGACGCTTCAGCACCTTTGCGAGTGAGCGTGTAAACTCGGCGTTGGAAACGGGATGGGGGCTAACCATGTTGTATGGGCCTTGGGCAAGGTGGTTCTCCAACATCCAAATTAGACCCGCCACGACATCCTCTCTATGCACCCAGGGCATGTATTGCTGTCCGGTGCCGAGCTTACCTCCCAGTCCTAGCTTGAAGGGCAGTAACATTCGTTCAAGGAATCCGCCGTGCTTGCCTACAACAAGTCCTGTTCTCGAAAGGCATACCCGGACGCCATCCGATTGCAGAGAACGTGCCGCATCTTCCCATTCTGAGCAGAGCTGATGGGTAAACTCCGGATTCGGTGTCGTGTCTTCTGTGACGAGGTGGTCTCGTTGATCACCATAGAAGCCGACTGCCGAACCTGAAATCAATGTTTCAGGTAACAGGTTCCAGGTTCTGGCTACTTTGACTAGGCTGAGTGTCAGTGCGACGCGACTGTCTAATAGAGTGGCTTTTCTTTCGGAAGACCAGCGCTTGTCGGCGATGCCTTCACCCGCAAGGTTGAAGATGACATCAAAGCCTGGGTGAGCTTTTAGCAGGTTGAGGTCGGTTACTGGCTCTACTTGGCCGCAGGTGGCCTTAACTGTTGCTGGTTTCTGTCGGCTTAACACCGTGAGTGTATGGCCAGCTTTTAGCAGTTGTTTGCACAACTCCCGGCCGATGAAGCCGGTGCCTCCGGTAACAAGAATCTTCTTCGACATGCCGATCTCCCCGGTCATCGTTAATAACCGATGCGATTAGACTGCTGCTTTTGCCAGTTCTTCTTGCACGACATCTCTGATAGCTAGACCAAGTTGAGGGTTATAGCCAATCGGGTCTGCTAATCGCATGGTCACGTTGTGCTCCTCTGAGATGGCGTCAATCATTGCTGGTACGTCTTTACGTAAGTGTCGACCGGCCGCAAGAAATAAGGGGACCACGGTAAATTGTTCGGCTCCTTGTGCTTTAGCCTGGGCCACTATTGTGTCCATAGAGGGTTCTGCTAGCTCCATGTATGCAATAGTGGAGTTCTCTATAGCGTGGAGGGTGGGTTCTGCCAGTTTCTCGAACGTTTGGCACCAGCGCCTGTCGCTGCTGCCATGAGCGAGCAAAATGATATGGTGCGGGTTGGTCATAAAGTCTCCGGTAGTGTCTGCAGTTCTAACGTTAATGTATCAGGGAGTTAGGGAATGTTCGATTGGAAAGAGCTTTTGGATTTCTGGTTTGGTGAATTAGATGATCAGGGGCTGCCGGACAAGTTTCATCGAGGCCGCTGGTTTCGTTCCGATCGTGCTTTTGATCAGGAGATAAGGCGGCGTTTTATGTCGCTGGTTGTTTTCGCGTCCGAACAGGGGCTGGAGAATTGGAGGGCGCAGCCAGGGGGGGCTTTGGCTGAGATCATTTTGTTGGATCAATTTGTCCGGAATATCTATCGGGGCACTTCGCTTGCCTTTGAGCACGACCGACTGGCGCGGGACCACTGTAAGGCAGCCATGCGTAGAGGTTTTGACGTGGCCTTACCATCGGTGATGCGTGCGTTTATATATATGCCATTGCAGCACTCAGAGCGTTTGGATGACCAGGACTTGTCGGTGCAGTGTTATCGTCAGTTGGCGGCAACTGAAGGTGGTCTGCTTGGCGAGTTTCTTGAGAGTTTTGTGCAGTCCGCTGAGGACCATCGTGAAGTTGTTCGGCAGTTTGGGCGATTTCCACACCGAAATAGAGCCTTAGGGCGGATTTCCACAGACGAGGAGGGGCTCTATTTAAAGCGTGGTTCGCGATACGGACAGTAAGAGTCGGGGTCGCTCAGAATCGATGGGATAAGGAAAGGGCGATTCTCATGTTGAATAGTAGGTTGATATTTGAGCGAACGATAATTTGCCAAAAAAGTTTCAGAAAACTGTTGACGACCGGGCCGCGATCAGTAGAATACGCAGCCGTTGAGAGGCAATGCCTCACAGCTCAAAAGCGGGAATAGCTCAGTTGGTAGAGCACAACCTTGCCAAGGTTGGGGTCGCGAGTTCGAATCTCGTTTCCCGCTCCAGAATTTAGAAAAACCCGACCTTCGTGTCGGGTTTTTTGTTTTTGATTATCGGTAATTTGTCTCCTCCCTGCTTTAGTGGTCTGCCTCGGTTATAATCTGTCGTCTCATTTTTAACCCTGTGCTCGAAGAGTTCTCTATGAACGTTCAGTCCCTCAATATATACCCAGTAAAATCGCTGGCCGGTATCTCGGTGTCGTCCGTCGAATTGGATGATTTCGGCCCTTCCGGCGATCGTCGGTGGATGATCGTTGATGAGTTGGGGAAGTTTGTCACCCAGAGGCGAATGCCGCGCTTGGCATTGATTAAAACTGTGCTTGATGAGGGCGTGGTAAGTATTCGTATTCCAGAGCAGGGCGATTTTACTCTCGAGCCTACCTCTGAACAGATGGACGTAACGGTATGGCGCGATCAGGTTATCGCCAGTGGAGGGCAGGACGCTGTTAATGAGGCTTTGAGTCGCTTTACCGGTGAACGGTTACGGCTCGTGTATATGCCAGACTCAACGTTTCGTCGTGTTGATCCAGAGCGGGTACGTGATGTTCGGCGAGTGGGGTTTGCGGATGGCTTTCCCTTTCTCGTTGTGAATTCTGCATCTCTGGACGAGCTGAATAGTCGACTTACAGGAGCGGTCGATATTCGGCGGTTTCGCCCTAATATTGTGATCTCCGGCGCGAAAGCTTGGGATGAAGATCGATGGCGCTCGCTAGCCATCGGTAGTGTGAGTTTTAATGTGGTCAAACCGTGTTCGCGGTGTGTGCTTACGACCGTTGATCCGGATACCGGAGTGAAGGATCCCAATACCGAACCGCTCAAGACCCTGTCCGGTTACCGAAAGACCGGGGACGGGGTGATATTTGGTCAAAATGCAGTGCATGAGAGCCGCGGACGGATTGTTGTTGGGGATTCCGTTTCTATTTTCGAGCAGGAGTGTTGAATACAGTGCCTTTGTTAACCCTGGATAAAATATCCCTGTCGTTTGGTATGCACCCGTTATTGGATGGTGCATCTTTGCTTATTGATCCAGGTGAGCGGGTTTGCTTGCTCGGCCGTAACGGTGAGGGCAAGTCGACACTGCTCAAGATCGTTAAAGGTGACATAACACCTGAGAATGGCGTGGTTCGGCTCGAAGAGGGCGCTGTGTTGTCGGTGTTGCCTCAGAATTTACCCTCGGAGGACACGCGAACGGCGTATGAGGTGGTTGCGTCGGCTTTCCCCGAAACGGGCGAGTTGTTGGCGCAGTTTCATCAGCTGTCCCAGCAAGCGGATGAAGCCAGCCTGAACAAAATGATGGTGGTTCAGGAGCGATTGGAAACGCTGGATGGCTGGCGTTTGGATCAAAAAGTTACCACTATTCTGGCCCAGTATGGTGTCGAGCCGGACCGGGCTTTGAATACCCTGTCCGGTGGCTGGCAGCGGCGCGTTTTGTTGGCCAAAGCGTTGGTGGTTGAGCCCGACGTATTGCTGTTGGATGAGCCAACCAACCATCTGGATGTTCCAGCCATTGCTTGGCTTGAAGAGGCGCTGGCACAGTTTCGCGGCGCTATGCTGTTTGTGAGCCACGACAGGGCATTTATTCGTCGCATGGCGACCCGAGTTGTTGAGTTGGATCGTGGCCAGCTCGTGAGCTTTTCTGCTACTTACGATAAATACCTAGAACTCAAGGAAAAGGCGCTGGAAGAAGAAGAGCGGCAGAATGCGCTGTTCGATAAGCGCTTGAAGCAGGAAGAGACGTGGATCCGCCAAGGTATCAAGGCGCGGAGGACCCGTAACATGGGGCGCGTTCGTCATTTGAAAGCGATGCGCGAGGAGCATCGTCAAAGACGTGCGCGTGGAGGGACCGCGAGTTTTGCGGTGGAAGAAGCCGCGCGTTCCGGCAAATTGGTTGCTGAAGCCAATCACGCCGATTTTGCCTATCCCGGGCAGTCTCCGATTATTCGCGATTTGCAGCTAACCGTCATGCGCGGCGACAAAATTGGCTTGGTCGGTGAAAACGGAACAGGTAAAACCACGCTGGTTCGCTTGCTTTTGGGTGAACTAAAACCTAGTTCGGGCAGCATGCGGCTGGGTACCAATCTAAAGGTTGCGTATTTTGACCAACTTCGTGGTGAGCTGGATCTGGAGAAGAGCGCCCTTGATAACCTCTCTGAAGGGCGTGAATTCATTGAGATAAATGGCCAGAGCAAGCACGTTCTTGGCTACTTGCAAGAGTTTCTGTTTACGCCCGAACGGGCACGCTCCCCGGTCAGTGTGTTTTCAGGTGGTGAGAGAGCGAGATTGTTGCTGGCTAAGTTGTTCAGTAAGCCTGCTAATATTCTGGTGCTGGATGAGCCTACCAACGATCTGGATGTGGAAACTCTCGAACTACTTGAGGAGCAGGTATCCGAATTCAAGGGTACGGTGCTTGTGATCAGCCACGACCGTGAATTTCTCGATAATGTCGTAACCGATGTGATCTTTCTGGATGGCACTGGCTCGGCACGGGAGTATGTGGGCGGTTACAGCGATTGGCGCCGTCAAGGCGGTGCTTTTCCGTCTGAAGCGTCGGGAAGTCGTCCGGATAAACAAGATAAGCGTGGCAAGGAAGTGACTGAGGTGGTGGCTGCAAAGGCTGCTGGTGCCGCTGTTGAGCGGTCGCCAAAGCCGAAACAGGTCAAACTTAGCTACAAGCTGAAGCTTGAGCTTGAGCAATTGCCCGCCAAAATCGAACTGCTTGAAGCCCGCGTTGCGGAGTTACAGGAGGAGATTGCTGCGTCAGACTTTTATTCTAGAGCGTCAGACGAAGTGGCTTCCACTCTGGACGCATTAAGTGAAGCGGAGACGCAGCTGGAAGCGGTCATTGAGCGCTGGATGGAGCTGGAAGAACAGGCGGGCCAATGAGAAGTTCATTGCTTGCTTGAGTGCGACGGCGCCACTGGAGAGTCGGCTAAGATAACGGCACGCACGAGTGAGACAGGGGGCGTAAGCTTGCCCCCTTGCTTTCGGATTCAATGGATTCTGATGGCCATGACGTCGCATTCTGTTCCGTGCAATACCCCGTTTGCTGTGGAGCCGAGCAGTAACTGAATGCCTTTTCTGCCGTGGCTACCGACAATCGTCAGGTCAATATCGTGTTCGGATACGAGTCGGTGTATTTCAGACTCCGGTCGGCCTACGGTAACGATTTGATCTTCTTTGCTGATTCCGTATTGCTCGCCGTACTTTCCTAGTTGTTCTCGCGCAGCTTTATCCAGTTGTTCCTGCAATTCCGAGAGGTCCATGGGGATATCACCGCCATAAGCATAGCCAACTGGCTCAACCACGTGCGCGAGAATGAGCCTGGCACCATGGGCTTCACAGATCGCTTTTGCTTTGTCTAAAACTTGCGGGGCCTCTTCCGTTAAATCAATCGCCACCAGCATTCGCTTGTAGGTTGGCATTTTTTCACTCCTTCGTGATTTACAAGGCATGAACCAAGCATAGTACCGTTAGGTAATCGATGAAAGGGGGCGAGGAGAGCGGAGGAAGCCAAGTCAACGGAAATTGACCTGGCGCAAGTAGCTTTAGCTATTGTTGCTCATCAGTTCGATGGCGGAAGCCAGGCCATTAATGATGCCTTTCGAGTAACGGTCGATAATGAAAGACACGTTGTTGTCGTTGTAGTTGACGTAAGAGTTACGAATAAACTGCCACTTGGAGAAGATGTCGCTCAGGGTTGTCTTGAGGTCGCCTGATGGCGAGCCAGTGCTCACGTTTTTCAGATGATCTTCGAAGACTTTAGCCTGTTCGTCCAGGGGGACTTCGGTGTTTGCGCCTTGAAAGGTTTGGGATACAGACGAGTGGGTGCGGGCCGCGTAACGCGCCATCATCTGCGCCATAATGACCGACGCAGACCGTGCGGACTCAATTCGATCGTCTGCTTTTGCGCCGCTATTTTCCTGAGCGACACTGTAAAGCTCCGTTGCGGTTGTGTTCATTGTTAAGGCTTGGTCGGCCATGTCTGCCATTAATCGAAGGTCTGGATAGCCTCGATCACGCACCTCATTAATGTTGCTGCGCATCAGACTCTTGAACTTATCAAATGACTGGTTGAGCTCCTCAATCTGATCGCTGGAGAGTACGCCGCTGGTGCTGGCAATCACCGAATTCATGGCATCGTTCGCTTTGTTAATGGCGACCACGATCCGGTTCAGGGTTTCCGTGTCGCCCGTTGTGCTGAAATTGTAGAAAGCGTCGACGGCGAGGTAGTTGTTGATGCGAAAGTCATGAAGGTCAGCCAGAAATTCTCCGCCCGTCTCTTGAGCTCGAGCTCCAAAGCTCGCAAGTAAACAAAATAGAACTGCCGTGACGATAGAATTGATACGCGTGCGATTGCCGGTCATCGGAAGAGTCTCCGTAATGCGGTTTTATTATTGTGGTTTATTATCGTTCAGCGAAGTTAAAGTAACTCAGCGGGCTTATCAAGTAGTTTCCCGCAGTTACGAAGAGTTCCGTGAGCTAGTTCCGCCCGATTTCCAGGTGAGTTTCTCGGAGCTTCCGAAAGAAACAAATTGACAAACGCTCCGTTTTTTTTCATCGTGTGCCCTCACGATTCAAACAACTGTATGAATATTGGATCGGAAAGATCGGGCAGTGACCGAAATCTCGCTGCACAAACAGCCGGTTTAACGCATTGCGTTGGCTGGCTGACAGCAGTTCCAAACACAGACTGGAGATCAGTTGATGATTTACGAAGGTAAAGCCATCACGGTTAAAGAGATCGACGGTGGGATCGCTCAGTTGGACTTTGACTTGCAAGGCGAGTCAGTCAATAAGTTCAACCGTCTCACTATCGAAGAGCTAGGCGCCGCAGCTGAAGCACTCAAATCCCAGAAGAACCTGAAGGGTCTGGTTGTAACCAGCTCTAAAGACAGCTTCATTGTCGGTGCAGACATCACCGAATTTACCGAGCTGTTTGCGGGTTCAGAGGAAGAGCTTGTCGCCAACAACTTGAAGGCGAACGAAGTATTCAACGCCATCGAAGACCTGCCGTTCCCGACCGTTACCGCCATCAATGGTATCGCTCTGGGTGGTGGTTTCGAAATGTGTCTGGCTACGGACTACCGTGTAATGGCACCTAAAGCCAAGGTAGGACTACCAGAAACCAAGCTGGGTATTTTCCCGGGCTTTGGTGGCACCGTACGTTTGTCGCGTCTTGTCGGCGTTGATAACGCGGTTGAGTGGATTGCCGGTGGTACTGAGAATCGTGCTGATGCCGCTCTGAAAGTTGGCGCTGTTGATGCCGTAGTTGCTCCAGACCAACTGGTTGCCGCTGCTGTTGCCATTATCAATCAGTGCAACGAAGGTAAGCTGGATAATCAGGCGCGCCGTGAAGAGAAAAAGGGCAAGATCAAGCTGAACGCCATGGAAAGCATGATGGCGTTCGAGATCTCCAAAGCGTTTGTTGCTGGCAAAGCGGGTAAGAACTATCCGGCACCAGTTGAAGCGATCAAGACCATGCAGAAGCATGCCGGCATGACTCGCGACAAGGCTCTTGAAGTCGAAGCCAAAGGCTTCGCCAAAATGGCCAAGACCAATGTTGCCGCTTGTCTGGTAGGTCTGTTCCTGAACGACCAGGCGCTGAAGAAGAAAGCCAGCGCATGGGAAAAAGAAGCCTCTGATGTGAAACTGGCCGCTGTATTGGGCGCCGGTATCATGGGTGGTGGTGTTGCTTACCAGTCCGCACTGAAAGGCACGCCGATCATCATGAAGGACATCAACCAGGACGGCATCGCGCTGGGCCTGAAAGAAGCCAAGAAGCTTCTGTCCAAGCGTGTTGATAAAGGTCGTATGGACGCTGGCAAGATGGCCGACGTTCTGAACAGCATCACTCCAACCCTAAACTACGGCGATTTCAAGAACGTAGACCTGGTTGTTGAAGCGGTTGTTGAGAACCCGAAGGTGAAAGATGCCGTTCTGCGTGAAACCGAAGATGCGGTTCGCGAAGACGCTATCCTGACCTCTAACACCTCCACAATTTCCATCAACCTTTTGGCTAAAAACCTGAAGCGTCCGGAAAACTTCTGTGGCATGCACTTCTTCAACCCGGTGCACATGATGCCGCTGGTTGAGGTTATCCGCGGCGAGAAGACCAGTGACCGCGCGATCGCGACCACCGTTGCTTACGCCAAGGCCATGGGCAAGACTCCGATCGTTGTTAACGATTGCCCGGGCTTCCTGGTTAACCGTGTACTGTTCCCGTACTTTGGTGGCTTTGTAGGCCTGGTCCGTGACGGCGCCGACTTCCAGAAAGTCGACAAGGTTATGGAAAAGTTCGGCTGGCCGATGGGTCCTGCGTATCTGCTGGACGTTGTTGGCATGGATACCGGCAAGCACGCTGGTGAAGTCATGGCCGACGGCTTCCCGGATCGTATGAAGCACGCAGAAACCACTGCTATCGACGTAATGTTTGAAAACAACCGTTACGGTCAGAAGAACGATGTTGGTTTCTACAAGTACGAGCTGGACCGCAAGGGCAAGCAGAAGAAAGTTGTAGACGAAGAAACCTACAAGCTGCTTGAGCCAGTAGTACAAGCCAAGAACGAATTCAGCGACGAAGACATCATTGCCCGTATGATGATCCCTCTGTGTCTGGAAACTGTACGCTGCCTGGAAGATGGCATCGTAGAAGATCCTGCCGACGCAGATATGGGCCTCATCTTCGGTATCGGCTTCCCGCCGTTCCGTGGTGGTGCGCTGCGCTACATCGATGATATGGGTGTAGACAAGTTCGTTGAACTGGCAGACAAGTTTGCAGATCTGGGTCCTTTGTATCACCCGACCGAGAAGCTGCGTGAAATGGCCAAGACTGGCGAAAAATTCTTTGGCTAACCCTGAAAGAGATTTCCGAACGGAGAAAGATCAATGAGCCTTAATCCGAGAGACGTTGTCGTCGTCGATTGCGTACGGACTCCGATGGGTCGTGCCAAAAACGGTTGCTTCCGTAACGTACGTGCGGAAACCCTGTCGGCTACGCTGATCGACGCACTGTTCGAGCGCAACCCAAAGCTCGACCCTAAGCAAGTTGAAGATGTGATCTGGGGCTGTGTAAACCAGACTAAAGAGCAGGGCTTTAACGTGGCTCGGCAGATTTCTCTGCTGACCCGTATCCCGCACGAGTCTGCAGCACAGACCGTAAACCGCTTGTGTGGCTCCGCGATGAGCGCCATTCACACTGCGGCCCAGGCCATCATGACTGGTAACGGTGATGTATTCATGGTTGGTGGCGTTGAGCACATGGGTCACGTGCCTATGACCGCTGGTTTCGACCACAACCCGGCGTCATCCAAGTATTCCGCTAAAGCTTCCAATATGATGGGCCTGACCGCGGAAATGCTGGCCAAAATGCACGGTATCACCCGTGAGCAGCAGGACGAATTTGGTGCGCGTTCTCACCGCTTGGCTCATGAAGCCACGCTTGAGGGCCGCTTCAAGAACGAAATCGTTCCAGTGCAAGGTCATGACGAAAACGGCTTTGTGAAGCTGATTGAAGAAGACGAAACCATTCGTCCAGAAACCACTGCGGAATCCTTGGGCCAGCTGAAGCCGGCTTTCGATCCGAAGAACGGTACTGTGACGGCTGGTACTTCTTCGCAGTTGACTGACGGTGCTGCTGCGATGGTACTGATGTCGGCAGAGCGTGCTGAAGAGCTTGGTCTGAAACCGATTGCTAAGATTCGCAGCATGGCAGTAGCCGGTTGTGATCCCGCGATCATGGGTTACGGTCCAGTTCCGGCGACCAAGAAAGCGCTGAAGCGTGCAGGCCTGAAAGTTGAAGATATCGACTTCTGGGAGCTGAACGAAGCCTTTGCTGGTCAGTCTCTGCCAGTGCTGAAAGACCTGAAGCTTCTGGGTGTAATGGAAGAGAAGGTTAACCTGAACGGCGGCGCGATTGCTCTTGGGCATCCGCTGGGCTGCTCTGGTGCCCGTATCTCTACCACCCTGCTGAACGTCATGCAGGCCAAAGGCGGTAAACTTGGTGTATCCACCATGTGTATCGGTTTGGGCCAAGGCATCGCAACGGTCTGGGAGCGTCTCTGATCGAATAATCAAGATCAGTAGCGCTTGCTCAGGAGGCCCGGCTTATGCCGGGCCTTCCTGTTTCTGGCGCTCCCTTTTGGTGCCAAAAATTCAGAAAAACACAGTTTCAAGTCAAAGAATGGGTTGTCTTGCTATTCTTGACCCTGTAAAACAGTGTGCCTATACATAATGGCAACCCTTACGTTTCCAGTTGCCTGATTTTTATGCGAGTTTGCGGTTTGTTCAGTTGTTAACCGATTCGCCGCCAAGGATATAGATCTCCGATATGGGTAAAAGTCTCGTTATTGTCGAGTCTCCAGCGAAAGCGAAGACCATCAACAAGTACCTGGGCTCAGACTTCATTGTGAAGTCGAGCGTTGGCCACATTCGTGACCTGCCAGTCAGTGGCAGCGGTAGTCAGTCTGACCCGAAAGAGCGGGCGAAACAGGCTGCGGCTACACGAAAGTTGAGTCCCGAGGAAAAGGTCGAACACAAAAAGCGTAAAGCCAAAGAGCAGCTGGTAGCACGCATGGGTGTTGATCCGGATCGCGACTGGAGCGCGCGTTACGAAGTCCTTCCGGGCAAAGAGAAAGTGGTCAGTGAACTTAAGCGTTTGGCTAAAAACGCAGACCACATCTATCTCGCAACGGATTTGGATAGGGAAGGGGAGGCCATTGCCTGGCATCTTCAGGAAACCATCGGTGGTGAGCCCGAAAAATATCGTCGGGTCGTGTTTAACGAGATCACCAAGCGTGCAATTCAGGAAGCGTTTGAAGATCCGGGTAATCTGGATACTGATCGCGTGAACGCACAGCAGGCCCGTCGTTTCCTGGACCGGGTCGTAGGCTATATGGTCTCGCCGCTGCTCTGGAGCAAGATTGCCCGTGGTTTGTCTGCTGGCCGTGTTCAGTCTGTAGCTGTTCGCCTCATCGTTGAGCGTGAACGCGAAATCCGTAAGTTTATTCCGGAAGAGTTTTGGCAGTTGCACGCCGACTTGAATCCGAACGACGCTAAACAACCGGTGCGGTTTGAGGTCACTCGCCACGCTGGCAAACCCTATCGTCCCGTCAATGAAGCTCAGAGTAACGAGCATGTAGCGCGCCTCAAAGAGGGTGGCTTCAAGGTTGCAAAGCGGGAAGATAAGCCAACGCGTTCCAAGCCCTCTGCGCCGTTTATTACGTCAACGTTGCAGCAGGCTGCCAGTAACCGGATGGGCTTTAGTGTTAAGAAAACCATGATGCTGGCCCAGCGTTTGTATGAAGCCGGCTACATTACCTACATGCGTACGGACTCGACCAATCTGAGTAAAGATGCGGTTGAAAGCTGCCGTGAGTTTGTTCAAAAACAGTTTGGCGACCGTTATTTGCCGGATGCCCCCCGTCTGTATGGCAGCAAAGAGGGGGCTCAGGAGGCGCACGAGGCCATTCGTCCATCCGATGTGACTCGTAGGCCGTCTGATATTTCCGGCCTTGAGAAAGATGCTGAGAAGCTCTACGACCTGATCTGGCGTCAGTTCATTGCCTGTCAGATGGCGGATGCAGAGTTTCTGAGTACGTCTATTGTGGTTGCGAGTGGCGATTACGAGCTGCGCACCCGCGGGCGCATCGTTAAGTTTGAGGGCTTCCTGAAAGCGGCGCCTCAATCTTCCAAGAAAGACGAAGATCTGGCGTTGCCTGATATCAAGGTTGATGAAGTGCTTGATCTGAGCAAGCTTGATCCCACCCAGCACTTCACTAAGCCGTCGCCGCGATATACTGAAGCGAGTTTGGTTAAAGAATTGGAGAAGCAGGGGATTGGCCGGCCTTCGACCTATGCGTCGATCATTTCGACCATTCAGGATCGTGGCTATGTTCGCTTACAGAATCGCCGATTCTACGCTGAGAAAATGGGCGAGATTGTAACCGAGCGTTTGGCGGAATCTTTCCCGAACTTGATGGACTATGACTTTACTGCCCGCTTGGAAGACGAGTTAGACCATATCGCTGGTGGTGAAGTGAAGTGGAAGAAGGTGCTCAACGATTTTTACGCCAAGTTCCGCAAGCAGCTCGACAGTGCGAGCCAGACGGAAGACGGCATGCGCGCCAACACGCCAACAGAAACAGACATACCTTGCCCGAGTTGTGGTCGCAACATGCAAATCCGTGTGGCCAGTACGGGTGTTTTCCTGGGTTGCTCAGGCTATTCACTGCCCCCCAAGGAGCGTTGCAAGACGACGATCAATTTGGTGTCGGGTGACGAAGTCGTGAGTGCTGATGAAGACGTGGAAGGTGAAGGTGAAACTCGTCTTCTGCGAATGAAGCGTCGGTGCGGTCAGTGTGGTACTGCCATGGACAGCTATCTGGTTGATGAAAACCGTAAGTTGCATGTGTGTGGTAATAATCCTGATTGCTCCGGGTATGAAGTGGAGCAGGGTACATTCCGAATTAAGGGCTACGACGGTCCTACGCTTGAGTGTGATAAGTGCGGTTCTGAAATGCAGCTGAAGACCGGCCGATTTGGTAAGTACTTTGGTTGCACAAATGATGACTGCAAAAACACGCGCAAGCTGCTGAAAAGTGGTGAGCCTGCGCCGCCCAAGATGGATCCGGTGCCAATGCCAGAGCTGAAGTGCCAGAAGGTTGACGACACGTATGTGCTGCGTGATGGCGCCTCTGGAATGTTCCTGGCAGCGAGCAAATTCCCGAAGAACCGGGAAACACGCCCGCCTCTGGTTATGGAGATCAAGCCGCACCGTAAGGAAATCGATCCTAAGCACGATTATTTGATGGAGGCTCCGGAGAGAGACCCTGAAGGTAATCCGACCGTGATTCGCTACAGCCGGAAGTCCAAGGAGCAGTACGTTATGTCCGAAAAGGATGGCAAGGCGACGGGCTGGTCTGCTTGGTATGAAGGCGGGCGTTGGGTGCCGAGAGACAAGAAAAAGTAATGCTGAGTAGCGAATGCTACGGGAAGCGCCTCAAGGAGTGGCGCTTCCCGTGAGTAATGACTGAAGTTGCTCGTGATCGATTGGGGCTTTGTTTATTTCTTGCGAAGCCGTTGGATTAGCGAGGACGTGTCCCAGCGATTTCCACCCATCTTTTGAACATCTCCGTAGAATTGGTCCACCAGAGCAGTGACCGGCAAGGTTGCGCCGTTCCGGTTGGCTTCCTGCAGGCATATCCCCAAGTCTTTTCGCATCCAGTCCACGGCAAAGCCGTAATCGAATTTTCCGTCCGCCATGGTGCCCGAGCGGTTTTCCATCTGCCACGACTGGGCGGCGCCTTTGGATATAACATCCACGACTTTTTTAACGTCCAGTTCGGCTTGCTCGGCGAAATGTAGCGCTTCTGAAAGTCCCTGGATCAAGCCGGCGATGGCGATCTGGTTTGCCATCTTGGTTTTTTGGCCGCTGCCTGCAGGCCCCATTAAGTTTAGGGCGCGTGCGTAGTGCTCCATGATCGGCGCGGCTTTGTCGTAATCTTCCTTCTGTCCGCCGCACATGATCGTTAGTTGTCCGTTTTCCGCGCCTTGTTGACCGCCGGATACCGGTGCATCGATAAAGCCTTGGCTGGCCTTGGAGGCGGCGCTAGATAAGTGTTCGGCGATGCCGGCAGAGGCTGTTGTATGATCAATCAGAATCGCGCCTTTGGCGGCGTTCTCAATTACGCCGTCCGGCCCTTCATAGACGGCGAGTAGATCTTTATCGGCACCGACGCAAGTCATAACGAAGTCAGCGTTCTGCACAGCTTCTTTGATCGTTTTGCAGGCTTTCCCGGAGAATTCGGAGGCCCATTTAACTGCTTTGTCGCCAGAGCGATTCCATACTTGGACCGAGATGCCTGCTTTGGCTAGATGGCTGGCCATGGGGTAGCCCATAACGCCAAGGCCAATAAAAGCTGCTGTTGTCATTGTTGAGCTCCTTTTTTCGATACAAACACAAAGGCCGCTGAATTCAGCGGCCTTTGTGTGTTTTCCGGTGTTCCCAAAACAATTACTTGTTTGGGTAATCGCGCTTCGGAGAGCCGGTATACAGCTGGCGCGGACGGCCGATGCGGTTGGCGCCGCTGACCATTTCGTTCCAGTGTGAGAACCAGCCAATCGTCCGGGACATTGCGAAAATAACGGTAAACATGGATGTTGGAATACCGATAGCTTTCAGGATGATGCCGGAGTAGAAGTCGACGTTCGGGTAAAGCTGACGCTTTACGAAGTATTCGTCTTCCAGAGCGATTTTTTCCAGGCGCTGGGCGATCTTCAGTAGCGGATCGTTTTCCAGGCCAAGTTCGCTCAGGACTTCGTGGGCTGTCTCTGCCATCACTTTGGCGCGTGGGTCGAAGTTCTTGTAAACCCGGTGTCCAAAGCCCATCAAGCGGAACGGATCGTCTTTGTCCTTTGCTTTTGCGATGAACGTTTCGATGTTGGACTCGTCGCCGATTTCAGCCAGCATATCCAAAACCGCTTCGTTCGCACCGCCGTGTGCCGGACCCCACAGGGCTGCAATGCCGGAAGCGATGCAGGCGTATGGGTTGGCGCCGGTGGAGCCAGCCAGACGGACGGTAGATGTGGATGCATTCTGCTCGTGATCCGCATGCAGAATGAAGATCTTGTCCATCGCGTTGGCAAGAATCGGGTTCGGTTTGTAATCCTCGCAGGGGTTTCCAAACATCATCTGCAGGAAGTTCTCTGAGTAAGAGAGGTCGTTCCGCGGATACATGAACGGCTGGCCTACCGAGTATTTGTAGCACCAAGCTGCGATGGTCGGCATTTTTGCGATCAAGCGGTGGCCGGTGATCTCACGCTGCGTGGGGTCGTCGACATCCATCTGGTCGTGGTAGAACGCAGACAATGCGCCGACAACGCCACACATGATGGCCATAGGATGCGCGTCACGGCGGAAGCCGTTGAAGAAGTTGCGCATCTGGTCGTGCAGCATGGTGTGATTTTTAATGGTGTTGTGGAAGCGCTTGTTCTCTTCTTCGTTAGGCAATTCGCCGTTAAGAAGGAGGTAGCACACTTCAAGGAAATCAGACTTTTCGGCGAGCTGATCGATCGGGTAGCCCCGGTGCAGCAGAACGCCTTTGGCGCCATCGATGTATGTGATAGCCGATTCGCAGGCTGCGGTAGAGACAAAACCTGGATCGTATGTAAAAACGCCTTCCTGTACCAGCCCGCGTACGTCAATAACGTCAGGGCCGACGGTGCCGGAATAAACCGGAAGCTCAATGGACTTATCTCCCACCGAGAGCGTGGCTTTCCTGTCGGTCATGGTGCTCTCCTGTTCAATTAGCTTTAACAGCTCTTTGCATTTTAGATGCGCGAGAAGGCGCGTATTATCGCAAAACTGGCGGCAAAATATAGGGCGTTAGCTTTTTTTGTCAATCTATTGATGATGAAAACACGGATTTACATTCCCAAAATTGGCCTGGGAAGCACGGAATTCCGGTGCTTTGCGGTTTGAAAATTGTTTGTCAATAAGCTTAATAGGGGATGCGGTTGTGCGGCTGGCAAGGCTTTCAGCTTGGTTGCAGGTTTGTAATTACCGAGGTGTCTCCTTATAATCCGTAGCCCGGAATCGGGGATGCGCCTGCCTGCAGGCTAGAGCATAGCAAGCTATCGGGTTGTCATCCGCCCTCCTGAACCAATCGGTTATCGGTTTCGTATCGATTCTCCGGTCCCAACATACTAACCATCCGCTGCCGGAATATCGGTTTTGCGGAACCAAAAGAGAGTGTGAGAGCGCTGTGAATAGCAAACGACCAGTAAATCTCGATCTCGGCAAGTTCCATTTTCCGCTGCCAGCCATTACATCGATCCTGCATCGCATCAGCGGCATCATCATCTTTGTGGGTGTTGCTTTCCTGATGTACGGTTTGGATCTCTCCTTGTCCGGAGAAGATGGCTTCAATCGTGTAAATGAACTGCTGGACAGCTTCCTGGCAAAGCTGATTACCTGGGGCATCCTGTCTGCTCTGCTGTACCACCTCGTTGCGGGTATTAAGCACCTGCTGATGGATGCTGGTGTCGGCGAAGAGCTTGAGAGCGGTCGCCTTGCCGCAAAAATCACGCTAGTGGTTTCCATTGTTCTGATTATTCTGGCAGGAGTCTGGGTATGGGCATGAACAGTGTAACGAATATCGGTCGTAACGGGATTCAGGATTGGATCATTCAGCGTGCCACAGCCTACGTGCTGGCCCTTTATACGCTGTTCCTGTTGGGTTTCTTTATCACGACTGATGTTGACTACCAGGCTTGGGCAGCGCTGTTCAATCAGGGCTGGTTCAAGATCTTCAGCCTGCTGGCGTTATTGTCTATTGCCGGACATGCCTGGGTTGGTTTGTGGACCGTTTCTACCGACTATATCCAATCGGCACTTCCGCGCTTTTTGCTGCAGGCAGCCTGCATCATTGTGATGTTTGTGTATGTCGTGTGGGGCATTCAGATCCTTTGGGGGCTTTAATCGATGGCTAACATCAAAACCATGTCTTATGACGCGATTGTTATCGGTGGTGGTGGAGCTGGTATGCGAGCCGCCCTCCAGCTGACCGAGTCTGGCCTTAACACCGCGTGTATCACGAAAGTATTTCCAACCCGTTCGCACACTGTCTCCGCCCAAGGCGGCATTACCTGTGCGATCGCAAGTGCCGATCCCAATGACGATTGGCGCTGGCACATGTACGACACCGTTAAAGGTTCTGATTACATCGGTGACCAAGACGCCATCGAGTACATGTGTTCTGTAGGTCCTCAGGCTGTATTTGAGCTTGAACATATGGGGCTGCCGTTCTCCCGAACAGAGCAGGGCCGTATTTACCAGCGTCCTTTCGGTGGTCAGTCCAAAGGTCCTGATAACCCGACTCAGGCTGCTCGTACCTGTGCTGCTGCTGACCGAACTGGTCACGCTCTTTTGCACACTCTGTACCAGGCGAATCTGAAAGGCGGCACTAGCTTCCTTAACGAATGGTATGCCGTCGATCTGGTCAAGAATGCCAAGAATGAAGTTGTTGGTGTTGTGGCTATTGAGATCGAGACGGGTGAGGTTGCTTACATCAAGTCTAAAGCAACGGTTCTGGCGACTGGTGGTGCTGGCCGTATCTACGCGTCCACGACTAACGCACTGATCAACACCGGTGATGGTATTGGTATGGCGCTGCGTGCCGGTTTCCCGGTTCAGGATATGGAAATGTGGCAGTTCCACCCGACGGGCATATATGGTGCCGGTACACTGGTGACGGAAGGTTGCCGGGGTGAGGGTGGTTACCTGATCAACTCCGAAGGTGAGCGTTTCATGGAGCGCTATGCTCCGAACGCTAAAGACCTGGCTGGCCGTGACGTTGTTGCGCGCTCCATGGTTCTTGAAATTCTGGAAGGCCGTGGTTGTGGTCCTGAGAAAGATCACGTACTGCTGAAGCTGGATCATCTGGGTGAAGAAACTTTGAACCTGCGTCTGCCGGGTATCTGTGAGTTGTCTCGTACCTTTGCTCACGTAGATCCTGTTAAAGAGCCGGTTCCTGTCGTTCCGACCTGTCACTATATGATGGGCGGTGTTCCGACCAACGTTGGCGGTCAAGCGTTGACCCAAGACGAAAGCGGTAACGATCAGCCTATTCCAGGTCTGTTTGCTTGCGGTGAGGCGGCTTGCGTATCGGTACACGGCGCTAACCGTTTGGGCGGCAACTCCCTGTTGGATCTGGTTGTCTTCGGTCGTGCAGCTGGTTTGCACATTGAAGAACAGATTCGTGGTGGTTTCGAGGTAGATAGCGCCAGTGACGAAGACATCAAGCGTGCGATGGCGCGTCTGGATCGCTTGAACGCTGCCTCTGAAGGTGAAGACGTGGCAGCGGTTCGTAAGGACCTTCAGAACTGCATGCAGCTGTACTTCGGCGTATTCCGTGACGGTAAGAGCATGGAAGAGGGTCTGAAGAAGCTTGAGGCTATTGGTGAGCGCGTTCGCAAGACCAAGCTGGCTGATACCAGTCAGGCCTTTAATACAGCTCGTATCGAAGCGCTTGAGCTTGATAACCTGTATGAAGTTGCGCTGGCGACCGCTATTTCAGCGAATGAGCGTAAAGAAAGTCGTGGTGCTCATGCCCGTAACGACTTCACCGAGCGTGATGACGAGAACTGGCTGAAGCATTCCATGTACTTCCCGCTCGAGCAGCGCGTGGGCAAGCGTGACGTGAACTTCGCACCGAAGACCGTTCCGACCTTCCAGCCGAAAATCCGGACCTACTAAGGGGAGATTCTGAATATGTTGGTAAGTCTGTATCGCTACAATCCAGAAGCTGATAATGCCCCTTACATGCAGGACGTTGAAGTTGAGATGCCTGCTGGCAAAGACCTTATGGTGCTGGATGTTCTGAATCTCGTGAAGGAGAAGGATCCTTCCATGAGCTACCGTCGCTCCTGCCGTGAAGGCGTGTGTGGTTCTGACGGTATGAACATGAACGGCAAGAACGGTTTGGCTTGTATTACGCCGGTTTCCGACGTGGTCAAGAACAACAAGCTGGTTCTGCGCCCTCTGCCGGGTCTGCCAGTTATTCGTGATCTGGTTGTCGACATGGGCCTTTTCTACAAGCAGTACGAAAAGGTCATGCCGTACTTGGTCAACGATAAGCCGGCGCCAGCTATTGAGCGCCTGCAGACTCCCGAAGAGCGTGAAAAGCTGGATGGCCTGTACGAGTGTATTCTCTGTGCGTGCTGTTCCACGGCCTGCCCGTCCTTCTGGTGGAATCCAGACAAGTTCATTGGTCCGTCTGGTCTGTTGCAAGCATACCGCTTCCTCGCAGACAGCCGCGACACAGCTCAGGCTGAGCGTTTGGCCGAGTTGGATGATCCGTTCAGTGTATTCCGCTGCCGGGGCATCATGAACTGTGTGAGCGTTTGCCCGAAAGGTCTCAACCCGACCAAGGCTATTGGTCATATTCGGAATTTGTTGCTGCAAAGAGCCACCTGATCGGCAAATTCTGAAGAAATAGCTATACTGGCTATCCGATGCCAGTTAGCACTCCTGAAGGCCTCGCTTATGCGGGGCCTTCAACCAAAGGCTTATAGTCAAAAGTCTTACCAGGATGCAAACTGAGTTCGCTGCCTGGTTTCCTCTCTTTGGTTTCCTTGCAGTGTCGCTGAGTACAACAAATCACAGGGGACGGAATCATCCGTAATGGTTGTGGTATAAGATTGTCATGCCGTAATAACCCGTATTGACTGGAAAATACCGCTGGCCGACCATACCCGCTCCCCCGCACCAGCCAAGGTGAGCTATTCAAAATGCACGAAAGCATCATGGAGCAGTTATGGCAGACTTCCCACTTACAGGGTGGGAATCTAGCCTATGTTGAACAGCTTTTTGAAACCTACCTGACAGACCCCAACGCTATTCCTGAAGAGTGGCGGAGCTACTTTGACAAGCTCCCCAGCGTCGATGGCCAGCAAGGTCGCGACGTTATTCACTCGACCATCCGTGAACAGTTTGAGCACATCTCGCGAAATCAGCGTTTTTTGGCCAGTGGCGGCGTACCGGCCAGCGCCACATCCGATGCTGACAAAAAACAGATTCGTGTTCTCCAGCTGATTAACGCGTACCGTTTTCGTGGTCACCAGGAATCCAAACTTGATCCACTGGGTGTCTGGCAGCGTGAACCTGTAGAAGATCTCGATCCGGCTTTTCACGAATTGCGTGAGTCCGATCTTGATCTGGAATTTCAGACCGGCTCGTTGAGCTTCGGTTCTGAGACGATGAAGCTTAGAGATATTGTTGACGGGCTTCGTCAGACTTATTGCCAAAGTATTGGTGCTGAATACATGCACGTGGTGGACACTCGTATTAAGCGGTGGTTCCAGCAGCGCATGGAGCCGGTGCGATCCCGCCCACAGTACGAGCCTGAAACCCGCAAGCATCTTCTGGAGCGTCTGACAGCTGCTGAAGGGCTTGAGAAGTATCTGGGTTCCCGTTACCCGGGCGTTAAGCGTTTTGGCCTGGAAGGTGGTGAGAGCCTTATTCCTTGCTTGGACGAGTTGATTCAGCGCGCAGGCTCATACGGTGCCAAAGAAGTCGTGTTGGGCATGGCGCACCGGGGTCGTTTGAACGTGTTGGTCAACACGCTCGGCAAGAACCCAAAAGAATTGTTCGACGAATTCGAGGGCAAAAAGCTGGCGGATTCGGGCTCTGGCGACGTTAAGTATCACCAAGGCTTTTCTTCCAACGTCATGACCTCGGGTGGTGAAGTTCATCTGGCGATGGCGTTTAACCCGTCGCACCTGGAAATTGTTGCTCCGGTAGTCGTTGGCTCGGTTCGAGCGCGTCAGGATCGCCGTGACGACAAAGACGGAAGCAAAGTTTTGCCGATCGTGATGCACGGCGATGCAGCCTTTGCCGGTCAGGGTGTGGTGATGGAAACCTTCCAGATGTCCCAGACACGGGGCTTCGGGGTTGGCGGTACGATCCACGTTGTGATCAACAACCAGGTTGGTTTCACCACCAGTCGACAAGAAGATGCCCGGTCAACTGAGTACTGTACCGACGTTGCCAAAATGGTTCAGGCGCCTATCCTGCATGTAAACGCAGATGATCCTGAAGCCGTTATGTTTGCGACCCACTTGGCCGTTGATTACCGAAACGAGTTCAAGCGTGATGTAGTCATCGATCTCGTTTGTTACCGCCGTCGTGGTCACAACGAAGCCGATGAGCCGGCAGCAACCCAGCCGTTGATGTACGACAAGATTCGTAAGCTTAAGACAACGCGGAACATTTACGCTGAGCAGTTGATGCAAGCCGGAATTCTCAGTGAGGATGACGTCAAGCAGATGGAGATGGAATACCGGGATGCGCTCGACAATGGCGAGCACGTGGTTAAATCTCTGGTTAAAGAGCCTAACAAAGACCTGTATGTGGATTGGGCGCCATATCTCGGGCATGAGTGGACAGCCAAGTGCAAAACCAGCGTAGCGGCTAAAACGATCAAGAAGTTGGGTGCACAGTTGACGCAGGTACCGGAAGGGTTCAGCGTGCAACGCCAAGTGTCCAAGATCGTAAACGATCGCGAGAAGATGACTGCAGGGGCGCTGCCACTGAACTGGGGCTATGGTGAGATGATGTCGTATGCGACACTGCTCAACGAAGGCCACCCGATTCGCCTGATCGGTCAGGACGTAGGTCGTGGCACGTTCTCTCATCGTCATGCGGTACTGCATAACCAAAAAGACGGATCTTCTTACGTATCGCTTCAATCGCTTTCCGAAGACCAGCCGAGCTTTGATATTTACGACTCGTTGCTGTCTGAAGAAGCGGTTATGGCGTTTGAATACGGCTACGCAACTACACAGCCTGACGCGTTGATCATCTGGGAAGCACAGTTTGGTGACTTCTCTAATGGTGCACAGGTTGTTATCGACCAGTTCTTGACCAGTGGCGAGCATAAGTGGGGCCGGTTGTGCGGTCTGACACTGTTGTTGCCTCACGGTTATGAAGGGCAGGGCCCCGAGCACAGTTCAGCTCGTTTGGAGCGCTTCCTTCAGTTGAGCGCGCAGCACAACATTCAAGTGTGTGTGCCGACGACGCCGTCGCAGGTATTCCACATGTTGCGTCGCCAGGTTAAACGTCCATTGCGTAAACCTCTGATTGCGATCACGCCGAAGAGTCTGCTGCGCCACAAAGAAGCCACCTCAAACTTGGACGATTTGACGTCTGGCACATTCCAGACCGTATTGCCCGAGAAAGATCTTCCGGATCCGAAGAAGGTGACTCGCTTGGTTATGTGTAGCGGCAAGGTGTATTACGATCTGCTGGATAAAAAGAAAGCAGATGAGCGTGATGACGTTGCGTTGGTTCGCATTGAGCAGCTTTACCCGTTCCCGGCTGACGACCTTGATGAAATTCTGGGTCAGTATCCTAAGCTGAAAAACGTGGTTTGGTGTCAAGAAGAACCGATGAACCAAGGCGCTTGGTACCCAAGTCAGCACCATATGCGTAACGCACTGCACCGCCTGAACCCAAAACTCTCCCTTCAGTATGCCGGTCGTGAACCTTCCGCTGCTCCTGCGTGTGGACATATGTCTGTTCACATCGAAGAGCAGAAGAATTTGGTTAACGACGCGTTCGAAATCTGACGAGCTACCGAGCTAAGGAATCGTAATGACAACAGAGATTAAAGCCCCAGTTTTCCCTGAGTCGGTTGCCGAAGGCACCGTCGCGACTTGGCATAAGCAGCCAGGTGAAGCCTGTTCACGTGACGAGCTGATTGTCGACATTGAGACCGACAAAGTTGTGCTCGAAGTGGTTGCTCCGGCTGACGGTGTGATTGAAGAGATCGTAAAAGCCGAAGGCGACACCTGCGAAAGCGGCGAAGTTATCGGTAAGTTTAAAGCAGGCGCTGCTGGTGAATCCAAGCCAGCACAAAGCGAAGCTGAGGACAGCAAGACCGAAGAAAAGTCAGCGGGTAGTGAAGAAACTGCCGCCTCTGGTGATGCCATTCTGAGCCCGGCAGCCCGTAAGCTGGCTGACGAAAATAGTGTTGACCCAGGGGCTGTAAAAGGCACGGGCAAAGACGGTCGGGTGACTAAAGAAGATGTGCAGAATCACATCGAAAGCAAGAAGTCGTCCGGTAGCGCCTCCGCCAAACCTGCTGCAGCACCTGCAGTAGAAGTTGCGCAGGGCGAGCGTCCAGAAAAGCGTGTGCCGATGACTCGCTTGCGAGCCAGTATCGCCAAGCGTCTGGTTGAAGCTCAGCAGACTGCAGCTATGCTGACAACGTTTAACGAAGTTAACATGGCGCCGATCATGGAACTGCGTAAGCAGTACCAGGAAAGCTTCGTGAAGCGTCACGACATCAAGCTTGGTTTCATGTCGTTCTTCACTAAAGCAGCGACCGAAGCGTTGAAGCGCTTCCCGGCTGTGAACGCATCAATCGACGGCAACGATATGGTGTACCACGGTTACCAGGATATCGGTGTCGCCGTATCTACCGAGCGTGGTCTGGTCGTGCCTGTTATCCGTGATGTTGACTCACTGGGTCTGGCGGACATCGAGAAGAAGATCGTTGAATACGGTACCAAGGCCAAAGGCGGTAAGCTGGGTATTGACGAAATGACCGGCGGTACCTTCACCATCACTAACGGTGGTACTTTCGGTTCGTTGATTTCTACACCGATCCTGAATCCGCCACAGACGGCTATCCTGGGTATGCACAAGATTCAGGAACGCCCAATGGCGGTGAACGGCAAGGTTGAGATTCTGCCTATGATGTATCTGGCACTGTCATACGATCACCGTATGATTGACGGCAAAGACGCCGTACAGTTCCTGGTAGCGATCAAGGAAATGCTTGAAGACCCGGCGCGCATCCTGCTGGACGTGTAAGCTGATACTCAACGAATCTGAGAACAGGAAAAATTATGTCCGATAAGTACGATGTCATTGTCATTGGTGCCGGCCCTGGTGGTTACGTGGCAGCTATCAAGGCTGCTCAGCTCGGGCTGAAGACCGCGTGTGTTGAGTCCTGGACAGCGGAAGACGGTAAAAGCCAAGTGCTGGGTGGAACCTGCTTGAACGTAGGGTGTATCCCATCCAAAGCGTTGCTGGAAGTGACTCACAAATATGAGGAAGCCAGCCACGATTACGAATCCATGGGTATTTTGGCTAAGAGCGTCGATATCGACGTAGCTAAAATGATGGAGCGTAAGGCAGGTATCGTTAAGCAGCTGACCGGCGGCATCGCAGGTCTGTTCAAGGCCAACGGTGTCACTTCGATTCATGGTCACGGCAAATTGCTTAATGGTCGTAAGGTTGAAGTTACCGACAAAGACGGTAAAACCAAGACCTACGAAGCCGAAAACGTCATCTTGGCGAGTGGCTCAAAGCCGGTTGAAATTCCACCTGCACCGTTTGACGGTGATTACATTGTGGATTCTGAAGGCGCGCTCGAGTTCACCGAAGTACCTAAGCGCTTGGGCGTGATTGGTGCGGGTGTTATCGGTCTGGAGTTGGGTAGTGTTTGGGCTCGATTGGGTTCCGAAGTTACCATTCTGGAAGCGCAGGATAACTTCCTGCCCGTGGTTGACCAGCAGATTGCTAAAGACGCTTTGAAGCAGTTCAAGAAGCAAGGCCTGAACATCATCACCGGCGCTCGCATGACCGGTGCTGAAGTTAAGCGCAAGCTGGTGAACGTAAGCTACGAAGATTCCAAAGGTAAGCAAGAAGCGAAATTCGATAAGCTGATTGTCGCTGTTGGTCGCCGCCCATATACCGACGGCCTGCTGGCCGAAGATTCTGGCGTGAAGCTTGATGAGCGCGGTTTCATCTTTGTTGATGATAAGTGCAAAACCGAAGCGCCAGGTGTTTGGGCTGTTGGTGATATCGTTCGTGGCCCGATGTTGGCCCACAAGGCATCTGAAGAAGGTGTCATGGTTGCCGAGCGCATTGCCGGCCACAAGCCACAGGTTAATTACGACTGCATTCCGAATGTGATTTACACAACGCCAGAAGTGGCTTGGGTAGGGAAAACGGAAGAGCAGCTAAAGGCGGAAGGCGAAGACTACAATGTCGGTACTTTCCCATTTGCAGCGAACGGTCGAGCCATGGCGGCTAACGCCGCTGCCGGTTTGGTCAAGATCATTGCAGATGCGAAGACAGACCGTATTCTTGGCTTCCACGTTGTTGGGCCGCAGGCGTCAGAAATCGTTGCTCAAGGCGTAATTGCCATGGAGTTCGGCTCGACTGCTGAAGACTTGGCCTTGACGTGCTTCGCGCATCCGACTCTGTCTGAGTCTGTGCATGAAGCCGCATTGGCTGTTGCGGGTGGGGCGATTCACGTCGCTAACCGTCGCAAAAAGAAGTAACGCAGACCAGAAGCGAAGGGGCGCCTGAAGAAGCGCCCCTTCGCTATAAAAAAAAGATTTCTGGTTGCGGGCATGGTGAGCTGAGGTGATCCCCTGCTCATCAAATCGAATTCGCGTTTAAGGCTTCCCATGAGGGGAGTGGCGGGTTCTTATCCGTACGTGGTTATCCTCCATCAAATAGCGGGACATTAACTATGAATTTGCATGAATATCAGGGCAAGCAGCTATTCGCTGAATATGGCCTGCCTGTCTCACAAGGCATCGCCTGTGACACCCCGGAAGAAGCAGTTGCAGCTGCCGAAAAAATTGGCGGCAACAGCTGGGTTGTTAAAGCGCAGGTACACGCTGGTGGCCGTGGTAAGGCTGGTGGTGTAAAGCTGGTTAAGAGCACCGACGACATCCGTGCATTTGCCGAACAGTGGTTGGGCAAGAATCTGGTGACTTTCCAGACCGATGAAAACGGTCAGCCGGTTAGCAAGATTCTTGTCGAGTCACTGACCGACATCGATCAGGAGCTTTACCTGGGTGCGGTTGTAGACCGTGGTACTCGCCGTATCGTATTCATGGCGTCCACCGAAGGTGGCGTTGAGATTGAAACGGTTGCTGAAGAAACCCCGGAAAAGATCCTGCGCGCAGAAATTGATCCGCTGGTTGGTCCTCAGCCATATCAGGGTCGTGATCTGGCATTCCAGCTGGGCCTGGAAGGCAAGCAGATCGGTCAGTTCACCAAGATCTTCATGGGTCTGGCGAAGCTGTTCGAAGACTACGATCTGGCATTGATGGAAATCAACCCGCTGGTTATCACTCCGGCCGGCGACCTGCACTGCCTGGATGCCAAGATTGGCGCCGATGGCAATGCTCTGTACCGTCAGAAGAAACTTCAGGAAATGCGCGATCCTTCACAGGAAGACGCCCGCGAAGCGGAAGCTGCTGCCTGGGAACTGAACTATGTTGCGCTTGAAGGTAACATTGGTTGCATGGTTAACGGCGCTGGACTGGCGATGGGCACCATGGACATCATCAAGTTGTCCGGCGGCAAGCCAGCTAACTTCCTGGACGTTGGCGGCGGTGCAACCAAAGAGCGTGTATCCGAAGCGTTCAAGATCATCCTGTCTGATGACGCTGTGCAGGCCGTTCTGGTTAACATCTTCGGTGGTATCGTTCGTTGCGACATGATTGCCGAAGGCATCATTGGCGCAGTGAAGGAAGTAGGCGTTAAAGTTCCCGTGGTGGTTCGTCTTGAAGGTAACAACGCTGAGCTGGGTTCCAAAGTTCTGGCTGACAGTGGCTTGAACATCATCGCCGCTAGCAGCCTTGCTGATGCTGCAGAGCAAGTCGTTAAAGCCGCAGGGGGTAAATAATGAGCATCCTGATTAATAAAGACACCAAGGTTATCTGTCAGGGCTTTACCGGCGCACAGGGTACTTTCCACTCTGAGCAGGCTATCGAATACGGCACCAAAATGGTTGGTGGCGTAAGCCCGGGTAAAGGTGGAACTGAGCACTTGGGCCTGCCGGTATTCAACACCGTGCGTGAAGCTGTAGAGAGCACAGGTGCACAGGCTACCGTTATCTACGTTCCAGCTCCGTTCTGTAAAGATGCCATCATCGAAGCGGCAGACGCCGGTCTCGAGCTGATCGTTTGCATCACCGAAGGCATTCCGACTATCGATATGCTGTACGCCAAAGAATACGTTGATCGTAAAGGCGTTCGCATGATCGGGCCTAACTGTCCGGGTGTGATCACACCGGGCGAAAGCAAGATCGGCATCATGCCGGGCCACATTCACAAGCCAGGCAAGGTCGGTATTGTATCCCGCTCCGGTACCCTGACTTACGAAGCGGTCAAGCAGACCACAGACTTTGGTTACGGCCAGTCTACTTGCGTAGGTATCGGTGGCGACCCGATCCCGGGCTCTAACTTCATCGACATCCTTAAGCTGCTGCAGGAAGACCCGCAGACTGAGGCCATCGTGATGATTGGTGAAATCGGTGGTACTGCTGAAGAAGAAGCAGCAGCGTTCATCAAAGAGAGCGTCACCAAGCCTGTTGTTTCCTACATTGCCGGTGTAACCGCACCTCCAGGCAAGCGTATGGGCCACGCAGGTGCCATCATTTCAGGTGGTAAGGGCACCGCGGATGAGAAATTCGCAGCCCTGAACGATGCCGGTGTTAAAACCGTGCGCAGCCTTGCTGACATCGGCAAAGCTCTGCAGGAAGTGACTGGCTGGTAAGCCTTTTCACAACCTGTGACAAGCCCCCGGATTCGTAAGAATGCCGGGGGTTTTTCGTTTGCGGACGATTGTTTTAATGCTGTTTGTTTAACGCAGGCGGGTGTTAAGACTATAATGGCCGGTCAGCCTGATTACTCAACCCGTGACCTCACGCTATTTCAGGCGCTCTATAAATAGAAAGAAGGAGTTTGTGCTTTGAGTTCCGTCGATTCCCAGCAAAGAATTTTGTCCGGCATGCGTCCGACCGGCAAGCTTCACCTCGGCCACTACCACGGTGTGCTGAAAAACTGGGTTAAACTCCAGCACGAATTCGAGTGTTTCTTCTTTGTCGCCGACTGGCATGCGTTAACCACGCAATATGACGATCCCTCTGGTATCGAACAAAGTGTCTGGGACATGGTTGTGGATTGGTTGGCTGCGGGTGTGAATCCGGGCTCGTCCACCATGTTTATTCAGTCTCAGGTTCCGGAACACGCAGAACTGCATTTGTTGCTCTCTATGATCACCCCGTTGGGTTGGCTCGAGCGAATCCCGACTTATAAAGACCAGCAGGAAAAGCTGCGGGAGAAAGATCTCGCGACTTATGGATTCCTTGGGTATCCGCTGTTACAAAGCGCAGATATTCTGATGTACCGCGCCGGGAAGGTGCCGGTTGGAGCCGATCAGGTTTCACACGTGGAAATTACCCGCGAGATTGCCCGTCGCTTTAACCACATCTACGGCCGAGAGCCGGGTTTTGAAGAGCTCGCTGAGGCGGCCATTGTAAAAATGGGTAAGAAAAACGCCAAGCTGTACCGCTCGCTGAAAAAGCGTTATCAGGAAGAGGGCAGCACCGAGGCGCTTGAAATCGCCCGAGCTTTGTTGAAAGAGCAGCAAAATATTTCTCTTGGTGATCGTGAACGCCTGTACGGTTACATTGAGGGCGGCGGTAAAGTAATACTGCCTGAACCGCAGCCGTTGCTGACCCCGGAATCCAAAATGCCGGGTCTGGACGGTCAGAAGATGTCCAAGTCTTACAACAACTACATTGGCCTGCGAGAAGCGCCGGACAGCGTTTCGCAGAAAGTGCGCACCATGCAGACCGACCCGCAACGTGTTCGTAGAACCGATCCGGGCGAACCCGAAAAATGCCCGGTGTGGGGTATGCACAAGGTCTATTCGGACGAAGCAACCTGTGCTTGGGTTCAGGAAGGGTGCCGCAGTGCCGGTATCGGTTGTCTTGAATGCAAGACGCCACTGATCGAAGCCATTGTGGAAGAGCAGAAGCCACTGCACGAACGGGCTAAAGAATACGAAGATAATCCGGATTTGGTGTACTCGATCCTGCAGGAAGGAAGAGAGCACGCGAGGGATGCTGCACGAGATACCCTTGAAGAGGTTCGGGAAGCGATGGGGCTCAGTTATCGCTGAGTCGGGCTCGGCCATTCATTGAGACAGGCGACGGTGGTATGACGGACGAGATCAAGGAGCCAGTCGACTCTCCATCCAAGGAAATGGAGCAGGTGCCGCTTGCCCTAGTTTCCGGCAAGCCTCTGGTTGATGTTCCCAAAGATCTCTACATACCGCCCGATGCCCTTGCGGTCTTTCTAGAGGCCTTTGAAGGGCCTCTGGATTTGCTGTTGTACCTGATCCGTCGCCAGAATATGAATATTCTGGACATTGATGTCAGTGAAATTACCCGGCAGTACATGGAGTACATAGGGGCTGTCGAGTCTATGCGTTTCGAGTTGGCGGCCGAATACCTCGTCATGGCGGCGACGCTTGCCGAGATCAAATCCCGGATGCTCTTGCCTCGCCAGGAAAGTGACGACGATGAGGAGCTCGACCCGAGAGCCGAACTTATTCGACGGTTGCAGCAATATGAGCGTTTCAAAAAAGCAGCTGAAGATATCGATCAGATGCCGAGGATGGAGCGAGACAGTTTTGTAGGCTCAGCCGCTCTGCCCACACTTCCATCAAGCCAGCCGCACCCCGATGTGGATATGCGAGAGTTGATTCTAGCGCTTCAAGGCGTGCTCAAGCGCGCGGATTTGTTTACCAGTCACCACGTTGAAAAAGAGCGTCTGTCCACCCGGGAGCGCATGTCGCACATCCTTTCAATGCTGCAGGGGGATCGATTTGTCACCTTCGAGAGCCTGTTTACCGTTGAAGAAGGGCGACTCGGCGTTGTAGTGAGTTTTCTGGCAACGCTTGAGTTGGTCAAGGAGCAATTAATCGAGATTGTGCAGGCAGAGGTGCTAGGGCCCATTCACGTCAGGGCTCGAGCCGTCAGCTGAAGGATAATGAATTATCATGAACGAAGACGATCTTGTCAGAATTCAGGCCATCGCCGAGGCGGCCTTATTGGCCGCTGGAAAGCCCTTGTCGCTTGAAGAACTCCGGGAGCTTTTTTGGGAAGGCGAACGGCCGGCCAGACAGGTTATGGAGCATGCCATGGCAATGGTTGAAAAGGCGTGTGAAGGCAGAGGGTTCGAATTAAAGCGAGTCGCTAGCGGCTATCGTCTTCAGGTGAGGGAAGAGTTCGCGCCATGGGTAGGTCGGCTGTTTGAAGAAAAGCCGCAACGGTATTCCAGGGCGCTTTTGGAAACTCTCGCGTTGATTGCTTATCGGCAACCGATCACCCGAGGCGAGATTGAAGAGATTCGTGGTGTTACGGTAAGCAGCAATATCATTCGTACCCTGCTTGAGCGAGAGTGGGTGCGTGTTGTGGGGCATCGTGATGTGCCGGGCAGGCCTGCTATGTATGCCACCACCAAACAGTTTTTGGATTACTTCAATCTCGCTGGTCTGGACGAGTTGCCCGCTTTGTCAGAAGTGCGGGATTTGGAAGCGATCGGCCGGGAAATTGAAAAGAAGATGCAGGGTGAGATTGAGCTTGACGTCCCCTCCGCAGAAGGTGAGGAAGCGGATGAACAAAATCTGGACGAATCGCCCTCAGAACAGACAATTCACTGACGCCGCGAAGGGGTCAGATACTTATTAAGGAAAGAATACATGGCGGCATCTAGCCCCGGAAAACCACGTACAGGCAAGAAAACTGTACAGGGTGATAAATCAACGACTGAAGGCCCCGAACGCATTCAGAAACTTTTGGCGCGCGCGGGTGTAGGTTCACGCCGCGAGATTGAAGGCTGGATGGACTCTGGCCGTCTGTTGGTTAACGGTAAGCCAGCGGTGCCCGGCCAGAAATCGACGATAGAAGATACCTTTGAACTGGACGGCAAGAAATTGGATGTCTCGTCAGCAGGTCAGGTTGTTCGCCGAGTTCTGATTTACAACAAGCCAGAAGGTGAAGTCACCACCCGTAAAGATCCTGAAGGTCGGCCCACGGTGTTTGATCGTTTGCCGCGCTTGAAAGATCAGCGCTGGATCTCCATCGGGCGTCTGGACCTTAATACTACCGGTCTGGTTTTGTTCACCACAGATGGAGAGTTGGCGAATCGATTGATGCATCCCTCGCGCCAGATCGACCGAGAGTATGCCGTTCGAGTGTTCGGTGAAGTTGATGACGCCATGATTCAGCGTTTGCTTCAGGGCGTGTTGCTCGAAGACGGCATGGCGCAGTTTTCCGACATCTCCGAAGCAGGCGGCAGCGGCATGAACAAGTGGTTTCATGTCACATTGCTCGAAGGGCGAAACCGCGAAGTGCGTCGGCTTTGGGAATCCCAGGGTGTCCGTGTGAGCAGGCTTAAGCGTGTGCGTTACGGGCCAATATTCTTGCCAAGTCGTCTGTCGTTAGGCAAGTGGGAAGAGTTGGAGCAGAAAGCGGTGGACTTGCTCAGCAGTGCAGTTGAGTTGCAATCCGTACCAGTTCCCCAGAAGACGCCGGGAGAACAAGCGGAGCATGATCGGAAGCTTCGTAAAAGTCCCGGCAGATCTGTGCACAAATCCAAGCGAGGTAGCTGGCAGGTTAGTGATGCTGGTCAGCCAAAGGCTAAGCGAGATACCAAAAAGAAAACGGCTGGGGCTCCGCGCCCGGCCAGGAATAACCGGGGTTCTTAACCCCGGCTTTTTATGGAATAGAGGCAAAGACGCGGCTGCAGTTGCGGCCGCCAGCTTTGGCTTGATACAGAGCCTCATCGGCACGGGCGAGCCACTGCTCGGTCTGTTCACCCGGTAGGTGGGCGGCGATACCGCAGCTGCCCGTTACGGCGATGAATGTCTCTCCGCCGTCCACTCGTATGCTTTCCAGTGACAAACGAACACGTTCAGCGACTGTTTTCGCTTCCTCGATATCGGTGTGAGGCAGCAAGATCGCAAACTCCTCGCCTCCGAAGCGGTACACGGAATCCGAATTTCGTATCGCCTGTTCTAAATTTTCTGCTGCTTTCGACAGTATATGGTCACCGACAACGTGACCATGGTTGTCGTTAATCCGTTTGAAATGGTCCAGGTCGCACAAGATCAAGCTGCAAGGCAGTTCGAGACGGTCTGAAAGCGAGCTGGCGCGAGTCAGCTCCTCTTGGAGTGCGCGCTTATTTCCGATGCCGGTGAGAGAATCGGTCAGCGCTGCTTGCTCAATGGCAATGAACTGGCAAGCGTTTCGCAGTGGGCAGATGACCGCTGACAGCATTATCTCGATACCTGTCAGTTCTTCCTCATTAAATTTATGGCGCCGATGGAAAGTCAGGCAGCCATAATGACTGCCTTCCAACGAGAGACGATATTCGCAGCGGTGCGGCCCACCGATTCCTGTCGAAAATACAAAATCCTGCTTGGCAATTCGGTGGCGGTATTGCATGGAATCGAAGGGAATCGTCGCTGCAATTTCTTCCGCCATAATCTCCAGCTGGTTTTCCAGTGACAGGGTGGTTGACAGCTTTTTGGTCAGTCGCACCAGTGGGTCCGGGTCCTGACTCCATGCCTGAAATGCCTGTCTTAGCGCTGCCAATTGGGCAGGTTGCGATTTAGAAGACTGGATTGATGTCAGGTTTTTCACGGCGGCTCGCTCGTTCCGGAATATAGAGATACTTTGCCTTTGCATCTTTAATGCCAGCTTCTAATTCTGTTGTAAAACCATACAGATAAGAGCGTTGATTACCATTTTGACGGTTGGTTTAGGTATTGGTGCCAATATTCCGGCAGCATCTTGCCGGTTTCTGAAGAGACGCAATCAAAATGTCCGACAAGGGTGTGGGCCGTTTGAGCGCCTGTGATAAACTTCGGCGCTTGAATGCAAACGCAATAGGTGAGCACTTTTAGTATGAGATTTGAGGCCCCCGAGAGTCTTTCAGAGCAAATAGCCCAGCATATCGGTCAGCGTATTGTCGTCCGTAATCTTAAGCCGGGTGAGCGTATTCAGGAGCTCAAAGTAGCCGGTGAACTGAACGTTAGTCGTGGTTCTGTGCGCGAGGCTTTGCTCATTCTCGAGCGTCGTCATCTGGTCGAGATATACCCGCGCAAGGGGGCGGTTGTTTCTGAAATGACGGTCAGCTCGGTGAATGCTCTCTATGATATTTACATCGATTTACTGTGCATGCTTGGGCGAAAGGTCATTGAACGCTGGTCCGGGCGTGAGCTCAGCGGGTTAGCGGAGCAGGTGCGCGAACACGCGGCGGTGCTTGGAGACTTAAATTCGACAAGGGATAATCCTGAGCAAGTCATCGATGCCGGTTTCGATCTGGTCCGTAATGCTTACCAATTGGTCCAAAACCCGTTCCTTCAGGAAACTCTGGAGAACTTCCGGCCCGCCATCAGTCGTACCTATTATGTGGTGTTGGAGAATCGTGCTGCTGAGGCTGCAGAGACCGGCGTGTTATTTCAGCGCCTAGCGGATGCCGCCATCCAGGAGGATGCGTCTCGGCTTCAACAGGTTATTCGGGATTACGGTGAGCACCAACGCACACAGATTTTGAACATTCTCATGGAGGAGAACGCCTGATATGAGGCTTAAGTCCATTAAACTGGCCGGCTTCAAATCGTTTGTCGATCCCACAACCGTTCCATTTCCTACTAATCTCACTGCGGTAGTGGGTCCGAACGGTTGCGGCAAGTCGAACATTATTGATGCCGTGCGCTGGGTAATGGGCGAAAGCTCCGCCAAATACCTGCGGGGCGAATCCATGTCAGACGTCATCTTCAATGGTTCAACCGCGCGCAAACCGGTTGGTCAGGCGTCTATCGAATTGGTGTTTGACAATGATGCGGGCAAGGCGCCGGGTGAGTTCGTTAAATTTAACGAAATCTCGGTTAAGCGCCGTGTGTCCCGTGAAGGACAATCGGAGTACTTTCTCAACGGCTCTAAATGCCGTCGGCGCGACATTACAGATCTATTCCTTGGAACCGGTCTTGGGCCTCGCAGCTACGCCATCATCGAACAGGGGATGATTTCCCGGCTGATCGAAGCCAAGCCTGAAGAACTACGGGTGTATATCGAAGAAGCGGCGGGTATTTCCAAGTACAAGGAGCGTCGTCGAGAAACCGAGAACCGGATCAAGCGTACTCAGGAAAACCTCGAACGATTGACAGACTTGCGGGAAGAACTTGGCCGACAGCTTCAGCATCTGGAACGTCAGGCCGCTGCCGCCGAAAAGTACAAGGCTTATAAGCTTGAAGAGCGACAAAAGAAGGCGGAGCTGACGGTGCTCCGCTGGAAAGCGCTAGATAACGACCTGCAAACCTGGCGCGCAAAAATCCGTGATACCGAGTTGGAACTAGAAAAACTGCTCACCGAACGGGTCAACCTCGAGACCTCTTTGGAATCCCTGCGTGAGGCTCATCACGAACGCACCGAACACTTCAGCCGCGCTCAAGCCAAATACTATGAGGCCGGGGCGGATATTGCCCGCATTGAACAGAGTCTTGAGCATCACCGCGATCGCAGTCGTCAAGCCGCGATGGAATTGGATAAGGCCGTTTCCAACCAGCGCGAAATACAGGGCGAACTGGAGCAGGATGAGGACAAGCTGGCGACCATACTTGAAGAGCTCAGCATGATTGAGCCGGAGCAAGAAGCGCTGTCGATGCGTTCGGAAGAGTCTGGTGAGAAATTACAGTTGGCTGAAGATGCGATGGGCGACTGGCAACACCGCTGGGATGAGTTCAGTACACGTTCTTCCGACGCTCGCCGTCAGGCGGAGCTTGCTCAATCACGGATTCGCTCGCTTGAAGATGCGATTGCTCAGTTACAGACCCGCCACCTGAAGCTGAAAGATGAGCAAGAGCTGTTGGAAAGTCAGCTAGACCGATCTGAACTTGAAGAGCTGCTTGAACAGCAAGAAACTTTCGAGCTCCAAAGGGAAGAGGCCACTGAACGAATTCAGCTGCTTCAAGACGATGTGTATCAGGCCCGGCAACGCCTCAAAGAAGCAGAAGAAGAGGTGTCTGGTCATCGCCAGCAAGTGCAAAGCCTTCGTGCGTCATTGGAGTCCCAGCAGGCGCTTTTGGATGAGCAAATGGGCGGGCAAGACGATGCTCTGCAAACTTGGCTGGCCGAGCATGGGTTGTCGGATGCACCGCGCGTGGCTGCACAGCTCAACATAGAAAGTGGTTGGGAATTCGCTGTAGAACAGGTGATTGGTCGCTTTACCCAAGGCTTGACCTTGCCCGTGCTTGAGAATCTTGATGACGTTATGGCTCGAGCCCCCAAAGGGGTTGCGGTGGTGGCTCAGCAAACGGCCGGGAGCGCGGTAAAGCCAGGATTGGCGACCAAGATTAGTGGGCTTGGAGCCATTGAGCGCCTGGTGAACCACATCGATACAGCGAATTCCACGGAAGAGGCTTTGGCGCGCCGTGCGAGCATGGGCGAAAAGGACAGTGTGATCACACCGGAGGGTGTGTGGGTCGCTCGTGATTGGGTGCTGATGCCCGATTCCGACGCGGGGCAGATAGGTGTTATTGAGCGGCAGAAAAAGGTGGATGAGCTTCAGCTCCAATTGGCTGAAGCTGAACAGAAGTTGGAGCTGGCAATTGCTCGGTTAGAACAGCTGCAAGAGCAGGGCGAACGTGCGGAAACCGCTCGGGAAGATGCTCAGGGTCTTTTGAGTGAGGTCCAGCGGCAGTTGTCAGGACTGTCCTCGCAGGTCAGCGGACTAAAGGCGCGAGCAGAGCAGATCGATGCCCGTATTGCTCGCATCCACGATGATATTAAAGACGTGAGCGCCAACCTCGAAGAGCAGCAAGCTCAGCTACAGGACGCTAAAGAAGAGTGGGATATGGCGTTAGCGTCCAGCGAAGACAGCGATGAAGAGAAAGAGCGCTTGCTGGAGCAACGAGATGCTCTCAGGGAAAACCTTGACCGATTGCGACACGATGCCCGCCATGACCGGGATCGTGCTCATCAACTACAGCTCCAGTTGCAAACCCTGCAAAGTCAGCGAGACGCCCTGAAACAAACCATCGATCGAATGCAGCTGCAAAAAGAACGGCTTGAAGAGCGCCTTGAGGTGTTGCGCGAAACCCGAGAAGGTTCAGAAGAGCCAATCGAGGATCTCAAGCTTCAGTTGGAAGGGCTGTTGGAAAGACGCTTGGCGGAAGAAGAAAAGCTGAGTGTTGCCAGAGACGCACTGGAAGACATTGATAAACAAGTCCGCGATCGGGAGCAGGGGCGAAGCCGCACCGATCATGTCGTTCAGGATGTTCGGGCAAATCTCGAAAAGCTGAAAATGGAGTCGCAGGCGCTTGAGATCCGTTCGGGCAACCACATTGAACAGCTCACAGAGCTTGGCGTGAAGTTGCACGAGGTTCTCGGCGAGTTGCCGGACGATGCCGACGAAAAGGTTTGGGCTGAAGAGCTTACCAAAATTGCCAATCGCATCCAGCGCTTGGGGGCGATTAACTTGGCCGCCATCGAGGAGTATCAGGTCCAGAGCGAACGTAAAAACTATCTGGATGAGCAGAACGACGACCTGATGGAGGCGCTAGAAACCCTGGATAATGCCATTCGCAAGATTGACCGGGAAACCCGGCAACGTTTTAGGGAAACCTTCGACCAGGTCAATGGCGGCTTGCAGGCGTTGTTCCCGAAGGTCTTTGGGGGTGGCAACGCCTACCTAGAGTTGACTAGCGATGACCTTCTGGAAACCGGTGTCGCCATCATGGCGCGGCCCCCGGGCAAGAAGAATAGCACCATCCATTTACTGTCCGGTGGCGAGAAAGCGCTGACGGCGATTGCGCTGGTCTTTTCGATCTTCCAGCTGAACCCGGCGCCATTTTGTATGCTGGACGAAGTGGATGCACCTTTGGACGATGCCAACGTAGGGCGTTACGCAAATCTGGTGAAAGAAATGTCCAAACAGGTACAATTTATTTACATTACTCATAACAAGATTGCCATGGAGATGGCGGATCAGCTGATGGGTGTCACCATGCATGAACCCGGCTGCTCTCGGTTGGTAACCGTTGATGTAGAAGAGGCGGCGGCTTTGGCTGAAGCCTAGGGTTGGTGGAAAAGTCGCCAACCATGACAATACGGCCATCTGGGCCCGGTGTGCGTTGTATTCGCCACGGGCTTTTCTTAGAGTAACAACGTTGCAAACTGCGAACAGGACAGCAGAATTATGTCACTTAGGGAATGGTTAATTGCCATAGGTACCCTGGTTATTATTGGGATCGTCGTCGACGGCATCCGAAGAATGCACCGTGCCCGGAAAGAGTCCATTGCGATATCGTCTGGAATGGGCGTGGATGAGCTGGACGACTCCCCTCTGGATCAGGATTTTAATCCTGAACTTCCCAATGGCGGTGCGCGCATTGTTTCGAGAGGGACGCTCGAAGAACAAGGCTATTTGAAATCGGATCATTCGGAGTCTTTGAACAGTTTGGATGACGACAATGATATTGCGCCGGAGTCTGGATGGGGTGCTGAACGAGATGATGCCTATATCCCGGATGAGCAAGAAAAAACCATTCACCCGCAAGCATCAGAACAGACTGGTTTGTCTGAAGAAGACGACAGTCGTGATGTGGCTGCTGCTCAGCCGGTAGATGATGTCACACCGCATGATGCTCGCTCAGAGCCAATGCGTGAAGCGGTGGTCTCTGACGTTCAGGAAGACACCGCAAACCGGCAAGTCGCTCATCACGATGCAAATCGGCCTTTGGCTGGCGCAAATCGGCCAGAAGCTAAGGAAGTTCTGGTGATCAACGTACTTTCGCCACAAGACAAGCCTTTCGAAGGCGTTGTCCTTAAAAAGTTGTTCGAAGCCTGCGGCTTGGAATTTGGTGATTTGGACATTTACCATCGTCATGAAGGCAGTGATACCACTACACCAGTCCAGTTTAGTGTGGCCAGTGCGGTTGAACCCGGCACCTTCCGGCCGGAAGATATGCCTGCGCTCAGCACGCCAGGAATCAGTTTCTTCATGAGCATGCCCGGTCCAACCAATTCGCTGCAAGCCTTTGAGTTCATGCTGGAAACAGCCCAGTGTGTGGTTCGTAATATGGGCGGCGAGTTGAAAGACGAGCGTCGAAGTGTGATGACCCCTCAAACCATTGAACATTGTCGCCAGCGCATCCGTGAGTTTGAACGTAAACAGCGTTTCCATCGGGTGTAACGCTTAACCAGGACACCCACCTGATGACTCAGATCCCTTCAGAAATTCGACTGCGCGCAGAAGAACTGCGCGCAGTTCTCGACGATCATAATTATTACTACTACGTTCTGGATGATCCCCGAATCCCCGATGCCGAATACGACCGGCTGTTTCGGGAACTGCAAGCGTTGGAAGCAGAACACCCGCAGCTTGCTTCGGACGATTCCCCTACGCGCAGAGTCGGTAGCAGCGCCAATACCAGCTTTGCCGAGGTCACCCACCGAGTGCCGATGCTTTCGTTGGATAACGCCTTCAGCGAAGAAGAGCTTCAGGAATTCGATCGTCGTGTTCGCGACAGATTGAAGGCCGATGAGCCCATCGAGTATGTGTGTGAGCCGAAGCTTGATGGTTTGGCGGTCAGCCTTCACTACGAGCAAGGGCTGCTCACGCGAGCGGCAACCCGAGGTGATGGGACGACTGGTGAAGACATCACCGCCAACATTCGAACCATTCCGTCGGTGCCCCTCAAATTGAGAGGGAATGATTTTCCCGATCTCGTAGAGGTGAGGGGCGAGGTGTACATGCCCAAAGCCGGGTTCGAAAAGCTGAATAAAGGGCTGGCGGATCAAGGCGAGAAAACCTTCGTAAACCCACGTAACGCAGCGGCCGGCAGCCTGCGTCAGAAGAAGTCGACCGTAACGGCTAAGCGGCCGCTGGAAATGTGTGCTTATAGCATGGCGGTTCTCGATGAAGACCAGTTGCCCGCCACACATTGGGAGAGCTTGCAGTTGGTGAAAGGCTGGGGCTTTCGGATTAACCCCGAAATGCGCCTGGCGACAGGGGCCAAGGATTGCCTCGAAGCCTACAATGCTTTGATGGATAAGCGTGCCGGCTTGCCCTATGAAATTGATGGCATTGTCTTCAAAGTGAATCGGCTCGACCTACAGAACCAGCTTGGTTTCGTATCCCGTGCGCCTAGATGGGCCATCGCTCAGAAGTTCCCGGCTCAGGAAGAGCTCACGACCATTGAAGGCGTGGAGTTTCAAGTTGGTCGAACCGGAGCTGTCACACCCGTTGCTCGTTTGAAACCCGTGTTTGTGGGTGGTGTGACGGTATCCAATGCCACGCTTCATAACATGGATGAAGTACGCCGACTGGATGTTCACATTGGTGACACCGTGTTTATTCGTCGTGCCGGTGATGTGATTCCCCAAGTCGTCAAAGTGGTACCCGAGAAGCGCCCTGAAAATGCCGAAGGGGTGGCAATGCCCACGCAATGCCCGGTGTGTGAATCTGACATCGTGCAAATTGACGGTGAAGCGGTCGCGCGATGTTCCGGCGGCCTTTATTGCCCGGCTCAGCGCAAAGAGGCCATTCGCCACTATGCTTCCCGTAAAGCCCTCGACATTGAAGGTTTGGGCGACCGGCTGATTGAAGTGTTGGTTGATGCAGGCATGGTCGCCACCGTTACAGACCTGTATCGCTTGACCAAGTTCCAGATATCCAGCTTGGAGCGCATGGGCGATAAATCGGCCAGCAATCTTGTTGCAGCAATCGATCGTTCCCGCAATCCCGTACTGTGGCGGTTTTTGTACGCTTTGGGTATTCGGGAGGTTGGCGAAGCGACGGCAAAATCGTTGGCGTCGTATTTCGGTACGCTTGAAGCCATTTCGGACACTAGTGAAGAGGCCCTGCAACAGGTGCCGGATGTGGGCCCGATTGTGGCAGGTCATATCCGCAGCTTCTTCGATCAGTCCCACAACCAGGAAACTCTGAAGGCACTGAAAGAGGCTGGCGTTATCTGGCAAGATGAGCAAGTGACCCCTGCCGATGAGCAGCCGCTGGCTGGTGAAACCTGGGTGTTGACCGGCACCTTGTCGCAAATGACTCGGGATCAGGCCAAAGAAAAACTGGAAAGGCTGGGTGCAAAGGTTGCCGGTAGCGTCTCCAAAAAAACCGCCTGTGTAGTAGCCGGCGAAGCCGCGGGCTCAAAGCTTGCGAAGGCTGAGCAGCTTGGTGTGAAGGTGTTGGATGAAGCGGCACTTCAGGCCTTTTTCAATGAACACGGAATGGAAGTGTGACCACAGGCCTGCCGAGTGAATCTGAGAACTCGCGCAGGTCTTGCCCTGAGCAAATTGGCTACCATGGCGTTGATCTGTAACGGTGTGTAACTCGGGTTTGTGTGAGAGAGCCTGATCACCGTTCTAACAACAACGTCAAGAAACGGATTTTTGCATGCGTGCCGATTTGTCTCCCCGTACCTGTCTGGCAGGCCGCTTGGCCGGCCTTGTACTCCTTGCTTTGGTTACTGTTGGCTGCAAAACCGAAAAAGATCCCGATCAGCCTACTTTGTTAGGTGCACCTGCGCAGACGGCTTATCTCGGCGTTGAGTATTACTACAACTGGGGAGCTTTCGGCGGAGAGGATATTCTCGATTACTCGCTGGTTAACGCCCCGTCCTGGCTCGCCTTGGAAGATACCTCAAACAAGGCCCGACAAGGCATTATTATGCGGGGCGTACCCGGTTTGTCCGGGGGGAATCGCGGTGAAGCGGATCTTGTTAAGAACACGAATATTGAGATCGTCAGCACCGACGGCAAATTGTCGGGCTTCCAACCGTTCGATATCGAAGTAAAGCGCAACGTGCTGTCGGTCGAGGTTACTGAATTCACGGAGGGCGAGGCTGCTGAGGTTGAACAAGCGCCTAACGTGGTCACCTGTGCTGTGCCGGATCTCACTGCCCAGGGGCAGCACTCGTTTGAACTGAATCTTTATGAGGAAGATGGCACTTTCAAACAGCCTGAGGAGACTACCAGTACGACCCACCGCACCTACGCAAAGGTCACTCTGGAGAAGCCTTCCGTTACTCGAATAGACGTCGAATTTCGGTTGGACAGCGACTTTAATCCGGAAAATTGCGACGCAGGCGTCAGCGCTCCGCACCAAAAATGCGAGTACAGCACATCCAATACCGGGCGCGCGATCATAGGTCAGGATATCGTTGTTCTTGGCTCTGATTCAGATAAAGCCGTTGATAAAGACGGAAACCCTCTTTCCTATATTACCTTCCAGAAAAACGACGCCAATGTGTACGATCGCGGGGTACTGACACTAGAGCCGGGCATCACTGAATGCTACATCCCGTTGGAGGTTGTTGATGATCGCATTCCGGAGTCCAGTGAGCTGGCGTTTATCCGTTTGACGGAAGTGCGCGAAGGTATTGCGTCGCTGGGGCTGAATAACACTGGGACCCAAGCCGCAATTACCATACTTGATAACGAGCCCGTGGTTTCCGTTCAAACGCTGAAGGGAGGGACAAAGGATGCGATCAACGCTGATGACAATTCTCAGCCCATCACTTACAAGGCTATCCTGACCGGTGAGAGAGATGGCGTAGTGAAGGTTCGATTTGCGGAGCAGGGTAAAGGCTCCGGTGCCAAGAAAGGCGCGCATTTTGAAATACTCGACCCCGCTGGCACGGTGACGTCTGAGCTTTTGTTTCCCAACGATCAGAACGAGGTCGAGTTCGGTATTCGCGGCAAGACGCATAGCCTGGCGGCAGACGACGGCTACGACGATTTATTTTTGAGCTTGGCGGTGGATGATGGCTATCAAGCGGGGCGCCAAGGTTATGCAAGGGGCGCTAGTGACGCTTTATTGCGGGTCAACTTGAATCGGTTGATCTCAGCAAGAACCTTCAACAACTTTACACCTACGGATATCGAACTGGGCCATGCCAGCCGGCTGTTTGTGGCCGGGTATACCAATACGGATTCAGAAGTTCGTATATACGATCAAAAAGGCACCTTGCTGGACACAGTGTCTGTCGCGCCCACGGTGACGGGTACCGACGTTTACATCAGTATTGCGGAGCGAGTCGATAGTTCAGCAACCCCGAGAGTGACCTATCACGAATTGGCAGTAGGTTACTCCGTGCCCGGAACGAAAGGCGGTCAAGACGCCCACGCCGCTCTATTTCGGTTTGATGGTTCGACCTATCTTCCGGTCTGGAGCGATGCGTACGAAGCAGGCTCAAATGCTGATGATCATGTCCGTTGGGTCGGTTTGATCTCAGACCTTGGCAAACCCGTGGTGGTGTTAGCCGGTGATACTGAGGGTAGCTGGGAAGGCGAGAGTAATGCCGGTGGCAGGGACGTGTTTTTGGTCGAAGTTGAAGACGGCGCAGGTACGGGTGAGAAAAGAGCTGCCACGTTGATAGGGTCGAGTGCTGATGACCGATTGGCTGCTGCTGGACTGAGTTCAGCGAAACTGTTTTTGTTTGGCCAAACGCCGGTTACGTTGGATGGAACAAGTACCATGGGCCCGTTCTTGACCACAGGCAGTGCAAAGGCGGGGCTTAACATTGTGCAGGTTGGTGCTGACGCATCCGAGACGTTAAGGCACGGCGTTTACGGTTCGGGTTTGGCTTGGATGGTGGGTGATTCAAGTGGGCTTTCCTACGGCATTAAGAAGGTCGAGGGTGAGGCCAATGAGCTGACCCGGAGTCGCAGCCAGAATAGCCAAGCCGGCTTTGTCTGGGGGCTTGAGGATGATGGCGCTCCCAAGTACGTTTACCAAGTGAATGATTATGCTGATACGTCGAAAGAAACACTCACGCAAAGTTTGTTATTTGACGGAGATATAGTGCTGGCGGGTAATACTGATGGGCGGTTGGATGAAGACAGTGCAAGTGCCACCGATAACGATGGCTTTCTGGCGCGTCTAAGCTCTCAGGATGATCTGGACTCCCGAAACTGGGGCAGCCAAATTCCCCGGGATATGATGTTTCTTGATCTGGTGAATTATCGTGATGACGAGGTCATGGCGCTGGTTGATGTCGCTGGTGTTCGGCAACTGCTCGTATTCAGTCCTGAAGGGAGATTGCTAACACCCATTGTGCCTTAACCGGAGCGCCTAACGCAGGAAAGAGGGGGCCTAGACGGCTCCCTCCTGTCGGCTCGCGCTGGCATAGAGTTTCAAATAATCAGTGCTTGTGACAATGCCGGAAGGCTGGCCGCTAGAAGCGTCTACAATAAGCGCTGCATTGAGGCGGTGGGCAAGCATTAACCGAGCGAGTTGGTGTGCGTCTGTCTCGGGGAATGCGGTCAGAAATGCGGGCAGCTCGATGTTGAGCAGGCTTTGGGTATCGGCTTCAGCACGGTTCTCGTGTATCCACGTCAGTAGCCATTTAAAATCGATTAACCCCGCAATGTTGTCATCCGACATCACGACTAAGTGGTGTACGGCATTGTCTTCCATGACGGCTAAAGCTTGGCTCATGGTGGCGGTCGCCGACACAGCGTATTGCGCCGGTGACGCGATCTCCGATACCGGAAGGTAAACTCTCTCTTCTTTTCTTTCTCCTGCCGCGACAGTGCCATATTGTTGCAGCGCCCTGTGCCGGCCGCTGTTCGCCGCCTGCTGAAATTCCGCGTCCGTCGCTTCGTTGTGAGTATTCGAGAGCGCGCTGGAGGGCTCAAGTTCAGTGACTTCACCAACCGTGCGGTTCCGAAATACCTCCGGAAGACGAGTGCCAATGGGGCGGCCCGGTTCACTTACATGAATAGACATAACAACACCTATTATGGCCGTTGGACCATATCCCTGTGAGCTTCATTAACTGTTTATCGGCCCCGCCGCCGAAAACTTCAGTGATACTGCTCCATTGCTACGACTCAGGTTTAGGGTACAGGCGCAGAGTATCCACCCGTCGGGCAAGATCACTGGGTAGGCAGGGCGGTTGCCCGGTTATCAAGTCCGCCAGATATTCCGCGAGTAACGGCCCCCAAACCAGGCCTTTGCTGCCAAGCCCCGTAAATAGATACGCCTCTTCAACTTTGGCACCAGATTCCGTTCGCAGTTCCCCGGCCACGGGTTGGTAGTCATGGGTGGTGCAACGGAAGGCTACACGGCCCTTGAGTCCTTCGGCCGAAGGAGCCTGCTTCAAAGGAAGGTTGGGGAGCATTCGCAGGAGCTCATCCATATTTTCTTGATGGCCTTCGACGGTTACCTCGGGATTATCATTTCTGATGTCGAAGGTTGCGCCGGTGGTTGCTTGCCCGTTGGCAACAGGGTTTAAATATTTTGAACCACAGATCACCGTTGCTGGCGGATTAACGGTGGCTTCCGGTAAATAAGTGACCTGCCCACGAATGGGCTTTAATCGAAGCGTTCCTGTCACCGGGGCAATGTCACCGGTTTGATGACCGCAGGCAATGACAAGTCTCGAAACCCGGTGCTTGTTGCCCTGAGTGCTCAGGAGAGACCAGTCATGTTCGAGGCGCTCAATCTGAGCAACGTCAAAACCATACAGCGTCGTAATCAGAGGGTGCTGGGAGAGGCGTTCACAGGCTTTGGCCGGTTCTATCCAGCCTGACTGCGGAAACCAAAGCCCTGTAACAGGGATGTCTATGCCGGCAAGTTCTGAGGCTCTCGCCGCGCTCACAGGGGTCAAAAAGTTCTCGGGATACTGGTTTCGCTCACAAAACTTACGTTGGCGCTCGGTTTCTTTGTCGGTCGTGGCCAATTGCAACAACCCGGTGGGGTGCCAAAAATCGTCCTGCCAGCGGTGATAGTAGCGCTGGCTGAAACTCAAGGCTGTTGCCGCCAGTGCTGCCTGAGCGTTGTATTCGATGCCGAGCTTTGCATACAGAGCGCCTTGGGCGTTACCTGACGCCGCTGAGCCGGCACTGTCGGCTTTGTCGATCAGTAGAATAGGGATGCCGCGATCGGCCAGATTACGGGCTAAAAGCGTTCCCGCGATACCTGCCCCAATGATGGCAACGGTGTCGGCGGGCGATATCGCGGACGTAGGGGGCTCGGTGGCTGCCGCTAACGTACCCGATAGCATTTCACGTTTACGGCCAAAGCCCGGTAGCTTTGACGTTTCGAATCCTGCAGCTTCAAGGGACCGCCGAATTCGGCCCGCCACGGTGAAGGTGGAGAGACTGGTACCTGGCTGGCTGTGATCCCGTACGGCTTGGATAACCCCATCGGTCCACATGTCCGGATTGTACTGAGGGTCAAAACCATCGAGAAACCATGCATCGGCATTGAATGAGAGTTGCTCGAGGCCGTTGCGAAGCTCGCCAAAATATAAGGTGAGTCTTATTCGGCCACCCTCGAAAACCATCCGGTGAACGCCATTCATTAGCGGTGGATAGTGGCTGATCAGTTGTTCTGCCAAGGGGGCAAGTTCTGGCCAGCGCGCTAAAGCGAGCTTCAGTTCTTCCTGGGTTAGCGGATATCGCTCAAAGGAAACAAAGTGCAGTGTGGTGTTCTGATGCTGTGCCGTTTGCCGTGCCCATTCCTCCCAGGTAGCCAAAAAGCTCAGACCCGAGCCAAAGCCTGTTTCCGCGATGACAAAGTGACCATGACTCGGCAGTTTGGCGAAACGTTCAGGCAGGTTGGTCGGTTCGATGAATACATGACGGGTTTCGGAGAGTCCGTCATTGCGGTTGAAATACACATCGCCGAAACGGGCAGACTCGGGAACGCCATCTTGCCAAATCAATTCCGCCGGCTCTGTGGCCGGCGGTTTTAGGGTTCCGGTTATGGCCATCAGTCTTCAGCGGTAACCTTGGTCACACTTTGAATGACCACCGGGGAGAGCGGAACGTCGGCCATGCCGCGCTTGCGCCCGGTCTGCACAGAGGCAATTTTGTCGATAACGCCCATACCCTGAGTCACTTTACCGAAGACCGCATAACCGGCGCCGCGCACTCCCGCGTTCAGGAAGTCGTTATCCGCAACATTGATGAAGAACTGCGATGTGGCAGAGTCGGGGTCGTTGGTGCGGGCCATTGAGATAGTGCCACGCAGGTTTGGCAAGGTTTGGCTGCCTTCGTTAACGATGGCGGGTTTTGTGGGTTTTCTGCTCATGTCAGCGTTAAAACCGCCGCCTTGGATCATAAAACCAGCAATGACACGATGAAAGATGGTCTCGTTGTAGAAGTCGTCTTTTACATAGCCTAAGAAATTTTCGACTGTCTTGGGGGCAACATCCGGACGCAACAGGATTTCAAATGCCCCTTCGGAGGTTACGAACCGTACTTTGGGTAACTCATTGTTGCTGTCAGCGTGCGCTGTGCTGGAAAACATAAGTGCCGAGATAACCAGCAATGCGGCATAAATCACAAGGGATTGTTGTTTTACGAAGTTTGTCATTTAAAGGCTGCTCTTTGTTTCAGTGAGTGTCGGAATAGCTGACATAATCGGATGCGCTACAAAGCAGTTCACGATATTAACAGATCTTTACCGCGATAAGAGCAAAAGCAAACAGTAGGTAAAACGTTCCTCAGCTAGGCTGGCAATAGGTTGAACAAAATCACAATGCCGGGCCTGGTTGTACGGTGTTCATAGCGAACACAGGAGAACACGAGTGAAAGTCCAAAAAGGATTTGAGGAAAAGTCACGGCTTGGCCGGTTGTTGATCAATCGGGGGTGTTTATCCGAGTTAGAACTTGATAGTGCGCTGAAGCTTCAGCAAGCCTCTGGGCAGCGCTTGGGTGAGGTTTTGATTGCATCCGGCTGTATTACTGAAAAAGATCTGATTCGGGTATTGAAACACCAGTCTCGATATCGCAATACGGCGGCACTGGTGACGATGGTGGCTCTTCCCTTTCAACCGCTGGTCTCTTTTGCTGCGACGACCACCGATGATAACGAATTGGCTGCTACAGCGAGTGCAGGGCAGTTGTACGAGGGCCAGGGTTTTGCTCCGTTATCGGAAGACGAGATGTCGGTTGTGTCGGGCCAGCGAAGCATGGGTCTGCTGGATCGCATTCAAAAGGTCGCCGTTATGCCGGGAAAAGTAGTGGCTGGTAGCGCTGATGAGGTTGGCCTTGATGCGGTTGAGGGCGTGCGGTTAGCGGCGAACGTGTTTGTGCCTGTTTTGAGTTTCCTTGATTCTGATCTAACGATTTCCGGTGTGCGTTATCGTGAAGGTGAAGATCGATATACTATCCGTGATGATGGAGCGATAACGCTGACGTTGCCCGAGCGGATTGAGGAAATCAGGATGGATAGCATCCGAGTGGCAGGTGGTCATGAGGCATCTATGGGAAATGTCAGTATTCAGGATATTCGGTTTCATCCCGATTCCAAGATGACGATCTATACCCGTTAACAGCCGATCGTCGTGTTCTAACGTAAAATGCCCGGCAATAGTCCCGGGCATTTTACTTTCTAGCCACAAGAATCAAGCGCTGGCGAAAACAGTGCCGCTTGAGACGGTGGTTTGCTGGCCCTGAGCGCCGTAAAGCTTTTGCTGGCTGGAGGCGCCGCGGAAAATGTCAGTCACGCGCGCGAGGCGTTTTTGTAGATGACTGAGGACCCGGCCGTTGTTCTGGTTCAGTGTCTGGCACTCCCGAAGCTTTTGATCGGCGGCTTTCCACAACTGATACAACTCATCCATTCCGCCTGCCCGAATAAAGCGAGAGGGCTCACCAGATTCGGGGCGATAGCCCATGCTAACAAGCAAGTGGATCTTCTGACGAGCTCGATCACGAATAGCGCCAAGAATCTGGTTCTTTTCGTTCGTCAGCTCTTGAAGGGGGCTAATATCCGGGGAGGATAATGCCTGCTTCTCACGTAGGAGAAGATCCGCCAAACCTTCTAGCTGGCGGAGGTCTTCACTAAGAAGGGTCTTCAATTCATCGATAGCGGCCATACTCTACTCACCCAAAAATGCTTTCATCCATCTCAAGCATTTTCTGGGCCAGTTTTTCTGCGTCGATCTTATAGGTGCCGTTATCCAGCGCTGAGCGGATTTGCGCGATGCGATCGTCATCCATCTCTGGGTAGTCGCCCAGCTTTTCCTCAAGATGCTTCATGTTTTTTGCTTGGCTGCTGAGGCTAACGTTTTCGCCACGAGCGGCTGGGCCTTGCGCCTTGGCTTGATCGGCTGCTGGCGACGCAGAGTTTGCGCTGTTCGCCGCTTTGTCAGCCGGGGTTCTGGTGGTGTTGACCTGGCCTGGGCCAATTCCATTTAAGTCAACTGACATAAAAGTACCTATTTGCCTGTGGCCACTTTTGGTAGTGGCGGAATCGGGTTTATATCTGTTTAACGGCAAGACGTTGCCGTACTTTAGTCTATTTAGGAAAAAAAATTCCGCTCAGTCGTCGAGCGCTATTGCATAGGAATCTCGACACGTCCTGGAGCGACTACCGTCGCCTTAAGTGTGCGTGCAGAACGAAGGTTCTCCACCAGCACTTGCTCCCCAATGCTCGCGTTGCCCAGAGCTTTACCGCGGGAGCTGACCGAGAAGGAGCCGGATCGGGCAACGATAATAACATGGTCGCCCCGTTCGATGGCGTCAGGGGCTTCCAGTAAGTCCGGGGTAAGGACCGTGCCGGTTTTAACGGGGCGGCGAATCATCATTCCCTGAATCGTTTGCATGTCGGTGAGTGTGCCCCGGCGGCTTGCGTTTAGCTGAACTTCGCTCGTGGTCAGGGCTGCGCTGGTTAATCGTTCGCCCCGAGTTAAAGGGCGTGCCGCAACGATCGCTGAGCCGTATATCTCGACAGATGCCGTGGCATACATGCGCCATGGGCGCTCCCCGGCGCAGCTGATCAGTATGGAGGGGCTGGGCGTTCGCAGGGGATCACTCACGAAACTCAGTTCCGGCTCTCCTTCGCAGGGGGCCAGTTTTAGGCGCCGGTCGACATTGCCAATTTGATACTCAATGCGCCGGTTTAGCTGCTGTTGTTTGTCAGCCCAGGTTTGCAGAAATCGCTCTGCCATTTGCTGAATATCGCTGGCAGTCGTGGCCTGTTCGGCGAAGATGGACGCGCTGGGGAATAGGCTCAGTGTGAGAAATAAGAGGGTACGCATCTGGGGTGCCTTGTCCTATGCTGTCGGTATGTCTGTCGCCCTTTAAAAAAAGTTAAGAATCTGGGCGTATGGCCGTTACACTAAGCCTGAATTCAGAGTCTTTTAGCTACGAAGCAAAATCAGTGCCGGTTTAGGCATCCTAGGAGTAGAGCGTCATGACAGGGGTACTTCAAAACGTTAACCAGCGCACTCAGTTGGTCGGCCAGAATCGGCTCGAACTGTTGCTATTTCGGCTACGTGGCCGACAGGTGTACGGGATTAACGTCTTCAAAGTGAAAGAAGTTCTGCAGTGCCCAAAACTGTCTTCTATTCCTAACAGTCGTGCCGTTGTGCGCGGGGTGTCTCATATTCGCGGCGAGACCATTCCTATTGTCGACATGAGCATGGCGATCGGATTGCCCGGGCTGCCTCAGGAGCAACTGGCCACAAGCTTTGTGATCATCACGGAATACAATCGCAAGACCCAAGGATTTCTGGTGTCTGGCGTGGATCGAATTATAAATATGAATTGGGAAGACATCATGCCGCCGCCCAAAGGGGCAGGCAAAGATGTATACTTGACCGCGGTTACCAATGTTGATGAAAAGCTCGTTGAAATCATTGATGTAGAGAAGATTCTTTCAGAAGTTTCTCCGCTTCGTGAGGACGTAAATGAAGAGCTTGTCACGCGGAGCGCGGCCCAAGCAAAGCAGTCTCTCCCTGTTCTGGTTGTGGACGATTCCGCCGTAGCTCGGCGCCAAATCAGCCGTTGTCTGACCGCGATTGGTATGGACGTCGTCACCCATAATGACGGCAGGCAAGCGCTGGAGTACATGAAAAGCCTTACCCAAGATGGTTCATCAATTCGAGACCATCTATCGTTAATTATTTCCGATGTGGAAATGCCCGAGATGGATGGTTATACGCTGGTCACTCGAATTAAAGAAGACCCCCTGCTGAAAGATACCTTCATCATGTTGCATACATCGCTGAGCGGTGTCTTCAATCGAGCTATGGTACAGAAGGTGGGCGCAGATGATTTTATGGCAAAATTCAGCCCAGACGAACTGGCTGAGCGCGTGATGGAATTGATTGGTCAGGATTGATGTCTCGGTTAACCGTTTTACCCATGATAGAGATGCAATGAACGCGGAAATAACGCCTCGGGAATACGAAGAATTCAAAACGTTCTTGCAGGATGCGTGTGGCATTTTGCTGGGTGATAACAAGCAGTATTTGGTCAAAAGCCGGCTGCGAAGAATTCTTGAAGATAACGGTTTGAGCTCTCTTGGAGAACTTCTCGAGCGACTGAAGAAGTCCGGACGTATGGGGCTTCGCGAAGTGGTGATTGACGCGATGACCACCAATGAGACGCTTTGGTTCCGGGATAATCATCCGTTCCGTATTCTTCAGGATAAATTGCTGCCGGAGTTTGCTGAACGTAAATCGTTACAGCCCCTGCGGATTTGGTCGGCTGCGTGTTCAACGGGGCAGGAGCCATACTCGGTTTCCATGGTGCTCGATGAGTTTCGGCAGACACGCCCGGGCAAGCTTCGGGACGTTCGTATAACGGCGACTGATATCTCCAAAAGTGTTCTGGAAGTCGCACGTAAGGGCGAATATGAAATGATCGCGATCGGTCGCGGTTTGTCACCGGAGCGCCAGAAACGCTACTTCAAGCCGTCAGTGAACGGTGGCTGGCAGATTAATGATCAAATCAAGGCGATGGTTGAGTTTAAAGAGCTGAACCTGCTCGAAAGGTATATGCTCGGAAAATTCGACATTATTCTGTGCCGCAATGTGTTGATCTACTTTTCGGCAGAATCGAAGAAAAGCATCCTGACTCGCCTGCACGGAGCGTTGAATCCAGGTGGCTACCTTATTCTTGGGGCGTCGGAGTCTCTAAATGGCTTGCCGGATCTGTACGAGATGGTGCAGTGCCAGCCGGGTATTATTTACCGCAAAAAATAGCTTCGGTGTGATCCGGGTGTATGCCACGGGTTTATTCCAGTGGCAGGTGGCCAGTCTTTACCCAAATTACGGTTTCTTTTTCCACAAAAGGATGGTGCTGGCTCATGTGTGGTGAGCGCATCCAAGTTCCTTTCGGGTACCGGCCGTTTTCGTCGCAAAACTCGCCCGATAACACCAGAATTTCCTCACCACCAAAATGCCGATGTGGCTGGAATACTTCGTTGGGTGGCCATTTCACCAGTGCAACGTGTTCGTGTTCGAAATCGTGCAGGGGCATGACTTTCAATCCGCCGATACCGGGTAACCACTCGGCCGTTGTGGTATCGATGCAGATTGTTGTGCGATCACGCTGGTCAAACTGGTGCAGTTTAACCAGTAGCGTACAACCTTCTTTGCTGAAGGGTGCGTGGCCGCTTCCCGGTGGGTTTCGGAGATAAGTTCCGGCCGGGTAGTGGCCATTTTCGTCGGAGAAAACGCCCTCAAGCACTAGGATCTCTTCGCCCAACGGGTGTTCGTGCCGGCTAAACGAAGCGCCCGGTGTGTATCGCACGATGCTGGTTGCATGCCCGCGTTCCGCTTCCTCGCGTGCCAAGGGCTTGCGCTCCACTCCGGCAGCAGGGCTGGGTGTCCAGTCAAGCTCGTGAGTGCGAATGACCACGCGTTGGGAAAAGTCCATGTTCAGCATAAGGGCGCTCTTTACTGGTTATTTGATCAGTTCTTGAATGTCGCGGAAGCGTGGATGCTTGCAGTCGCCCATCCATTCAAAGGCCACCATCTCGGTTGTCACGATCCGCGCTCCGCTTTGATGAAGGCGGTCGAGGGCGACATCCCGGTCGAAGTCATTCCGCGAACCAGTGGCATCCGCAACGACCCAAACCTTGTAACCAGCATCCAGTAAGCTTAAAGCGGTCTGCAGCATACAGACGTGGGTTTCGCATCCGCCAATAACAATCTGCTGGCGGCCTTCGGGTAGTTCATCGATGAGGTCGTCAGGGCAGGCGTCAAAGTGTGTTTTACCGATGGTGTTGTTGCATAGCTCACGAACCGATTCGACATTCGGGCCCAGCTTTTCGGGCAGCTGTTCAGTGCCAATCACAGGTACCTCAAGGAGGCCTGCAATGATCGCTAATGTTGTGCAGCGATCAACCACTTCCTCGCCCTGGCTGATCGCCGGCATCAGTTTCTCTTGTACGTCGATCAGCAGTAGGGTGGATTGCGTGGCTTTCATCAGCATCATCTTTCTCCAAAATAGGCGGGTCTAAGGTTGTTAAGCATAGCGAAATTACCGGGCTAATAGGGCGTGCCGGATGGTTCTAAATAAAATTTCAGTGATTTTCACAGATACGGTTGCCAAACGCGGTCAAAACAATTAAAGTTTGCGCCCTCAAATGCGCGACGACGTCGCTGATTTGAAACAGTTTATTGGAGAGGTGGCCGAGTGGCTGAAGGCGCACGCCTGGAAAGTGTGTATACGTTAATAGCGTATCGAGGGTTCGAATCCCTCCCTCTCCGCCAAATTAAGGTCCTGATTTGTAAAAATCAGGACCTTTTTTTTATTGGGACATACCACGGGAAGATTCCCGTCTTCCTGGTTAGTCTTAGGCGTCGTTAAACTGCCCCTTCAGCATCTTTCCTACAGCGCCATTTTCTGAAAAGGCCTGCTTGATAAAGTCCATCAAAGATCTGACTGTCTGGGAAGGGTATAGGCTCGGGGCTGTGATCAGAAACATCTTGTTACCCCACATTTCCGGGTCTGAATCAAATCCCTCGAGCGATCTCACCAGCGCGCCAGAATTAAGCTCTTCACTGATCAGGTAATAAGGCAGCACGCCGATACCATTACCCGAAATAATGGATCGCTTGAGAAAATTCATGTCGGCGCACTGCAACTTCGGCAATAGATCCACGACATGCCGTTCGTGCGACTGTTGCGAGAAAAAGCTAAGGGTCAGTCGGTTGTGCCGGACCGGCGGTGTCACCAGGTCATGCTCGGTGAGTTCCGAAGGCGTTGCTGGGCTGCCGCGCTGCTCGATATAGTCAGGAGAGATACACGGAACCCACTCGATACGTGAAAGCTCGCGGGCCACGTAGTGTTCGGGAGGCGAGTTGGCAACCCGAATGGCAATATCCACCTCCTCGTCGAGTAGGTCGTAGATTCGGTTATTGAACGTAAGCTCCATTGTTACACCCGGGTGCGCTTTACTGAACTCAAGCAGGGCGGGCCCCAGTGTTAGCTGCCCAAGACCGATTGGAACACTGACTCTCACATGGCCCCTTAAGTTTCGACCCATATCCAGAACCGTAGCTTCGAGTGCTGACAGTTCCTGGGTGACTTTGACCGCATGTTCATACATAGCCCAGCCGATTTCTGTCGGCTCCAGCCTGCGCGTGGTTCTTCTGAGAAGCTGTACGCGATGATCCGATTCCAGCTTTTTAAGCCGGCGGCTGATGTTTGAACGGCTGGTATTCATTCGCTGGGCCGCGGCGCTCATGCTGCCAGACTCGACAATGGCAACCAGGGCCTCTAAGTCCTTGATCTCCAATGGTTGCTCCAGATTGTTGCAGATAATGCAACAGTGTGGGCTATGTTTTGTGCATTGTCGAGTGCCAGGGGGTGGCATAGAGTGTTTGCGCAGGTCGCCGTCGCTTAAGGCACCGCCATATAAAATCTGGATAACCAAAATAACAGGATAGAAAATGACAGCTAAGCTCATCTTTGAAGACAAAGCTCACTCGGAGTCTGAAGTACAACAGCGAGGGCTTAAACTGGCAGGTGGCCTGACCGCACTTGGCTTGAATGAAGGTGACGTTGTCGCTGTCATGATGAGAAACCATCCAGCCTTCATCGATGTCATGATTGCTTGCCGCACAATCGGGATCTACCACTGTGCGATTAACTGGCACTTCAAAGCCGGGGAAGCGCTTCATATTCTGACTGACTCAAATGCAAAAGCCATCGTTATTCAGGCGGAATTCCTAAGCGAGGTTGAATCGATTATTCCTGAGGGCATCCCTGTCCTGGTGGTGGATTCCAATAGCGGCGCGCAGCAGGATTACGATCAGTGGTTGGTCCAGCAGCCTCCGTATGAAGGCCCCGCGCGCGAGCCCCGCGGGATGATGCCCTACACGTCAGGCACCACGGGCAACCCAAAGGGTGTTCGCCGTATGCCTTTTACCCCTGCTTTAATGCCCTTGATCAAGGAGCTCTCTGAGGAAGGCTGGGGGGTCAAGGAGGGGGTCCGGGTTTTGATGCCTGCTCCGCTTTATCATAGCGCACCTAATAATATGACCCAGCAGACCATACTGTTTGGCGAGTTGTTGGTGCTCACTCAGGGCTTTGATCCCGAGAATATTTTGCGCCTGATTGAAGCGCATAAAATTACCACGGTTTACCTAGTCCCGATTATGTATGTGAGGTTGTTGCGACTGCCGGATGAGATCAAGCAACGTTACGACATTTCATCAGTCAATTTTGTGGCTTCAACAGGGGCGCCTTGTGCACCTGAGGTTAAAGCATCGATGATTGAGTGGTGGGGCCCGGTCATCTATGAAACTTATGCTTCCAGTGAAACTGGCATGCTGACAATTCAGAAACCTGAGGACGTACTTAAAAAGCCGGGTAGTGTCGGTAAGCCAGTGGTTGGGGCTGATATAAAAATCATTGATGAGAATGGTAATGAATGCCCTAGCGGTGAAGCTGGCGTTATATACGGGCGCCAGCCAGCCTATCCGGATTTTACGTATCAGAATAATCAGAAAGCCAGAGATGAATCCGCATACGGTGATCTTGTAACGGTTGGCGATGTCGGGTATTTCGATGAAGACGGTTACTTATATGTCTGTGACCGCATCTCCGATATGGTGATTTCAGGAGGCGTCAATATTTATCCTGCTGAAATAGAACATGCAATACTGGAAGTCGATGGTGTTCAGGATTGCGCTGTGATCGGCGTTCCAGATCAAGAGTTTGGCGAATCACTATTGGGATTGATTAAGTTCCAAAATCCAGCATCTGACACGGTCTCCGCGATCAGAAAGCACCTTGAGAGTCGGCTGGCAAAGTATAAGGTGCCCCGCGAAATCACCCTTGTTGACAATATGGCGAGAGATGAAAACGGAAAGATATCAAAAAAGAAATTAAAGCAGCAGTTCGCCTAAATTTAAAGTCCGTTAAATAAATGCGTAATAGAGAATAATAGCAAGCTATTACGCAACGGAGAGGTTCATCTGTATTTTTCCCTGACAGTGGGCTGAGCTCTTATGAACTTTAAAAATGAATCAATAATAAATGGAGTATTGAGATGAGTCTTCCCGATGTGCTTAAAGATAAACTGACATTGCCAGTGATTTGCTCTCCATTGTTTATAATTTCCACTCCGAAATTGGTCATTGAGCAGTGCAAGGCTGGTCTTGTGGGCTCATTTCCAGCGCTGAACGCGCGGCCTGCAGAAAAGCTGGATGAATGGTTGACCGAGATTAAAACGGAGCTGGCGGCCTATCAAGAGGAAAACCCGGAGGCCAAGGTTGGGCCTTTCGCGGTTAACCAAATTTGTCATGGTTCTAATGATCGGTTAAAGCAGGATATGGAGGTCTGCGTCAGGCACCAGGTTCCTATCATCATAACCAGCTTGCAGGCGTCCTCAATGGTTATTGAGGCGGCGCATAGCTATGGCGGGTTAGTCTTTCACGATGTGATTAACGTGCGGCATGCAAAGAAGGCAATTGCTGCGGGGGTTGATGGGTTGATCCTGGTGACCGCCGGTGCGGGTGGACATGCTGGTACCTTAAGCCCCTTCGCATTGCTGACCGAAATTCGCAGCTTCTATAACGGCCCGGTTATCCTCGGTGGCTCCATCACTAAAGGTAATCACATTCTTGGTGCGCAAGTGTTGGGGGCAGATTTGGCGTATATGGGTACCCGCTTTATCGCCACTGAAGAAGCCAATGCGGATCAGGGTTACAAAGATATGATTGTGAGTTCCTCTGCCTCTGATGTGGTTTACTCCAATTTGTTCACGGGGGTTCATGGTAATTACCTCCGAGGCAGTATAGAAAATGCCGGGCTGGATCCGGATAACTTGCCAGAGTCGGATAAAAGTAAAATGTCCTTTGGCTCTAAGGGAAGTAGTAAGAGCAAGGCATGGCGCGATATATGGGGCGCTGGCCAGGGTGTCGGAGGAATAAACAAGCTCACAACTGTTTCGAACGTTGTGGCAACTCTTAAAGATGAATACGAAACGGCACGGGCGGGCATGGCGCAACTTAATTGAGATAGAAGCCCTGCGCAGAGGTGATGAGAAGGTGATTGAGGCCGGTACGATGTATACGGATAAACTTTGTCCTTCTCAGCCAATACGACACCCCAGCAGGCATGCTGGGGTTTTTTGTTTGTGAGTAAGACCCAGGTTGCTTCAACCTAACCCGGTGGTCCTTAAGGCGAAAACTCCAAGGGTTACTGTAACGCTCGCCATCAATGTCGTCAGGGCGATAATGTTGGCCGCCATGCGATCATTGCCTCCCAGCGCCTTCACCATCACAAAGCTGGCCGCAGCCGTTGGGCTGGCAAAGAAGAGGAACATCAGCCCCAGTTCGCGCCCTTCGAATCCCAGCAGCCATGCTGCGAAAGTACAGGCGACCGGCAGGGTTACCATCTTCCACATCGCAGAGCCCAGAGCAGGCCCGCTGTCGTTCCGAATCGATTTCAATGATACGGCGCCGCCAATGCAAAGTAGGGCGAGTGGAAGGGTGAGCGAGGCGAAGTAGTCGCCGCTGGTCATCACCCACTCTGGTGGCGTTACTTCCAGTCCAGCGAAGGGGATTGCGATCACCACGGCGATAATGAGAGGGTTGCGTATGATGTCTCGCAGAGTTGTGGAAACATTCATTTCTTTGCCGGGTTGGTACGCAAGCAGCACCACGACCGACAGTATGTTGTAGGAAATGATGACCAGGCCGAGTAATATCCCCCCGGCTGAGAGGCCGTAATCTCCGTAGAGGTTGGCGGCTAGCGCCAGGCCAACAATGCCGCAATTCCCTCGAAACGCACCTTGCACGTAAACTCCGCGGTCATCTCTGGGTACACGTCGAATGGCCCAAAGCCAGGCTGCAATAAAGCTCCCAAGTGTGGCTGCTAAGTAAAACAGCAGCATGCTGACGTTCAGTGTGGCGCTTAAGTCGGCTTTGATGATGGCAAGGAAAATCAGGGTAGGTAAGGTGGCCTTGAACACCAGTGCCGACGCGGTCGAAATGAAGTTCTGGTCAATCCAGCCGATCCGGCGGAGCCCGAGTCCAAGGAAAACCATGGCAAAGACAGGCAGGGTGGTTTCCAGTGTATAGCTGAACGTGGCTAGTAATTCACTCAAAGTACAGTACTCTCGGCATATCGTTGGTGATTAAAAAGACCCTTGTTAGTCAGATCTTCCGTTAGATTTGTGTGCAAGCCCGCCCGATGCTTTGGACGGCAGAGGCCATCATCAAAAATGTATCCATGTGCATGGCCGGGCATTTTGGTTTATTGTGCGATGGTACGTGGGAAGCGTGGCTCCCCTATCACAAATGAATAAGGACACTTATGACGACCGTCGACCCCTCTCAGGAAGAGCTGAAACAGATCCTGCAGGAAACTCCTAAAGATCAACCGGTAGTCATGCTTAACTTACTGCGATTCCGTGACCGAGCGGAATACCAGGATGAAAGTGAAGAATGCTCCGGCCGTGATGCCTACAAACGTTACATGAAAGAAGCGGCCGAATGTGTCAAAGCTGTCGGAGCCGAAGTCATTTGGTCAGGTCGTAGCGTTGGTTCTTTGATTGCGCCGCCGGACGAAGCCTGGGATCAGGTGTTACTGGTACGATACCCCTCGACGGATGCCTTTCTTGCTATGATCGAAAACCCCGATTACAAAGGGGTTCTCAAGCACAAAACAGCCGCACTTGAAGATTCCCGGCTGGTGGCAAACGTAGAAGGCAAGGTTTAATCAGAGCCCCGCAGCAACGACTCCGGTTTGCTGGATAGCCATGTAGGCGATGGTGCCTGTCGCAATTGACAGCAACGCATTACCTCGCCAAAGGTGAACCGCCACGACGAGCAAGCCCGGTATCAGGGCGTCTAATCCTATCATTCCTGAGTTCCAGTTACCCGACCGCTGTAAAAACACCGTGGCCAAAAGAGCCATAACCGCTGCTGGCAAAAAACGCCCGAGGTGTTTGATAAGCGGGTGCTCGGTATGGCGCTCGAAAAACAGAAAAGGGACCACGCGGGTGGCGAAGGTGGCTAAAGCAGTGACAGCAACAAACGCGACCAGATAATAGCTTTCACTCATGGTTGACCTCTGGCTCCAGAACGGAAGGGCGCTGGTAACGGTACTGCAGGAGCAGCACGGCGGTAACAATAGCGATAGCGGCAATCAGCTGGTGTGTAGCGGGTATTAGCAGCATGGCAACGCCTGCAGCCAAAGCACCGGTCCAGATCGGAAAGCCGTTTCCCAAGGCTTTGAATTGCTCGATGGTCAGTACGATAAACAGGGCGACGAGAGCGAACTCGATACCGGTGCTGTTAAACGCGACCCATTCGCCTAAGAGGGCGCCCAGTGTGCAGCCAGCAATCCAATACAGTTGATTGAAGGCGGTAATGCGAAAATCGATCTCCTGCTCTCGGCGAGTATCCGTTGAACGAGTCCTGCTAGTGAGTAGCGAATAGGTCTCGTCGGTAAGTCCGAAAATAAGGTACCCTTTACGCCAGCCCGCACCACGGAATTGCCCAAGCAAAGACAGGCCGTAAAATAAATGACGGGCATTGAGAACCAGCATAGCGACGGCCACTTCTATTAGCCCGGCATTGACTGCCAGCAGACTGACGGCGAGGATTTGCCCCGCGCCTGCGTAGATAACAAGGCCCATCAGGGGGGCTATCCACCATGCGTAATCCAGTTGTGTGGCGAACAACACGCCGAAGGCCATCCCCAGCGGCAGGTAGCCAAACAAGATAGGTAGTGTTAGCTTGAAAACGTTCTGATTCATTAGCATCCAAACTTTGTGAAAGGCACGATGATAATGAATTGCTTGCGGGTTTTGAAGGTAGCGTTAAAGGATTGATGATGAGTAATTATGCCAGTGGACCTGAGCCGGATCCGCGTCAGGAAAAGTTTATCGTGGAAGCCAGCTTACTCACTGAGGACCAGCTTGAAGGGCTAGCTGAGGAGTATTGCACCCGATACCACGGATTGAACGATACAGAAGACCCGTTGGCAGAGCGCAGCCGCGTGCTTTCGGCGATTCGTCAGGGGGAACTTGTGGTGTGGTTTGACCCGGTCGAAAACACGGCAAGCTTGGGCTCCCCGGTCTGACGCACTAAACTTCGCGTTGTAAGGTTTGACGTATGCCAAGGTTTTGAGCACCTTGCCTATGCGATGGATTCGGTAATCGGTACAATTAATACGCGTTATTTATTTCCTGTTGGTGAGGTGAGCTTTGATCAGGGTTCTGGTTGTTGATGACCACGAGTTGGTACGCTCCGGTATTACCCGTATGTTGGCTGACAATCCTGACCTCGATGTGATCGGTCAGGCGTCTTCGGGTGAAGATGCGATTGATTTCGTTCGCAATGCGCGGCCGGATATCGTTCTGATGGATATTCGCATGCCGGGTATTGGCGGCCTGGAAGCCACACGCCGGATTATCAGGTTGGATGATTCTATTCGAATCATTGTGGTTACCGCCTGCGCAGACGATCCATACCCGGCTCGCGTGATGCAAAGCGGCGCTGCGGCTTATATCACCAAGGGCGCGGATATCCAGGAAATGGTGCGTGCCATTCGTAAAGCCCATTCCGGTCAGCGCTACATTAGCCCTGAAATTGCTCAGAAAATGGCGCTGAATTCCCTGGGTGGCGGGGATCGGGATGAGGATGGCGAGCTGTCAAAGTTTGAACGTTTGTCAGAACGGGAAATGCAGATTGCCATGATGGTGGTGGAGTGTCAGAAGGTTCAGGATATTTCTGATAAGCTCTGCTTGAGCCCGAAAACCGTGAACAGTTACCGCTACCGGATTTTCGAAAAGCTCGAGATATCCAGCGATGTAGAATTGGCTCTGATGGCAGTACGGCTTGGATTGCTGGATGCCGACACCGTCTGAACCAAACCACAGCCTCGGGGAGTTCGACAGCAAAAGCTTCCTGAAACAACTCTCTGAACGCGCCGGTGTCTATCGTATGTACGATAGTGCAGGGGCCATCCTGTATGTCGGTAAAGCACGAAATCTGAAAAACCGCGTAAGCAGTTACTTCCGAAAAACGGGTTTGGCGCCCAAAACCGAAGCATTGGTCGGCAAGATTCAATCCGTTGAAATTACCGTCACCGGCAGCGAAACCGAAGCCCTTCTGCTTGAGCAGAATCTCATCAAGTCCCTGAGGCCGCCCTATAACATTCTGCTTCGGGACGACAAATCTTACCCCTATATTTACCTTTCATCGCACGACGATTACCCGTCTCTGACCTTTCGCCGAGGTCGGACGAAAAAAGGGGGCGGGACCTGGTTCGGGCCCTTTCCCAGCTCCGGCGCGGTCAAGGAAAGTCTTAATATTCTACAAAAGGTATTTAAGATAAGATCATGTAATGAAAGCTATTTTAAAAACAGAAATAGACCTTGTCTTCAGTATCAGATTAACCGGTGCACCGCGCCTTGTGTTGAGTACATTAGCCCAGAGGAGTACCGGCAGGACATCCGGCGAGCCACCATGTTTTTGGAAGGCAAGAACCCCGCGATCATTCGCGATTTGATGAGCGCAATGGAGGAGGCATCCTCAAAACTTGAGTTCGAGAAGGCTGCCACGTATCGCGATCAGGTAACCCACTTGCGCCATGTTCAAGAGCAGCAGTCGGTTGATGGTGAGGGCGGTGATGCCGATGTGATTGCGGTTGCTCAGGAAGCCGGCGTCGTGTGTATCGTGGTGATCATCGTGCGGGGCGGTCGCGTTTTGGGCACCAAAGATTACTTTCCGAAGTTTTCTTTGGAACAGACTGACGGCGAGTTGTTGGCATCGTTTTTGGGTCAGTATTATTTTGGCGGTGACACCCGCCGGGAAATTCCGAACGATATCTTGGTGCCGGTGAAAGTCGAGGGCCAGGAACTTCTGGCCGAAGCGCTGTCGGAAGCTGCAAACCGCGAAACCCGAGTTCGAGGTAATGTGCGGGGTGAACGGAAACGCTGGCTTGAGCTTGCCATGACCAACGCTCAACAGACGCTTCTGACCCACCTTGCCAGCAAGGAGACGGTCTATCGCCGATTGCTGGCATTGCGGGACCTGCTTGAACTAGCCGAAACGCCCAGTCGGATGGAATGTTTTGATATCAGCCACAGTCACGGGGAAAATACCGTCGCATCCTGTGTGGTTTTCGACGAGAATGGCCCTCTTAAAAGCGACTATCGGTTGTACAACATTGAAGGCGTGAAAGCCGGTGATGACTATGCCGCTATGAGACAGGTTCTAACCCGTCGCTACCGCCGATTAGCTAATGGCGAAGGTAAAAAGCCTGATTTAGTATTTATCGATGGCGGTAAAGGCCAGTTGAATATTGCACGGGAAGTGTTTGAACAACTGGGAATTTCAGATATTCCGTTAATTGGTGTGGCTAAGGGTGTCACTCGACGGGCTGGCATGGAACAATTGATCGATGCGATGACCGACGTAGTCTTTAGGGTTCCAGCCGATTCACCGGCGTTGCACCTGATTCAGCACATACGTGACGAGTCGCATCGGTTCGCGATTACCGGCCATCGGGCGCGTCGGGATAAAAAACGCCGGCAGTCCACCCTGGAGGGTATCGAAGGCGTAGGACCTAAGCGCAGGCGAGAATTGATACGTTACTTCGGTGGTATACAGGGTATCCAAAAAGCCGGAGTGGATGAGATTGCTAAGGTGCAAGGCATCAGCAAAGCCTTGGCCGAAACCATTTACGCAGCACTGCATAACGAATAGGAACACCATGAATTTACCAAACCTGATTACCCTGTCTCGCATCGTGATGATCCCGGTGTTCGTGGTGGTTTTCTATTTACCCGCGAGCTGGAGCTACATGGCGAGTGCAGCGATTTTTGCACTGGCAGGGATTACGGACTGGCTGGATGGTTATCTGGCGCGGCGACTGAACCAAAGTACACCGTTCGGTGCGTTTTTGGACCCGGTCGCGGATAAGTTGATGGTGGCTGTGGCGCTGGCAGTTTTGATTGAAGAATATTCGGCAGTCTTGTTGACCATCCCAGCGACGATCATTATCGGCCGTGAAATCGTGATTTCCGCTTTGCGGGAATGGATGGCCGAAATCGGCAGCCGTGGCAGTGTGGCGGTTTCTTATATCGGTAAGATCAAAACCACGGCTCAGATTTCAGCCATTGTTGGTTTGCTCGCGTTCCCGCCGGGGAATTTTCTGGCTGACGTGGCAATCGGGTTGTTGTATGTGGCGGCTGTACTGACGCTGTGGTCGATGTACCTATACTTGCATGCTGCTTGGGACGACCTGTTCCCGAAAGCGGGTGAGGCGGCTAAGGAAAGTGGCGAGGTTTAAACTCGCTTTCCTTAGGGCCGATTTACTGTGCCTGTTGAACACAGCTCCACAGCCACTCAGTAAGTTCATAAGCCAGAAGGTTGCCCGCCCGGGAAAACGCTTCCACCGCTGAATCCAGATCAGCGCCTGCAGACGGTTCTTCAATCGCCCAGTTGTTGATACACAGACTCTCGCTGCTGCGGTTCCCGGTGAGTTCGGCGTGTAACTGGAGGGTTACCTGATACTCATTGGACTTCTGGTCTACGTGAAACGCCGAGAGTTCCGTTAACAGGGTTAGCCCGGTTGTTGCCGCACTGGTGTCGACCACAATGTTTCGGAACCCCTGGCTGTTCCGCAGGTGTTGAGCTAGATGGTCGCGGATCACCACCGGTGAGCTGTCTCTCCAGCGGGCTTTTTTGTATACCAGGAACTCGTAAGGTGTGGGCTTTATCAGAATGCTGGAGCTGTCCACCGGATCGGAAGCCAATGGCGTAACAACGCGAATATTGACCGGTAACGCTTGGTCGAATGTTGCTTGCGATGGTACACCCGCCAAACTCATCACTCGGGGTGGTTCAGGCCGGGGAATAACGGTGCAAGCGGTGGTGGTCAACACTGTCGTAACGACAGCAAGCCGGGCCAGACCAGTGTTCATTGCTCAAACTCCTTGATGGTTGACCGGCCCCATAGAGCGCCTGCTGGGTCTTGCTCGAGCCTGCGTGTCAGGTTGTTCAGGGTGCGCAAGGTGGTTCTAAGCTCTCTCAGTGCAGGGTCAAGCTGTGACAGCCCTTGAAGCCCCGAATCCAAGGCGTGCTCATTGTTGGCGGTGATCCGGTTGACGCGTTCCAGAGAGGGCTGCAGGGTTGAGATTGCAGTATCCATTGCGCCCAGCACCGGAACAACCTGGTTGTTGAGTACGGCGCGGGTATTGTCGGAGACGCCAGAGACCTTTATAGCCGCTTCCTCTGCCCGTACTGCGGCGGTATTAAATTGTTCCATCAGCGCAATAAGTGCTTCACGGTTGGCGAGGAGAGACTCGCTTGCCTCTCGTGCGTTGCCAAGCAGGGCCGAGACATTATCGACGTTCTCGGTAGCCAGTAAGCGGTTCATGTTGGTGAGAAGCCGTTCTGCCTGAGCGAGCAGGGCCTCGCCGTTATTCAGCAGGTTGTTTAGTGCCGATGGTTCCGCGAGAATTAATGGCGGATTATCACGGTCCCCCTGAACCTGGGGGCTTTCAGGTGTGCCACCGGTAAATTGGATGCTCATGCTACCGGTGATGTTTGCCAATATCAGCCCCGCTTTGGTGTTCTTGCGAACGGGAACTTCCTTGTGAACACGAACCAGCACTCGAACATGGGCTGGGTTATCCGGCGCCAGCGTGAGGTCCAGAACATCGCCTACCTGAATGCCGCTGTAAAGAACCGGATTCCCTTGGGTCAGACCGCTGACAGGGTGGTCAAAGCCAATCTGATAGTAGGCCCATTCCCGGTCGGCAGAGGATTTTCCAAGCCACAGCGCGAACAGAAGGGCGGCCGCCACCGCTGCCAGCGTGAAAAATCCAATAACAACGTGGTGGGCCTTTGGCTCCATTAACTGAACTCCTGTTGTGCCAGCTTGCTTCCGGCGGCGATGGCTGCCCGCCCCCGGGGGCCGTGAAAATACTCCTGCACCCAAGCGTCATCGGTTTGGGCAACTCGGTCAAGGGTGTCGGCGACCAAAACTTTTCGTTGCGACAACACCGCCACACGGTCACAGGTCGAGTAGAGCGTGTCTAAATCGTGGGTGACCAAGAAAACCGTTAACCCCAGCGCCTTGCTCAGAGTAACGATCAGCCCGTCAAATGCAGCCGCGCCAATAGGGTCCAGGCCAGCGGTTGGTTCATCCAGAAACAGAATCTCCGGGTCCAGCGCTAGGGCGCGAGCCAGCGCCGCGCGCTTTACCATGCCTCCGGACAGCTCGGACGGGTATTTCAAGGCGGCTTCGGGGGCTAATCCGGTAAGCGCGAGTTTCATGCGGGCTAGCTCTTCCGCCTCAGCCCGCCGCAGCCCTGCGTGCTCCATCAGGGGCACCGAGATGTTCTGGACCAGATTCAGTGATGTAAACAAGGCGCCGCCCTGAAAAAGCACCCCGAAACGTTGCTCGTATAACGAGCGCTCCGTGGCTGACAGCTCGGTCAGATCCACATCGAAAACACGGATATGGCCGGCGCTCGGTGTATTCAGCCCCACGATGGTTCTCAAAAGAACCGATTTGCCGGTCCCTGAGCCGCCAACCACACCCAAGATCTCGCCCGCATATAAGTCGAGATCCAGGTCATCGTGAACGACATGGCTACCAAAGCGATTACGCAAGCCCCGTACTTGAATGATCGGCTTGCCCGGGGCATGACGCTGCGCAAGAGGTTCGGTCATACGCTACCAGCCCATTTCCATAAAAAACAACGCGGCGATGGAATCCAATAGAATCACCATGAAAATCGACTGCACCACGCTTGAAGTGGTGTGCTCTCCCACGGATTGAGCACTGCCAGAAACCTTGAATCCTTCGAGACAGCCGATGACCGCGATGAGAAATGCAAATACCGGGGCTTTGCCAATGCCCACCAAAAAGTGCGTTAAGCCGATGTCCCTTTCAACGATTGCCATATATTGACTCGGTGGAATGTCCAACGTAATGGCGCACACCACCGCGCCGCCGATCAAACCTGAAATCATGCCAACAAACGTCAGTACCGGTAGGCTCACCATCATCGCCAATACCCGGGGAACGACCAGTAATTCCACGGGGTTCAGGCCCAGCGTGCGAATGGCGTCCAATTCCTCGTTGACCTTCATGGCACCGATGTGTGCGGTAAAAGAGCTGGCGGTGCGGCCGGCTAATAAAATCGCGGCCAACAGCACACCAAATTCACGAAGGAACGAAAACGCTACGAGGTTCACGGTGTAGATGGTTGCACCAAAATCCTGCAACACGGTCGCGCCCAGAAAGGCGACGACAGAGCCTACTAGAAAGGTGAGTAACGCCACAATGGGCAGGGCGTTGAGCCCGGTGTCGTGCACGGCAGCCACAAACGACGTGAAACGCCAGCGACTTGGCCGTGGCAATATGTAAAACAGCGTGGACAGGGTTTCACCAATGAAGCCGGCTAAAAGCCAGAGTAGGTGGGCTACGGCAGTCACTTTCTGGCCGATATCTGCCAGAAAGCCGAGTATCGGGTTTACCTTGGGAGGGCGGAAAACCTCGGCCTCCATGGCTGAAGCAACCGCGGTAATTAGCGCTTGTTGTTCGGTGGCAACATCGGAGTTGTCCAGTGCCTCAACCAACGCTGAGCTTCCCGCCAGCTTCACAAGTAAGGAAGCGCCTGCGGTATCCACTCGAGTAAGTCCCGAGACATCCAGTGTGACGTTAGAGAGGTCGTTCTCTTGAGCGGTTTGGATCAGGCGGGATAGGGCAGTGTAATGAGATAACGTCCAGTCGCCACTGAGCACCAATGATGCGCCGCTAAGCTCAACATAGCCTGCGGCTTGCTCTGGTGATGTCGAAGGATGTCCGGAATGGATCGCCACTGAATAAAACCAGCCCTGTAACAGTTCACTCCAAGCTTAGAGATTCCAGTAGTGGTCTGCCAATAACTTTCGGTCATCTTCGTCGTGGCTGGCGAGAATCAAGGCGACTCCCCGTGACTTTTCTTCCAACAGCATGGATCTCAGGCTGGCTTTTGCCTCAGTGTCCAAGCCCGTCAGCGGTTCATCCAGAAGCAGCAACGGTTGTCGACGAAGAATCGCTCTCACCAATGCCACTCGCTGTCTTTGCCCGCCGGAAAGATCGCCGGGCATCCTCGTTCCAAAAGCTGCAAGCCCGGTGCGCTCAAGCCCCTGTTGTATCTCCTTGGTTTGTTCAGGGGTTAGCTTTAAGCCCGGATGAAGCCCCAGGCCAATGTTGGTAGCAACGTCCAGGTGTTCAAACAGGTTGTGTTCCTGAAACACGGTGGTCACTGGACGGTTCCAGGGCTCTAGTTGCTCAATGGCCTTTCCTTCCCAATGGATTGTTCCTGAATCGGGCTGGAGGAAACCGGCAATCAGATTCAGTAGTGTGGTTTTGCCACTGCCACTGGCACCATGAATCGCCACACAATGGCCGGGCGCCAGGGAAAAGTGATACTCCCAGCCGTCGGTTTGACCCGGGTAGCGAAAACACAGGTGTTTCACATCAAACATGCTTGGGCTCCAGAGCGGCTTCAGGCAATCGTTTTTTTTGAAGGTGCGCGGGCGGGCGGCCAATGGCGGAGAGTAGGCCGAAAATAAACACCAGTAACATTAGTAACCATAACCCGGTGCCGGCGGCTGCGGATACCTGATAACTGCCCAGTTGTTGGTATAGCAAAACAGGCAATGTTGGTTGGCCGGGACTTCCAAAGAGTGCGATTACCCCGAAATCCCCCATCGAAAGCGCAATGCCATACGCCAGACCCAGTGCCATCGGGCGGCGTAACAAGGGCCAATAAATCCGGCGCCAGCGGTACCAGCCCAGTATGCCCAATTGATCTGCTACACGAAGGGAATGGCTGTCCAGACCGTTCAGTGGGCCACGTAGAATCTGAATAACGAAGGGAAGCGCCATCAAGCTGTTGATTAAAGCGACTAACACCCATCCCTGAGTGTGGTTGCCAAGGCCCGGGCGAAGCAACAGGAACAGTCCGGTCCCGAGCACGATGGGCGGGACAATCAACGGCAAGTAGCCCGTCGTTGTAGGAATGGCTTTCATAATTGGATTTTTGGTTTTGTTGATGGAAGCCAAAATCATTAATGACGCGGCAACCGAACCAAACCCGGCTGGCAAGGCAATCAACAGGCTTCGCCCGGTTGCGGGCAAGAGTTGTTCGTATATTGAGTGGGCAGTATTCAACGCCAGCAGTGCGGGTAAGCCGCGAATGCCGATGGCGAGTAATGGCAGCAGCAAGAATAGGCTGAACACAAGCAGCAGGGCCGCAGAAAGTAAGTGTTGGGCTGGCCAGGGCTTCAGGGGAACTGAGTGCGAGAGTTGCCTGTTCGGTAATAGGGACGATTCCAGCCGTTGGCGGAAGACTAACCACCATAGCCCGCCGCAAATCAGAAGTTGTATAACCGCTAGAACCGCTGCTTGTGGAAAATCGAATTCAAATCGCAACGCTTGATAAATCGCCACTTCCAGTGTGGTAGCCGCGGGACCGCCGCCGAGCGTCATGATGATGGCGAAACTGGTAAAACATAAAGTGAAAACCAGAGCGCTTAATCCCGGCAACACGGGGCGAAGGGCAGGCCACTCAACCGAGCGCCACAGCCACCAGCCCCGAAGTCCAAGTTGCGAGGCGATCCGCAGGCGAGAAGGCGGTATTGTTTCGAGTGATTGCAGCATCACTCGTGCGGCCAGAGGGGCGTTGAAGAAAATGTGCGCCAGCAATATGCCGTTCAGTCCATAGAGGTTCCAGCCATGCCCGGGGAACCATTCGTTCAGTAAACCGGTACCCCAGCCTTGGCGACCGTAAACTCCGATAATTCCGGACACCGCTACGATGGTGGGCAGCACTAAACTGAGTTCCATCACCCGGAGTAATGCCGAGCGGCCCGGAAAACGCCGGTATCTTGCCAAAGTACGGGCGACAGGGAGTGCCAGTGCAAGACTGAGCAAGACAGACAGCATGGCCTGCCATACCGTAAACCACACCACACCCCGCAAATAGCGACTGTTGAATACCGTCGAGAGATCAAGGCCGCCTGCGGTTATCAACATACTGCCGAGGCCGAGGGCGACCAAGATCACTAACGCCAACCCAAGTAGCTGGCCGGGGATGAGCTGCCAGCCGGGGTGGCTCAAAGGCGCCGGGGGAGGTGTGGAGCGCATAGGCTTATCGGGTCATCGCATCCAGCCAGTCATTGACTAGCTGGCGGCGTTGGCTGGCAACATCAGCAGGAGGCATGAAGAAGGTGTGTTCGGGCGTAATCAACCGGTCAAAAACAGTCGGTAGATCTTCACCAAGATCGATAGCCGGGTACATAACGTTCTTCAGAGGAATATGCCGTTGAAATTCTGGGGTCAGCATGAAATCCACAAAACGACGGGCCAATGTTTTTTGTTTGGATGGCTCGACCAAAGCGGCTACTTCCACCTGCAGATAGTGGCCTTCTTCGAACTTAGCCGCTTGGTAACGGTCGGTTTTATCAACCGCCATGTGATAGGCCGGCGAAGTGCTGTAGGAGAGAATCATCGGTGCTTCGCCGTTCATGAACAATGAGAAGTACCCATCACTCCAGCTTTGTGTTGTCGCCAGTATCTTGTTGTTTAGTTTTTCCCATTTCGCTGGGGCTTCATCTCCATAGACGGAATGCATCCACAGTAACAGGCCTAACCCCGGGGTACTGGTACGCGGGTCCTGAATAATGATTTTCAAATCGTCGGGTGCATTGATCAGTTGATCGAAACTGGCTGGCGGCTCTGGCAGCTGCTCTGTGTCATATACGAAAGCAAAGTAACCCCAGTCATAAGGAATAAAGTGGTTGTCGCTCCAGTCGATGGGCAAATTCAAGGCGTCCAAAGACCGCTCGTGCTCGCCAATCAGTCCGGTTTGAAGCGCTGTTTCCATGGTCGCTGTATCGAGCCCGAGTACCACATCGGCAGGCGTTGACGTTCCCTCTAGCCGAAGTCTTTGCAAGATATCACCGCCGCTGTTCAGTACGGTGTAATTCAGGGTGCATTTGCATTGCTTTTCAAAGGCTTCTTTGACGCCGGGCCCGGGGCCCCATTCAGCGGCAAAGGACGGATGGGTGTACACGTTCAGGACAGGACGGTCAGCAGAGTGTGCGGTCAAAGGTAAGGTGACGGCCAACAGCAAAAGGGATAAGCGATAGAGCATGTGCGGCATCCTTTAATGAAGGGGATTAACCATGCCGCGGCACACACTGCAAAGTTCAGTGTGACTCAATTCCTTCGTCGGCATTATCCGTGTCAGGTTCCGCGGGTGTGGTCTCAGCCCTTTTAGAGGGCACCCCGTTGAGTTGGAGCAATTCTACCATGGCGCTGTGGCAGGACAAATTCGAGGGGTTTGTAGGGTAAAGGTTAAAAAATGTACGGAAACACGAAAGTCTCAAAATTCGCTGTTAGAATGAGGCCTCTTTTCAGTCAGCTCTCGGGCTATCTTAATTCTTGAGGAACTGTGCGTATGTCTTTGCACGCGAAACGACGCCCTTTTTTATTGTTATCGGGCCTGGCTTTTCTTTTGTCGTTTTCCGCACAAGGTAACGCGGAATCCTTTGATAAAAAGCTTCTCGATAAATTGGCAGGATCTGCACCTCACTTGAACCCAGAAGTGTTGGGCGCTGCGTATAAAGCCACGCAGTGTGCGGTCAATAATGGCGTTGCCATGCCTGATCGGCTGGCGGTTATCGATTTTTCTTTGCCGTCCAGCGAAGAGCGCATGTGGATCTTCGATCTGAGCCAGGGCAGCCTGGTGCTGAGAGATCTGGTTGCCCACGGAAAGAACTCCGGAAATGTCGAAGCCAGCGCGTTCTCCAATATTGAGGGTAGCCACCAGTCGAGTATTGGCTTGTTTAAGGGCAACGAAAGCTACAGCGGAACCCACGGTTATGCGCTTCGATTAGACGGGTTAGAGCCGGGTGTGAACGACCTTGCCCGACAAAGGGCCATCGTGATTCATGGAGCAGACTATGTCAGCCCAGACTGGGTAGCCGACTACGGTCGGATTGGTCGCAGCCACGGTTGCCCCGCGGTCGACCGAAAGGTGATTCGTTCTGTGGTGGATAATCTGAAAGGCGGGCAACTGGTCTTTACCTATTATCCGGATCAGGAATGGCTCCAGAGCTCGAGCTTTTTGAATTGTGACGCTCCCGCCCAAGTGGCTGGAGCCAGTCAGGCGAAGGGTCATAACTCGTAATTCGAATCGTCTATTACGAACCGAGTGTTGAGAAGCGCAGGTGGTGCTTCTCAATCAGCTTGGTTGGTAAATTCTCCTTGCTATAGTGTTTGAACGGTTCCTTGTCCATCATCTTCTGCAGGCCTTCCAGTGTTCGAATCGGCGCGTCTGTGGCGACGATATTTGCAATCCAGGCAGGTACAAGCCCGCCCGGGTCGACCTGAGTTGTGAACGTGATACGCGTCCATCCATCTGCCAGTGGTTCTATATAAAAGCTGTTGTTGAGCATAGGAATGCGCACGTAGTCCGGCTGCTTCGGCGCCGCATCTGGCCGGCCAATCGATTGAACCGTAACAGGGCCGTTCACGTCTTCTTGTGTAAAGGACGATTCCATCACCAGGTCACGATCTGAGGCTGGCCATACACCATCAAACATCATCCACAGCAGCTTCTCGTCGTCTTCAGCGTAATGGTAACGAGCGTCCTGGCAGTTATAGACCCATTGCTGGCACAAAGAAATGTCGTTAATGACCGACATTGCGGAAAACATCGAATGCTCGGTTTCAACCACACCTCGGAATTGTTTAATGGGCGAGCTTTCCGTGTCACGAACATAGGTTGTGACGTCTGAACGTTTTTCACCCTGTTGATTGACCACCCATTCAGAGGCCAGGGCAGGGCTCACGCTGAATAGTGTCAGGGACAGAAATGCCAGGGTCGAAAAGCTGAAATGCCGCATGGTAATAACAAACCTATATTTGAACGGAATACGGATAGGCAGCGATTCTCGGTTATGTGTTGGGACGAATCTATGGCGCGAATGACTTTGGTGCTGTGATGGATAGCAAAGAAACATAGGGTTTGGCTAAAAAACACCCAAATTATGCGCAAAAACAAAAGGTTGAAAAAAGTTGTTGACGCCGACGAAGTAATCCGTAGAATACGCATCCGTTGACGAGGCAAAGCCTCTTAAACGAAGAGCGGGAATAGCTCAGTTGGTAGAGCACAACCTTGCCAAGGTTGGGGTCGCGAGTTCGAATCTCGTTTCCCGCTCCATTTCTAAGTCTCTCACGCCCCCTGAGAGCAAAGCCCGAAAAGGCTTACCCGGCGCGGTGGCAGAGTGGTTATGCAGCGGACTGCAACTCCGTGTACGCCGGTTCGATTCCGACCCGCGCCTCCATTTTTATCCCTTATTTTTAGTGTTTAGATTTTCTCTGTCGGTAGTGTTTCCGCATTACTTCGGTTTTTTGGCCGCCTTTGATGCTTTCCCCTTGGGACAGAAATACATCGGTCAAACCTCTCTTGCGTATATCCCTTAATTGATACTTGCCTGTGCGCAGGCATCACAAAGCAGAAACTCCGCTCATTAATAGCCCTAGAGCGATCACTGAGCGAAGCGAATCTTGTCATATAGTCATTGTGCGGAAACCAAGCAAAGCGCTTCAGGCAACCTCCTGGGACACCTGAAATTGCCCGGTCAGCCTCTGAAGCTTGCTTGCCGAGGCTTGTGTCCGCTCTGAACTCTGCACCAACTGCTCAACTACTGAGCTCATCACGGACGCACTCTCGGCTACGTCGGACGTCTGGGAGCTCTGACGGCGGTTGGTCTCTTCAATTCCATCAATCGCCCGGAACAGCTTTTCCACCATGTGATGCAAAGCGGCGTTATCGTCCACTGCGGCCTCTGCATTACCCAGTCGATCTTCCATCTCTGCAATGCCATCTTCCATCGTAATAACCGCTCTGCGGGTTTCTTCTTGAACCCGGCCAAGGCGATCGCCAATTTCATCTGTGGCCTGCGCAGTACGGCTGGCGAGTTTTCTTACTTCATCTGCAACAACCGCAAAGCCTTTCCCTGACTCGCCGGCCCTTGCGGCTTCAATTGCTGCGTTCAATGCCAGCAGATTGGTCTGGGCCGCAATATCGTTGATGACTCCTGCTGTTTTGGCAATCTGTTCTGTTCGTTCATTGGCCGCTCTGATGCCCTCCGCGGATCGATTGATCACACCCCGGATACTCTGGGTCTCCTGACTCATACGGGCAAATTGTTCGCGCGCACTCTCGGCCATACTTTCCATTCCCGAGCGCATTTCATGTGCCGTGGTTGATGCGTTACCGATTTCGTTCTGCTGCTGACCGGCGCCGGTAACCATTTCTCCGATGTGGGCCAAAACTTCATGGATCCGTTGATCCGCAAGTCGATTCTGTTCCATTAATTGGTCGCTGGCCTGACGCGAATCTGATGCCAGCGTGATGACCTGTCCGACCATGCCATCGAGACTGTCGATAAAGCTGTTTATCCAGCGGGCAAGGTCACCGGTTTCGTCTCTCCGCATGCTGGAGAGATCCAGCCGCTGTCGAAGGTTGCCTCCACCTTCTGCAATGTTGCGGATGACATCAGCCATGGACCCGAGCTTTTGGGAAAGTGGTCGAACCGACGTTATGCGATACAGCCAGACCAGACAGAGCGCAACTGCTCCATTGATTGCCGCTTCCAGCCACATGGGGACTCCGGTCCACGCCATCGCAAGGTTGGTCGCCCAGAACAGCCCGATGAAGCTGGCAAAGCGCATCGACAGGCGGTAGGACAGGGATCGACGGCGATAGACTTCTTCCAGATCCCCTTCGCACATCATCCCCCAGAGATCTCGGGACCCAGGTAGCTGAAAGGTAACGCCCTTACCAATCACCGGTATATGCCGATAATCCGAGTATCCGGGATATTGCACATAAAGGTTTTCACCCTTGGCTATGGTTTCTCTGACGCCGGGATGCAACTGGCCTGTGGCCGGGTCGGTAAAACGGATTTCAAACTCGGTATGCTCCCGCACCCCCACAGTACCGAATCCGGTTCTGATTCCTTGCTTGAGATTATCGCCGTGGCTGAACGTTGCATCTTCAAACCGAGATCGGGACAGTGCAGTACCTGGCTGAATGGAGCCATCAAAATGACTCTCTATCATAAAGATGTAGTTGTCTCCGGATTCCTCGAAGACGTGACCGGCCTCCCGCTGAATCAAATCGCTCATCACATCGTTCGGAACCCTTGCACAGATAGCGCCCGATTTACCATTGGCCAGTGTGAGAGGCTCATAGAACATTAACGTAACGGCGTCGTGGAATCGCGAGGTTGTTGCACCAAGACGAAGCGTCACAGGATCTTTGTAGGGTCCATGCAGAAATCGCACGCGGACACCCTCTGCAACTACAGCTGACGGCAGATCCCGTTTTCCTGCCCGGTCCGCTACCGTCGACTCAAGGACCAGTCCGTCCTGGGCAATCACAAACAATTCGGAAATTTCGCGAAGCCGGCCAGAAGATGCGCCAATAATGGCCTTTACGGTCGCGTCATCCTGCCCCTCAAGCCGGGCGGCCATTGCTTCCATAAACAACCATTTTTGCTCGGCCCAGGCAACCAGAGCATCCCGGCGGGTCCGGGCGACGCTCTCGAAAATCTGCTCGTTTGTCGAATACATATCCCGGTTCAGAAAACAGGACCACCCCATGGCGAGCTTTCCTGTCGATCCGAACGTAGGTAGCCAGCGGCGTTCAGCGGGGGTCAGATTCATCGATGTGCTTTTAAGTGTCATTAAGGTGCTCCGCAGACGGTTCATCCCGATCACACGCGGGGATTAGAACGCTCTTGAACCGAAAATGAAGACCTAGCAAAGTTCAGGCCGGGTGGTGCGGGTTTGACGGGTGTCAGGTCCTTGCAGTCGTAGAGGTTTATCAACGCGGGGCTACACAGAATTCGGCGCGCCATAATGGTTCAATTATGGCGACCCCTAATGGGTCTATGCACCAAGATGGCGCTTAAGGCCTCGGGTGAAATGCTCCACGAGTGCAAGCTGATCCGTTTTCTGCTCCCTCCTAATTACCTCTTTGATGGCGTCGTGGAATCTCCGAGAATGGTGTTTGAGCCCTAATCAAGAAGGTGTTTGCGATATTGCAAGGGTGTCATGCCAAACCAGTCACGGCAGGCCCGGTTAAAGGCGGATTGCTCAGAATAGCCGAGTAATCCAGCAATCTGGGTCAGTTTTAGATTGGGTTCCATCAAATACAGTTTTGCGAGTCTCAGCTTTTCTGCATTGAGTAGCTGGGCAAAAGATGTGCCTTCTTTGGCTAAGCGCCGCTGCAGCGTGCGTTTGTCCATGTGAAAATGTGTGGCAACCACGTCGCTTCTGCATTGCCCCGTGGGCAATAGCGTGACGATGAGCCGGCTCGCATCTTCGGAGAGTCTCAATGCATTCGGGGGTTGCTGGGAAGAAAGATACTGTTCGGCGAGTCCAAAAGTTTGGTGATCTGCACTCGATAGAGGATGTTGAAGCGTTTGCGCCGGCCATCGCATACCACACCAGGACTGATTAAAGTGCACTTCACAACCAAATACGTCCTGGTAGATTTGAGTTTCAGCGGCCTGGGTATGAAGAAAGTGCACGCTGAAAGGTTTAAAAAGGCTGCCACACAACAATTTCATAACTTGCATCGAGTTGGAGAGGCTTAACTCATAGCTTTGCCGGTGATACCCCCCGGCGTTTTCGTCGTCAATTTTGAATTCAAATTTTATGCTTTCGAGGTTGGATAGGTTGTTGTGGGTAGCATTCATTCTGAGCGCCGGGCTGTGTAGATGAAGATACCGGCTAATATTGTTAACGGCCTCGCCAACGTTGTCCGAACTGCGGGCTATAACGCTGATGGGCCCAAGAATATCCAGTCCTTGAGACTCGGCCAGTTTCAAACCAAACTCGGGGTAGTCTAGTGTTTTGGCCGAGTATTCCAGCAGGGCGGCAAGGTTTCGAAACGGCAAAAAGCTGCTGTCATCCCGATGCTCGGCTGGGGGGATGTCGTACTTTTCCAGCAAGGGCAGGGGGTCTCTCCCTCTTGACCGTATAAGCTCGTCGAAGCCTCTCAGGTTTGTCGCTCTAATCAAATTGGCCATCCAGGCCTCCGATCGTGTCTATACGGTGAACCAGCGAACTGGTGCAGCATCTCGAGGGTGGGGTGTCGTGTTATGTCAAAAAAATGTCCCATTTTGTCAATCCTGTCAAGCCGGCCTCTGCGAGAATCAGAATTAAGATTGGGTGACTAATAACAAGAAGGAAACACAGATGGCCATCAAACACTATGACATCATTATTATTGGTGCTGGACTCTCCGGCATTGGCACGGCTTGCCACATCGCGCGGGAACACCCCGGCAAGTCCCTTGCGATACTGGAGCGACGAGAAAATGTGGGTGGTACATGGGACCTGTTCCGTTATCCCGGCATACGTTCCGATTCCGATATGGCGAGCTTCGGGTTTAATTTCAAACCTTGGTTCTCAGACAAAGTATTAGCCGAAGGCGACGATATTCGGGAGTATGTGCGCGAAACGGCTGATGAGTTCGGGCTGTACGAGAAAATAAAGTTTGGTTTAAAGCTCAACAACGCTGATTGGTCGAGCAAGGAGCAAAACTGGACCGTCTCCTCTACGCAGGAAGCATCGGGTCAAGAGCAGTTGTTTAGCTGCAGTTTCCTAATCAACTGTGCCGGTTACTACAACTTCGATCATGGTTACCGCCCAAGTTTTCCCGGGGAAGAAGTCTTTGCCGGGGATATCGTTCACACCCAGAGTTTGCCCGAAGGTTTTGATTATACCGGTAAAAAAGTGGTGATTATTGGCAGTGGTGCCACCGCAATAACATTGCTGCCGGCAATGGCAGACAAAGCCGCCAAAGTGACGATGCTGCAACGATCACCCAGCTATATTATGTCGCTGCCAAACACCGACAAGATATCGGTGGTATTGAACAAAGTATTGCCGAAAGCCTGGGTTTTCAAGCTGGCCCGCCGGCGTAACATTCTGTTCCAGCGAGCCCTGTACCTCGCCTGCCAGCGTTGGCCGGAAGCGATGCGCAAGTTGTTTCTGTCCCATATGTATAAAAAAGCCCCAACCGTTGATAAACGCCACCTCACACCCAATTACATGCCTTGGGATCAGCGTTTGTGTGCTGCGCCGGACGGAGACTTTTTCGAATGTTTGCGCTCGGGTAAAGCGGATATTGTAACCGACCATATCGATCGTTTTGATGAAACGGGCATTGTGTTGAAATCTGGCCAGCATATCGAAGCGGATACGGTTGTTGCAGCGACGGGGCTGGAAGTCCAATTGATGGGGGGATCGTCGCTTAGTATCGACAATAAACAAGTGAACCTGCCTAAGAAAATGGCCTACAAGAGCATTCTTATTCAGGACGTGCCTAATTACGGCTGGATTTTCGGGTATACCAATGCGCCTTGGACACTCAAGTGTGATATCGGCGGGCGCTATTTGTGTCGATTGTTCACCCATATGGAGAGAACGGGCGTTTCCGTCGCAACACCAGTAGATACAAGGAACTGTGCGACAGACGCCAGTGTGCTGGATGGGTTTGCACCCGGTTATATCGCACGGGCAATCGATAAAATGCCCCGGCAAGGTAAGAGCGATCCTTGGATGATCACGATGCACTATGGCAAGGATAAGAAAATGCTGGTTAAAGATCCCGTGAATGATGGAATTTTGCAGTTTGAAACAGCGGCCCGAGCTTCATCCCAAGGGTCAGATCTTCTTAAGCAAGCCACAACGGCCTGAAGACAAACACCGATAAGAAAAGGGAAGGGTGATGGATAAGAGGCACAATGATAAGCCAACAGTATTGCTTATCCACGGAATGTGGAGCGATCAAGACACTTTGAGTGATGTGAAAGAGGCCTTTGTGTCTCAGGGGTATGCTGCAGATTCCTTGTGCCTCCCTTGCCATTTACCCCAAGCCGGGCATACGGAGGGCAGCCGGGCTGCGCTGGCGAAAATGCGCGTGCAGGATTACGTTGCATATATTATCGAGCAGGTAAAACGCCTAGACTCCCCGCCAATTCTGGTGGGGCATTCCATGGGCGCTCTCTTGGCCCAGTTGGTGGCCGCCGAGGTACCCTGTGAACGGTTGATTCTTTTATCCTCCGCGCCCCCGGCAGGCATAAACGGCCTGAGTTGGTCGGCAATCCGAACCTTGGGTCGCAACCTGTTGCGATTCCCGTTGTGGAATAGCGTCACTGAGCTTGCGTTGTTGAATGTGGAGTACGGCATTGCCAATGCCCAGACCCCCTCTGTACAGAAAGACATCTTCGAAAGTTGTACTTACGAATCCGGCATGGCTACTTTTCAGATTAGCGTTGGATCGTTGCTGAGGAGTCGTGCGGCCACACACGTGAACACGAAGAATATAGAGTGTCCGGTACTGATCTTGGGCGGAACCGCTGACCGAATTACTCCCATCAAGATCCAGCGCAGTATCGCTCAACGTTTCGGCAAGCGAGCTTCGCTAGTGGAAATAGAGAATTGCTGCCACTGGACGGTAGGAGGGGTTTACTTCCCAGAGGTTCGCGCCGAGATATTTAAATGGCTGGAGCCTATCGAGCAGTAGCGGTTAGCAACGGTGTCACAGATACATGTCGGTTTGCTCACCGGGATTCGGCTAGCAAACCGCAGAAGGAAAAGTTGTGACTGGTTATTGCGGGACGAGTGTTTTAGTTGCCTCGATGATCATTAAACCTTTTCTGGTAAGTGGCGAGGCAGGACATGGACTTCGGTTAACGGTAGCGCTTTGGAAAAAAGATAGCCTTGCAAGGTGTCGCATTGAAGTTTTAGAAGGTGTTGACGGTGTGCGGTTGTTTCAATGCCTTCCGCAACCACTTCCAATCCCAACCGATGGGCCATGGTGATAATGCCCTCTACTATCGCGGAATTCTCGGTGCTGGTGTCGATTTGCCTGATAAAGCTTTGATCTATCTTTATTTTGTTGATCGGGAATAGACGTAGATACGCGAGGTTGGAAAAGCCGGTGCCAAAGTCATCGATGGCCACCTTTACACCTATGGTTCGCAGATCCTGTAATAGCTCGACAGACTTGTCGGTATCGCTCATCAACGAGCTCTCCGTAACCTCAAGTTCCAATTGCTGAGGATTGAGGCCGCTGACATTAAGAACGTGTTTAATTTCCTCAAAGAAACCGTTTCGCCCGAAGTGCGCTGGAGAGATGTTGACTGCGATGGTCAAGGGGTGCTCGCGACCGGAGTTTAAGCGCTGTATATCTTTGCACGCCCGACGAAGTACCCAGCGTTCAATATCAATGATTTGCCCGGTCTTCTCGGCCAGTGAAATAAACTCTTGTGGCGATATCAGTCCGCGGCTGGGGTGCTGCCACCTTACGAGAGCTTCGAGAGCTGTTATTTCTCCGGTTTGAGCGTTTATTAGAGGCTGGTAGTGGAGTACGAGTCGATTATCTTCAATGGCATCGGCTAGATCGCGCCGCAGTGAGATATGCTCGAGCACGACTGACTTTGAATCCTTCGAATACCACCCCCAAGTGTTTCGCCCTTGTGTTTTAGCATCGTTTACGGCCATGCAGGCATGCTGAATGAGCGCGCGGCTGGAGAGCGGCTCGGCGTGACTGAATGCGACGCCGATGCTGGCGGTTATTTGGAGTTCATGTTGATCGATGACAAAAGGGCAGGAGAGTAAATAAAGATAGCCTTCAGCAACCTGGAGTGCGATCTCTTCTTTAGTGATGCTGGTGAGCAGCAAGCCAAATTCGTCCCCGGCAAAACGCGCAAGGAAATCTCCTGACTGTATACCTTCCTTTAAGCGCTCTGCGACAGCCTTAAGCAAACGGTCGCCAATGTTGTGGCCGAGGTGTCGATTTACGGATGCGAAATCGTCCAGATTGATCATCAGAACTGCAGACAGTTGTTCGTCGACCTGTTGGATCTCAGCGATTTGTTTTTCAAATGCGGGGCGATTTGGGAGCCCTGTCAGGCTGTCGTGGAGATGCAACTTTGGCTCGGGCGTTCTCCGGTTTGAGATATCTTTTGCGATGCCGTAAACACCGGTAACGCTGTGGTCAACCATCGTGGGGAAGAAGGTTATTTGAATCAGAGAATCTTCACCGCTGTCTTGTGGCACCGTTAAGTCAAAGCGCTTGGTTTTTCCGTGGCAGGCCTGCTGAAAGGCTTTATGAGCGTCCTCAAGGTAGTCGGACCCTATTAGTTGTTCCAAGTAAAGCCCGAGGATGCGTGCTTTGGTGGTGTGAAACAGGTCTTTAAAGCTTTGGTTGATCGCTACGAAACGGCCATGTTTGTCGAGTTCAAAAGTAGCCACCGGGTGCAAAGAGAACAGGGATTGATAGCGTTGCTCCTCTCTATAGAGGGCGCGATCGGTGTCCTGAATTGTTAATGCTGTAGCAATCAGTCCTGCTGATTGCCGGATCAGCGCGAGTTGGCTGTCATCTGGGGCGCCGGGTTTCTGCATATATATAGCGAAGGTGCCCGCCAGTTGGCCGTTGGCCGTGACCACCGGCGCTGACCAGCAGGATTGCAGATTTTCTTTTAATGCGTGGTGCCGATGAGTCGCCCAGTCGGGGTCCTCGCTAATGCTTTTTGTAATGGCGACTTCTTGGCGGGACGACGCTTTGCTGCAGGTCACCACCGCGGTTTCAATTGCCAAACTATGAATGGCAGCTTTAAAGTCTTCAGGCAGATTGTGCTCAGCGGCAAGGTGAAGGCTATTTTCTCCTGGGTCATACTGCATGAAGGCCGTGAATGCGTTCGGTAGTTCTTGCCGTATCAAGTGCGTTGCGACCTTGAATGTCTCATTAAGGGTTTGGCGGTAGGCGTCACTACCCAGAGTGTTCGTTTGTTCCGGAAGGGCGCTGTCGAAATGAGTCGTTGGCATGGGTTCACGATTGGTTGCTATATGTATAGTCGCAAAGTAGCACTTGGGTGGTGGTAAAACCATCACTCGACAGCTACGAAGGGTATCGCTATCGATAAGGTGCCTTTATGTGTCCAAAATATACCCACATAAAAGTCGCAACAGGCAATATTGCTAGATTGGCGATTTCCCCATAGGATAATCCACAAATTAAGTCTGTTTGATGAATGGGGGTTTTAGAGGGGTTTTTGGTTGTTTTTTGTTCGCTCTGGACGTTTAATAATCAAAGTAGTATCAGTGAGTTGCGGGAAACCGAAACAAATAAAAAACTATTGATAATACCTGTTGACAGGTCTCCAGATCGGTGTAGAATTCGCCCCACTGTTGAGCAACGAGACGCTCAAACGCTCTTTAACAAGTTGACCAAGTAATTCGTGTGGGCGCTGGTCGAGGTATTTCAGATACGAAATATCAGGACAGTGACTCGTCGAAAATTGAGTTTTGTCTTGAGCAAGAATTAAGAATCTTCGGATTCTTGTATGATTTAAACTGAAGAGTTTGATCATGGCTCAGAT
>NZ_JAXMOY010000014.1:0-76029 GCF_034669625.1 Marinobacter sp.
AATTTGCGGGAACGAAAGGGCGAGAGCGCTGGCGCGCCGCGAAGTTCAAGCATGATATCAACCTGTATCGCGCGAAGAATCGGGGGACGTCTTTCTGAAAGGCGGCAATGATACTTGAAACTGGCGCGCGGATACAGGGTAAGGTGATGCCTTTCGACGGTGTATAATCGAACCGGTTTAGTAGACTGAGTCTTTGCGCCAATTGACCGCGGAGACGCAAGAAGACATCATCACATATGTGCATGGATTGCATGGGGCATCAAACAACAGGCAAGTGACTTAAGTCACGCAGTTTCCTGAACATTGAGCTTTGCGGAGCGCATGGATTTGTCACAGATCATCACAAAGTTTCACGGTAGTAGCGCTGCATTAGCGTTGACTCTGGCAGCCATTTTGGCCGCCAGCGGGTGCACTCAACCCAGCACTCTGCAAGAAGTAAAGAACGAAGGTGTATTGCACGTAATTACCCGTACAGCGCCTTCTGTCTATTACGAAGAAGAGGATGGTGCTACCGGGTACGACTACGAACTTGCGCGCAGATTTGCCGATGAATTGGGCGTTGAACTGAGAGTTCGGGTGGCGAAAGATAACTCCGAAATCCTCTCCGTTCTTAAGCGCAACTACGCTCATATAGGATTGGCCGGCCTGGTCAATCGCCCGGATTTTGCAGCCGAATTCCACCCGGTTGCAACCGGCATCAACGCTCAATCCATTGTGGTGTATCACCGCGAACACCCGGCACCAGACTCGATCGAAGACCTGTCTGGCCAGACCTTGCACTTATTGGCCGATAGCAATCACGAGCACGTCATCGACGTCGCCGCTGGCGACCTGAAGCCTGACACACGCATCCACCCCGGCTTGGACGCGGAGGGGTTACTAGATAAGGTAAACTCCGGCGAGCTGCCCTATGCCGTCATTGCATCGAATGAGCTCGACCTAAATCACGTTTTTTTCCCCATGGTTAAGGAAGCCTTTGCTCTGAACGAGCCACAAGAACTCGTATGGCTTTTCCCGCCACAACAGGATGAAACCCTTGCCGATGCAGCCCGGCTGTTTATGGAGCGTGCCAATGAGGACGGTTCTAAGGCTCAGCTGGAGGAACGGTTTTACGGGCATCTGGACCAACTGAATTACGTGGGTGCACGCACCTTCATGCATCATCTCGAAAACCGGCTGCCACGATACCAAGCTTTGTTTGAAAGTTATGCCAGAGACATCGACATGGACTGGCGACTTCTGGCCGCCATCGGTTATCAGGAATCCCACTGGAGGCCAAACGCAGTTTCCCCTACCGGCGTACGCGGCCTGATGATGCTAACCCGCACCACCGCAAAGTACATCGGCATCAATAACCGCCTGGACGCCGAGGAAAGCATAAAGGGGGGCGCCCGCTATTTCCGTATGGTGCATAAGCGCATTCCCGACCGCATCCCCGAACCCGACCGAACCTGGTTCGCATTGGCTTCTTATAATGTAGGGTATGGTCATCTGGAGGATGCCCGAAGACTGACCGAATCAGCCGGCCGGGATCCAGACCGCTGGATGGACGTGAAAGAATTCCTGCCTTTACTGGCAAAGAAAGAATGGTATTCAAAAACCCGCTTTGGTTATGCCAGAGGGCATGAACCGGTCCTCTATGTTCAGAATATTCGACGCTACTACGATGTGCTGGCAAGGATACCAGCGCTCGACGAAAATAAGCCCACACAACCAGAGCAGCCGCCAGCTCTGGACAACCCGAGCAACATAGCGGGAGCCGGTGCGTCTGAGACAACATTACCTAACGAAGGGGAAAGTCTCAGTGCGGCCCTGCCAGCCGAACTCAGCGTGATACCGCCAACGCTTTAAAATTCCTCGCCCGTCCAAAGTTGCTCGGAGCTGTCGATCTGTAGCGCTTTTTCCACCTGTGCCGACGAAAAACCGCGGCGTGCCAGAAACCTCGCCTGTCGAAGCTTTTCGGTCAAATCATCGCGCAAAGAATCAAGCCCGAAACGCTTTTCCCGCAACTCTGCCGCCGCCCGAGACCAATCAGCATCGGTTCTATCCGCAAGGCATTCGGGGCGAAAATAAACCCCTCTTTGTTGAAGCTCCGCCATAATGCGCACCGGGCCATAACCCGCGTCCATCCGCTGACGACTATAGACATCCGCGAATCGATGATCATCCAGCCAGCCTTCGCTTTCGTACTCATCAAGTACAAGGTCGATCACAGTTTGCTCGAGCTGCCTTTGCCGCAATTTCAGCGAAAGCTCCTGCCGACTATGTTCCCGCCGCGCCAATAAGCGTAATGCTACTGAACGGGCTTTATACTCCGGATCATCCTGTTTTGAATCTTTTCCCATGAAGCCCCTTCCCGCATACGCCAGCTAAACGCTAGACTAGCGCCCGATGTTACAACTATCCGGCATGCATCAACATGCTGATGGCCGGTGGTGAGCACTCTGCCGCCACCGCTGACTGGTTTCAATCCCGAAGGATACCTTTTATGGCTGCATTTATTCAGAAACTGTTCAAGTCCCGCAAGACCAAAGCGACCTCCAGTTCCAAACCTCAGGTGAAACCTGAAGCGCAACAGCCTGCCGAGGTAGACCAACGCAATGAGCTTCGGGAAGCTCAGCTACAGCAGCTGGCAAACAATCCAGAGCAATCGGCCTTGGCAAGACTCTCAGTAGAGGGGGTTACGGCTTCGATCAGACTCGACGCCGCAAAAGGTTTGCGGGACGAAGTTCTGCTCCAACACGTGCAAAAGAACTCGAAAGGCCGGGACAAAAGCGTTTATCAGACCGTTCGGCAGTCACTTCAACATTTACGTGAGCAGCAAGCCAACGAAGCGGCCACGCGCCAACGCATCAGTGACTTGGTAACACAGGCAAAAGACCAGGCCAGCAGTGAAAACACCAAACTGTTCAAAGCACGTCTGGAAGCACTGCAAGAACAATGGCAAGCAGTAAAAGGCGACGCAAGCTCAGAGCAAGCTCAACAATTTCTGGAAGCAGTGCATCAATGCCAGAACCGCTTGCAACAGATCGAACAAATCCAACAAGAAGAAGCTCGCCAGCAAGAACAGGCCCGCCAGCGCACAGAAACTCTTGAATTGCTCAAGAACACACTTGCCGATCTCAAACAGCAGGACGCTAACGACCTACCCTCACCTTCAGCCATCGACGCTCTGCAGAAAACACAAGAGAACCGTTGGCTCGAAGCGACCAGAGACACCGTCGTCGATAAAAACGAGCAAAAAACCTACGAGCAGCAGATGCAGACCCTTCGTAGCTGCTTAAATGCCGTCCGCTGGCTGGCACAGGAAAAAGAGGCACTCAGTGCGCTTGCACAAGCCGTTGAATCTGGTGAGACCACGGAAGAACACCGGATACAAGCTACCGAATTACTTCAGCAGTTCAAATGGCCTTCTGACTTTGCCCAGCCTGCCAGCCTCATACAGGTCCGCAAATTAACCGGCAAAAAACCAGCACCTAAGCCCAACGAAGGCCAGCGCGAGAAGCAGCAAGAAATTGCGAGCAAACTGAAAAACACACTGCCTGAATTGGAAGGCGCCCTCGAAGCTCGTCAATTCAAAGAGTCCAAACAGCTGTTCAAGACGGTTCAAAACCTCTTTCAGCAGATGGACCACGCCAATCGAAAGGGCCTGCAAGCGCGCATGCAATTGTTGACCGGCCAGTTCCGCGAACTGAGCGACTGGCAAGGCTTTGCAACCGAGCCCAAACAGATCGCCCTATGCGAGCAGATGGAGCACCTTGCCGAGCAGCCAATCGATCCGGAAGCCAAAGCGGAGCGGATCAAAGAACTGCAAGGCGAGTGGCGCAATCTGGGCGGTTCTTCAGACCGAACCCTTTGGACTCGCTTCAAAGCGGCCTCAGATCAAGCTTACGAACCATGCAAAGCGTACTTTGAAGCCAAGTCTGATTTGAAGCAGGCGAACCTCGATAAGCGGAAAGCCATCTGCAATGAACTGTCCAATTTCCTGGAAAATGCCGATTGGGCATCCATTGACTGGAAGGCGATCGAACGCATTTACCAGACCGCAAGACAGGAATGGAAAGAGGCTTGGCCCGTTGACTTCCGAAATAATCGATCGGTACAAAAGCCGTTTGATGAACTGATGAAGCGACTGGAGCAGCCTCTTGATGAAGAGCGCAAAAAGAACGAAGCCTTGAAGCAGTCGATTGTCGAGCGAGCTCAGACGTTGATTGACCATGAACCACTGCAAGAAGCGATGGAGCAAGCAAAATCCTTGCAAGCGGAATGGACCAACGTTGGCATTACCCGACACCGTGAAGACCGCAAAATGTGGCAAGCGTTCCGCAAAGCTTGCGATCAGATTTTTGCTCGCCGCGACGCTCAGCGCACCGAGCAGAAACAAGCCAGCCAATTGGCCGATCAAGCGGCACAAGAGGTATTGAACAAGTACCAGACGATAGACTCAGAAACAGACGATACGATTTTGAGCGAAGCGCGGGAGGCCATAGGACCACTGACCAACGAGCCCTTGTCACCAGCCATCAAAGAACAAGTACAGCAGCTAAAGCAGCAACTTAACCGTGTGGCAGAGGTTAGAAAGTTTCAGCAAACCGTAACCGACTGGCAAGCCTTGGTCAGCGACAAGGTTGCGCAGAAGCTCTCTGACGAAGCCATGCCTAAACACTGGCTTACCCTGGCCAAAGCCTCTGGCCCGATCAACGGCCGTGATTTGGCGATCCGAGCGGAGATACTGACAGGCACGCCAACGCCGGAACAAGACCAATCCCGACGCATGGAAATTCAGGTACAACGCCTCAGCGATGGCATGGGAAACACCGATAACGCTTCCCCGACTCAGGAGCTCGAGAAGCTGGTTGCACTGTGGTGCCTGCACCCAGAGGTTGAAAATACTTCACACGAGAATGCAGAACGCCTGAATCAGGCATTGACCAGTTTGGCACAAGCCGACTGATCACAGCCCCGGCAATCCCTGACTGGTTAAACCGGTCAGGGATTTTTTGTTTCCGCTATAGAACTCTTCCTGAGCAAATCAGCCAATGGGTTTGGCAGCCCCTGCCATTACTACCTGCACTTAATAACCGCTATGGTTAGAACACTGACGTCCCCCCAAAACAACGAACAAAGGAACGAGCATGTCCACCGAGGCGTATATCTTTGATGCAGTCCGCACCCCACGCGGGCGCGGCAAGAAAGACGGTTCACTGCACAGCGTCAAGCCCATCACATTACTGGGCACCGTGCTTGACGCGCTACAAGAGCGCAATCAACTGGATACCGCACAGGTAGATGACATCGTCATGGGCTGTGTGACCGCTGTTGGGGATCAAGGTGCCGATATTGCCAAAACAGCAGCTCTGGCTTCCGGATGGGATGAGAAAGTGGCCGGCGTAACCCTCAACCGCTTCTGTGCTTCAGGCCTTGAAGCCGTGAACCTGGCGGCCATGAAAGTACGTTCCGGCTGGGAAGACCTGGTTGTTGCCGGTGGCGTTGAAGCCATGTCTCGCGTTCCCATGGGCTCTGACGGCGGTGCCTGGGCAACGGATCCCGCAACCAACCTCGAAACCGGTTTCATGCCTCAGGGTATTGGCGCCGACCTCATTGCCACCCTTGAAGGCTTTACTCGGGCAGACGTGGATAACTTTGCGGTTCGCTCCCAACAAAAGGCTGCCAACGCTTGGAAGAAGGGCTACTTCGCAAAATCCATCGTTCCAGTGACGGACCAGAACGGCATCATGATTTTAGACCATGACGAATTCATCCGGAGCAACACTACGGTGGACTCACTGGCCGGCCTCAAGCCCTCGTTCCAGATGATGGGTGAAATGGGATTCAACAGCGTAGCACGCGAGAAGTACCACTACGTCGAGAAAATCAACCACGTCCACCATGCCGGCAACTCCTCAGGCATCGTAGATGGTGCTACTGCCCTCCTGATCGGCAGCGAAGCCAAAGGCAAAGCATTAGGCCTGAAGCCCCGCGCCCGCATCGTCGCAACGGCGGTCACCAGTACAGACCCGACCATCATGCTCACCGGCCCGGCGCCGGCATCCCTCAAAGCGCTGGAAAAAGCCGGCCTGACCGTAGACCAGATCGACCTGTTTGAAGTGAACGAAGCCTTCGCCTCTGTGGTGATGCGTTTCCAGAAAGAACTGTCCGTTCCGGACGAGAAAGTGAACGTCAACGGCGGTGCCATTGCCATGGGCCACCCACTGGGCGCTACCGGTGCGATGATTCTGGGCACTCTGCTCGATGAACTCGAGCGCCGTGAATTGCGCTACGGCCTCGCCACTCTGTGTGTCGGTGGCGGTATGGGCATTGCCACCATCATCGAGCGCGTTTGAACCCCACTTTCACGAATAAGGAACAGATCATGACAGCCATCAAGTACGACCTGGGTTCAGACCAGATCCTGACCCTCACCATCGACATGCCCGGCCAGTCCGCCAACACCATGAACGGTGATTTCCGCAAGGCCTTGACGGATACCGTCAATAAGATCAATGACGATCTGAGCAACATCAAGGGCATCATCATCGCCTCCGCTAAGAAGACCTTTTTCGCGGGTGGAGATCTGAACGAGTTACACCAGGTAACCCGGGAGCAGGCAGCGGAATTTGAAACAATGGTGGACGGACTGAAAGCCAACATGCGCTTTCTGGAGACGTGCGGCAAACCGGTGGTTGCCGCGATCAATGGCGCGGCCTTGGGCGGTGGTTTGGAGCTTGCCCTAGCCTGTCATCACCGCATTGCACTGGATAACAATGGCACTCAACTGGGCCTGCCAGAAGTCACCTTAGGTCTTCTGCCTGGCGGTGGCGCCACTCAGCGCCTGCCGCGTATGATTGGACTGGAAGCCGCCTTTCCGCTGCTAATGGAAGGTAAGAATCTGAATCCGAAGTCTGCCTTAAAAGCAGGCGTTATCGATGCACTCGCCAACTCCCCGGAAGAGCTCATCAACAAAGCGCGGGAGTTCATCGAAGCCAACCCCAAGTGCGAACAACCGTGGGACAAAAAAGGCTTCAAGATGCCCGGCGGAGCCCCAAGCCACCCCGCGATGGCGCAAAAGCTTGCCATTGCACCCGCGATGCTGCGAGAGAAAACCAAAGGCTGCTACCCTGCGCCAGAGCGGATTATGTCGGCCGCTGTGGAAGGTGCTCAGGTAGACTTCGATAACGGCAGCCTGATCGAAACCCGGTATTTCGCAGAATTGGTCACCGGCCAAGTCGCGAAAAACATGACAAACACCTTCTGGTTCCAGTTGAATGCCATCAAGGCCGGCGGCAGCCGTCCCCAAGGGGTCGACAAGGCGTCCTTCACGAAAGTCGGCGTCCTGGGTGCAGGCATGATGGGCGCTGGCATTGCGTACTCCACAGCAACCCGCGGCATCGACGTGGTACTGAAAGACGTGTCCATCGAAAATGCTGAAAAAGGCAAAAGCTATTCCGAAAAGCTGCTGTCTAAGAAAGTCCGTCGCGGCCGGATGACCGAAGCCGAAAAAGAGGCTGTCTTGAGCCGCATCACGGCGACCGCTTCAGCAGACGACCTGGAAAGCTGCGATCTCATCATCGAAGCCGTCTTCGAAGACAGCCGCCTGAAAGCCAAAGTTACTCAGGAAGCTGAGCCGAAAATGGCAGCCGGCGGTATCTTCGCCTCTAACACATCAACCATCCCTATCACCCAGCTGGCAGAAGCCTCCGCCAAGCCTGACCACTTCATCGGCCTGCACTTCTTCTCGCCGGTGGACAAAATGCAGCTTGTGGAAATTATTGTTGGCGAGAAAACCTCGGACGAAACTCTGGCCCGGGCCTTCGACTATGTGCAGCAAATCGGCAAGATCCCGATTGTTGTCAATGACAGCCGAGGATTCTTCACTTCCCGGGTATTTGGCACCTTCGTCAATGAAGGCATCAGTATGCTGGCTGAGGGCATTCATCCCTCCAGCATCGAAAACGCCGGCCTGCTTTCCGGCATGCCAGTAGGCCCGCTGGCGATATCCGATGAGGTCAGCCTGACCCTGATGCAACATATCCGGGCGCAAAGCAGGAAAGATACCGAGGCCGCCGGTGGAACGTGGCAACCACACCCCGCGGAAGCCGTTATCGACACCATGGTGAACACCCATAACCGCAAAGGAAAGGCGGCCGGTGCCGGTTTCTACGAGTATCCGGAGAAGGGCAAAAAACACCTGTGGCCCGAATTGGAGACTCTGCTTGTTAACCAAGAGAGCGCGCGCAGCGTACAACTTCAGAATCTGAAAGACCGCCTGTTGTTCATCCAGGCAATTGAAACCATCCGCTGTTTGGAAGAAGGCGTCTTGCGCACCGTCGCCGACGCCAACATTGGCAGCATTTTTGGCATTGGATACGCGCCATGGACCGGCGGCGCCATTCAGTTCGTAAACCAGTACGGTGTTCGCGACTTCACGGCGCGCGCCCAAGAACTGGCCGCGCAATACGGCGAGCGGTTCACGCCGCCCGCTCTACTACTGGAAAAAGCGGAGAAAAACGATACCTTCGCCTAACCCCCCTTCCGACCGGAGGTCACCCCTCCGGTCGCTCTCTCCGCTTTTCGTTCCACTGCCCGCATTCAACGCACTGTACTGCAACCTATATGGACATATTGTCACTAAGCTCTGCGCCTAGCCTATAGCAACGGATGTAGCAGTTGCCTACAATAAATTGACTAGTCACGGGTAATAACACTGCCAGCAGACTCGGCAGGCATAAAACAATTCAGTATCGCCAGGTGTGTTTATATGACCATTGCGGAAAGAGCCGTTACGCGTAATCACCGGTCCTCCCTTCTCAAAGTTGCTGGACTGAGTGCGGCGTTAGGCCTTGCTTTGCTTGTTCCCGGTTTGTCCGGCCTACATGCAAAGATTGAGGAACCAGCAAGCTATCAACCGGTTTCCCCGACCATTGATCAGGCACGGGCTAACATTCTTATCGCCCGCCAGCTGCAATTCACTCACTTCCGCGACCTCGGCATCAGCGATGAACTCTCCGGCGATGTTTTCGATGCCTACCTCAACTACCTCGACGGCCAGCGTATTTACCTCACACAACAAGACATTGACGCATTAAGTCAGGTGAAAGGCCGCTTGGGCTCAGCGCTCAAGACCGGACAACTGCAACCCGGTTTCGATATCTACAACCTGGTTCAGCAGCGAATTATCGAGCGCCTGAAGTTTGCTAAAGAGATGATCAGTGCCGGTGTATCCGAGCTGAATTTCAGCACTGACGAAAAAATCCGCGTTGATCGCTCGGAGGCGCCCTGGGAGACCGACAAAGCGGCTCTGGACCAGCTCTGGATCAAACGTATCAAGAACGCCGTCTTAGCGCAGCGTCTCAATGGCGCCGATGACGAAGCCATTGAGGAAACCTTGTTGCGCCGATACGAAGGCCAGCTCAAGCGTGTCTATCAGGCCCGCAGCGAAGACGCTTTCCAAGCCTATATGAATGCCTTTGCCGGCATGTGGGACCCGCACACCTCCTATTTTTCTCCGCGTACCTCGGAGAATTTTAACATCAACATGAGCCTCTCTCTGGAAGGTATCGGTGCGGTTCTCCAGTCAGACAATGAGTACACCAAAATCGTTCGGCTGGTTCCGGGTGGACCAGCGTCCAAACAAGGCCAGCTTCAGCCTGCAGACCGGATTGTCTCCGTGGCTCAGGAAGAAGAGAAGCCCGTGAACGTAATTGGCTGGCGCCTTGATGAAGTGGTCGATCTTATCCGCGGCCCGCGCAATTCCATCGTAACCCTGGAAGTCATCCCTGCGAACGCGTCGGATGAAACCATCACTCGCAGCATTGCCATCAGCCGCGACGAGGTAAAACTGGAAGAGCAAAGTGCCAGCAAAGACATCATTCAGCTAGACCGCAGCGGTGCCGCCTATAACATTGGCGTGATCACCATCCCGACCTTTTACGCTGACTTCCAGGCTATGCAAGCTGGCGATCCAAACTATAAGAGCACCACTCGAGATGTTCGCAAGTTGATTGACGAACTCAAGCAAGACGGTGTCGACGGCATAGTGATGGACCTGCGCAACAACGGTGGTGGCGCGTTGCACGAAGCCAACGACCTGGTCGGTCTCTTTATCGATAAAGGACCAACCGTGCAAATCCGCAACGCCAGCAACGAAGTGCAGGTACTGGACGATCGAGACCCGACCGTTGCTTACGACGGCCCACTGGTAGTGCTGGTGAACCGTATGAGCGCCTCCGCTTCCGAAATTTTCGCGGGCGCTATACAAGACTATGGCCGCGGCCTGGTGGTTGGCTCACAAACCTTCGGCAAAGGCACGGTGCAGGCAGTACGCCCTCTTAACCATGGTCAACTGAAGATCACCCAGTCCAAGTTCTACCGGGTTTCAGGCGGATCAACCCAGCACAAGGGTGTGATTCCCGACATCGAAATACCTTCCCGTATCGATAAATCGAGAATCGGCGAAGATGCGCTGGACCACGCCCTACCTTGGGACCAGATTGAGGCGGTCCCCCACACCCGCTATTTCGACTTCAGCGGCATTATTGATGAACTCCGCACACGGCACGACGACCGATTCAATACCAACCCGGAATTCAGCTTGCTGCAAAAGGAAATCGATTTCCTGAACCAACAGCGCCAGATTGACTATGTCAGCCTCAATATTGACGAACGAACAGAGCACCACAATCAAATTGAAAGCACCCGCCTGACCATCGCCAACGCGCGCAGGGAACTTCGCGGCGAAACCCCTTTCGAGGAGCTGGAAGACTTGGAGAAATGGCAGGATGAACAGGTGGCCGATCCGGACAACACGGACGACGAACTGGACTTCGTCATTCGTGAGGGTGGCCACATCATGGCGGACTTGCTCGAACTGGATCAGCGTATGGCCTCCATACTTGCGCCCACACAGTTTGCCGTAAAAACTGAGGTGCCATAGAGCCATGTCCGAAAAGGCGCCCTCGGGAGGTCAACGAGAGAACCTCAAAAAAGCTCAGGTCTTCCAAAGCATGCTGCTGGATGCTTTGCACGCCATGCGCTCCATGGAAGAAGCAGAAAGCATGGCGCCGGCAGCCGATGCCCGGGCCAAATCATCCGATCGGATTCTGGACCGCATTGTTGGCTTTACCGGCTCGGCGCTTAAGCTCGGGGCCCGCGCTACGGACACCTCGCTCAAAGTCGGGCGGGTGCTCGTCAACTCACAGGATCAACTCAGGGCGATGCTGGCCGCGGGCCAATCTCTCAAAGACATTCGGGAAGTAGCCGGACTAACGCTTTCGGAGATGAGCGAGGCACTGAACCTCAAAGACAAGTCGCTGCTGGAAGCCATCGAGAACGGCACCGCCACCCTTTCCTTCGAGCTGATATTGCGGTTTGCAGCTCTGGTTGCTCGAAACGACCCCATCCCCTTCATCATGCGCACCACGCGGAACTACAATCCGGAGGTTTGGCAGATCCTGAACGATTGGGGGATTGGCCGTATTCCGCTGCAGTTCGAGCGGGAGCGGGAGTTCATCAATATCTTCCGTCGTCATGACAACGCTCGAAACCTTTCGGATGAAGGTTTCAAGAAGGTGTTGGAATTCACCCGCAACAGTTTTGAGATGTCGATGCATTTCATCGAGCAGCAGGAAATGGAAATGGCGGAACTGAAAGCCGACCTTCAGTCCCGCAATCCCGACGACTCGGAACCCTCTTCAGGCAAATAACGCTTTCATACCCGCAAGGTCCGGCTTCAGCACAGCCCCTTTTTCGGTCACGATCGCATCGATCAAACTGGCCGGCGTTACATCGAATACCGGATTGAACACTTCCACTCCGGGTGGCGCCAGAGGAATCCCGCGAATTTCCCGGACCTCTGTTCCTTCACGCTCTTCAATCGGAATCTGGGCCCCCTCAAGCAAAGCCATATCCACCGTGCTGGAAGGCGCGACGACCATAAAGCCGACACCGTGGTAGCGGGCCAAAACAGCCAAACTGTAGGTACCGATCTTGTTCGCCACATCGCCGTTGGCGGTGATCCTGTCGGCGCCCACGATTACCCAGCTTACCTGGCCACTGGCAAGAATCGCCGCCGCGGCACTGTCAGCATTCAAGGTCACAGGAATATCATCCCGTTTAAGCTCCCAAGCGGTAAGGCGGCTGCCTTGAAGCCAGGGCCGGGTTTCATCCGCATACACTTTATCGAGCAGGTTACGCTCGTGCAGTCGGCGAATCACACCAAGGGCTGTGCCGTATCCACCCGTAGCCAGCGCCCCCGTATTGCAGTGGGTCAACACTCCAATCGCTTGTTCCGGACTCATCACGTCAAGCGCATGATCCGCCATCGCCAAATTAGCAGCGATATCTTCTTGATGAATCAAAACCGCTTCTGAAGCCAACCGCTCTACCGCCTCATCCAATTCTGCACAGTTCAGGAAGACCTTTTCCATACGCTGCAGCGCCCAGAACAAATTCACCGCCGTGGGCCGCGATTTTGCCAACTGGTCAATCGCCTGCCCTACTTCGACTTGCCAATTGTCGCAGCCACCAGCATGGCGAGCAGCCAAAGCGACGCCATAAGCCGCACTGATTCCGATAGCCGGTGCGCCACGAACCACCATATCGGTAATGCATTGGGCAACCGCGGACGCGCCATCTGCCGTAATCCAGTGCTCTTCGGTAGGCAACAGCCGCTGATCCAAAAGCTCCAAACTGTCGCCGTGCCAACGCACTGGTTGTGTACCCAAAATTCGTTGGTCTGTGGAATTTGCCATGGTCAGCTCCGCTTGCGGCCAAAAAATCGCAGTATAGCGTGTTACTTGCCTCTTTATACCTCTATTGGCACGACTGCCGGGGTAGTTCTGCCGGTGGTGGCTCGCTATACTTCTCCGTTGAATTCCCCGGCATACAGACTCTGTGCCCCCGACCCAACAAGGCAGGTTAATGACGGCAAACACTATCACCGCAGCCGACACCCGGATTAACGCCCGTTGGCTTATTCCCGTTGAACCATTTGGCGTTGTACTGGAACATCAGGCCGTTATCCTCCAAGGCAGCCGAATAGCGGCCGTATTGCCTCAGGCGGATGCAGACCAACGCTTCCGCACACGTGAAACCATTGATCTTACCAATCACGTGGTACTTCCCGGTCTGATCAATCTGCATGGTCACACAGCCATGTCCCTGTTTCGCGGCATGGCAGACGACCTGCCTCTGATGACCTGGTTAAACGACCACATCTGGCCGGCCGAAGGACAATTTGTTTGTGAGCAATTTGTCGTGGATGGCAGCCGACTTGCCATGGCCGAGATGCTGCGTACCGGTACCACCACCTTTTCCGATATGTACTTCTTCCCGGAAGCCACCGCTCAAGCTGCGCACGACATAGGCATGCGCGCGCAGGTGTGCTTCCCACTGATGGACATGCCCACCATGTGGGGTTCCGGCCCGGATGAGTACTTGGCAAAAGGTGCCAATCTGATTGCTCAATGGCGCAACGATGAATTCATCATGCCGGCTATAGGCCCCCATGCGCCCTACACGGTTTCAGACCAACCTTTAGCCGCTGCTGTAGAACTGTCCGAAAAAACCGGCGCGGCCATACAAATGCACCTGCATGAAACCGCGTTTGAGGTCGACGAAGCGTTAAAGGTATCCGGTAAACGGCCGATTGCCCGCATGGCCGACCTGGGCGTGCTGGGCAACAACAGCCAATATGTCCACATGACCCAGCTTAATGAAGCCGATCTGGCAACTCTGAACAAGATGGGTGGGCACATCGTTCATTGCCCTGAATCGAATTTAAAACTCGCCAGCGGACTGTGTCCGGTTCAAACACTGATCAACGCCGGCCTGAACGTCTCCATTGGCACTGATGGTGCAGCCAGCAACAACGACCTAGACTTATTTGGCGAATTGAAAACGGCTGCCATGCTAGCCAAAGTTGTAGCAGACGATGCCACTGCCCTCTCGGCTCATAAGGCTTTGGAAATGGCGACCCTGAACGGTGCCCGCGCCCTGGGCAGGGAACAGGAGTTGGGCTCTTTGGTGGCCGGCAAGCTGGCGGATCTGATCGCCGTCGACCTCAGTGACCCGTTTATCCAGCCCGTCTATGACCCGGCTTCGCATCTGGTTTACAGCAACCACGGCCGAGCCGTCAGCCACAGCTGGATTCACGGTGTGCCTCAACTGCAGGATGGCCGGTTAACCCGAATTGACGTCCCGGACCTGATGCTTCGCGTTCGTGATTGGCAAAAACATATTCTCAGTTAATTTTTCTCAGGGGCAAGCATGAGCAACCAAAACGTAGACCAGAACGAGATTGCCAAGTTTGAGGCGCTCGCCAGCCGCTGGTGGGACCCCACCAGTGAGTTCAAACCACTTCACGACATCAACCCCTTGCGCCTGAATTTCATTGACGAGCGGGTTTCTCTGGCCGGAAAACGAGTACTGGACGTCGGCTGCGGTGGCGGCTTGTTGTCCGAAGGCATGGCTCTTCGCGGCGCTCACGTCACCGGGATCGATATGGGTGAAGCGCCCCTGCAGGTCGCGAAATTGCACGGGCTGGAATCCGGCGTCAAAGTGGACTATCGCCAGACGACCATCGAAAATCTGGCCCAAGACCCGGAGCATGCGGGCCAATACGATGCCGTCACCTGCCTAGAAATGCTCGAGCATGTGCCAGATCCAGCTTCGGTCATTAGATCGTGCGCCGCTATGTTGCGCCCGGGTGGCCACTTATTTGTGTCAACCATCAACCGGAACCCGAAGTCGTTCCTGTTCGCCATTGTCGGCGCAGAATACATCATGAACATGCTCCCTAAGGGCACCCATGAGTGGAACAAATTCATCCGCCCTTCAGAAATGTCCGACTATCTGCGCCAAGCCGGTCTGGACATTCAGGAACTCACTGGCATGACCTACAACCCCATCACTAAGAGCTACAAGCTCGGTCGCGATGTGGATGTCAATTATCTGATGCATGCCAAGGATATCCGTGAAGACTGAAAACACCCCATCAGCGGTCCTGTTTGATCTGGATGGCACACTGATCGATACAGCGCCAGACTTCATCCGCTGCTTGAATCTGTTGCGCCAACAAAACCATCTGGAGCCGCTCCCGGCGGAATATATTCGTCGCTCGGTTTCCAACGGCGCCCGCGCCATGGTTCGGCTGGGGTTTAACCTGGAGCCTGAACACGACGGCTATCTTGATAAGCACACAGCCTTCCTCGACCTCTACGAAGCCGGAGTGGCAGATGAAACCACTCTGTTTAACGGCATGGACGAATTGCTGTTGGCTCTCGAGACCAAAGGTATTCCTTGGGGTATCGTCACCAATAAACCCGTGCGATTCGCTGCTCCGCTGATCAAAGCACTCGATTTGCAGGATCGCTGCGCGACACTGATCTGCCCCGATCACGTGACTGACCGCAAACCCCACCCCGAACCGATGTTTCTGGCCTGTAAAGAAATCAACGCTGCGCCAGAACGGGCCATTTACGTGGGAGACCACGTGCGTGACATCGAAGCCGGTCGCAACGCGGGCATGTACACCATTGCCGTAAGATACGGCTATATTGAAGAACCGGAAACAGTTGATCTGTGGCAAGCCGACGCCATCGCCGACACCGTCAGCGACCTGGCAAAGCTGTTACAATAACGCTCAAAATTTTTCACTTACCGGCCGCAACCTAGCCGGCATTTGCCAGATAACGGAGACAGGTTATGCATGATTACCAAGCACCCGCCGATCTTCTAAAAGACCGCATTATCATGGTAACCGGAGCCGGTAGCGGTATTGGCCGGGCGGCAGCAAAAGCCTACGCGGCCCACGGTGCCACCGTCATTCTGGTAGGGCGCACTCTGTCCAGACTGGAAGAAGTTTACGATGAAATCGAAGGCGCCGGGCACCCACAGCCTGCGCTGGTGCCGATGAACTTCGAAGGCGCCACCATGAAAGACTATGAAGAGCTGGCCATGACCATCGAAGAAAACTTCGGTCGGCTCGACGGTTTGCTGCACAACGCAGGCATTCTGGGCGCACGCAGCCCCGTGGAACTGTATGACCCCGAAACCTGGAACAAGGTCATGCAAGTCAACGCCACGGCACCTTTCATGCTTAGCCGAGCCATGATCCCCCTGCTGAGGCAATCGGATGCAGCATCCATGATCTTTACCTCCTCCGGTGTGGGCCGCCAAGCACGGGCCTACTGGGGAGCCTATGCAGTGTCCAAGTTCGCCATTGAAGGGCTTTCACAATTGTTGGCCGATGAGCTGGACGATGAGCGCAATAACGTTCGCGTAAACAGCCTGAACCCCGGTGCGACCCGCACAGGCATGCGAGTGCTCGCCTACCCGGCAGAAGATCCTCAGAAGAACCCGGCTCCAGAGCAGTTGATGCCGATCTACCTCTACCTGATGGGTAAAGACAGTCAAGGTGTGACTGGTCAACAAATCGATGCGCAGCCGAAGACATAATGGAACTGATTTTCTACACCACATCCAACTGTCATCTGTGCGAACTGGCGGAAGCGTTGCTGGTCAACACCCCGATGCCGGAACCCATTCCTGTGGATGTGGTCGATATCGCACAGTCCGAAGCCTTGGTTGAACGCTACGGCACTCGCATTCCGGTCCTGCGCAGACAAGACACTGGCGAAGAACTCGGCTGGCCGTTTACTCAGGCCCAGTTACTCACGTTTTTGCAATAAAGGATCCGCTAACATGTTGTTGATCATCTCCCCCGCCAAAACTCTGGACTACGAAAGCCCACTGGCCACGGAAACCTATTCCCAGCCGGAGTATCTGGACGATGCGTGCGAGCTGATCGATCAACTGAAGGAGCTGGAACCCCATCAGGTCAGCAATCTGATGGGCATTAGCGACAAGCTCGGCCAATTGAACGCTGACCGCTTCCGCAACTGGCACACCCCCTTCTCGCCCGAAAACGCACGCCAGGCTATTCTGGCTTTCAAGGGCGACGTGTACACAGGGTTGGATGCCGAAAGCTTCAACGAAGACGACTTCAGCTTCGCCCAAAAGCACTTGCGCATGCTGTCAGGCCTCTACGGATTGCTCAAACCTCTCGACCTAATGCAGCCGTACCGGCTTGAAATGGGGACCAAGTTCGAGAACCAGCGCGGCAAGGATCTCTATGCGTTCTGGGGTAACAAGCTGACCGAAGACCTGAACACCCTATTGGCGGAAGACGATCAGGTTTTGATCAATCTGGCCTCCAATGAATACTTCAAAAGCATTCAGAAGAAAAACCTCGAAGGCCGGCTGATCACCCCTCAGTTTAAAGACTTCAAAAATGGCAAATACAAGATCATCAGTTTTTATGCCAAAAAAGCACGCGGCCTGATGTGCCGTTACACCATTCAAAACCGCATCACCCAAGCGGAAGAGCTCAAAAGCTTTGATCTGGATGGCTACTACTTCAGTGAAGAACAATCCGATAAGAACAACTGGGTCTTCCTGCGGGATGAACAACGTTAATCACACACCCACTCGCACATTTCTGTTGATATCGGAGCAACCATGAACGAAGCAGTCTTTTCCCAGATCGCCATGGCGGTGCTGCTCACGGGCCTTATTGGCTGGATGGGTTTCATTGTTTGGGATCTCGCCAAAAAGTCACAGGCTGGAAAATTTGGCACCATCGCACTCTTTACGGTGTTGGGCGCCGGCGTTGTTGGTTTTATCGTCAAAACCGTACTGGTCGAGATCTTGCAGATCTGAACATGCCCTACCGGTAACTTTACGGCTGCCTCTCCGTAGCCGTATCATCGCATCCCTTTCTCGAATCGCCCCGAACAATACAGCAAGGACATAAAACCCATGTGGTTTCGCAACGCCCGAGTATTTCGTTTTACCAAACCGTTCGACATTACCGCCGAAGCCCTTGAAGAAAAGCTGCAAGCCGATGCGTTCAAGCCCTGCGGCCCGCAAGAGACGATGCGTCAGGGTTGGGTTCCACCACTTGGCAAGCACGGCGAACTGCTGGTGCACAGCGCCAACGGCTACCATCTGATTGCCCTGCGTAAAGAAGAAAAAATCCTACCCGGGCCTGTGGTTAAAGAAGCCGTAGAAGAACGCGCTGAAGCGATTGAGCTGGAGCAAAGCCGGAAGGTTCGCCGGAAAGAAAAAGACGAAATCAAAGAACAGGTGATGCTGGAAATGCTGCCCCAGGCGTTCTCCCGCAACCGCCGCTGCTACGCCTATCTGGCACCGCAAGACGGTGTTCTTGTGGTAGACGCCGGCTCAGCCAAGCAAGCCGAAGATTTCGCCTCAACCCTTCGAAAAACATTGGGGTCACTACCCGTGCGGCCACCAGTGGTTGAGCAGGCACCGGCCTTTACCTTTACCGGCTGGCTAAACGAAACCATCGATCTCCCAGCGACCATTGAACTGGGCAATGAGTGCGAGCTCAAAGACCCGTCCGAAGACGGCGGTGTTGTTCGTTGCAAAGGCCTGGACCTTAAAGCTGACGAGATCCGCAATCATCTCGAAACCGGCATGCAAGTCACCAAGCTTGCGGTAACTTGGGACAACAACGTGCATCTGGTTCTTGATGAAGAGCTGGGCATTCGCCGTTTGAAATTTGGTGAGACCCTGCAGGACCAACTGGACGATGTGGACGTTGACGATGCCGTGGCCAAGTTCGATGCAGCCTTTACCATCATGACGCTGGAACTGTCTCGCATGATTCCCGGTCTGCTGGAAGCCCTTGGTGGCGAAGATCGCTCCGCCATTGTCGAAGAATAAGCCGCAAGCCTCTGGAACTGGCGGGAGTTAGTGCTCCCGCTTTTTCAGCCGCTCTTTCTGCCAGTCTTTCTCTGGCTCATTCAGCACCAGCCTCAGATCCATAACCTCTTCCATGGGGTTGAACTTGATCTCAAACCCGAGATGTTCGGCGAGCTGGAGCATCGGTCGGTTTTCTGGCAACACGTTGCCAACCATTTCCATCGTGCCGCGGCCTCGGCAGTATTCAATCATCTTTTGCATAAGCGCGACCCCCAGCCCTTCGCCTTTCATTCGGTCATCGACCATGACGGCGAACTCGCTGCGGAGGTTATCGGCGTCGGTCCATATTCGCACTGTCCCGAGCGTTTCCTCATGCTTACTATTTTCTTTTTTGGCATTGGCAATAAAGACCATCTCCCGGTCGTAGTCGATCTGCACCATCTGAGCAACGTCTTCCCGGGAGAAGTGCTTACGATATTGGAAGAATCGGTATCGTATGGATTCCGGGGACTGGTATTCATGGAAGGTTCGATGTGCAGGCTCGTCCTGGGCCAGAACAGGGCGAAGAATTACCCGCCGACCAGACTTGGGTAACACAATCCACTCTTCAAGTTCCCGTGGATAAGCCTGAATAATCGGCCGACTCGGCTTGTCATCCAGATCAACCGCGATACTGACCGCCACAGCGCCCTGTTCATTGAACAACAGAGGCGAAATCTCCAAGCCCCGAATTTCGGGGATATCAATCACGATCTGCGACAGTTTCACCAATGTTTCCGATACCGCGCGTATGTCTTCTTGCGGCCGAAGACTGTGCTCCTTCAACAGTTTGTACATATAGGTCCGGCGCAATAACTCGCGGGCCAGCACCATGTTCAACGGAGGCAAAGCAATCTGGCGGTCGGTAGTAATATTGATCTGGGCACCGGCTGCACCGCACACCACCAAAGGACCAAACAGCTCGTCCCGAGTGATGCCCACACTGAATTCAATGCCGCCTACATGCTGGTAGGAGTGCTGCATACCAAAGCCCAAAAAGCCACTATTGGGAAAATGCTCTCTATACTCTTCAATCAAAAACCGGCAGCCATCAATAATGGCCTGCTCGCTGTTCAGGTTTTTAATGGTGCCTTTATACCGGCGCTGTGTCGGGGTCAGATCAAGGAAGGGGTAACAGACCTGCTCATGAACGATGGTCAGGTCAATTGGGCGGCGCTCGACCGCAAACATTTCCAGCACTTCCTCTACATCATCGCAGTAAACGGTTTCGATGGCATTCACGCCATAATCCCGAATTACCTGGCGCGCTTCGCGACTGGAAAGATGTTTACGGCCATCCCGAAGGGCTTTGGCGACTAGCGAACGCGTGTTAGCCCTGTCCGCGAAATGGTCCGTGAACGACTCCGGCGTTTCTTTCAAAAGTCGTTGTACCCGCTGATGCTTCACGTGCTGCATGAATGCAGTTACAGCTTTTTCCGGGTTGAAAAACGACGGCAAGCCTGCCCGATAAAACTCCTCGCGGGAATCCATCACCGTACTCTGACCCAACCAGCAGGTGAAAATATTCAGGCGCGTGCCTTTGGAGGCCTGCACCACTGCGTCGGCGATCTGGAGACTGTCCTGCACGAGTGTAGGCGCATACATCACCAACACGTTTGCTATGTTCGGGTCTTTAGCGAGGATCTTGACCGCTTTGCCATAGAGTTCAGGCGACGCATCGTAGTTCAAATCGATGGGGTTTTTCCGGGTCCAATAAGGCGGCAATAATTCCCCGAGCTCCTTAATCGTGGTATCCGACAACTCGGCTAATTCCCCGCCCAAATGTGATAGCCGGTCAACCGCCAACACCCCTGGGCCAACACCGTTCGCGATAATAGCCAGGGATTCGCGCCTTAAAGGGCGCATACGAGTCAGCGTTTCCAGCGCGTCGAACATCTGGCCCAAACCGTCGACCCGCAGCACGCCACCCCGCTGAAGCATCGCATCGTAGATGGGGTCGCTGTGAGTGACCCCGGCCGAAAGCTCGTGGGGAATCCATTCCGATTCCGGGACCCGTCCAGACTTGACCGCAATCACCGGTTTCGTGCGAGAAGCCACCCGAACCGCCGACATGAAGCGGCGAGGGTTCGGAATACTCTCAATATGCAACAAAATGGCTCGGGTTTGGCTGTCCTGGGCTAGATAATCGATCAGATCGTCATGATCGATATCCATGCCATCGCCTAGAGTCAGGAAGTAGGAAAAGCCTACACCTCGAGCAAACGCCCAATCCAGAACGGAACTGGCGATTGTGCCGGACTGTCCGATAAACGCCACTCGGCCCGGAATTGCCCCCATGTGCGCGTACGTCGCGTTCAAATGTCGAGCCGGAACCATCAAGCCAATCGTGTTTGGGCCCAACACCCGTATCCCGGTTTCTCTTGCCGCATCGCGCACCGAATACATTAGAGGCTGGCCGGTTTTACTGTGAGTACGAGACATACCACCGGTCATCACGATGGCGGTTCGTACGCCACTTTCGCCAAGCTTACGGATCATTTTTGGCACGGTATCAGGCGGGGTACACACGATGGCAAGATCGGGCGTAAAATCCAATTGCGACACTTTCGCGACACAAGGGACACCATGAACGTTGTCATAATCGTTCTGGTTAACGACCACCATACGGCTCGGGAAACCGCCACCCAGCAAGTTACGCAAAACCATGCCACCCAGATTGTCTGACCGCTCGGAAGCACCGATCACAGCAATGGATTCAGGATTGAACAAACTTTCCAAATAACGGGTACTCAAGAGAACTCTCCCTGATCCAGACGGTGGCAATGTAGATAAGAATCTCAATAAAACAGGTTACTTATCAATGTATACCTTATATTAGATCGGTATTTCCTGATGTAAATCGACTATCCTGCAGACTAACTGCCAATGATTTAGACGAAAGTAGCCCACATCTACCCAATATCCTTGTTAACATGCGAATAATAACAACCGGACTCAGGCTTAGACTCTCAGCATGACCACAGCATTCTTTTCCCACAATGATTGCCTGAAACACAATATGGGCCCGGATCATCCGGAGAGCCCAGAACGTATTGCAAGCATTCTGGCACATATTGCTGACACCGAGCTTCAGCAGACACTCGACTGGGTGCGGCCTGAAGAAATTACCCGGGATCAGTTACTCATGGTCCACCCCGAGTCTTATCTGAAGCAACTCGACTTGATGTCGCCCACTCGGGGCCGGGTGTTTACAGATCCGGATACCTCTCTCATGCCTGACACCCTCAGGGCCGCCAGATTGGCCGCTGGAGGAAATGTGCAAGCCGTTGATATGGTCATGAGCAGTCAGGTAACTAACGCTTTTATTTGCGCTAGGCCCCCGGGACATCATGCCGAACGCACCAAATCCATGGGCTTTTGTTTCTACAACAACATTGCTCTGGCGGCGTTAAGGGCTCTCAATTTCCATCAGCTAGAACGGGTTGCCATCATCGATTTTGATGTTCACCAAGGTAACGGAACCGTCGATATCGTTGGTGGTGACGAGCGCATTCTGATGTGTTCAAGCTTCCAGCACCCGCTGTATCCTCACAGTCATGTGCACCGTCAGCCTGACAACATCATCAATGCGCCGATTGAAGCAGACTGCTCATCGGCGGAATATCGCAAACGCGTGGAAGGAACTTGGCTGAAAAAGCTTCAAAACTTTCGTCCGCAATTGGTGCTGGTGTCCGCCGGCTTTGACGCACACAGACTGGACCCGATGGCGGAAATGAATCTGGAAACAGAGGATTATCGCTGGCTGACCGAAATGATCGTGAGTGTGGCCCATGACCATGCCAACGACCGAGTAATCTCAACGCTGGAAGGGGGATATCATCTGAGGGCGTTAGGTGAAAGCGTGACCACTCACCTCGAGGTATTGAACGCCGTTTATTAAGCTGACTCCAGGTCAGCCAGAAAACGTGCCTCCGCTTCCGTTTGCCTGCTGAAACTCAGGGCGCTCACCCTGCCGTTGCAAACGAATCGTAACCCTGCGGTTATCCCGATGGCGACGCGATACCGGGAACTGATCTCCATGACTGCGGACAATCAGCAAATCTTCATCAAGGCCTCCGGCCTTCAAATACTCCGCAACGACTGTCGCGCGTTCTTCTGACAGTGCCCGGTTATCGATCCGACTACCAATACTGTCCGAATGGCCATCCACCAGAATACGTTCTATCGTGGAATCCGCCAGCACATAGGTCACGATGTTATCCAACAGCGCCCTATCGTCCTCAGAAAGCGCCGCACCACCGCTGGAAAAAGGGACGCGAGAGCGGCGAATTTGATCATAGTTCACCGGCAACAGACCCGAAACACACTGCAGGTACCCGGAATATGGGGCCGAAAAATTCACATTCGAAAGCGAGACTCTCACCGCGCCCTGACCATATCGGGATACACGTGTCAGGGTTGGTTGCATGCCCTGCAGCAAGCCCTGAGCCATGATGCTCGCCTCTTTGCTACCAACGCTTACGGAGCGCTGGCCGTCAGATACACTCACGGCACCAACCGGCCTCGGTGCTACGCCTGGACGCCAGACAGGCGCCTCGACCACCAATTGCCCACGACCAGGTTTCATCCGTGCGACCGTGGATTCAAGATAGAACGCAAGGTCCTCTCCTGCTCGATGACTAAAAACCGCTCGCCCAAACCCGGGCACTTCATGCACCAATGAGCATTCGAACACCGACTCCGAAAGATACCAACGGCTATTTTCGATGCCGGCTCCATAACTGGATGCCGCAGCCGGGGAGGCAAACGTCCACACCAGAAGCACGCCAGCAAAGGTAGCGACTCCTTTTTTCGTAGACCTGCGCTTTAACATCACCATAGAGACGCCCCAACACCCGTTAACTCATTTACTTACTGAGTATCGGCAAGCTTGGACAATACTTGAGCCATAGAAACACATTCAGATCGAAAAACATTCGTGACGGCCTTCTGATATAATTCGCAAAACTTTTAGAGCTGCCTGGCGAATCTCTCATGACCAAACAACTGACCATCACCCGCCCGGACGACTGGCATTTGCACGTCCGCGATGGCGATGTATTGAACAGTGTTGTACCGGCGACGGCCGCTTGTTTCGGCCGCGCCATCATCATGCCGAACTTAGTGCCACCGGTGACCGATGCGGCCGCCGCAACGGCCTATCGGGAACGGATTCTAGCCGCCGCAAAGGGCACAAACTTTGAGCCATTGATGGTGCTCTACCTCACAGAGAGCATCACACCGGAAACGATCCACGAAGCGAAAGCGGCGGGGGTTGTAGCAGCAAAACTCTACCCTGCTGGCGCCACCACGAACTCAGCTTCGGGTGTCAGCGATATCCGCAACATCTATCCCGTGCTAGAAGCCATGGCCGAATGCGGCATGCTGTTATTGGTACACGGCGAAGTCACCGACGCTGACATTGATATTTTCGATCGGGAAAAGGTGTTTCTGGAGCGCGTACTGGCTCCGACATTAGAGGCCTTCCCGACACTGAAAGTGGTTCTGGAGCACATTACCACTGCAGACTCCGCCGAGTTTGTGCGTCGTCATACCGGTGACAATCTTGCCGCAACGCTGACGCCGCAACATTTGATGTATAACCGCAATCACATGCTGGTTGGCGGCATTCGCCCGCACTTATACTGTTTGCCCATCCTTAAGCGCAACAAACATCAGGAAGCCCTGCGTGAAGCTGTTGCCAGCGGTGATCCCCGGTTCTTCCTGGGCACCGATTCAGCCCCACACGCCCGGGACAAAAAAGAGGCTGCCTGCGGCTGCGCCGGCTGCTATTCCGCCTACGGCGCCATCGGACTGTATGCCGAAATTTTTGAAGAGCTGGGCATTCTGGACAAGCTGGAAGCCTTCACCAGCTTCAATGGTGCGGACTTCTACGGCTTACCAAGGAACACCGACACCATTACTCTGGTGCGCGAACCTTGGACCATGCCCGAAAAGCTGCCCCTGGCAGACGGAACCATCGTGCCATTAAAATCTGGTGAAACCGTTCACTGGCGTATGGCCTGATCACCTTTTAACTTACAACACGAACATTGGAGTTCGCGTGTCTGACGAAAACAAACCGCTTCACCCTATGTCTCAGCGTTTCCGCGGCTTTCTACCCGTCGTGGTCGATGTCGAAACCGCAGGCTTCAACCCCGAAAGAGACGCTCTGCTGGAAATCGCAGCCGTAATGCTGACCATGGATGAAGACGGCAAGCTACACCGTGGCGAGACCCACCTGCAGCAAATCGACCCATTCGAAGGCGCCAATCTCGAGCAGTCCGCATTGGATTTCACCGGCATAGACCCTTGGGACCCCGAGCGAGAAGCGGTTCCTGAGCGCGAAGGCATGAGTGAGATTTTCTCCCCGATCCGCAAAGCGGTCAAAGCCTTCGACTGCAAGCGAGCCGTACTGGTTGGCCATAACGCGACCTTCGACCACAACTTTGTCTTCGCCGCCGCCATGCGCGCCGACATCAAGCGTAACCCCTTCCACCCGTTCTCAACGTTTGATACCGCTACCCTTGCGGGACTGGCCTACGGCCATACCGTACTGGCGCAAGCGTGCAAACTGGCCGGGATTCCGTTTGATAACAAAGAAGCTCACTCCGCCGCTTACGACGCCGAGAAAACCGCGGATCTGTTCTGTGGCATCGTGAATCGTTGGCAAGAATTGGGAGGCTTCCCGCCACCCCCGGTAGCAAGTACCGACGAGTAAGCGCGAAAGAACTTCTCTAAAGCCAACAAAAAACCCGCACAAGGCGGGTTTTTTGTTGCACAGCGATTCACCTTACCAGTGAATGCCGCGCATGATGGCTGCGAACGCAACCTGCTCGGAAGACACCTTAGGCTTCTCGGTCGTCTTGCTACCGGCAGCGGAAGGTGAATCCGGGAACATCCGGTAACCGGTGTTCATAATGATTTCACCCATCTTCGGTGTCAGAGAATGCAGTACCGAAGCAAACACACCCAAACGAGTAGCAATACGCTTTGGCCGATACACAATGGCATCGGCCACCATTTGTGCTGCTTCTTCCGGCGTCAGCGTAGGCACGGAATCGTAGATCTTGGTCGGCGCAATCATCGGCGTCTTCACCAACGGCATGTTGATGGTAGTGAACGTCACGTTACGATCCGACCACTCCGCCGCCGCACAGCGGCTGAACGCATCCAGCGCCGACTTGGACGCTACGTAGGCCGAGAACCGAGGTGCGTTAGTCAGCACACCGATAGAAGAAATGTTCACCACGTGGCCACCGCGACGCTCCAACATAGCAGGCGCAAAGCCCATGATCAGACGCACAGAACCGAAATAGTTCAGCTGCATAGTGCGTTCGAAATCGTGGAAACGGTCAAACGCCAATGACAACGAGCGGCGAATGGAGCGACCGGCGTTGTTCACCAGCACATCCACATGCCCATGATTGTCCAAGACCGTTTTAACGAAACGGTCGCAGTCTTCCATATCGGAGAAGTCACACTGGTACGCGTGGATGTTGCCACCTTTGGCCTCAAGCTGGGCCGCCACTTCGTCCAACGTCTCTTTGGTTCGTGCACCAATAACCAGGATAGCGCCAGCTTCGGCAAGCTTCTCGGCCGTCGCCAGACCAATACCGGAGGTTGCGCCGGTCACCACACAAACCTTGCCTTCAACTGTACCTTTCAGGGTACGGTCTTTGAACAGGTCTGGATCGAGGTTACGCTCCCAGAAATCCCATATCACGGCCGCATAGCTTGGTAGGCGCGGAACTTCGATGCCAGAGCCTTTCAGCACCCGATCCAGTTCACGGGTATCAAAGCGGGTCGGATAATTAATGAAAGACATAACAGACGACGGGATGCCCAAATCATCCAGAAGCGCACCGGTAATCCGTTTTACCGGTGGCAGGTTTTTCACACTCTGACGAATGAACGGAGGAATAAACCCAAACATCCGCGAATCGATGCGCATACCCATGCGCGGTGCATGGCCTGCTTCTGAGAAGATGTTAAGAATCTCGCCCACTTTATAAGGATCTGAATCCACCAAGTGGAAGCAGTTACCGTCTTCACCGTCCAAATGCGCGATGTGATCCATGGCGTTCACCACGAAATCCACCGGAACGATGTTCAGTCGGCCACCTTCCAAACCAATAGTTGGAACCCACTGTGGCAGCGCATGACGAATCTTCTGGATCATTTTAAAGAAGTAGTAAGGCCCGTCGATCTTATCTATTTCGCCGGTTTTCGAATGGCCAATCACCATGCCCGGGCGGTAGATACGGAACGGTACTTTGCACTCTTCCCGCACCACCTTCTCGGATTCATGCTTGGTGCGCAGATACGGGTGATCGAGCTTTTCAGCTTCCTCGAACATATCCTCCCGGAAGATGCCTTTGAATAGGCCAGCAGCTGCAATAGACGATACGTGATGGAAATGTTTAGCGCCCATCGCTTCAGCGGCCTGGACCGCGGCACGGGTGCCTTCAATATTGGTTGCGGCCTGAGCTTCTTCGTCTGCCCCCATGTCGTATACAGCGGCAAGGTGGAAGAAATGATCAATGTTTCCTTCCAAAGCTTCCATGGCGGCGCCATCGATACCTAAACTGTTTTTGGTCAGATCGCCAACAACGGCTTTGATACGGCTATCGTCCACACCCAATCGCTCGCGAAGCTCCACCAGCTTGCCCTGGGACTGCGCCCTTACCAGGACATGCACCGTACCACCACGGGCCAATAGCTTTTCCACCAAAAAACGACCGATAAAACCGGTGCCACCTGTAAGGAAATAATTCATAGAAGATCCGTCCTACGTGTTACTTATTTGTTGTCATATCGCCACACCATAAAACTACGACTTTAGTCGTAGCTTTATGGTGTGCACGCATTCTACTTAATTGCTACTTGCATGTATCGAACTTTATTAGAGCTTTTGCTCTTTAAGCCATTGTTTTTATTAGAGCCTTTACTCTAAGTCGAGAACAAAAACCGACTGAATCACGCCTAATAATCCGACACACTGCACTTGAGGTTAGCACATGAATTCGAAGCTGACTGACAGGAAACCGCAAATTACTGCATAGCAATGCAACCATCCTCTGGCAATGCCATAATCGGGAACTTCCGACGCCTTTTGGCGTCTCAGACAGTCACTCATTCACACCAGGGTTTACCAGACCAACCATGCCGAAAGACAATCCAAACACCGAACGCTATATCGCCATTGCCCGTGCCTGTTTGAAAGCGATTAACGACACCGCCGCCGACAAAGGCTCAAGAGAAGAGAAAATCGAGGCCGTCTATAAAGCCATCGACAAAGCGTTTCAGAAAGAATTTTCCGACTACCGCCAGTCTGTTGCCATTATGGCCACTGTGCTCGAGCGCATCGCTTCTGGCGAACTGGATGCAGACCAAGCGGCCAATCTAGCCAAGAAGACCTTGTCCCAGCAGCCAGACAATACCGGCTCCGGACAGATGCACTAAATCTCTTTACAAGCGAATCCCGATTAGATGAGGCCCCATGACCGTTAAACGCCCCTTGTTCCGACGTTTGTATCGATTGCCACCAATGTTGCTTTTACTGGCCAGCTTGTTGCCTAGCGCGTACATTCATGCAGAAACCGAGCCCAGCAAAAGCCCCAATGACCCGAATAGCTATCGATACCTGGAACTGAATAACGGTCTGCGCGTTATCTTGGTCTCGGATGCAACGGCGGATAAAGCCGCTGCTTCTCTCAACGTAGCGGTAGGCAGTGGAAACGATCCAAGTGATCGTGAAGGCATGGCTCATTTTCTTGAGCACATGCTGTTTTTGGGCACCGAAAAATACCCCGATGGTGGTGAGTATCAACAGTTCATTCGCAGCCACGGCGGTAGCCACAATGCTTTCACCGCGTTCGAAAACACCAACTATTTCTTCGACGTAGAAAGTGAATTCCTGGAAGCCGCACTGGATCGTTTTGCCCAGCAGTTTTCGCACCCGCTCTTTACACCCGAGCTGGTGGATCGTGAACGTAACGCCGTTCATTCCGAATTCAGCGCCAAGCTTAAAGAAGATGGGCGGCGTTTGCTGTCAGTCAGAAAAGCAACAGGCAATCCGAATCACGCCTTCAGCAAATTCGCTGTTGGTAATCTGACCACGCTTGAGAATACCGAAGAGAATCCTCTGCGACCGGATCTGATCCAATTCTGGGAACAAAATTATTCAGCCAACGTCATGTCGTTAGCCGTGTATGGGCCACAGTCTCTGGATGAACTTGAGCGAATCGTTCAACACCGTTTCAACGCCATAGCGAACCGCAATCTGGACGTAGTTAAACACCCCGAGCCCCTGTACAGCCCAGAACAGCTGCCCGAACGCATTACCGCTGAAACGTTGAAAGACAGCAGGAGCCTCTCGCTTTCGTTCCCTATTCCGTCGCAACGGGCCAACTACGCCACAAAACCGGCCTCCTACGTAGCCAACCTGCTGGGCCATGAAGGCCAGGGCAGCCTGTTCGATGTACTCAAACGCGCGGGCCTGGTGGAAACCCTGTCAGCCGGACTGGGCATGGACACGGGCACGCACGCAACGCTTAACATCAGCATGTCCCTCACCCGCGAGGGGTTGAAGCAGCAAGATGAGATCATCGCTCTGGTGTTCCGTTATATTGACGTCATCAAAGCCGACGGTATCAAGGAAGAGCGTTTTGAAGAAATGGAGCGGCTCGCCGTTATCGACTTCCGCTTTCATGAACGTGGCGAACCGATGCGCGAAGCCATGCGTTTGTCCAGCTTGCTGCGGGATTACCCGGCAGAAGACATTTTAAGCGCCCCCTATCTCATCGAACGATATGCCCCCGAGCAATATCGGGCGATTCTGGAACGGCTGACACCCGATAATCTGGTCGCTCTGGTTTCCGCGCCAGACCTCAATCTGCAAGATCCGCAAGTGACCGAGTGGTACGAAACACCTTGGCAGCGAGCGCCCTTCGAACTTACACCATCGATGAATCGGGAGCTGACTGAACAGCTGTCTTTGCCTCCAGCCAACCCCTTTGTCCCGGAGAACCTGGACTTGGTTACCGGCGATAGCATGTCCCACCCCGTTTTGCTGAGTGGATCTGACGAGATGCGCGTCTGGTACGCCCGCGACACCCAGTTCAACACCCCAAAAGCCAACGTCTTTATTAGTTTGCGCAGCCCTATTGCCCGAGCTTCCGCTCGCAATACCGTGCTGACGCAATTACTGGTGGATGCCATCAAAACCAATCTCAACGCCTGGGCCTACTCCGCGAGGCTCGCGGGCCTCAATTACAGTGTCTACCCTCACCTTCGCGGCATTACCATTCGAGTGGGCGGGTACGACGACAAGCTCCACGAATTGCTCAACCGCATTTTGCTGGAATTTTCCGACCCAATGATCACTGAACGACGATTCAAGATTGCGCGCCAGCGCCTGATTGACGGTCTGGAAAACAAATCGAAAAACCGTCCGGTTCAGCAAACGTCCGAATTTATACAAACCGCATTGCTGAACGGTACTTTCCCCGTGAGCGAGAAACTTGCTGCGGCCAAAGACATAACCCTCGACGAACTGACCCGCTTTGGCGCCAACTTCACGGAGGCCTTGGACCCAGTGATGCTGGCCCACGGCAACCTGACCGAAGCCACGGCCTTAAATCTGGCCAAGCAGGTTCAGGCAATTGTGCTCAAAAACAGTGAGCGAGTAGACGTAGAACGGTCCAAAATCAGGCAGTTACCCGACGGACAAACAGATGCGATTCTCAACGTCGAGCATCCAGACACCGGATACACGCTCTACCTTCAGGGCAAAGACCGTTCTTTTGCAGAGCGTGCCCGCTATCGGCTACTCGCACAGATCATCAGCAGCCCTTTCTATGAAGAACTGAGAACCACGAAACAGCTTGGCTACATCGTCTACGCCACCGCTTTCGAAATTCTGGAGACCCCTGCGCTCGGTTTGGTTGTGCAGTCCCCCGAAGCCAGCGGCAAAGCAATAGACGAAGCCGTCGCCCAGTTTGCAGACAGCTTCAAAACCCAACTGGCTGAGCTCACACCCGAACAACTTATCCGTGAAAAACAGGCCGTGATCAGCAAAATGATGGCCCGAGACCGGCAACTCGGTGATGTGTCTGGCCGCTACTGGCAGGAGATCGACCGGGAGAACGACGAGTTCAACAGCCGTGAAGCACTGGCGGCAGCAATTCGTGAGGTCTCGCTAGAAGCGCTTAAGCAATCCTTTGAAGAGGCAATGATCGAACGGCAGCGGGCATTTAAGGTGCTGACGGGCCAAGGAGAAAGCAATCAACAACAGATTCTGAACGACCTACGTCAGCGTCAGCCCGTGGCCCCTTGAGCCACGGGCTCATGCCCGTTATTATACCGGCTCTTCTGAAATGCCTCCGTAGCTCATCTGGATAGAGCGTCCCCCTCCTAAGGGGAAGGTAACAGGTTCGAGTCCTGTCGGGGGTACCAATTACCCATCCGCATCAATCTACAATCAACGGCCCTCTGTCCGGATTTCGTTCCGCTCAATGTAGCCTATCAGGTTCTCGAACACCCGCTTAGACTGCCAGGTAGACCCGAAGAAATTCAGGTCTTTCAGGTAAAGGTGTGCGTATATCCAGTTCAACGATGAGCCCGGCGATGGCGCCCAACGCCACATAACGCCCTCCCTCGAACTTACCCTCTAAGACCTATGTCGGCATCCATGCGCCCCGATATCCCAAGAAACCCCTTGTTTGACATTAGTGGTTCTACTACTATCGATCTGGTCTGACCGGTTTTACCGGTTTGACCAGATACGTAAGACGTAATAAATCAGTATCTCAATCGGTGCCGGTAACACTTCGGCAACCCTTCTTTTTAAAGAATAAGTCAGTGGCATCCCTTGGCCTAACATCCAAAGGGTTGCAACAGATGACAAGATAATTTTTCAGGAGCTCACAATGAGGCACGTCTTCACCCCGATCATTTCTACCCTTGCGGTTTCCATGGCCCTAACATCAAACATGGCGTTTGCAGCGGACTACACGCTTCGTCTTAGCCACACAGGGGCGCCCGGCCACCACTACCAAACCATTACCGAGCAGTTCGCTGACGAAATCGCAAAGAAAACCGATGGTGCGGTTGAGATTCAGATCTTCCCTTCCGATCAGTTGGGCAACCAGTTGGAATCGGTCGAAGGCACCATGATTGGTACGCTGGAAATGACTCTGGCCTCAGATACCGTGTTATCGAATTGGGTACCAGACATGGGTGCACTGAACCTGCCGTTCCTGTTTGAGAACATGGATGAGTACCTTGAAGCAGTCGAAGGGCCGGTTGGCGAAAAACTTAGCAAAAAGGTTGAGCAACAAGGCGCCGTCATCATTGGCTGGTGGGGCAACGGCATGCGCCATGTCACTAACTCTGTTCGCCCGATCAACCATCCTGAAGATCTCGAAGGTCTGAAAATTCGGGTTCCTGAAGGCAAAGTATTTGTCGACACTTTCAAAACCTTGGGTGCTGGCGCGACAGTCATGTCCTTCGGAGAACTCTATTCTGCCCTTCAACTGGGCGTTGTGGACGGTCAGGAAAACCCGCCTGCGCACATCCTGACTCAGAACTTCAATGAAGTTCAGGACTATGTATCGCGCACCGGCCACATCCACATGGGCTCGCCTCTGATCATAAACGCGCATCTCTTCAACAGCATGCCAGAAGACATCCAGAAAACCCTGTTGGAAGTGGGCAACGAGTACAACCGCAAGCACATTGACCTGATTGCCAACCTCGAAGCCGAACAATGGCAGGTGGTTGCAGAGCGCGGCATGAAAATCAACGACGTGGACAAGTCTGAATTCCGCAAAGCGGTCCAGCCGGTTTACGACGATGCCACAAGCCGGTTCAGCCCAGAGATTCTTAACCCACTCACTCTGTAATTCATCCAGCACCCAGACATCGATGATTCCCCGGTTATGGGGTTTCATCGGCTGTCAAAGGACCGGTTATCATGAACACAAAAGATCACCCTGCCCCATCAAGTCTTCGACGATCACTCATCTCCTTTTGTGACCGAGTCGCAGCAATCTGCCATGTAATCGCTGCCATTGCCATCGGCGTAATGTTGTCGTTGGTCGTCATTCAAGTGGTGTTTCGGTACGTGCTCAACACACCAATCGGGTGGACTCAGGAGATTTCCGTCTTTTCGCTAATGCTCGCGGTCATGGCGGGTATGGCTGTGGCGGTTTGGCGCGCTGAACATTTCAAAGTATCGGTGATCGCAGACTGCCTGCCTTCAGTCATTGGCAGGGTGCTTGGCTTCATATCGCACCTGATCACCATCACCTTTCTCTCAGTCGTGGTTTGGTTCAGCTACCAACTGGCCCTGCGTGCCATGTGGCAGGTCTCGCCTACCACCGGCATTCCAGTTGGCTATGTCCAATTCTTCCTGACGGGAGGCTGCCTTGTTGCCGCATTCCTCCTCACAGTAAAAACAGTACTGCGCCACGACACCATCAGTGACCAAAATGCTGTCATCGCGGAACAAGTATCATGATTGAAATACTCATATTCACGTTTATCGTTTTTTTGTTGATTGGCGTCCCGGTGGCCTTCGCGTTGGGCGCCGCCAGTACCCTTGCCATATACTTCGGAAGCCACATCCCCCTGCTGGTGGTGGCCCAAAAGATGTTCCAGGGACTGAACAACTTCTCATATCTGGCCATCCCCCTGTTCCTACTGGCCGGGGCCCTGATGTATGAAGCCAAGCTGTCTGAACGGCTAGTCTCCATGGCCGGCCGGTTAATCGGACGCCGTCCGGGCGGTCTCGCCAACGTGGCGACAACGTCTTCTGCTTTCTTTGGTGCCATTTCTGGTTCCGCCCCGGCAACCACTGCTGCGGTAGGTACGGTGCTGATCCCGTCCATGAAGAAATCCAGCTATACCGCTGCGGGTTCCGGTGCGGTCGTGGCCGCCTCAGGAGCGCTTGGGCTGATCATCCCGCCCAGCATCACTATGGTGATTTATGGCGTTATTTCCGGCGTTTCTATTGGCGCACTGTTCATTAACGGTATTGTTCCCGGAATCCTGCTGACCCTCGCGATTTGCATGTTGAACTGGTGGCGTGGCAGAAAGAGTGTCGATGACGTCAACCTTGAGGCCTCTACGCCATCGCCCGCCGAGCGCTTGAAAAATCTGGCAGCACTGCTGATGCCGATTATTATCATTGTCGGGATTTACTCGGGGGTCTTTACGCCGACCGAATCCGCCGCTGTGGCTTGTGTGTACGGTCTGTTGATTGGCGTTTTCTTATACAAAAGCCTGGGGCTAACCGAAATCAAGCGGGCTTTCATGAGCACTGCTGCGACAACAGCCGTCATCATGTTCTTGATGGTCTGTGCCAACGTCTTCGCGTTCGTGATTACCACCGAGCGTGTACCTCAGATTTTCTCAGCATGGGTGATGAGCATCACCAGCGACCCCACTATGGTCATGCTAATGATGTTAGGCTTGCTGATTGTGGTTGGCACCTTTCTGGATAACGTATCCGCGCTGGTTTTGCTGGTGCCCACTCTGGTCGCAATCACCTCTGCCGTTGGCATTGACCCGATGTACTTTGGCGTATTCACGATCATTGCGCTGGCGGTCGGCCAATTTACACCGCCAGTTGGTCTGAACCTGTACATCGCCGCAAACATTGCGAATGAAACGGTAGAAAAAATCAGCGTCGCGGTACTGCCCTTCGTGGCTTTGTACATTACCGCACTGCTGATTTTCGTCGCGTTCCCGAACCTTTTAACCCTGTTCTCTTAACGATATGACTATGAAAAATACCGTTGTACTTATTTCACTGGGCGGCACCATTGCCAGCCTGCCGGATAGTTCCGGGCGGGCCATTGCCGGCGCTCTTTCCGGCAAAGAGCTCATGGATACTTTGAAAATTGAGAGTGATGGCCCGGTTGAAGTCATTACGCTCGTCAAGAAACCGAGCAACGCCATTACCACGGCCAACCTGTTGCAGCTCAGAGCCCTGTGTTTGGAGCTATCGGAACGCCCGGAGGTCGCCGGCCTGGTGGTATCACAAGGTACAGACACCCTGGAAGATACAGCGTATTTTCTGGACACAACCCTTGCCTTGGCCGACACCGCTCTGGTGGTAACGGGCGCTCAGCGCGTTCCTTACGCGCCCGGCTCTGATGCCGGCCCCAACCTCCGCGATGCCATAAAAGTGGCGAACGCCGCTGAAGCACGGGGCGCGGGTACCGTCGTTGTATTCAATGAAGAAATTCATGCGGCGTCCTGCGTACGCAAAGTCAGTAGCTATCAGCTTAACGGCTTCGGCTCGCCAGGTGTTGGCCCTCTAGGTTTCGTCGACGGCGATGAGGTTCGTTTGAACCACCGGTTAAAGCGGCCTTCCACGATAACGCCGGGCGAGCAACTGCCCCGTGTGGATATTCTGCCCGTTGCGATCGACGCTTCGCCGGCACTGCTTGAAGCCTCAGTCGCCAGTGGCGCTCAAGGCCTGGTTATTGACGCGATTGGCCGGGGGCATATTCCTCCAAGTTGGGTTGAACCGCTTCGAGCTGCAATCAATGCCGGAGTGCCGGTTGCGGTTACATCGTCAACCCATTGGGGGCGTGTGGCAGAGGTTTATGAATATCAGGGCTCACTGGCTGAACAAGTATCACTGGGCGCGCTCAAAGCAACTCACCTGAACGCCCGTAAAGCCCGACTAAGGCTGATGTGTGCCTTGTCCGGCAATCAGCCTATCGACCAATCCCTTTTCGCCTGACAAATCGGCAGGAGACATCATGAATTCGTATAACATTGCTGTTATCCCCGGTGATGGCGTCGGCGTCGAAGTCACAGAAGCCACCATGAGGGTACTCGAAGCCGCAGCCCGTAAATTTGAGTTTGGCCTGGCACCGACCCAATACGAATGGGGCTGCGAATACTACCTTGAACACGGCCAAATGATGCCGGCCGATGGTTTGGCACAACTGCAAAAAAGCGATGCCATTTATTTGGGTGCCGTAGGTTGGCCTGAGAAGGTCTGCGACAGCGTATCACTGCACGGCCTGTTGCTGCCGATTCGCAAGCAATTTGATCAGTTCGTGAACATGCGCCCCCATCGCTTACTCAATGGCTCCGAAAGTCCACTTAAGAAAACCGACTTCGACATCCTGTGCATCCGCGAAAATACCGAAGGTGAATACTCGGGAGCTGGCGGGCGCGTGCACGTGGGGAACCCTCAGGAAGTTGCGGTGGAAACCTCAGTATTCACCCGTCATGGGGTAGAACGTCTGCTCCGATTTGGATTCGAGCAAGCCAGGCAGCGCTCCGGCAAGCTGGCCTCTATCACCAAATCCAATGCGCAAAAATATTCGATGGTGTTCTGGGATGAAATCACCGAAGAGCTGGCTGCCGAGTATCCAGACGTCACCGTGAGCCGCTACCACGTTGATGCTGCCGCGGCACGAATGATCACCCATCCCGAGAGCTTTGATGTCATCGTTGCCTCCAACTTGTTTGGCGACATACTAAGCGACATCGGTGCGGCCATTCAGGGCGGCCTGGGGTTCGCGGCATCAGCTAACATCAACCCTAGCCGCGAGCTGCCCTCAATGTTCGAACCTGTCCATGGCTCAGCGCCGGATATTGCCGGACAGGGCAAAGCCAATCCGGTCGCGGCCGTTTGGTCAGGTGCAATGATGCTTGAACACCTTGGCGAAGCGGCGGCAGCGAAAGCCATCATGACCGCCCTGAACGACGTTCTGAGCACCTCCGAGAACTGCACACCTGACATGGGTGGCAAGGCGACAACCTCGGAGTTAGCCGACGCGATTGTGGAAGCGATTTAGTCCATCGCGTCCCGGAAAGATACTTTGATAAACTAACGCTAAATACAGTCATCTTTAAAGTACCTTCGAGAGGCCTAAAGTCAAAAATATGCTCAACAACGCTATAGCAAAAACTCTTCAGACCAGAATACTGAACGGCGAGTACGCACCTGGGGAAGCTCTCCCCGGGCAGCGTGCATTAGCCGCAGAACTGGGCGTCAGCCGCCCGGCTCTGAGAGAAGCTTTGAGTATGTTGGAGACTCTAGGCTTGATCGACATTCGCCAGGCTCGGGGGGTGTATGTTCCGGACCCAAAGCTTGGCGACACCAACAGCGACAACCGCGCCAATCGTCGCAGCAAGGAGGTGTTTCAGTTTCGTTTAGCCGCCGAGCCCTATGCCGCGGCAATGGCCAGCCGACTGAGAACGAAAGACGATCTGGAGCGACTGAAGGCCGCCCACTTCCGAATGCGCTATGCGCTCGATGAAGGCCAGCTCATTGATGCTGCCCAGGAAGACTTTAACTTTCACCACATCATTTTTTCGATACTTCAAAACTCCATTTTCACCGACACCCGTCAACGACTGGCCTCGGACATTCACAGGGCTCAATGCCAACCTTTGCGCAACAAAGACGAATTGCGGAAGCCACTGGAAGAACACCAGGAAATCATCAATGCGATTGAGGCCCAATCTCCCGAACGTGCAGCCGCAGCTATGGCATACCACATACGGTCCGCCGCTCTAAGGGGTGGGTTGCGGGATCGAGACCTCTAACTCGCGTGGGCGAGCCCAAACCCTATTTTCAGACACTGGCCTCCCAACAAAAACACTAACCTGCGACCACAAAGCGGAGAATGCTAATGACCGAACCGACCCTCCAGCTGGCAGCCGAGCCCTTAACGACTGACGCTTTCGCTGACTTTGGCGAGGTGATTGATCACCGCAGCACGGACTACTTCATGATTAATGGAGGGATAACCCGCCGCCATCATGACCTGGCTAAAGTGGAGACGCTCGGCGAGGGAGCAAGAACTCTGATCAGTATTTTCGTGAGCCAACCCGTGCAACTACCACTGGAACTCAGCTTCCTTGAGCGTCACCCGCTGGGCAGCCAAGCCTTCATGCCACTGCAAGGCGAGCGCTTTGTGATTGTGGTCGCCCCTGCAGGTGACATTATTGACCCTACGCAAGTTCGCGCCTTCGTAACGGATGGCCAGCAGGGCATTAATTACCATGCGGGTACTTGGCACGCGATTCAATCAGTACTCGACGCTGAAGGCAGGTTTCTGGTGGTAGATCGCGGTGGTGCCGGCAATAACTGCGATGAATACCCGATCGCATTGCGGGTAACGCTGGAATAAACGTTCATTAGAAAACCGATAGAACGGCATTTAACGTCGAGGGGGAAGAACCCAACCGGCAAATCCCAGCAACCAACGCAGTACAATCAGCAGTGGCAGAAATATCAGGAACCAACCGAGTAACTGCACCATCCAAGTGGACACACCCAAGACCTTTGCGGCTCCGGCGAACAGGTCATTGAGTATGGCCGGGTGCTTCACTGTTACATAGGCCAGTGCGACTAGTGCTGGCCATTTCGCGTTGCCGACCATCGCCGATGCCACTTGCCCAGCTCGCGCCAATCTAGCTGAGTAGCTGGCCGACCGAGTCGATATCGTGGCCGCTCGTGCCGTGTTGGCCGCTACCCTACCCGCCTTAAGAAACTTCACCGTGCTACCGATGATGACGGCATCTACTGCCGCCCAGCCTATATCGCTGGCACGAATTTCTTGATCAGTTCGGTATCGGGTTTCCAGCGTGCGAATACCACTGGTGAAGAATTGAGTAATCCCTTCGGTAATTCGCTCGGTCCAGATCCATTCGATGGCGCCGCTCGGCGCTACTTTAAATTGACCGGTAAAGTCATCACCTTCCTGATTGACGAAGTTCACGGCATACCAGGCTCGTTGGTCAGGACTCAACGCTTCCCGGCCACCGGTTATCCGGTTCAGCACCTCAATGCTGGTCACGGGATTTTGATAGAAATGGATGACCGGTGGAATGAGATTCTCACCGTGGGCTCTCAATGCCTGTCTGAACTCTGGTTCATCACCAAACAGCTCAAGCAGCACGGGCGTATGTTCGGGGTACACATGAAGTGCGGATAGCGTCTTTAGCCAGAGCAAGGAATCTTGTTGATAATCCAGCATCCGTGCCTGAATGGGTAACGGCTGGACCAGCAATTCGGGATAGTGCGCAAACTGATTCTGGGCAGAAATAGAGACCAGGCGTTCCTCAACCATCATTGGCTTTGCCAAGGTGACAATGACGGCGGCTACCAACAAAGCCAGTGCCGCCGGCCAAAGGAGCCTATGCCTGCTCATATTCCCTGACCAGCTCTTCCAGGAAGTGCATACCGGCTGAACTCAAAAAGTATCGGTTCGCTCCGCTACGGAACATCAAATTGCGCTTACCCAGATAGTCCAGCGCTTCCGCGAGTCCTTTCTCAAATCGGGCCGTTCGGAGGATTTCCAGATATTCCTCATCAGCGCCCATCGCCGCCAGATCCTGCTCTCCGAGACCGGCATCAGGCCGCCCCAGATACTCCAGATCACGACCGCTACGCGCGAAATAACGTCCGATCAACAGCAGAACGACCTGCACCCGGAAAGCATTTTCATCGTGCTCTTCGGCTTCATCATCGCTGCTTTCTTTCAGGAAAAAGAAGGCCCCCTCATCGTTAAACACCAACTCACAGCCCAAGTGTTCATAGAAGGTCCGGAAATGGGCCAGGTGATTGTAGAGCAGATTATACAAAGGATTGGCCACCAGTTCGGAGCGGTTGCTGTCCCATAGCTCCCGAACAATGACACGGCCCGCCTGAAACTCCCGGTACAAAGCGGTGCTGTGCGCCGGCAAAACTTCATCGAAGCTGCTGGTGGGTTGATCCGGTTGCGGGCTGTTCAAGTCAGTCATGATTGCTCTCTACTTGTGGTTCCAATCGGCGCTTTCGATACACGAACTGTTCAGCGGCAGGCTCACTCGTTTTCTCTGTTTCCGGCGAGGTTTCCAATGTGCGAAAACGATTGGTAGTCACTACCTGATAACCGTCTGGCGGCGTGTTCACCATACGATTGAGAGCAGCCAACAAATCCGGGAACCGATACCCGGGAATAAACCCTTCCAAACGGCCATGAAGCTCCCGCACCAGATCACTGGTTGGCCGAAGCTTCAGAGTTTCCAGCCATTGGTAGAGCTGATTGATGCGCTGCACATCCACGAGGGCCGCACGGCCACCCCCGGCCACTTCCTGCAACACGGGCACTTCCGCCTTGCGGCGCAGGTCCGCCAGGCGCAAATCCAGTTCGCTGAACAGTAACTGGTAATAGCTGGACGAATTGCCGAAAGCATAATGCTTCGGGCGCTGCTGTGCCCGCAGCCCCACCAAAAAGCCTGTGCTTCGGGCGAAGTCGCCGCCTTCCAGCCACTTCCGGCGCAAGCTCAGGGTTTCGGTCTCTCCCTTGAGTTCCCGCAGTTTGCTGTAGAAGTGCTCCATAGCGTTGTACTGCACCATGCCCTTGCGGGTTTTGCGCAGAAAATGCTCCACCTCGTGCGCAACGCTTTGAATCGGTTTGTAGAGCGCATTGAGACTGAGGGACGAACGAAACAGCTGGTCCGCCAGACCGTGATCGCTATGGGTTTCCAAAAGGCGAACCATGGCTTCCAGAGTTTCAAACAAATTGCTGCCATCGGGCAGGCGAGTATCCGGATTCAGGAACACCAGCGTGGGCTTGATGTGACGTTCGTAGAGGGTAACGATCTGCTCCAGCAGGTTCTGCCGGAATTCCAGAAACTTCTCCGGGGCCCGGCTGGCGTCACCGGACAACTCCGCAAACTGGGCGCTGATGGTCTGCATGCGCAGCACATTCTGGCGTAGCAGACCGATCAGCTGGCTGACACGCTCGTTCAGGTCATCCCTAAGTTCGGTGAAATCCGGGTCGGATTCACTAAAACTGCTGATTTCCAGCCGGTTTCGAACATCCCGTAAGGTCACCAAATGTCCTCGCAGGCGGGCATCGGTCAACTCTTGATACAGCGAAGCATTACAGGCTCGCATCAGATTGATCAGCGCATTCTGAAACACCAGTCGCCGTTCGCCGTCTGCTTTGATGATGTCGATTACCAGTCCGGAGCGAAACAGGTTTTCCGTGTTCATGGCCAACCGCACACGGTCACCATCGGCGCCAGAAAGACTGCGGGTGTAGTCCATCAGCTCAGCTAACAGATCACTTTCACGCACGTAACGGGCTTCGTGCCGATCCATTCGTTCGATCAATCGAAACAGAATTTTCGGGTGATCGAACAACAGCCGCGTAGTATCCAGCGTGCTGAAACGTTTACTCATCCGCCAGCTCCAACAAACTGTTCTGAGTATGGTCCGCCCAATGACTCACCGGCTCGCCACCGGTGAAGCCTTCGGCACCGCCCCAGAACACCAAAGTCCGTTGCGGGCTGTAGGGCCGCGATGTACGCATCTGGCCAACTTCTAGGTGCCGTCCAATCAGATAAATCACTTCAGCACTGGCACTGTGGGTGGCCGCGGAAAACAGGTTAAAACCCTGCCGGCTTAACCGATCAAGCAGCCCAGGCATCTGACTGACGTCCACACTGGCCAGTTCGTCCAGAACCAGCGGGAACGACAGTTTCACACCCGGGTACAGCACCCGCTTGAGCAAACGGTACACCAGCTCCAAATTAATCAGCGCAGTCGTAGAAGTCGACTGGCCTTTTTTATCCAGGCTGGTAGCATTTTCTTTACGAGTTCGATAGGAGATCCCGGTGATCACCTTATCCATGGTCAGGCGTTTGCTACCGTGCTCTCCAAAGAAGTCCGCCACAAACACCCGTAGACGATCATAGAAAGCTTCGGACTGAAGCTGATTGCCATAGGGATCGATGTTGTTGGCTTCTTCCACCAGATTGCGGAATTTCGGGTCAGTGTGAATATCCACCCGAATTTCCACCAGATCGTTGATCTGCACCCCTTCCAGCTCTCGGTTGAGCTGAGCTTCAAAGCGGCTGATAAATTCGTGATTGGAGGTCAGCGCCTGCACGTAGCTGGCCACAGTTTCGTTGTGGACCGAGATCTGTTCGTTCAGCACTCGCCAACGCTCAGTCAACGCAGCAAACAGATCTGAGAGGCCTTTGAATGTGTCACGGATAACCGCCGAGGACGGGCTGTCTTTTTGCAGCTCACCGGCCGTGTCTTCGTAAACGCCCACATACACAAACTGGCGCAAGTGATCGAGAATATTCCGGCGCAGGGTGTCCAGCTCATCCAGCCGGTTTTGCAGGTCATCAAAGGCAGCCACGGAAACCTTTTCCACCGCCAATGCCTGTTCAGCCTGCACCGTTTTCAGGTGCTGGAATCGATGTTCTGCCGTGCCGACACTCCGGCTCAATTGCGCCAGCTCCCGCTCCCGCTCTTCGATGCGCTCTTTGTCAGCCCGGGCCTTGGCAACCTTTTGCTGAACTGCTTCCATCTTTTCCTGCTCCAGCCGGGCTTGTTCGCCCAGCTTGGCCAACGCTTCTTCTGCAGCTTTGCGCTCCTCGGTCGCATCTCGCAGAGTGGTTTCCGCGGCAGGGTAACGGGCCAGAGTGTCCAGATCTTTATCGATGGCGCGAATTTCTTTTTCCGTGCGTTCAATCAACCTGGGCCGGTCTTGCTCGTTATCGGTGGTGTCGGCCAATTCCGAGCGTTCTTTCTCCAGTCCGTTACGCTCGCCTTCCAACCGTCGGCGCTGCTCCGCATAGTCTTCATGCCGGGCCGGCTGCCCGGGGTATTCCGTATCAAACCAGTCATATCCTTTGCCGTTTGGCGCAAACAAGTTGGCAAAGGCTTCAATCGTGGATTTGCTGGCGGCATCCAGCGTTTGCCCGGGGCTGGCCATCATCAGTTTCGGGTCCACGGCACGCAGAGGTGCAGCCACCGACTCATCGAGCTGGTTTTGCAGTTGCCACTGCTGTTTGCTTTCTCGTTCCGCCAGCATGGCCATTTTGCTTTCCAGATCACGTTTCTGGGCGTCAATCTGGGCAACGCGAATTTCCGCTTGGGCAGCACTTTTCAGAGCATTCAGGTGGCTCTGTTTGTTTTCGCGATCTTCTTTAAGTACCTCATCGATTTCCTGCAGCGTCATGGTGCCGTATTGAGCCACCAGCAACTCGCCATTTTTCTTGTCCTGCTCGGCGCGGTTCAGGTTGCGCTCGGCCGCACGCGCTTCCCCTTTGAGACTATTGGTTTCCTGTTCCAGCTTTTTCAGGGTTTGCACGACGTGCTTCAGGATTTCATTCTGCTCGTTATAGGCTTCAACCGAGGTTCGCCGCTGAGCCCCCACCTGTTCCAATGCCGTGTTCAGACCATCTCGGAAAGCGGCAAAGTCGTGCTGACTTCGCAGCAGAGTCTGATACCGCTGGTACTCACCATTCAGCTTTTCAAAACGAGACCGCTCTTTCTCAATACGGTTGAGCTGATTTTGTTGCTGTTTCAAATGCTCGTGATGATTCAGGAATTCATCGATATCGAAATCAAAAGCATCGTCTGAGAATTTCTTGTCGGCTTCCACAATGCTAGCCACCGCGTTGGCCATGGCCCGATCATCCGCTTTCATTTCAAATAACAGCAGAATCAAGGTGCGAAGCGACTGCACTTTGCGTTCATCCGATTCCCCCAAGGGCAAAACCGAATAGCGCACGGCGTCTGCATTCATCAATTCGCTGCTGTACAACAGAGATTTCAGCCGGGCCGGATCATTTACAAAGCGGGTATCTTTGGAGCGTTTCTTTAACGATTCAGACAGCCGACTGAAGGATAACTCCGGAACCGCCTGACCAATACCATCCGAGTCGTCGCCATTCCAGAATAACGGTCGAAGTTGCTCGTAAGGCACGGGCACAAAGGCACGGCCATAACTCAGCTGACTACTGTTATCCCGGTAAAGAATTTGGCAGTGGGTGCCGGCGGGGTTTTCGGCTTCCATAATCAGGAAACTGTATTTGCCAGGAAAGTAATGCTGATAGCTTTCTTCGTTACTGTAGAAACTCCCTGCGCTGGCGTTACGGAAAGCGAATTTCTTTCGGCTGTTTTTGAAGTTGTTTTCTGGCAGCAGGAACAAACGCAGAGAGTTCAACAAACTGGATTTACCCAAGTTCCCGGGCCCCAGTATCAACCCGTGATGAGTAACCGGAATCTCCACGTAACAGAAGCCGGCTGAATCCACCAACACCAAACGGCGAATGCCAAAGGTGAACGCGCTTGGGCTCGCCTGTGAATCAGTCATCCAGAATCATCTCCTGCTCCATAAATTTACCCGTGCTACGGAACGCCCGAGCCAAACCAACAAACCCTAGATCTTCCGCCAGCGAGACCGCTTTTGTAAACCGTTCCGTGGTTTTGGGGGGCATTCGGAAACGACTCAACCACGGCGTCCAGTAAACGAGCCATCGTGGCGAACATCTGCAATCCGCCTATGTCGTAATCAAAGGCGCAGAACACCTTTTGATATCCTGCCAACCACTTCAAAGTTGCAGCTTGGGTAATCCGATTGCCACCACCCAGCACAACATCACAGCCTTCCAGCTCTAATGATGCTCCCATTACGTCGCAAACAAAGCTGAGCATTTGCTGGTAGCTGTAAAAATTTTGCTCATTCTCAATCACCAGCACATTAGTCGCCCGCTCGAAACCGATGTCCACATCATCGCCAACAATCACCACCGCATCGGGCCTTGGACCGGGCTGTTTCTGATGATATGCCAACACAAAACTCACGCCGGTTGCATGACGGTGGGAGTCTCCTTGTTTGGCTGCTTCTACACGACTAGCAGGAACAGTAGCCATCTCGCTTAAATTCTCAAAGGCAGCCGCATCGTTCACCGTCACTAACCAGCGGTTTACCGAGACTTTCTGAGTAGTAAAAATATCCCTATGCAGCCGTTGGGCATGTTCCGGCAGTTTCTTGAGAAACGCGGGATAATTAACCGGCTGACCTTTGCGTATTTTTTCCAGATAACTCTTCAAGCGTTCACCTGATTTAAAAACGTTTCTCAATCACTTTCCCAGCTTGAAAACTCGAGCCGGCGGCCAAATACCATTACCATAACGCCAAAATACAAGTTGAGGCTGATTATGTCCTTAAAGTACCGAATTGTGCCGGTAACGCCGTTCGAACAAAACTGCACACTGATCTGGTGTGAAGACACCATGAAAGCGGCCGTGGTTGACCCCGGTGGGGATCTTGACCGTATTCAGGCAGCCATTGAAGCCGAAGGCGTCACGGTTGAGAAAATTTTACTGACCCACGCTCACATTGATCATGCCGGCGGCACAGCCGAGTTGGCCAGAACCGCAGACATTCCCATTGTTGGGCCACAGAAAGAAGACAACTTCTGGATTCAGGGGCTACCCATGCAAGCCCAGATGTTCGGGTTTGCAACGCCAGAGGTATTCACTCCCGACCGCTGGCTGGAAGATGGTGACACGGCAACCGTAGGTAACCAGTCCTTGGAAGTCCTGCACTGCCCCGGCCATACGCCTGGCCACGTGGTGTTTTACCACCGGGATTCTGACCTGGCGTTAGTGGGCGATGTCTTGTTTAACGGTTCCATCGGCCGCACCGACTTCCCGAAAGGCGATCACGGTACACTGATCCGGTCTATCCGCGAAAAGCTGTTCCCGCTCGGCGACAGTGTCACGTTCATTTCAGGGCACGGGCCCATGTCCACCTTCGGGCACGAGAAGGCGACCAACCCGTTTGTTTCCGATCACCGGGGTTAATACCCCGACCAGATCCTTATTGAGACAAACGGAATTGTTCTACGGTTTTACGCAAGGTTTCAGCCATTTCCAGAAGATCGCCTGCAATGCGGGCGGTTTCTTGTGCGTCGCTGGAAGTTTGTTCAGCTGAGCGACTGATCTCGATCACGTTCTGATTGATCGACTCAGATACAGAGCTTTGCTCGTAAGAGGCATTTTCCATCTGTTCGTTCAAGCCGGTCATTTCCCGCACGGCAGCCGCAATGGCCTGCAGCTCGCTTTCCACCGTAAGAATGGCGTCCACCTGATTCTGCGCCATTTCAGATGCATGGCGCATCGTACCCACGCAGTCCACCACTTCCTGCTTCAACCCATCAATGGCTTTGCGGATATACTCTGTCGAATCCTGGGTGCGGGAAGCCAGCGCCCGAACCTCGTCAGCAACCACCGAAAAACCTCGTCCCTGCTCACCCGCTCGAGCGGCCTCAATCGCCGCGTTCAGAGCCAGAAGATTGGTCTGATCTGCAATTTCAGAGATTAATTCCAGACGGGAAGCCATTTCCGTGGTGCGCTGATCAAGCCGCTCGATACGGCCTGCGCCGTTCTGCACTTCCGCATTCAGTAACTCAATTCCCTGAACGGCGTCATGAGCCAATTGCTCACCAGCCTCCGCAGCGCGGGTAGTATCGGCAGACTTCCGAGCCGTATCGACTGCGTTCTCGCGGACCTGAACGGCAGAAGCTGCCATCTCAGTGGTCGCACTGGCCACTTGATCCGTGTTGTCTTTCTGAGCAAGCACTTCATGTTCGGTCGTTTCTGCTTTAGCGGAAATGGAGCGTGCCGCTGCTTCCACTTGGGCAGCGTTTGCCATTACCGTGTGCATGCTTTCGCGAATCTGGGACATCATGCGATTAAAGGCACGTGAGACGGAGCCGATTTCGTCATTCCGAGATACGTCCAGCTCGATAGACAAATCGGAGTTGCGGGAAATCTCATCCATGCTGTCGTGCAAACGGCGTAAACGGGAAAACACCAACCGCCCCAAAACCACAGCAGTCAGAATGAAGATCGCCACCAGAATAACAATCTGAACACCGCCGCCGAAGATGAGCTGTTTCTGAAGCTTGGCATCACTTTTGGCGAGAGAGTAATCAACCCGAATAGCGCCCAGGACGTCCCCTTCCTGACTTTGGTGGCAACTATGACAGTTCACGCCTTGGTAATCTGCCCGAGCGACGACAGGTTCAATTAGCGTATACACCCGGCCCTCCTCGTTGCTGGAGTACTGTTCCACACGCTCACCCGACAAGGCTTTCTTATCCAGTGTTTCGCGTCTGCGTTCCGCGGCACTGCCAGCACCGAACATCGCATTCAACTGATCACTTCGAATAACCCGAACATCCAGCACTTCCTCGGAGGCCAGCGCCTTATCCCTCAACATGTCCCGATTACTAATGGTACCCGTGAGCATCATGGTATTGAGGCCATCGAAATAAGATTTTGCCAAACCATCAACGTATTTTTGACTGTATTCTTCCAAATGCGCCCTCTGGGATTGAGCGCTGAAAACCACAGTAAAAACCAGTATCACGGAAAACGCTGTTGCCAGTGCTGCCAGTAAAAGAAAACGGATGGAATAGTGTTTTTTCATGATACTCCGGCGGCGGATGCTCAATAAACGAGCTAAGAGAAATGACGGCAGAACGATCAATAACTTTATAGATATAGTTCGGCTTTTTAGTGACCTAGATCATTCATACCGATAATTCAGTAGCCTCCTTGCAAAGTTTTACATTCCGCAGAGCATCGTCGCCATCAAACTGGCACGAAAACTGCTCAACCTCTTTAGTAGATCGTTTTAGTAACAGAATTCCGGCAGATTAGTGCCACCCAGGAGGAAATACACCATGTCGTTGCTGACATCATTAATTCAGGCAAGCACTCGCTTTCAGCAAGCCCTGGACACCCGTCAGGCTCCGGCAGACAGCTCAAATGCAGGGGCTGCAACCGAACCCAAAAAACTGGAAGCGGCTGGCAGCCCCGGCGGGGATCGTTTCACTCCATCGGAACAGGCACTACAAGACCCAGCAGACGTGAAGGTACAAAAACTCCCACTGAATCAGTATAAGCAAACGGTGGCGCAGGACCTCTCGTATATTAGAGACACGCTGCGGCACAAACTTGCCGAGTACAATTTGCACCCTGCTACGGCGCTGAATGTCAGCAAAGGCGAGGAAGGCAAGACCGTTGTTGAAGGTAAGATATCTGATGAAATTCGGGGGGAAATAGAGCAGGACCTGAACAACAATCGCGACTTTACAGATGCATTCAGTCGCCTAAGCATTAGCGAGCCGACACTCGACTTTATGGATAATGCTCTGAAGCTCAATCAGGCTTATGGAGTTCGCAATTCATTGTTAAGCTCATTGGTGAGTGAAAATCAGCAATTTAACGGTTTTCAGGATGTGCTCCACCGCTATGACAGCCTTCGCCGCAATACCAGTGCGAATGAACCACTGGCCGTGGGCGACTCACAACGCTATGCCTTCAACTTGAACGCCCGGGCCTGATTCCAGACCGGGCATTCTAATAAGCTAAATAGAGCTACCCTTCGAAAGGCGTCGGATCGCCTTTACCTACCCGGGTCACCTCCGGGACATCCCCGGTAAAGTTAACGACTGTCGTGGCTTCCATGCCGCAGAAGCCGCCATCGATGATCAAATCCAGCTCTTTTTCCAATGCATCACGGATATCCTCGGGATCCGTCATGGGCTCGGTTTCATCTGGCAAGATCAGCGTACTGCTCATAATAGGCTCGCCCAATTCACCCAACAGATCTCTAACAATAGCGTTGTCCGGCACCCGAACGCCGATAGTACGACGCTTGGGATGCAACAAACGGCGGGGCACTTCACTGGTGGCATCCAAAATGAAGGTATAAGCCCCTGGAGTGAACGTTTTCAGTAGCCGGTATTGGGTGTTATCGACTTTGGCGTACACGCCGATGTCAGAGAGGTCACGACACACCAAGGTAAAGTTGTGCTTGTCGTCCAGCCTGCGAATACGTTTGATTCTGTCGGCGGCTTGCTTGTCACCCAAATGACACCCCAGCGCATAGCCGGAATCCGTCGGGTACACAATCACGCCACCGCTGCGAATGATATCCACTGCCTGCTTGATCAAACGCTTTTGTGGGTTCTCAGGATGAATTTGAAAAAACTGGCTCATGAATTAACTCCCTGTTTTAACTTGGCGGCCATTGAGGCGTCCCCCTTGGAACCACCCATACAATTCGGCGAATCGGGTGCTGTCTGTCCGGTTTTCGCCCACTCCTCCGGCGTATACAAGTGTAAAGCCAGGGCGTGCACAGGCCCGGCCAGCTCTTCGGCCAGCACCTTATAAATCATCTGGTGTCGCTTCACTTTCATCACGCCGCTGAAGGCTTCTGAAACCAAAGTCACCTTAAAGTGGGTTTCGGAATTCGGGGGTACCGAGTGCATATGGCTCTCGTTTTCGACCTGTAATTGCCCTGCTTCAAATGCGCTGGCTAGTTTGGTTTCAATGGTATTCTGAACTTGCATGGTCACTTACCCTCCAATCTATATAGCCCCAGTCTACTACACAAAGCGCAGTAGCCCAGAACCTTGACACCAACGCACGAAAGCGCCACATTCCGGTGCCATTTATAGAACCCAAGTACCATGCACCTGTATATAGCTGAAAAACCAAGTTTGGCACGCGCCATTGCCGCCGCCCTGCCCGGCCCCTACCAAAAAGGTCAGGGCTGGATTCGCTGTGGGGATGGTCATAATGCGGTCACGGTCAGCTGGTGTATTGGCCATCTACTGGAACCTGCGGAACCTGCCAGCTACAACCCGGCCTGGAAGCGCTGGCGTCTTGAAGATTTGCCGCTGTTTCCCGATCAATGGCAGTTGACTCCGAAGGACAGTGTCAAACAGCAGTTCAAGGTTCTCGAATCACTCATTCGAAAGGCCGCACTGATCACCCATGCCGGCGACCCTGACCGAGAAGGTCAGCTGCTGGTGGACGAAGTCATTCGATTTGTCGGCTCGAAAGCGCCGATCAAACGCGTATTGATTAACGACCTCACCCCCAACGCCGTTGCCCGGGCCATCGCCAGCCCAAAAGAAAACAGTGAGTTCCGAAGACTGTCCCACTCCGCCCTCGCCCGACAAAGAGCGGACTGGCTTTACGGCATCAACCTCACCCGGTTTTATACGCTCACGTATGAGCAACAAGGTGAGCAAGGTGTGTATTCCGTTGGTCGCGTGCAGACACCGGTTCTGGGCCTGGTGGTAGAGCGGGACAATACCATTGAGCACTTCGAGCCAAAACCCTGGTTTCGCATTGAAGGAGTGTTTCAAGCCTCGGAGGAGGAATCAGACCAACGCCCGTTTACCGCGCGCTGGCTACCCGACGATCAACTCCAGGAGCACCTGGATGAAGAAGGCCGCCTGCTCAGTCGCGACATCGCGAATGAGATCGCTAGCGCCGTGCATGGTCGGCCCGGGCGAATCATTGAATCCCGTTTCCGGGACCGGCCAGAGCCACCCCCGCTCCCGCTGTCACTCTCGGCACTGCAAATTGAAGCCGGCCGGCTGTTCGGGATGGGCGCAAAAGACGTGTTGGATACCGCCCAGAATCTCTACGAACGCCACCAGCTCATCACCTACCCGCGTTCAGACTCCCGTTACTTACCGGAAGAGCATTTCAATCAACGCGAGCAAGTGATCCGGGCCATCGGCCGAGCGGCGCCTGATCTGGCACCCCATACGGAACACCTCGACAGCAGCCGCCGATCCGCCGCTTGGAACGACAAAAAAGTCGATGCTCACCACGCGATCATTCCCACGGTGCGGCCATCGGGAAACGGCAAGCTGACGGCGGCAGAGCAAAAAATCTATGGCTTGATCAGCCGCTACTATTTGATGCAGTTCTGTCAAGACGCGATACATCGGGAAGGCAAGCTCACCGTTCAGGTGCAAGATCACAAATTCCGCGCCACGGAAACCGCACTCCTCAGCTCCGGCTGGAAAGCGCTAGAGCTGAAGCTTAAAGATAAGAACAACGAACCCCAGAAGCCCCCGCTGCCCCGCCTAGAGCGTGACGAACCGACCATCTGCCGTCAGTCCGAAGTGAAAGAGCGGACAACTCAGCCCCCTCAGCACTTCACAGACGCCACGTTGCTCTCCGCAATGACCAACATTGCCCGTTTTGTGGCGGACGCAGAACTCCGTAAAACACTGAGAGAAACCGATGGCCTCGGTACAGAAGCAACCCGAGCCGCGATCATTGATACATTATTCAAGCGCGATTACCTGGTGCGGGAAAAACGTTTTATCCGTGCCACAGACAAAGGCAAGGCGCTGATAGCCGCATTACCAGACTCGGCGCGAACCCCCGACCGCACCGCGGTATGGGAAGCCACGCTGGAAGGTATTCGCCGGGGCGAAGACGACCCCAAAGCCTTCCTTGAAACCCTGAAAAACGAAATACGGGGTTTCATAGCCCGACTGGAAGCGCCCCAAACTTCCAAGCAGACCGATGCCAACATCCACTGCCCAAAGTGCCGGACGCCAATGGTGCAAAGAGAAGGCAAGTTCGGGCCCTTCTATGCCTGTACCCGCTACCCTAAGTGCACTGGCACACGCCCTTTGGAAGACTGCCAACCACAGGATGGTACCAGTCAAAAACCGGTACCTTGCCCGCACTGCTTTTCACCCTTGGTTCGTCGTCAAAGCAAAAAAGGTTGGTTCTGGGGCTGCAGTAATTTTCCAACTTGCCGACAAACAGTTAATGACGACAACGGGAAACCCGCATTAGTGTTACGGAATAGTACATATCGACACTGAAACACCTTACACTTCCTGGGATAATCGACATTGCTGCAGAGCGCATCATCTTCTTCATTCTGCACAACGTGACCCCGCACCAAGTATCACCATAGAGGCCAAGCTCAATGCGCATTGCTCTGCTTGAAGACGAATTTGAACAAGCGCAAAACATTCAAGCAATCCTGTCCGATAAAGGATACGAATGTGACAGCTTTGCCACTGGGCAATCCTTTCTCAGTGCCGTTCTGCACCGCAGTTACGACCTGATCATTCTGGATTGGCAGATACCTGACATGACGGGCATCGATGTGCTGAAAAGTGTTCGCACCCATCTGGACTGGGCCATTCCCGCGATTTTCTTGACCCAGCACGATAGCGAGAGCGATATCGTATGCGCGCTGGATGCAGGTGCAGATGATTTTCTGGCAAAGCCAGCCCGTGCCGCAGAACTGGTTGCTCGGCTCAATGCACTTGCACGCCGAAGCAGCCCGGAAAGCGACAAAGAGCAGCTGATTTTTGGCCCCTTCGAAGTCAATATGAATCACCGGAGCATAAAGTTGCACGGCGAACCCCTGACACTCACGGATAAAGACTTCGACCTAACTCTGTTCCTGTTCCGGAATCAGGGCCGCCTGCTCACTCGAGACGTGCTGCTCGAACGAGTATGGGGTGTCGCGAGAGACATCAACACTCGCACCGTTGACACTCACGTGAGCCGACTTCGTCGCAGATTGGGGCTCAATCCGGAAAATGGGTTCCGGATCAGAACCATCTATCAGCGCGGATATCGTCTGGAAACTGTACAGGCGAACGAGGCAAACGCATCTGTGAGTGATCAAACGACCTATGCCTGAACCGATTCACGCCACTTTGCGTAAGATCGCGGCGCAACTGTTCGCGCTAGTGATCCCGCTAATACCAGGCCTCGCCTTCGCGGAACTCTCTGTCGCTCAAGGCTCTGCGCCGACATCCTCTTACCCGGCCAAAGCAACGCCGGAGTGGATTTATACACTCCAGCAAAACGACTCGCTGACCAACATTTCAGCCACCCTGCTGCAAAATACTGCCGATGGCCACCGGCTTCTTGCTCACAATGGCTTACCCAGCAACGCCTCCCTCAAAGCGGGAGAAACACTGCGCATCCCGGTTGCCTGGTTAAAACGCCAACCTGAGCCCGCCCGAGTCTCGTCGGTCAGCGGTAACGTTCAGCACATCTCCGGATTTGATGGTCGCAAAACACCACTGACCGAACAGTCTGTGATTCGGGTAGGAGACGAGCTTCTGCTGGGGGCTGGTTCCGCCACGTTAACGCTGGCCGATGGCTCCGAAATACGCGTATCACCCAACTCTCGGCTCATGTTCAACCGGCTGACCCAGTACGGCAAAACCGGCATGGTCGACACTCGCCTGCGGTTGCAAAAAGGTGAGGTGCACTCCCGCGTAAAACCCCTTCAGGAAAACGGGGCTCTATTCGAGATCACCACGCCATCCGCAGTAGCGGCCGTGCGTGGCACCGCATTCACCATACAGGCTGGTGTAGGAGGCAGCAGCATACAGGTACAAAAAGGTGTGGTGGATTTTGGTCGCCCCGGCAAGGCTCAACGAATTCCGGCGGGCTATGGCGCGAGTGTGACCACAACAAGCACTGAACGCCTTAACATCAGGCAACTGCCACCTGCGCCAACGGTTAACCCCGTGGAACCCGTGGTAAGTCGTCTACCGGCTGAGCTGTCCTGGCAACCAACGTCAGCACCCGCCCATAGAATTGATATCTTTGAAACGTCATCCGGAGGCTGGGTACAAAGCCGAAGTGTGACCGACAACCAGTTCCCCATTGATCAACTCGACAACGGTCAATATGAACTCCATGTTGCGGCTCTTGATCAACGAGGCATTGCGGGGCTGCCTTCGGTTATCCCGATCAAAGTTGAGCTTCTGGCCAAGACGCCCACCCTCATCAGCCCGGAAAACGACACCAGTATCGACGATGACATGCCAGAATTTCGCTGGCAGCTGAATGGCTCAAACGAATTAGCGCGCATCGAGATTTCGCAAGACGAAACCTTCGAAAACTTGGTCAGCACCAGTGAATGGGCGCCGGAAAGTCTTGCTCTGCCCTCACGAGCCTTGAACCCCGGCACCTATTTCTGGCGCGTCACAACCGAAGCTGGTGGCACGTCATTCGCGGCCTCCGACGCTCGAAAATTGACGATCAATGGGACCATCCCACCCGTTCGAATCATCAACATCAATTATCTGGACAGTCAGGTTCGAGTGTTCTGGGAACGGGCCGATACGGCGAAAAAGTATCGCTTGCAGCTCTCTGAAGAGCCGGGATTTCAGAACATCATCAAAGAAGCCGATGTGCCCGACACCACAGCATCCTTGCGCCTGATTCCCGGTAGACGTTATTTTGTGCGCGTAAAAGCACTTGCAGAAGGTCCGATAGCCAGCCGCTGGGGCCCGGGACGCGAACTGTATCTCGATTAAACTTCTACTGAACAACCAATAGCACAAGGCCCATGACCAAGGACTGGCTTACCCTAAAAAACGCGCCGTGGGCTTTAGGCCTTCTACTCTTCGTCAGCTTATTTCTTTTCAAAGCCAGCGGGCTGCCCGAGCGAATCGAACATTGGCTTTACGACAAAGCCATCACCACTTCGCCAGCTCCGGTCAGCGACCAGGTAGCGGTGGTCGCCATCGACGAATACAGTCTCAGCCAACTTGGCCGCTGGCCTTGGCCTAGAGGTCTCCATGCTCAGTTGATTAACCAGCTGTATGAAGACGGTGCACAAACCGTCGTTTTTAACCTACTGTTTCCTGAACCACACACTGACGACACCATACTAGCAGCGGCTATGAACCGGCATGGCGAGGTCGTCCTCCCCGCTTTCTTAGCGGCCAGACCTCCGCACCAGCTCATTCAGGAGCAGTTACCAAGCCCTGAATTAGCCGATGCCGCCAGCGCGCTTGGCCATGTTCACGTTGAACTGGACAACGACGGCGTTGCCCGAGGCATCTATTTGCGAAACGGCATGGCAAACCGCTTGTGGCCGACCCTGCCGTTGGCGCAACAGAGCCATCACCTACCACTGGCAGCACCCGACTTACCGGCTTACCTGAACGTTCGCACCGACTACCGCAAAGTGCCTCTCGCGGGGGCTGCCGGAACGATACCCAGCACCTCTTATGCAACGGTCCTAGACGGTACATACTCGGACGACTTATTTGCGGGAAAAACAGTCTTCGTCGGGGTAACAGCCGCCGGCTTCCGAGACATGCTCCCAACGCCCTTCTCCGGCCTTGGGCTTCCCATGCCCGGCGTAGAGTTTCATGCCAACGTCTATTCAGCCCATCAACAAGGTCTGCTTATTTCCGAGGCGCCCGAATGGGCCAGCCTTACTCTGAGCATTCTGGTGCTGATCATTCTGGCCGTGCTGCTACCGCGACTGACACCCACCTGCACCCTTCTCACCTGTATTGCCATGTCTACGGTGGTCGTTGCCGGCTATCTATTACTGCTTTTTTCACTGCGCATTCAGCTACCCGTTATCAATACTTTGATGCTGTCCTTGTTTGCGATACCGGTTGCTATCGGTTTCCGACTGGCCGTGACCAACCGCTTTCTTAACCGGCAGCTGGACGATATGGCCAGCACTCCGAGCCTGTCTCTGCCGCAACCGGCAAAGCGACAACCCGCTCAATTACTGGAACACTTTCAAGCTTTGCTGGAACCGGAAGGCTGGCTGCTCTCCGAAAATGGAGAACTCTTACAAATTCACGGAATGACGGTGGCACAATCACCGCATCTACCCGAAGTCGGACAATGGGTTCATCAACTGAATCAAAGTTGGATAAAGCTCGAACGGGGTAACTCGACCTACGTGCTGGGGCTAACCCTGAACAATGACCTGAGCCGGGAGGTCACACAACAATATCTGCGCCACCTTGTATTAGAGCCCAGCTCGCCCAACGGTCTTAGCCACTACTCACCTCAGGCGTTCTCACCCCGTCTGGAGAAAGTGCAGCTGGCAAGCAAGCGGTTAAACCAGATGCAATCGTTCATTCAACACAGCTTCGAGCACATGCCTGACGGCATCATCGTAACCGATGAACTGGCCGTTGTGCGGTTTGCCAACCGCCACATTGAAGATTGGTTTCGCGAGCCAATGCCTAGCCTCAGCGGTACACCTCTGACCAAGCTACTGCAGGGCCATGACCCGCGAAACAATCCGCCTTGGAATGAAATCGTGTCAGAGACACTGACTCTGAACGAAAGTCGCACCGTGAATCTGAAAGTACACGGTAGGGACTTCCTCATTCACCTTGCCCCAGTCACCCTGCCCGGCGGCGGGCAATCGGGCATTATTGCCAACCTCTCAGACATATCTGAGCTGCGAGAACAGCAACGCCAGCACAGACAAGTCGTCGACTTTATCTCCCACGATGTGCGCTCACCGCTTGTGTCGCAATTGGCCTTGATTGAACAACTTAAACGGGACCCTTCCAATATCAACGTGCGACAAATCGAACAGTTGGGCAAACTGGCACGGCGCAGCTATTCGCTGGCGGAAGAATTTGTGAACCTTGCTCGAGCAGAACAGCTGTCCGAAACCCGGTTCTATGAATGCGAACTCCTGGCTATTGTCGAAAATGCTCGAGACAGCGTGTGTGAGCAGGCCTATGAAAAACACATACGACTGGAACTGAACGACACCGAAGACCTTTGGCTGAAGGGAAATGCGGAGTTGCTGGAGCGTGCCGTCATCAATCTGCTCACCAACGCCATCCAATACAGCCCACCGCACACCACCATTAACATCCAGGTGTACCAGGCCGGACACCTCGCCGGACTTGCGATTGCCGATGAAGGCTCCGGAATTGATGAACAAGAACTGCCGTATTTGTTCGACCGCTACCATCGGCAGCGCCACAACGAACTTGCAGGAAATCGCGGCACAGGGTTGGGCTTAGCGTTCGTAAAAACCGTCGTGGAAAAACATAAAGGGAAGATTAACGTGGACTCAATGCTGGGTGAAGGTACCACATTCACCCTTAAACTACCGATCGCCGACCCGATGGGATAACGGGCCGGCAAGGGCATCAAGACTGGATGGTTTTACTCACCGGCTCTGATGGCTCACTGATGAGCCCTTGTTTATCCTGAGCCTGAATAGTGAAGTACCAAGTGCCGACATCAAGATCCTCTACGGTGTGAGACATCTCGGGGTACGACTCGGCCTCCCCCACCACAATTTCCTCATTGAGATCTTCAACATTTTGGCCGTAGCGGATCACGTATTTATCCAGCTCGCCCATGGCAATGCCATCGCCATTGACTCGGGTAGCCGGGGCGGACCAGCTCAATACCGCTGAACGTGGTTCTTCTGAAGATTCCGATTCGGTTGTACCCGTCGAGTTCACAGGCGAGTCTTTACTCGTATCCTCAGAGACCGAACTGTTCGTAGATGCTGAATTTGAAGCAGGAGAGTCAGATTCTCCTGAGCCACCACCTCCACAACCCGTTAACACCAATCCCAAAGCAAACGCGGCAATCCATGCCTTTGACATTTTAATGACGCGTTTCTTAATCATTTCGTACCAGCTTTCCGTCGAATTTGTGAAATTCTATAAAATCGACGGTACGACTAATACAGATAAACGTCTGTCTTTTTGTTGTTAATTCGTCAACTTTCTGCCGTTCTGGTTACATAAACCGGCAAAAACCTCAACTCAGTTTCAAACCCGGAGCCAGTGTTTCTGGCATCACAAGACTAGCCGACTCCATACCGGCGACCGGATAAGAACAATAATCTGCCGCATACCAGGCGCTTGCACGATGATTACCACTGGCACCCACACCACCAAAAGGAGCCGCACTTGAAGCACCGGTGAGCTGCTTATTCCAGTTCACAATGCCCGCACGGATTCGTTGGTAGAAATACTCAAAGCGCTCTTCGCTATCGCTGAACAGACCCGCCGACAACCCATAACGCGTGTCGTTAGCCCGCTGTATAGCCTCATCGAAATCACGGTAACGGATGACCTGCAGCAATGGGCCGAAGACTTCTTCGTCTTCAATATCAGCAACCGGAGTTACATCAATCAGAGCTGGGCTTAGCAACCCCGTCCCCACTTGCAGCTTTCCACCTTGAACCAAGGCTCCAGCGCCTCGTTTCAAAAGCTGCTCTTGGGCCGCCAAAACGCCCTCCGCGGCCGCCTCAGAAATCACACTTCCCATAAACGGAGCCGGGTCGTCAAAGGCACCGCCCACTTCGATGGCTTTCACTGCCTTCGTCAGGGCGGCTAAAAAACCATCGCCCCAAGCACCTTCAGGCACCAGCAAGCGCCTCGCACAGGTACAACGCTGGCCCGAGGTGATGTAAGCCGACTGAATGGTTTCATGAACCGCGGCGTGAACATCGGCTGGCTCATCGACAATCAGCGGGTTATTGCCCCCCATTTCCAGCGCGAGAATCTTCCCGGGATTGCCCGCAAACTGTTTGTGCAATATCTGCCCGGTGACGGAGCTACCGGTGAAAAACAAACCATCGATATCTCGATCGTTTGCCAGTGCGATGCCGGTTTCCTTGGCACCTTGCACAAGGTTTAATGCTCCCGCAGGCAGGCCTGCGGTCAGCCACAACTCCACCATTTTTCCGGCAACGGCAGGGGTTAACTCGCTGGGTTTGAACACCACCGTATTACCTGCGATTAGCGCGGGTACTATGTGCCCGTTCGGAAGGTGACCAGGGAAGTTGTAGGGCCCAAACACTGCAACCACGCCATGAGGTTTGTGCCGCAACACCGCACGAGCGCCGGCAACGTCACTGCTGCGTTGGCCCGTGCGCTCGTTATAGGCCTTTACGGAAATCTCGATTTTACCGATCATCGCAGCCACTTCGGTGCGGGCCTCCCAGAGCGGTTTCCCGGTTTCGGTCGCGATGCAGATGGCGAATGCTTCTTTTTGCTCACCCAGTAACTCGGCGAATCTACGGGCGATGCTCACCCGTTGATCAAGCTCCAGCTTCGCCCAACTCGCACTGGCATTTCTTGCCGCCTGCACCGCACGCAAAACTTGCGACTCATCTGCTGCATTACCCTGCCAAAACACTTCCCCGGTAGCCGGATTCAGCGATGAAAACGCCGCACCATGTCCTTCAAACCATTCGCTATTAATCATTACCGGAAGCGTCATTTGAAACTCCTTGCGAGCTGAAAGTGAACGGATAGCAGGCCCTGCTGCACACTGAGTAAGCGTAGCAGGCAGAGGGCTGTATAGCCTTGTCAAATAGAAGGGAGCTGTTTGTTCAAGAACACTGGCACAGTGTAAAACTGTGCCAGTGCATTACGCTTTAAGGGCCTGAAGATCCACCGGCGGCACGCCAAGGTCCTGCCATTTTTCAGGATGGCAGGTGAACAGCAGTATCTGGTGCCGACTGGCAGCATCAAACAGAATACGCTTCATATCGTCCAGACGTTCCTCATCGCTGTGAACCAGCGTGTCATCCAGAATAATCAACGTTGGCCGCCCCGCTTCGCGCAGCAGATCGGCGTATGCCAAGCGGCTGACTAAGCCCATCTGCTCGCGGGCGCCAAAACTCAATTCCGTCACTTGGCCAAGTTCGGTTCCACGCGTGAACGTGCCTGGGCGAAGCTGCTCATCCACCTCAAGAGTGGCCTGGGGGAACAGCACCGACAGATAGTGGTCGAGGTGTTTCTGAAGCGGTGCCTGAAGCCGTCGGGTCAAAGCTTGTCGTTTCTCGGTCAGCATTGCCAGCAGAAGGTCCAGCGCCTTGGCCCGACGGTGCAGTTCCTGATAACGGCGATTGCACCGTTCAAGTTCTGCTTCCTGCTCATTAAGCTGCTCTTCCAACCCTTCCGCTCCCCAGGCTTCCAACCGGACTTTGATATCCCGAAGCTCTCGACCACGTGCCTCGTGAGTCTGGCGAAGGTTGTTGATGGTCTTTTGGTAGCGTTCAGTGTCTTGCCGCAACAGGTCTGGGCGGGCTTCACGAATTTCTTGCGAACGCCGTTCCAGACTCGCTTCCAGAGCAGCGGTTTGCTTCTCGATGCCGGACAGCTCCTCAGCAATCTGCTTAAGTTGCTGTTGCCGCTCCGGGCTCTGCTCTTCGTCGGCTAGCCGCTGCCACTCCACTTTCGCCGTGTCTCGAGCCTGCTGATGCGACATCAGCTCGGTTCGATGTTTCTGGTCTTCCGACTCCGCGGTATTTAAAACCGTAGCGGCCCGCTCGAAACTTGCTTCCGCCGCGGCCAGTTCAGACACATCCATGGCGGAATCCGGCTTGGGCGTAGCGTCTAATTGCTTAGTGGCATTTTCGAGTTCGCTTTGTGCTTCCTGCTGTTCGGTGACCAGCGGATCAATGCCCGCAGGTGCAACCGATTTGAGCAACTCTTCGGTGTGCCTCTGGGACCTTTCGGCCTTTTCGAAAGCAAGCAATCGATCCTCGGCCGATGCCACCGAGTCCACGCCCAGCGTGGCTCGAAGCTCTGCAACCGTTTGTTGCAATACACCCAGTTTTCGACGGGTGCTGGCCAATGACTCCCCGCCCGGGGTAATACCCAATGTCCCCACACCCGGAATCACCACACTGGATTCTTCCAACAATTGTTGTTCACCCTGATCTTGCAGTGCATTGCCGTTCAACGTAATAGAACGGCCGGACTCCAAGTGCCAGCTAAAGCGTGTGGCAATGGTGCTTGAACGAATCGTTTCTTCATTCAACTGACGCTCCGCGACCTTAAGGCGCTTCACCTCGGCCGCATCAATCCGGTTTTCCCGTGCCTGCTGGCGCGCCTGTTCGACTTGCTGCTGATACTCACGAGCCTTGGTCAGATTTTGCGACAACTGCTGGACTTGCTGCTCCAGGCGCCTTGCGTCCTGCTCCAACCTGGTTCGGGCCTCCAGAAGACGGGCAAGCTTTACTTGCGCCTCAGCCGATTCATAAGCCGCCTTGGCCTCCCGTAACCGAGCAGCAGAGGCTGGCGCTTGCGATTCCAGCCTCTGAAAATCAGCCTCCGCTTTATCCAGATCAACTTTCCGGGCCGCCAACTGCCGACTCAGGTTTGCCTGGTACTCTTTGTTTTGTTCAAGCAAGCGTCGGTTCTGCTGCAGCTGGTCAAGCGTGGCTTTCTCTTGTTCCTGCGCCTGTTCCAACTGCTGAACTTGCTGGTAGCGCGCCTGAGTCTCTTCCAGCTGGCGCTGCGCCTCTTCCCACGGGCGCTCTGCTTCCGTGCGCTCATAGTCGCGCGTCAGTTTGCCTAAACGGTCTACTTGTTCCTGATATCTGAGGATACGGTCTTTTAGCTCACCGATACCTTGTTCAACCGCCAAGCGATCTTTATCCAGTTGCAGGTAATCGCCACGCGGCTTGCCCGTTCCGGTCAGAAGCAGATTCCGCTGAGCCCGAACCGCATCAATCACCGCGTCTCCGCCGGAGCTGGCCACCTCGCCCACCAGCGAATTCAGAGCCGATTTCAGGTGGTCACCGGCGTGCCCGACCGACTGTTCCAGGTCCTGCCCAGTACCCTGCTCTACCCAAAGCAAACCGGGAATACCCCAGTGTTCGGCCTTACTGGCACCTCGCTTCGGATATTGATAACCTAGCAGTTCCGCCAATTTTTCTTCCGCATCGTCTTCACTGAAGCTGCGGGTGCCAATGGTCAGGTCACAACGCTTACGCTGCAGGAAGCTCTTGGTTAACCGCCAAGGTTCGCCTTGATACTCAAACTCCAGCGCCACGGTAGGCGCGGCGGCAGAATCCCCCCAAGGGCGTAGGTCGTCAACCGCCGTTGAGCGATACCGCTCAAAAAAGGCTGCACGAATTGCTCTGACCAGCGTGCTTTTACCCGATTCATTCGGGCCGTGTATCAGGTTTAAACCGGGTTGCAGGTTATCCAGAACAAACGAGTTCCGGAATTGACGCAACTGCTCAATACGCATGTTCTGGAGCTTCATTGACCCGCCTCCTGTTCACGCCCTTTTAGCAATCCTGCCAGAATCGCCAAGGCATCCCGGGCTTCTTCGCTTTGCTGCTCCTGTTGCTGCTGTCGGAGGTCATCGATCACCTCACCGACGTAGCCATCCGCGTGCAAGGCTGCAATGTCATCTTCCGTCGGCTCAAGCTGCAGAGCACTCCTGTCGCATTGAATGCTACGGAACCGGGCTTCGGCCACAGACAGAGCTTCCAGAAGCCTGTCTTCACCGGCCAGAGTGATTGCTCCTTCAAGGCGCAGATCTACCACCGAAGCATCCGGTAAGGAGCCGAGCCGATTCAGTAGCTGCTCTAGATCCGACTCGACAGCCAGAGTTTCACGCCATTGCTGCCATTGGTATCGACCGGTGGAGATCTGAGTCACAACCGGTGTTGCACCCGGGCTGGCAACCTCAATGATCAAAGCGTTACCGGCATCATTATTCCGAAATCGCTCTGCTTCGTGGGTGCCGCTGTACCAGGTACGCTCATTGACCTGTTTAGTGCCGTGCCAATCGCCCAAGGCAAGGTAATCCAGCCGACTGGATTCTGCTCGATCAGGCGCAATGGGGTTAGTCGCATCAATATCATCGGATAAAAGCCCCTGGACACTGCCATGAGCCAACCCAACCCGGAGCAGGCCGTTCGGGGTTTCATAACGGGAGAAGGGTTCGGTGAGGTCGCCGTAGGTGTGGCGTTGCGTCAAGGGCGCGCAAAGTACAGCCAATCCTTGAGACTCCAGGGAAATAACACCGGGTTCAAGCGCCAGATGCACACTGTCCGGCACCGCGCCCAAACGCTGGGCTCGGGTCCAAACACTTTCTGCCAGCGCGGCATCGTGGTTACCCGGCAGCATCACCCATGGGCCGACAAAGCCTTTGGTCGCGTTAAACACCCGGCGGATGGTGCGATCAGACACCGTTTGCGCATCGAATACGTCGCCAGCCACCAAAACGGCATCGCATTGATACTCGTTAGCCAACTCAGCAAGTTTTTCAATCCCTGCAAAGCGGGCTTCTACCAGCGCTGCGCCGTCTTCTATTTCGAACCGGCTGTAGGAACGTCCCATTTGCCAGTCTGCTGTGTGCAAAAACCTCGGCATACCACCTTCCTTAGAGAAATCCGACCATCTATGCGTTTCGGGCTACGAGCCCGGTTACCACAGCCTCACAAACCTGATCCTGATTCATGCCTTCGCCCTGAATCGTCAGGTCAGCATACTGGGTGTACAGGGCAAAGCGCTCCTCAAACAGATCCGACAACGACTGATCAGGGCGCCGGGAAATACCCCGAAGACTGTAGTCTCCAATGCGGTCAATGACGCACTGCAGGGGGATATCCAGAAACACCACCGTACCATTGGCCTTCAGGTGTTTCATTGCGTTTTCACTATACACGGCACTGCCACCGGTACTGATGACCTGTCCCTGTACGTCGAGCCCAAGCAGCACCTGCTCTTCGATCTGACGCAGTGCTTCGTAGCCATCCTGATCCACGATGTCCTGCAGAGTTCGCCCGACCTCCTGCTGGATCAATAAGTCGGTATCAACAAACCCGAGGCCGAGGCGCTTGGCCACTAATACCCCAACGGTGCTTTTGCCGCTCCCTGGCATGCCGATAAAGACAAGATTTCGAGTATCGGCCACCATCACTTGCCTTTTGCTTCTGCAGCGCGACTCGCGGTCGCGGTGAATAACACGTCGGTCGACGAGTTGAGCGCGGTTTCAGTGGAGTCTTGCACCACGCTGATCACAAAGCCAATCGCCACAGCTTGCATGGCCACTTCCGTCGGAATGCCGAACAGGCTGGTTGCCAACGGAATCAAAAGCAACGAACCACCCGCCACACCAGACACACCACAAGCCGCCAACGCAGACACCACACACAGCAGCAAAGCGGTTGGGAAATCCACCGATATACCCAAGGTATTCACCACGGCCAGCGTAATAACGGAGATCGTGATGGCCGCGCCGGCCATATTGATGGTCGCACCCAGCGGAATGGAAATCGTGTAGGTGTCCGCGTCCAGCTTCAGCCGCTCACTGAGTTCAAGGTTCACCGGAATATTGGCCGCAGAACTGCGGGTAAAGAATGCCGTAATGGCGCTGCCTCGCAGGCAAGCAAGAACCAACGGATACGGGTTCTTGCGCAGTTTCAGGTACACAATTAGCGGGTTGGTCACCAACGCCACAAACAACATGCAGCCCACGATAACCGACAGCAGCTGACCGAAGCCCAGCAAAGCACCAATACCAGCAGTGGCTAGCGTATTAGCGACAAGGCCGAAAATACCTAATGGCGCCAAACGAATAATCATGCGAACAACGCCGGATACCGCGTCGGACATATCGGAAAGCACGTTCCGAGTTGCTTCACTGGAGTGACGCAGCATCAGCCCCAAAGCTATGGCCCAGGCCAGAATTGCAATGAAGTTGGCATCCATCAGCGCCGTAACCGGGTTGGTGACGGCACTCAGCACCAAATTGTTGAGAATCTCGCCGATACTGCCCGGGGGATTACCGCTAACTTCGGGGATATCCAGAACCAGTTCCGTTGGGAAAGCAAAGCTGGCCGCTACCGCAACCAGTGCGGCAACCAAGGTGCCAATCCCGTAGAGCACGATAACATCCCGAATGTTTGTGGGCTGGCCCTTTTGGTGACTTGAGATCGCCGTCATCACCAGAACGAACACCAAAATTGGTGCAACTGCTTTTAATGCCTTGATGAACAGTTGGCCCAGTAAAGAAACAGACTGAGCCAGCTCTGGCAGGAAGATAGCCAGGAGAACGCCGGCCACAATGCCGATGGCGATTTGGGTAATCAAGCCCAGCTGGAGAACCGGACGAAACATGCTGTATAACCAAGCGGACATAACAAGCTCCTGTTGAGTGTTCGAGGACGGGCGCACTCCCGGCGCCCATGCGCCACCGGAACAACTGTCACCCAGAAAACAAAAGGGCAGATCAGCGTGTTACTGATCTGCCCTTTTATGTGATCGCAGGCGTTAAGTGTCTTTAAGATTAAAAACACCTACCCACGTCTGTCTCGCCATGCGGCGAAACTTTTCTGTATGTCCATATATAAAGCGAATTATTCCAGACATGGTCACGAGAGGCAACGGGCACCCCGATGTAACAAGTGAGTCGCTTCCGTGTCTAGGAGGTAACAGCAACAACAAAGGGTTGTTGCTACGAGTAACCATACTAAAGGCGGAAACAGACATGAACAAACTCACACTGATGCTTGCAGCTGTACTATTCACTTTATCGGCGACCTCAGCTCAAGCGATGGACGGATACGCTGACCGGGCGAATGAAGCGAAATCCTTTCCCAACAAAACCGTCGCGGTGATGGTCGATATCCAAAACAATAACCGGTAATCGTGCAGAGCCAAACGATAGAGAACCCGGCCTGCCGTCAGGCAAACCGGGTTAGTCTTGTTACGGCTGGGCAGACGCGAATGGCGCTTCAAGCGTCATCGTCTGAACCGAATCGGCATCAATATCCGCATCCGTGTATGGGAACCGAACCCATTGTTTCTCAGCATAGGATTCCGTCATATCCCGGTAATAGGGTGAAGCCGGATCGGTGGACTGTGAATAGGTAACAAACCCCTCAGCCAACGGTGTGCCGTCTTCTTGCCAGGATACCGTTTGAATATAACTGTTTCCGTAGGTCACCGGGTATCCATCGCTATCAGCCAGACCCACACCCTTGGTGGCGGCAATGGTAAAGGCGCCTTCAAAACTCTCACCCCCAAATACCGGGATCCGGTCGCCCTCATGGATACCAGAATACTGAACATCCCTTAGCTTGGCATCAAAAGACACCCCTGAATCCGCAATAGTTTGAACCGCCTCCACAAAGGCCAGTACTGCCTGTGGGTCGCCGGGGTTGAAGCGTCGGGGCGTGTTTACAGGATCGTCTGCGCTGAAAGGCACCAACCATTGAATAGGTGAATCAACGGGCAAACGATTAATTCGGCTCCAGAACTCTCTCCAGATATGTCCACCAGTGGAGTCAAGATTGTATTGCCCGTCCCATTCTTTGAGCGCGTTACATGCTGCACCCCTCGTTTCATCTGAAAGGCCACCGACTAAGATAGCGTCCAAGCCACAATATGATGACAGCAAAGTCTCCCGGGCTAAACGCTCAGACATGACCGCGCTACTTAACACAATGTCCTGAAGGTTGTTCATATCGAAACCGTTGGCTCCACCTCTTGCATCTGAACCGTCCAGACGCCCTTCAACCTGCTTAATACACAATCGCGTGCGCAGGCTTCGAGCAGTCTTTTCATCCCCGATGATGCTTGCAAAACCGGTGATTGGTGCATCGGGATTCGTAAGCCAGTAACTGTCGTTACAGTTATGCACCCAGTCGTCACGCACCAGGCTTGGCAAGTTGTCAGGGCCGAACACCCCTTCAGCAGGCGCATCCTCGTCAGCGCCCCAGGCACAGTCAGAACGGCGGCCATCCAGAACCGGCAATCCCGGCGCCAACTGAGCAAAAGCCTGAGATATAGGGGCTGCGCCACAATCTGAAGCTAACTGATCAGTTACATGAGGAACCACCGTAAGATCGCCATAATAGGCGGGCTGGCCGGGGCCTGTTGCGATGGTATTAACCCATGGAACGCCCAGAACACTGGCATGCAAGTCCACAAACTCATCAAAACTGCTTGCCTGATTCCAACGGAAGAACTGATTCAACATCCGATTGTTTTCCGCATTGGCGTCTCGAAGGGTGTAGGCCTTCGATGGCGTCCACGACAGTACGGGAACACCAGACACTTCATATTCCAACATTGGCCCGTAATGCGAATGGTAAAGCGTCCGGGTTTCCTCAGTGACAGAGTCATCCGACTGCAAAACCTCCACAGTGATTTCTGTCGATGTCATATCTACATATTCATCGTCGTACTTATATTGAGTGGAATCTGATGGATTGAGCGTTAACTCATAAAAAGTGAATCGGTAGGCAGTTGAAACCGTGTGGCTCCACGCGAAGTGCTCGTTGAAACCGATCAGCACTGCAGGCAACCCGTACAAAGCAGCGCCCATGATTTCCGCTTTGTCTCCGACTTTCAGGTGAGCGAGATATAAGCGCTCAGTCTTCTCCCAAGGGAAATGGGGGTTTCCGAATAGCAGTGATTGACCATCTCGAGTGGCGTCTTTAGAAAACGCATACATGTTGCTGCCAATTGGAAGGTCCCGGGACATCGGAAATTGGGATGCCCCGGAATTTGTTTGAATAATCTTTTCGATAACTGCTTCCGTCAGATCAGGCACACTGGGAGCACCGGGAGCTGGAGGTTCTGCGTTAGCGATACCTTCAACAAACACCGACGAGCTTGCCAAGACTGCAAGCCGGAAGTAACGACGAAACATATCATCGAGGGTGATCGGGAGTAACCAATCACTGCTGCGGCAATCATTATGGCGCCCAAGATGTTCGCCAGCTCGAATTTCCTCGATGTAGCGGTTGTACCCATCCACAAACCCCTGCGAGGCTGCAAGCACTTCAGGGTCACTTTCATTTTTAAGCGATTCGAGCGCCTCCTCAGAGATAACCGAACGCCAGAAAAAATCCGCATCAACGTTACTCGTCTCAGCGCCGTTGGAAGGTATGGTGTAACTACCCTCTCCTCCGAGATACCTGGCTCGCAAACCTCTAACGGTCAGCGTGTCTTCTGCAAGCAGGCACAGATTGTCTTCCGCTTGCACATAGCCGTACCCATAACCCATGTTCAAAAAATCTTCGGCTTCAATATGCGGGATGCCGTATGAGGTACGGGTGATTTTTACGCTGTAACCATCGGTTTCCGGGGGTGCATCGTCTGGTGGCGTGTCGTCCTTTGGCGGAGTCTCTGTTTTTGGAGGGGTTTCAACTTGGTTTGGTGGGCTATCTTCGATTTCTTTTCCAGAGCCACCACCCGAACTAAAGCAACCGGTCATTCCACCAATCACTACTGCTAGAAGCAGATGCCTAGCTTGAATCATCTTATAGGTTCTCTTTGTTATGTTTATTTTTATTTGTTTTTTCCGCGAGCCATTTGTCACTCGCGCGATCATCCTATAATCCCGAGCAAGCCACCGCAACGGGATACTAATTATTAGGTGGCGTCCAAATTGGAACATCTTCTGGCTTCGGCTCTTCCCACTCGCGATGCATCGCAGTGTTCAATGCACCTTCCAGTTTCATAAACAGCTCGCCATACCGAGGGCTGAAATGAATACCTTCCTCAATTTCCTTCCAAGCCTCGAACAATTCATCTTCATGGGCGCGCTCGTTATCAACAAACGTCCAAATCATCTGCCTTGCCCTGAGCGGGTGCACCCCCATAGCGGTGAGCGCATGGCTACCAAGCTCCAGAGCCGAGTAATAGGTTTCACTCACGACATCGTCTGCACCGGCAGCCCGCAACTGATAGCCATGGCCGCGATCGAATGCCCGAGCCAACACCCAAACACCGGGGAAGAATTTTTTCACATGTTCGACCATCGCAACCGTGCGATCCCGATCATCGATCGCTACCACCAGCATACGTGCTTGAGCGATACCGGATTTTTCCAAAAGATCGGGGCGACTGGCGTCGCCAAAAAAGCTCTTGATATTGATCTGGCGGACGTTTTCAATCTGCTCAAGCTCATGATCAAGCACCACGATCGGGACATTATTCGCCCTCAGCAAACGACAGACGATTTGACCAAAACGGCCCACCCCGGCGACGATAACCGGTGCTTCCTCATCAATCGAATCGGCTTCGTGCTGATCACTTTTGGAGCGCTGGTAACGTGGCAATACAATGTAGTCGTATGCGATGAATAACAACGGAGTAAGGAACATTGAAAGCGCAACCACCAGCGACAGGATCTGGGAGGTTTCCAGCGGAATAACATGGCTTTGCACACTGTAAGTAAGCAATACGAAGCCAAATTCACCGGCTTGTGCCAACCCCAGGGTAAACAACCAGCCGTTGCTACTGCGAATCCTGAACAACTGCGCAAGAGCCAGTAGCACTATGGCTTTGCCTACCATGACGGCTAACCCAAGCGATAACACCGTACCCCATTCCGTCGCCAACACCTCGAAATTGATTCCGGCGCCAACAGTGATAAAGAACAAGCCCAGCAACAGCCCCTTGAAAGGTTCAATGTTGGCCTCCAGCTCGTGTCGGAACTCACTGTTGGCCAGCACAACACCCGCGAGAAAAGCGCCCAAAGCTGGCGACAAGTTGACCAGACTCATCAGTGCAGCAATACCAATCACTAACATTAACGCTGTGGCGGTGAACACCTCCCGCAACCCGGACTGCACCACATAGCGAAACAGTGGTCGACTCAAATAATAACCACCCACAATAACTGCTGCGACAGCCCCCACCACAACTAATGCATGGCCCCAACCGGGCAGATTCTCGACAAGGCTCAGCCCTGCTTCAGCATGAGACGATGAATTAGCGCTTTTTCTTAGGCCTGGCAACGCCAGCAGGGGGATCAGAGCAAGCATGGGAATAACGGCTATGTCCTGAAACAACAAAACAGAAAACGTATTGCGCCCACCTTCTGTTTTCGACAACCCCTTTTCATCCAAGGTTTGCAGCACAATCGCCGTCGATGAAAGAGCGAAAATAAGACCAATCGTCAACGCAGTCTGCCATGCGAGCCCGAGCCACCATGCCACTACCATTCCAGCGGCCGCAGTCAAAACCACCTGTAAACCGCCAAGGCCCAACAACCGTACTTTCATTGCCCAAAGCGCTTTGGGGTCAATTTCCATCCCTATCAGGAACAGCATCATCACCACACCGAACTCAGCAAAGTGCTGAATTGTGGTGGTTTCCTGACCGACGAGCCCCAAAACAGGCCCTATTACCACGCCAGCCACCAGATAGCCGAGCACAGACCCCAGCCCAAGACGTTTTGCCAGGGGCACGGCAATGACGGCTGCCATGAGATAGATAAATGCCTGAATAAAATAGGAGGTCATCAGATAGGGGCCATCACATTATGTTTATAGAATACTTTCAAACCTATGGGTCTCGATAAAATCTAGCACAATCAAGCACAAGAATACTCAGCAGAGCCGGTCGTTACGGGCCTATCGTCCACGCTTCAGAGCGCAGACGGCGCTCTACCAGCCCAAACCTGAAACATGGCTGCTTTTCGCTCGAAGAGATAAATAGAATTTCGAACCACATGCATATACACTCAAAAGATACATGTTGCATATTGCACATTTCTTTATCGGAACACAGCTGCCTATGCCAGCCAGCAATAATTACGGCCAACTCACCACAACATCCGACAATCTATTGCCGTTCATCGAGTCGTTGCCAGATGCCGTTGTTATCGTTAATCAAGATCATAAGATCGTTCTCGTTAACTCTCTGGCCGGGACGATGTTCGGTTATGCCACGGACGTTCTGATAGGTTCTGACCTAACCACGATCATCCCAATGCCACTGCGTAATGCCCACCGAAAAAACGTCACCGGTTATTTCCGAAAGCCGGTCTTGAGGCCAATGGGCGAAGAAAAACGCTTTTCCGGCGTGCGCTCCAATGGAACCGAAGTCCCTGTCGATATCATGATCAACACTATTGTTCTGGACGGGGAAAAAGTCGCCATGGCCTTGGTCAGAGACGTCACCTATCAAAGGGAGCTTCAGGCTCGACTGACATTAGAGTCGCTAACGGACGAAATGACCGGTTTCTACAACCGGAAACACTTCAAAACCCAACTTAATGCCCATTATTCCGGATACATCCGTTGGCGCCAGCCCACTTCCGTGATCATGTTCGATTTTGATCGTTTCAAAAAAATTAATGATCAATATGGCCATGCTGCTGGCGATCTTGTATTGATCCAAACCGCAAGAATGATTCAGCAAGAACTTCGGCCCATGGACGTGGGATGCCGAATCGGCGGAGAAGAATTTGCGATCATCCTGCCTAACACACAGTTAGACAATGCTGTTAAGTCAGCTGAACGCATGCGGAAACTTATCGAAAAGATGAATTTCACGCTTGAGGGGGTGAGCTTCCATGCCACGGCCACAATGGGAGTAGCCTCGTTTGTGCCAACCGACACTTGCTACGACTCTTTAATGAAGAGAGCTGACCGCGTGCTCTATGTCGGCAAAGCTGCCGGGCGCAACTGCACGGTGTCCCAAGATGCCCTGCCCCCTGAAACGACAGCCTGACGCTACCGTCCCTCGTCCTCTTTAGGAATCAGGACGTTCAGCTCCGACGCTTCAGGGGAAACTCATTCACTACACCAATCATCCCTAAACCGTCTTCAACGCCCGTCGCATCAAACGCTTTTCGGTCACGGTTTCGATCGCCTAGAACCATGCGTCTGATCGTCTCAGGATGCGCCAACAATTCATTTATCTGCTCTTTCGGTAAGGGTCGACTCGTCAAATAGCCTTGTACTTCGTCGCATTGGAGATCCTGCAAGAAACGTAGTTGCTCTTCCGATTCCACACCTTCTGCGACCACTCTAAGCCCCAAGGCCTGGCTCATGGCAATCGTTGCACTCACGATGGCGGCATCACTTGAGTCCTCCATCAATCCTGCAACGAATGACCGATCAATTTTTACAATGGTGATTGGAAACCGTTTCAGATAAATCAACGACGAGTATCCAGTACCAAAATCATCGAGATAGATATCCATGCCGGCAGAGCTGAGCTTTTCCAGAATACTCGTTGCCGAGTCCATGCAGTCAATAACCGCCGTTTCTGTAATCTCAATTTGAAGTGCCTTGGCAGGAATCCCAAACTCGTCAACTATAGTGATGATGTGATCGGCCAGATCGGGGTTCCTGAACTCAGACGGCGACAGGTTGACCGCCACAGGCACAGTGCCGAAACCTGCCTCTTGCCAGAAGCTGATTTGCCGGCATACCGAACGAACAACCCAGCGGTCGATTTTTTCAATCAGCCCGGTTTGTTCTGCGAGCGGAATAAAGTCATTAGGGAGCACCATCCCCCATTGTGGATGCTGCCACCGGACAAGCGCTTCCAGGCTACTCACGCCCCCGGTGATCAAATTAATCTTGGGCTGATAGTGGATGACAAATTCATCCCGCTCCAACGCACGATACAATGCAGCTTCCAACTCAATCTGCTTTTTCGCACGCTGATTAATCTCTTCAGAATAGAAATTAAAACTGTTATCTCCGCGTGTTAGCTTGCCTTCACGCATAGCACTGCCCGCATTTCTTATTAAGGTTTCGGCATCCTCGCCATCACGCGGGTACAGGCTGACACCTAGGTTCAAGTTCAAATAGATCTCGTTACTCTCTATCTCGATGGGCGCTTTAAATATCGAAAATATCCGCTGCAGAATATTCGTTACGATCTCAGGCTGATAGAGGTCCGTGAGCACGATAGAGATGCCGCTGTCGCCCATGCGGGAGACGCTGAACAGCAAGCCATCCTGCTCGCAGAACGCTATGGTATCGGTCAGTCGAAGGGTTTGCTTTAAGCGCGCCACAACCTCTTTGGCCAGTTTCTCTCTCGCGGCGAAGCCCAGCGTGTCCTCAACGCGCTGCAAGGTCTCGACATGCATCAGCAACACGGCAATCTGAGAACCATCGCGCTGCGTTCTGCTGATTCCCTGCTCAATACGGTCCAGAAGCAAAGCGCTGCTCGAATGATACCCATCATCTAAGCGATCAGGCGCCACCGGCATACCGTGAGATTTCAGTGCATCGTCAAGCTGACCGTTTTTTTCAACCAACAGTGCCGGCAACTCCTCACTCACCAGCTCTTCAGCCGCCACGCCTTCGCTTATATCCCCAGACCAACATATAACCCGGTTGCGACCATTCTCTTTTGCCGCATACAGGGCTTTATCCGCCCTCGCCAACAAGTCACTGGCGCTCGCTGCACCGTCCTTCAAAGCCGAAACCCCAAAACTGGACGTAATCTGCAGTTCGTTGTGAATCTGAGTTTTTTCTTCACGATGAACGCCTAGCCGCATCCTTTCCGCGATGATAGCCGCTGCTTTGATTTCGGTGTCGGGCAAGACGACCACAAATTCTTCGCCACCCAGTCGTCCGACCAAATCGCCAGAGCGCGAGCATTCTGAAAGTATTCGTGTAACCAGCTTTATCGTTTCATCACCTACCGCATGGCCGTATTGGTCGTTCACGGACTTAAAGTGGTCAATATCCACCATGATGCAGCAGAGTTCGCCATCCTGTTCTTTCGTTTCTTTGAACAGCAAATCCATGTTTTGCGTTAACGCACGTCGATTCAAAACACCCGTTAACGGGTCTCGCGAGGCCAACCAATGCAATTCCTTGTTCTGCTTCGAGATCTCACTTTGGCTGTTTTTTAGCTTATCCAGTGCGCGGTTTAACGCCTCATTCTTGGCTTCAACTTCCGTGATGTCATCAAAGGTGATCAGAACGCCCCGAATTTTCCCCTCCGTTGCCGTGATGGGCGAAGCATTAACGGTCAGGATACGAACCTCGCCCAAACCATTTTTGAGCTTCAATGTCGCATTGCGTGTTTTCGCGTGCCCGGCCAACACATCAAGCCAAGGCTGCTTCAAATTGCCAACATCATCACCATGACGCTCCCACCCGAAACCACCAATATCCTTACCGAGAAGCTCTTTGGGCTTTAACCCCATTTTCATTGCAAAGGCCAGGTTCGAAAAAACAACAAACCCCTTCTGGTCGACAACCAACAGCCCCTCAGACAACGTGTCCAAGGCTTTGCTGACCCGTTCAGGAATAACTGCATCAGGGTTTAACTCGCGCAGCGCGCGCTTTAGAAACAGCAGGTAAACCAGAAACCCACCCAAAGACACAAATAAGAGGATGCCGAGAAAGGAGCCACGTAGAGAAAATAGGCCACTGCTTCCTGACAGGCTCGTAAAGGTCAGCTCCACACTGCCCCAGCGAGACTGGCCATTGAACAGCGGCACCAGAACTTCCTTCGCTGTCGATTTATCGCCGGTTTTCAAGGTCCAGTATTGCTCGTGGCCACCAAATTCAGACACAAGTTCTTTATTGCTGTTACGCACAGCCACTGAGGTAATAATTTCATTCCGTTCGACGACCGACTGCAGAATCTGTTCAATACTTTGCAATCGTTTATGAGTAATTTCATTCGATAACTGGACTGCTAAAGACTCAGCCATAAACTTTCTGGACTGAAGTTCTGCATGCCTCGTATCGGGTATCAACCCAAGCAGATCCGCGATGAGCAGCATTGAAACAGTTAACAGCGTCAAGCTGAAACTCACTCTCACCAAAGGCGACAGGAAGAATTTTTTCATGCGGAGTGTTCCGCCTTAGTGGTCGGGTTCATCATCCGCGAAGATTTCTTCAACCTTGCGACCCTCTTCGTTTGTTTCACCCTCAGCATCCTTTTCCTGATCTTTGTTATCGTCAGCCCCAAGGATAGGCATGGGATCCAACTGTCGCCACAAAGGCGTTATAGACATAAAACCAGCCATTAACGACCCCGCTCTAAGCACCCAACTGATGAACCCTACGGAGAGGCCCATCGTGGCACCGACCATCGCTTCGGTCCTGAACTTAGATTGCATGGCCTCTTCCTTAGCAACCTTATCGAGATCATCTCTCATTTCATCCAGTTCACCGGCAAAGGACGCGTTGTTGATAGGCGACATCAACTCAACAGCACCCATGCCTTGAGACTGGAAGGGGGTGAGGTCCAGGTTCAACAAGTCGAGGGATTTCGGAGGAATCACTTTGTGCTGGCTACTTTCATAGTCATATCTCTCTTGGAAAGCATAAACCTCGCTCACCGACTCGGCGAGCACGGCATCGTCGATCGGTGACAAACGTCGACTGCCGGACGGTGTGCCCTCCTGTTCATCATCCAGGGGCGCTGGGCCGGATTCTTCCTGCGCATCTGAAGATTCGGGCTTAGACTCAAATTCAGGTTCTGACGTTTGCCCTTCTTCCGGCTCTTGTTCAAACTCCGGAATTGTCTCTAATACGGCCTGCTCAGCAACGGGCGCTGTAGTGACTGAAGTCACCGTTTCCACAGAACCCGCGCCGTCAACGTAGCTTGCTTCCACGGTCATGACCCTGCCCACATCCACCTGCGTGAGCGTATACTCACTACCAGTGCCCACCTTCGCACCATCGGCCTTCCAGATGAAGGTAATCTCGCCCATGCCATCGGCATCTGAGAGATTACTACTAGCGGTGAGTGTCTCGCCTTGGACCGGTATACCATCGAGTACAACAGAACCAACGGGAGCATCGTTAACATTGGCCAACGTGATGCTGATAACTTGTTCAGTAGTGCCGCCCTCATCATCCGTGACCGTCACCGTGAATTGATCGGTACCAAACCAGTTGGTATCAGCGGAAGTGAAGGTCCAGTTGCCGGTCTCAGCATCAATCGTCGCGGCGCCTTTTGTGGCTTGAGCGGTCACCGTGAAGTAGGTGCCATCAGTGAGGCCGTCGGCATCGGTGGCGCTTAAGTCTCCAGTCACCGTGTCGCCTTCGTTACCGGTGAAGCTGGTATCGCCGGTAATGACTGCCGCATCGTCCACGTTCGCCAAGGTGATACTGATGATCTGTTCGGTGGTGCCGCCCTCATCATCCGTGACGGTCACCGTAAATTGATCGGAACCGAACCAGTTGCTGTCGGTGGGGGTAAACGTCCAGGCGCCGGTTTCGGCATCAATCGCCGCAGTCCCGTTACTGGCAGCACCCGTGACACTGAAATAGGTGCCGTCGGTGAGACCATCGGCATCCGTCGCGTTCAAATCGCCGGACACCGTATCGCCTTGGTTGCCACTGAAACTGATATCGCCAGTGATTACCGCGGCATCGTCGACATTGGCGAGGGTGATACTGATGATCTGTTCGGTGGTGCCACCTTCGTCGTCGGTAACCGTGACAGTGAACTGATCGGAACCAAACCAGTTGGTATCAGTCGGCGTGAAGGTCCAAGCGCCGGTTTCCGCATCAATGGTGGCGGTTCCGTTGCTGGCCCCGGCATTCACCGTAAAGTACGTACCGTCGGTCAGACCGTCGACATCCGTAGCGTCGAGGTCTCCTGCAACTGTATCGCCTTCGTTACCACTGAAACTGGTATCGCCAGTAATCACCGCAGCATCGTCGACATTGGCGAGGGTGATACTGATGATCTGTTCGGTGGTGCCACCCTCATCGTCGGTGACCGTCACCGTAAATTGATCTGTGCCGAACCAGTTGCTATCGGTGGGGGTAAACGTCCAGGCGCCGGTTTCAGCATCAATTGCCGCCGTACCCTGGGTGGCGGCTGAGGTCACACTGAAATAGGTGCCATCCGTGAGGCCGTCCACATCCGTGGCGTCGAGGTCTCCGGCCACCGTATCGCCTTCGTTACCATTGAAACTGGTATCGCCGGTAATGACTGCCGCATCGTCCACGTTCACCAGGGTGATACTGATGATCTGTTCGGTGGTCCCGCCCTCATCATCCGTGACGGTCACCGTAAATTGATCGGAACCGAACCAGTTGCTGTCGGTGGGGGTAAACGTCCAGGCACCGGTCTCGGCATCAATTGCCGCCGTACCCTGAGTGGCGGCTGAGGTCACACTGAAATAAGTGCCATCCGTGAGTCCGTCGACATCCGTAGCGTCGAGGTCTCCGGACGCCGTATCGCCTTCGTTGCCACTGAAACTGGTATCGCCGGTAATGACTGCCGCATCGTCCACGTTCGCCAAGGTGATACTGATGATCTGTTCGGTGGTGCCGCCCTCATCATCCGTGACGGTCACCGTAAATTGATCGGAACCGAACCAGTTGC
>NZ_JAXMOY010000015.1:0-68896 GCF_034669625.1 Marinobacter sp.
CCTGGCACTGCTGCCGTATACGGATAGTCACGACCACTAAGCACAGATAGACAGGACCCGGGACCATGCGTGCACTGGCACAGTATGTAATGCGCGGTCCCATGCAGGCCGGCGGAGTTGCAGTAGTTTCTACTATTGTTCCTTTGTTGTTCTGGATAGGCGCAGCAGTTACGGCCCTTGTCATAATGCGACAGGGGATTCGGCAGGGGCTCACTATTGGCCTCTGGGCAGTTTTGCCTGCATTGGGTTGGGCCGTTTATGGCCAGAACCCAACCGCACTGTTTGTGTTGCTGCAAACGATGTTGATTGCATCGGTCTTCCGAACATCGCTGTCTTGGGAAAACGCGCTGTTATCCGGCGCCTTTCTGACAATACTGAGCGGGCTGATGATGCCTGTGATGTATTCGGCACTTTTGAATGAACTCGTTCAGATAGGTGTCGATTTTTACGACCAATACAACGCTGAAGTGGTTCAGTCTCTGGGCAGTGACCTGGAGCGAATCATCCGAAGCGCGATGAGCGCCAGTATCGCGGGCTCGGCTTTCGCCGTAGCGATTGCCATGGCCATGTTGGCGAGATCCTGGCAGGCAGGGTTGGATAACCCCGGTGGTTTCCAGCGAGAATTCCATGCCTTCAGATTGTCGCCAGCCATCGCGGTAGTATGCGCTGTAACCATGGTGTCGGGCTCGTTGTTGGAGCTGAATCCGGTACTTTTGGCCTGGGCTGCAGGCACGCCACTACTGGTGGCAGGTTTAGCCTTGGTTCATGGTGTGGTAGGTCGTAAGCGGTGGGGCGGTCAGGCACTGTTCGCGTTTTACATTGTGTTGGGGCTGTTGGGTCTGAATCTGATGATGCTGTTGTTGGTTCTGGCTTTTGTGGATAGCTGGCTGGATATTCGGAAGCGCATAGCGCCAACCGGACCGGCTGAATAAAGCACGAAGAGGTTAACGAGATGGAAGTTATTCTGCTCGAGAAAGTAGCAAACCTTGGCACTCTGGGCGACAAGGTGAATGTTAAGGCCGGTTACGGTCGTAATTTCCTGCTGCCGTACGGCAAGGCTGTGCCTGCCACGGAAGCAAATGTAAAGGCGTTTGAAGAGCGTCGCGCTGAGCTGGAAAAAGCGGCTGCTGAAAAGCTGTCTGCTGCCCAGTCCCGTGCAGAAGCTCTGGAAGGCGCGTCCTTCACCATCACCTCCAAGGCTGGTGACGAAGGCAAGCTGTTCGGCTCTATCGGTGTTCGTGATGTCGCAGACGTTGTTTCTGCTGGCGGCACCGCAGTTGAGAAGAGTGAAGTTCGTCTGCCAGAAGGTCCGCTGCGGACGACTGGCGAGTACGACATTGAGCTCCAGCTGCACTCCGACGTTGAAGTTACCATCAAGCTGGCGGTTGTTGCCGAGTAATCGGTTAACCACAGCAGGTAAGTTCAGCGACTGCTGAAGCCTAGGGTTTTAGCGGTCTAAAACAAGCCCGAACCGGAAACGGTTTCGGGCTTGTTTGTTTCTGGTATTCTTATACGTCTGTTTTCATTCCTTACGTCTCTGGTGTCTATGGCAACTCCTTCTCCCAAACCTGCATCTATTGATTCAGAAACCAGTCGCATCAAGGTTCCACCTCATTCGGTGGAAGCGGAACAGGCCGTGCTGGGTGGCCTGATGCTGGACAATCGACGTTTCGACGAAATATCAGAAATGATTTCGGCTGCTGATTTTTATCGTCAGGATCACCGTCTGATTTTTGGTGCCGTTGAGCGGCTGGCTAGTGAAAGCGAACCTTTGGATGTCGTCACTCTGGCTGAATTTCTCGAACGGGCAGGGGATATTGAAGATGCGGGCGGCCTCTCTTACCTAGCCGAGTTGGCAGAGAAGACGCCCGGGGCAGCCAATATCGCAGCCTATGCCGATATCGTGCGCGAGCGTTCTATTTTGCGCCAACTGGTGGAAGTGTCTGGCAAAATTTCCGATTCGGCGTTTAATCCGTTGGGCCGAAAAAGTAGTGAAATACTGGATGAGGCAGAGCGTAGCGTCTTCCAGATTGCGGAAGCTCGCACAAAGGAAGGCTCGGGCCCCAAAGCCATTAACCCGATTCTCGCGACAACCCTTAGCCGTATCGAAGAATTGTTTGAATCCGGTGAGCAAACCACCGGTTTGACCACCGGCTTCCGGGATCTGGATGACCAGACCTCCGGTATGCAACCGTCAGATTTGATTATCGTTGCTGGTCGACCGTCGATGGGTAAGACCACCTTTGCCATGAACATTGTGGAAAATGCCTTGATCAGCTCGGGCACACCGATTTTGGTGTTCAGTATGGAGATGCCGGCGGATGCGTTGGCAATGCGTATGCTTTCTTCCCTTGGCCGCATTGACCAGACGAAGGTGCGTGGCGGTAAGCTGGAGGAAGAAGATTGGCCACGCCTAACCTCTGCCGTTAGCTTGTTGAAAGACAAGCCGCTGTACATTGATGATACGCCGGGTCTGAGCCCGACCGAGATGCGCTCACGAGCGCGCCGGATTGCCCGTGAAAATGGCGGTAAGATCGGTCTGATCATGGTGGATTACCTTCAGCTGATGCGTGTCCCCGGCAACACCGAAGGGCGAACCGCCGAGATTTCTGAGATTTCCCGATCGTTGAAAGGTATAGCGAAGGAGCTGAGCTGCCCCGTGGTCGCTTTGTCCCAGCTGAACCGTAGCCTTGAGCAACGGCCGAATAAACGGCCCGTTAACTCTGACCTCCGGGAATCCGGTGCGATCGAGCAGGACGCCGACGTAATTATGTTTGTGTACCGGGACGAGGTGTATAACGAAGATACCCAAGATAAGGGCATCGCCGAGATTATTATCGGTAAACAACGAAACGGCCCCATTGGCTCCATTCGGTTGGCTTTTATCGGTAAGTACACCAAGTTTGAGGATTTGGCCCACGGGGATTACGGCGATTACGGTGGTGACTATTAATGCCGCGTTCTACCGTTGCCAGAATTGATCTGGAGGCTTTAAAACACAATTTCAGGTTGGCGCAAGCAAAAGCGGGTGCGGCTCAGGCGATGGCTGTGGTGAAAGCCGACGGTTATGGTCATGGCATTCGTGCGGTCGCGCAGGCGTTGGCTCAAGATGCGGGTAAATTTGCAGTGGCCTGCCTTGAAGAGGCGCTTGAAATACGTGCAGCAGGTTTGAATCAGCCGGTTGTGATGTTGCAGGGCGTGCACAGCGGTCAGGATTTGGACGTGTGCCGGCAACAGGGTTTCGAGCCTGTGCTGCACAATAACCTGCAGCTGGATTGGTTGGCTGCTAGTCAGGCCCCGGCGTATTGGCTGAAAGTGAATACCGGAATGAATCGGCTGGGTTTCAGGCCGTCCGACCTGCCTGCGGTTATGGAAAAGCTCAAGCACCTGGATCAGCGTGCTGAGCTGCAGGGCTTTGTCACTCACTTTGCCTGTGCGGACGACACGGCGAGTTCAATGACCCAAGAGCAGACTCGCCTTTTCGAGCAAGCGACAGAAGCCTGGCCTTCGCTTATGCGAAGTGTGGGCAACTCAGCGGCTCACTTTCTGCCTGAGCAGCCGCTTTATGACTGGAGCCGCCCGGGGATTATGCTCTACGGCGCCTCCCCAATGATCGGTCAGACCGGGCCGGGCCTGGGGCTCGAGCCGGTGATGACGCTCGAGGCTCCTTTGATCACCACGCGAGTCCTCAGGCCGGGTGAATCGATCGGCTACGGCTCGACCTGGGTGGCAGAAGAAGAAACTCGGATGGGGATGGTTGCGATCGGTTACGGCGATGGTTATCCACGCCATGCGGGCACAGGAACGCCAGCAGCAGTCCGTGGGCGGCGCATACGCCTTCTCGGGAGGGTGTCGATGGATATGCTGGCTGTTGATCTAACGGGTGTGCCTGACGCTCAGGAAGGTGACATGGTGGAGCTTTGGGGCAAGACCGTGAGTGTAGATGAGGTGGCTGTCTGTGCCGGGACAATCGGTTACGAGCTACTAACCGGATTAACGGCCAGGGTGCCTCGGGACTGCCGCTGATCGTCAGTCCCGAGGCATTGGCTGCGCTTATTGAGCTTCCGGCTCATGAATGATGTCTTCAATGAATTCCAAGATGGACGTCAGGCTGCGGTCGTTCAGCTTTTTAAGCACTTTGTGAACCACCATTTTGCTGCCCTTCAGCATGCTACCAATACCCACTTTGGCCATGCTCATGGTCATGCTCCCGGCATTGAGGCGTCGTAGCGGCTCCAGGAAAAAGAAATCGAGGCCGTGTTCCGTCAGTTCCACAATGAGATTATGTAGAGTTTCGATCGCTTCTTTGTCGGCTTTGCCGCGAGCCTTTAGCTCGCTGACGGTGTAAAGAGCTCGGGTGCGGAGTTCGTCGGGGATGGGAGCGACAATGTGGCTTTGTTGTTTCAGCATGATCAATCCTGGTGTTGTATGCTCATGGTTGCAGCACAATAGTGACGTTGCTGCTCAGAGCGTGGTTCGATACCGATGTTCAGTCAGTTGTTATACGATTCGATGAATGGTGCAGCAAAACCTTCGTCCAGGCCATTGGCCCTAAAGTGGATTAGCCTGTCATATCAGCGAAATTCAGAGGTATTTAATTCCCGTGCATGTATTAGTTGTTCACGATTACGGCCCATTAGGGCGGGTGCTACTTGACCGCTTACGAGCATCGCACCTGCGGGTCAGCCCCCTGCTGATAAGCGATCCCTCCCGGGTCGACCTCCATGCTTTGGCAAGCTGGATCCCGGACGATACCGACTTGATTGTTAATGCGCTGTGGCTGGTTGATCCCGAGCAAGCTGAAGCCGACCGTGAAGCAACGCACGAGGCTGCCTTCTCGCTTCCTCTGGCGCTCGCCGGCCATGCCCTTGATCGAGGCATGGCGGTACTCCAACTGTCGTCATGCTATGTGTTCGATGGCCGTAAGCAGGATGCCTACATCGCATCCAATCCCGGTCAGCCGATCAATGAACTGGGGCGCTGGCAGTGGGAATGCGAACAGGCGTTACGCAGCCAGTTATCGCGGCATATTATTTTGCGCACCGGTTGGAGTCTGGCCCGGATTGCTAAAAAGGTTTGTGAAAACAGCGCCAACTCGGAAACGCTTCCATTGCCGGGGCGTTGTCAGGGCCAACCTGTGGCGGTGAAAGATCTTGCCCGGGTCATGGCGGCGATCATTATGCAGCTGGATTGTGGCGCTGAAGTTTGGGGGACGTACCAGTATGCCGGTGCGGAGGAAATATCCCTGTACGAGTTGGGGGTCGCCATTGCGGACATGCCGGGCATTCCCGAAGGCGTTCGGGTTGTGGATGAAATGCCTGACTGGGGTTACCTTGAGCCCGTTAACACGACCATGGTGTGCACAAAAATTCGCAACACCTTCGGCCTGAAGCAGATGCCTTGGCGGCGTTGGCTCGAGGAAGAGTTTTTAATGGTCATCGCTGAGGGTAAGCCTGAAAGCGAGCCGGCCGAGTAAGCGCGGCCGGCTTTCGGGTTAGGATCGGCAGGCTTGCTTGCTCACTTCGTGAGTAACGGTCTGCAGAGCCTCTACATCAAGAAGTTCCACCTCACGCCCTTTCGCCCGCAAGATGCCCTGGCTTTGAAAACGCGTAAACACGCGACTGACGGTTTCAACCGCCAGGCCCAGGAAGTTGGCAATATCGTTCCGGGGCATGGGCAAAGTGAAGCTTGTGCCGGACATCCGGCGACGACGGAACCGGCTGGATAGCGACAGTAGCAGGGCGGCAATGCGTTCTTCGGCCGTATTTTTACTGAGCAACATGGCGAGCTGATGGCTGCTCTGGATTTCCTTGCTCATCAATTGGTACATATGGTGCTGGAGTTCTGGCAGCTTGATGGTCAGTTCTTCTAGCTTATCCATCGGAAATTCACACAGGCTGGTGCGCTCAAGTGCCTCGGCTGTGCAGGCGTATTGTTTGCTACCCAAGCTATCCAGGCCCACAAGCTCACCCGGCATAAAGAATCCCGTGACTTGTTCTTCGCCGCCCTCGGTGATGATGGAGGTTTTGATTGAGCCGCTTTTTACCGCAAAGCAGGACTTTACCGGTGTGCTTTGGTCAAAAACGTGCTCACCTCGACTGTAGATCTTTCCTAGCTGAACAATATCCTCAAGGCTGTCCAGATCGTTTTCTTCCACTGCAAGGGGCAAGCAAAGGTTGCTGAGACTGCATTGATTGCAAGAGGCCTTGAGCGGAGAAACGGAGCGAAGAGGGATTGCCTGAGCCATAGCCAATAAACCTGAGATAAATGGGTGAACAAGCAACCCCTGGATGCAGGTGAGGGCTGCTTGTTGAATCTTGGGAAAGTATAACAAAAGAAGATAGCTTTATACCGAATGTTCGAACTAGCGGTATTTGTGCTTAATTCCTAAGGCTTAGCGTTTTCGGCTTTTTTGTTTGCGATCCTGCTCTTGCGCTTCTTTTTCAGCAGCTTCAGCCTCGGCCAAAGCTCTGGCTTCCGCCAATTCTTTTTCCACCATGGCCGGTGTTTCCAGAGAAATTCGGCCAATGGTCCCCGCTCTGAACTCGTTGATGAGTACTTCCGAGACCTTGTGTAGATCGGGAACGCCGCCGCGCCCGAGGAATCGTCGCTTGGCTGCAATGGCATCCATTAATGCCAAGCCGTCTCTTGGGCGTTCGTCGAGACCATAGCGGGCCATCGCCATGTCAGGGTAGGAGTCAACCAGATAGTCAGCTTCAAACATGGCGACATCTTCAAAATCCAGCACGGCGCTGCGAATCGCACCACTGACAGCAAGGCGATAGCCGCACTGCTCAGGCGACAATTTGGGCCATAGGAAGCCAGGGGTGTCGTACAACAGCACATTGTCTGGAAGTTTGATGGCTTGTTGTGCTCGTGTAACCGCGGGCTCGTTGCCGGTTTTTGCCGCAGGTCGGCCCGCAAGGGTGTTGATGAGCGTGGATTTTCCAACGTTTGGAATACCCAGAATCATCACCCGCAAAGCGCTTTTCTGCCGGTCGTGGTCAGGAGTCATTTCCTCGGCCAGCTTGAGGATGTTCAAGGCTTCCTGTCGCTGATTATGGGTTAGGGTGATGGCTCGGACACCTCGTTCCTGTTCCATCCACTCCAACCACTGTTCTGTCATCTCCGGGTCTGCCAGATCCCGCTTGTTCAGCACTTTGATCAAAGGTGTGTCGCCACGCAGTGAAGGCACCAGCGGGTTTTCGCTGCTGAAGGGGAGTCGGGCGTCAACAACCTCGATGATGAGATCCATCTGGGGCATGACTTTTTTGATCTCCTTTCGGGCCTTGTGCATATGCCCGGGAAACCAGTTAATGGCCATGATGTCTGCTCCGTATGGTGTGGAAAGTCGCCATTATGCAGTGGAATGACTAAATTTTCACATTTCGGAGATGCCGGCGTGGTGCGGGGTACGGGCGGACGGTATAAAAAACTGTACAAAAAGCAGGGGTATCGGGGTGAAATCGTTTGCATGAATGATTTAGGGTATCAGACACTGAAACGTAAATTGACCGTATTGTGGTGAAGCAACCACTCAAGTTTGGAGCGTAATATGAAGCTGAAAAAGATCATTGGTTCTGCATTGGTGGCGATGAGTTTGTCGGTGCCGGCGTTTGCTCAGCAGGGGCAAATGGATCAGGTTGGCCAGTTGGCGCAGATGGTCGGCTTGTCAGATGACCAGCAGACCGAGATTCGCGGCATTATCAGCGAGATGGAAGGTGATCTGGGTGAGCTGCGTCAGGATGCTCAGGGATTGCAGCGTGATCTGCAAGGTGAAATCAAAGCGGATTACGACGAAGGCGCTATTCGTTCGCACGCTGAAAAGTTGGGTGATGTGACCGGTGAAATCGCAGCCCTTTCAGCTCTGATGCAAGCCAAGGTCGATGCGGTTTTCACTGAAGAGCAGCGTGACGAGCTTGAGCGCAAGATGCAGGAAATGCAGCAAAAGATGCAGCAGCATCAGATGCAACAGTCTCAGTAATCGTCCGTTATTGGCGGTAACCCCGAGGGCGTCCAGGCAGTGGGCGCCCAGGCCCTCTCAGCATTCCCCGCAATCGGTTTTGTCTCTTTTCTGACATTCTTCTGTAAACGACGCGAATGGACTATTAGCCTAGAGCTTCTATAGTGTGGGCAGGTGTATCTATTCATGCTTGAAAATCTATAATCGCTGATTGGAAATTCATATTTAACAAAAGGATAGGTGGCGTTTTATGGCTTCGGACAAGAAAGCGATTCGATCGACGATCTTAGCGCCGGTGTTCATTCCGGCCGTTGTGGTCTCGCTGTTATTGGTGATCGGCACAATCAGTAATCCGGAGATGGCTGGTGAAGCATTCAGTGCGACACTCAGTTGGATCACCGAAACGTTCGGTTGGTTTTATATGCTCTCCGTGGCCATATTTCTGGTCTTCATTGTTTCTGTGGGAGCCTCTAAGTGGGGCAATATCAAGCTCGGCCCGGACCACGCCGAGCCGCAATATTCATTCCCCGAATGGTTCGCGATGCTCTTTTCGGCGGGTTACGGTATTGCTTTGCTGTTCTTTGGCGTGGCTGAGCCGGTTTTGCACTATGCGGCCCCTCCAGCGGGCGCTGCTGAAACGGTCGATTCCGCAAAGCAGGCCATGCAGATCGCTTTCTTCCATTGGGGTTTTCACATTTGGGCGATCTACGGCTTGGTGGGACTTGTTTTGGCGTACTTTGCGTTTCGCCATGGCTTACCGCTTTCGATTCGTTCTGCCCTCTATCCTTTGATTGGCGAGAGGATATACGGCCCCATCGGCCATGTGGTCGATGTCTTTGCTATTCTGGGTACGATGTTCGGTATCGCCACCACGCTCGGCCTGTCTGTCACCCAGATTAACGCCGGCATTAATTATCTCTGGCCCGCTGTGCCGATTAGCACCACTGTGCAGATTATTGCGATTGCGGTGATCACCGCCGCAGCAACCGTGTCGGTGGTAGCCGGGATGGATAAAGGCGTAAAGCGCCTCTCTATTCTGAATATGGTATTGGCCATTTCCCTGATGCTGTTCGTGTTTGTGGTGGGGCCTACCATTCACATTCTTGAAACTTTCTTGCAGAACACCGGTAGTTATCTGAGTGGTATTGTTGAGCGGACCTTTAACCTGCAAGCCTATACCCGCAGTGACTGGATCGGTAACTGGACGCTGTTTATCTTCGGCTGGACCATCGCCTGGGCGCCGTTCGTCGGGATGTTTATTGCGAAGATCAGTCGCGGTCGTACCATTCGACAATTTGTCTTTGGCGTAATGCTGGTGCCGTCAGTCTTTACCTTTTTGTGGTTTTCCGTATTTGGCGACACCGCGCTGACGCTCATTATGAACGAGGGCTTGAATACCCTGATCAACGACGTTCAGGAAGACCATGCTGTGGCGTTGTTCAAATTATTTGACGTTCTGCCATGGTCCTTCTTTATCTCCTTGCTGACCGTGCTGTTGATCGTGACATTCTTTGTGACGTCTTCTGACTCAGGGTCTCTGGTGATCGACTCATTGGCCTCCGGTGGTGTGATTGAAACCCCTGCTTGGCAGCGTGTGTTTTGGGCGGTACTGGAGGGTGCTGTGGCGTCGGTGTTGTTGCTGGCAGGCGGGTTGAGTGCCCTTCAGACGATGACTATTGCCAGTGCGCTGCCGTTTGCCATCATTATGTTGGTCGCAGCGATTGGTATGTGGCGGGCACTGGTTATCGAGGGGCATCGTGAAACCAGTTTGCAGGCCCATGTAAGCAGCAGTCGTCATATGACGGGGGCGCAGTGGAAACACCGATTGGCCGCTATGGTTGAATTCCCGACCCAACAAGACGTGGCTAAGTACATTCAGGGTACGGTGATGGAGGCGATGCAGGAAGTCGGGAAGGAACTGAAAGCTCGAGGCTGGAGTGCATCGGCAGAGTTTGATCCCGAAAACGAGCGTTCACACCTGATGGTGCATCGTGAAAGTTACGTTGATTTCGTTTACGACATCCGGTTGACCGAGCACGCTATGCCAGGGTTTGTGTACGGTGAGCTGAAACGGGACCCGGATGAACCTGACGTTTACTACCGGGCGGAAGTTTATCTGCGCCGGGGTGGCCGAGCCTACGACATCTACGGTTATGACAAGGATGACGTGATTAAGGACATTTTGGACCAGTTCGAGAATTACCTGCACTTCCTGGACATTTCGCCGGGTAAACTGCCGTGGGAAATGGCAGAGCACGATGAGATGATCAACACGCCGGATAGTCCGGAGCCGGACTCCGCCTGATGGAGCAAAAAAACCGCCCGAGCTCAGCTCCGGCGGTTTTTTTTGGCTTATTCCACGTGTTTGACGGGAATCTGCATAGCCTGCGGTGTTGCGGGAACTTCCGGTACCGTCAGCCCCAGATTGTTCTTGTCGAACACCCGGTCGGCGCGGTAGCTGGAGCGCACCATCGGTCCTGATGGGACTTCCATGAAGCCTTTCTCCAGGCCAATGTCACGGAACCGATTGAACTCCTCCGGAGTAACGTAGCGTTCCACTGGCAGGTGGTTCGGGGTCGGGCGCAAATACTGGCCCAGTGTCAGGATGTCTACGCCAACGGCACGAAGGTCGTCCATGGCTTCGAGGACTTCTTCTTCGGTTTCACCCAGACCCAGCATCAGGCTGGTCTTGGTGAGCACGTCGGGCCGATGCTTCTTGGCGTGGGCCAGAACGCTCAGGGTTTTTTCATAACCGGCGCGCGGGTCTCGCACACGGCTGGTCAGGCGCTTGACGGTTTCTACGTTTTGGGCGAATACATCCAGACCGGAATCCACCACCTTTTCGACATCGCTCATGACGGCGTCGAAGTCCGGGGTGAGGGCTTCTACCGCGACTTCCGGTGTGCGCTGCTTGATGGACGACACGCAGGCCGCGTAGTGAGCCGCGCCGCCATCATCGAGATCGTCTCGGTCTACGGAGGTGAGTACGATGTAGCGTAGGCCCATGAGTTCGACAGACTTGGCGGTGTTCTCCGGCTCTTCCGGGTCGAGCCAGCCTTTCGGGTTGCCGGTGTCGACGGCGCAGAATTTACAGGCACGGGTGCAGACAGAACCCATGACCATGATGGTGGCGGTGCCGTTGGTCCAGCATTCACCGATGTTCGGGCAGTGGGATTCCTGACAAACGGTGCTCAGACGATGTTCGGAAACGTTCCGGCGTACAGCTTCGTAGCGCTCGCCCCCGGGCATGCGCGCTCTCAGCCATTTTGGCTTGCGCTCCAGAGGTTTGTCTTCCGAGCTCGCGACCGATCGCTTGACGCCGTCTTTGATGGCGGAGAAACCGTGTTCGTTGCGGAATTTGGAACCACTGGTAATGCGGGGTTTTGCGCTGTCGCTCATGGCGTCGGGAGCTCTCGGTTCAGATAAGGTGAGCTCTAAAGGTTAATAGGCGGGGCGTGCAGTTACAAGGTGGATACGGGCAATCACGGGGGTACCGGGCACGACTTTGGTCGTACCCGGTTGATGCGGGTCAGGCTTGGGACTTTTCCAGAGCCTGAGCAACGTCGGCAATGATGTCATCGACATCTTCGATGCCGATGGAAAGACGTATCAGATCTTCGCTAACACCCGCATTTTCGAGTTCGTCTGCATCAAGCTGACGGTGAGTGGTTGTGGCCGGGTGGCAAGCCAGAGACTTAGCGTCACCGATGTTGACCAGACGCAAAACCAGATCCAATGCGTCGATGAACTTGGCGCCGGCTTCACGGCCACCTTTGATGCCAAAGCTCAGGATGCCGGAGGCTTTGCCATCGCAAATCTTCTCGCAGGTTGCTTTGTATGGGCTGTTTGCCAGACCGGCGTAGTTTACCCACTCTACGGACGGGTGATCCTGCAGGAACTGGGCGACTTTCTCAGCGTTCGAGCAGTGGCGTTCCATGCGCAGTGCCAGCGTTTCCATGCCCTGCATGATCAGGAAGGAGTTGAACGGCGACAGAGCGGCTCCGGTGCTACGTAGCGGCACTACGCGGCAGCGGCCGATAAAAGCGGCTTCGCCCAGGGCATCGGTGTAAACCACGCCGTGGTAGGACGGATCCGGCTCGTTCATCATCGGGAACTTGTCGGCGTTGCCTTTCCAGTCAAATTTGCCGGAATCCACAACGATGCCTGCGACGGTCGTACCGTGACCGCCAATGTATTTGGTCAAGGAATGGATGATGATGTCGGCGCCGTGTTCAAACGGACGGCAAAGAACGGGGGTGGCGACAGTGTTATCAACGATCAGCGGAATGCCGTGTTTGTGTGCGATCTCCGCCCACTTCTGGATATCGACCACGTTGCCCGCAGGGTTGCCGATGGATTCGCAGAAGAGTGCGCGAGTTTGGTCATCAATGGCGTTTTCCAGCCCTTCGTAATCGTCGTGGGCGACCATCTTGCAGTTGATGCCTTGGTTAGGCAGCGAATGTGCAAACAGGTTGTAGGTGCCGCCGTACAACTGACCAGTGCTAACGATGTTGTTGCCAACGCGGCAAATGGTTTGCAGTGCGTAGGTGATAGCTGCCATGCCGGAAGCAACGGCCAGCGCGCCAATGCCGCCTTCCAGAGCGGCCATGCGTTCTTCCAGAACCGCGTTGGTGGGGTTCATGATGCGAGTGTAGATGTTGCCTTGAACTTTCAGATCAAACAGGTCAGCGCCGTGTTGGGTATCGTCAAACGTGTATGACGTGGTCTGGTAAATCGGCGTGGTTGCAGCCCTGGTTGTCGGGTCGCTTTTAAAGCCGGCGTGCAGGGCGAGAGTTGCTGGTTTCATGACAACATTCCTTGCTGATGAGTTGTTGGTTATTGGCTAAGGAGGCCGAGTATGCCACAGGCCGTGATCATCGAATAGGTGGTTGTACTTAAGGTGCTTTGTGGGTGTAGTTCAGGTCATGGCGCCGTATACCAAAGCCCGTAACTCCTGACGTATAGGATAAGACGACGATGGCATCAGTTGTGTCATGAAGATGACCACCAAATCTTCCTCCGGGTCTACGAAAAAACTGGTGCTGGCTAATCCACCCCAGCCAAATTCACCTTCAGATCCGACGGTATGAGAGGCCGCGACATCCGTTTTTACTGAGAAGCCCAGACCGAAGCCGCTGCCTTGGTACGGTGTTTCGCTGAACCCGCCAACAGACAGCGCAGGGAGATCCTGATTCTCTGGCAGATGGTTTCGGCGCATGAACTCCAGTGTTTTGCGCCCGATAATTCGCTGGCCCTGATACTCGCCGCCCTGACACAGGGCCTGAGCGAACTTGTGATAATCGTCGATGGTGGAGACCAGTCCGCCGCCGCCAGACAGGAAACGCGGTGGCTTCAAAAATCTTGAGCGTTCCGGGTCGTCCTGCAGCTTCATGGTATCGCCGGGCTGATACAGATAGCAGGCCGCAAATCGGTGCTGTTGTTCAGGGCGCACGTAAAAGCCGGTGTCGGTCATCCCCAGTGGCTGGAAAATGTGATTATCGAAGTATTCGTCCAGCCGTTTGCCGGAAAGCACCTCGACCAAGTATCCGAGAACATCGGTTGAGGCTGAGTAATTCCAGGCCGTACCGGGCGAGAATTCCAGAGGTAGTTCGGCCAGTCTTTCTATCAATTTATCCAGCGTGAGAATCGGGCTGCCGTCCAGCTTCAGCTGACGGTACGCTGCATCTACTTCGGTGCGCTCGGTAAAGCCGTAGGTGAGGCCCGAAGTGTGGGTCATCAAATCCCGAATGGTCATTGTTTTGGTGGCCGGTTCGGTCTCAAAGTCTGGGTAACTGCCGCTTTTATAAACTCGCAGATTCCGCCATGAAGGGATGTACTTGTGCACCGGGTCGTTGAGCAGGAATTTGCCCTGTTCGTAGAGCTGCATCATGGCAATTGAGGTGACCGGCTTGGTCATCGAGTAGATACGGAACAGCGTGTCCCGCTGCATTGGCCGGTTTCGTTCAATGTCCATGGAACCCTGAGCCTGAGTCCAGACTACTTTGCCGTGACGAGCCACGAGGGTCACTGCTCCGGGCAGTTTGCCGGGTTGGATGTAGCGTTCATCGAAGTGGCGGGTGAGACGATCGAGTGCACCGGTGGATAAGCCGGACGCGATGTTTTCGGACATAGCAGCAGTTTCCCGAGGGTATAAAATAAAAAAGCCCGAACCAAGAAAGTCGGGCTATACAGAATACTGCGGCTGGCGTGTGGAGTCGAACCGCTATTCAGGGATGCCCGCCGGTTGGTCGTTATCCGGAAAAAGGGTGTCGTAGCACCAAGTGAATACGAAGGCGTAGATGAGATAGAACACGACAAACGCGATATCAACGATCAAGGCTTCTAATAGCCCGATTTCCATCCACCAGGCAATGATGGGCAGAAACACCAGCATCAAACCGAATTCAAAGCCGATTGCGTGCAGGAAACGTATTTTCAGAGCTTTTCGGGTTGTGCCTGTGATTCGCTTGAGGCTGTGATCAAATGCCAGGTTATAAATGTAGTTCCAGGCCGTTGCGATGGTAGCGCCGATAACGGCGAGCACGCTGGTTTGGCCGAGGTCGAAGCCAAATGCAAAGGCGGCCATCGGGGTCGATAAGAGGAGGCCAATCGCTTCGAAGGAAAAGGCTTGGCGAATTCTGTCTTTGGTGGTTCTCATAGCAAGGCTGCCATGCAAAGCGGGTCGTCCCGCACGAATCTCCCGGGATGGGTGAGGTCGTCCTCAAAACAGAAAAGGGTCACCGCGTTAACGGTGACCCTTCGAATACTGGTAGCAAGGGGCGGAGTCGAACCGCCGACCCCAGCATTATGAGTGCTGTGCTCTAACCAACTGAGCTACCTTGCCAAATCGTTTTGGGGATCACCCGAAACGAGGCGCGTATTTTCGACATTTGGCCTCAAGCTGTCAAGGCTTCTTGGCCAAAAATTCCCGAAAAATTACACGTTGAAGCGGAAGTGGATAACATCGCCGTCCTGAACGATGTATTCCTTGCCTTCCAAGCGCCATTTTCCGGCGTCTTTTGCTCCGGCTTCACCGTTGAACTGAATGTAATCGTCATAGCCGATGACTTCGGCTCGAATGAAGCCGCGTTCGAAATCGGTGTGAATGACGGCTGCACCTTGAGGGGCGGTGGCACCAACGCGAACCGTCCATGCGCGCACCTCTTTCACGCCCGCGGTGAAATAGGTTTGTAGATCAAGAAGCTTATAGCCAGCGCGGATGACGCGGTCCAGTCCCGGCTCTTCCATGCCCATTTCGTCCAGGAACATGGATTTTTCATCGTCTTCCAGTTCAGAGATTTCGGCCTCGATCTTATTGCAGATGGGGACGACGGCCGCATTTTCAGACGCGGCAATTTCGCGAACGACATCGAGGTGAGGGTTGTTCTCGAAGCCGTCTTCGCTGACGTTGGCGATGTACATGGTTGGCTTGATGGTGAGCAGGCACAGCTCACGAATCAGTGCCAGCTGATCTGCGTCGAGATCCATGCTGCGCACGGGTTTGCCTTCGTTCAGGACGGGCAGCAGCTGCTCAAACATCTCGAGCTGGGCTTTGGCGTCTTTGTCGCCGCTCTTGGCAACACGCTGTACGCGTTTGATCGCCTTCTCAACAGTGTCGAGGTCGGCAAGGGCAAGTTCGGTGTTGATGATCTCGATGTCGGAAGCCGGGTCAACTTTGTTGGCAACGTGGATTACGTTGCTGTCTTCAAAGCAGCGAACAACGTGTGCAATGGCGTCGGTCTGGCGGATGTTGGCCAGGAACTGGTTGCCAAGGCCTTCACCTTTGGAGGCACCGGCAACCAAGCCGGCGATGTCGACGAACTCCATGGTCGTTGGTACCACTCGTTCGGGTTTAACGATTTCGGCCAGTTTGGTCAGGCGCGGGTCGGGCATGGCCACCACGCCAGCGTTCGGCTCAATGGTGCAGAACGGGAAGTTCTCGGCGCCAATGCCGGCTTTGGTAAGTGCGTTGAACAAGGTTGATTTGCCGACGTTCGGTAGGCCGACAATGCCGCAGTTAAATCCCATGGAATGCCTCTGCTGGAACTAATAATTTGCGCGGATTATACCGGTGTATCGGTATAGGTGCGAGTAAGGGGTTCTGACGTGCTCAGGCCGTAGGCTTGAAGCTGTGCAGGCGGTTCATGGCGGCTGCAAGTTTGCCGCTGGCGGCATCCGGGAGTACGCGCATGATTTCATCGGTGACGGCGTTCAGCTCCTCGGTTTCTTTTTTGCCGAGGCGGCCAAGGACGTAGCCCGTTACCTTGCGGCTGTCGCCGGGGTGGCCGATGCCAATGCGAAGTCGTTGGAAGTCATTGGTGCCCAAATGTGCGATAGCGTCGCGCAACCCGTTGTGGCCGCCGTGGCCGCCGCCTTTTTTAAGTTTGGCCGTGCCGGGAGCGATATCAAGTTCGTCGTGGGCAATCAGGATGTTTTCAGGAGCGATCTTGAAGAAATCCGCCAGTGCCTTGATGGCCAGGCCGCTGCGGTTCATGAACGTGCTGGGGTTGAGCAGATGCAGGTCGAGACCCTGCCAATGAATGCGAGCGTAAAGCCCGTGGTACTTCTTTTCGGGGCGGAGCGTCTGACCCGCAGAGCGGGCCAGAGCTTCGACGAACAGGGCGCCGGCATTGTGGCGGGTATTCTCGTAGTCGGCTCCGGGGTTACCCAAGCCAACAACCATGACAATATCCTGTGCCATATGCCAGTCCCTCCGGAGTAATTACTCCTCGCCGCCTTCCTCAGCTTCGCCAGCATCCTCGGCTTCATCAGCCTTGGCGCCTTTTGGCTGATGGATGGATACAACCGCCTGATCGTGCTCTGAGTCGTGCTGCAGGGCAGGAATGCGAACGCCTTCTGGCAGTTTCAGGTCGCTCAGGTGAACAACTTGATCCATTTCGACGTCGGTCAGATCGACTTCGATGAACTCAGGCAGGTTCTGAGGCAGACACGCTACTTCAACTTCTGTCAGCAGACGGAAAGCTACACCACCGAAGGTCTTGATCGCAGGAGCGGTATCTTCGTTCACCAAGTGAACTGGAACCTGAACAACGATTTCGTGGTCTTTATCTACACGCAGGAAGTCAGCGTGGATCAAACGCAGCTTGTAGGCGTGACGCTGCAGATCCTTCAGGATTACGCTTTCTTTCTTGCCTTCCAGGTCGATGGTCAGAACCTGTGAGAAGAAAGATTCGTTCTCCAGAGCTTTTTTCAGCTCGTTTTCCCAGATGGAAATGGAAACAGCTTCTTTGTTTTCGCCATAAATGATAGCTGGGATTTTCTTTTCCTCACGACGCAGGCGGCGGCTCGCACCTCTCCCCTGATCGTCACGAGGAAATGCTTCAATAACAAATTCCTGGGACATGATATGTACCTCAATCGTCATCTGAACTGCCCGCGACCAGGCGTTTGAACAGATGATGTTTTTTGAATAGTCTGAGAATTATTTCTCAGACTGACTAAAAGAGTCGGGAGCCTTGTTAGGCTCCCGACTCCGATACGGTTTCAGCGTGATTTAACTTTTGATATTGCGCTGTATTTCGGGGCTTCCGAATTACACGTTCTCAAACAAGGCGCTGATAGATTCTTCATTGCTGACGCGGCGAATAGATTCTGCGAGTAGGCCGGCCATACTGAGGACGCGGATTTTATCACAATTCTTCGCTTTGTCACTCAACGGGATGGTGTCGCAGACGATCAGTTCGTCCAGCTCGGATCCGTTGATGTTTTCAATCGCCGGGCCTGACAGTACCGGGTGGGTAATGTAGGCGACTACTCGGGAAGCGCCGCGGTTCTTCAGGGCTTCGGCGGCCTTGCACAGAGTGCCGGCGGTATCCACGATGTCGTCCACCAGGATGCAGGTCTTGTCGGTGACATCACCGATGATGTGCATAACCTGAGACACGTTGGCTTTCGGGCGACGTTTGTCGATGATGGCCAGGTCGGCGTCGTCCATGCGCTTGGCGACGGCGCGGGCGCGAACAACACCACCTACGTCAGGGGATACAACGACAAAGTTTTCGAAACGCTGCTTTTCAATGTCTTCCAGCATCACGGGGGTGGCGTAGATGTTGTCTACCGGAATATCGAAGAAGCCTTGAATCTGGTCTGCGTGCAGGTCAAGCGTCAGTACACGATCCACGCCGATGCTGGAGATCATATCGGCTACGACCTTGGCGCTGATGGCGACTCGCGTTGAGCGAACGCGGCGATCTTGACGTGCATACCCGTAATAAGGAACAACTGCGGTGATTCGTGATGCGGAGGCGCGACGCAGGGCGTCAGCCATCACGATCAATTCCATCAGGTTGTCGTTCGTGGGGTAGCAGGTGGGCTGAATGATGAAAACATCATGGCCACGTACATTCTCATTGATCTCGACGGTGGTCTCACCATCGCTGAAGCGGCCAACAGTGGCTTCGCCCATGGGAATGTGAAGTTTTTGTGCGATTGCTTTGGCAAGCTCAGGATTGGCATTGCCAGCGAAGATCATCAGTTTTGACACGACGGCATCCTTCTCGGTATCGGCGTTTGATTCAGAAGAAGCAGGAGGAAGGTGGCTGGGGTGGCAGGATTCGAACCTGCGCATGACGGGATCAAAACCCGTTGCCTTACCACTTGGCGACACCCCAGTATCGTGCTTTTTTGGCATCATCTTAGCTCTGTTAGCTTTGTGTGAAGCGGTGAAATGTTCACCCCTTTAGCTACGAACCCCTTGATGCCGGAGGGTTTGCTTTCCCAGATGATCCGCGCTGCGGATTCTGTAGGGAAACGTCCAAAAATGCAAGCCCCGGTTCCGGTTAATCTTGCAGGTCCGAATTGTGCAAGCCATTCCAGGCTTCGGTCAACCTCAGGATACAGTTCACGAACCACATCCTCGCAGTCATTTCGGTACCTCGAGGCGTCTCCCTCAAAAGCGGGGCGTATTTTCAATTTTGGAGTGTCTCTTGTCAACCCTTCTTGTGAAAAAATCTTTCCAGTATTAATTTCGCAGTCGGCTTTAAGTACCAAAAACCAATCCTGGGGCGGGTTTGCGGGGGTCAGAATTTCTCCCACACCTTCGCCAATTGCGGTTCTGCCGCGGACAAAAACCGGCACGTCGGCACCTAACGCCAGGCCTAATTCGGCCAGTTTGTCTTCGCTCAGGTTTAGACCCCAGAGATAGTTCAGGCCTACGAGGGTGGTGGCGGCATTGGAACTGCCTCCACCCAAGCCTCCACCCATGGGTAGGCGCTTGTGCAAATCAATCGTTACGCCCGGTAGGGGCGCGCCAGCATGGCCTGCAAGAGCTCGTGCGGCCCGGATGATGAGATTCTGGTCGTCGGGGACCCCCTCTATGGAGTTTTCAAGGCGTATGCCTGGTTGCTCCGGGGTGAGCGTGAACGTCAGCTCGTCGCTGTAGTCGAGAAGCTGGAACAACGTTTGAAGCTCGTGGTAGCCGTCTGCTCGCCTGCCGGTGATGTGCAGGAACAGGTTTAATTTGGCCGGCGCCGGCAGGGTGATGCGGGTGGTCACTGAATTTAGTCCTCGCGCTGCCAGCGGCTGATGACGACCCGAACGCGCTTGTCGCCTTTCAGCGCTGTGATGCGGGCGGGCAGTTCTGGCAGAGTGTCTATGAAGGGATGCCAGCGATCGTAGCGAATCTCCCAGCCATTTTGTTTGAGAATGGCGAGTTTGTTCTGTTCATCGAACAGTAAACGGAAGTCTCCGTCGGGCGCAGGCAAGCCTTTGATCCACCACGTCAGGTTGTCGATGGGCAGTTGCCAGCCAGTGGCTGCCTGAATGAGCTTTTCAGGTTCGGAAGACTGGTAACTGTCGCCGTTCGGCATCGTCAGATGAATGTAGCCGGGCACCCCTTTCAGCTGGGTGCTGCCCATTCCCAAGAACGATGAAGACAAGGCCAGCTCGTAGCTTTCATTGTGCTGTTGCCAGCGGTTGATTACTGCGGTGCCGCTGTCTGACGGCTGTTTGACGGCGAGCTTGCCGGACAGTAGCCAGTGATTGAATTGGGTTAATTCTGTGGAGCGAGTGGCCCAATCGACAGGTGGTTGCTCTGTCATGCCCTCAGGTAGTGGCTCCAGCTGAATGGTTGTACAGCCGGTGATTGCGAATAGCAGGGCCAACAATAGCGGAATTCTGGAGATCATTCGCTGCTCCCGTCGTTGGTCAGGCGCTGTATGGTTTCGAGCAGGATTTCGTGATCAGGGTCGTTGTCCAGACCTTCCTCCCAGACAATGCGTGCCTGCTCTTCTTCTCCAATGCTCCAGAGTGCTTCTCCGTAGTGGGCAGACACTTCCGGATCCGGGTAGGTGGCCCAGGCTTTCGCCAGATAGTCCAGAGCTTCCATCGTGTGACCTTGCTTGAATAGGACCCAGCCCATGCTGTCCAGGATAGCGGGGTTGTCCGGGTCGAGCGCCAACGCTCGCTCAATGTAGCCTTGAGCTTCCTGAAGGCGGTCGTTTCGCTCGATCAATATGTAGCCGAGTGCGTTCAGGGTGATGGAACTGGTAGGTTCAATATCGAGAATGATTTTCAGATCTTGTTCAGCCTGTTCTGGCTCGTCGTTAGCGTCCAGTAGCATGGCGCGAGCATAGCGAGCCTCAACACTTTTGGGGTGCGCCTCAAGGGCTTTGTGGGCTGCGGCCAAGGCTTGCGATTTCTTATCTTGATCAATCAGTAAGTTGATCTCCAGCAGCCAAAACTTTTCGGCTTGCTCGGGGTTGTTGGCTCTTAGTGAATGAAGGTGGTTGATGGCCTCCTCCAGTTCACCGGCCTGCGCTTGCAGCTCGCTGGCCCGCGATAATGCGGGGAAGTAGTAATTGCCCTCTTCGACGCTCTGGTAGTGGTTGATCGCCAGTTCAGTATTGCCAGCTTCTTCTTCAATGCGGCCCAGGTAATACGCGGCTTCGTTGATGTGGTGCCCTTGCTCGACCAGCGTCGTGAGCTCGGTGCGGGCGATTTCCGGTTGCTGGTTTTCAATGGCCACCAATGCATGGGATAGCTTAAGCCCCGGCGTTTTAGGGTGGAGCGTTACCAGCCGCTGAAATTCATCTTGCGCGGCTTGCAGCTTTTGCTCGTTGATCAGCATTCGAGCGTACAGTGTGCCCATCTGGCGATTGTCGGGGAATCGCCGAGTATTGGTGGTGAGGTAGTTCAGTGCGCTCTTTGTCTGTCCGGTTTGATAGAGCAAGTCACCCTTGAGGGTAATGGCCGGTTGAAAGTTCGGGTGTTCGCTGAGCAAGGGTTCCAGTCTTGTGAGGGCGTCTTGGGGCGCGCCGGTGACTTTCATCAGTAGGGCAATGCCGTATTCAAGATCTGGTGTATTCGGGTGGCGTTCAGCAAGGCGCAGGTAGAGTGACAGTAATTCTTGTTGATGGGCGGCAGGGAGCTGTGTAGCCATGGCGGCGAGGTTGTCAAAGTCAGCGTCCTCGTCTTGATCCATGATTTTTTCCATGTGGAACAGTGCGGTTTCCAGATTTTGTCGTTTGACGGCCTGGATGGCGGCTACACGATGGGCTTGAATGTTTTCCGGTGACTTCTCAAGCCACAAGTCAGCCAGTTGTTGTTGGGCGTTATCGGCATTGAGCGTTTGCGCGATGCGCATGGCCCGTTCGATGACGCCGTCATCGTTGGAGGTTTTTGCGGCCTGAAGATAGTTGACCAACGTGACATCGTAACGGCCTCTTTGCGCCGCGATTTCTGCCGATAGTAGTTGGTAGAGCACTTCCGGCTCGAAGTCGGCGTACTCAATGTCTGTTTTGTCAGTTGCTGGGGTAGCAGTAGGTTCGGGGGCCGGTTGTGTTGATGACCCTGAAAGGCTGGCACAGCCGGATAAAGCGGCGAAGGTAAATCCCAGCAGGCAGGTGGCCAGGTATGGTGCGTTTCTTTGCATGCAACGTCCTGTGAGCTCAAGGCTGTGTTTCAGAATGACCGTTCATTGCTCGAAAATTGAGGCAGGTCGGTTCGTGGTCAAGACCGAATGCCTATAATGGCATAAGCGCTTGAAGTTGCCCAACATGTCCGCAGTTGCCGAAGACGGGGCGTTTTTCAGGTGGCAGGCGCAAGCAGGCGCCGGTAGAATGAGGCAGCTTATCTTCCATTGGACTAGGGTGTTTTGATCTCACCATGGCATTGCTGACACTGGGAATAAATCACCGCACGGCGCCCGTGGAGATCCGCGAGCGGGTAGCGTTTACACCTGAACGGATGGCTGAGGCCTTCTCTGAGTTGCGGGTGGCGACGGGTGCCAGTGAAGCCGGCATCCTGTCTACGTGTAACCGCACGGAACTCTATTTGGCGGGCGATGACGACTGCGCGCCGGCGCTATTGCGTTGGCTGGCCGGATTTCATGATCTGGACGCGGCCGACCTCGAAAACGTGATTTACGTGCATCGGGACTCCGACGCCGTGCGGCATATGATGCGCGTGGCTGCAGGCCTCGACTCCATGGTTTTGGGTGAACCGCAGATTCTCGGACAGCTCAAAGATGCCTACGCGCTGGCTCGAGAGCACAATGCCACCGGCACATTCCTTTCCCGGCTGTTTGAGCACACCTTCTCAGTCGCGAAGCGCGTTCGGACAGAAACGGCGATCGGCGAGAACCCGGTTTCCGTCGCTTATGCGTCTGTCAGCATGGCGCATCAGATTTTTGCCGACATGTCCCGTAATAAAGCGCTGTTGATCGGTGCTGGTAAAACCATCGAGCTGGTGTCTCGCCACTTGGCCGATGCTGGGGTACGTGACTTCCTGGTGGCAAACCGCACGCTGGAACGTGCGCAAGCGCTGGCGGAGATTCATGGCGGCAAAGGTATTGTCCTCTCCGAAATCCCGGATCACTTGGCGGATGTCGATATTGTGATTTCCTCAACGGCCAGCCCGCTGCCGATTCTCGGTAAAGGTGCCGTGGAGCGAGCACTGAAAAAGCGTAAACACCGTCCGTACTTCATGGTGGATATTGCGGTTCCTCGTGATATTGAACCGGAAGTGGGAGCCCTGGCGGACGTCTACCTCTACACCGTTGATGATTTGCGGCAGGTGATCGAGGAAAACGTTCGCTCTCGGGAAGGTGCCGCTCGTGAGGCAGAGAATCTGATAGCCAGTGGTGTTCAGGATTTTCTTGACCAGCTTCGCGCTTTGGATGCGGTCTCTACATTGAAGGTGTTCCGTTCACGAGCGGAATCTCTCCGCGACGCGGAAACCGAGAAAGCGCTTAGGGCGTTACGTAACGGTACCGACCCGGAAACTGCACTCCGCAGTCTGGCGCGGGGTCTCACCAATAAACTTCTGCATCAACCATCCACGCAGGTGCGTAAAGCCATGGCTGACGGGCGCACCGAGGTAGCGGATTTTCTGCGCGAGCTTTATCAGCTTGAAACCTTGGATGCTGACGAGCCCACCACCACGGAAAAATTATGAAGTCATCGATTAAATCCCGCCTTGAACAGCTGGTAGAGCGGTTCGAGGAGGTGAGTGCGCTGTTGAGCGATGCGTCAGTAATTACCGACCAGAACAAATTTCGTGATTTATCCAAAGAGTACGCGGAAATTGAACCTGTCGTGAAATGCTTTCAGGCATGGCAGCAGTCTCTTGGGGATATTGCCGAAGCGAAAGAGTTGGCTAAAGACGGCGATGCCGATATGCGTGCCATGGCGGAAGAAGAACTGGCCGATGCTCTGGCGCGTAGCGAAGAACTGGACGCCGAGTTGCAGCGGCTGATGCTGCCGAAAGACCCGAACGACACCAAAAACGTGTTTCTGGAAGTGCGCGCCGGTACCGGCGGCGATGAAGCCGCGATTTTTGCCGGTGATTTGTTCCGCATGTATTCCCGTTACGCAGAAAAGCGTCGCTGGCAGGTTGAAATACTGAACGAGAACGAAGGCGAGCACGGCGGCTATAAAGAAGTGATCGCGCGCCTGTCCGGTGATGGAGTTTATGGGACCCTCAAATTTGAGTCCGGTGCGCATCGTGTTCAACGTGTGCCCGAAACTGAGTCCCAGGGGCGCATTCACACTTCCGCCTGCACCGTGGCAGTTATCCCGGAAGCTGACGAAGCAGAAGCCATTGATATCAACAAAGGCGATTTGCGCGTAGATACTTTCCGGGCGTCCGGTGCTGGTGGGCAGCACGTTAACAAAACCGACTCCGCAATTCGTATCACTCATTTGCCGACAGGGTTGGTGGTGGAGTGCCAGGAAGAGCGTTCACAGCACAAGAACCGCGCGAAGGCTATGAGCTTGTTGGCGTCTCGCCTGCAGAATGCCGAGCAGGAAAAACAGCAGCAAAGCATGGCCGAAACCCGTAAAAGCCTGGTGGGCAGCGGTGACCGATCCGAGCGTATCCGTACCTATAATTTCCCGCAAGGTCGAGTCACCGATCACCGTATCAACCTCACGCTGTATAAGCTGGATGAGGTGGTCAGCGGTGATTTGGATGCGGTGGTGATACCTCTGCAACAGGAGCATCAGGCTGAGTTGCTGGCAGAACTGTCACAGGATCACTAAGCCCTTGTTGACCTGTGAAGCCTTAATAAATGACGCGGTAGCCAGCATCGGTGGCGATTCACCCAAGCTGGACGCTGAATTGTTGCTGAGCCACGTCAGCGGCCTGAGTCGCACCAGTTTTCGGGCTTGGCCCGAGCGGGAAGTCACGGCTGCACAGGCCGAGCAGTTTTCCGTTCTGGTGGCTGAGCGGGTTAACGGCAAGCCCATCGCTTATCTGCTCGGCCAGCAAGAATTCTGGTCACTGCCCCTGAAAGTGTCGGCGTCCACCTTGATTCCGCGCCCCGACACCGAATGCCTCGTGGAAACCGCTTTGTTTCTCGAATTGCCTGAGTCCGCCAGAGTGCTGGATTTGGGTACCGGCACTGGCGCGATTGCCTTGGCATTGGCCAGCGAAAAGCCAAACTGGCAGATCATGGCCAGTGATCGTATTGCCGAAGCCGTAAACTTGGCTCGTGAGAATAGCCAAAATCTGAACCTGCCGGTCACCGTAGTTCAAAGTAACTGGTTTGAGGACATCCCGGCAGGCACCTTCGATCTGCTCATTTCCAACCCGCCCTATATTCCGGTGAGCGATCGCCACCTCAGCGAAGGCGACGTGCGCTTCGAGCCAGAATCGGCGTTGGTCGCGGGTGACGATGGTCTTGATGACATTCGTTTGTTGATCATCCAAGGTCTGGACTGGCTGAATGCGGGGGGCTGGATGATGCTGGAGCACGGCTACGACCAAGGCGAAGCGGTTCGGAGTTTGTTTGCCGAAGCCGGATGGCTCACCATAGAAACCCGTAAAGATTACGGCGGCAACGACCGCATGACCCTGGCCCGGAAGCCAACCAGCGACTAACTGCGAGACCCTCCCATGCTCAGCGATGACGAACTGCTCCGCTACAGCCGCCAAATTCTGATGCCCCAATTCGACATTGCTGGCCAGCAAAAGCTCAATGAGGCCCGGGTGATGATTCTGGGCTCCGGTGGCTTGGGCTGCCCCGTCGCACTGTATTTAGGCGCGGCCGGAGTAGGGCAGCTAACGCTGGTGGATGATGACCAGATCGAACTGGCGAACCTGCAACGCCAAATCGGCTTCCAGCAAAACTGGATTGGCGATTCAAAAGCCGAACGCCTGGCGGAGCGGATTCGCGCTATCAATCCGGAAATTACGGTGAATGCCGTTAATTGCCGAGTTGAGGGTGACGATCTTCAGCAGCTGGTGTCGGAAGCAACCTTGGTGCTGGATTGCACCGATAACTTCAGCACCCGCTTTGCCCTTAACCGCGCTTCGGTCGCCGCCGGCGTTCCTTTAGTCTCCGGCGCGGCCATTCGGGGGGAAGGGCAGCTCTCGGTTTACGACCCCCGCAACCCCGAGAGCCCCTGTTACCACTGTTTGTATGAAGAACAAGGTAACGAAGACCTGACCTGTTCGGAAGCCGGCGTTATTGCCCCCTTGGTGGGCATGATTGGCTCAGCTCAAGCGATGGAAGCCATTAAAGTTATCAGCGGGGTCGGTACACCCTTAGTTGGTCGTTTGCTCATCCTAGACGCTTGGCAAATGCAGTGGCGAGAAATGAAACTGCTGAAAGATCACGGCTGCCCCGTGTGCTCGGGCTAACTTCGGCGTAGGGCCGGGTTGGGGTGCCTGCCCAAGACCGCAAGCTCAGTCCTTCAACGCCTGAAACCGTGCAATCGCCTCCTTCCGACTTTCCTTCAAATCCACGATTGGCCGCGGATAGCCCTTGGGAATTACCCCACCTTTTGACGGATCGTGAATGCGCTTGTTATCCAGCTTCGCCAGCTCCGGCACCCAATTCCGGATAAATTCGCCTTTTGGGTCAAAACGTTCGCTCTGAGTGACCGGATTGAATACCCGGAAGTAGGGCGCTGCGTCTGTGCCCGTGGATGCACTCCACTGCCAGCCACCATTGTTCGAGGCCAAAAAACCATCCACCAGATTCTGCATAAACCAGGCTTCACCCAGTCGCCAGTCAATGAACAGGTTCTTGGACAGAAACATCGCGGTGATCATCCGTAAGCGATTGTGCATCCAGCCCGTGGCTTTTAACTGGCGCATGGCCGCATCGACAATCGGAATACCGGTTCGGCCTTCTTTCCACGCTTCAAAGTGTTCTCCGGGGGGATTCCACTTAAGTGCTTCCGTTTCTGGCTTGAAGGCCCGGTGCATGCTGAGCCGTGGGTAGTGATAGAGAATGTTGATGTAGAAGTCGCGCCAGGCAATCTCGTTGATCCAGGTTTCAATGCCCTCGCCGGAACTGCCGGTTTGCTGGGCGGCGATCAGACACTGACGGCCGGACAAGATTCCGTTGGCTAGATAGGGCGACAGCAGACTGGTGCCGTCCAGCGCCGGGAAGTCCCGGGTGTCTTTGTAGCTGGCGGCGCGCTCGGCGAGAAACTCATCCAGAGCGTCGTGGGCGGCGTCCTCACCGGTTTCGACCAGAGGCTCCGGCGCGTGCTCGAATGGCGCGGGCAGAGTGTCGGTTTGTTCCGGTGTGACTTCTGGCCCCATCGCAGAAGGTGCCGGATACAGAGTCGGGTGGGTTTCTTCTATCCACACACGCCACCGGCGGGAAAAGGGTGTGAAAACGGAATAGGGTTCGTCCTTCTGAGTGAGAATTTGCCCGACCGGGGCAACGGTTTGGTCCCGGTATTTTTTTACCGACACATCCACAGCCGTTAGCCGATCCCGAACCTGTTGGTCTCGCTTGCGTTCGTTGACGCCATATTCTTCATTAAAGTGCAGGTGGCTTATGTTGTGCTGGCGGCAGTGTTCTTCGAGTATGTCCACGATCGAATCGTAGGTGTCGGTGTGAAGGAAGCTAAGCGCAATACCGAGTTTGGCCAATTGTTTCGATAGCGTGTTGGCGTGTTCCAGTACAAACCGAACCCGCGCGGCCGACCAGTCGTGCTCCTGCCATTGTGCAGGCGTTACGATAAAACACGCCTGCACGGGGCGGCCGCTTTTGCAGGCGGCGGTCAAAGCCGCGTTATCAGCGGTGCGGAGGTCGTTTCGGAACCAGACCAGTTCAGCCATGAGCGGGTTTACCTCGTGCTGTGGAATAGGGGTAATTACAGGCGAAAAATCATTAACTTATATATTCGCTGACCTTGCCTGATTGGATTATAGTTAAGCAATAATCTCCGCCAGGAAAAAGGAGTTTTTTCCACGGTATGACAGAGCAAACCGAAAACCAGCGCGACGGTGTCTGGGCACACCCCTATCAATTGGCATCCGGCCAGACGCAACAGCATCAACTTGGTCATAGTCAGTTATGGATCACGTTGTTGGATCTGGAGTGGCAAATCCGGGAGCGGTCATCCAAGCAAGGCACTGACCCCGAAAACTGGTATGCATCGACGGGCCACACCTTGCCATCGGCAGATCTCAAAGTTCAGCGCTTCGTGCGCACGAAGGATGACGGGGTTCTCTGTTTTGTGCCCGCCATGGCCGATCTGCCCACGGTCATTCGCCCGTTTCAGCCTTTGACCGTTCCAGCCGGCGCCCGCTGTGTGTTGTACGTAGGCACCACGTTGTGGATAAAAGTCTGTGTCGGTGAAGCGCGTACCGAGCTGGCCGAGTTTCCACTGGCACCACCATCAATGACCTGGCTGGGGAGAAATACCCGCGAGGGGGAGCTGTGCTACGCCTCCTCCACTTATGGCCGGCTGGCGCTGGAGGCCGTGCCCAAAAGGCCTTGGCGTGCCGTGACCCCCGTGACCATTATTAACGAGCGAGAAAAGCCGCTGTTGCTGGAGCGGTTCAGTTTGCCGACACCGCTACTGGCCATCTACCGGAACGAGCGTGGGCAACTTTGGACCTCGGGTGTTACGGTGAAGTGCGAAACCGATATGAGTTCAGCCAGCCTGCATATCGATCCTACGGTTAGCCCTGAGGCGGGTATATGTGAAGCCATTGCACCTGCCCGGGAGAAACTGGCCCGAGGGCGGAGGTTGGTTCGCGCCGTTGACCACATCTTTGGCTAAGGGCCAAAACAGGAGTATTGCTTTGTTTGACTCGATACAGCAAACAATCGCCCAGATAGCCAACGGCATAGCTTGGGGGCAGTGGTTCTCCGCGGCATTCCTGTTGTTGCTGGGCGCGGTGCTCGGCACGCTGATTGCCCGCAGTGCGGGCCGTTTGGTGGGCGAGCGGGTTTCTCGTCATCATCAGGTTATGATCCGCCGTTTGTGCTTCTATCTGGTGTTCATGCTGTTTGCGATGGCGGCGCTGCGGGAGGTTGGGTTCTCGCTGGAAGTTGTGTTGGGCGCGGCAGGTATTCTCACCGTGGCGATTGGTTTTGCCTCCCAAACGTCAGCTTCAAACATTATCAGCGGCTTGTTCCTGGTTATGGAGCGGCCGTTCGAAATTGGTGATGTCATCGAAGTGGACGGTACCGCCGGTGAAGTGGTTGCGATCGATCTCCTGAGTGTAAAGCTGCGTACGCCCGACAACCTGTACGTGCGTATACCCAACGAAACTTTGATTAAAACACGGGTGGTGAATCGTTCGCGTTTTCCAATCCGGCGAATAGATCTGACACTGGGTATCGCCTACGCCGAAGATGTTGAGCGCGTAAGCGAGCTGTTGCTGGAGCTGGCGGTGGAAAATGCCGCCTGCCTGGAAGAGCCGAAATCCTTCGTGCAGGTCACGGGGTTTGGTGCATCGTCCGTGGACTTGCAGTTTTCCTTTTGGGTGCCTAAAGACCGATTTTTAGAAGGCCGTAGCAGCATGATGATCGCTGTTAAGAAAATTCTGGACGGTCACGGCATCGAAATACCGTTTCCACATACCAGCATTTATGCCGGTAGCCATTCAGAGCCATTCCGGGTGCAGTTGTTGGCACCGGAGCAAAATAAAGAAAAGGGTCTCCCGGATGTCGATAAGCACGACTGAAGAAATTAAAACCACGCCGCCTGCCACCACTGAAAACAGAGTCGGGCTCGGTTGGCGCGAGTGGGTGGGGTTGCCGGAGCTGGGAATTGGCCGGATGAAAGCAAAGGTGGATACGGGGGCGCGTACCTCCTGCCTGCATACTTTCCGAACAGAGCCCTATACTGAGAACGGAGAGCGCCGCGTGAAGTTCTGGGTGCATCCCGTCCAGAATGAAATGAAGGACGTCATCGAGTGCGATGCGAAAGTGCTGGATGAGCGCACCGTGACGGATTCCGGCGGCCACAAAGAACTGCGGCTGGTGATTGAAACCACGGTTACCGTGGGTGATGAAAGCTGGCCGATTGAAATGACACTAACCAACCGGGACTCTATGAGATTCCGGATGCTCTTGGGGCGCACCGCTATGTCGGGGCGCGCCGTTGTATACCCTGAAGCTTCGTATCTTGCCGGCGAACCGGCACCAAGGACCTGATCATGAAAATTGCGATTATGTCGCGCAATCGTCACCTCTATTCGACCCGACGTTTGATGGAAGAAGGCATCAATCGCGGGCATGAAGTGAAAGTTATCGATTGCTTGCATTGCTCAATGAACATCACGTCTGCGGACCCCAAGATCCATTATCACGAAGAAGTCCTGGAGGATTTCGACGTGGTGATTCCGCGGATTGGGGCCTCAGTCACTTTCTACGGCACGGCCGTTCTGCGTCAGTTTGAAATGATGGGCGTGTTTCCATTGAACGAATCGGTGGCGATTACCCGCTCTCGCGACAAGTTACGCTCGTTGCAGTTGTTGGCTCGTAAAGGCGTAGGCATGCCCGTGACCGGATTCGCCAACAAGCCGGACAACGTGCCGGAACTACTGAAAATGGTGGGCGGCGCGCCGGTGGTGATCAAGTTGCTGCAAGGTACCCAGGGTATTGGTGTGGTGCTGGCGGAAACCCGCAAAGCGGCAGAAAGCGTGATCGAAGCATTCATGGGGTTGAAAGCCGACATCTTGGTGCAGGAGTTCATCAAGGAAGCCGGCGGCGCCGACATCCGTTGTTTTGTGATTGGCGATAAGGTGATTGCGTCGATGAAACGGCAGGGCGCTGAGGGTGAGTTTCGTTCGAATCTGCACCGTGGTGGTACCGCTTCGTTGGTGCGCATTACGCCGGAAGAGCGGCGCACGGCCGTCACCGCCGCAAAGGCCATGGGTCTGAACGTGGCGGGTGTGGATTTGCTGCGCTCCAGCCGTGGTCCGCTGGTGATGGAAGTGAATTCGTCGCCGGGACTGGAAGGCATTGAGAATGCCACCGGTAAAAACGTTGCGGGTATGATCATTAATTGGACTGAGAAAAACTATAAGCCTTGGAAAACCAAAACCAAGGGCAGAGGCTGACCGTTCATGGCAAGAGCACCGTTTGAGATTGCTGGAGTGCAGGTGAAGGCAGGCACTCGCGAAACCGTGAACGTTCAGGTGGCCAAGTTGTACACCCACACGCCGCTGCATATTCCTGTGGAAGTGGTGCATGGCCGCCGTGACGGGCCCGTATTGATGGTGTGTGGCGCTATTCATGGTGATGAAATCAACGGTGTCGAGATCATTCGCCGGGTGATGAAAAACTCGGCACTGCGGCATTTGCGGGGCACTTTGGTGGCGGTGCCCATCGTCAACATATTTGGCTTCGTTCAGCGCACCCGGTACCTGCCGGACCGTCGCGATCTGAACCGATGTTTCCCCGGCTCGGAAACAGGCTCCTTGGGTGGCCGTATTGCCTACTTGCTGCGCACCCTGATCATGGAGAAAGTCACGCACATCATCGATTTGCACACTGGCGCCGTTCACCGGTTCAACCTGCCGCAGATACGGGCCGAACTGAAAAACCCGGAAACGACCCGCATGGCTGAAGCCTTTGGTGCACCGATCATCATCAACGCCGGTCTTCGGGATGGCAGTTTGCGAGCCTACGCGGACTCGCTCGACATTCCGGTGATTACCTTTGAAGGCGGCGAAGCTCTGCGTTTTGACGATGTAGTGATCGCCAGCGGGGTGAAAGGCATTATCCGAGTGATGCGGGAACTGGAAATGGTGCCGGCCAAGAAAGGCCCCAAGGCACCGAAGAAGCGATCGGAAACCGCGGCAAACTCACAGTGGGTGAGAGCTGACATCGACGGCATCATGCGTCCGGTCGCTCGTTTGGGGCAACGAGTGCGCAAAGGACAAAAGCTGGCGATGGTCGCTGACCCGTTCGGTGAAGCGGAAGTCGCGATTGCATCTCCGTGCTCGGGCATTGTGATCTGTGTGAACAACTTGCCGCTGGTGAATGAAGGTGAGGCGATTTACCACATCGCCCGTTTTGATGAGCTGGGTGAGGCGGAAAAAGCCATGGATTACTTCCGAAGCTCATACGAAAGCGAGGTGCCCGAAGACGCCGCTGTTCCGGTTCACCCTTGGGATGACCTGCAGAAATAAACTGTGGAGAGACTATGATCTGGCATCAGAACATCATTGAGTTGCCGCCGTACCCTCGGGGCTTCAATCTGGTTACCGACGACATCCTCGCGCGGGCGCCGGAGCTGACCAACTGCGAAGTCGGCTTGTTGAATCTTTTTATTCAGCACACCTCGGCGTCCCTGGCGATCAATGAAAACGCTGATCCAGATGTGCGCGGTGATCTGGAACGCCATTTCAATGTCATGGTGCCGGAAAACGCGCCTTATTATGAACACACCCTGGAAGGGCCTGATGACACCACTTCCCACATCAAGAACGTGATCATCGGGCCAACGCTCACCATTCCCATCACCCACGGCAAGCTGGCGCTCGGCATCTGGCAGGGTATTTACTTGTGTGAACACCGGAACAACGCTGGCGGGCGAAGGGTTGTGGCGACGTTGCAGGGGCGCTGGTGAGGGCCGGGATTGGTTTTGGCGGGAATTAACCCAATGCAATAAATATATGTGTGGGTTTCTACCCATTTCTTCCATTCTTGATTTCTTCGTGTTGTCGTAGATGGTTGTTTTATAGATTCTTTGTATTTATGGCTCAGGTTTTGCTTTAGGGCTCGGTCAGGAGGTCGAATGCGGCCTCGTCTGCACCGAACTAACAAAACGCATCGGGAGCTTTTTTATGAATCTTCAGACCATCATGGCGGCCGCGTTCGCCTCATCTGTATTCGCTGCAACACCTGCTGTTGCCCAAGACCGTGCCGGCTGGCCGGACAGTTTCACTGTCGGCACTGCAAGCCAGGGCGGCACCTACTTCGCATACGGTTCTGGTTGGGCGAACTTTGTGGCCGAAAACCTGGGTGTGTCTGGTGGTGCTGAAATCACAGGTGGCCCGGTTCAGAACATGGCGCTGGTTCACACCGGTGACCTGAAGTTTGGCTTGACGACCATGGGTCCGGCCCGTGAATCCAGAGACGGTGAAAGCCCTCTGGCACCGGGCATGAAGATGGACAACGTGTGTGCGATGTTCCCGATGTACGAGACACCGTTCTCTATCACGGCTCTGACCAGCACCGGCATCGAATCTATTTCTGATATCCCGGATGGTGCGACTATCGGGTTTGGCCCGGCAGGCTCCACGTCTGACACCTACTTCCCACGCATGATGGAAGCCCTCGGGGTTAACTTTGAGCGCCGTAACGGAAGCTGGTCGGATCTGGGTGGCCAGTTGCAGGATGGTTTGATTGACGTGGTTGCGTTTGCAGCAGGCATTCCAATTCCGGCGGTTAGCCAATTGGAAGTGCAAACTGATGTGAACATCATCGGTATGAACGACGAAGAAGCCAAGACAATTGTCGACAGTTTCCCGGTTTCCGAGTTTGTTATTCCTGCCAGCACCTACCAGTCTCTGGAGGAGCCGTCGCGCGTTGTGTCCATGTGGAACTTCGCCATGGTGAACTGCGACATGCCAGAAAGCTTTGTGTATGAAATCACCAAGCTGACCATGGAAAACAACGAGAAGATGGTGTCTATCCACAAGGCAGCTCGATTCTCCATTCCAGAAAACTACACCAAGAACACGGTATTGCCGTGGCATCCGGGTGCTGCCCGTTGGTTTAACGAAAACGGTTACACCATCGAAGCCAGCGATATTAAGTAATAAGGCTTAAGCCCCGGGGTGCGTTATCCCCTCCGGGGCTTGGTTGCATCTGAATAACCGCCTTTCTACAGGCAGGACCAATCATGACCAAAGAACATTTTCCCGCTGATGGTGGGCAACCATCCGCTGAAAACCTGACGATTAACGAAGATCACCTGCTTGCGCACGACGTTGACGAAGAGCCCGTTGAGGCCAATCGCCGGATGTTTACCGGGCTTCTGCTCAAGTTTGTGATCATGCTGGCTATTGCCTATTCCGTGTTTCATTTGTACACGCTGAATGTGGCGCCCATGGAGACTTGGTCGTTCCGGATTGTGCACGTTGCCGGCGCCTTGGTGTTGGGTTTTATCTTGTTTGCTGGTGCCCGTTTTGTTTCCTCCGAGGAGGGAGAAACCCGGCACAAATGGACGTCCTGGATCAGTGCGGTGGCTTTGATTCCCGCATTTTACGCGCTATATCAGACCTATGCCTTTGACCTGCTGCTGAAGGCGGGCGCTTTCCGGGTGCCCGTTGAGCTGGAAACCTGGCATTTTGGTTGGCCTCTGTTGGCGGCCACGGGTATTGGTATTGTGATGAGCTGGTTCCACCAGCGTGATCGTGCTCGTTTCAGTATGCCGGACCTTGTTTTGGTTGTGTGCTCTATTGCCGTTGCCTCTTATTTGCTGGTGGTATTCAACACCACTATGCGGATGACGACGGGTACCGCCTTTGCGCCAGTAGGGATCTCCTTCGCGGCTGTGGCCGGCACTGCGATGATCATGGAGCTGACTCGCCGGGTGGCGGGCATGGCGCTGGTGGTCATCGGGCTAGTGTTCCTCGCCTACGTGTTTGTTGGCCCTTATCTGCCGGGCTTTTTGGGCTATCCGGGCCTGTCGGTACAGCGATTCTTCAGTCAGGTTTACACGGATGCGGGAATCTTGGGGCCGACCACCGCGGTGTCTTCGACTTATATCATTCTGTTCATTATTTTTGCTGCGTTTCTTCAGGCTTCTAAAGTGGGCGACTACTTTGTGAACTTTGCGTTCGCCGCCGCTGGCCGTTCCCGTGGTGGCCCCGCCAAAGTGGCCATTTTTGCCTCGGGTCTGATGGGCATGATCAACGGCACCAGTGCCGGTAACGTTGTGTCGACCGGCTCGCTGACCATTCCGTTGATGAAGCGGGTAGGCTATAGCAAAGAGTCTGCGGGTGCTGTTGAAGCCGCGGCCTCAACCGGTGGGCAGATCATGCCACCGATCATGGGTGCCGGTGCCTTCATCATGGCAGAGATTACCGGTATTCCTTATACCGACATCGCCATTGCCGCGATCATTCCTGCGATCCTCTACTTCGCATCAGTCTTCTTCATGGTCGATTTTGAGGCTAAGAAGCTGGGGATGCGCGGTATGCGCAGCGATGAGTTGCCGGACCTGAAGGTTCTGGTGCGCCAGGTGTACTTGTTTGCACCGATCATCATCCTGATTGTTGCTCTGTTCCAGGGCTATTCGGTCATCCGTGCCGGTACGCTGGCGACGGTGTCCGCAGCGGTGGTGAGCTGGATTTCGCCCAACAAAATGGGGATTCGTGCGATCTTGCGCGCCTTTGAAATTGCGGCTTACATGTCTATCCAGATCATCGTTGTCTGTGCAGCGGCCGGGATTATCGTGGGTGTTATCTCGCTGACCGGTGTCGGTGCGCGCTTCTCTGTGTTGTTGCTGGATGTGGCTGCCCACAGTAATTTGCTGGCATTGGTGTTCGCGATGTTCATCTCCATCCTGCTGGGTATGGGCATGCCGACCACGGCCGCCTACGCGGTAGCGGCGTCTGTCGTTGCGCCAGGCTTGGTTCAGCTGGGTATTGAGCCGCTGACCGCGCACTTCTTCGTGTTCTACTTCGCCGTGGTATCTGCGATTACACCGCCGGTGGCGCTGGCTTCCTACGCGGCTGCGGGGATTTCAGGTGCCAATGCCATGTCGACGTCGGTCGCGTCGTTCCGTATCGGCATTGCCGCGTTTATCGTACCGTTCATGTTCTTCTACAACGGTGCGCTGTTGATGAATGCGGAATGGCTCGAGATTGCGCGGGCGTTGATCACGGCAATCTTTGGTGTGTACTTGCTGTCAGCCGGTGTCCTGGGTTGGTTCGCCAAATCAGCGGCGCCGGTTCTGGTACGTTTGCTGCTGGTTGCTGCCGCCTTGCTAACCATTGAAGGTGGCATGTGGACCGACTTCGCGGGTATCGGGTTGGCGGTTGTCGCTTTCCTGATCCAGCGTAAGCAGGCACCAGGACTGGCCGCGGCCTGACATGGTGAGTCAAGGGCAGGGCAACGGGTGTGAAAGCCGGTTGTCCTGCCGGGTTCCGGACGTTAGTCTAGAGGCTTTTCCGGAACCCGACCCCATGCTTTATCGGATCAGTGTTGCTGTCGTTCTGATCGTCACCCTGCTGTTGGCCTGGGTGATTGGTGGCTGGTTTGGTTACCGCCAGCTGGAACATGACAGCCTGCAGGAAGCCTTTCGTTACCGCCAGTTGGTTGCCAACGAACTCAACCGCTACATTCCCGTTCCCGAATTGATCGCGGAACACCCGCTATTGGCGGAAGCCCTCCGACGACCGGATGACCCGGTGACCATCCTCAAGGCCAACGAGCAGATGCAGAGGATGGCTACGATCGTGGGTGGTTCGGACATCTATTTGATGGACCTGACCGGCCTTGCCGTTGCTGCGAACAATTTTGGCGAGCCCGATAGCTTTGTGGGCAGTAATTACTCCTATCGACCTTACTTTTATGATGCCTTGGGTACAGGGGGGGCGGTGGTGTATTTTGCCCTCGGCACTATGTCTCTTGAGCGCGGTTTGTATTTCTCTCATCCGGTCCGGGATCAGCGTGGCTCGATCCTTGGGGTGGTTGCGGTCAAGGTGCTGGTGCACGAGCTGGAATCCCATTGGCAGCGGCCCGATACCGAGCGACAAGCTGAAATGGTGGTTTTGGATGATGACGGTGTCAGCTTTTTGGCCAGTAACCGGAGGTGGTTATACCGTGATTTTTCGCTGGATGGTCAGGCCGCCGCGAATACCAAAGTGCGCCAGCGCTACCCGATGCGAGACTTGAAACCTGTTGATTTCAACCTTCAGGAAGGACCGTGGGTGTTGTCGGAACAATCGACGCGAATGCGGATGCACGGAGCGGATGGTGAGCGGAGTTATCTGGCGCTGGAGGCCGGTTTACCCCGGTTGGATTGGCGGCTGCTGGTTATTGCTGACACGCGCCCCGTGACCTGGAACCGGCTCGGCTTTTTGCTGGGTGGTGGCGCGATCTTCCTGGCGGGTTTTCTGACCTGGCTGTATCTGCGCGAGCGTCAAAGACGGGAGCGAGAGCTGGCGGCAAGGGGTGAACAGTTGGAGCGTCGGGTGGCACAGCGTACCGTGGACTTGAAGCGCTCGAATGATCAATTGTTGGCTGAAATTCAGGAGCGAGAGCGGGCCCAGACGGAATTGCGGGAAACCCAGCAAGAGTTGATTCAAGCTGCCAAGTTAGCCGTGTTGGGACAGATGTCTGCGGGGCTTAATCATGAGATTAACCAGCCACTGACGGCCATTCAGGCCTATGCCCGTAACAGCCGGAAGTTCCTGGAGCGTGGGGCCGGCGACATGGTCGATGCCAACTTGCAGGAGATTGTCACGCTGTGCGATAAAATGGCGGAGCTGATTCGTCAGTTCAAGGTATTTGCGCGTAAGTCGGAAGGGCCGCCGTCGCTGGTGGACCTGCGCTTACCTGTAGATGCCGCGCTGAAAATTATTACCGCTCAGAGCACCAGCGACGGCATCGATATTCGATGGCGCCGGCCGGACGTTCCCTTGATGTGTCACGGCGACTTGATTCGGGTGGAACAGGTTATGGTTAACCTGATGGCAAATGCGGTTCAGGCCGTGGAAGGTCAGGCTGAGCCCGAAATTCTTGTGGATGTTGTGGAAGACGGGGAATATTGGTGCTGCATGGTTCGGGATAACGGCCACGGATTGCCTCGAAACACCGAGCGTGTTTTTGAACCCTTCTTTACCACGCGGTCAGTGAAACAAGGATTAGGGTTGGGGTTGTCGATTTCGAAACAGATTGTTGAGGCTCTTGGTGGCACCTTATCGGGCCAGAACCGGGCGGATGGCCCGGGCGCCGAGTTTGTTCTGAAACTGAAACAGCGTAGGGCAGAGGAATGACCGCACCGCTAGTGATTTTTGTGGACGACGATCCCGATATTCGGATGGTGATGGAGCAGACGCTGGCACTGGAAGATATGCCTGTGGCCTGCTTTGCTGATGCTGAATCCGCGCTAAAACAGGTGTGTCCGGAATTCGCTGGCATCGTGTTGAGTGACTACAACATGCCGGAAGTGAACGGCTTGGAGTTGCTGCAAAAAATACGTGCGATCGATGAAGACATTCCAGTTATTCTGCTGACCGGGCAGGGCGATATCAGTACGGCGGTATCGGCCATGCAGCAGGGCGCTTACGATTTCATTGAAAAGCCATTTGATCACGAGGAGCTGATCGAGCTGCTGAAGCACGCGCTCGAAAAAAGGCATCTGTCGTTGGAAAACCGCCAATTGAAAGCCCAGCTGCGTCAACTGGCAAAACCTGGCCCTCGCATCCTGGGGGATTCACCCACGATGCAGCGGGTGATGGCAACGGTAGAGCCAATTCTGGATATTTCCGCCAATATTTTGCTGTATGGTGAGACTGGCTCCGGTAAAGACGCGCTGGCTCGTTACATTCACGAAAGTAGCCCGCGCAGTGGTTACAATTTTGTGGCGATCAACTGTGGTGCGGTGCCTGAGAACCTGATTGAAAGCGAACTGTTTGGCCACGAAATGGGGGCGTTTACCGGCGCGGACAAACGCCGCATCGGGAAGGTGGAACACGCGCATCAGGGCACCTTGTTTCTGGATGAAGTGGAAAGCATGCCAATGGCGCTGCAGGTTAAACTTCTGCGCGTGCTTGAAGAGCAGAAGGTCGAGCGGTTGGGCAGCAATCAAGTGCTGGATGTGGATGTTCGCATCATCGCGGCTACCAAAGCAGACCTGAAGAAACTGTGTGATGAAGGGGAGTTTCGCCCGGATCTGTATTATCGCCTTAATGTGGTGAAAGTGGACATTCCGTCTCTTCGGGAACGCAAAGAAGACATCCCTACACTGTTTCATCACTTCGCGTTGATTGCCGCCGCCCGCTATGACCGGGAAAGTGTGCCACTGGATGCCGGGCAGGCGGCCCGGTTAATGCAGCACTCCTGGCCCGGAAACGTCAGAGAGCTCCGCAACCTGGCGGAGCGCTATGTGCTGTTGGGGCCTGCGGCGCTGGAGGATAGTGATAGTGACGATATCCGACACTTGTCGGGGCGCCAGACCCTGTCTGAAATGATGGACGGGTTTGAGCGTGCTGCCATTGTGAGTGCGCTGAATGCTTGTCAGGGGAGTATCAAAGACACCATGGTGGCGCTCGGAATAGCCCGCAAAACATTGTACGACAAGATGAAAAAGCACGGCTTAGATAAAGCCGAGTTCAAAGATTGAGCCGGTGCGGGAGTTAAGCCCGCACTGACTCACGCCCCGGTATTCCCTTAAGGGGCTATTTTCTTCTTCAAAGCCTTGGACACCGGTCGCGGCAAGCGCGGAAGCGAGCGCAGCAGCCAGGGCAGTACCTTCCGCTTAACTCCATTCAGTGACTCCGGCACGATGGCTTCGATGAGGTGAGGCCCTGGGTTATTCTGGGCGTACTCCATCGCTTTTAGCAGCTCTTCTGTCGTGTGTACCCGAATGCCGTGCACGCCCATGCTTTGTGCAAGCTGGGCGAAGTGGGTCACAGGGCCGCTGATGTCCAGCTGCGATTTGGCTTTCTCACCGGCCTCTTCCGCGCCCACACGTTCCAGTTCGACGTTCAGAATCGAGTAAGACGCGTTATTAAAGATGATGGAGGTGACGTTGAGTTGCTCACGCGCCATGGTCCACAAGGCTTGAATGGTGTACATGGCGGTGCCGTCACCAATCAACGCATAAACCGGGCGATCCGGGCAGGCAATGGCGGCGCCAGTTGCGCTGGGCAGGCCCTGGCCAATGGCCCCGCCGGTGAGAGTGATGATGTCGTGCCGAGGTGCGCCTGCGGTCATCACATTCAGCATCAAGCCGGAGGTAATGGCTTCATCAACGATGATGCTGTTTTCCGGCATCAGGTGCCCGAGCGCTTTACAGACTTTCTCTGCCGTGAGTTTCCCACGAGGGCGACTGGGGCGAGCCGGTTGCTGAAGTTCGGGGTCCACGCAGGCGGCGCCCAACACTTCTGCCAGTTTGTTCAGACTGGTGAGTGCATCCTGCTCGGGGGTGGATAGCGTATAGAGCGTGCAGTGTTCGGGCACCAGATCACTCGGTTTGCCGGGGTAGGCGAAGAACGAGACCGGAGGCTTCGCGTCGACAAGAACCAAGTTGTCGTATTCGGATAATTGTAACGTAGCCAACTCCGCCAGATAGGCGATCCGCTCGACCGGAGGTAGGCCAACGCCCCGTTCAATGCGGGTCGGGAAGGTTTCAGCGAACAGCTTTACGCCGCTGTGGGCGGCAATGCGCGCAGCGGCCATCAAGCTCGGTTCCCGAAGCGCTCGGCCACCCAGCAATACCGCGCTTTTTTTGCCGCTGCGCACTGCTTCTGCAACGGCTTGAACCGTGGCATCGTCAGCGCCAACGAACTCAGGCTCTGGCAACGGTGCACAAGGGACGCCGCCTTCACCCCAGGAAACATCCGCTGGCAGGATCAGTGTGGCAACCTGACCGGGAAGGCCCTTGGCGGCGGCAACGGCTTCTGCTGCATCCTGGCAAAGTTGTTCTGTAGTCTGGGAGGTGCGAACAAATCCGGGGGAAACATTGCGGGCCACGGTTTCAATGTCTGACTGCAATTGGGCGTTGTATTTAACGTGGTAGGTGGCGTGATCGCCCACAATGTTTACCACCGGCACTTTGCCTTTGCGGGCGTTGTGAAGATTGGCCAAACCGTTACCCAAGCCACAGCCGAGGTGCAGCAAAGTCGCCGCGGGCTTGTCAGCCATCCGTGCATAGCCGTCTGCGGCGCCGGTTGCGACCCCCTCAAACAGAGCCAACACCGCTCGCATTTTGGGTTCGTTGTCCAGGGCGGCCACAAAGTGCATCTCGCTGGTGCCCGGGTTACTGAAACAAACCTCTATACCGGCATCCACCAGTGTTTTCATTAAAGCTTGAGCGCCGTTAGACATGGAACTTCTCCTGATCAATATTCTTATTGGTTTTTGTTGAAGGCTTGCGTCAACCCGCGGCCAAAATCGACCTTGCCGCGGCCCGGGCTGTCATGATGCAGCCCGGCAAAAATGTACCTTCGAGTGACCGTTTGCCACTGGCTCCGCCCCCGCCAAAGCCCGCGGCTTCCCCGACACAGTAAAGGCCAGGGATGGGCTGATTGTCGACATCCAGAACACGGCTTTGTAAGTCGGTGCGTAGGCCTCCGAGGCTTTTCCTCGTGGTTAGCTGCATGTGGATGGCGATAAACGGGCCAGCGCCGGATTTCTGTAAGGGGGCCGGTTTGCAGGTGCGCAATCGGTCTGGCCCCCATTGCCGTGCGTGTTGGATCAGCCGGATCTGCGGGTCGTTGTTTAGCTGTGTACCCTTGTGGAAATTGGCGTCGAAAGCATCGGCGGTGGCTTGGAGTGTGGCGGGATGGATATCCACTGAGCAGGTCAGGCCGTTCATCTTGTCAGCCAGTTCCTCAAGCGTATCGGCTACCAGAAAGTGCGGGCTTTCGTGTTCCATTTGGGTAACCAAGGGCTTATTGCCGAGTAGCAGTTCTTTCAGGAACAGCGGGAACTGCTTGTCGCGAATGCGCGCGTTGTGTTCCGCGCCGGAGATGGCGAATTCTTTCAGGGCGATGCGCCGGTTTAATAGATGCCAGGTCCAGGGCTTTTCCTGTGCTGCGACTTGCTGGCATAGCCAGTGGGTGTCGAAGCCGGTGACCAAGGGTTCCGGGCCGATGCGCTCGCCGCGATGATTCAGCCACAGAGCGGACTTGCAGGGAATGGTGGAAAGGCCGTGACCTTCAAAGTGTGGGTAAGGGTGGGGGAAACCTGCCGCATAGTTCCACATCTCGCCGGCATGGGTGATTTTCGCGCCCAGGTTGTCTTCGGTCCAGTGATGCAGTTTGCCATCGGCAAACGGATGAGCGCCATTCAACATGCTGGTTGGTTGCGGGCGCTCTGAAGGCCAATTGGCCTGACATTCTTGATGGCTGCCGTTGAGGCCGCCCATGGCCAGAACCACCGCTGGCGCGGTTAAACGCACTTCTTCGCCGGTCAGTTCATTGATGGCGACGGCGCCGGATACATTCCCGCTCTGGTGATCGAGCCCGGTAATCCTGTGCTGGTGGAGCAGTGTCAGGCGACCACCGGTATCGGCCCGATGCATGGCTTCAATCATTTTCAGTGTGAGTTCACGGGACGTGCCCCAAACAATGTGGTATCGGGGTACCGAGTTACCGTTTGCCAGTCGGCCACGCTCAACCCAGTTCACCGCGGGCATGAACTTCAACCCTTCGCCGAGCAACCAGTCATACACTTCGGTGCGGGAGTGTTCTACGTAGTACCGGGCCCATTTCATGGGCCATTCATCGTTTGGGTCGAGTTCTCCGAACCGCAGCCAGTCGTTCAGGGCCGTTTGCGGAGAATCGGGGATTTTTAGTCGTTTTTGCAGGGGGGTATCAACCAAGGCCATACCGCCGAAGGCCCATAAGGCGAGGCCGCCTAGACGCTGCGGGGTGTCGCGATCGACCAGAGTGACCGTTTTACCTGCCCTTAATGCTTCGAGTGCAGTAACGATACCGGCCAGACCGCCTCCGGCGATCAGTAAATCGGATGAAAGAGGATTGGCCATAGGAAGTTACCTGTCGACTCAGTTTGTCATTTTTATTAGGGGCGATCCTATACTGCCGTCACCGGTTATGGTGTGACATAAAGGGCCAAAGTGGCCCGCGTGGTAGATTGCGTCACCGATAACCGGGGCAACTACCTGAGGACGGAATGCAGGCCATTGAGGTGTCGCCCTGCATTTCGTCTGTCCGTTTAAAGGTTGGCTTCCGCGTATTCGGCCAGCGCCGAGCGTGGTACGCCTTGCAGGTGGATATGCCCGCCGTGCTTGAAGCCTTTGAAGCGCTCGGTCATGTAGGTCAGGCCTGAGCTAAGGGGGCTCAAATACGGCGTATCGATCTGTGCCAGGTTGCCCAGGCAGATCACTTTCGACCCGTTACCCGCCCGCGTGATGATGGTTTTGATTTGATGGGGCGTCAGGTTCTGGGATTCATCGATAATGATCAGGCTGTGCTGGAAGCTGCGACCCCGGATGTAGTTCATCGACTTGAAGTGCAATGGCACCTTGCTGAGGATGTAATCCACGCTGGCCGACATGTTTTCGTCGTCTTCATGCAGCGCTTCTAGGTTATCAACGATGGCGCCGAGCCAAGGCTCCATTTTCTCTGCTTCAGTGCCGGGCAGGAAGCCGATGTCTTCATCCAGCCCTTGGGTGGAGCGGGTGGCGATGATGCGTTTGTAGAGTTTGCTGGCGACCGTCATCTCGATACAGGCGGCCAGTGCCAAGATGGTTTTACCCGAACCGGCTGACCCGGTCAGATTGACCAGATGGATCTCGGGATCGAGCAGAAGGTGCAGGGCCATGGCCTGATAAATGTCTCTCGGCACCAGACCCCAGACTTCTTCATTCATCAGATCGTCGTGTAGCAGATCTTTGATCACGAGTTGATCGTCAGAAATGTCCGCGACCTGACCGATAAAGCCTCGCTCATCAATAACGAACTCGTTGATATTAAGTTTGGCTAACTCGCCTTCGCGCTTGAGCAAGTGTTCGGTGACGCCAGCGCGCTGAACGGTTTCAACCTTCGCGATATTGTCCCAGAAGGAGTTGGGGAATTCCTTGTAGCCTTTAGGGAGTAGATCAATGTCGTCCAGCAACTGGTCGTTGTGGTAGTCCTGAGCCTCCACTCCGAAGCCCCGGGCTTTCAGGCGCATGTTGATGTCTTTACTGACCAGTATGATGTCGTGGGAAGCGTGTCGTTCTTGCAGGGCCGCCAGGGTGTTGATGATTTTGTTGTCGTTTAGGTGCTCCGGCAACGAATGGTTGCCGTTGCGTTCGGTGCTCATGATGATGGAGAGCGTGCCCAGTGGATCGGCTTTTTTGCCCCGAAGGATGGGGATGCCTTTTTCGATGTCTTTGGGGTTGGCGTCGCCCAGTAATTTGTCGATGTTGCGAATCGCCTGGCGGCAGTCGGCGGCAACCGATTGTTTGCCGGATTTCAGACCGTCGAGTTCCTCGAGGACCGTCATCGGAATAATGACGTCGTGTTCTTCAAAATTCAGGAGGGCGTTGGGGTCGTGGATAAGGACGTTGGTATCGAGGACGTACATTTTTTTGCGAGCTTGCGGTGCTCTGGGCATAGATGCGTTACCTCTGTGTTGTGTCAGTTGCACTCGGCGCAGCGCTGGGATAAGTCTTTGTCTGAAATCACTTTGAGCATGTCGTATGTGGTAATAATACCCGTGATTTTTGAATCGCGGGTGACAAAAATACGGTGCAAATGTTCGCTCATCATCACATTGGCGATGTCACGTACGGGGGTGTTTTCATCGATCGAGAAGACCAGTGGCGTCATAATGTCCCGGACTTCGACAGGCACTTTGCCCATTTCTTCAAAGATCGCCATGCGCAGGCGACGGGCGTCACTCTGCTCTTCTTCTGTCAGTTGTGGCTGATCATCGGAACGGGATGCGTTCCAGCGAAACTCGGTGATGTCTTTGAGGGTTGCGATACCGATGATTTCGCCGCTGTCATCGGTGACAGGGCTGCCGGTGATTTCGTTGTCGGTGAGAAAGCGGGCCAACCGATCCATGGTCCAGTTTTGGGGGACAGCCTTGATGGTGGGCGTCATGATCTCGTGAGCGAGAATAGGCATCAGATAATAGCTCTTCCAATCGCAGTGTTTCTGTTGCAGCTTAGCCGTTCCTTGGCCTGCCGTCACCCCCGTTTGATCAAGTACTTAAGGGGGCTCAGGAACGACGGCTTTTATGTTGCCATCTGCCGCCCATTGAATCCGGTAACCCAGATATTTTGTCTTACGGGCTACAGCCTCGAGTGCTTGCAAGGACTTGATCGGGATATCCACCACTAGCTGATTGACCAGCCATTCCGGCAATGCACCATTGGGTTCGGTGTGTTGAACCCAAACCATGTGAGTGCCGTCGTCAGTCGGGCGGAATCGGTACAGCGTGTTGGAACGGTCAACCCGTACACGAGAGTTCAGTTCGGCTCGCATGCCGGGTGTGGCGTTTAAGTCCATGATGACTTCGCCGGTTTCGGCATTGCCGCGAGTACGTATGCGCAACACGTAATCCCGATCAGAAACGGGCCAGGGCATGTCGTTCACGGAGTAAGCGTAGCGATCATGGAAGTTGCCTTTGCTGAAAGCAAAGGACTCGGAGCAATTGTGTACCCATTCTTTGCAGGATTCGGGATTGATCATCACCGCCATTAGGTTGTTGATGGGTACATTCAGCTCGGCAACGGCTTTGAAGGCCTGAAATCCTGAGCCGGGTTGATCCATGGTATAGATGCGAATGTTGTCGACTTGCTTTTGCAAAGCCCATTGCTCTGAATTCATCGGCGGCAAGGCGGGATCGTCTTCTGCATAGGCGTGAATAGACAAAGACAGAGTGGCCAGCAGAGAAACGAAACCGCCGAGAATGCCCCTAATGCCACGGACACGGGTGGTGATCATAAGCTACACTTTTCGGTTGAAGGTAGCTAGAAAGCCTACCATGCTGATCTGCAACCGCTTCCTGCCGTAGTGAGAGTTTGTGAACCAGGTAGCTTACTGATGCCACCCAGCCTTGAAATGGCCTGATCTGACGAAGACTATGACCGAAAAAAAATTGATCGACCCGAAAGGGCGGATTGTCCCGGGGCTGATATCCGAGCCTGTGGATACCGTTAACTACCTGGATTACGACCTGCGCACGGTGATGGACAAGCCCCGTTCCCGATTTGCGCGGCAATGGCGCTTTAACCAGTTTCAGTTTGTTAGCGCGATGTCGCCGGGCTGGGTATTCGGGATGGCGATTGTCGATTTGAAATTGGTCGGTTCCGGCTTCTTCTATCTGTTTGATTTCGAATCCGGGCAGATGTATGAGCAGTCGTTTATTCAGCCTCTGGCCCGGCACACCGGGATTGAGCCCTATCCGGAGAGGGGCAACGCCCGTTTCAGGAAAGGAGACGTGTCCCTGGCGATTGAGCCTGCCATAGGGGGGCGAAACGTGCGGGTGAGTGCGCCGGGCAATGTTCAGGTTGATCTGGTATTGAGGGACGACAATGACCCTCATCGTTTGGTGTGCCCTGCGGGGTATACGGGATGGGTGTTTACCCGAAAGTCCTCGGGCTTGCCGGTAGATGGTGAGGTGCGCTGGGGGCAGCAGATTTGGAGAACGGATGCGCAGAGCAGGGGCTCCATCGACTGGAGTTGTGGCTTCATGCGACGGGAAACCGCCTGGAACTGGGCGTGTTTGGCGGGGGTGAATGATGATGGCGTATCGGTGGGCTTGAACCTTGCCGCGGGCGTCAATGAAACGGGGTTGACGGAAAATGCGCTCTGGCTGAATGGTCAGCGATTCGTGTTAGGAGCAGCTCGGTTTGAATTTGACCGCTACCAGCCAGAGACCAATTGGCGGGTGACCACAGAGGATGGAAAAGTAGACCTGTCGTTTGTCCCTTCCGGCGTGCGCAAAGAGAAGTTGAATGCGGGGATACTGGCGTCGAATTTTCGCCAGTTCGTTGGTACGTTCGAGGGCACGGTGGAGGATGCGTCAGGCAAAAAAATCCCCGTAGCAGGACTGCGGGGATTGATGGAGGATCACTTTGCCCGCTGGTAAGGCGGGCAAGGATGCTATTGCTCCGGCAGGGTAACGTTCAGCTCCAGTACCGAGCAGCTGTCGTTTCGGTCGACTTCCACCTGCACCATGTCATCACTGATTTGCACGTACTTTCGAATAACCGCAAGTAGCTCTTGCTGCATCTGGGGGAGGTAATCCGGCTGACCCCTTTGCCCGCGTTCGTGGGCTACGATGATCTGCAGGCGTTCTTTGGCAACGCTGGCGGTGCTATTGCTTTTGTTGCTTCTGAAGTAATCCAGAAAACTCATCCCTAGCCCCCCTTGAACATCCGTGAGAAGAAACCTTTTTTCTGTGCGGTCATGAAGCGATGTTCGCGCTCCTCGCCCAGAAGTCGTGCGACTGCGTCGTCATAGGCCTGGCCTGCGTCACTCTCTTCTTCAAGGATGACAGGCAAGCCTTGGTTGGAGGCGTTCAAGACAATCTGGCTTTCCGGAATGACTCCGAGCAGCGGGATCGCCAGAATTTCTTCAACATCTTCCACAGACAGCATTTCACCACGTTCTACTCGTTCGGGGTTGTAGCGGGTCAGCAGCAGGTGTTCTTTAAGCGGGTCCTGGCCCATTTCGGCCCTGCGGGACTTGCTTTGCATGATGCCCAGAATGCGGTCAGAGTCACGTACCGAAGACACTTCCGGGTTCGTAACGACAACCGCTTCATCCGCATAATAAAGTGCCATCAATGCGCCGTGTTCGATGCCGGCCGGGGAGTCGCAGATAATGTAATCAAAGGTTTCGGAAAGCTCATTGATGACTTTCTCTACGCCTTCTTTGGTCAGGGCTTCCTTTTCCCGGGTTTGTGACGCTGGGAGAATGTAAAGCGTATCGACCCGCTTGTCTTTGATCAGGGCCTGGTTCAGCGTGGCTTCACCCTGAATGACATTGACGAAATCGTATACGACCCGGCGCTCACAGTTCATGATCAGATCGAGGTTTCGCAAACCTACGTCGAAGTCGATGACGACCGTTTTGTGGCCCCGTTTGGCAAGCCCGGTGCTGAGTGAGGCGCTGGTGGTGGTTTTACCGACGCCGCCTTTTCCTGAGGTAACGACAATGATTCTAGCCAAGGTTCAAGTCCTGTTTCGCGGTGGATTCGTCAAATATAAAAACGTTATTTGTTCTTGCACTATCAGCCTTTGTCCAGTGGCGACACCACCAGCACATCATCCTTGAGCTGGATTTGCACAGCACTTTTCCAGCCGTTGTCTTGAAGATCTTCGGGAATTTTATAGTGTCCAGCAATAGACACAAGCTCTGCCTCTAGTGACTGGCAAAAAATGCGTGCCGATACTGCACCGTGTATACCGGCTAAGGCTCGTCCCCGCAGTGCGCCGTATACGTGGATGTTCCCGGCCGCCAGCACTTCCGCGCCGGCCTGTACCGGAGCCAGGATAATCAAATCACCTTCCGGAGCATGGATTTGCTGCCCTGAACGAACCGGTTGAGTCACGATCTTTGCGGGGGTGGGCTCCGGTGCAAGATTCGCGGTCGGAGCTTCTGGGGCCGGTTGGGCTGCCTCGGCAACGGGCTCGGGTGCCGCTGATTTCTCACGAACCGAGCCGCCGGGCATCAGCGCCAGCGAGGCGCCCTTGGCGAGTCGACGTTGATTCTCGTTGGCAGCCCGAACGCCGATCACTTGAATGTTATGACGGCGACAAGTCCCGATGATCTTGAAAAAGTCGATTTCGCTGTCCAGGCCTTCGTATTTGTCGAGGCTGATCACCAGAGGAATGTCTTTAAAAAAGCCGGGTGCCTGACTGATTTTATCCCGCAGGTTAGCTTCGAATTCATGTTCATCGAAGTAGTAAAGTTCCAGTGCTGTAAGCGTGACGCTGGCGCTTTTTAGCTGGAAGCTCTGTTTTACTTCGGGGTTAGCAGTATCGCTCATGAATGCTCGTTTTCCTGATGGGTTACTGGGTGGATTCGGCTTGGGCCCGCAACGGTTGGTTGTCAAAACGAATGCCGGACCATCCGGTGCTGATGAATTGCCGGATATTACCATGGCTCGTGCCCGTCGGGTCGCCCAGAACTTGTTGGTAATGCTGTGCGAACAGTGCGAGCGTGTCGTTTTCGTTCAGGTTGCAGTACTGGCCTAAGCCAAATACCCGGCAGGAACCGGCGTTTTCTCCGACTTCGTTGCGAAGGGGGCCGTTGTCAAAACCGGTGGCCTGAAACTCGAAGTGTTGGTCGATCAGCGCCAGGGTGTCGTTAAAGTCTGCGTGGCCAGCCTTCAGCGATGCCAGATGAATGCGAACAGCTTCGTTGATGTTCATTATTTGTGATCCTGTTTGGGGCCAGCTTGGTATTTTTCTTTCCACTGCTCGTACGGCATGCCGTAAATTTCTTCACGGGCATCGGGGTCAGATAGCTCGAAGCCGCGTTCTTGTGCCTCGGAACGATACCACTTTGATAGGCAATTACGGCAGAACCCCGCCAGGTTCATCAAGTCGATGTTCTGAACGTCTGTGTTTTGGCGTAAGTGATCGACCAGCCGTCTGAAGGCGGCCGCTTCGATTTCAGTCCGTTCGGACTCGGGAATAGGGTTGCTCATGATGTCTCGCAGTAGGTTGACGGTTTGAATCTGGAGTTCCTGACATTCTCGGCATGTTACCGTAAGATACAAGGCTGTATAAACGTACAGATTGTTAACCTGAGCCCACGGATTATGCCCCAGCGCAAGATCATCCATGTAGATTGCGATTGTTTTTACGCCGCGGTCGAAATGCGGGACGACCCGTCCTTGCGGGATGTTCCGCTGGCGGTCGGCGGTGATGGTGGGCGTGGTGTGGTGACCACCTGCAATTATAAGGCTCGGGCTTTTGGTGTGCGCTCGGCCATGCCCGGTAGTGAAGCTCGGCGCCTGTGCCCGGGTTTGGTGACGGTTCCGACGAATATGAGCAAGTACCGGGCCGTGTCGCAGCAGGTGATGGCGATATTGCGCGACATGACCGATCTGGTTGAACCCTTGTCGCTAGATGAAGCCTTTTTGGATGTTTCCGAAATTACCGATCACAAAGGCAGTGCCACGCTGATGGCGCGACACCTGCGTGAGCGTGTGAAGCGGGAAACGGGTATCACCATTTCTGCGGGTGTCGCTCCCAACAAATTTCTCGCCAAAATTGCCAGTGACTGGCGTAAGCCCGATGGTTTGTTCGTCATTACCCCTGATGAAGTGGATGCTTTTGTGCAGGCGTTGCCGGTTGAAAAGCTGTCCGGGGTGGGCCAAGTGACGGCGGGAAAGCTTCATGGTCTGGGTGTAACCACCTGCGGTGATATGCAAGCACTCGGTGCCGAGGTGTTAATAGAAAAGCTTGGTAAGCAAGGGTATCGCTTGTTCGAAATGTCCCATGGTCGGGATGAGCGGCCGGTGGTGGTGTCCCGGGTCGCCAAATCTGTCAGTGTGGAACGAACCTTTTCTCAGGATCTGGCAGGCAAAACGGCGTGTGATTCTGTGATGCCATCACTGGTGGCGGATCTGAACCTGCGCCTTGCCCGAAAGAATCGGGACAAACCCATTCATAAACTTTTCGTGAAAATACGCTACAGCGATTTTTCTACCCACACGCTGGAGCGGGTGCGAGATCAGATTTCTGAACCTGAAGCGGCTGACTACCAGCCGCTGCTGGATGAACTGGTCACGCGCGAAGATCGCCCGGTTCGTCTAATGGGCGTCGGCGTGCGCTTTCGGAACGACGAAGCGCCGGTGACTCAATTGCGGTTGTTTGACTGATCAAACGGCCAGATCTGCGAATACCCATACCGATGTCCACCCCAACAGTCCACCAATCAGCGCTCCTGCCGCAACGTCGCTGGGGTAGTGCAAACCCAGAACCACCCGGGATGCGGCAACCGACAGGGTGAACGGAAGAGCCTGCCAGGCTATTGCCGGTAACATTGCGAACAACATGGCCTGGAAGCAGGCCGCGTGCATCGTGTGCCCGGAAGGAAAGCTGTAACGATCCAGTGGTGGTGTTGCACAGTTAATGGCCGGAAAGGAAATGAAGGGGCGTTCCCGAATGAGCCAGTGCTTCAGAGCCTTGTAGCTCAGGGTGCAGATCAGGCCGGTCAGCGTCATCAGAATGGCCGTGTGTAGGCCGTGAATGGGCGCTATGAAGGGTATAGCGAGAATCAGTGCATACCAAAACCAGCCATCGCCCAACCAACTCACCAAATGGAAGTAGCTTTTAATTGGTCGAAACCTGATGGTGCGGTTAATGGCCTGGCACAGGGCGAACTCGCGTTGGTCCGCCTGCTCAAAGAACCGGGAAGCTTTGCTTGCTAGGGGCATGGTGTGAGGCCTGTGTGTATGGGTTGAATGCCAAACGTTCGAATTGTTCTATTTGGTGGTTCCAGTTGAGATCGAGCGTGTCGAGCCGAGCCTTGGTCCGAACTCGCCGGAGTAAAGACGGTTGATCGGCCAGCTTCAGTGCGTGATGGACGAAGTTGTCGTCGTTATGGAGCGGTGCTTTCATGCCGTTGTCGTTGTGTCGAATATGCTCGGATGCGGCTGCATCGTTAAAGGCGATGACGCCTAAACCGCTGGCCATCGCTTCCAGGACAACGTTGCCAAAGGTATCGGTTTTGCTCGGGAACAAGAACAGGTCGCCGGAGGCATAGTGTTGCGGAAGATTTTCACCGCTCTGCATGCCGCAAAAGATGAAGTCAGGATGCCGCTCTTCCAAATTGGCTCTCATGGGACCATCGCCAACCAAAACGAAGCGCGCATTTGGGTACAGCTTTCGAATTCGTTCAAAGCAAACCACCGCTAAAGGAAGGTTTTTTTCCGGTGCCAGGCGGCCAACGTACAGTATGGCGAGATCGTTTTCTTTCAGCCCCCAACGATGTCTAAGTGCCTGACTTCGTTTTTGTGGAGTGAAGCGTTCGCAGTCGACGCCACGGCTCCATAACTCGGTATTATTAATGCCCATGGTCTGGGCGGCCGCTATGGTATTTCGGGTGGGGGCGAGGGTTCGGAGGGTTCGGTTGTGGAACCATCGACCATAAGTGCTCAGTATGCGTTCGATAGCGCCCAGCCCGTAATAACGGGAGTAGCTGTGAAAGTTGGTGTGGAAGCCTGAGAGTACAGGGATGTTAAGTCGTTTGGCGGCCGCAACCGCGGCTACACCCAGGGGGCCTTGGGTGGCAACGTAAATGCAATCCGGGCGATTGTTCTGCCATAGCGTCACAAGGGTCGCTGGTCGGGTGATGCCGAACCGAAATTCGGTGTAACCGGGGATCGGGATGCCGCCGACCAAAAGCTCATGTGAAAACAGCTGGCTGCCGGTGTTAGGGTAGAGTCCTGTTTGTTCGTGGGACTGCCGGGGGCGTACCACCGTTACTTGGTGCCCGCGGTCAACCAGGCCCAGGCACAGGTAGCGCAGGGTGTTGGCTACGCCGTTTATTTCCGGCGGAAAGGTTTCAGAAACAATGGTAATCTGTTGCCTGTGCCGGCCTGGTCGTATGGTCTCAGTCACGGTGCATTCCGCAAGCTTCTTTGTCATATGGCTACTATGAAAGCGCGCCATGACAACTCTGCGACAACCCTGTGACATTCCTCTTACGCTTGTTTCACTCTTTTCTGAAAGCCGCTAAGGAGCTTTTATGCAAATGCGAAAACTTGGAAATACTGACATTGATGTCAGTCTGATTTGTCTGGGTACTATGACCTGGGGCGAGCAGAACACTGAGCAGGAAGCATTTGAACAGCTTGATTATGCGGTAGGGGCCGGTATTAATTTTATCGACACGGCTGAGATGTATCCGGTGCCTCCGAAAGCTGAAACGCAGGGCCTGACGGAGCAGTATTTGGGCAACTGGCTTGCCCAGAGAGGGCGCCGAGATGATCTGGTCATCGGGTCCAAGGTCGTGGGCCCAGGTCCCAGTTTTGGCTACATGCGTGGTGGCCCGAGAATGACTCGGGCGCAAATTCGTGAGGCCTGTGAGGGCAGTCTTCAGCGCCTGCAAACGGATTACATCGATCTTTATCAGGTGCACTGGCCTGATCGTAACGCAAACTTCTTTGGCAAGCTCGGTTACCAGCACGACCCGAAAGAGGTCATGACGCCGATTGAGGAAACGCTCGGGGCGCTGGATGAATTGGTGAAAGAAGGCAAAGTGCGCCATGTCGGGCTATCGAACGAGACGCCGTGGGGGGTAATGGAATACCTGCGATACGCTCGCGAGAACGATTGGCCCCGTGCGGTTTCAATACAGAATCCGTACAGCCTGTTGAACCGTTCGTTTGAAGCCGGGCTTGCTGAGTTTGCGCACCGGGAAGGCACCGGGCTTCTGGCCTATTCGCCTTTGGCCTTTGGCATGCTCACGGGTAAGTACCTCGGAGGCAAGTGGCCGGAAAAGGCGCGCTTAACTTTGTATGAGCGTTTTTCCCGTTATGCCGGTGAGCATGCTGCAGATGCGACTCGAGCCTATGCCGAGCTGGCGTATCAGCATGGGCTGACGCCAGCCCAAATGGCACTCGCCTGGGTGAACAGCCGTGATTTTGTCACCAGCAACATTATTGGTGCAACGAATATGGAGCAGCTGAAAGAAAACATCGGGTCGGTCGATATCAACCTGAGTGCGGACATTGTTTCGGCAGTTGAGGGAATTCATAACGAGTTCACCTATCCTTGTCCATAAAAAAGGCAATAACTTCAATAGGTTAATGATGCATGGCCGCCTCGGTTCCAATGCGGAGAGACTGAGGCGGTTACAAACGGCAAAATAAAGCGTTCATTTGTTGACAAAAAAGTGACCAATTACAGTCAGAATGCTGATGCATTTGTGTGCAAACTCACACTATTATCAATTAGAATAGTTAGACTTTAGTACATATATAACTGCACTTAAAATAGAGTTCTGAGGCACGCCGTTCGTCATGATTATCCGTATCTTTCTCTTATTGCTGGCTTTGAATTGCGTGGCCTTTGTGGCGCGCGCTGAAGCAGCAGAGCCTTCCCGGTCTGAGCCTTTGCTCTCTGACCGGATGATGGCAGAACGAGAGGAAGTCATGTCCGTTGAAGACATGTATGAGCTACAAGAGTGGATGTCCGGTGAGGAACAAGACAGTCACGATGATGCTTTGGCCGCTATTGGTTCAAAATTATTGAGTCTCAGTTTTAACCGAACAAAATCTTCTCGCAAGACTTACGCGTCGGATCCTGCTCAGCCTGACCACGGTATTGCTCTGCTGAATGAAGGGGCCTGTCTGAACCTTCGTTGGATGTTCTAAGTCCTCTCTTTCTCTCGCCTTTTCGCGAAATCCGGCTCGTCCTCCATAAGCGTTAAAGCGCTTGTCGTGAACCGACTCGTGACCTGCCTCATTGTCAGGCGAATGCTGCCGTGTGATTATCCAAGTCATGAGTCATTCCTGAATGATGAGGGTTGCGATGACAGGGCAAAATAAAGTCTATGTGGATGATGCAGATGCGTGTGTCGATCAAGTTATAGAACGGGTCGGCAAGGACATCACTCTTGGCTTGCCGTTGGGGCTAGGAAAGCCGGTACGCTTTGCGAATGCCTTGTACCAGCGAGCGAAAGACGACCCTGATATCCGCTTGCACATCGTAACGGCGCTATCGTTGTTGGCTCCCGAGGGCCGTTCATCATTGGAGCGGCGGTTTCTGGAGCCGTTTACCAAGCGACTCTACGGTGCAATCCCGGAGCTGGCCTATGCCCGTGATGTGGTTAATAACCAACTTCCGGAAAATGTGAAGGTTTCTGAGTTTTTCTTTAAAGCGGGTAGTTACCTGAAAAACCCCAGCCAGCAGCGTAACTATATCTGCACCAATTACACTCATGCGGTTCGGGATCTGATGGCTCAGGGCGTCAACGTGGTGGGGCAGTTGATGGCGCCGGGTGAACTTCATGGACAACCCGGCAAGATGAGTTTTAGCTGTAACCCGGACCTATCCCTCGATATTCTACCTTTGTTGCGACAGCGAGAGTCCGGAGGCACGCTGGTAGCTATGGTTGCTGAACAGAACCCGCAGTTGCCTTGGTTCGGTCGCCACGCGGTGGTGGAGGACAGTCAGTTCGACTTGATTCTTTCTGCACCCTCGACCGATTACCCCCTGTTTTCTGCGCCGCAGATGGCGGTTAGTCCTGCAGACCATATGATTGGTTTTTACGCCAGCAGCCTGCTTAAGGATGGTGGCACCCTTCAGGTTGGGATTGGTTCGTTGGGCGTGGCTCTGGTGCACAGTGCTATTGTTCGACACAAGCATAACGCCGTTTGGAAATCCGTTTTTCAGAAGGCTCGCGTGGACGAAAGATTCCCGGTAGTAGGTGATTATGGCGGTACTGAGCCCTTTGATGCGGGCCTGTACGGTTGTAGCGAAATGATGGTGGATGGTTTTCTGTACCTGATTCAAGAAGGGATCCTGAAGCGGGAAGTCTTTGGGCACGAGGACCTTCAGCGGCTGATAAACGAAGAAAAAATTTCGGGAACACCCTCGCTGAAAACACTGGATGTGCTTCGTGCGGAAGGGTTGATTGATTCACCCTTGCGGAACCGGGATCTGCAGTGGTTGATCGACCACGGCATTGTGCGGAACTCGATTGAACTCAAGGGAGGCCGCTTGCGCCTGAATGAATCAACATCCGTTGTGGCGGATCTTGATGACCCCGAAACCCGCGACAGGCTGCAGACGCTCGGGATGGGCGAGAAGCTGACGGGTGGCGTGGTAATGCACGGTGGTTTCTTTGTCGGGCCTGAAAAGTTCTATCGAGAGCTGAGAGGTCTGCCAGCCGAACAGCGTGAACAGATCTGCATGACCAGCGTGAATTTTATCAACCATTTGTACGATCATCGTTATGGTGATCAGAAGATGAAAATGGCTCAGCGTGTGCACGGTCGGTTCATCAATACGACCATGATGTACACATTGAATGGCGCTGCAGTCTCGGATGGACTGGCCGATAGCCGAGTAGTGAGTGGGGTTGGGGGGCAGTACAACTTTGTGGCCATGGCTCATGAATTGCCGGGCGCCCGCTCAATTGTTGCCTTGCGGGCATCGCGGACTTCGGGCGGCGAGGCCGTTTCCAATATTGTTTTTAACTACCCTCATTGCACAATTCCCCGACATCTTCGGGATATCGTGATCACCGAATACGGCATAGCAGATCTTCGCGGGAAGTCTGACGAAGATGTGTTCCTGAGCTTGATTCGCATCGCTGATTCCCGTTTTCAGGAAGCGTTGCTTAAACAGGCTAAGAAAGTCGGGAAAGTGCCTTCCGGTTTTAAGTTGCCGAAGGATTGGACAAACAATACGCCGGGGCAGGTCCGTGAGACCTTGGCCGCAGCTGGAGAGGGCGATTGGTTTCCGGCATTCCCGTTTGGTCGGGATTTTACCGATGAAGAATTGACGTTGGGGAAAGCCCTTAAATCGCTTAAGGCCGCAACAGCGACTCCCCGTGGTAAACTCTCGACCCTTTGGCAGGCCATGCGCGCTGACGACGATGGTCGTTACCATTCGATGATCGAACGTATGGGGTTGGCGCGCCCAAGCAACTTTCGGGAAAAACTGGATCGAAAGTTGGTCATACACGGCCTCCAGCAACTTGAATCCTCGACAGAAACAGGAAGCGTGAAAAGCTAATGCAAGCAGATTCGCAGCAAACCAAACCGGAAGTTTACACTGTTCATTACATCCTGAAGAACCAAATCGGCGAGCTGGTGGATACCTCCGAAGGTAGTGAGCCGTTGCATTTTTTGATGGGCAGCCCAGACGTCATTGAAGGCATTCAGGCCGCCGTAAAAGGCCGCTCGCCGGGAGATTGTCTGGAAGTGACCGTGCCGCCGGAGATGGCATACGGAGAGCACCGGGAAGATCTGGTGCGGACTGTGCCACGATCGTTGTTTGAGGGTATCGAAACCCTAGACGTCGGGATGAAGTTCCAAACCAATTCAGGCGATCAGGCACAGATTGTTCAGGTGGTCAGCATCGATGGCAATTTGGTGAAAGTGGATGCCAACCACCCATTGGCTGGTTTTACTCTATATTTTGACTTGGAGATCGTCGGTCGCCGCGAAGCGACAGAAGACGAAATTACGCAAGATCGCCCATTATTCTGAGGGGGCAGAGCGCTAAACCAGAGCCTGTGAAACTCTGAAATTGGACCTCTGTCACAGGCTGTAATGTTTTGTAGTGGCGTGTACAGTTTTGAATGTAGTGTATAATTGCTGTAACCGAAGGTTGTCTGTATTGTTGTTCGTATAATCTTAAAATCAAATATAATAATCAGAGATGGGCGACGTGGAACATACAAACGAAAGTTGGCGAATCCTGATTGTAGAAGACGATGAGCGGCTGGCGGATCTCACCCGCGAATATCTGGAGAGCAACGGTCTTTCCGTATCTTTGGAAACTCACGGCGGTGCTGCTGTTGAGCGGATTCGCAAAGAGCAGCCAGATCTGGTGGTACTCGATCTCATGTTGCCAGGTGAAGATGGCTTGTCGATTTGTCGACGGGTGCGCCCCGTCTATTCCGGACCGATCATCATGCTGACCGCCAGAACCGATGACCTGGACCAGGTCTTAGGCCTCGAAATGGGGGCGGATGACTACATAGGCAAGCCGGTTCAGCCTCGTGTTTTGCTGGCAAGAATTCGTGCCATGTTGCGTCGAGCGGAAACAAATCCGTCGGCGAGTCAGGATGCCAATGCCGAAGAACCGGTCCGGCTCCAGTTTAATGACCTGATTGTTGATCGTTCTATGCGTGAAGCGTGGTTGAACGGTGCTGGCATTGATCTTACCAGTGCTGAGTTCGACTTGTTGTGGTTGCTTGCTAGCAACGCAGGAAGGGTTCTAAGCCGAGAGGAGATCTTTACGGCACTTCGAGGCATTGAATACGATGGTCAGGACCGTTCGATTGATGTGCGAGTTTCTCGTATTCGTCCCAAGATTGGTGATGATCCAATCCATCCGAGGCGTATTAAAACGGTTCGGAGCAAAGGTTACCTCTTCGTGAAAGAAGCCTGACCGTCCGTTTGGCGCGGTGTTTGTTGAGCGTCGCGCCAATTACCGGGTTGCGCCCATGTCGTTGAAATTTCTCCTCAAAGCTTACGCTCAGGTTGTCACTGTCGCCGCTCTGGTGGTGTTGGTTTGCGTCATTCTATTTAACGGACTGAACAGTGTGCGCGCTCAAGACTGGCATGAGCGTTCTATGCAGCCACTCATGAAATGGCTGGCCACTGTGCCAAATCCTTCCGAGCAATACCACTGGATGCCTTCCTTATTCGGTTTGAACGTTGGCCATAGCCGTGATTTTCAGTTGCACCCCGTTATCCTCGAACGACTGAGCTACGGTCAGGTGGTGGCTGAGCCCTCAGGTGAAGGTTTCGTGTTTTACGTTGCCAATGAGTCGGGCTCCGTTATCAGTTTGAATCTGGAACAGCCCTACCGCGATCTGGCGAGGGCTACCGCACTGATTGTGCGTTGGCACTTGGACAGTGTTCCAGCAGAAGCGCGGGCTGAAGCATCCCGCCATTTGGAACAAGCGCTCGGCGTGCAAATCAGCCCGTTACAAAATCCATCGGATTTGCCCGCACAGACGGTACTTGATCGACTGAGTTCGTCGAGTTTGGCGTTGCTCCGCAGGGACGGCGACCGGCTCTCTGGGGTGGTGCGTTTATCGGAAGGTGATTTGATTGTCGTGAACCTGCCCGAAGCATTTAGCCCGTGGGGATGGCCGATCGTTTTGTTGCTGGTGTTCTTGGTCGGAGGCGTGTTGGCACTAGGTTTGTTTTTGGCGCTTCGTTTTGTTGATCGGCATTTGCGAAAAGTGGAATCAGTCGCCCTGCGAATTGCTCGTGGTGAAATGGGAGCGAGGGTGGAGTCGGAGGATGGCACTCTGGTATCGCGATTGGCGTCAGCATTTAATGGCATGGCAGAGCACATTCAGCGACTGGTCCAGGTGCAGCGGGAAATGATTCATGCGGTGTCTCACGAACTCAGAACGCCCGTGGCTCGCATTCGGTTTGGTGTTCAGATGATTGAATCTGCCAGTTCGTCAGAAGCACGACAGAAACAGATGACAGGTATCGATGGTGACATCCAGGAGCTCGATGAACTCATCGATGAAATACTTACCTATGCTCGATTGGAGCAAGGTGGGCCTGTGTTTACTCTGCGTGATGACTCAGTGACGGAGATTGTGAAACAAGTTGTTGCTGAGCAGCGCATCATTCGAGAGGGCATAGAGATCGAGTGCTGCATCGAAGATGGAGAGGGCAGTTGGTCACAGTCAGACGTCGAGCCCCGGTACATTCATCGCGCCGTGCAAAATTTGGTGGGGAACGCAGCACGCTACGCTCAAGGGCGAGTAATGGTGGTGTGTTATCTGGACGAAGAAAATTGCCGTATCGATGTTGAGGATGACGGTCAGGGCATTCCAGAGTCAGACTGGGAGAAAGTATTTACAGCCTTTGCGCGACTGGATGACAGCCGAACCCGAACGTCAGGTGGGTACGGGTTAGGTTTATCGATAGTACGACGTATTTTGTATTGGCACGGCGGGCAAGCATTTGTCGGTCGCAGCGAGCAGCTTGGGGGGGCTAAGTTCAGTCTGGTATGGCCAAGGCGTAAGTCTGAATCGTCTATTTTGTGACGCGTGTCTCGCACCCTCACCGGATGTAACAAACCACTACAGAACCGCTACTGAACAGCCCCGCTGATTAGCTAATAATTGGTCGTGTAAGGGATGACTTTAGAGGTTGTAGTTCTTACGAACTTTCCTTGTTTCATTCGTCATTTGAGGGCTGGTTTTTACCAGCCCTTTTTTTTGCCTGAGTGTCGACCGTCGCGTGAGTCTTAGGCTGTTCGCTCAAAAGCGATCAGGTGATCGGCTTCGACACGAACAGGTACCTGCTCGCCTAGATTGAAGTCCAGGTGGCTTCTGAATAACGCCTCAAACTCGGTGTCCTCCGAGCAACGGAAGCGATAGAGCGTTGAAGTGCCTGCGAAGGTTTTCTCCACCACTTTGGGTTTCAGCTCCGATTCAGCGTCGTGTACGATGTCGTCGGGCCGAATCAGAATGTCCACCAGAGTGCCCGCTTTCCAGTTATAAGCGCGGTTGCCGTGAATCACGCCAAGCTCTGACTCAATGGCATCCGGTCCGAGCACCTTGCCGGGAATAAAGCCGCCCTGGCCGACAAAACTGGCAACAAAACGATTTGCAGGTTCGTGGTACAGGTTAAAGGGAACATCCCATTGCTGAATACGTCCGTCTCGAAGAACTGCGACCTGGTCGCACATGGCAAACGCTTCTTGCTGGTCGTGGGTGACCAGAATGGCGCTGATGCCAAGGGTTTTCAGGATCTCGCGCACGTCTAGGCTCAGGCGCCTACGGAGATCGGTGTCCAGGTTGGAGAAGGGTTCATCCAGCAGGATCAGTGTCGGTTCGGGAGCTAAAGCTCGGGCCAACGCCACGCGCTGTTGTTGTCCGCCGGACAGCTCGTGAGGGAAGTTGTTGGCCAGATCCTGAAGGTGCACCAGATTGAGCAGTTCAGTGACTTTCTGTTGGCGCTCACTTTTGCTCAGGGACTTGAGTCCGAAACCGACGTTGTCGGCGATGCTCAGGTGAGGGAAGAGCGCGTAGTCCTGAAACACCATGCCGATTTTACGCTTTTCTGGCGGTACTGAGCGGCCTGGCTGGCTGATCACCTGTGATTGCAAGCTGATCTCGCCCTGATCAATCGGCAGGAATCCAGCCAGCGCCCTCAGGATGGTGCTTTTGCCACAGCCACTTGGGCCAAGAAGGCAGCCGATATCGCCATGGCTGAGGGCGAAGTTGATGTTCTTGACCACGGCCTCTCCGCCATAACCCACAGACAGGTTGTTGACGTTCAGAAGCCAGTCAGTTGATGGCACCTTGGATTCGGGCATTGATCAGTCCAGGCGGTTGAGAATAAGGAATTCAAGCAGTGCTTTTTGGGCGTGCAGACGGTTTTCAGCTTCATGCCACACCACCGAGCTTGAGTGCTCCATCATGTCGACGGAAATTTCCTCTCCGCGGTGAGCCGGCAAACAGTGCATGAACAAAGCGTCTTTGTCGGCGAGAGACATCAGTTCGGGGTTGATCTGATAATTCCGGAACGCGTCCTCACGGGCTTTTTGCTCATCTTCTTGCCCCATGGAGGCCCAGACATCGGTGACCAGCAAGTTCGAGCCGCGAGCCGCTTCTTGTGGTTCGCGGAAGATCGTCACGCGGTCTTCGTGGGCTTTCAGCAAGGCTTGGTCGGGCTCGTAACCATCCGGGCACGCTACGTTCAAATGGAAGTCGAACTTTTTCGCTGCATTGATGTACGAGTGGCACATGTTGTTGCCGTCGCCGACCCAAGTGACGGTCGCGCCTTGAATGCTGCCGCGATGTTCGCGGTAGGTTTGCATATCGGCAAGCAGCTGGCAGGGATGGAAATCATCGGTCAGTGCATTAATGACGGGTTTGCTCGACGCCGATGCGAACGTTTGTACGGTTTCGTGCGCAAAGGTCCGGATCATGACCGCATCGACCATGCTGGAAATCACGATAGCAGAGTCTTCAATCGGTTCGCCGCGACCGAGTTGGGTGTCTCGGGGGGAAAGGAACATGGCAGTGCCGCCCAGTTGGGTCATGCCTGCCTCGAAGGAAACTCTGGTGCGAGTCGATGACTTTTCGAAAATCATGGCCAGCACGCGGTTTTTCAGGGAGTCCCTGACTTTGCCCTCACGCCATTCCTTGCGGAGCCGTGAAGCATGGTCCAGCAGGTGTTCCAGTTCGCTGGTGGTCATGTCGTTGAGTGTCAGAAAATGTCTTACTGCCATGAATGGCCCCTGTTTCAAGGAAACTGCGGTAAGGTTTGCGTTTTGAAAAGGGAATCAAGTCTAGCCCTTCATTCCCGTTAAAACAACGCTCGCGAATGAGCGCTTGTTCCGGGACAAAGGTCTTGGTTTGGTGCGGCCTCGGTCAGCGGTGTACAATGGCACGATATGCCGCAAGCCGGTGTCCCAGATTTCAACCAAAGGTATGTGTTCATGGATATTAATGAAACCATCAAAAGCCAGTTAGAAGAAAACCCGGTTATTTTGTACATGAAGGGCACTCCGCAAGCTCCTCAGTGTGGTTTTTCTGCCCGTACGGTTCAGGCACTGATGGCGTGTGGCGAGCGTTTCGCATTTGTGAATATCCTCGATAATCAGGAGCTTCGCGAGGCATTGAAAATTTATTCCAGCTGGCCGACATATCCGCAGTTGTACATCGGAGGTGAGTTGGTCGGTGGCTGCGATATCATTATTGAGATGTCCGAAAACGGCGAGCTTGAGACAATGATTAAAGGTGCGGTGAAGTCGGCCGAAGCCTGATTTTCCGTCACTGCTGCTTTGGCGTGAACACCAGTTTCACGTCAAAGTGGTCAGATGTCTCTCCCTCCGGTTGTGGGTAAGGGCTGGCTGCAAGCGCCGCTCGATAGGCTGCCCGATCGATGTTTTCTATCCCCGTTGTTTCTTTCACTCTGGCTCGGGTGAGGGCTCCGTTGGCCAATATCCGCAGCTCAAGAGTCATCTCTCTTGTCGTGTCCAGTTGTGACAACGCCGGTACGCGCAGTTTTTCCAGCTCTTCCGCCAGGTGCACGGCTAGCTTGATCAGATAGGGGTCTTGCTCGGCTGGCGACTTGGTAATTCTTTGTGTTTTCCCCGCGTTCTGAGTGGCAGGCGTCTCCATAGGTGCAGATTGTGCGGAAACTGTGGCCGCAGGGCTTGTTTGCACGTTGGTCGATACCTGGCGAACGTTTTGCGGTTGTGATGCGCTATTGGAGGTTTGTGGGTCGACGTGAGACGACTTCTCAGACTTTTGTGTCGTCACTGGAAGGTTCTGGGGCTCGACACTGAACTCCGAGTGCCTGAGCGTTTCTTGCGTGCTGGGTTCGGGGGTGTTCGACGTGCTGGAGTGAGAGCTTGAGCTGCTCAACGTAAAAACAAGGCGTTGGCTGAGATTCGTCGCTTCCAGCAGGGGAGAAGGAAGCCCGGTAAGCAGGATGATGTGCGACATTAAGGCAAGCGAAAGCGCCAAGCCGATCCGGTAAGATGCCGGGACGGACTTGGCTGGACCTGAATCGGACTGCAACATAGATAAGATCAGGCGGTTTTTGTGCGCAGGCTACCCACAACCGCATTCAAAGCTCGATCGATCAACGCGCCTTGCTCCAGCATGGTCAGGCGTCCGCGGCGTAATTCGTGTGCCAGCTCAATCCGGGTTTTCTCGATAACTTTCAGGCCCATGCGGTTAACAAAAACGAAACAGTCGGCCTCTTCGATAATGGCTGAGAGTTTGCACCGGAAGCTTGCACCATTGACCAGGCGGAACTCGACCCAGTTGCTGATCTCCAACTGGTCAATTTTGGTGATGAACTCCGACACCGCGGCATCTTCGAGCTCCTGCTGTCGCTGAATTGCTGTCTGGGTTTCGGCGGACGGAGTTTCCTCCTCAAGGGAAGGCTCGTCTTTGCGCGCCTCAATGGTGGCGTTGGTCCGGAAGGCTTCGGCGAGCTGGTGTTTAAGCTGGGCCATCATGTCGTCTAGCTTGGTGGCGTTGTATGAGACCTCTTCAAGGCCGCTTCTGAGGGTTCTCAGGAGTCTGGGCACTACACGTACCCATTGATCCCGCTCTTCGTCTTCCTCGTGAGGGTGAAGGCACCAGATCAGGTCGTCCACCACTTTGACGGTTTCCTGCCACCGGTGCTCGGAATCGTCTCGGAGATACGCGAGGAACATCACCCGGCTCCAGCCGTTGGTGATAATTTCGTGAATGGACTCTGGCAGTCTGTAGCGGGACAGTTTGTCTTTAAGAAGTTTGTCGACGGCTTCCTGAGCTTTCTGTGATTTGATGCGCCCGCGCTCGGATTCGCGGGTCCGTTGCTCAACCAAATTGGATTTGCGGTTCTCTCGCTCCAGGAACTGTTCAAAATCGTTGTTCAAGATTTCAAACAAGGCCACGTCTCCGTCGAACTCGTTCAGAATTCGCTGGACCACGTTATGAATTTGCCCATAGAGTTTATCTCGGGCCTTTTCATCGCTACTGCTCCAGCCAATACCTGCTTTTGCAAGCGAGTTCAGTAGCTTGCGCGCGGGGTGGTTGGATTTGCTGAAGAAGTTTTTGTCTTTGATGACCACCTTCAGGATCGGGATCTGCAGGCGACTGATCAGAACCTGAACCGGTGCTGAAAGGTTGTAGTCATCGAGAATGAACTCAAACAGCATTGAGACCAGATTGATGAGGTCTTCATCGACTTCGTTCAGCGCAGGTTTGCGGCCGTCCTGTGTTTGGGTTTGTGACAGGAGTTGTTGTACCACCTCTCGTAAATCAACGGTGACCGGTTCGCCAGAGCTCAGATCGCCGAAATCCTGTTCGGTTGGGTGGCTGGGGATAGAGCTGAGCATGTGCGCCAGTTCGCGGCCGCCAATGACGTGCAGCGAAGGGTCCGAGCTTCGGGGCATGGTGCCCGCGTTATGTCTTTGTTGGCTGAGCATTTCCCGGATTTGTTCGAACACTGCGCTGTTTTCGCGATCGGTGTCGGGGTTGCTGTCAGCGGTTTGAGTCTCTGCTTGCGCGGCTTCATCGCTTGCTGGTTTCGCTTTTGAGGCGTGGCTTTTGCCTTGATAGCGGAAGTTGGGAATGATGCCGGCCTGGATTAATATTCGGTTGGCTTCATCCAGAAGCATGCCCAGATTCGATACAACGTACCGATCGAATTGCTTCAGAAGGATAAGGCGTTCACGGATCTGTATATCCAGTGCCTGAATAGCTTCGGTAAAGGCGCTGCACAAATGTTCTGGAGCCATCGGGTTGACCGGGTGGTCGTCGCTGGCCGAGGGGTAAACCTGGGTGAATCGCGCCTGCAGTTGAAGGAGGGCCCCCTGGAAGTGGGTTTTAGCCTTGCTGATCATGGCGTTTAGGGCGACCTGTTCTTCCAGATCGTCATTGCCCAGCAGTGTGAGGTTGGAGATGTCTGTCTGAACCTGCACCTCGTTTTCTTGGTGTGCGCCCGCATGAGGTGGTGTGGTGAAGAATTGGGAAACGGCGTCTTGGAAGTGGCGCTCCACACCTTTACGCTTGATGCGGATTTCGCGCATCGCTTCAAAATAGCGGTTTTGTTCGTTGTTGCTTCGGGCATTATTGGCGAGCTCAAAGAGCGAGTCGTCCACGGCGTCGAAAGCGCCTTGTAGCAGATCTCCCAATCCAGCAACAACAGTATTGCGTATGCGAGTCACCTCTGACGGCACGGGGTGGCGGCTAGCGCCCTCTCTGTGCTCGCGAAGGTAATGTATACCGGACTGCTTATTCATGGCCAACTCCTGTCTACGCCTTAACCGGATACATGACCGAGCTATTTCCACGTTATCGTTTTTTGTTAAATTTAGCGCACTTTTTGCACAAAGGACACAAATAAACTGAAAGCTGGGATCTGGGTCAAGGTTCTGGGCGAGGTCGTCGCTATCTTGCTGTTAATCGATTTGATGTGCAGGCCTCGCCCGATGCCGCTTGGCGGACTGTCTCGGGTGTACGATCGCAGCTTTAACTACGTTATCTTTTATCTGGAGTACTTCTACCCGGTGCCCTTCGACTTTGAGGCATACGTTGGTGTCCGGGATGTTTTCCAATCGCTCGGTAATAAGCCCGTTGAGAGTCTTCGGGCCATCGGTTGAAAGCTTCCAATCGAGGGTTTTGTTGATGGTACGCACCGAGGTGCTGCCATCGATAATGTAGGTGCCGTCGTCCTGAGGAATGATGTCTGGCGAGGTCGAGGCGTAATCGGTGGTGAATTCGCCCACGATCTCTTCCAGTATATCTTCAAGAGTGGCTAAGCCGAGCACTTCGCCGTATTCATCAACAACCATCCCAAACCGATGTTTTACGCCCTGAAAGTTGAGCAGTTGCGTGTTTAGTGGTGTGCTTTCCGGGATAAAGTAAGGCACCTGGCAAAGCTGGCGGATCATCTCCTTGTTGATGTCGTCTTCGTGTAGCAGTTTGGCAACGCTTCGCAGGTGCAGGATGCCCTGGATATTGTTTATGTCACCTTCGAAGACCGGCAAGCGGGTGTGCTGGCTATTGCGCAGGTGCCGGATGATGTCGTCGATGTCATCTTCAAGGTCGATGCCAACGACATCGTTACGGGGCACCATGATGTCTGTGACGGTGACTTTCTCCAGGTCGAGAATGCCGACCAGCATGTCTTTGTGTTTGGCTGGGATCAGGGCCCCGGCTTCGTTAACGACGGTGCGCAATTCCTCGCGGCTAAGGTGGTCTTCGTTCGCTTGGGCCGATGAAATGCCAATCAGGCGAAGGATGCCGGAGGTGAACAGGTTGACCGACCATACCAGCGGGTAGAGGAGTTTCAGTAGCGGGGCAAGTATATGGCTGGCCGGGAACGCAATTTTCTCTGGGAACAGTGCCGCTAGGGTCTTTGGTGTGACCTCTGCAAAAATCAGGATGACCACGGTCAGCAAAATTGTGGCAATGGCGATGCCGGCATCGCCCCACACCCGGATGGCGATGACCGTTGCGATCGACGAAGCGAGGATGTTGACGAAGTTGTTGCCAATCAGAATGACGCCGATTAGCTGGTCGGTTCGGTTTAGCAGTCTCTGGGCGCGTCTTGCGCCTTTGTGGCCGGTATTCGCCATATGCTTCAGGCGATAGCGGTTGAGAGACATCATCCCGGTTTCGGAGCTGGAAAAGAAGGCTGAAAGGATGATTAAGCCGACAAGGAGAATAAACAGCGCGGTAAGCGATGTCTCGTTCAAGAGGGGGGCCCTTCTATGGATGACAAGTTGCGAAAATACGGCGTCAAAGCTTGTACTGTCAAGCGCTGTTGTAGCGCTACTTAAGTCTTAGCGAAACAGGAGTTCGAGTACGAATTTGCTGCCGTAAAAGGCAAGCATAAGGAGTGCGCAGCCGGCCAGCGTCCACCGGCTTGCCGTAAGTCCTCTCCAGCCCTTGGTGTATCGGCCTACGAGAAGGCCGGCAAATACCAGTAATGACAATAGGGAAAAGACGGTTTTGTGCGCTAGGTCCTGTGCAAACAGGTCTTCGATAAAGACGGCTCCGGTCACAATGGCCAGTACCAGTAATACAACGCCCGCCCAGACCATTTCAAAGAGGAGCGATTCCATCGTTTGTAGCGGGGGGAGGTTGCGAATCAGGCGGCTGTTGTAGTTTTGCTTCAGTTGTCGGTTTTGGATGTAGAGCAAGACCGCCTGGATGGCTGCGAGTGTGAACAGGCTGTAGGCGGTGACCGACAGCGCGACATGGGAGAGCATTCCGTAGCTCTGCTCTGACACTAGGCGGGATTCGGTGTGGACGACAAGGGCCATCACAATGGTGGCCGCGGCGATCGGGTAGGCGCCCAGAAACAAACTGCCGACCGGTTTGGTCAGGTTAAGGCCGAGTAACAGGAATACGATAAGCCACGAGATCAAGACCGAGCTCTTGAAAAAACTAAGATCGAAACCGCCGTCCAGATAAACGGTTTGGGCGATTAGCAGGCCATGCCCGGTTAAGGCCAGAATGCCGATGAGCGTGGTAATGGCAAGGCTGGTTTCGACTTTGCCTCTGAAGTGGAGTGCTTGCAGGGCAGTTCCAACGCTGTACAAGAAAAGTGCGGTAACCGCGATAATCAGCGTTCCCATGACATCCTTTATATGCTGGTCTAAGGGTTAAAGCGGCCTCGGAGTTGTTCTGAGGCTCCCAAGTCTGGGTATAATGTCGCGATTATGCAACAGGAATCAAGCGGCCCAGGTTGGCTTCTTGATTTGTGTGGACAATTTCTCCGGGGTACGGAAGAGCAACATGTTTGAGAATCTCCAGGACCGGCTATCCGGCAGCTTGCGCAAGATCTCTGGTCAGGCGCGCCTCACCGACGACAACATTAAAGACACGCTGCGGGAAGTGCGCATGGCGCTGCTCGAAGCTGATGTGGCGTTGCCGGTGGTTAAAGACTTTGTCGAGAGTGTACGCAAGCGCGCGATCGGCCAGGAAGTACAGCGAAGCCTGACGCCGGGCCAGGTGTTCGTCAAAGTTGTTCAGCAAGAATTAGAACGGGTCATGGGCGAGGGTAACGAATCTCTCAATCTGTCTACCCGTCCGCCTGCGGTCATTATGATGGCCGGTTTGCAAGGTGCGGGTAAGACCACCACCGTTGCCAAGCTGTCTCGCTTCCTTAAAGAACGTCAGAAAAAGTCTGTCATGGTCGTCAGTGCGGACGTATATCGTCCTGCGGCGATCCAGCAGTTGGAAACTCTTGCCTCCGAAGTCGGGGTTGAGTTTTTCCCGAGTAGTGCCGATCAGGATCCGGTTGATATTGCTAACGGTGCGATCGATGCCGCGCGTCGCAAACATGTGGATGTCGTGATTCTCGATACCGCTGGGCGTCTGCACATTGATGAGCAGATGATGGGTGAGATTGGTCGCTTGCATAAAGCGGTGGAACCGATTGAAACTCTGTTCGTGGTTGACTCCATGACGGGTCAGGACGCGGCAAATACAGCGAAGGCGTTTAACGATGCTTTGCCGCTGACCGGTGTGGTGCTCACTAAGACCGATGGTGATGCCCGTGGTGGTGCGGCACTCTCTGTTCGTCATATTACCGGCAAGCCCATCAAGTTCCTGGGTGTCGGTGAAAAAACGGATGCCCTTGAGCCGTTCCACCCAGAGCGAGTCGCGTCCCGGATTCTTGGTATGGGTGACGTGTTGTCGCTCATCGAAGAGGCCGAACGCAAGCTGGACCGTACCAAGGCGGAAAAGCTCACCAAGAAGATCAAGAAGGGTAAAGGCTTCGATCTGGAAGATTTTCGCGATCAGCTTCAGCAGATGAAGAATATGGGCGGCATCGGTGGGTTGTTGGACAAGTTGCCAGGTATGGGGCAAATGGCTCAGGTGGCCCAGCAGCAGGTTAATGACAAGTCGGTAGGGCAGATGGAAGCCATTATTTGCTCGATGACTCCGAAGGAGCGCCGCTATCCGGATGTCATCAATAACTCGCGTAAGCGCCGTATCGCTGCGGGTTCCGGTTCCCAGATACAAGATGTCAATCGTCTGCTCAAGCAGCACAAGCAGATGCAGAAAATGATGAAAAAGTTTGGCAAGAAGGGTGGAATGGCCAACATGATGCGCGGTCTAGGTGGTATGATGCCACCTGGCGGCGGTGGTGGCGGAATGCCTCCATTTGGTCGTATGTAAAAAGCCTTACATATAAAATAGGGAAACCAGGCGTTTCCCTATTTTCATTGGCGTTGTTTTCGCATAGAATAGCGCCCCTTTCGAGTATGGGTCTTCTCGTCGGCTGCTCTCAGTCTGATGAGAATCGTACAAAGTTCGTACAACAGAACAGGATATTGGTCGAAATGGTAACAATCCGTTTGGCTCGTGGCGGCTCTAAGAAGCGCCCGTTCTACCATCTGACAGTCACTGACAGCCGTAAATCTCGTGACG
>NZ_JAXMOY010000016.1:0-66523 GCF_034669625.1 Marinobacter sp.
TATCTGATCGCTGGTTACTGCCAGATGGAGTTGAAGACATTCTTCCTCCGCTGGCCGGACGGATCGAGTCCCTGCGCCGGGATGTAATGGACACCTGCCAACGCTGGGGTTACCAATTGGTTATCCCGCCCCTGATCGAGTATCTAGAGTCCCTGTTTACAGGAACCGGACACGACCTGGAGTTGCAGACGTTTAAACTGACCGACCAACTCACCGGTCGCATGATGGGTGTGCGTGCGGACATGACGCCGCAGGCCGCTCGGATTGATGCACATACGCTGGGCCAGGAAGGCATTACCCGCCTATGCTACGCGGGGCATGTGTTGCACACCCGTCCTCGTCATATGCTGACCGGCCGAACGCCGATTCAGGCGGGCTGCGAATTGTTTGGCAGCACCTCGGAAGCGGCGGACCTGGAAATCATCAGCTTGATGTTGGAAGCCCTTCGGGTTGCCGGATTGCCTCGAGTGCATCTGGATCTGGCGCACGTATCAATCTATGAAAGTCTGATTGCCAGCTCTGGGTTCGATAAAGACACCGAAGCGGCTGTATTTGACGCGATGGCTCGAAAGTCGGTGCCAGAGCTCGATCGGTTGCTTGGTGGCTGTGAGCCCGGGTCATCTGGCGCGCGGTTGCGCGAGCTTGCTCGTGTGAACGGTGGAGTAGAAGCGCTGGATCAGGCACGATCGATCCTGGGCGGTGCTTCCGAGGCTCTCGACGCGGCTCTGGATCAACTGACTCGGGTGGTCGAGATGCTCACTCGTGATTTCCCGGAAGTCAGTCTGGGCTTCGATTTTTGTGAGCTGCGTGGTTACAACTACCACACCGGTCTGGTGTTTGCGGCCTATGTGCCCGGTCATGGTGACTCCGTTGCCAAAGGTGGTCGTTACGATGCCATTGGTAGTGATTTTGGTCGTGCGCGTCCCGCTACCGGATTCAGTCTGGACATTCGCGCGTTGGTGGCTCTGGGTGAGCGTGTACACCATCGATCGGGAGCTATTTGGGCGCCCGCCGTTGAAGATTCAGCACTTGAAGGCGTTATTTCCGGCTTACGAATGACCGAGACGGTCATTAGGCAGTTACCCGGTGACGAATCTGCAGATCCCGTGTTGCAAGGTTGTGATCGTCAGCTGGTGAAAAAAGATGGGCAATGGGTTGTGGAGATGCTGGGCTGATCTTTGCTCCAGTGTCCAACGAATATTCCTGAGTAAATGTGCAAGGCGCGTTCCTTCGGGCCGCCTGATGTGAGAGAGAATCATGGGTAAAAATGTTGTTGTGCTGGGTACCCAGTGGGGTGATGAAGGCAAAGGCAAGATCGTCGACCTTCTGACGGAAAAAGTGGCAGCAGTGGTGCGCTTTCAGGGCGGTCACAATGCCGGCCACACGCTGGTCATCGAGGGCAAGAAGACGGCCTTGCACCTGATCCCGTCGGGCATCCTGCGGAAGAGTGTCCACTGCCTGATTGGCAACGGCGTCGTGCTTTCACCGGAAGCGCTGCTTAAAGAAGTTCGTGAACTTGAAGCCAATGGCGTTGTAGTGCGTGATCGCCTGAAAATCAGTCTTGCCTGCCCGATTATTCTGCGAACCCACGTTCGTATCGATCAGGCGCGTGAGCGAGCGAAGGGCGAAGATAAAATCGGTACCACGGGTCGTGGTATTGGGCCGGCTTATGAAGACAAAGTGTCTCGCCGGGGTGTTCGTGTTGGCGACTTGCACAACATGGAAGACTTTGAAGTTAAGCTTCGCGAGATCATGTCTTACCACAACTTCGTGCTGACTGAATATTTCAAGGAAGAAGCCGAAGACATCGATGCGGCTTTGGCTGAGTTGAAGCAGATGGCGGAAGAAATTCTGCCGATGGCTGCCGACGTGACCGATATTCTGCACGGCCACCGCAAGCGTGGTGAACACATCCTGTTTGAGGGCGCTCAAGGCTCTCTGCTGGATATCGATCTCGGTACCTACCCGTACGTAACCTCTTCCAATACCACCGCCGGCGGCACCGCCACGGGTTCCGGTTTTGGCCCTTTGTATCTGGATTACGTGTTGGGTATTACCAAGGCCTACACGACCCGCGTTGGATCAGGTCCGTTCCCGACGGAACTGTATTGCGACATGGGTGAGCACCTGGCGGTCAAAGGTAACGAAGTCGGCACGACCACTGGCCGTTCCCGTCGCTGTGGTTGGTTCGACGCCGTGGCATTGCGTCACGCGATCCAGATCAACAGCGTGTCCGGCATCTGCCTGACCAAGCTGGATGTTCTGGACGGTTTGGAGACGGTGAAGGTTTGTGTTGGTTACAAAACACCGGACGGCGAAATCACCCGACCACCGATCGGCTGCGATACCTTTAAAGACATCGAGCCGATTTACGAAGAGTTGCCTGGCTGGAGCGAAAGCACCTTTGGTTTGACCACCATTGAGGAGCTGCCGGAGAACGCGAAAGCGTATATCCGCTTCCTTGAGGAACAGATCGAAGCGCCGATCGATATCATTTCTACCGGCCCTGACCGCGTAGAGACCATCACTCTGAGGCACCCGTTCGGGGAATAAGCTTCTGAGTCAAAAAAACCGCCTTTAGCGTAAGCTTCAGGCGGTTTTTTTATGTCGCGAATAGATCGTCAGGGTTTCTCGGCAATGATCGTTGCACGTTTCGGGCCCGGGTAACCTTCAACGGTTTTCGTGGGATCGTTTGGGTCCAGGAAGTCTGCCAAAGAATTGAACCGCATCCAGTCAGTCTTTCGTTGCTCTTCGGTGGTGGTGTCGCTGACATCGACGACGCGGGCATTTTTGAAGCCCGCGCGTTCGAGCCATCGAATCAGGGTCGGGCAGCTGGGTAAGAACCAAACGTTGCGCATTTGCCCGTAGCGGTCTTCCGGCACCAGACTGAAACCTTCAGGGCCGTCCACAATCAGTGTCTCCAGAACGAGCTCGCCACCGCGGCGCAAGGTGCCTTTCAGATCCAGTAGATGGTCAATTGGAGAGCGTCGGTGATACAGCACACCCATCGAGAAGGTGGTATCGAAATGCTCGAGATTTTCCGGCAGATCTTCCATGCGTATCGGCAGTAAGTCGACAGCTGACTCCCCGAGATAACCTTTGACCGCTAAAAACTGAAACATGAACAGCAATCCGGGGTCGATCCCAACGACCTGCCGCGCGCCGGCACCGGCCATGCGCCAGCAGTGATACCCAGAGCCGCAACCGACATCCAGAATTGTGCGTTCGTTAAGGTCAGCCAGATGCGGGGCAACCCGATCCCACTTCCAGTCTGAGCGCCATTCGGTGTCAACGTGGGTGCCGAAAAAGTTGAAGGGCCCTTTGCGCCAGGGCATCAACCCGCGCAGGCCCAGCTCCAGACTTTCTGCGTTTTGTTCACCCAAGGGTTGGTCAGTCGTCACGGTGACGGCGGACGAGGTAAGGTCAACTTTTGTTGGGAGGTTCGTGGGCAGGGCTTCAAGTGCCGCCTGCCAGCGAGCCATGTCGCCGTGGGGGTTGTCTTCAAAGCGGCGGACCAGCTGGTCGGTAAGAACCTCTGCCCAAGCTGTCTGGTCGCTGTTGTTCAGGTAATCAAGAAACGGGGAGAAATGTGTGCGCCAGTCGAAAGCAGCCATAGGTCTTGCGGTATCCGGGGGTTAGGGGTTCTTGATGGCCAGCATGGAAACAAAGTTGAAACACTGATACCACACCAGTACTTGGTCAAAACCTACGTCGAGAAGCCGTTGCTTATGCGTGGTCAGGGTCTCGGGAATCATGATGTTTTCAATCGCTGCACGCTTCTGGCTGATCTCCAGATCGGAGTAGCCGTTGGCGCGCTTGAACTCGTGGTGCAGCTGAGTCTGGGTGTCCTGTTCCGTCTCGGACTCGAAACGGATCTTTTCCGACAGAACCAATACACCGCCTGGTAGGGTGGCGCTGGCGATCCGTGTGAGTAGATCTTTCCGTCGTTCAGGCGGTACAAACTGAAGTGTAAAGTTCAGGGTAGTGACCGAAGCTTGGCTCAGTTCTGTGGTCAGAATGTCCTCGCAGCGCAGGGTGACCGGCAGTTCCTGGTCATCTAATGCAACATAGTGTTCGCAGCGCTCGATCATGGCGCTGGAGTTATCCACGCCCACCAGAGTGCAATCGGAATAGGGGATACCGTGTCGCATGGCCAGTGTCGAGGCGCCCAGTGAACAGCCCAGGTCGTAGCAGTGGGAGCCGGGTTGCACGTACTGTTCGGTGATGACTTCGATCATCGGGATGATCGTGGTGTAACCGGGCACCGAGCGGCGAATCATGTCCGGAAATACCCGAGCCACCGAAGCATCAAAACGAAAGTCTTCAGGATTGCGCTCGGTCGCGAACAGGCGGTCAGTCATTTGTGGCGCCTGCGTCGGTTTTTTACTGCTCATCGCTATCCTCGACTTTAGGCTTTGCCGGGTCCCGGTCGGTTGGCGAGGGTCGGGCACAGCGTACGCCACGGTTCTTGTAATCCACCAGAACGCCGCGGAAGGACGGGTCTACGTCGGCAGCAATGGCAAGGTAGCCGTTTTCGCAGACTGCGTGCAGCTCTGAGGACTTTCGGGACATTCGGAACTCTTCGCCCGGATCCAGGTGAATGGCCTGAAAGTCGCCGACCGGAACGTGGTCTTTGTTGTCTGAATGCTTGATGCGGCCCCCGGCTTCCAGAGCCACCACGGTGCCGATGATGGCGATAACCGCTGTCAGAATAAGGGCTCGCGTCGAATAGCGGCTTTCACTTTCGCTCATGTTTACCTCTTGTCAGTGTTCAGAATTGGCCTGGGAGCGCAAGAGCAGGCTCTTGCAGGGCCGAGAGTTGTTCGCGCAGGGAAAGGATCTGGTCGGACCAGAAGCGCGGTTGTGCAAACCACGGGAAAAACCGGGGGAAAGCCGGGTCTTCCCAGCGCCGCGCCAGCCAGGCACAGTGTGCGATTTGGCGGTAGCAGCGAAGTGGCTCGATCAGGTGACGTTCCCGACGATCAAAATCCCGGAAGGTCTCATAGCCCTCGAGCAGTTCCCCGAGTTGGCTGCCCCGTTCGGTGAATTCACCGTTCAGAAGCAACCACATATCCTGAACGGCCGGGCCGGTGCGGCAGTCGTCCAGGTCGACAAACAGCATCGATTCATCTCGGCATAGAATATTGCCAGCATGGCAATCACCGTGGATTCGGAGCGTGGCGACGTCACCGGCGTCGTCCATCCGTTGTTTGCAGCCAGCCATTAAATCCGGGATCAGGCTGTCCCAGGCCGGTCGCAGGTCATCAGGAATCCAGCCGCCGTTAATGAGTAGTGCGTTGTGTTCTTCCAGACCGTGAATCAGGTCAAACGTCGGGCGGTGTTCGAATGATTTGGTTGCGCCCAGGTTGTGGATCTGGCCCAACCATTGGCCAAGACGATAGAGCGTGTCGGGGATGCTGGTGTCTGGGGCTTGTCCACCGCGCTGAGGGAAAACGGCGAACCGGAACTCGCCATGGCGACCCAGCGAGTTACCGTTGTTCAGCGACAGTGGGGCGACCACGGGAATGTCTGCGGCCTGAAGGTCGAGTGTGAACTCGTGTTCTTCACGGATGGCAGCATCAGACCAGCGGCCAGGGCGATAGAACTTCGCGATGACCGGAGGGCCTTCGTCCAGCCCGATCTGATACACCCGGTTTTCATAACTGTTCAGGGCAAAGAGTCGTCCACTGACGGCAAAGCCGGCTTCTTCCAAGGCGTCGAGAATGGTTTCCGGCGTCAGAGTGTCGTACGGATGGGTAGAAGCAGTTATGTCAGAAGGCTCATGTTGCATAGTAGTCAGAGGGCCGAGTTTTGTTGAGATTGCATGGATTGCAGGTGGTACCAGTTTTCATCAAGTTCCCAGCGCACGCGTTTAATGGCGGGCGATGAAAGCACAATGTCGCCGGCCCGAGCCTGAACCTGGGCGAGTTCGCGCTCAGCCTTTTGCCAGTCGCGATGGGTGTCCGACAAATGTTTCATGCGGGGAAAGATCACCGACAACGCTCGTTGTGTTGAAACCGTATGGGACCGTAGCGAACTGATGGTTGCCGTATCGCCTTCCACGCGCAGCACCCGGTGTTGATAGGGGTAGCTGGAAACTACTTTGTCGGCTTTCAGTTGGTCATTGAGGCTAGTGACTTCAAAGCCGCGCCAGCCAATCCAGCCCACAAAGAGTGCGGCGACAATCATCACCGTAAGAAACTGCTTCCTGTCCGACATATCCCATGCTCCGTGCACCCGTTACGCTTGCGGTAAAGTATAACGGTTCTGAAAGCTCAGGTAATGTAACGCAGGGCTATCTGGGTTAATTTCAGGTTGTTGATTGAATAGCAGGGCTGCAAAGTGAGTTACGAAAGCTACAAAGTGCAAACGGTGGTTGTTGGCGCCGGGGTGGTGGGGTTGGCGGTTGCCCGGGCGCTTGCCCAGTCAGGGCGCGACGTCCTGGTCCTCGAAGCAGGCGCCAGATTTGGCGAGGGTATTTCTTCCCGAAATAGCGAAGTGATTCACGCGGGTATCTATTACCCCAGGGATTCCCTGAAAGCGTCGTTTTGTGTTCGGGGCCGCGAGCTGCTCTACGAGTATTGCGTCACTCGGAAGGTGGAGCACCGTAAGTGCGGGAAATGGATCGTTGCTACCGACGATCGTCAGGCGTCGAGGCTGGAGGCCATTTGCCGGCAAGCTGAAGGTAATGGCGTGAGCTTGCAACAGGTTACCGGCGATGCAGTGAACGCGCAGTGCCTCGATATACGGGCCTTTGCTGGGTTGTGGTCACCTGAGACCGGCATCATCGATAGCCACGGTTTGATGCTATCGATGCTGGGTGAGCTGGAAGATGCCGGCGGGCAACTGGTACTAAACAGCCCGGTTCTTGCTGCAGATAGCTCACCCGATGGCCATCGGCTCACGGTCGGTGGAGATGCTCCGGTCACCTTGATGGCCAGTGAAGTGGTGAATGCAGCAGGGTTGGGGGCGCCGGGTCTTACCCAAGGCTGGTCGGGTCTGCCTGACAGTGCCAAGCCAGAACAGTGGTTAGCCCGAGGCGTATATTTCAGTTATAGCGGCAAGCACCCATTCAATCAGTTGATCTACCCCTTGCCGGAACCGGGCGGGCTTGGCGTTCACCTGACGTTGGATTTAGCCGGGCAGGCCCGCTTTGGGCCAGATGTTGAGTGGATTGAAACGGAGAATTACACCGTGGATCCAAATCGGATGCAGGCTTTTGTAGAGGGCATTCGCCAGTGGTGGCCATCGCTCGATGCGAGTCGGCTACAGCCCGCTTATGCTGGCATTCGGCCCAAGCTGGCCGGGCCTGAGGACGGCTTTGCTGACTTCCGGATCGATGGGCCTGAGGACCATGGGGTGTCGGGACTGGTTCATCTTTTTGGCATTGAGTCGCCTGGCCTGACCTCTTGCTTGGCCATCGCTGATTTTGTAAAACAGAAGTTGGGTTAACCCGGTGTGCGAGCCAAGGCCCAAATTTGAATGTCGCGCGCTCCAGCCTCGGTTAATGCCCGGGCCAGAGCCCGAGAGGTAGCACCGGTTGTTACCACGTCGTCGATTATGGCGACCCGTTCCGGCATCGGGGTGCAAACCTCAAACACCTTGTTCAGATTCGTTAGGCGCTCGGTTCTGTTAAGGCCTCTTTGCGCGTGCACCTGCCGTCTTCGCCGAACGGTTTTGCTTCCTACCGGGATCTTCAGGCGAGCCCCCACATATTCTGCAATGTCCTGTGACTGGTTGAAACCGCGCTGCCATCGGCGCAGCCAATGCATGGGCGCGGGAACCAACAGCTCCGGACGTTCGGAGTCAGTCAGTGTTTGTTCCAGATAGTCGCTGAAATCAGCCAGCAGGGGCCGCGCGAATTTGCGTTGGCCATGGTATTTGTAGCGGCCGATCATGCTGTCGACCGGGAACTGGTAGCGCCAAGGGATCAACGAACGTGTGAAGGGTGGTGGATGCGCCAGGCATTCGCCACAGAGCCTGACGGGGCCTGCAAAAGCCAGGGGGAGGGCGCAGGTGTCGCAGTGCAGCCGGTTGTGTGGAAGGTCTGCTCGGCAGGCCGTGCAGAGGCCTTGATTGGCCGGCGTATCGAGGCAGGTAACACAGCGACCTGCTGTAGCTTCGCTGTTAACCAATTTGCCTAGATAGGTTGACAGCGGTTTTAGTCTGTTTATCATCGTGGTTTATCCGTAAACCAAAAACCTTGTTAAGGTTAACAGGACTTGAACATGACCGCTACTGCGCTGCGCCACGACTGGAGCCTTCAGGAGGCTCAAGAGCTTTTTCATCTCCCGTTTAATGATCTCTTGTTCCGTGCCCAGTCGGTGCATCGAGAGCATTTTGATCCTAATGAGGTTCAGGTTAGCACTCTACTGTCCATCAAAACCGGTGCTTGCCCTGAGGATTGTAAATACTGCCCTCAGAGCGGCCATTACAACACAGGCCTAGAGAAAGAGAAGCTTCTGGAAATTGAAAAAGTGGTCGCGGAAGCACAGGCGGCTAAGCAGAAAGGCGCTTCACGGTTCTGTATGGGCGCGGCTTGGCGCAGCCCCTCAAAGAAAGATATGCCGTACGTATTGGACATGGTTCAGCAGGTCAAATCGCTGGGTCTGGAAACCTGTATGACGCTGGGCATGTTGAAAGAGGAAGAGGCTCAGGAGTTGGCCGAAGCGGGTCTGGATTATTACAACCATAACTTGGACACCTCGGAGAAGTACTACAGCCACATCATTACCACGCGCACCTATCAGGACCGCTTGGATACGCTGGATAACGTGCGCAAGGCCGGGATGAAGGTTTGCTGCGGCGGGATTCTGGGTATGGGCGAGGATGAGGAGGATCGCGTTGGTTTGTTGGTTCAGTTGGCGAACTTGCCGCAGCATCCTGAGAGTGTGCCGGTGAATATGTTGGTGAAGGTGAAGGGCACGCCGTTGGAAGATGTGGAGGATCTGGAACCGTTTGATTTTATCCGGATGATTGCGGTGGCGCGGATTATGATGCCGGCGTCTCATGTTCGGCTGTCGGCCGGTCGTGAGCAGATGAATGAGCAGATGCAGTCGCTGTGTTTCCTAGCTGGTGCGAATTCGATTTTCTACGGAGAGAAGTTGCTGACGACCTCTAATCCGGAGGCGGATGCGGATATGCAGTTGTTCCGCAAACTGGGGATTCGTCCCGAGCAGCGTGAGCAGTGTGCGACTGAGGAGCAGCAGGGAGAGGTGCTTGCTGAGGCTGTCGAGTATGAGGCTACCCGTCATATGTTTTATGACGCTACTCGGGAATCTGCCTAATTTCTGAAATTGGTGGTGTGTGAAGGTCTGGTGTTGCTTTTCGGGACACGCTACGAGCACATCCATGTGCGCTTGTTTCAGGCCGTCCTTGGCCTTCAACAGTCCCGAAAAGCAGCGCCAGACCTTCACTCCTAATTTGTTCGGGGAGTCAGTTGATTGTTCTGGCCCGTATTGACCGCTTTTTCTTCGCACTGACCGTTTGGTGTCGTCTTTATGCGTGATTTTGCACTTGAGATAGAACAACGGAAACAGGCAGGCCTGTATCGAACCCGCCGTTTGGTTTCTGGCCCGCAACAGCCGGAGTTAATCGCGGATGGTCAGGCGTTGCTGTCGTTCTGTAGCAACGATTATCTGGGTCTCGCCAATCACCCTCAAAACATAGATGCGCTCAAGAGTGCCTTGCCGGAGACCGGGCTCGGCGGGGCCGCTTCACATCTTGTCTGTGGTCATCACGATGCTCATCACCGCTTGGAGCAGCGGTTGGCTGACTTTGCCCAGCGCAGTAGCGCATTGTTTTTTTCCACCGGTTATATGGCGAATGTTGGTGTGCTTTCAGCGTTGGTGGGGCGGGGCGATACGGTTTTTTCGGATCGGCTAAATCATGCCTCTATCATCGATGGCTGTATTCTCAGCCGGGCCCGGGTTCGGCGTTATGCGCACGGGGATGTTGCGGCGCTGGGAGCTATGTTGGCTGACACTTCGGGTCACAAGGTGGTGGTGACCGACGGGGTCTTCAGCATGGACGGCGATGTGGCGCCGTTGAAAGCATTAGCTCGAGTCTGCAAGGCCCACGATGCGTTGTTGGTGGTGGATGACGCCCACGGTATCGGTGTGTTGGGGCCGCAGGGTCGCGGAAGTGTGCTGGAAGCGGGCTTGTCGGAGGATGAGGTGCCGGTTCTGATTGGCACCTTGGGTAAGGCTGTGGGCACCAGTGGTGCGTTTGTAGCTGGGCCGGCAGTACTGATGGACTATCTGGTCCAGAAGGCCCGAACATACATCTACACAACGGCTATGCCGCCGGCGATGGCGATTGCGACCTGTGCCAGTCTGGATCTGATCGAGGCCGATGATCAAAGGCGGGCCCATTTGAATGAGTTGATTGTGCGTTTTCGAGAGGGCGCGCAAGCGCTGGGTTATGAGTTGATGCCGTCTTATATGCCCATTCAGCCGATTATGATTGGTGGCAATGAGGAGGCGTTGGCGTTGAGTCAGGCGCTGGAGCAACAGGGCGTTATGGTGACGGCAATTCGGCCGCCAACGGTGCCCGAGGGGCAGGCTCGGCTTCGGGTGACTTTGAGCGCTTCGCATACCCGAGAGCATGTCGATCAATTGCTGGCAGCTCTGTCGGGTTGTCGGGGGTTGCTCGCGGCATGTGATTCCGGGCAGGTGGTGGCCGGATGAACATATTTAATGATTTGAATTTAGTGGCTAGCGTAGACGGAGGTACGGGGAGCAAGGCTTCGATTGCGTCGGGGTTTGGGGGTGCCAGCAAAACTTATGACAGCGCCTCTCGTTTGCAGAAGATAATGGGCGACGCTATGTTGTCGCGCATCCCTGAAGCATTGCTGCCGGAAGCCGTTCTTGATTTGGGGTGCGGCACCGGTTGGTTTACCCGCAAGTTGATGACACGCTATCCCGAGGCGCCTGTCACCGGGGCTGATTTGTCGCCTGGTATGTTGAAACAGGCGGAGGCCGCCACCGCGTCGGAGCATGTTAACTGGCTCAACGCCGATGCGGAGCAATTGCCGCTAGCGGATGGGAGTGTTGATCTGGTCTTCAGTAACCTGATGGTGCAGTGGAGTCGGCGCCCCGAGGCTGTGCTGGCAGAATGCCAGAGAGTGCTGAGGCCCGGTGGTTTTCTGGCGATGTCTACCTTGGTAGATGGCACTTTACGGGAGCTCAAGCAGGCGTGGGCTAAAGCGGACCCAGGACAGCCTCATGTGAATCGTTTTGTGCCAGCGACGGAATGGTGCCGTTTAACCGGAGCGATTTTGCCCGGCTCGACACTGGAATTGGCGCCGATCCGTTTGTCCTATGAATCGCCGATGGCACTGAATCGAGAGCTGAAGCATTTGGGCGCGGTGTTCAAAGGTAAAGAAAGGCGCCGAACGGTGACGGCTCCCGGACGTTTTAGGGGCATGTGTAGAGCGTATCCGGGGGAGGGGTCTGGAGTTGTTCTAGCGACCTACGAGGCCGGTTGGTTGTATTGGCAAAAGCCCACAGCAGGATAAATAAGATGGCGAAGAAAACGTATTTCGTAACGGGTACAGATACAGAGGTGGGTAAAACCATCGTGAGTGCCGCGATACTGGAAGCGGCGAAGGCTCTGGGTAAACGTACCATCGCCATGAAGCCGATCGCCTCAGGTTGTGATCAAACCCCGGAGGGGCTTCGCAATGAAGATGCTCTGATGCTTCAGGCCGCGATCACGGAATCCATCGCCTATGATGCCATTAATCCGATCGCTTTAGAGCCTGCGATTGCCCCTCATGTGGCGGCGCTTCAAGCAGGTAAACAGGTTAGTGCTCAGCGTCTGATCGGATTTTGCCGTGGTCTTCAGATGCGTCCGGCGGATTTGATGCTTGTGGAAGGGGCTGGCGGTTGGCGGGTGCCGCTGAACGATCGGGAGACCTATGCTTCGGTGCCTCGCGAGATGGGTCTGGGGGTTATTCTGGTGGTGCCGCTTAAGCTGGGTTGTATCAACCATGCCATGCTCACGGCAGAAGCGATTCGTGCTGATGGTTTGAAAGTGGCCGGTTGGGTCGCCAATCATCCCGAGGCGGAGTCGATGAGTTGTGAGCAGGAAACGCTGAATTATCTGGTAACGCATCTTGATGCACCCTGTTTGGGTATTTTACCGTGGATAGATGAGGTGCCGGTTGCCGATATGCCGGCGGTTTTGGCTCGTTATTTAAATGTCTCTCCGTTGATTGAAAATTGATCAGGCATGTGCGTTAATTAGGTTAATTGTCTACCACGGGGACACCCCTCCATGATCAACAACACTCTCGGTATTGGTATTCAGGGCATCCAAGACGGAATGGCCGGGATGGACAATGCCGCTCGAAAGATCGCCCGTGGTGGAGCAGACGGCCCGCAAGGGAGCGCTGAGGGTGCTGGCAACCTTGCTGAGCCCATGCTTGAGCTTAATTTGTACAAACGCAGTGTCGAGGCTTCGGCGCAAGTCGTGAAAACGGCGGATGAGACCATAGGCACTCTATTGGATATTAAGGTGTGAGCGGCAGATTTCACCCGTGAACATACTGCCATCCGCTTCTTCTGTTTACCCCTCTTTAAGCGGCGTTTCAGGGCCCGACTCCCGCGGTTCGGCAGTCTCTGGCGCTTTGGACACACCCGGTGAAAAATCCCCTGGCGACGAAGGTCGGTCGGTGCGCGCTCCAGAGCAAGCCTCTGAAGGTAAATCGGCAGATTCGTCGACTGAAGAAACGGGGCAAGAAAAAGAGAACCCTCAGGGACTGACTGAATCCGAACTGAAAGAACTCACCGAACTCAAAGCCCGAGACCGGGAGGTACGTGCTCACGAGGCCGCGCATCAAGCGGTGGGTGGACAACATGCCGGAGCTATCTCGTATTCGTATGAGCGTGGCCCCGATGGCGCTCAGTACGCAGTTGGCGGTGAAGTGCCTATTGATGTGTCACCGGTCGCGGGTGATCCCCAGGCGACGATCGAAAAGATGCGGGTTGTTCGCTTCGCTGCCATGGCGCCCGCCGAGCCGTCATCGCAAGATCGCGCTGTAGCCGCCCAGGCCATGCAGACGATGTTGCAGGCACAAGCAGAACTCGCCAGTGGTGAAAGCGACAAGGCGAGCATTAATGGTGGGGCAGAAGAAGCTGAGCCGGGCCGCAACTCTCAGGAATCCCCGTCCCGCCAGGCTACAGAAGCCTATCAAAACATCTCCGCCATGCAGGGTTACGGGTTTGACTCGGACGCTGCGACCTCGATTTTTGTTTGATTCCTTTCCTGCCATAACAGTCTGAATACGAACGGCGTATCGCTATTTCTAGCCTGCTCTGGTTACGTTTGTGCACACAAAGCACGACAAAATTGACTCAATTCTCTTGACAATTCTGTGCTCCAAAACGTATGTTTCAAACAAGTGTTTAATTAAGACCTTGGAGCGGAAGCTTCATGGTGTCTGAGCAAACCACGGTCATAGCTGCACCAACTTCAGCTGCAACCATAATTGAGGTGGATTCAATGCCTGAGTACAAAGCGCCCCTGCGTGATATCAAATTTGTAATGAACGAGCTGCTCGACAGCGAGACCCACTACGCCAATTTGGAAGGCGCTGAAGACGCAACTCCGGATATGGTGGATGCCATCATCCAGGAAGGTGCGAAATTTGCTGAGCAGGTGTTGTCTCCACTGAACGCAATCGGCGACCGTGAAGGCTGTACCTGGAGCGAAGACGGCGTTAAAACGCCGACTGGCTTCAAAGAAGCATACGACCAGTTTGTTGAAGGCGGTTGGCCTTCACTGGCCGCTGACGCCAATTACGGTGGTCAGGGTCTACCCGATTCCCTCGGCATCGTGATGAGCGAGCTGAACGGTACCGCTAACTGGTCTTGGGGTATGTACCCGGGCCTTAGCCACGGTGCAATCAATACTCTTGAAGCACACGGTACTGAAGAACAGAAGCAGACTTACCTGACCAAGATGATCAGCGGTGAGTGGACGGGCACCATGTGCTTGACCGAATCTCACTGTGGTTCTGACCTGGGCACACTGCGTACTAAAGCAGAGCCTAATGCAGACGGTTCATACAGCATTTCCGGCACCAAGATCTTCATCTCTGCCGGTGAGCACGACATGACCGAGAATATTATTCACATCGTTCTGGCTCGTCTGCCAGGTGCGCCTGAAGGTACCAAGGGCATCTCCCTGTTTATCGTACCTAAGTGCCTGCCAGCCGAAGACGGTTCTGCCGGTGAGCGTAACGCCGTTTCCTGTGGTTCCATCGAGCACAAGATGGGGATCCACGGTAACGCAACTTGCGTAATGAACTTCGACGGTGCCAAAGGTTGGTTGATCGGGCCTGAAAATAAAGGTCTGAACTGCATGTTCACTTTCATGAACACCGCCCGTATCGGTACCGCGATTCAGGGTCTGGGTGCTGCAGAACTGGCGTTCCAGGGATCACTGGCTTACGCGAAAGACCGTCTGGCGATGCGTTCACTGAGTGGCGCCAAGAACCCAGAAGGCATTGCTGACCCGATCATCGTTCACCCGGACGTGCGTCGTATGCTGCTGACTCAGAAGGCCGTGGCTGAAGGTGCTCGCGCACTGATCTACCTGACCGCTCAGAAAGCTGACGTCGTAGGTCGTGGTAAGACTGAGGAAGAGCGCAAAGAAGCTGACGAAGCACTGGGCTTCCTGACGCCCATCGCCAAAGCCTTCCTGACCGAAATCGGTTACGAAGCAGCGAACTTGGGTATGCAGGTATTCGGTGGTCACGGTTTCATCTCCGAATGGGGCATGGAGCAGAACGTACGTGATGCCCGTATCGGCATGATCTACGAAGGCACCACCGGCATTCAGGCGCTGGATTTGTTGGGCCGTAAGGTTCTGATGACTCAAGGAGAGTCTCTGAAGACCTTCACCAAGCAGGTTCACGTATTCTGCAAGGAAAATGCCGACAACGAGCAGTTGAAGCAGTTCGTTGAGCCGCTGGCTGCGATCAACAAGGAGTGGGGCGACCTGACCATGAAAGTGGGTATGGCCGCCATGAAGAACCGTGAAGAAGTTGGTTCTGCTTCTGTTGATTACCTGATGTACTCTGGCTACGCCGTGTTTGCATACCTGTGGGCCCAGATGGCCAAGATTGCTCAGGAGAAGCTGGAAGAAGGTACCAGTGAAGAAGCGTTTTACACCGCTAAGCTTCAGACTGCACGCTTCTACTTCACCCGCATGCTGCCGCGTACCAGGACTCACGCTGTAACCATGCTGGCCGGCGCAGATACGCTGCTGGATATGCCGGAAGAAAACTTCGCCCTTTAAGGCTGAGGTTGCTATCTGATTGATAGTGCAAAAAAAGCCCGTTCTCTGTGAGGAGACGGGCTTTTTTCATGAGTTTAGGGTCGGTATTAATGTAGAATACCGGCCCACACTATAATAATTTTTTTGCGGACACATTGCCGATCGGGCGGACGTCGCTGAGCCTTCTTGTGAGGGCCGTTTTGAGCATGCCCCCGAAAAGACTGACTGATTTTCTGGAGAGCTATACATGGCTGATTATCAAGCCCCCCTTCGTGATATGAGTTTCGTGTTGAACGAAATGTTTGATGCGCCTGCTTTGTGGGCCTCACTGCCAAGAATTGCTGAAAATGTAGATCCGGAAACGGCCGATGCCATTCTGGAAGAAGCTGGAAAAATCACCAGCGGCGTTCTTGCCCCGCTGAACCGCGAAGCCGATGAGCAAGGCTGTAAGTGGAACGAAGGTGAAGTCACCAGTCCGGAAGGCTTTAAAGAGGCGTATCAGACCATCGTTGAAGGTGGTTGGAATGGTCTGGGCGGTAACCCGGAATTCGGTGGCATGGGTATGCCCAAAACTCTGGTCGCGCAATTTGAAGAAATGATGCAGGGCGCCAACATGGCCTTCGGCCTGGCTCCCATGCTAACCGCTGGCGCATGCCTGGCGTTGAACGCCCACGGCAGCCAGGAACTGAAAGAAAAGTACCTGCCGAACATGTACTCTGGCGTTTGGTCTGGTGCCATGGGCTTGACCGAGCCGCATGCGGGTACTGATCTGGGTATTATTCGTACCAAGGCTGAGCCGAAAGACGACGGCTCCTTCGACCTAACCGGCACCAAGATCTTTATCACTTGGGGCGAGCACGACATGGCGGAGAACATCATCCACCTGGTGCTGGCCAAACTGCCGGATGCACCTAAAGGTCCGAAGGGTATCTCCTTGTTCCTGGTTCCGAAGTTCATGGTTAATGACGACGGTTCTCTGGGCGAGCGTAACCAATTCAGCTGTGGTTCTATTGAAAAGAAAATGGGCATCAAAGGTTCCGCTACTTGCGTAATGAACTTTGATGGCGCCAAAGGCTGGTTGGTTGGCGAAGAAAATAAAGGCCTGAACGCCATGTTCACCATGATGAACTACGAGCGTCTGGGTGTAGGCATCCAAGGTATTGGCGCGGCTGAAGCCTCACTGCAAAGCGCTCGTGAATACGCCAACGAGCGTATCCAGAGCCGTGCTCCAACCGGTGCCCAGCAGCCTGAAAAAGCCGCTGACCCGATCCTGGTTCATCCGGACGTTCGTCGCATGCTGCTCACCATGAAGAGCTACGTTGAAGGCGGCCGTGCTTTCTCTACATACGTAGCCAAGTGGTTGGACATCTCCAAGTACTCCGACAACGACGAGCAGCGCAAACACGCCGAAGGCTTGGTTGCCTTGCTGACTCCGGTTGCCAAAGCCTTCCTGACCGACCGCGGTCTGGAAACCACCATCATTGGCCAGCAGGTCTTCGGTGGTCACGGCTTCATCCGTGAGTGGGGTCAGGAGCAGTTGGTTCGTGACTGCCGTATCACCCAGATTTACGAAGGTACCAACGGTATCCAGGCGATGGACCTGATGGGCCGTAAAGTGGTGGCGAGCCAGGGCAAATTGTTCGAACTTTTCGCAGAAGACGTGGGTGCATTCATCGAAGAAAACAGCGCTGACGAAGCGCTGCGCCCCTACCTGGAGCCGCTGGCGGCTGCGCTGGAGCGACTGGCTGACACCACTGAACACGTCATCAAACAGGCTGCTGAAAACCCCAACGCCGTTGGCGCTGCGGCAGTCGACTACCTGGATATGTTCGGCTACACCGCGCTGGCCTACATGTGGGCGAAAGCGGTTAAAGCTGCTGCACCGAAGGCAGAAGGTGACACCTCCGGCTTCTACACCGGTAAGCTGAAAACCGCACGTTTCTACTTCGAGCGACTACTGCCGAAGGCCGTGTCACTGGCTGAAGGCATCCGCAGTGGCAGCGATGCCATGATGGCGCTGGATGCGAACGAAATTTAAACCGATTTCGTAGATCCGGTACGTACAAAGCAGGCCCTAGTGGCCTGCTTTTTTGTGGGTACTGATAAACAAACTGTATCACGCATACCCTAGGGCGCCGAAGTTGTTACTACAGGCGATGGATCAGGTCCGGATTAATCACAAACGGATTCTCATTACCCTGAATTTCTGCAACGCTACGGTGCCTGGTCTGCTCCTTATCATCCGGCGGATCAAGCTCGCTCCAGCTCTGGAACACCGGAGACGCGCCCAGCCACGGCAAGCCGTAAGTGTCGACCATATACGCCATCGTACGAGCGACATCACCCTTAATGCGCTCCGGCGGCTCAAAGAACTGATTATTCGTACGGATGCCGCACTCATCTCTATCGATGGCCTGACTCAAATTCTCATAACGCGCTGTTCGGCGTTTTAGCTCCACGCGGCTGCGAACCGGAACCATGTTGTGCAAATCTGACGAGATCTGGCGGTAGCGATTATCCCGCTTGCACTGCGATGTGGTCCCGCAATCCAAAGCGGAACGAATATCGGCGAGCGGATAGATGTGCCCGTCAGTCATCACAAAACCTTTGGATTTGAACGGCTCATCACAGAAAAAAGACGTCCCGCCGTCAGCATAAAGGTTGCCCCAAAACTCATTTTTGACCACCGATTCCGGATCACTGAATCGAGTGTTCTGAGCGATAACCATGCCGGCTGAAAGAGCGATAGCAAGTGTCGTGGGTATGGCTATTATTTTTTTCATGGTCCATATGCCTCACCGTGTACATCGAGTGCCTGATCTGGCTGATAGCTAAACGATCAAGTCGCAGGAATTATGACAGTGTGATCATTTATTGATGTGAAGTATGACACAGTGATGGTCAGCGGAAACCGCGTTTGGCTTGGTTAATGTGTATGTTTGTTACTCACCTTGTGAGGCGTGTCAGCAAGTTTCGATGGGTATTGCAGTGTGGCTGGGGTATCAGGCGAGCGCGTGTAGTGAGGTGCCTTGGGTGCCGACTCAGTTGGCGCCGGCAAGCAGAGCCGACAAATCCCTGAGATGGTGCCATGGTGATAAGTCGCCGTAACCCTTGGCGGCACGATCGGTAATACTGCACAGTCTGATGGCGCGGTGCAGTTGCATCAGGCTGAGTCGTCGCGCGGCCTGTTGAATAGCGCCCGCCCGCTTGGGTTGGAACACCCCGCGTTTTTTCAGAAAGCCCGCCGGATTGTCGCCGGGAGGTAAGGCGGTCTTCAGTTCTATGATTAAATGCAGATCACGAACCAGCACGCTCAACAAGCCCAGCGGATTTTCACCTTCCTGCTGCAGGATTCCGATGATTTTGCCAGCATGAGCCGCTTTACCGGCGAGCAATTCGGTTACCAGCTCGAAACCGTTGAACCGTGCGCTGTCTTGTACCGCCATCTCGATGGTTTCTTCATCGATGGTTTTACCGTCGGAGAGAAGGGTTAGCCGGTCCAGCTCCTGACTCGCGGCAAGCAAGTTGCCTTCCAAGCGTTCGGCCAGCATCGCCAGAGCGCCACGGGTAATGTGCAGGCCCTGGTTGCTGGCCCGCTGCTGAAGCCAGCCGGAAAATTTATCCGAATCCACGGGCCAAACCGGAACATGGACTCCATTGGCCTGTAAATCTTTATACCATTTACGTTTGGTTTCTGCCGCGTCGAGTTTGGCACTGATCAGCAGCAGGATGACGTCGTCCGGAGGGAATTGGAGAATTTGCTCCATGACCTTTCGGCCGTCGCCCAGTTTGCCGGTGGGCAAGTGGATTTCGATACGCCGCTTCTCCGCAAACAGAGACATAGCGTTACATTCGTTAGCCACTGAGCCCCAGTCCAGCTGTTGATCAGCGTGATACGTCAGACGGTCACGGTAGCCCGCGTTTTTGGCGCTCTTGCGTATCTGGTCGCAGCATTCCTCAACCAGCAAGGGTTCATCACCCGAGACAAGGTAAACCGGTGCAAGACCCTTCTTCAGTGTTTGAGGGAGTTGGCCGGCCTGAATCTTCATGGTGACTCGGAAGGTTTTTCGTTGGCTGAATGCGCCTTTAGGGCGGCGTCAATTCGCTCTTGCGTTATCGGCACCAACCGGAAAATAACCTGCTGGGCAAGTTGGTCACCAAGCTGCTGTTGAAGCTCTTCTTCTTCTCGCTGCTTGGCGAGCACGTTGGTTTCGTCGTAGCGATAGGTTTCGCTAGAGGTCAGCTCAGTTGCTGCTATGAGCGGCACCTGGTTGGACGTGAATAGTTCAAGGGTTACGCTGTGGCGCAAAACGTACTCGGCGGCAGAGGCCTGCGCAGTGATTGCTGACGCCCGGCGATCCTTACTGTAGTTCCGAAGTTTCAGTTGGTAATCGGCGGTCTCGATGGGCTGTAACTCAATGCCGCCCAGAGACAGTTGTTCCCGAACCGACTCACAGAATCTAGCCGGCAAGGACTCCGGGCAATCAATGGCCAGAGGCTGCAAAGCCGCCGGTACCGGCGAGGTGCCCCGTAGCTGAAAACCGCAGCCGGAAACGACGGTCACGGTCAGTGCCGCTAGTAGCGGCAACCGAAGTGTTTTCAGTAACAGAGGCACCCATCTCATATCAGTTAGCCACCACGTTAACGAGCTTGCCGGGAACGACAATCACTTTGCGAACGGTTTTGCCTTCGGCAAAGCGTTGTACGTTTTCGTTCTCAAGCGCCAGCTTTTCCAAGTCGTCTTTGCTGATGTCGGCGGGCACGCTCTGTTTGGCGCGTACCTTGCCATTTACTTGCAGCACAACTTCGATTTCGCTGCGCACCATGGCGCTCTCATCGGCAATTGGCCAGCTTGCATCGACGACGGTTTCGCTGTGCCCGAGCGCGTGCCAGAGTTTGTGGCAGATGTGCGGTACGATCGGTGACAGTACCAGTACGGCCACATCCAGAGCTTCCTGCCGAACGGCACGGCTCTGCGGTTCATCATCGGCGAGTTTGCTGACTTCGTTCAGCAGCTCCATGGTTGCAGCAATGGAGGTGTTGAAGGTCAAGCGGCGGCTGATGTCGTCACTGACTTTGGCAATGGTTTCGTGAGTCTTACGGCGCAGATCTTTTTGCGCGCCCGTCAGGCCGGCAACATCCAGTGTCGGGACTTCACCCTTACTGGTGTGCTCATGAACGATGCGCCATAGCCGCTTGAGGAAGCGGTGAGCACCTTCAACGCCGCTGTCGGACCACTCCAGAGATTGTTCAGGGGGCGCAGCGAACATCATGAACAGACGTACGGTATCGGCTCCGTGCTCATCGATGATCGACTGCGGGTCAATGCCGTTGTTCTTGGACTTGGACATCTTGGTGACGCCGCCAATCTCGACTGGTTGACCATCAGACTTCAATACAGCGCGTACTACCTGGCCTTTGCCATCACGCTCGACCGTAACCTCGGACGGGTTGTACCAGGATTTGCCGCCGTTGTCTTCGTTGCGGTAATAGGTTTCAGCCAGCACCATACCCTGGGTCAGCAGGCGCTTGAACGGCTCGGAACTGTCGACCAGACCGACATCACGCAGTAGCTTGTGGAAAAAACGTGCGTACAGCAGGTGCAGGATGGCGTGTTCGATACCGCCAATGTACTGGTCAACAGGCAGCCAGTAGTTGGCGGCTGCCGGGTCTAGCATGCCCTGATCATAGTTGGGGCTGCAGAAGCGGGCGTAGTACCAAGACGACTCCATGAAGGTGTCAAAGGTATCGGTTTCCAGTGTGGCTGGCTGACCGTTGTAGTCGGTTTTGCACCATTCGGTGTCTGCCTTGATGGGCGATTGAACACCATCCATTTCCACATCTTCAGGCAGGCGCACTGGCAGGCGGTCGTCCGGAACTGGCATCTCGGTGCCGTCTTCCAGAGTCATCATCGGAATGGGTGCGCCCCAGTAACGCTGGCGTGAAACGCCCCAATCGCGCAGGCGATAGTTCATTGTGCGCTTACCAATGTTGTTTTCTTCCAGGAAACTGGCAATTTCTACGAATGCTTCGTCGCTGGTCAGGCCGCTGTACTTGCCAGAGGAAACCAGAATGCCTTTTTCGGTGTAGGCTTTTTCCTGAACATCGATCTCTTCGTGATCGCTCGGGGCAATGACCTGCTTGACCGGCAGTTTGTACTTAAGCGCGAACTCATGGTCACGTTCATCGTGACCGGGCACCGCCATCAAGGCACCGGTACCGTAATCCATCAGCACGAAGTTGGCGACCCAGACCGGAATTTCTTCCTGAGTCAGCGGGTGAATCGCTTTGAATCCGGTGTCGATGCCCTTCTTTTCCATGGTGGCCATTTCAGCTTCAGCCACTTTGCTGTTACGGCATTGCTCGACAAACTCGGCCACATCCGGATGACGCTCGCTGGCCGCTTTGGCCAATGGGTGCTCGGCTGCGACAGCCATGTAGCTCACGCCCATCAGAGTGTCCGGGCGGGTGGTGTAGACGGTCAGACCGTCTTCACGACTTTTCAGCGGGAAGGTCAGTTCGGTGCCGGTCGATTTGCCGATCCAGTTGCGCTGCATGGTCTTGACCTGCTCGGGCCAGCCATCCAGGTCGTCCATATCGTTCAACAGTTCTTCGGCGTAATCGGTAATGCGGATAAACCACTGAGGAATTTTCTTCTGCTCAACCAGAGCACCAGAGCGCCAGCCGCGGCCGTCCACAACCTGCTCGTTGGCAAGTACGGTCTGGTCCACGGGGTCCCAGTTAACGGTGGACATTTTCTTGTACACCAGGCCTTTCTCGTAAAGGCGGGCAAAGAACCATTGTTCCCAGCGGTAGTATTCCGGGTCGCAGGTGGCCAGTTCACGGCCCCAGTCGTAACCGAAGCCCAGCTGCTTGAGCTGGTTCTTCATGTATTCGATGTTGGAGCGAGTCCATTTTGCGGGAGCGGTTTTGTTGGCAATGGCGGCATTTTCAGCGGGCAGGCCGAAAGCATCCCAGCCCATGGGCTGCATAACGTTTTTGCCCTGCATGCGTTGGTAGCGGGAGATCACGTCGCCGATGGTGTAGTTGCGAACGTGACCCATGTGCAGCTTGCCGCTCGGGTACGGGAACATAGACAGGCAGTAGTACTTGGGCTTGCTCGTATCTTCTACAACCTTGAAGGTTTCGTTGGTTTCCCAGAAGTCACGGGCGGTCTGTTCTACATCGCGTGGATTGTATTGCTCGTCCAGTCCTGCCATTACCAAAATTACCCTGTGTCAGAATGATGTTCGAAAAGGCCGAACATTCTAACGCACCCGCGGCTTAACAGGTAGTCTGCCAATTTGTCGGACTTGTGCCAGACTTCCTAATGTTGGAGTTTTTCAGAAGATGAGAGGACGACCATGACCGAACCAGAGCGTAATCATCTTTCAGGCAAGGCCCTCGATGCCTATGACAGAATGCTTGAGCGTGTGCAGTCCCGATTAAACCTGCTTCAGGAAACCTCGTTGCAGACACTGGAGGAAGAAGTTCAGAAGGCCGTCGAGTTCGAGTACGAACTGGAAGAGATGACCCGGGAGGAGGCCGATCTGCTGGGGGCTTATCTCGAAAGAGACCTGGAGCATCTGATGCACTTTGTCGAAGAAACCGGGGAAGGCCTGAAAGAATGGTTGCAACTGGATATGTCGTTGCTCGAGCAAACTCTGGCGGATCGGTTACTGTCGGTGGCGGATCAGACGCTGGTCGACACGCTGGCACTGAAGCAGAAACTCGAAAACGACGAAGTGGGGCAGTACATTGCAGGTGAAGTGGCCACTGCCGGGATGTTTCAGTGTCTGAATTGCAATCACATGCTATGCCTGACAAAAACCAGTCATCTGGAGCCTTGTGAGGCCTGCGACTCCCATTATTTTGAACGGGTGACCAGTCGCTGGCCAAACAAGGCTGACAAAGCCTGAAGGTCAGTTCTTCGGTATCACTCGTTCACGGACGAAGACGATCAGAATCAATGCCAAGGTGAGCACTGGCCAGGAGCCGGTTTGCATATAGGGCGTGCTGCCGGTGGCCGTGAACACTTCGCCGGTCAAGACGGTCCGCTTAAACTGGGGGATGCGCTCGGTCATCTGACCCTTTTCATTGATGATGGTGGTGACGCCGTTATTGGTACCCCGAAGCATATAGCGGCCGGTTTCCAGTGCACGCATGCGGGCCAGCTGCAGGTGTTGCAGGGGGCCGATGGAGTCACCGAACCAGCCATCGTTACTGATGGTCAGCAACAGACCGGTGTTGCGAGCGTTGAAGGCAACAAAATCCGGGTAAGCCACCTCGTAGCAAATGTACGGCATCACGTTGGTGCCATTAGCTTGCAAAGGCGACTGATTTTTGGGGCCGGGCGTAAAGCTGCTCATGGGAAGATCAAAAAAGCCGATCAGGCCTCTAAGCAGACCTTCCAACGGAACATATTCTCCGAATGGCACCAGTTTCTGTTTGTGATAAATACCTTCACCGTTGCCCATCGCCATGATGCTGTTGTGGAAGGTGTTGCCTGCCTTTTTCTCACTGTAGCCATACCAGGGAATGCCGGTGATCAGGGTGCTGTTTTCGCCCAATCGTTCCTGAATGTGGGCGAAGATGGGGCCGGCCTGGTCCTGAGGGATCGGAATGGCGGTTTCGGGCCATAGGATGATGTCTGCTTGCCAATGTTCCTCGGTCATTCCCAAGTAAGTGACAATCTGATCCCGAAGGAAGTCCGGATCCCACTTGACCTGCTGGGGGATGTTGCCCTGCATGGTGACAAAACTGACCGGTTCGTCACTGATGTCGGTCCAATCGGTTTTATTCAGCGCGGGGGCAATGAACCAAGGCAATAGGGCGGCAATCAGGGTTGCTACAGCCGCTTTAGTGCGGCCGACCCTCAGCATCCACCAGAACGCATACGCAGCTGCGGCTGTGGCGGTTACCCAGAAGGTTATCCCGTGGACGCCGGTGACTGGCGCGAGGCCGGCGAGAGGGCCGTCAGTATGGGCGGTGCCCAGATAGAGCCAGGGGAAACCGGTGAGCAGCCAGCCTCGTAGCCAGTCGCCCATCAGCCAAATGGCGGGGAATAGGATCAGGCGACGGATCAGGCTTTGTTTTGCCAGTTTGCCCCAGAACCAGAAAGCCAATCCATGAAACAACGCGAGCCCCGCAACGAATAAAACCATCAAAATAATGGCGACTACGATGGGCGTGTTGCCGTACTCGCTGATGCTGATGTAGATCCAGCTGGCGCCGGAGCCAAACAACCCTAACCCCACCAGCCAGCCAGCACGGAACAGTTTTTTAGCAGGTTGGTGCAGTGTTGCCAGAAGAATCAGAAACGCAGACAGCGGTCCGAGCCACCACAGGTGGAACGGCGAGAATGTCAGTGTTTGAACAGCGCCGGCGATCAGTAGGATCGCCGAGCTGAACCAAGGGTTGGTCGTAAACTTGAGATTTAAAGGGTGGCTTAGGCCTGACTCATGAGACACTTCGGGTTACCTGCAGCAAACGGATGACACGGTTATCGGCGTTGGCTATGGTAAACTTCAAGCCGCCGAATTCAACCGTTTCACCACGCCTTGGCAGGTGACCAAACTCCTTAAGAACCAATCCGCCGATGGTATCGAACTCTTCTTCGTCCATGCCGGTTTCGAAAAATTCGTTGAAATCATCGATCGGGGTGACCGCTTTCACCGCATAGGTGCCATCACCTCGAGCCTTTATGTGGGTTTCTTCGTCGAAATCGTGCTCATCTTCGATCTCACCCACGATCTGCTCGAGAACATCTTCAATAGTGATCAGGCCGGCTGTGCCACCGTACTCATCGACCACGATCGCCATGTGGTTGCGGTTCTCTTTGAACTCTTTGAGCAGCTGGTTCAGGCGCTTACTTTCAGGCACAAAGGTCGGCGGGCGGAGGATTTCTCGGATATGGGACCAATCCAGATCATCGTTGAGGGCCAGCGGCAATAAATCTTTGGCCAACAGCACGCCGAGAACGTCATCCGGGCTTTCACCGATCACCGGAAAACGGCTGTGGGCAGAGGCGATGATATCGGGAAGGAACTCTTTGGGCTCCTGAGAGGCTTTGACGGTGATCATCTGAGAGCGTGGAATCATAATTTCTTCCACGCGCATATCGATCACTTGCATCGCACCTTCAATGATACTCATTGAGTCGGTGTCGATGATTTCCTGGGATTCTGCATCCCTCAGGATTTCCAGTACGTCCTCTACGGACTCCGGCCCACTGGAAAAGGCCTGTGAAATACGCTCCAGCCAGGACTTGTTGCCCTGACTGCGACTCGACTGATCGTCGCTCATGAGTCTGTTTCCGTTTCCTCTGCTTCGTAAGGGTTGGCAAACCCGAGCTGCGCAAGCAGCTGGATTTCGAGGCCTTCCATAACCTCGGCATCACTGTCTTCAATATGGTCGTAACCCTGAAGGTGCAGCATGCCGTGTATTACCATATGAGCCCAGTGGGCCGCAGGTTGTTTATGCTGCTCTTGGGCTTCTTTTTCAACAACCGGCGCGCAAATAACAAGATCACCGGCCAGAGGAAATGTTATACCCGCTGGTGCTTCAAATGGAAAGGACAAAACATTGGTGGGTTTGTCCTTTTCACGGTACTGAAGGTTCAGAGTCTGGCTTTCTTCGACGTCAACGATGCGAATCGTAACCTCGGACTCATCTTCGCCTTGCCAAGCGAGTTCCGCCCAAGCCTGAAAGCTGGACTCGTCGGGTAGCCCTTCGCCTTCAAACGCATTCTGGAAATCGACCGTCAACTGACTCATGAGCGTGGGTCACTTCCATCGTTGAATGAATCGTAAGCTTCGACGATACGCTGAACCAAGGGGTGGCGAACCACGTCTTTTGATTCGAAACGGGTAAACCCGATGCCTCTTACGTTGTTTAGAACGCCGGCAGCATGAATAAGTCCCGAGTCCTGTCCGCGTGGCAAGTCCACCTGTGTGGTGTCACCGGTAATGACAGCAGTAGAACCAAACCCGATCCGGGTCAGGAACATTTTCATTTGTTCCCGAGTGGTGTTCTGGCTTTCATCGAGAATTATAAAGGAGTTGTTGAGCGTACGACCACGCATAAACGCCAAGGGCGCAATCTCGATCACACTTTTCTCGATTAACCGAGTGGTTTGCTCAAACCCGAGCATTTCGTAAAGGGCGTCATAAAGCGGCCGCAGGTACGGGTCTACTTTCTGGGCAAGGTCACCCGGCAGGAAGCCCAGCTTTTCGCCGGCTTCGACGGCAGGACGTACCAGCAGAATGCGTTTTACCTGCTCGTCTTTCAAAGCCTCAACGGCGCAGGCCACCGCCAACCAGGTTTTGCCCGTGCCCGCAGGCCCGATACCGAAGTTGATGTCGTGGGTTCGAACGCTGTGCACATACTTCTGCTGGTTCTGGCCCCGGGGCTTGGCGGTCAGTTTGGGAGTTTTGATAACCGTGATTTGCCCTTCATTGTAGGGCACCTCGTCCGGCAGCCTTTCCAGCCCGGTTTCCCGAATGAACAGGTGCACGGTATCCGGCTGAATATCGTCCACGGCTTCGGTTTCCCGGTACATATGACGAATAACTTCCGTGGCAGCAGCGACGTTTTCAGTTGCCCCTTCAACCCGGAAGTGATGGCCGCGGCGGCCAACTTTTACCTGTAGACGCTTTTCGATCATCTTCAGGTGTTCATCAAATTGCCCGCACAGCGTGGTGAGCCTTCGCTGGTCTACGGGGTGAAGGTCAAATTGTCTGCTGTCTTGAGTGTTCAATCTTACTCCGTATTGGTTTACTCCCGTCGGGCTGTGGCGCCTGAGTTCGGGGAGATAGCATGTCTGTGTTTGGTGCTATGGGCTGGATGCCTTGCATTCAGCCTTTGTTTAAATAATGTGCAGGCTCGATAAAGAAAAACAAGTGTAGGCCTATTACCCTTTTGCGGTTTCAGGTCTTTGAATTTCTTTCATGCCATCGTGAAGCTGGGAGGAGATAGGTTGGTGAGACCTCCAAAAAATGTGCGGAGCCATGGATGGCGGAGCAGAAGCGCCACATGGATGTGCCAAAGGAACGGTTTTTGGGAGGCCTCACCAACCCGCCTCCCATCCCCAAGCCCCCAACACATGGGAGCCAAAACTCAATACATCGCCGAATCCACAGGCACGCCACGCAAAGAGTTTGCGTAAGCCTCGACAATCTCCACATCGACAAAGTGGCCAACGATCTCCGGGTTGTCGTGGCGGAAGTTCACAATCCGGTTGTTCTCGGTACGGCCTGAATACTCACCAGGATCTTTCTTGGAAAGCCCGGTTACCAGAATGCGCTGAGTCGAACCGACCATCTTGCGACTGATATCCATCACTGTCTGGTTGATACGATCTTGCAGGATCTTCAGGCGCTGCTTCTTCACTTCCATCGGCGTATCGTCAGGCAGATCGGCTGCCGGAGTACCCGGGCGGGCGCTATAAACGAAACTGAACGACATATCAAAGCCGATGTCGTTGATCAGCTTCATGGTGTCTTCGAAGTCTTTTTCGGTTTCACCGGGGAAACCAATAATGAAATCGGAAGAGAAGCTGATGTCCGGGCGAATCTTGCGCAAACGGCGCAGCTTGGATTTGTACTCCAACGCTGTGTGGCCGCGCTTCATGGCCGCTAGAATGCGGTCGGAACCGCTTTGCACCGGCAAGTGCAGGTGGCTGACCAGCTCGGGTACCCGCTCGTAAACTTCGATCAGCGAATCGCTGAATTCCACTGGATGAGAGGTGGTGTAGCGGATTCGGTCGATGCCATCGATGGTGGCGATCATTTCGACCAGTTCGGCCATGTCCATTACATCGCCATCGTGGGTTTCGCCACGATAGGCGTTTACGTTCTGACCCAGAAGATTGACTTCACGAACGCCTTGGCTAGCCAAGTGTGCGACTTCGGCTATGACATCGTCCACCGGGCGGCTGACTTCCTCTCCGCGGGTATAAGGCACCACGCAGAATGTGCAGTACTTGCTGCAGCCTTCCATAATGGAGACAAACGCGGAAGGACCGTCGGCTCCGGGGTCCGGCAGGTTGTCGAATTTTTCGATTTCCGGGAAGCTGACATCAACCACGCCAACGCCATTACCCTTGGCGCGCACTTCGGTGATCATGTCTGGCAGGCGGTGCAGGGTTTGCGGGCCGAAGACCATGTCGACAAACGGTGCCCGGTCGATGATGGCCTGACCTTCCTGGCTCGCCACGCAGCCGCCGACGCCGATGATGGTGTCGGGTTTATTGCTTTTGAGCTTTTTCCAACGGCCGAGTTGGTGGAACACTTTGTCCTGTGCTTTTTCACGGATGGAGCAGGTGTTCAGCAGCAGGATGTCGGCGTCCTCTGGTGAGTCGGTCATTTCGACGGGCTCGCCAGTTTTGAGTAAGTCTGCCATGCGGGCGGAGTCGTACTCGTTCATTTGGCAGCCGTGGGTTTTGATGTACAGCTTCTTGGCCATGGGTCTCACGCGGTTTGGTGTATGTTGCGCCGGATGTGGTGTTTTGGCGCTGGCAAAAATTGGACGGAGCATTATACCGGTGTGATTAAACTTCAACCACCGTTGTCTCGGTATTCCTTACCAAACACTGTGCTATTATTTGCCGCTTTGGTGTTAGAAGGCTTTTGGGGTGGGTTTTCCAAAAACCGCTACGGGCACATTCATGTGCGCTTCTCTCCGGCCATCCATGGCCTACGAATTTTTTGGAAAACCCACCCCAGAATCCTTCCCAAACTGTTGGAGCGGGCGTCCTTGCGACAGTGAATTGCTCCTTGACCGCTCCTAAAACTGAACGAAATTTTTAACATGACCCCCGAACGCCTCGCCCGAATTAAACACATCCTCGACACCCGCCAACCAGACCTTCGGGTGCTGACCGATCAGGTGCATAAACCCAGAAACCTGTCAGCCATCATTCGCTGCTGTGATGCCTTTGGGCTGGCCAATATGCATGTAGTGTGGCCGAAAGAAGGTTTTCGAGCGTTCAGGAAAACAGCCGGTGGCAGCTATCACTGGGTGACGACCCATACCCACCCGACCATGAAAGAGGCGGTGGCTGAGTTGAAAGGGCAGGGCCATAAAATCTACGCCGCGCAGTTGTCGGACCGGGCAGTGGATTTTCGGGAAGTGGATTTCACCGTGCCCTGTACGATTGTGATGGGCAATGAAGTGGACGGAGTGAACCCGGTTACCGCAGAGCAGGCAGATGAGCACATCGTGGTGCCGATGATGGGGATGGTGGAATCGCTGAACGTGTCGGCGGCCTGCTCAATCATCCTGTCGGAAGCTCAGAGGCAACGGAAACTGGCGGGGATGTTTGATCAGCGGCGGATGCCGGATGATGAATACAACCGCCTGCTGTTCTCCTGGTGCCAGCCCACGGTGAAACGATACTGCGACGACCGAAACCTGCCGTATCCACCCATAGATCACGAAACCGGCGACTTGATCGATGGCGTAGGGTGGATGCAGGATGTCCGAAAGCTAAGAGCCAACCGCCCCAGATGGGACGATGAAAAAGAGCCAGTAGCAGAAGAGTAATCAGTGTCCCAAAAAGAATCCTCACCCCGCAACCCGCCCCCCAAACCTCGAAGGCTACCGAAATTAGTCTTCGCGAGCCTCAAGATACCGCTGCAACTGCTCGCGCAAAGCCTTAGGCAAACGCGTAATCGTCAGCGCATCTTTGTCACGATCATAATACACCGCCTGATTCACTAAGTCTGATGAAAACGAAACGCTCATGCCGCCGCCAGAACCGGCTATCCGCACGAGTTTCTTGACCTTGCGGTGGTCCGGGTGCAGCACACCGGTTTCCGGCATTTCCACGGTCTGGCTGGCGAATTCCTTGAACCGTTCAGGCTGGCTTTCATCCAGATAGCTGGACAAGGCTTCAATCGCCACCGGTTCACCCAAAGCATGTTGGTCTTTGCAGAACTCGTAAGCCTTGGCGCGCACCTCACCGGCTTTCTCCGGCTCGCTGGTTTTGGCGAAGGCTTCTACCGCATCGAGGAACGTGGTGGTCTCTTTCTCAACATCCACGCTGTTGGTGAACGCGCACAAACGAATGAACAACTCACCGGGGTCACCCGTGCCGCGGGCGTGGACGAGGGTCATGTAGTTGTCGCCGTCTTTGCCATCGCGCCAGTCATCCAGCTCAATGCGAACCGCCAAGTCCAGGCGGGACAGGCTCAGAACGTCGGTGGCATCGAGTTTCTGGCTGCCATCAAAGCGCATGGCGCTGTCGGTTTCCAGAATGAACAGATACACCGCTTCCGAATCAGCCAGAGCATCGTGCACAACCATCAGGTGGCCGTCGAATTCTTCCTGACTGCCGTTCAGAAGCTCCTGCCACTGGCCGAACAATCGGTCGGTCATGGCCGCGAAGGTTTGTTTATCTTCCAGGTAGTCTTTCAGCCACGCACTTAACGGGCACTCGCCAACGTCTTCGGAGAAACGTCCGTATTTCTTGCCGGGTTTGTTGTTAAACAAACGCTTCATTTGCTTGTGCAGAGCTTCGTAATCGCCACCGGGCTCCTGCAAGGCCTCACCGGCAACAAGGCGAGCGGGTTGGCCCGGCTGGTATTGGCTGGCAAAAGCGGTGCGGAGGTGTTTGATGGCCATATTACGATCCTGTCGGTTTTACGAGATTCAGATGGCGGAGATGATGCCACGGATCGGGCAGGGATTCATTTGCAGAATGTACGGAGAGGCGAGTATTACTCGTAATAAGCAAAAGAAACCCTCACCCTGGCAGGCTGTCCGCCAAGGGAGAGGGGTTATTAGTCAGATCACAGTGCCCGAAGCAACCCAGAAACCGCCTCAGTAATCTCGGCTTCGCTATCAGCATTCACGCTGGTGTTAGCAATGTCAGTGCCGAGATTCACAGCCACGGCAATCAGCCCGTGAGCGGTAAGCAGTTGGGAAACGCGGCGACGCTCATCCGCATCACCGGTGTTTTCTTCAGAAACCACCACAGCCGTCCGGCCTTGATCAAACAACGCGCGCTCCACCGCCAAAGCCAAAGCAGGGGCCTGTTTGCCGCTACAGGCAATGATGGCTGGCTTCTGAGCCAAACGGCGCTCACGCTCTTCTGCCGTGACCGGGTCCAGAGATTCCAGACCATCGGCCAGGCCGGCGATCATGCCCGCACCGACCGTCACGTTGGTCAGACGGTCGATGACGATGAAGCTGCCGGTGGCGTGATTGCGCTGGTACGCATCAAATGCGATGGGCTGGTTCAGGGTCAGTTCGCACAGACCGATTTCGTTGAGCTGCAACTGGCTCGGATTCGGGTTCTGCTCCAGCGAGTTCACATCGGTCTGATGGTGAATCTTCTTCACCGTGCCGGAGGTGAATGTGGGGCCGAGTTTGATGTCGTACAGGCGACCGGTTTCCAGCGGAGCGTCTGTCATCCACACGATGTTGGCGTTAAAGCGATTCGCCACTTCCGGCTCGTCGTCCGCTTTCACCAGCATGTCGCCACGGCTGATGTCGATCTCGTCTTCCAGAGTCAGGGTGACGGCCTGATCGATGTAAGCTTCGTCCAGCTTGCCGTCGAAAGTGACAATCTCTTTGACCTTGCTGGTGCGGCGTGAAGGCAGAGCCATCACGGTTTCGCCTGGGCGGATCAAGCCGGAAGCGATGGTGCCGCAGAAGCCTCGGAAATTTAGGTTGGGTCGGGTGACGTACTGTACCGGGAACCGGAAGTGCTCCAGGTTCTTGTCACGGGAGACCTCAACGGTTTCAAGGATTTCCATCAAAGGCTGGCCAGTAAACCAAGGCGTGTTTTCGCTCCGATTCACCACGTTGTCGCCATCCAGAGCAGAAAGCGGCACAAAGCGAATATCTTTGAGACCCAGTTTGGTGGCAAATGCCTGATACTCTTCGCGAATTTCGTTGAAACGCTCCTCGCTGAAGTCCACCAGATCCATCTTGTTTACCGCAACCACGATGTGGCGAATGCCCAGCAACGACGCAATGTACGAGTGGCGGCGGGTCTGGGTCATCACGCCGTGGCGGGCGTCGATCATCAGGATCGCCAGCTGGGCGGTCGACGCACCGGTGGCCATGTTGCGGGTGTACTGCTCATGGCCCGGGGTGTCGGCAATGATGAACTTGCGCTTATCGGTGCTGAAATAGCGGTAGGCTACATCAATGGTGATACCTTGTTCACGCTCGGCCTGCAGTCCGTCGACCAGCAGGGCCAAGTCCAGTTTTTCACCGGTAGTGCCCATTTTGGCGCTGTCGGTTTTCAGGCTTGCCATGTGATCTTCATAGATCATCTTAGTGTCGTGCAGCAGGCGGCCGATCAGGGTGCTTTTGCCGTCATCAACGCTGCCGCATGTCAGTAAGCGCAGCAGTTCTTTGTTCTCGTGCTGTTTCAGGTACGACAGAATATCGTCGGCGATCAGTTCAGACTGGTGTGACATCTTAGAAGTACCCTTCCCGCTTTTTCTGTTCCATGGAGCCGGCTGAATCGTGGTCGATGACCCGCCCCTGACGTTCGGAGCTGGTGGCCAGCAGCATTTCTTGAATGATCTCTGGCAGAGTGTCTGCTTCAGATTCGATGGCGCCGGTCAGCGGGTAGCAACCCAGTGTGCGGAAACGCACCGACTTCATCATCGGTTTCTCGCCTTCTTTCAATGGCATGCGGTCGTCATCGACCATGATCAGCGTGCCGTCACGCTCAACAACCGGGCGCACGGCCGAGTAATACAGGGGAACGATGTCGATGTTTTCCAGATAGATGTACTGCCAGATATCCAGCTCGGTCCAGTTTGAAAGCGGGAACACCCGGATGCTTTCGCCCTTGTTAACCTTGCCGTTGTAGGTGTTCCAGAGCTCGGGGCGCTGATTCTTTGGATCCCAGCGGTGGTGCTCGTCCCGGAATGAGTAGACGCGCTCTTTTGCACGGGATTTTTCTTCATCCCGGCGGGCGCCACCGAAGGCTGCGTCGAATTTGTACTTGTCCAGTGCCTGTTTCAGGGCCTGGGTTTTCATCATGTCAGTGTGCTTGGCGCTGCCGTGAGTAAACGGCCCGATGCCTTGCTTCACACCCTCTTCATTGGTGTGCACGATCAAGTCCAAACCATAGCGGCTGACCTGCTTGTCACGAAACTCGATCATGTCCCGGAATTTCCAGGTGGTGTCGACGTGCATCAGCGGAAAGGGTGGTTTGCCAGGGTAGAAGGCTTTTAGTGCCAGATGCAGCATCACGGCAGAGTCTTTGCCGACGGAATAAAGCATGACCGGGTTATCAAACTCGGCCGCCACTTCCCGGATTATGTGGATGCTTTCGGCTTCCAGCTGTTTCAGATGGGTGAGATTGTATGTGGTCATGGTCATCCGTTGCCGCAGAGGGGCTTTTAATGGCTGTAATCAGTATGACAACTATAACAGGGGGGTATAGGGTATAAGAAGGTGCGCGTTAAGACTTTTAAGTTCTAATGATATGGCAGGTGATCTGTCGAGGAATTAAAAGGGCCGGTGTGGGGTGGCCCTTTGAGGCGGCTATTGAGTCAGGGGTGTCTGGGTTCTGCGAGAAGCTTGCCGATGTATTGATCGATGAAGTCGAATCCATTGCCTTCGATGCTGTTGAACTGTAAGCCGATATGAAATTCATTCCGAGCCACTCGACGTATATGCACCACCTTGCTTTCCGCCACAATGATGACCGACTGTGTCGGGAGGACCGGAACCGGAAAGCGAGTCGTGAGGATAACGGGGTTTTTAGGGGCAGGCGGTTGCATGCCAGGAATCAGGGACTTCGCCGTTAGCTCGTCGCATTGGACCATGACGCCGGTCCGGGAAATGTTAGCGACCTTGCACTGAAGCTGGTGGCCATCCACTTTCTCGATGGTGATTTCGGTTGATACGTCTGCCCGCTGCTGGTTTCTTAAGTTAGGTTTTGCATCGAGAGGCTTCATAGTGACTCGTCTTGCATTTGACGTATCGAAAGAGGTTGCTTGTCCCATTATGTCTTGCGCCAAGGTTTGGTGTATTCTTATTTGTTTGAAAAGTGATCAGCTCTGATTCTGCAGCAAATTGTGACAGGTTCGCAACAGAAATTGTAAACAAGGTGTCACAAACTAGAGCAACTTTTAAGTTGTTCGTGCGAGTTATCCTTATCTAGTGCGAGCGGTAAGGCTGCAGTTGGCAAGCCGCTGATGTAAAATCGCGCCCCTACATTCATCAGGAGCATTGCTCCGGGATTCCCGAAGAACCGTTATGACCGAGAAGACAGAAAATGCCGCCCAGGGCGGAAAAGTTGGTTTTATCAGCCTTGGCTGCCCGAAGGCTCTGGTTGATTCCGAGCGCATCCTGACCCAGCTTCGTCTGGATGGCTACGATGTGGTACCAACCTATAACGACGCTGACGTCGTAGTTGTGAATACTTGCGGGTTTATTGATGCTGCCAAGCAGGAATCCCTGGATGCGATTGGTGAGGCGCTTAATGAAAATGGCAAGGTGATCGTAACCGGTTGCATGGGTGCTGAGGCTGATACGATTCGTGAAGCCCATCCCGGCGTTCTGGCGGTGTCTGGCCCTCATGCCTACGAGGAAGTGGTTGGAGCCGTGCACCAGTACGTGCCTCCGAAAAAGGACCACGACCCTTTTATCGATCTGGTCCCGCCGCAAGGCGTCAAGCTCACGCCTCGGCACTATGCTTATCTGAAAATTTCCGAAGGCTGCAACCATCGATGCACCTTCTGCATCATTCCATCGATGCGCGGCGATCTCGTCAGCCGTCCTATTGGTGATGTCATGGATGAGGCACAGCGGCTGGTCGATGCTGGTGTCAAAGAACTGCTGGTGATTTCCCAAGATACTTCCGCCTACGGCGTAGATACCAAATACCGCACCGGTTTTTGGCAGGGGCGTCCTCTGAAAACCAAAATGCAGGCGTTGTGTGAAGCGTTGGGTGAACTGGGTGTTTGGGTGCGTTTGCACTACGTCTACCCGTACCCTCATGTAGACGACATCATTCCGTTGATGGCCGAAGGGAAAATTCTGCCGTACTTGGACATTCCGTTTCAGCACGCCAGCCCGAAAGTGCTCAAGGCCATGAAGCGACCGGCTCATGATAGCAAAACGCTGGATCGCATTCGCAAATGGCGCGACATTTGTCCGGAGTTGACCATTCGCTCGACCTTCATCGTTGGCTTCCCGGGTGAAACTGAAGAAGATTTCCAGTACCTGCTGGATTGGTTGGATGAAGCTCAGCTGGATCGTGTTGGCGCGTTCACCTATAGCGCGGTTGAGGGCGCACCGGCCAACGAGCTGGAAGGCGCCGTTCCGGAAGAAGTGAAAGAAGAGCGTCTTGCACGCTTCATGCAGAAGCAGGCCGAAATCTCAGCGGCTAGGCTACAGGCCAAGATCGGCAAGACCATCGAGGTGCTGATTGACGAGGTGGACGAAGAAGGTGCTATTGGTCGATCCAAGGCCGACGCTCCGGAAATCGACGGTATGGTATATCTAAATGACGTTTCTGATGTGGAGCCGGGTCAGATTGTGAAAGCGGTGGTTGAGCACGCCGACGAACACGATTTGTGGGCGTCTCTGGTGTAAGTTGAACGAAATCAAAAGGCCCCGACACGTCGGGGCCTTTTTGGTGGTGCTGGCGATTATTCGCTGATGTTAGCGATGTAATCCGAGTAATACTGGTCAAAGTCCTTGAATTCCATGCTGTCGCGACCGCAGCAGCGAATGTTCCCGGATTTGATGTCATACACCCAGCCGTGGATTTGGATCTTCCCGGTGGCCAGTTTGGCCGCCACCACAGGATGTGTGCGCAGGTGTTGTACCTGTTGCAGCACGTTTTCCTCGATAGCTTCATTCAGATACTTGCTGTCCAGACACGCATCGCTTGCAATGCTGTGTCGTTCACGCACGATCTCCATGGCTGACCGACAATGCCCCAGCCATTCTTTCACGTGTGGCAGCCCCTTCAGCGCTGGAATATCCAGCGCTCCTTTGATGGCCCCGCAATCCGTGTGGCCACAAACGATGATATGGCGGACACCCAAAACCGCAACGGCGTATTCGATGGACGCGGTCATGCCTCCGGTTTCATTACTGTGCGGAGGAATGACGTTACCAGCATTTCGACAGATGAACAGGTCTCCGGGGTGTGAGCCAGTGACCATGTTCGGGTCGATACGCGAATCCGAGCAGGTAAAGAACAGCACGTCTGGGTTTTGGCTATCAGCCAAAGCGCCAAACAGATCTTTGTGCTCTGGGTAGACGTTCTTGCGGAAGTTCAGTACGCCGCGAACAATGTGATCCATAATGTCTCCTTCTGCCGGTCAGGCAATTTCAATCAATACTTCCCCCGGAGTGACCCGGTCGCCCTTGCTGACGTGAATCGCCTGAATGGTGCCATCAACACTGGAGTGAATTTCTGTTTCCATCTTCATGGCTTCAGTGATGAGAACGGCCTGGCCAGCAGTGACAGTATCACCTTCCTGGACCAGCACATCCACCACATTTCCGGGCATGGCTGTGCTGACGTGGCCCGGATCGGTGGCTCGCTTGCGGCCTTTTCCGCCGGTTTCGGCCACGTATTCGTTCAAGGATTCAAACACCACTTCCTCAGGCATACCGTCCAGCGAGAGATACAATTTACGCTTGCCGGGCTCGGTGCTGCCAACGCCGGTGACCGCTACTTCGTAGGTTTCACCATGCACATCAATGCGGAATTCGGTTGCCATTGCTGATCCCAATCGGCCTTGCCCCGATTGCTCGGCGGGTAAGAGCTCTTCCGGTTTGAGTGTGCCATCCTTGCGCTGTTGCAGGAATTCGCGGCCCAGATCCGGGAACATGGCGTATGTGAGCACATCTTCCTCGGAGTTGGCCAGACTACCAATGTCTTCTCGCAATTTGTTCAGCTCAGGGGCAAGCAGGTCGGCTGGACGGCCATCGTTGACCGCCTCGTTGCCAATGGCCTTTTTGCGGATGTCGGCATTCACCTCGGCGGGCGGGTGACCGTAGCCGCCTTGCAGGTAGCGCTTCACTTCATTAGTGATGGTTTTGTAGCGTTGCCCGGCCAGCACGTTATAGACTGCTTGCGTGCCAACAATCTGGGATGTAGGCGTGACCAGTGGCGGGTAGCCAAGGTCTTTCCGTACCCGTGGGATTTCGTCGAACACCTCATTGATCTTGTCGAGGGCGTTTTGCTCTTTCAGCTGGTTGGCCAGATTCGACATCATGCCGCCCGGCACTTGGTTAATCTGAACTGAGACGTCCTCTCTGGTGAACTCACTCTCAAACTGGTGATACTTCTTGCGCACTTCCCGGAAGTAAGCCGCGATCTCGCTAAGCAGTTCAAGGTCCAGTCCGGTGTCGTACTCGGTGTCTTTCAGCGCAGCGACCTGTGATTCGGTTGCCGGATGACTGGTGCCACTGGCGAAGGCCGAAATGGCGGTGTCGATGCGGTCTGCGCCGGCTTCGATGGCCTTGAGTTGGCAAAGGGGCGCAAGGCCCGCTGTTGAGTGGCTGTGAATCACGAGCGGCAGGTCAACGGCGGATTTGATCGCCTTCACCAGCTCGTAAGTCGCATAGGGGGTCAGCAGGCCAGCCATATCTTTGATCGCAATCGAATCGGCACCCATGGCTTTCAGTTGCTCGGCTTGTTTCACAAACAGGGCAGGCGTGTGTACCGGGCTGGTGGTGTAACAAATGGTTCCCTGCGCGTGTTTGCCGGCTTTTTTAACGGCTTTTATGGCGGTTTCAAGGTTGCGCAGGTCGTTCAGGGCATCGAAAATTCGGAACACGTCGATGCCGTTGTCGGCTGCCTTCTGCACGAAGGCTTCTACCACATCGTCGGCATAGTGACGGTAGCCGAGCAGATTCTGGCCCCGAAGCAACATTTGCAGGCGGGTATTGGGCAGTGCTTCGCGCAACTGGCGCAGACGTTCCCAAGGGTCTTCTTTCAGGAACCGCACGCAGGCATCAAAGGTGGCGCCCCCCCAGACTTCCAGAGACCAATAACCGACCTGATCCAGTTTGTCGCAAATCGGCAGCATGTCTTCGGTGCGCATGCGCGTTGCAATCAGGGACTGGTGCGCATCACGCAGGATAAGGTCAGTGATTTCGATTTTTTTCGCGTTACTCATGTTCGCTCTCCTATAGATTACCAGCCAGCATGGGCTGCGATGGTGGCGGCAATCGCCAGTGCCACGGCACTGGGGTGACGTTTTTTCGAATAGTTCAGCAGTTCGGGGTGATCCGGCACAAAGCTGGTGTCAAACTCGCCCGCCCGGAAGTCGGGGTGGTCCAGAATCTGCTGGTAATAATTGGCGGTGGTGGTAATGCCGTGCAGGCGCATATCGTCTAGGGCACGTTTGCCGCGAGCGATCACTTCGTCCCAAGTCAGTGCCCAAACCACGAGCTTCAGACACATGGAGTCGTAGTAGGGCGGAATCTCGTAGCCGGTGTAAATGGCGGTGTCCACCCGCACTCCGGGGCCGCCTGGCGCGTAGTAGTGAGTTACGCGACCAAAGCTGGGTAGAAAGTCGTTCTTGGGGTCTTCCGCGTTGATCCGGAATTGAAGGGCGTAGCCGCGATAGGAGATGTCTTCCTGGCGATAGCTCAAGGGTAGGCCCGAGGCAATCCTCAATTGCTCCCGAACGATGTCCACTCCGGTAATAGCTTCGGTGATGGTGTGTTCCACCTGCACACGGGTATTCATCTCCATGAAGTAGACTTCATTGCCGGTCAGCAAGAACTCAACCGTACCGGCGTTCTCGTAACCCACGGCCTCGGCTGCTTTGACCGCTAGGCCGCCGATGTACTGGCGCTGCTCAGGCGTGAGTTGCGGGCTTGGTGCAATCTCGATCAGCTTTTGGTTACGACGCTGAATCGAACAATCCCGTTCGTATAGGTGTATGGCCTTCCCTTGACTGTCTCCGAGTATCTGCACTTCAATGTGGCGAGGATTGACGATGCACTTCTCCATAAATACTTCGGCCGAGCCAAAGGCTTTGGTTGCTTCGGAAATCACTCGCGGATACTGGGTTTTCAGTTCTTCGGCGCTGTCGCATCGGCGAATCCCGCGGCCACCCCCGCCGGATGTCGCTTTGAGCATGACTGGATAGCCAATCTCGTCAGCCAGCTTGAGTGCTTCATCAAGATCCGCCAGATTGCCTTCCGAGCCGGGAGTAATCGGCACGCCAGCCGCGCGCATACTGTCGCGGGCTTGGGTTTTATCGCCCATTTTGTGGATGACGTCAGATTTGGGGCCGATAAAAGTCACCCCGTGCTGCTCGCAAAGCTGCGCGAATCGGGCATTTTCTGACAGAAATCCGTAGCCGGGGTGAATGGCATCGCACCCGGTTTCCAGCGCTAAATTGACTATCCGTGCCGGGTCCAGATAGCCGGCCAATGGGTCTTCTCCCAGGGAGTAGGCTTCATCAGCCCGCTTCACGTGCAAGCCGTAACGATCCGGTTCGGTGTAGATAGCCACCGAGCGGATACCCATCTCAGCGCAGGCTCGCTCAATGCGCACCGCAATCTCGCCTCGGTTGGCGATCAGAACTTTCTTCAACATGGGAGATTCCTCGTTTCGTCGTCCCGAATGAAGGTTTTAAAAGAGTAGCGAGAATGAGTGATCAGTAAAAATTGATATTATTTCGTTTGTGTATAATGAATCACTTATAGGTGGTCTGGTGAAGGAGAATTTATGCCGCTGAGTATCCAAAAACTGGCTAGCCGGCTGACGTTTCGCCAGCTTCAAGTTTTCAAGGCAGTTTATGATTTGCGGAGCTACAGCAAAGCAGGCGAGCTGTTGGGATTAACCCAGCCCGCCGTCAGCAGTCAGGTTCGGCATCTCGAGCAGGCGTTGGAGATGCCAATGTTCGAGTATGTGGGGCGTAAGCTGTATTGCACGGCGGCCGGAGAGGAAATGGCAGCGTGCGTGCGCACGGTGTTTAACGAGCTCGGGGATATGCAAAATCGCTTGGCAGCACTCGAGGGAAGGGTGGCTGGGGATCTGCGATTGGTGGCGGTAAGCACAGCTCAGTATGTGGTGCCTTACCTGCTGCGTTCGTTTCTCGAACAGAATCCGCAGGTCAATGTATCGGTGGCGGTGGTTAACCGCGCAACTGCGTTGGAGCGATTGAACGAGAACAGCGATGACTTGGTAATCATGGGGATGGTCCCGCAAGGTAAGCCGTTAACCTCATTGCCTTTTCTGGACAATGAGTTGGTGCCGGTTGTTCCCGCTGGGCATCCGTTGCTTGCGCAAAGTGCGGTTAGCCCCGAAGATTTTCTGAGCAGTCAGCTACTGATCCGGGAATCCGGTTCCGGCAGTCGGTTGGCGTTAGAGGTTTATTGCCAAAAACACCGTCTGAAAATGGAGCCGGTGATGGAGCTGGGGTCGAATGATGCAGTTAAGCACGCGGTTCTGGCGGGCTTGGGGGTGGCGGTTATACCCAAACTGAGTATTCTGTCGGAGTTGGCTTTAGGCTCTCTTATGGCCCTTGATATCAACGATTTCCCGCTACGGCGCAGTTGGTGTGTGGTGCATCCGCAAGGTCGGCACCCGACTCCGGCTATGAAGGCGTTTATTGATTACATTCAGCGGAATATTGCAGAGTTCGATAACCTGTTTCGGCGTATGGGTTCCTGACTTTGGTGCTTTCGGTCCTAGCCTGCTGTTTTTTGGGGAGGGGGCTAAAAGCCGCCCCCTCCCCATAATCTCTCAGGCTGGGGCCTAAGTTAAAGACCCCTGCCAAAGCTAGCCGTTAACCACCAAGCTTGCGAAGAAGAATTTCGTTGAACAACTTAGGGTTGCCCTGACCTTTGGATGCCTTCATCAAAGGTCCCATAAAGCCGCCGAGCATCTTCTTGCGTTTCTTCGGGTCTTCCTCACCTTGGAACTGGGCAACCTGATCCGGCATGCCGGCCAGGACCTCGTCTACCATAGTTTCCAGAGCGCCGGTGTCTGATACCTGCTTCAGTCCCTTGGCTTCGATAATCGCATCCACGTTATCGTTCTCGCCGGTCCAAATAGCTTCAAACACCTTCTTCGCGCCAGAAGAGGATACCGTGTTGTCTGCAATGCGGATCACCAGAGCTCCCAGCTGAGCACCAGTGATCGGCGCGTCTGCTACCGACTTTTCTTCTGCATTCAAGCGTGCTGAAAACTCGCCCTGAATCCAGTTGGAAGCCAGTTTAGCATCCTTGCCGTGCTCCACAGTCTCCTCGAAGAAGCCGGCCAGTTTAGCGTCGGCAGAGAGGATGCCGGCATCGTAATCGTTCAGACCATACTGTTCCTTGAAACGGGCGCGACGGGCATCCGGCAGCTCCGGCAGGCGCGAGCGGGCGTCTTCGATGAAGGTGTCGTCGATTTCTACCGGCAGCAGATCCGGGCAGGGGAAGTAGCGGTAGTCGTTGGCTTCTTCTTTGCTCCGCATGGAGCGAGACTCATCCCGGTCACCGTTGTACAGGCGGGTTTCCTGAGTGATCTCACCGCCGTCTTCCAGGATGTCCATCTGGCGTTCTACTTCGTGCGCGATGGCCTGCTCCATGAAGCGGAAGGAGTTCAGGTTCTTTGTTTCAGTCCGTGTGCCTAGGGTGTCTGAGCCCTTGGGCTTGAGCGAAATGTTTACGTCAAAACGCATAGAGCCTTGAGACATGTCACCGTCGCAGATGCCGAGCGATGTCACTAAGCTGTGCAGTTTCTTGGCGAAGGCCACCGCTTCTTCGGAGCTGTTCATGTCTGGCTCGGTGACCACCTCGATCAGCGGCGTGCCGGCACGGTTCAGGTCGATACCGGACATGCCGTGATAATCCTCATGCAAGGACTTACCGGCGTCTTCTTCCAAATGTGCATGGTGAATGCGTACCCGCTTGGTGCTGCCGTCAGACAAGTCGATGTCGACATGGCCAGGCCCCACAATCGGCTGGGCCAATTGTGTGGTCTGGTAGCCCTTGGGCAGGTCCGGGTAGAAGTAGTTTTTGCGCTCAAATACCGAACGACGGCCGATTTCGGAATTAGTGGCTAAGCCAAACATCACCGCATAGCGGAATGCTTGCTCGTTAGGAACCGGCAGCGTGCCTGGCATGGCCAGATCAACGGCGTTGGCCTGGGTGTTGGGCTCGGCGCCGAAGGCGGTGCTGGAGCCAGAGAAAATCTTGGTTTTGGTGGCAAGCTGAACGTGAATTTCCAGCCCGATCACGATATCCCACTGCATGTGTTCGTCTCCTTATCCGGGCTTATTGAGGTTCACGCTGGTGCCAATCGGTCACCTGCTGGAACTGATGGGCGGCGTTTAGCAAACGGGCTTCGGAGAAATAATCCCCGATAATCTGCAAGCCAACCGGCAAGCCGTCGACAAAACCTGCGGGCACCGACATCGCCGGAATGCCTGCCAGGTTGATGGCGATAGTGAACACGTCTTCCAGGTACATGGTGACCGGGTCGGTGGTCTTCTCGCCCTGAACGAAAGCGGGGGAAGGCGACACCGGACTCATCATCACGTCCACCTCTTTGAACGCGTTGATGAAGTCTTGCTGGATCAGGCGGCGAACTTTCTGAGCCTTCAGATAATAGGCGTCGAAATAGCCTGCCGATAGGGCATAGCTGCCCACCAGAATCCGGCGCTTCACTTCGTTACCGAAACCTTCCGCTCGGGTGCGGGTGTACATGTCCATCAGGTCTTTCGGGTTTTCGCAGCGGTAGCCATAGCGTGCGCCGTCGAAACGGGACAAGTTGGCGGAGGCTTCTGCTGGAGCAATTACATAGTACGCAGCGATGGCCAGTTTGGCATTCGGCAGTGAAACTTCCTTCACCGTCGCGCCCAGCTTCTCGTACTCGCGCACCGCATTGCGGACCTGTTCTTCCATCGCTGGCGACAACTGCTCGCTGAAGTATTCCTTCGGCAAACCGATCTTCAGACCTTTCAATGGCTCGTTCAAAGTGGCGGTGTAATCCGGCACTTCGCGGTCGATGCAGGTCGAGTCCTTTGGATCGAACCCGGCCATCACATTCATCATCAGCGCCGCGTCTTCCGCTGTGCGCGCCATAGGGCCGCCCTGATCCAGGGACGAAGCGAAAGCAATCATGCCGTAACGGGAAACCCGACCATACGTCGGTTTCAGGCCGGTAATGCCGCACAGTGCCGCAGGCTGGCGGATAGAGCCGCCAGTGTCGGTGCCGGTTGCTGCTGGCACCAAGCGCGCGGCGACAGCTGCTGCCGAACCACCTGAAGAGCCGCCAGGCACCCGCTTGTCGCCCCAGGGGTTGGTCACAGCGCCAAAGAAACTGGACTCGTTGGAAGACCCCATGGCGAACTCATCCATGTTGGTCTTGCCCAAACACACTGCACCTGCCGCTTTGAAATTCGCTGTTACGGTTGCGTCATAGGGCGGTACAAAGTTCTCCAGCATCTTCGAACCACACGTCGTGCGAACGCCGTTGGTGCAGAAAATGTCTTTGTGAGCAAAGGGAACTCCGGTCCAAGCTGTCGCCTTACCGGCGGCCCGCATTTCGTCGGCGGCCTTGGCTTCGGCCAACGCCTGCTCGTCGGAGATGGTGATAAAGCTGTTGTACTTGCCGTCTTCGTTCTTCAGACGGTCGAGGAGCTGTTGCGTCAGCTCCACACTAGAAATCTTCCCGCTCTCCAGCTCTTTGGAAAGCTCTGCTACGGACTTGTTATGCATCATCAATCCTGAAATCTATGATGGTCAGAAAAATTGCCGGATGAATGGCAGCGGCTGCTTAACGTGAAACCGTTCACTCAATAACTTTGGGAACCAAGTACAACCCATCCTCGGTCGCCGGCGCAATCGCTTGAAACGCTTCCCGCTGATTGGTCTCAGTGACCTCGTCTGCGCGCAATCGCTGAACGGCATCCAGAGGGTGCGCCATGGGCTCCACCGCGTCGGTATCCGCCGCACTTAACTGATCTACCAGATCCAGAATGTTGCCCAGATCCTCCTCCAGAGCCGAAACCTGCTCGTCATCCACTTTGATGCGGGCGAGCACGGCAACTTTTTCAATGTCCGCGCGGGAAATGCTCATGTTGCCTCCAATAAAGCATGTGTGAATACAATTTAATGCAATGATGCCCGGACGCTCGGCTACGGCAGTTTAAGGGTGCTCTTGCGATGTCCGGGGATGCCTTGGGGAACTGCTTTCCAAAAATTTCCGGAGCCATGGGTGGCGGAGCTGAAGCGCCACATGGAAGTGCCGAAGGAGCGGTTTTTGGAAAGCAGTTCCCCAAGGCATCGTTGCGCCTGTTGGAACAAGCCGGATATATTAGCAGAAACCTGCCACCGATTGGCCCCGAAACAACCTATAAAATGTGCAAATAGTAAGCCAGCATCCCCGATGGCGCCTTGCCTGCACAAGGCCCCACTGATAAAGTTGCCGCATCCTTCTTAGCAACCGCAACTCTCAGGTTGAAACAACACGAATGTTAATTAAAAGACTCCGAGGCCTATTCTCCAGCGACCTGTCCATTGACTTGGGCACCGCCAACACACTCATCTATGTGCGGGGTCGTGGCATCGTATTGGACGAACCGTCCGTTGTCGCCATCAGAACTACTAACTCCCAGAAAACCGTTGCAGCGGTGGGTGCCGAAGCAAAACGCATGCTTGGTCGTACCCCTGGAAATATCACCGCTATTCGCCCCATGAAAGATGGTGTGATCGCCGACTTCGTGGTCACCGAAAAAATGCTCCAGCATTTTATCCACAAGGTGCACGAAAACAGCTTCATCACTCCAAGCCCTCGCGTGCTGGTGTGTGTGCCCAGCAAATCCACGCAAGTAGAGCGCAAAGCGATTCGTGAATCAGCACTCGGTGCCGGCGCGCGCGAAGTATTCCTGATTGAAGAACCCATGGTCGCGGCGATTGGTGCAGGCTTGCCAGTAGAAGAAGCCAGCGGTTCCATGATTGTCGATATTGGTGGTGGTACCACCGAAATCGCCATCATCTCCTTGAATGGCATCGTCTACGCAGATTCCGTTCGCGTGGGTGGTGACAAGTTTGATGAAGCGATTGTGACTTACGTCCGCCGTAATTACGGCAGCCTGATTGGTGATTCAACGGCTGAACGCATCAAGCATGAAATCGGCTGCGCCTATGAAGGGCTTGAGCTTAAAGAAATCGATGTCCGTGGTCGCAACCTGGCCGAAGGTGTTCCCCGCGCATTTACCCTGAACAGCGAAGAGATTCTGGACGCTCTGCAAGAATCACTGGCTCAAATTGTTCAGACTGTTAAGAGTGCGCTTGAACAGTCTCCGCCTGAGCTGGCTTCTGATATCGCCGAGCGCGGTATCGTGCTGACTGGTGGTGGTGCGCTGCTGGCAGGTTTGGATAAGCTGATCAGTGAAGAAACTGGACTGCCCGTTATCATTGCTGAAGACCCACTGACTTGCGTCGCCCGTGGCGGCGGTAAAGCGCTGGAAGTGATTGATCGCGGTGGCATCGGAATGTTCTCCCAGGAGGGTTGATCCCGTGGGGGGAGCTCACCATTAAAACCATCTTCGTTCAGGGGCCGGTACCCGGCTTCCGGCTACTCCTCGTTATTCTGTTATCGGCAGCGTTAATCGCTGCCGATAGCCGTTCTGATAGGCTGTCGATCGTCCGGAGCTCCATTGAGACCGGGTTGGCGCCCGCCTATTGGTTCGGCAATATGCCGTCCCGTTTTGGCGATTGGTTTGACGGTCTGTTCGAAGACCGCGAAGATCTGCAGAAGAAAAACGAAGAACTGCAAACCCGCCTGCTTATTCTGGAACGCAGGGCTCTGAAATATGCCGCCCTGGCTTCTGAGAACAACGAACTCCGCCGTTTAATGAATTCTGCCGAAGTGCTGGATGACCGGGTCATCGTCGGCGAAGTGGTGGGCGTTTCACCCGATCCGTATACCCACGAAATCGTCATCAACAAAGGTCAGAGTGACGGTATTACCGTTGGCCAGGCCGTGTTGGATGCCGAGGGCCTGATGGGACAAGTGGTTCAGGCCAGTCAGTTCACCTCCCGTGTATTGCTTGTATCTGACGGCAGCCACGCGGTTCCCGTGGAAGTTCTGCGCAACGGCCTTCGAGCGATCCTGCTGGGCAGCGGGCAACCCAATACACTGGATTTAGTGCACGTTCCCGATACGGCTGATATTCGCGAGGGCGATGTGCTGGTCAGCTCTGGTCTGGGCGGCCGGTTCCCTTCCGGGTATCCCGTCGCTGAGATCACCGAGATTGTTAAAGAACCGGGCGAGCCTTTTGTCACGATTGGTGCAGCGCCGAAAGCGCGATTGAATCAGAGCCGCCTGGTGCTGGTGGTATTTCAACCGGAATCCCGGCAAAACGAAGAGCCGGTGAGTGAATCGGATTTGGATCAAGGGGAGGCGCCCTGATGCTGTCAGTCATCAGCTATCCACTGTTTTTAGTCTCGGTTCTGATCTCTCTGGTATTGAGTATTTCACTGTTTCCGGTGGGTTGGTTTGAGTTCCGGCCCGAGTGGTTGGGACTGGTGGTGTTTTATTGGAGTTTCCGCGCGCCCGCTCAATTCGGCGTGATCCTGGCGTGGTGCCTTGGCCTGTTACTGGATACCCTGGAATCTACGCCGCTAGGTGTTAACGCGATGGGCATGGCTTTGATTGCGTTTCTGGTTTTGACCGTGCACCAGCGCCTTCGTATGTACCCGCTGCCTCAGCAATGTCTTATGGTGTTCTTGTTGCTGGGCATCAATCAGATGCTGGTGCATTTTCTTAAGCAGCTTGTAGTAGGTGCTGAAAATACTGGCTTCAGTTATCTGTGGCCTGCGCTAACCAGTGCCTTGATCTGGCCCCTGTTAAGTAGTGTGCTGGACCATATCAATCGAAAACTGGGATAAATCACTATGCCTGATCTGATTCTTGCTTCCGCCTCCCCCCGGCGCGCTGAGTTGCTTCAGCAGATAGGCTTAAGTTTTCAAGTACAGCCGGCGGATATTGATGAAACGCCTGCTTCGCTTGAAACTCCTGAACACTACGTTGAGCGGCTGGCTCGGGAAAAGGCATTGTGTATCGCGCGTGAGCATCCAGAGAAACTGGTTCTGGGCTCCGATACCTCTGTGATACACAATGAGGAAATTCTGGGTAAACCCGAGTCGACCGAGCAAGCTGTGGGCATGCTGCAGGCGTTGTCTGGAAGCACCCATCAGGTGTTAACCGCCGTGGCGCTGGCCAAAGGTTCTGAGTGCTGGTCCCGTGTTGTGGTCACCGATGTCACGTTCCGGGAACTTGAGGCCGCAGAGATTCGCGCCTATGTCGCTAGCGGCGAGCCCATGGATAAAGCAGGAAGTTATGGCATTCAGGGGCTGGGGGGCATTTTTGTCAGTTCCATCAAGGGTAGTTACAGTGCGGTCGTGGGGCTTCCTCTTCAGGAAACCTCAGCATTACTCGCCCAAGCGGGCCATCCCGTGACGCAGTTCTGGCCGAGCACTAAGGAGAGTAAACGATGAGTGAAGAAATCCTGATCAACGTAACGCCAGTGGAAACCCGAGTGGCGTTGGTCGAAAACGGCATGCTGCAGGAAGCGTACATCGAGCGGACCAGCCGCAAAGGGATTGTCGGTAATATCTACAAAGGGAAAGTGGTGCGAGTGTTGCCGGGTATGGAGGCCGCATTCGTTGATATTGGGCTTGAGCGAGCCGCGTTTATACATGCTTCGGATGTTGTGGCCAGTCAGCCTCCAGCGGAGGAAGAAGGTGACGGACCAAGAGTGGTTCCGGATATTCGAACGCTCCTGCGGGAAGGCCAATCCTTAGTCGTTCAGGTCACCAAAGATCCGATTGGCACCAAAGGTGCGCGCCTGACCACGCAACTTTCTGTGCCGTCCCGTTATCTGGTGTTCATGCCAGGGGTTAAGCATATTGGCATCTCCCAGCGTATTGAAGATGACAGCGAGCGTGCTCGACTGAAGTCGATTATTGAAGAAGCGTCTGCCGAACATCAGGAAGTTGATGGTGGTTACATCATCCGAACGGCGGCCGAAGGCGCGCAGTCTGAAGAACTCATCGCTGATATGGTTTATCTGCACCGTCTGAGCCAATCTGTGCATGAACGCATCGCCAAAGCGCCGGCACCCTCGGCGGTGTATCAGGACCTGCCGCTGTTCATCCGTACGATTCGTGATTTGATTCGGCCGCAAACGGAAAAAGTACGCATCGACAGTCGGGAAAGCTATCAGCGTGTGATGGATTTTGTGCATGAGTTCGTCACCGAGTTTGCCGACAAGGTCGAGTATTACCCGGGCGAGCGACCCATTTTTGATCTTTACTCGGTTGAAGACGAAATCCAAAAAGCGTTGAGTCGTAAAGTTCAGCTCAAATCCGGTGGTTACGTCATTATCGATCAAACCGAAGCGATGACCACCATCGACATCAACACCGGAGCCTTTGTCGGTCACCGAAACCTTGAAGAAACCATCTTCAAAACCAATCTTGAAGCGGCCAGATCGATCAGTCGGCAACTGAGACTCCGAAACCTTGGCGGCATCATTATCATCGATTTTATCGACATGGATGACACGGAGCACCAGCGGCAGGTGCACCGAATGCTTGAGAAGATGCTCGAGCGTGACCATGCAAAAACGAAGATCACCGGCGTTTCTGAACTGGGCTTGGTGGAAATGACGCGCAAGCGCACCACCGAGAGTCTTGGGCAGGTGCTGTGTGAGCCATGCCCGATCTGCGACGGCCGGGGCTTTCTGAAAACCTCCGAAACCGTCTGCTACGAGATCTTCCGGGAAATTCTCCGGGTAAACCGGGTCTACGAGGCAGAGAGTTATCTGGTGATGGCGTCCCAGCACGTGGTTGACCGATTGCTCGACGAAGAGTCCGATAACGTGGCGGACCTTGAGACCTTCATCAAAAAGACCATTCGATTCCAGGTTGAGCCTTTCTACAGCCAGGAGCAGTATGATGTGGTACTGCTCTGAGATCTGAGCAGCCGTGTATTTCAGAGGGGCTGACCGATAACGATGTCGATCCGCGATGAAGGCAGTGTCCAAGCAGACCCGCCACCCGGAGGGCTGTTAGGCCGTGTATTGGCTGGCATTGCTTCATGCGTATGGTGGGCTTTGCTCATCTGTCTGGTTTTGCTGGCGCTGTATGCGGGTATTGGCCGGCAGCTGACGGCCAATATTGATCGCTTCTCCGATCGCACCGCGCAAATGCTCACCGAACAGACGGGATTCGAGGTCAATATTGGCCGCCTGTCTTCCTCTTGGCAGTGGCTTAACCCCTCCATAACCGCAAGCGATATCACGGTTCAGAATCCCGACACCGGTGAGGTAGTAGCAGATCTCGATCACTTGAGTGCGAAGCTGGATTTTCTGTCCTCCCTTATGCGTTTCCGCATCGTGTTTGAAGATTTCGAAGCAGATGGGCTTTCGCTTGTTCTTAAGCGAACCGCGATCGATGGCGATAGCCAACCAATAGACGAGTTGCTGCAAGACCCCGCAAGAGAAAACGGCAGTTTTCAGCAGTGGCTGGATTATGCCGGAACCTGGCTGTCGGACCCTGAGGTGCGAATTACACGGGTCAGCCTGACGCTCGATGACGGTAAAGACCATTTGCGCCACATTGATATTCCCCAACTGGATTTGCTGTATCGTCGTGGGCTGTTTCAGGCTGCAGGTCGCGCCATGCAGAGCGGAACCGCCACGCAGTTGGCCAGCTTTGCGTTGGTGGGCCAGCGTTTTTTTCGGGGTGACTTTACCGGCCAGCTCTATCTGGACGTGGACTCTGGGCGGTTGTTCGACGGGCTGGTCGATGACCTGAGCTGGAAAGGCATTCGTTTGGAAGGTTTCGATCTCGGGGGTAAAGCCTGGATGACTTTCGAGCAGGGAGAGCTGTTGCAGGTTCAGGGTCAGGTTGAAACACCTTATTTGCAATTGGGTGTGAACAGTCAGTCCTTGGCTCCGCTGGAACATATCCACGCCCGGTTCGGTTGGAAGCGCGGTGAGGCACTGATGTTCCAGCAACTGCAGTGGCAGTGGGCCGGAGATTTCGTACAACCTTTCAGTTTTAGAATTCAGCCTCAAGACCCGGGCTTGGCTTTGGTAGCCGATGCACTGCCGTTGGAACCGCTCAGAAGGCTGGTGTTGAATCTGCAGTTGTTGCCCGAGGTGGCTAATCTTGCGTTAGAACATTATCGCCCGCAAGGCTACGTCGACGACATGCTGTTGCTGTTGCCTGAGCAAGCGGGAAACTTCAGTTTGTCGGGGCAGTTGCGGGATGTGGGCGTGCAGGCCTGGCAGGGCGCGCCCGGTGCGACCGGGCTCGAGGGTTATTTCGAACTGTCGGCAAACGGTGGCTTTGTTGATTTAAATGCTCAGGATCCGGTTACTCTGGATTTTCCTTTGTTGTTCGTTGATGAGTGGGCCTTTGATGCGATGACGGGGCGAGTGTCGTGGTTGAAGGAAGGATCGCTAATTCGGGTATTTGCAGACCAACTTCAATTTGATTTTCAGCAGGATACGGTGATTACCGGTGCATTTGACCTAAAAGTCGACGGCCAGGGTGAAGATAGCCTCGGTTTGCGGGTCGGGGTGGAAAATGGCAAAGCGGATATGCTTGCCGCATTCGTACCCGCTCATGCTGTGGATCAAGGGCTCTATGAATGGCTTTCTACCCGCATTCAGGAGGCGGACATACTAAGTGGCGAGTACTATGGCCACGGCCAGATTGGCTCTGACGCGCCGCGCGGGTCGTTTGTCTCTTCGATGTGGTATGAGTTTGAGAATGGCAAGGTCCGCTACGATGATCGATGGCCATTAGTGAGCGATGTCGCCGGCCGGGTGGAAGTTCAGAATGGAGACACCTTGGTAACGCTCCGGCAGGGACGCACCGGAGGTTTGGCGATTGATCAGGCTCAGGTGCAGATTGTACCGGGGCATATGGAAGCGCCGGCCCGAATACAGATTGATACTTCGGCGCCTGTACCGGGAGACGCGGTGTCCTGGTGGATGGGTAATAGTCCGCTTGGTGAACTGGGAGGTTCCGCCCTCGCGGAGGCCGACATTCTTGGGCAATTCCAGCTAGGGCTGCATATCGATTTGCCCTTGAGCGGCGAACTGCCCGTTACTGTTGAGGCACGCGTGCAAACTGAGGGGGCTGAATTTGGCCTTCCTGACGCCGGGCTGACGTGGCGCAACATCAGCACAGATCTGACTTATCACACTAAAGCCGGCTTTTCCGGTGGGCCTGTAGCTGCGGAGTTTTTGGGGCAGGCGGTGAATCTCTGGTTTGGTCGAAGCGACCAGGACGATGTGTTACACATCCAGCAAAGCGGCGATCTTCCGTTACCCTCCTTTTTGCATCAATTTGACCTTGGCGGCGATAGCTCGTTTGGGCTGGATGGCTCGCTGGAATACAACGCGAGACTGACGGTGGGTCCGGACGGAGTGTCTCCGATTTCGGTGTCGTCGGACCTGTTTGGGCTGGCAGTGGATTGGCCAGAGCCCCATGGCAAAGAAGCCGTAGATACCGCACAACTTGATGTGCAGATTGATCCCTTCGTAGACGGTGGCGTGCAAGTGATTGGCGAGTGGGCGGATAGACTGGCGTTCAATTTGAACCTGAAAGACTCTGGCTTTGACCTCACCTTTGGCCATTTATACCTTGGCAATCACCGGCTTTCGGATATTCAGGTAAGCGCTTTGGATTTGGGTGATCGCTGGATTGTGAATACCGAATCTGAACGAGCCGTGGGTCGTGTGCTTATTCCGGATAATGATGGCGTTGTTGAGGTTGATTTTCAGAGACTTAGTTTGAACCGGCAAAATGAAGACGATGAATCACAGGATGCACCGGAGCTTTTGACTCTGGAGGCGCAGTTGGCGGCCTTCCGAGAGCTGGATATTGGCAGCTGGCCAAGCATAGACGGCGAGATTTCTGCCTTGACCGTTGACGGTAAGCCCGCCGGGCGCTGGGTGTTCAAGCTCCGCCCTGAGGATCATCAGTTAAATGTAACAGGCATTGAAGGGCAGGTGGGGTCTTTGGCGTTGACCGGCGATATGACCTGGCGCATTCTCGACGGCCGGGAAGTGACCCAGTTTAAAGGTCAGCTCGCGGGTGGGGGGCTTAAGGGGTTAGAGCCGATTACAGGCAACTCTATCCCCTTAACCAATGAAGAAACCACGATCGAGCTGGATGTTGACTGGCCTGGCAGTCTTGCCCAATTTGAACTGGGAAAGCTTAGTGGCAACGTCAGTGTGCGTTTGGATGATGGTGTCATTCTCGAACAAAACAACTCGGCGCAACTCTTCCGGATTTTTAATCTCCTCAATACTGACACGTTATGGCGCCGCTTAAGTTTGGATTTCTCGGATCTTTATGAGGCCGGTGTTGCCTTTGATGCCATCTCGGGCAAAGCCGTCATTACCAATGGTTTGCTCAGTCTGGACCCTGAGCTACAGTTGGTAGGGCCTTCTGGCGCCTTTAAAGTCAGTGGCAACACGAATATGGCGACAGAAGATCTGAATATGCGTTTGGTGATGGTGCTGCCGATCACCCAGAACCTGCCGTTGGCTGCGTTGCTGATGGGCGCCAGCGCTCCGATTGGTGGGGCCTTGTTTGTTCTGGATAAGATACTGGGAGACCCGCTCAGCAAACTGACCAGTGCCACGTATACGGTGACAGGTAACTGGAGCGAACCAAAGGTTGAGTTGAAAGGTGTTTTTGATACAGGTGAGTAATTCGGGAGACTGGATATGATGAAGGTTGCTGCAATTCAGATGGTCAGTGGTCACGATATTGCCGTCAATCTGGCGGAAGCCGCCCGCCTGCTCAAAGAAGCCGCCGAGCGTGGTGCCAAAGTGGCGGTGTTACCTGAAAACTTTGCGATATTGGCCACGAACCAGATGCAAGCTTGCGGTGAGCAGGAGGCCGGGGATAGCCCGGTGGTGAGGCATTTTCTGGCGGAGCAAGCCAGAACGCTCGGGCTTTGGATTGTCGGAGGCTCCATGCCGATGGCGCGCCGACCGGAGGGCTCGGTTATTTCAGGCCGGGTGAGGGCATGCTGTTTGGTCTATGACGATCAAGGGCACGAGGTCGCGCGCTATGACAAGATTCATCTTTTCGATGCCATGGTGGAAGACGCCCATGGCCAATATCGGGAATCTAATGCTTTTGAGCCCGGTGATCAGGTTGTCACCATAGATACGCCGGCGGGTCGCTTAGGCATGGCCATATGCTATGACCTGCGGTTTCCAGAGTTGTTCCGGGCGCTTCGAGAGCAGGGGGCCGATTGGATTTGTCTGCCCAGTGCATTTACCTGGCAGACAGGCGATGCTCATTGGCATGCTCTTATTCGTGCCAGGGCGATTGAAAATCAGGTGTGGATGGTGGCACCGGGTCAGGGCGGTCAGAACAGTGACCGCAGAAGAACTTACGGCCATAGTCTGGTGTGTGACCCGTGGGGCAAAGTGGTCGTCGAAATAGACGAAGGCCCGGGTGTGGCTCTCGCGGATCTGAATCTGGATCACTTGAAGCAAGTGCGGACTCGTATGCCGGTGTGGGAGCACCGGCGCTTATAAATGGCCGGCAGCTTTAGTGCTGCTCGGCTTCGTCAATCCATTCTCTGATCGCACGAAACAGCTTGCGCGCCTGCCCGGTATGGGCCTGCTTTTCGACTTCCTTACGGGCGTTCCGAACCAGATTGCGAAGGTGCTGAACCTCTGCATTTGGGCAGTAGTCGATAAACTCGCCGACCACTGAATCCCCTTCAGAAATCATCTTGTCTCGCCAGCGCTCGGCGAGATGGTGCCGGCGGGTATGCTCTTCGCTGCCGGCATAAAACGCATCGATGGTTTTACTGATGCTTTCAGGGTCGTCTTCCTGACGAATGATCTTGCCAATGTATTGTAGATGCCTGCGGCGGGCTTCACGCTGCGTGATGCGGCGTGATTCCAGAATCGCCCGTTGAAGCCTGTCGCTGATCGGCAGCGTGGCCAGTTGGTCGTCGTTCAGTTCCAGCATACGTTTGCCGAGATCCTGCAGTTCATGCATGTCTCGCTTCAATTGCGATTTGCTGGGCCCCAGATATTCTGGAAGTTGGTCATCAGTATGGTCAGTCATGTTGTCTATCGATTCTGTCAGGCGTAGAAGAGGGTGGCCAATCCCAGAAAGGCCATGAAGCCAACAACATCGGTCACCGTTGTCAGAATAACACCGCCGGCAAGGGCAGGGTCAATATTACGGGACTTCAGGAACAGGGGCAGAACGGTGCCTACTACGGTGGCGGCAACCAGATTAATCACCAAAGCGGCCGCAATCACGCCACCGATCATCCAGTCGCCGAACCAAAGGATTGCCGCGGTAGCTACGACAACGGCCCACAAAAGTCCGTTAAGGATACCCGAGAGCAGTTCTCGATTCAGCAACCACGCAACGTTAGCGCTGCTGATCTGTCCGACGGCCATGCCCCGAATAACCAGTGTCAGGGTTTGACTGCCGGCAATGCCGCCCATGCTCGCAACAATGGGCATGAGGACCGCCAAGGCAACCACTTTGGCAATGGTGTCTTCGAACAAGCCGATCACTGCAGAGGCGGTAAAGGCGGTCAGCAGGTTGATGCCTAGCCAAACCGCGCGCCGTCGGGTGGTTTTCATGACCGGGGCAAAGGTATCTTCGTCTTCATCTAGACCGGCCAAACTCATCAGGGAGTGGTCCGCGTCTTCACGAATAACATCGACCACGTCATCGATGGTGATGCGACCCAGCAGCTTGTTGTGCTCGTTGACCACCGGTGCTGAAATCAGGTCATAGCGTTCGAAAAGGGTGGCAACTTTGGTGTCGGACAGCGTGACGGGAATGGGCTCAATGTCGGTGTCCATAACTTCCCGGACGGTAGACGCCGGGTTGGATACCAGCATCCGGGTAATGGCGAGTGTGCCGATAAATTCATCCCGCCGGTTAACCACAATCAGGCTGTCTGTCATGGGGGGAAGGCTGCGGTGGCGCCGTAAATAACGCAGTACTACGTCGATGCTGATGTCCGGGCGCACCGTGATGGTGTCCGTGTTCATCAAGCCGCCGGCGGTGTCTTCGGGGTAAGAGAGAACTTCCTCAACCCGTTGCCGGTCTTGTTCGTCCATGGTGTCCAGAACTTCCAGGATCACCGTGTCGGGTAACTGTTGAAGAAGGTCGGCGAGGTCATCCGACTCGAAATCTTCAATGATGTCCGCGAGTTCCTGAGCGTTAAATTTGCTCAGGAAGTAGCCTCGGATGTCGTCGCCGAGGTGCTGGAGAACTTCACCTTCCAGTTGTTTATCAACCAGGTTCCACAGCAGCGCCCGCTGACGGGGCGGAGAGGATTCCAGCAGGTGAGCGATATCACTGGGACTGAGGCCGCCATTAAGGATGCGGGCAACCTGCTTCAGCGCGCCACTATCCAGAGCCTCGCTCAGTGAGCGGAGTCTCTGGTGGGCCTGACTTTGTTCCAGAATATCAGACATGGATCCACCTACGGTCAGAAAACCTCCGTATTATAGCGGAGTTAGGCGACCTCGGTGAGGGGGAGTTGTAGGTGAATTGCGAAGAATCAGCCGCCTTCGCCAAAATAATCCGCAATCAGGGCGGTCAGAGCGTCGATGGCTTGTTGCTCATCCGGACCTTCGGCAATGAGTTCGACGGTTGTGCCCTGACTGGCTGCGAGCATCATGACTTGCATGATGTTCTTGGCGTTGACCTTACGGTCGTTGCGACTGATCCAGACTTGCGAGTCGTGCTCGGAGGCGGTGGCGACCAGTTTCGCCGTAGCTCGGGCGTGCAAGCCGAGCTTGTTGATGATTATGACCGAGCGGCTGATCATGATGAATCAGATTTCCCCTCTGGCTTGTAGATGGGGCAGCTCGGAGTGGCGAACTTGTACGTTTCGGTATTTTTTTGCGAAATGGTTTTTCAGTTGTTCTGATACGTACACGGATCGATGCTGGCCGCCGGTGCATCCGATGGAAATGGTCATGTAACTGCGATTGCTGTCGGCGAACGAGGGGAGCCAGGAATCGAGAAAGCCAGTGATGTCGTTGACCATCTTTTGACTCAAAGGCTCACGCTCGAGAAAGTCGATGACCGGCTGGTCGATGCCGGTGTACTTTCTCAGGCTGGTGTCCCAATAAGGGTTGGGGAGGCACCGAACATCGAAGACATAATCCGAGTCGACCGGGACACCGTGCTTGAAGCCAAAAGACTGGACCAGCAAAGCCAATTCCTGATCTTTCCGACCTGCAACCCGCTGCTTGACCATGTCACGCAACTCGTACATGGACAGGCCGGTGGTGTTCACATAAAGGTCGGCCAATCTGGATAGCGGCTCAAGGAGGGTCTTCTCGTTTGAAATGGCTTCCGGAAGAGACGTGTTCTCGTCGCTCAGCGGGTGTTTGCGTCGGGTCGCGTGAAAGCGCTGCAGCAGAGTTTGCTCGTCGGCATCCAGAAAGATGATTTCGACGTCCATCCCGGTGCTTTTCAGCTGCGTGTATATCGCCTCGAAATTCGCCAGCTCGCCGGACAGGTTACGAGCGTCAATGCTGACCGCCATCTTACGCAGGCGAGTGGTCGCGTCTTGGGTAGAGGCTTCTTGCGTCAGAGGGAAGAGCAGGCCAATCGGGAGATTGTCTATGCAATAGAACCCCAAATCCTCCAGCACATGCAGTGCGGTACTTTTACCCGAGCCTGAGCGGCCGCTGACGATGATCAGCTTCATAACGGTATTCCTCTCATGCTGCGCGTTTCGCTTCGCCCGTTTCAGGTCTGGTTCGAGATCATGGCCTGATACAGACTGCCGGCATCCTGACACTGGCGCAGTTTTTCGCAAAAAGAGCTTTCATTAAACTTTTCAGCAAGCTGACTGAGCAGTTCCAAATGTTCGCTAGTCGCTTCTTTGGGGACAACCAGAGCGAAAACTATGTCAACGGGTTGGTTGTCGATGGAATCGAAGTCAACCGGGTCGGTCAGTGTCATCAATACGCCGATGACTCTATTCAGCCCGTCCAGACGGCAATGGGGGATGGCTATGCCCTCGCCAATGCCGGTGCTGCCCAGGCGCTCTCGCGACACCAGATTGTTGAAGATATCTGTATCGTTGAGACTTTCATCCTGATGATGAATGTGTTCAGCGATAAACTCCAGTACACGTTTTTTGCTTGACGCCGCAACACAGCACAGAGTCAGTTCTGGAGCCAGAATGTTGTCGATGGTCAGGGATGAATCGCTCATAGATCGACTTCATTTCCGTAAAAAAAAGGCTGCGGCCGGATACTCCTGCCGCAGCACGTCTTATTGAAACGCCCGGTTCGGTTTCACGCTAAAGCGTGCGTTAACCGTTACCTTGCATCCGGGCAACTGTCTTTTCTTTATGTTTGAGGATCTGGCGGTCAAGTTTGTCGACCAGGCCGTCAATAGCGGCGTACATATCCTCATTCTCAGCCTTTGCGTGAATTTCGCCACCAATCACATGGAGGGTAGCTTCGGCCATCTGGCGAACTTTCTCAACTTCCAGCGTCACCTGACAATTACTGATGTGGTCAAAGTGTCGCTCAAGCTTATCAAACTTGGTGGTTACGTAATCCTTTAGTGCGGGAGTCAGTTCTACATGATGGCCTGAAATATTGAGTTGCATAGGCTTCTCCTGTTGTCATATAGCCGGCTTTTGCCGGACTGAGTGTCAGCACCTCTTGTGCTGACGAATCCTTAAACCAAACGTTTACGCTCGTTCGAGGGAGGGATATGCATCGCCTCTCTGTACTTGGCTACCGTACGCCGGGCAACATTGATTCCCTGTTCTCCTAGCATGGCTGCAATTTTGCTATCACTCAATGGCTTTTTTGGTGTTTCCTCAGCAATCAGCTTTTTGATCATCGCACGAATAGCCGTTGAGGAACATTCTCCACCCTCGGCAGTGCCCACGTGACTGGAGAAAAAGTATTTAAGCTCAAAAATTCCCCGAGGGGTATGCATGTATTTTTGAGTGGTCACCCGGGATATCGTCGACTCGTGCATATCCACGGCCTGGGCGATGTCGGACAGGATGAGCGGTTTCATGGCTTCATCGCCATGGTCCAGAAAACCCTGTTGGTATTCAACAATGCGAGTGGCAACTTTGAGTAAGGTCTCGTTGCGGCTCTGAAGGCTTTTGATAAACCACTTGGCCTCTTGCAGCTGGTCGCGCATGTAGGTGTTGTCAGCGCTGCTGTCGGCCCGTCGAATCAGCGAAGCATAGCTGGCGTTAACGCGAATACGCGGGGCGATTTCCGGGTTAAGCTCCACGCGCCAGCGGCCTTCGTGTTTACGTACGATGACATCCGGGATTACGTAATCGGGCTCGGTCTGGTCGATGCTGTCGCCCGGCCTGGGATTCAGGCTGGTGATCAGCGCCAACACCTCTTTCAGCTGATCTTCTTTCAAGCGGCTGCGTCGAAGAAGCTGGGCGTAATCCCGATTGCCTAACAAATGTAGAAACTGGGTGACCACGAGCTTGGCCTGACGTAGCCAGGGCGTATCAGGCGGCAATTGGCTTAGCTGGATCATCAGGCAGTCTTGCAGATCCCGGGCAAACACGCCCGGTGGGTCGAAATGCTGGAGTCGATGCAGAACCGCCTGAACTTCATCGAGTTCCAGGGGGTCTTCTTCTGAGCCCTCAAACAAACCAGAATGAATCTCTTCAAGGGAAGACGTTAAATAGCCTCTGTTATCGACGGCATCTAACAACGCGTGTGCGATGGCCTGATCCCTTTCGCTTAGGGGGGTCAGATTCAATTGCCACTCAAGATGGTCGTGCAGAGTCTCGCTCGGCGAGTTGCGGGTCTCGAAATCAGAGTCGTTTTCATCATCGCCTCGGCTTGCAGGGGCCGGCGCGGATTGGTAAATGTCGTCCCAAGCGGTATCGACAGGCAGGTCGTCAGGGATGTTGTCGGGTGTTTGGTCTTCCGCCGACCAGTCAGGTGCGGTTTCCGATTCATCCCAATCCGAGCTTTGCGAGTCGGTGTTTGACTCTTCCTGAGCAGAGGCTGTCTCATGCTGGTCGTCGCGGCTATTTTCTTGCTGTTCGCTTGAGTCAGCCTGATCGTCGTCCTCGGAGGTTTCCAGCATCGGGTTTGAGTCGAGTGCCTGCTGGATTTCTTGCTGAAGGTCCAAAGTAGAAAGTTGCAGCAGTCGGATGGCTTGCTGCAACTGGGGGGTCATGGTCAGACTTTGGCCCATTTTGAGCTGTAGAGAAGCTTTCATAACCATGGCTCAAAATCCATAACGTGCCTGCATCCTGATAAAAAAACATTGCTTGCGAATGAAAAAAATTGTTGTGCGCTGGTAACTTGCGGCGCTTGGCCAACAACTTAAGCAATTACCCTGCCGAGTTTACTTGCTCGCGTTCAGCAAAACAATCAGCCCGGCTCTCAGGTCTACGATCGTCTATAGTCGGAACTCGTTCCCTAGATAGACTTCTTTCACTTGCTGGTTAGCAAGAATGACATCAGAGCTGCCCGAGGCGATGATGTGACCGCCGGAAACAATGTAGGCATTCTCGCAAATATCCAACGTTTCTCGGACGTTGTGGTCGGTGATGAGAACGCCGATGCCTTTGTCGCGAAGATGTCGGATGATGTGTTTGATGTCGCTGACAGAAATTGGGTCCACCCCGGCAAACGGTTCGTCCAGAAGAATGAAGGCAGGTTCCATGGCCAGAGCGCGAGCAATTTCTACCCGACGACGCTCGCCGCCAGAGAGAGCCATGCCCACGCTGTCACGAATGTGAGTGATGTGAAACTCTTCAAGCAGTTCTTCCAGCTTAGCTTCGCGATCCGCTTTGGAAAGTGATTTGCGCGTTTCCAATATGGCCATGATGTTATCGCGTACGGTCAGCTTGCGGAATACAGAGGCCTCCTGGGGCAAGTAACCGATGCCTTTGCGGGCGCGCCCGTGCATGGGTAGGGGGGTGATGTCGTTGTTGTCGATGGTGATGCGGCCGTGGTCCGCTGGCACCAGTCCAACGATCATGTAAAAACAGGTGGTTTTGCCGGCGCCGTTGGGGCCCAGCAGGCCAACGATTTCCCCTGAGCGAATCTCCAGTGAGACGTCCAGAACCACTTTTTTCTGTTTGTAGCTTTTGGCCAGATTGCTGGCCCTGAGAACTGCCATCAGAACCTTCCTGTTATTGACCTGAACTGCGTGGCTGAATCACCATTTCGACTCGGCCTGAGCCTTCACCTTCAGAATCGCCCCCATCTGCGGTGACCACCCGGTTTGCGGTGTCGTAGTGGATGATGTCGCCGCGGAACGTGCTGCCGCCTTGTTCGATCATCGCTTCTCGCTCGAAGGTCAGCTGGCTGTCTTTGGCAGACCAGGTGATGTTCAGGGCTTCGGCATTGATGACTGCGGTTTTGTCCTGCGACGGCTGGCGGTAATGGGCAGGCGTACCACTCGCTTCAATTCGGCTTAGCCCTTGTGGGCTGCGGTAGAGAACAACGCGTTCCGCGTCCAGTTTTACGTTGCCTTGTACCAGTTCTACGGCTCCGGTGTAGATGGCCGTGCCTGCGCTGTCATCTAGGCGTGCAGAGTTGGCGCTGACTTTGATGGGCTCGTCGGAGTCCAGGGTGAAAGCGGCTGCAGGGCTGGCCAGAAAAGCGGCTGCCATGATCAGTGAAAAAAGAAGTTGGTTACCTGATGGGATCATAATGCCCTTCCACTTGGGAATTGAGTTCCAAAATTCGGTCGTCCAGCCAGGCTTTCATGCCTGTTGCTTTGGTGGTTCCGTGCGGCTCGGTGATCGTTACCGGTTGGTCGGTGTACACGGTACCTTCGGTATTGTTTAGGGTTAGCTCGTTGGTTTCGAGTGAGGTATCAGAACCTTGAAGCTGTCGATGGATAACAACGTTACCGTTCAAGTTAACCAGTCCATCGTCTTGCAGAAGGCTACCCTGATCCGCCTCAATATTCCACGGGACGGGGTCGCCGTCGCCATGGAGTGTGGCGCGGGGCTTCTCCATGGTGGCAAGGTTGCGACTTTCAAACTGCTCGATGCGTGGGCTGGTCATGCGAATTTTCGGGTTGCCCTGAGGGTCCCAGGTTCGGTAATCCGCCTGAATGATAAAGCCGTCCGGTTCCGCCGGGCCGCGAAGCTCTTTGGCGTTGTCCTGCGTGCCTGCCGGCTCTTCGCTTTGCCACATGAGAAACAAGGTGGCCGCTATAGTGCCGCCCAACGCCAGTGTTCTGGCCCAGGCTTTGCCTTTCCCGGGGCTGAACAGTTGGGCGATCACGATTCGGCGCTCACATAGGGCTTGAGGGTTGTCGCGAGCAGATCCTGTGACCAGAGAATCAGGTCGCAAGCTTCTCGCACCGCGCCGCTGCCGCCCGCAACGGTGGTGCAATAGTCCGCTTGTTGTCTTACCAGCCAATAACCGTTTGGCACAGTGATGCCGAGGCCGGCGAATTGCAGTGCGGGAAGATCCGGCAAGTCATCGCCCATGTAGGCGATTTGCTCAGGGGTGATGTCCATGTCGGCCACCAGTTCTTGCAGCGCAATTTTTTTGTCTTCCCGCCCTTGCATGAGATGTGTGATACCCAAGTCGCTCATGCGTTTTTCGGTCAGAGGAGAGCGTCGGCCTGTAATCACAGCAACGGTGATGCCGGCATTCATCAGTTGCTTTAGCCCGAGGCCATCCAGAATGTTGAACGTTTTCAGCTCATCGCCACTGGCGCTGAAGTAGAGTTTTCCGTCACTCATGATGCCGTCCACATCAAAGGCGACGAGTCTGATGGCGGTCGCTTTGGTGCGGAGTTCAGTGCTCCACTGTTGGCTGAGAGGTGGGGTTAGATCTGTCATTAAATGACCCCCGCCCGCAACAGGTCGTGCATGTTGATGGCGCCGACCAGATTGCCTTCGTCGTCGGTAACCGGGAGGGCATTAATTTTCAGCTCTTCCATAATATTGAGCGCATCGGCTGCCAGCTGATCTGACTGGATGGTTTTTCCGTTGCGGGTCATGACCTGATCGATGGCCGTGGTGTGTACATCAACCGATTTATCCAGAGTTCGACGCAGATCGCCGTCGGTAAAGATACCAGTCAACTCGCCATTGGCGTTCACGACGGTGGTCATGCCCAGGCCTTTGCGAGTGATCTCCAGAAGTGCGCCACTGAGGGTCGTGGTTTCAAGTACGCGGGGAACCTTGTCGCCGGAGTGCATAAAGTCGGAAACGCGTAACAATAAGCGTCTCCCTAGTCGACCACCCGGGTGGGAAAAGGCGAAGTCTTCCGCGCTGAAGCCGCGGGCTTCCAGCAACGCGACGGCTAATGCATCGCCCATGACCAGTGTGGCCGTGGTGCTGGATGTGGGGGCAAGCCCGAGCGGGCAGGCTTCACTGGCAACGCTGACGTCCAAATTGGCAGCGGCCTCTTTTGCCAGCAACGAGTCTGGGTTGCCCGTCATGCTGATCAGGGGGGCGCCCATTCGCCGAATTAAAGGTAGAATAGTGACAACTTCGCTGGTGCTGCCGCTGTTGGAGATGGCGATAACCACATCCTGCGAGGTGATCATGCCTAGGTCACCGTGACTGGCTTCGCCCGGATGCACGAAAAAAGAGGGCGTGCCGGTGCTGGCCAGCGTTGCGGCAATTTTGTTTCCGATGTGGCCGGACTTGCCCATTCCAGTCACCACGACTCGGCCTTTGCAGGCCATAATGATGTCGCAGGCACGGGTGAAGTCGCCATTGATACGATGTTCAAGCGCTTCGATTGCATCCCGTTCAATTTGGATGGCCCGAACGGCTGAGTTGCGGTAATCCGGGGAACTTGACGTGTTTGTATCTGTCATCTCGGCTGGCTTTGCTCGGTCGGTCTGTGAACCCGGCCCGGTTATCGGGACGGACGACTATGGCAGGAAGTATATCATTGATACCCGGTAGGGCTGCCAATGTTCAGAGCATCTGAACGTTGCAATCAATACATTTTAATAACCTGAGATTGAGGTCCGGCGACGCTTATCATAATGTAGGCGCTCCTCGAAAAGGATGGATTATGGAGTCATCTGCATACATTACGCTAAAGGATGTGGTGTTTTCCCGCTCCGGCCGGCGTATTTTTGATGGTATTACCTTGGATATCCCCGTGGGTAAAATTACCGCCATCATGGGGCCGAGTGGCACAGGCAAGACTACGCTTCTGCGGGTTATCGGTGGACAGCTGAGACCGGATTCCGGACAGGTCACAGTCGCCGGTCATGAAGTTCCGAAACTTAAGCGGAAGGAGTTGTACCGCCTGCGTGAAAAAATGGGCATGCTCTTTCAAAGTGGCGCATTGTTCACAGACATCAGCGTATTCGAGAACGTTGCTTTCCCATTGCGCGTTCATACCGCCCTGCCGGAAGACATGATTCGCGATATCGTTTTGATGAAATTGGAAGCGGTAGGGCTGCGTGGAGCGCGAGATTTGATGCCGTCAGAGCTTTCGGGTGGTATGACTCGCCGTGTAGCTCTGGCTCGAAGCATCGCGCTGGATCCTGAGCTGATCATGTACGACGAACCCTTTGCCGGTCAGGATCCGATCGCGATGGGTGTGCTGGTCAAGTTGATCAGAGATCTCAACAGTTCGATGGGATTGACCAGTGTGCTGGTATCTCACGATGTGCCTGAATCTCTGAGTATCTGCCATTACGCATGCATCATTGCCGATGGCAAGGTGATCGGCACCGGTACACCGGAAGAGTTACGGAACCACCCGTCGGAGCTTGTTCAGCAGTTCCTGAGCGGCCAGCCGGATGGGCCGGTACCTTTCCATTACCCTGCCAGTGAGCCCGTCGACGATTTTGGCCTTAAAGGAGCTTCGCTATGATGGATTACGTAGCGAACTTCGGTCGCCGAAGTATGGAGATCATTGGCTCTCTGGGGCGCGCGACTCAGTTTTTGATCGGCGTTCTTGTGGGTGTCCCTAAGCCGGCGACGGGCTTTCCGCTTCTCGTCAAACAGCTCTATGCGGTGGGCGTGCTTTCGCTGGCAATTGTTGTGGTTTCCGGCTTGTTTATTGGCATGGTATTGGCGCTGCAAGGCTATACCATTCTCAGCGATTACGGCTCAGAGGCCGCGATTGGTCAGATGATTGCGCTAACCTTGGTGCGGGAGTTGGGGCCGGTGGTGACGGCGTTGTTATTCGCGGGCCGTGCAGGTTCTGCACTGACTGCAGAAATCGGTTTGATGAAGGCGACAGAACAGTTGTCGAGCATGGAGATGATGGGGGTCGACCCGTTGCGCCGTGTTATTGCGCCTCGTCTTTGGGCTGGTTTTATCGCGATGCCGATACTGGCAATGATCTTCTCGGTTGTTGGCATTTGGGGCGGCATGCTGGTTGGCGTGGATTGGCTGGGTGTTTTTGAAGGTTCCTTCTGGGGCAACATGCAATCATCGGTCGATTTTCTGGACGATGTGCTGAACGGTGTCATTAAAACTGTGGTGTTCGGCTTTGTGTGCGCCTGGATTGCCGTCTATCAAGGGTACGACTGTGTGCCCACGTCTGCAGGCATCAGTTCTGCGACGACCAAAACAGTTGTTTATTCATCACTGGCGGTGCTCGGCCTCGATTTTGTGCTGACCGCTGTTATGTTTGGCGATTTCTAATAAGGATTCTAGGGCCCTGTTATGGTGCAGAGAACAACGGAAATAGTGGTAGGTTTCTTCATGATCGCCGGGTTGGCAGCCCTGCTGTTTTTGGCGTTGCAGGTGAGTGGGTTGTCGCCTAAGTCGGCCTCGTCGACGTATACGATATACGCCAACTTTAATGATGTGGGCGGCCTGACTCCGAGGGGGAAAGTTTCAATGGCGGGCGTGACCGTTGGTTCCATCGAGTCCATCAGTCTGGATATGAATACCTTCCAGGCCAAAGTGACCATGGCCATTCGCTCGGATGTGGATACCATTCCGGCAGACAGTGCGGCGGTTATCCGAACCTCCGGGCTGTTGGGTGAGCAGTACATCGATATTTCTATTGGTGGGGATATGGAGTCTTTGAGCGAAGGCGACACCTTTTATTCCACCCAATCCGCGATGAATCTGGAAAGACTGATCAGTAACTTTGCCTCTGGCCGCTGATCGCGGTCAGGACAGGAGAATAAGATGTTTGTTTTGAAACGAAAACTTTTTGCGATCTTCGCGGTGTTGGTAATGGCTGCCGGTCAGGCTAGCGCGGGCGTTGAGGAAGATCTGAAAAAATATGTCAGCGACAACACTCAGATGTTGGTGGAGAAGCTGAACGCTGAAAAAGGTCTTTATGAAAAAGATCCTGAAGCCTTTTATCGAAGCATGAATGATGCTTTGACGGATTTCGTGGATTTTCGCCGGATAGCGGCTCGGGTCATGGGCCGATACGCCCGTCAGACTTCTCGCGAACAGCGCGACGAGTTTGTGGTGAAATTTAAGCGTAGCCTCTTCGATAGCTATGCCAAGGCGCTGGTGACCGCTGATGAATTCACGATTGACGTGCTTGAAGCCGAAATTCTCCCTGAGAATGATGGTCGTGCATCGGTTCAGTTGGTGGTGATTACAGCCTCGGGCAATCGTTACCCGGTGACATACTCCATGTATAAAAACAAAGACGATCGTTGGTTGATGGAGAATGTCATTGTTGAGGGCGTAAACATTGGCTTGGCCTTCCGTGATCGCTTTGCGCAGGAAATGGAAGCGAATCGTGGGCAGATCCAGGTAGTGATTGACGGTTGGACCGACTCGGTCAAATCGCTGAACCTTGAAGAAGACGTTAACGCCTCATGAATAGCTCCCGTCCGGTCGTTACCCTCGAAGGTTCGGTGATGAAGGTCGCCGGCAAGGTGGATGCGAACACGGTCCTTGAATTGCGCAAGCAAGGAGAAAAACTGGTTAGCGGCGCCAAGGGCTTGCTGACGGTTGATCTCATGCAGCTGGAAACCGCTCACAGCGTGGTGCTTTCCATGTTGATGTGCTGGCAGCGCTTGGGGCAAAGCAAGCAGGTGCCACTCTCGTTTGAGGGTGCCAGTGACCGTTTACAGTCGCTGGCCGCATTGAGTAATCTTGATGCTCAGCTGCCCGGATTTTCCGCACATAGCTGACCGCCGCTCGGGAATTGGTTACAATTCCGCTCCTGATTTTAATAAAGCTGAGGATTTCCTATGGACGCCGCCCAGGTTACCGAACTTGTCAAAGAAGCCCTGCCTGATTGTGAGGTTCAGGTACAAGTCGATGGCAACCACTACATGGTCGTTGCAGTGGGTGACGTATTTGAAGGCCTGC
>NZ_JAXMOY010000017.1:0-65785 GCF_034669625.1 Marinobacter sp.
ACTGGCCTTCTCCGCTGGGGCGGAAGTACCCTTTGGATTCCCAGTTTTCGTACCACTGGCGCTCGATGTTTTCTGGCTGGTAGGTTTTTTCCATGGGTTTCTGCAGTGACCGTTGGTTGATTCACGATGGGGAAGTTTGAAACCGGCCATTATACATGGTCGCTTTGGTTCGGGCGAACGTATCCCTGTTAAGTGGCAAACGTGTTGGTCAGCGTTTTCGCATGTCGTGTAAGCGGGCTTCTATACCCAGCTTTCGCAGCTGTTTGTAGTGATCCCGAGCCTGGTTGAGTACCGCCGGGTCGTTTTGGGCGATCAGAGCCAATCTTCGGTATTGATCTGCTTCGTCAGGCAGGATGGAGGACAGGATGATTACGGTGTCCCAATCAGAAGCTGGCGGTGGGTAGAGCAGGATGCCGACCGGGTCTGAGCATGGGGTGGTTGGGTCGGTTGCGATGCTGTGGGGGATGAAGGCGTCTGGGGTGAAGTTCCAGAGTAGATCATCAAGTTCTTGGGCCTGTTGCTGGTTTTCACATAGCACACACACACGGTCGCCTTGCTGCCAGGCTTTGTCCACCAGTTTGGCAGCGTGGAGGTTGCGGGCGGCTGGGGTGTTTTGGGCGAGGATGTGGAACCAGTAGCGCTGGTTTTTGGCATCCTGGCCGGAGGGCCGGGCAGCTGGGCTGCCGGGCTCCGGTGGATGGGGCGGTTGGTTACCCTGCATGAGACATCAGGTAGTCGACCAGTAGGGGAACCGGGCGGCCGGTGGAGCCTTTGGCTTTGCCGGAATCCCAGGCGGTGCCGGCGATGTCCAGGTGGGCCCAGCGGTATTCTTTGGCAAACCGCGACAGGAAGCAGGCGGCGGTGATGGTGCCTGCGGGGCGGCCGCCGATATTGGCCATGTCGGCGAAGTTGCTGTCGAGCTGGCTTTGGTATTCATCCCACAGAGGCAGGCGCCAGGCGCGGTCGCCGGTTCTTTCACCAGCGGCCAGCAGTTCGTTGGCCAGTTTGTCGTTGTTGGCCAGCATGCCGGTGGCCTGATGACCCAGTGCGATGATGCAGGCGCCGGTCAGGGTGGCCAGGTCGATGACGGCTTCCGGGTCAAACTTCTTCACGTAGGTGAGGGCATCGCACAATACCAGGCGGCCTTCGGCGTCGGTGTTGAGGATTTCAACGGTCATGCCGCTCAGGGTGGTGACAATGTCGCCGGGGCGTGATGCGGAGCCGTCGGGCATGTTTTCGGCGGCAGCAATCACAGCAACCACGTTGATGTTGGGCTTGGTTTCGGCCAGTACTTGCATGGTGCCGAATACGCTGGCGGAGCCGCCCATGTCGTATTTCATTTCGTCCATGCCTGCGCCGGGCTTGAGGCTGATGCCGCCGCTGTCGAAGGTGATGCCTTTGCCGACCAATACGTAAGGCTTTTCGTCAGCTTTGCCGCCGCGGTATTCCATAACAATCAGGCGGGGAGGCTGCTCGGAGCCTTTGCCAACGGCCAGTATGGTGTTCATGCCCATCTCTGCCATCTGCTTCTCATCCAGTACTTCGGTTTTGATGCAGTCGTGCTCTTTGGCCATGTTTTGCGCCTGTTCTGCCAGCCATACCGGGTGGCAAACGTTCGGCGGGGTGTTGCCCAGATCGCGGGTGTAGTTCATGCCGCGGCCGGTGGCGAGGCCCAGGTTGAAGGCGTCTTTCTGAGACTGGTCAGCGTCAGATGCCTGAACAATAATTTTGTTCAGTTTGCGGGCCGGGGGCTGCTCGCTCTTGTATCCGGTGAATGTGTAGAGTTGTTCTTCCAGCGTGCGGCCAAGTAGGTTCAAGCGCGCGTCTTCTGAAGCGATGGCTTCTGAACCCTGAATTTGGGTGTCGGTCAGGCAGATGACGGCGCTATTGGAAGGGCCGTCTTTAATTGCGCCAACGGCGGCAATTAAAGCTTTGTGGTAAATGGCCTGATGGCGGTCGTCGTTTTTGCCTGTGCCGATTACAATAACTCGTTGCCAAGGCTGCTCCGTAAGGGGCAGGGTGTTAACCGAGGCATTTTTGCCCGTCAGGTCGCCGGCTTGTTCCAGTTGTTTGATCAGCCCTCCCAAAGCCTGGTCTGCTGCTTTGGTGGTTTCCGGCCACTCACCGTTTTCGGGCAGTCCGATAACGAGGCAATCGGTGTTGGTCGCCGTGATGGCTTTGTTGCTCAGGCTGAAATTCATGACAACTCCTGTTGTGTGATTCGAATGTTGGGCCGAGTAGGGCTTAGTGCATGTTCAATAGGATTGGGGCTAAGCCTCGAATAATCAAGCGCGTGCCTTATATTGCACGGATGGCTTTAATGTATGAGTGCTTTACTGTCATTCGGCTGCAAGGTTACATAGAATACGCGCAGTTTCCTGTATCCACCATCTTCTAACCGGGCGCCACCAGAGAGACTGATTTGACTATCATTTTCCGTTACCTCATTCGCCAGATTATGGTGAGCATGTTCGCCGTTTCCGGCATTTTGTTGCTGGTTTTTATGAGTGGCCGGTTCATCAAGTACCTGGGTAGTGCCGCAGAGGGTGAAATTGCGGCGGGCGTATTGTTTGCCATCATGGGTTACCGGTTTCCGGGTTTTCTTGAGCTGATTCTGCCGCTGGGTTTGTTTATCGGCATTTTGTTGGCCTATGGCCGTATGTATCTCGAGAGCGAGATGACGGTGTTGTTTGCTTGCGGTGTGAGTGAACGTCAGTTGCTGTCGAAAACGCTCCTTGGCGCTTTGCCTGTTATGTTTGTTGTCGGCGCGATGAGCCTATACGTATCGCCGTGGGGCATGAAACAAGTTGAGCAGATCTTTAATGAACAGCGCAAAGCCACCGAGTTTGAAATGCTCGCGCCGGGCCGGTTCCAGGATTTTACTTCGGGGACAAGGGTTACCTACACAGAGTCACTCAGCGATGATAAGCGCCAACTTCAAGGTGTCTTTATTGCTGAATATGACCGTGACGGCGAAGGTATAACGTTGATTACGGCTGAAACCGGTTCACAGCTGATTGATGAGGAAACTGGCAGCCGGTTTTTGATTCTTGAAGGCGGAGGTCGATTTCAGGGTGTGCCCGGCCAGCTCGATTATAACGCTACGCTCTTCGAGGCTTATGGCTTGAAAATCCAGAGTGGAGAGGCAGGCACCAAAGAGTTGGAAGAAGGTGTTTCAACGCTCGACCTTTGGCACTCGAATGAACCGGAAGATCGTGCGCTGTTGCACTGGCGGATTTCTCTGCCGTTGATTGTTCCGATTATAACGTTGCTGGCGGTGCGTCTGAGTCGGGTTAACCCGCGACAGGGCCGTTTCTTCCATTTGCTGCCAGCGATGTTGGTGTACATCACATACCTAGGGCTGCTGATCGTTGCCAGAGATGCACTGGCTGATGGCAAGGTGCCGGAGTGGCTGGGCATGTTGTGGGTTCATGCGCTGTTCCTTTCGTTGGGTTTGTGGTTGCAGTTTGGCCCGGCCTGGTTGAATCGTCGCCGTCTTGTAAAGGAGGCGAATGGCCATGCGTAAGATTGACAATTACGTGATGAGTACCGTCGGCGGCGCCATGTTTTTGGTGATGGTTGTGGTGCTGTCGCTGGATTTGATTTTCGCGTTCATCGCCGAGCTTGAAGATACCCGAAACGGCTACCAGACCCTGGAGGCGCTTTGGTATGTAGCGCTGACGTTGCCCCGCCGCATATATGATTACCTGCCTCTGGGCGCGTTTATGGGGTGCTTGGTGGGGCTGGGAACCATGGCCAGTTCTTCTGAATTGACGATTATACGGGCAGCCGGCGTTTCGCTGAAACGCATCGTTTGGTCAGCCATGAAGCCGGCCTTGATCGTGGTTTTGCTTGGCGTGTTCATTGGTGAGTATGTGGCCCCGACCACTGAGCGTATTGCCCAGAGCGATAAAGCGGTGGCGTTGGGTGCCGGCAAGAATGTGGCCGAGGCCCATGGGGTTTGGCATCGCGAAGGTAACACCTTCATACACCTGAACGCGGTGCAGCCAGACGGTGTATTGATGGGCGTTTCGTTGTTTGAATTCGATAACCAGCGGCAGTTGACCGAATCGAGTTTCGCGGAGACTGCGGCCTTCTATGGCGATCACTGGATTCTCGAAAATGTGGTCACAACCCGTTTCGAAGGTGAGCGTACGGTGCGCAACGAGCAGGCGTCACTGCGTTGGGATACCGGTTTGTCTCCGGAAGTTTTGAGCGTGCTGATTGTGAAGCCTGAAAACCTCTCAATGACCGGCTTGTTCACCTACGCCCGTTATTTGGGTGAGCAGGGGCTGACCGCCGCACAGTACTGGCTGGCGTTCTGGAAAAAAGCATTAATGCCTCTGGGGACTGCCGTCATGGTGCTAGTGGCTATCTCATTTGTTTTCGGGCCGCTGCGTTCGGTCACCATGGGCTTCCGGGTGTTTACCGGCTTGCTGGTGGGGCTGCTGTTCAAGTACATGCAGGATTTGCTGGGGCCGATGAGCATGGTTTACGGCTTCAACCCGATGATTGCGGTGCTGGCGCCGATACTCCTCAATGCTGCGGTGGGAGCGGTGTTAATGAGACGGGCCGGCTAAGCCGGCCCGAAGTTAGGTTATTTCTTGGTAGGTTTCGGCAATGCTACAACCACACTGTCGGAAATCCGGTCGGTGACTGACAGTCCGTTGATCGGGTAAAACAAGGCAATGATGGCTGGTACCGTCAGAAACAATGTGACAGCACCAAGGTAATGACCGCCGAGCATCGCCAGAAAAACGACGGCAGACGCCGTTCCGTAGCGAAGCAATGACTGGGTCCAGGTGACGGATGTGCCGTCAAGGTTTTCGATGCGCACCCGCCAAACCTGCATGCCCAGCGTCTGGCCGGCGCGGGTCCAGAAATAAGCAAAGAACAGATACAGCACAAGGAACAGAACAAACGTTAGCCCGGGGTCTCCGGATAGCTGGCCTTCTTCTGCCATGTGTTCGTAGGTATCCCAGCCTGTAATCCAGCCGGAAACCATGGTGTAACCCCATGTGGCCACCAAGAGCACAGCAATGCTGATCAAGCCGTCGTAGATAATGGCCAATGCCCGCTTTAATGCAGTGGCTGGCGCTAGTAGTTCCTCGGCGTCGTGGAAGCGGCGGGGCATGGGTTCTCCTATGAGGTTTCACGTTTTTCATGTTCTCGGCGTGTGCTAGAGTAGCGGATTTGCACACGCATGTAAGTATTCGTATTTCAATCGCGGACCTGCCGGCTATTCGGCGGGTTTCTGGAAAGGTATCAAAGGGCTATGAAAACCGCAGAGTTGCGACAGACGTTCCTCGATTATTTCAAACAGCACGGTCACGCCATTGTTCCGAGTAGTTCGCTGGTTCCAGCGGATGATCCAACATTGCTGTTTACCAACGCGGGCATGAACCAGTTCAAGGATACCTTCCTTGGTCGGGAAGAGCGCGACTACACTCGGGCGACTTCAACCCAGAAGTGTGTGCGCGCCGGCGGTAAACACAACGACCTCGAAAACGTAGGTTACACCGCGCGTCACCACACATTCTTCGAGATGCTGGGCAACTTCAGCTTTGGTGATTACTTCAAGCGTGAAGCGATCAATTTTGCCTGGACCTTTCTGACCGGTGAGCAGTGGCTTAATCTGCCGATCGAGAAGTTGTGGGTGACCGTTTACGCGGATGACGATGAAGCCTTCGATATCTGGAATAAAGAAGTGGGCGTGCCTGCCGAGCGCATTGTTCGCATCGGTGATAACAAAGGTGGCCGTTACGCGTCAGATAATTTCTGGCAGATGGGCGATACCGGTCCTTGCGGCCCTTGCACTGAAATCTTCTTTGATCATGGCCCGGATGTGGCAGGCGGCCCTCCCGGCAGCCCGGAAGAAGATGGTGACCGTTACATCGAAATCTGGAACGTGGTGTTCATGCAGTACAACCGAACTGCTGATGGCGAAATGCTGAACCTGCCTAAGCCTTCGGTGGATACCGGTATGGGCCTTGAGCGTATCGCGGCAGTATTGCAGGGCGTGCACAGTAACTACGAAATCGACCTGTTCCAAGACTTGCTGAAAGCGGCGTCTGACATCCTCGGCGGTGCGGCGACCACGGAGGCCTCTCTCCGCGTGGTGGCAGACCATATTCGTTCCTGTTCTTTCCTGATTGCAGATGGCGTCATGCCCTCTAATGAAGGTCGTGGCTTTGTTTTGCGCCGGATCATTCGACGGGCTGCGCGCCACGGTAACAAGCTGGGTGCTAATGGGCCGTTCTTCCATAAGTTGGCCAAGCCTCTGGCGGGCATGATGGGCGAAGCATTCCCGCAGTTGGTTAGCAACCTCAAGCAGATCGAAAAGGTATTGCTGCAGGAAGAAGAGCAGTTCGCTAAAACTCTGGATAAAGGGCTGCGTTTACTCGAGCAGGATATTGCCGAACTGAAAGGTTCTGAGATTCCTGGCGAAACGGTTTTCACGCTTTACGACACCTACGGCTTTCCGGTTGACCTGACGAATGACATCGCTCGTGAGCGCGGTTTGACTCTGGATTACACCGGCTATGAAAAAGCGATGGAAGCTCAGCGCGAACGTGCCCGGGCGGCCAGCAAGTTCGGAGTTGATTACAACGCTGAAGGTCTGAGTATTGACGGCGAAACCGAGTTCACGGGTTACGACCACATCGATGGAAAAGAACGTGTGCGCGTGGTTTTGGTTAACGGTGAAGAGCGCAAGGCCGTGGCCGGCGATGACTGTGTGGTTGTGCTTGAACGCACCCCGTTCTACGCCGAATCCGGTGGTCAGGTGGGTGATACCGGGCTGCTGACCTGGAATGGTGGTCGCTTTGAAGTTGCGGATACCCGTAAAGACGGAGAGAACCACCTGCACGTGGGGAAACTCATTGAAGGTGAGTTGAGTGTGGGGCAAGAGGTGGATGCTCGCATCGATCATGAACGTCGCGAGCGTACCAAGCGCAACCATTCCGCTACGCACTTGCTGCATGCAGCCTTACGCAAGGTGCTGGGTGAGCACGTAAACCAGAAGGGCTCATTGGTTGACCCGGACAAACTGCGTTTCGACTTTTCCCACTTTGAAGCGGTTACACCTGAGCAGTTGAAAGAAATTGAACGCCAGGTAAATGAGCAGGTACTCCAGAATACGCCAGTTGAAATTGATGTGACGGACATGGAAACCGCGCAGGAAAAAGGAGCCATGGCACTGTTTGGTGAGAAGTACGGTGATGTGGTGCGAGTGCTAAGCATGGGTTCTGATCGATATTCTGTGGAACTTTGTGGCGGTACTCACGTCTCTCGTACGGGCGATATCGGCATGATGCGAATCACCTCCGAAAGCGGTATTTCCTCGGGTGTTCGTCGTATCGAAGCGGTCACTGGCTTTGGCGCGCTGGGGTGGGTAGATGAAACCGAGAGCACGTTGCGCAAAACCGCCAAGCTGGTGAGGGCGACTCCGGAAACGTTGGTAGACAAAGTCCAGCAAACTCTTGACCGCAATCGTCAGCTGGAAAAAGACATCGCAGCGATGAAAGCGAAGTTGGCCAGTTCTGCTGGTAGTGATCTGGCGGCGTCTGCCGTGCAAGTGGGTGACCTCAAAGTCGTTGCGGCGCAGATGGATGGAGCTGATCGAAAGGCGCTGATGGAAACTGCCGACCAGCTGAAGAACAAGCTGGGTGAAGGTGTGGTGGTCTTAGCCACTGTCGAAGACGGCAAAGTTGTTCTGGTTGCCGGTGTGACCAAGTCCGCTACAGGCAAGGTTAAAGCGGGTGATTTGATGAAGCACCTGTGTGCCCAAGTGGATGGAAAAGGCGGTGGCCGTCCGGACATGGCTCAAGGTGGTGGCAATGATGCGTCGAAGCTGGCCGACGCTCTGGCGGGTGTGCCTGCCTGGGTTGAAGGAAATATCCAGTAAGACGCTGTTTTCCGGAGTGGGCACGGGTTTATAATCCGCCCGCTTTATACGATGGCGGAGCCTTAGGGCTCCGCTTTGGGTCCCCGGTTCGGAGTTTGGCAAAACATGGCTCTGTTGGTTCAAAAGTTTGGTGGTACATCCGTCGGCACAACCGAGCGGATTGAGGCGGTGGCCGACAAGATATGTCGGTTCCGCAAGGAAGGGCACGATATCGTTGTCGTGGTCTCGGCAATGAGCGGTGAGACAAATCGCCTGATCGCATTGGCCGGCGACATTATGGAAGAGCCTACACCACGGGAAATGGACGTACTGGTTTCCACCGGTGAGCAAGTGACAATTGCTTTGCTGTCCATGGCGCTGCAAAAACGTGGCTGTGACGCTCGTTCTTATACGGGTGGCCAGGTTCGGATTTTGACCGATAACAGTCACAACAAGGCTCGCATCAAAGACATTGATGCGCATCGGATGCAGTCAGATCTTGATGCAGGCCGAGTGATTGTGGTGGCCGGCTTTCAAGGTGTGGACGAGCAGGGAAACATTACCACGCTTGGTCGCGGTGGTTCCGATACCACTGCTGTTGCACTGGCTGCAGCGCTGAAGGCCGATGAATGCCAGATCTACACCGATGTAGACGGTGTTTATACGACCGACCCGCGTGTTGTAGATAGTGCGCGCAGGCTGGATCGTATTACATTTGAGGAAATGCTCGAGATGGCGAGCCTGGGTTCAAAGGTTCTACAGATCCGTGCTGTCGAGTTTGCAGGTAAATACAACGTTCCGTTAAGGGTGCTTTCCAGCTTCCAGGAAGGCGAAGGAACCCTGATCACTTTTGAGGATGATACGGCCATGGAACAACCGGTTGTTTCCGGCATTGCTTTTAATCGTGATGAAGCCAAGCTGACTATTTCCGGTGTGCCGGATACTCCGGGTAGCGCCCTGAGAATTCTGAAGCCAATCAGCGATGCCAACATCGAAGTTGACATGATTGTTCAGAACGTTGGTCAGGACAACAAAACAGCGTTCACGTTCACCGTGAATCGCCCCGATTTGAAGCGTGCCCAAGGCATTCTGCGTGGTATTTCTGAGGAAATTGGCGCGGGTGAAGTGGGTGGCGACAGCAAAATCGCCAAAGTCAGTATCGTGGGTGTTGGCATGCGCTCCCATGCCGGTGTTGCTACCCAGATGTTTGAGGCATTGTCGAAAGAAGGCATTAACATTCAGATGATCTCCACGTCTGAAATCAAGGTTTCGGTGGTGATCGATGAAAAGTATCTCGAGTTGGCCGTCCGCGCGTTGCATAGCACGTTCGGGCTGGAAAACGCTGGGGTAGATGAGAGCGCTTGATAGCAGGATGCTGAGGGGCGTATCTCTGGGTCATTGGTAATATCTATCAAGAGCTATTTTGGCATAAGTGTTATTGCGTCTATAGTTTGATAGGTGATCCCTTTATAAAAGCAATAAGTAAAAAGTAGTAACAGTCGGAACAGGTAGCTTTGCAATAGGGAGTTTGAAATATGCTTATTTTAACCCGCCGTGTTGGCGAAACGCTGATGATCGGTGACGAAGTGACCGTCACTGTTCTCGGGGTAAAGGGGAATCAGGTTCGTATTGGAGTGAATGCTCCTAAAGACGTAGCGGTTCACCGTGAAGAAATCTATCAGCGCATTCAGTCCGAAAAAGGCTCCGATGAGCCAGAACCGGGCAATAGTTGATCAGAAAAAAGCCGTTCAGGGGTAACTTGAGCGGCTTTTTTAATTTTAGTGCAAATCGATTAGAAAAAAGTCGTGTCAACCCTATGAAAACAGAAAAGTTGTGGTAGTATACGCACCGTTCTCAAGGAGAGGTGGGTGAGTGGCTGAAACCAGTTCCCTGCTAAGGAACCGTACGAGAAATCGTACCGAGGGTTCGAATCCCTCCCTCTCCGCCATTCTTTCTCGGAAGAATGAGAACAGGTTGAAGTTGCTTTCAACCACATGCGACTAGATGTGCGGCTGTAGCTCAGCTGGATAGAGTACCTGGCTACGAACCAGGCGGTCGGAGGTTCGAATCCTCCCAGCCGCGCCATTTTTCGCAAACAAGTTTTTAGCGGCTGTAGCTCAGCTGGATAGAGTACCTGGCTACGAACCAGGCGGTCGGAGGTTCGAATCCTCCCAGCCGCGCCATTATTAAGTTGTTGAGAGACAACTAAAAACCCAGCCTAAGTGCTGGGTTTTTTTATGTCTGAAATTTATCTATCTGCCTTAGGGGCGCTAGTTGCCAATGACTACGTCTGTTATATAATGCAGGCATGAATAATCCCATCATTAATCGTCGTGGACGAAAAACAAGTAAACGCCAGTTGGCCGAAGGCGAATACACCATCGACGACCTCGCGCGCCGTGGCAGTACCACAGTGCGCAACATCCGTGCGTACCAGGACCGGGGAATTCTCGAGCCTCCTGAAAAACGCGGACGTTTGGGCATCTACTTTGATTCGCATGCCGCTCGGCTCGACATTATCAATAACCTGCTAGATCGCGGGTATTCCATTGATAATATTCGTGAATTGCTTGCCGCATGGACCGATGGACGTCATTTAGAGGACATTTTGGGCTTGGAGAAGGCGATCACGCTTGCTTTCTCATCTGAAGCGCCCCGTGAGTACAGCCTTGCGGATCTCCTCAAAATGTTCGGTCTGAAGAGTAGCAGTAAGAGCATGATTGATGACGCGGTCAAGCTGGGCCTGATAGAGCGCAAACGCACCAAGTTTGTGGCTCCGAGTCCGAGGCTTATTGAAGCCGGCGCTCAGTTGGTCAAGTTGGGTATGTCTTTTGATGAAATCATCGATCTGTTGCGCCTTTTACGGGGCAATGTGCAGCGGGCAGCGGACGGTTTGGTGAAGGTTGCTGTTGCACGCTACGATGAGTTTGGCGATGAGCTGCCGCCCTCTGAGACCATTCGTGAGCTTTCTCAGTTGATTTGGGAGCTTCGCCCACTCGCTCATCAAACAATTCGTGCTGAAGCTGAGCTTGCACTTAACCGTTCCCTGCGCAATTTCTTGGGCGATCGTCTCTCTGCTGTCATAGAAAATATGCAAGAGGAGCGATAAAGAAACTGTCTCCACTCGACAGCTTCTTTAGGTATTTCACGTTTGTTGAAGCTACACGGACTTCCTCTCCGGCGTGCTGCTGCCGGGAGGAAGATCAGACGTGATATTTGTTAATTCTGAAGCTTCACGCAGATGCGGTGGTCTTCGTTTCCGGTTTCTGCGTGGCGAGGTAGGCGGGTGAGCCGTTCAGATAATTCAAGGCCAGCTCTGTTGATCCTTCGTTAGAGGGATTATAGAACGGTGACAGGAAGGATAGCTCTTTCAGGGTCAGCCAGGTCAGGCCTGGCAGGTGGCCTGTTTTCGCAGCTCGACTCCATTCACGCCAAATCCACGGCCGGAAAATGCTGGGTCGTTTTTTGGCGAAGCGTGAGTCCTGTTTCATCAGATGTGCTGCGCCGTCGGCCCATAATCCGAAAATAAGAGGGAAGGTAATCAGCGCCAAATAGGAGCGAGATGCATAGCTGCCGCCAAGGTGCTGATATAAATCAAAGGCCACACAACGGTGCTCAACCTCTTCAGCGCCGTGCCAGCGCAACAGATCGAGAAGCACCTCATCCGCACCAGCATCGTCCCACGTTTTGTTTTCCAGCGCGTACATGCCAAGAACGCATGTCATGTGTTCGACAGCTGCGACTAAACCTAAGCGAAATACCAGCCAGTTCCGTTCTAATCGTTTGGGGATTTTTTGTCCAAACGGGTTGTCGGCCAGAGCCACCTTGAACAGGCTATCCATGAAATCGGTATTTCGGGCCGTTTCTATGTTGTGGTTTTGCAAGTATTCCTCGACGGCGCCGCCATGAGCGCGTGCGTGCATGGCTTCCTGTCGGATAAAGGCTTGTACGTCCTCTCGGAGTTTCTCATCGGTGATGTGTGGAAGAGCCTTGTTAAAAAGTCGGCAGAACCAATATTCTCCAGCTGGCAGGATCATATTGATTTGATTGATGAAGTGACTCGCAAACGGTTGCCCGGGAATCCATTCCAACGGCGTGTCTGCCCAGTTGAATTCCACACGACGCGGAGTGAGAGAATGCGGGCTTGAAGAGCCTTTTTGCTGTTTTTGGAAGCGCGGCCAGTTTATCTTGCTAGCTTTTGAAGCAGTGATTGTTGCCATTGTTAATCTCCTGTTGTTGTTAAGCCAGCTCTAGCTTTGCCAGCCAGCGGCTCAGTGACGGAGAGGCCCGTCCGATAAGGTTCAGGCCGTATGCTTCCGGGCCAACCAGCACCTCATCTTGGTCATTTTTCAATGCCTTAATAATGCTGGAGGAGACGGCTGCGGGGCTGAGATTTCGACGGGCATACAACTTGGATGCCCGGTTTCGGTCTTCGCTTTCAGCTTCGGCGCTTTTGCCCACAAATCGTGTTCGGTCGGTAATTCCGCTGTTCACAATGCCTGGGCATACAGTGATGACTCTGACGCCGTGATGGGCCAGATCGGCCCGCATACAATCGGAAAGCATGCGAACAGCGGCTTTGGTGGTGGAATAGGCGCTCATGGAGCGATTGGGGGAGAAAGCTGCTGCTGACGAGACGTTGATAACAACGCCATTGTTTTGAGCTTCGGCCATTTGTTTGCCGAAGAGCTGAGAGCCGTGAATGACAGACCAGAGGTTCACATTGAGAATTCGTCTCCAGTCTGCGCGGCTGGTTTGCAAAAAGGGGCCAGCCATCCCGATGCCGGCATTGTTGATCAGAATATCGGGGACTTGTTCTTTTTTGGCTAGCTCGCGTGCGAGTTTATCCCAGCTACCGGCGCTTCCCACGTCCATGGTATAGCTCGTGGCTCGAGCGCCGAGAAGGCCGGCGAGTTCAGCGGTACGCGCAGCGGCATCAGTGTCAATGTCGATTGCAATGACATCTGCGCCAGCTTTAGCGAGCTCGAGCAGTGTCTCTCGCCCAATGCCATTTCCTGCTCCGGTCACAACCGCCAGTTTACCGCTGAATACCTTTCGCGTTCCCTGAACGCGGTGGCGATCCAATCCGGGTGGGGCATCGCTATCGGGTGCGCCGGATTCAATGAAATCAACAAAGCGACAAAGACGATTCGCGACAACTTCAGGATGGCTAACCTGTATCCAGTGCCCGCCATTGATTTCTTCGCACCAAAGTCGCGGAACCCACTTGTGCAAGTCTTCAAACAGCATCGGGGTTACAAATTTGTCTCGTTTTGGGACAAGAAGTTGTACGGGAAGTTGTGTCGACTTCTCTTGTGGCGAGGTGATTCGCGGGATTACGTTGGCGCGGTATAGGCGAACGCCCATCGCACCATCTTTCCGCTGACTGTCAAAATGTGGACATTCTTCAATACCTTCAACGTGCTGAAGCAAGCGAGGCCAAAGTTTATCCAGTCCCGATTTCCATAGCGTGGGGGCCAAAACGGGAAGGTGAAACGCAGCGATGTACCATGAGTGAGCGACTTGTTTGGCTATTTTGTTAATTTGGGTTGGTTTTCCGCTCTTCAGACCTTGTTTTAACCAATAGCCAACGTGGTCCAGGCTGGGGCCTGAAATTGAGGTGTATGACTTTATGCGCTCTTGAAGGTTGGGATGAGTGGCAAACTCCCAGCATTGTATTGAGCCCCAGTCATGGCCAACAAGATGCACGGGCTTTTCGGGGCTAACTGCGTCGAGAACGGCACGAAAATCAGCCGTTAGATGCTCCAGGGCATAGTCCTTGGTACGGTGGGGGGCGTCGGATTTTCCCGCACCGCGAACATCGTACACGGCGACATGAAAGCGCTTTGCAAGCTCGCCTATTGTGGCGTCCCAGATATGGCTGCAATCGGGGTAGCCGTGGACAAGCACGATGGTCGTATCGGCATTTTTGTTCCACTCGCGGACATGGAGGCGAAGCCCTTTGTTCTCGATGAATTGGCTGCTTTCGTTCATGCTTTGAACTCTGTCGTTATTGATACATTGGAAAATGTAACAATAAGCGGTGAGTTGGTCAATGAGGCGTGGGGTTTTGGGTGGGTGCGTTTTGATTTGTACGGGCGGAAATTACGTGTGCTCAAAAAAAGCCCCGCATTGAGCGGGGCTGATGGTTATCATTACCACATTAAGTCATCGGGTATTTCGTAGCCAGCATATGGGTCATCATCACCTTGATCTTCTGCCGTGCGATCGTGCAAAACCACAACCGCAGATTCGTCCCGCTCCATGATCTTGCGGGCCACGGCCTCTGCGACCAGCTCATACTCGCTGTTAACAAAAACAACGGCCAGCCGGCCTCGTGACAACTGATCCACCATCTGGTCGTCGACAAAAATCTTTTTGATTTTTTTCTCGTGCACAAACTGGTAAGACGTTTCACCGCGGCTGCGATCCAGGCGGTTAGTTTCTACCAGTTGGCGAATCTGGGCCTGGATGGCTTTCTTGTTGGCTTCTTTTTGGCGTTCCAGGTTCAGTTGCCGGTCTCGCTCGGCCTGCTCCTGGCGAGCTTGGCGTGCCCGTTCTTCAACTTCGTTGACTTGGGCGGCACCTTTAGGCTGCTGTTTACGTTGTTTGCGCTTCTCAGAGCGAATGGTGCGGGCTTTTTTTTCATCGGCGAGCCCGGCTTTGAGTAATTGGTCCTGCAAAGACGCCATCAGTGACTCCGTAGATTCGTGATAAACTTAACCAAATTATCTCTAGTATACGCCGTCAGAGCGAACTCAATCACCCACGATTATTCATCCCACGGATTTTTCTATGTCTTCTTTTAAAGAGCTTGGCCTTTCTTCGACCATGCTGGCTAACCTTGAGCAGCTGGGCTTCACGCAGCCTACCGGCATTCAGGTAAAGGCTTTGCCGCCGGCCTTGGCGGGCAAAGATGTGATTGCCATGGCTCAAACCGGGAGTGGCAAAACGGCTGCGTTCGGTATTCCTTTGGTTGAAAAACTTCAGCCCAAACGATTTTCGGTTCAGGCTTTGGTGCTTTGTCCTACCCGTGAGTTGGCGGATCAGGTGGCTAAAGCCTTGCGGGAGCTGGCACGCGCCAAAGAGAACGTCAAAGTGCTGACTTTGTGCGGTGGTGTTTCGATTGGGCCTCAAATCGGATCACTCAGCCATGGTGCGCACATCATCGTCGGCACGCCGGGACGAATCGAAGATCACCTGCGCAAAGGTACTTTGTCGCTAGAGAACCTGAATACGTTGGTTCTGGATGAAGCGGACCGCATGCTCGATATGGGGTTTGAGGAGGTTGTGGCTGGCATTCTTGCGCAAACACCTTCCTCGCGGCAGACCCTGTTGTTCTCGGCAACCTGGCCGGTGCCCATTCGTACCCTGAGTGAGCGTTTTCAGGTGGACCCGGAAGACGTTCGGATCGAGGTGAAAGATTCTACAGCCACGATTGAAGAGCTGTTTTATGAAATTGCGCCCGGAGAGGAAGTGGAGGCGGTTGCCGGATTGCTGTCCCGATTCCAGCCGACAGCGAGTTTGGTTTTCTGCACTACCAAGCGGGACTGCGACGATCTTGCGGACGCGCTCAGGCAGATGGGGTTCGCTGCTTCGGCCTTGCACGGTGATCTGGAGCAGAGAGAGCGTGACAGCACCCTGGTTCAGTTTGCGAACCAGAGTTGTACGGTTTTGGTGGCAACCGATGTTGCGGCACGCGGTTTGGATATCAAAGGATTGCCTCTGGTTATCAATGCGGAGCCCGCTCGGGATCCCGAAGTTTATACGCACCGGATTGGTCGCACAGGGCGTGCTGGTGAGCAGGGGCATGCGGTTACATTGTGCACGCCCAAACAGGGCCACAAGATTTCTCGATTAGAAAGCGCGCGCGGCCTGACAGCAGAGTGGGGTGATACCGGGCAACTGCTTGCGGAGCCTGTAAGACCTGTTGTCCCGCCTATGAAAACCCTCTGTCTGGCTGGTGGACGCAAAGAGAAGGTTCGTCGCGGCGATGTGCTTGGCGCTCTGACGGGCGAGGCCGGAATCCCTGGGTCAGCGGTAGGAAAGATTGATTTGTTCGATTTTCAGTGTTTCGTGGCCGTCGATGTGGCGTGGGCAGGCAAGGCGCTGTCCCGGCTGGAGCAGGGAAAAGTGAAAGGTCGGAAAATTCGGGTGCGTTATATCTGACCAAGGAGTGCGTTCTCGAGCGCTTAACGCCGATTTTTTCGGGTACGCTCGGGAAATCCCTATAGAAAAATAGGCTTTTGGTTGCTCCACAACAATGAAAACGGTAAATTACGCGGGATTTTGCCTCCCGTTTTGATTTTGTGCGCTATTAGACGTTTGTCTAAAAGTGTGTGATAGGAACGGGGAAATCACAAACCAATACAGGTAGCTGTTCAATATGAATGAGCTGATGTCACACGCCGTAGATTTGATGATCGCCGGTATGGGCTTTGTGTTCGCGTTTCTGGTTATTTTGGTATTCGCAACCGGCCTGATGTCGAAAATCATTCTGCGGCTTGCTCCGCCAGAGCCGGCAACCCCGGCTAGAACGCCACGTGCCAAGCCGAAGGCGCCAACGTCGGTTGACCCTGACACCGCCGAGGCCATTAAGAAGGCGATTGCACAATACCGGTCACGCCACAAGAAGTGACCCGGGAACGGATTAGAACCTTTTAACAGAAGGCTGACACGATGACTGACACGAAAAAACCGCTGGGGATTACGGACGTAATTCTACGTGACGCCCACCAATCCCTGCTTGCCACCCGCATGCGGCTAGACGACATGCTGCCGATTGCCGAGAAACTCGACCAAGTGGGTTTCTGGTCTTTGGAATCTTGGGGTGGTGCTACCTTTGACTCCTGCATTCGTTACCTGGGCGAAGACCCATGGGAGCGTATCCGCGAACTGAAAAAAGTAATGCCTAACACGCCACAGCAAATGTTGCTGCGTGGCCAGAATTTGCTGGGTTACCGTCATTACGCGGATGACGTGGTAGAGCGTTTTGTAGATCGTGCTGCCGAAAACGGCGTTGATGTGTTCCGTATCTTCGATGCAATGAACGATCCTCGCAACCTGGCAACTGCAATTAAAGCAGTTCGTAAAACCGGTAAGCATGCACAGGGCACCATTTCTTACACCACCAGCCCGGTGCATACCATTGATATGTGGGTTGAGTTGGCGAAAGAAGTCGCCGACATGGGTGCAGATTCCATCGCCATCAAAGACATGGCGGGTATTCTGAAGCCTTACGTTGCCTACGACCTGGTCAGCCGCCTGAAGAAAGAATTGGATATCCCGATTCACATGCAGTGCCACGCCACCACGGGCATGTCTACTGCTACGGCGATCAAAGCTGCGGAAGCGGGTATCGACAACGTAGATACCGCGATCTCTTCCATGAGTATGACTTACGGCCATTCACCCACGGAAGCGGTGGTTGCGATTCTGGAAGGTACCGATCGTGATACCGGTCTGGATCTGAATCTGCTCGAAGAAATTGCGTCTTACTTCCGTGAAGTGCGTAAGAAGTACGCGAAGTTTGAAGGTAGCCTGCGTGGTACAGACTCCCGAATCCTGATTGCTCAGGTTCCGGGTGGCATGCTGACCAACATGGAAAACCAGCTGCGCGAGCAGAACGCGACTGACAAGTTCGACGAAGTTCTTGCCGAAATTCCAAAGGTACGTGAAGACCTGGGTTACATCCCGCTGGTAACGCCGACTTCCCAGATTGTAGGTACTCAGGCTGTTCTGAACGTACTGACCGGTGAGCGCTACAAGTCTATCTCCAAAGAAACCTCTGCGATTCTGAAGGGCGAGTACGGTTCTGCACCGGCGCCTTTCAACAAAGAGCTGCAAGAGCGTGTTCTGGATGGAGCCGAAGCAATTACCTGCCGTCCGGCCGACAACATTGAGCCAGAAATGGACAAGTTGACTGCAGAGCTGAAAGGTCTGGCCGACGAGAAAGGCATCAAGCTGGCTGAGCAGGAAGTGGACGACGTTCTCACTTACGCTTTGTTCCCGCAGATTGGCCTGAAGTTCCTTGAGAATCGTGGTAACCCGGACGCCTTTGAGCCGGTGCCAAGTGCAGACGACGTAGCTCCGGCCAAGAAAGCTGCAGGTCCTGAGAACTACACCGTTGAAGTGAACGGCCAGAAGTACGTTGTTGCCGTTACCGAAGGTGGTGAAATCAGCCAGATCGAAGGTCAGGGCGGTTCCGCCTCTGCGCCTGCAGCGGCTGCACCAGTACCTGCCGGCGGCGGTGAGCCTGTTGGCGCGCCTTTGAGCGGAAACATCTGGAAGGTTCTGGTTTCTCCAGGAGACACGGTTGAAGAAGGTGACGTGCTGATCATTCTCGAGGCCATGAAAATGGAAACCGAGATTCGCGCACCCAAGGCCGGAACCATCGGTGAAGTCTTCATCAAAGTCGGTGACGCCGTCTCTGTTGATGATGAAATGCTGACAATCGCATAAGGGCCAGCATTCCATGGATAAGATAATGACACTCTGGACAGGCAGTGGCCTGTTCAACATAGAGTTTGGTCAGGTGGTGATGATCGCCATCGGCCTGCTGCTGCTGTTCCTTGCGATTCGCAAGGGCTTTGAGCCACTGCTGCTGGTGCCAATTGGTTTCGGCGGTATTCTGGCGAACATCCCGGAGGCAGGGTTGGCCCTGACTGCGGCGGAAAATGCGATTCACTTTGCGCTGAAGAGCGATGCTACGCAGATTCTGGCGGCACTGGCAGTGCCACTGGATGTGGCTTATCAAGCAGGGCAGGCGGTAACACCTGAACTGAAGGAAGCCTTCAAAGTAGCGGTGAAAGAGGCCAGCTATTCCGAAATGGCAATGGCGAACTCGCTTGCCCAAGACTTCGGTTACGGCAACGGCATGCTGTATAACTTTTACTCCGTTGTTATCGGCAGTACTGTTGGCCCGCTGTTGATCTTTATGGGCGTTGGCGCGATGACCGATTTCGGTCCTCTGCTGGCGAACCCGAAGACCATGTTGCTGGGCGCCGCAGCTCAGTTCGGTATCTTTGGTACGGTTCTTGGTGCCGCACTGCTGGACTGGACTGGCGTGCTGGACTTCAACATCCTTGAAGCAGCTGCGATCGGTATCATCGGTGGCGCAGATGGCCCAACCTCTATCTACGTAGCCAGTGTATTGGCTCCGCATCTTCTGGGTGCAATTGCTGTATCTGCATACGCATACATGGCAATGGTTCCGATGATTCAGCCACCAATCATGAAGGCGCTGACCAGCAGTGAAGAGCGGGCTATCAAGATGAGCCAGCTTCGTCCGGTCAGCAAAAAGGAAAAGATCGTTTTCCCGCTGGTTGTTCTGATTGCTGTAGTGCTGTTCCTGCCAGATGCAGCACCGCTGCTGGGTATGTTCTGCTTCGGTAACCTGATGCGTGAGTGTGGCGTGGTTGAGCGCCTGAGTGATACGGCTCAGAACGCGCTGATCAACATCGTCACCATCTTCCTGGGTTTGTCGGTTGGCTCCAAGCTGATGGCAGACAAGTTCCTGGATGGCCAGACGCTGGGTATCTTGGGGCTGGGTGTTGTTGCGTTCGGTGTGGGTACTGCGTCAGGTGTTCTGATGGCTAAGCTGATGAACAAGTTCAGCAAAGACCCAATCAACCCGCTGATCGGTTCTGCCGGTGTATCGGCGGTGCCAATGGCAGCGCGGGTATCCAACAAGGTTGGTCTTGAGGCTAACCCGCAGAACTTCCTGCTGATGCACGCTATGGGCCCGAACGTGGCTGGTGTTATTGGCTCTGCGGTTGCAGCAGGTGTGATGATCAAGCTGTTGAGCTGATCTTCACTTCATGCTGTACCAAAAAAAAACCCGCTTCGGCGGGTTTTTTTGTGTTCAGTGAAAATCCCGGGAATTGACCGGCAACGAGTTAATCAGGTGGCTCAAATCCGAGAGCTTTCCAGCCATCACATGGACGATCTCCCCCTCTTTTTCGATAACCCCTTTCACATGTAATAGTCGCGCGGTGAGTAGCGGTTTGCGTTGTTGGCGGGCGGTTGCCAACCAGACGACGACGTTAATATTGCCGGTTTCATCTTCAAGGGTGACAAAAGTGACGCCAGCAGCTGAGCCTGGCCGCTGACGGCCGGTGATCAGGCCGGCTACTTGTACCGGTATGCCGGGGCGGGTGGCCTTAAGTTGTTCTGCGGTTAGGCAGTGCCGGAGATGGCCTTGTTCGCGAAGCAGAGCCAGAGGGTGTCTTTGAAGTGTCAGGCCTTGGCTGCGGTAGTCGGCCAGTACATTTTGGCCTTCCGTGGGGGTGGGTAACTGGTTGCAAGGCTCGGGCTGGTAATCCGCTTCGGGCTCTTGGGCAAACAGTGCTGGAGGTTCTTCGTATTCCAGTAATTGCCAGTAGGCTTGATGACGGTTATCGGTGAAGCCGGCCATGGCGTTGGCGCCGGTCAGTAACTCCATGTCCCGTTGATTCAGGCTGGCGCCAGTGCGCAGTTCGCTGGCGGAACGGTAGCCGTTCTGCGGTCGGTTTTCGTGAATGCGCTGGCCACCTTGGCGGGACAGGCCCTGTACGATTCTCAGGCCCAAACGCAGGTGTTGTGGCTGCTCTTCCAGTGTGTGCTCCCAATGGCTGAAGTTTACGTCGGGCGGCAGAACGGTTACGCCATGGCGACGGGCGTCTTGCACCAATTGGCTTGGGGAGTAAAACCCCATGGGCTGGCTGTTGAGTAAGGCGCAGTAGAATGCGGCCGGATGGTGGCGCTTGATCCATGCGGAGACATACACCAGCAGGGCAAAGCTGGCGGCGTGGGATTCCGGAAATCCGTAACCGCCAAAGCCGCATATTTGCTGGTACAGGCGCTCGGCGAATTCCGGATCGTGACCACGTTCTAACATGCCGTTGATCAGCTTGTCTCGGAATGGGGAGAGGTCCCCATCGGATTTCCAGGCGGCCATGGCGCGACGGAGTTTGTCGGCTTCACCGGCGCTAAAACCGGCTGCCACCATGGCCAGTTTGATCACCTGTTCCTGGAAAATGGGGACCCCCAGCGTGCGCTCCAGTACCTGACGAATTGCATCGTTGGGGAACTCTACAGGCTCCAGTCCGTGTTTTCGGCGCAGGTAAGGGTGCACCATATCGCCCTGAATCGGGCCCGGGCGGACAATGGCGACTTCGATGACCAGATCGTAGTAAGTCTCGGGCTTCAGCCGGGGCAGCATATTGATCTGAGCGCGGGACTCCACCTGAAACACTCCGATGCTGTCGCCTTTTTGCAGCATGGCGTAGGTGTCGGGATCTTCTTGAGGGACATCCTGAATGGTAAAGGGGGTGCCTTTTTCCGAACTGATCAACTCCAGAGCCTTTCGGATGGCGGTTAACATGCCAAGGGCGAGGACATCTACCTTCATTAGCCCGAGGCTTTCCAGGTCCTCTTTGTCCCATTGGATGACGGTGCGTTCTTGCATGGCGGCGTTTTCTACCGGCACCAGTTCCGACAGCGGCCCTGCACTAATGACAAAGCCACCGACGTGTTGGGACAAGTGCCGGGGAAAACCCAGTAAGGTGTTCACCAGTGTAAAAAATTGGTTGGCCACATGTGGGTTCTGAGTCAGACTTTTATCCAGAATCTGCTGGCGCCAGTTGGTGGTCTTGTCGCGCCAGTCGATACCGTCCAGCAGCTTTTCCACTAAAGCGGCATCAAAGCCCAGAGCTTTGCCGACATCTCGGATGGCACTGCGGGGCCGGTAACGAATCACCGTTGCGGCCAGTGCTGCTCGCTCGCGACCGTAGCGTTGGTAAATATACTGGATGACCTCTTCGCGCCGTTGGTGCTCGAAATCCACATCGATATCCGGCGGTTCGTCCCGATCTTTCGAGATAAAGCGCTCAAACAGCAGCTCAACTTTGGCCGGATTTACCTCGGTAATACCTAAGCAGTAACAGACCGCCGAGTTGGCCGCAGAACCTCGCCCCTGGCACAAAATGCCTTGGCTTCGGGCAAACGCAACTATGTCGTGGATGGTCAGGAAGTAGTGCTCGTACTTCATTTCCGAGATCAGCCCTAACTCTTTACGAATCAACGCCTGAACTTGCAAAGGCGTGCCGTTGGGGTAACGGCGGCGTTCGCCTTCCTGTGTCAGGCGCTTCAAAAGGCCGGCAGGTGTTTCGTTGGCGGGCACTAAATCGGGCGGGTATTCGTAGCGCAGGCTGCCGGGTTCGAACTGACAGGCGTTGGCGATTTGAACCGCCTCGCGCAACCAGCTTTCCGGAAATAGTTTTTGCAGCACCGAGAGCGGGCGGAGGTAGCGCTCACCGTTCTGAAACAGGCAGAGCCCGGCATTCTCCAAGGTTTTGTGGTTGCGCAGGGCGGTGAGTACGTCTTGCAAGGGCTGCCGCTCCCGGCTGTGCATGTGTACCTCGCCAGTGGCGACCACCGGGCAGCGTAAGTGGTCGGCCAATTCACGAACCCGCGCTAATTGCTGTTCTTCGCCCACCTCCAGAGTGCGGTTGGCGGCAATCCGAAACCGCTGCTCGAACAGCCGTAGCAGCCATTCACCGCAAGCGCTGGCTTGAGAGAAAGTGACATTTTCCTGCTTGGGAGGTAGCCACAGACAAAAGCAGTGATCCAATTCGTGGGTTTCGATGTCGCGCGCGAAGAGCTGATAATGACCCTTTTCGGCGCGGCGCCGGCCCGTGGTGATCAGTTTGCATAACTGGCTATAACCCCGACGATCTTTTGCCAGCAGGACAAAACGCGGAATGGCCGAGCTGGTGGGTGCATCATCCAGCTCGAACCAACTGCCGGTAATGAGTTTCACGGGGCTGTTTTTCAGCGCGGCCCAGGCTCTGGGGATACCGGCTACTGAGCAGGCATCGGTAATCGCGATGGCGCTATAGCCTAGTTCCAAAGCCCGTTCGGCTAACTCATGGGGGTGCGATGCCCCGGTCAGAAAGGTGAAATTACTGAAGCAGAACAGTTCCGCATAGCCCATAGCCATCAGCCAAACCACCCATGAATGAACCACCCATCTTGATGGTCACGGAATACCCAGGCCATCTCACCACTCGGTAATTGAGCGATGTAATAATCCCGGTGAACTCGCTGGCCATCCCACCAACCACTGCTGACGCGTTCCGGGCCGGAGTGCCACTGCGTGGGTGTTTGGTCCAAAGGCCTGGGGCCTTTCAACAGCCACAAGGGGCGATGGGGAAGGGGGGCTGACGCCGCCGAACGTTTTTGGGTGGGTTGGCGTACTTCATTGGCAGACCAGGCGCATTCCGGCCGGTGGTCCTCGGAAGGTGCAAGTTGTTTCAGCGCCTGATCTCCCAGTCGGGCCTGAAGCCGGCTGATCAGCGTGTGCCAGGCCTCGTTCAGATCCTGAGTTTCGCCGAGCAAATCCTGACACGTTGGCGCCTCCCGGCCGGTAAATCGCTTGACTGTGAACGTGAGCGCAATAACCGGTGCACTCAAGGGTTGCTGATCAAGCTTCAAGCGGATCAGCTTTAAAAACACGTCGGCCCGATGTTCTGGCCCCGTGGTTCGGATTCGAAGCCGTGTTGATTCCCGATGCCGATGTTGCAGCGTGAGTAGCAGGGTGTCGGTATCTTGCTGGCGCCAGCAGAGGTCTTCCTCAAGTTCTGCCAGAATGCGCTGCAATGAGAACAACAGCCCCTGAGTATGCTCTACCTCCTGAATGAAATCCGCCCGATGCCTGAATGTATGAGGCGGCTGCCAAGGTGCTTTGGGGTCTGCACGGGTGCCCTGGATTTTCTGCACCGTGCTCAGAAGTTCTGGTGACAACCGTCGAGCTAATTCTGGAGCGGGTAGGGCGAACACATCGCTAAGAGCGCTAAGCCCCAAACGTTGCAGACGAGTGCAGGACTTCTTATCAAAACCGGCGGTCTGCAGCGGTAAGTTGCTAAGCGCCGTCAAGATATGGCCTTTGTCTGCGGTGCATTCGCCTTTGCCTGTGAGGGCTAATAAGCGGGCGGCCAGTGGTGTGTGGCCAATGGCGATCCAAGCAGTGAGCTGACGTTCGGTTAACGCCTGTTCTACGGTTTGCCAAATGGCCGGTAGGCCGCCATACAACTTTTGCAGACTGCTGACTTCCGCCCAAAGACCATCGGGTGGCGACAAGGTGATGTGTGCGGCGTAGTGATACAGCCAGCGTGCCTGATCTTCCAGAAGCCAGGCTTCCTGTTTCGGCTCTGCTTGCATGATGTGCAGATTGGGCGCCAGACCGAGAGCGGTTTTCAGGCGCATGCCCACCTCAATGCCTAGATCCCTAGCGGCTGCGCAGGCTTGAGTAACGCTTTGCCCTGCGCCATCCACAATCACCAAAGCACCCCCGGAATTTTGATTCCGTTGGATGTGATCCAGCAATAGGTGTGGAAAGTGCAGATATAGCCAGAGCATAAGGTTACCGAGCCGCCTCGGCCCATGGCCCTTGAATCACGCGGGGGGAGTCGTGACAGACAAGATTTGCCCGGTGCCCCATCGCCAGTGAGCAACGTTGGCCGGGCCAGCTACCACGGCGCTTGATGATGTTAATTTTAAGTTCCTGGCGATCACTCGGAACAAGCTCCAGCCGTAAAGCGGCCGGAGAGTTCTGATCGACATGGCGGCGGCTTCGGAAAAGCACGCACACATTCCCCCCAGCCTCAGAAGCCAGCTGCAACCGGCGAACATCCCGACTGGCCAGTGTGCCCGGCCATGCCAGCACCAACCCAGTAACGGGAGAACGAAGACAGTTTTCGAGTGTCCACAAAAAGTCGTTTTGGTCTTGAGTAGTGATCATTACCACATGGTCCAGATTAACCCCCTCCCGGGCCAAAGCAGGGGCGTAGGGTGTGTGTGGCGGGTTTAACCAGAAGATGGTTTTGCCCTCGCTGGACACCCGCTGCATGAGCGGCAACACCAGGTGCAGCTCGCCGATACCACAGGTATCCAGCAGGCATTCGCTCAACGCGCCCTTTGGCCATCCCAAACCGCCGAGTTGATTGTCCAGCGACTGATACCCGGTGGGTTCCGCCGGCTGGGTTGTCTTCTTGTGCTGGTGGCCCTGCCACACACGGGCATCCTGAAGAAGGTTGCTCAGCAATTCGCTCATGGGAAAATCTCTCAATACTGTTTATATGTACAGTATTCTTAAGCGGGCAGGATTTCAACAGAGTGGCGTGAATGTTTTGTTCTAAAAACGCTTCGTCTGGACTGAAAACGGTTGGCAATTGTCGGCTTTTGGGCGGCCTCGTATTGTTGATGGCCAGCAGCAGGCATGCTCAGTGTGTTATTTTGACCACACCTATCTTGAGAAAACCGGAACTAACCAATGGTGTCTTTATAATATGAGCGATGAGCAACCGAATAATCCCTTGCACGGCATTACGCTTGAGCAAGTTTTAAAAAGGCTGCAGGAGCATTATGGCTGGGATGGACTGGCCCAAAGGATCAACATAAATTGCTTCAAGAGCGATCCGTCAATCAAGTCTTCGCTGAAGTTTCTGCGCAAAACCCAGTGGGCCAGGGACAAGGTTGAAGCTTTGTATATCTCAACCTTTTCTTAAATGAAAGCTGCGTTGAAATTCTTGGTCACCGCGCTTGTATAAGCGCAGGGTTTTGGTTTGTGTGAATAATGAGCAGCGAGACTTGTGGGGCAAGCCTCGCTGCGAATGCTTTTAAACGATTCGTTTGCCGTCCACTAGCTGAGAAATATTCAGCGGATTACCGTCACGGAGAGCTTCAGGCAACAGCGCCTGAGGAAGGTTCTGGTAGCAAACCGGGCGCAAGAAGCGATGAATTGCGGCACTGCCAACGGAGGTGGTACGTGAGTCTGAAGTTGCCGGGAAGGGCCCGCCATGAACCATTGCGTGGCATACCTCAACGCCAGTTGGCCAGCCATTGGCCATCACCCGGCCAGCCTTTTCCTCCAGAGTGGGAAGTAGTACCTTGGCTTGCTCAATGTCACCTTCATCCATCTGTATGGTAGCCGTGAGCTGCCCTTCCAGTTTTTCTGCAATACGCTTCACTTGTGCCATGTCGTCGCATTCAATCACGACGGAGCAGGCGCCGAACACTTCATCCTGAAGGCTATGGTCACTGATAAACGCTTCGGCAGAAGTGGTGAACAGGAAGGCCTGACATTGGTTTGGCGCTTCGCTAGTCTCGCCGTTGCCCAGTGAGCGAATACTGTCATTGTCAGACAGTGCTTTGACGCCCTGCACATAGGCATCATGGATGCCTGGCGTTAGCATGGTCTGGGTTGCCACAGCGGAGATGCTTTTGCTGGCTGCTGCCACGAATTCATCGAGTGCTTGGCTGCGTACAGCAATGACCAGGCCCGGGTTGGTGCAGAACTGACCAGCTCCCATCGCTAGGGAACCGACAAATCCCTCCGCCAGCGCCTGGCTGCGTGATTGCAGAGCTTCGGGTAATAAAAATACCGGATTGATACTGCTCATCTCGGCATAAACAGGAATCGGCTGAGGACGAGCCTGAGCCGTCGCCATCAATGCCATACCGCCACGGCGTGAGCCGGTAAACCCGATGGCTTTGATCCGTGGGTCTGAGACCAACGCCTGACCGATCTCGTTGCCGGAACCAAACAGCAGTGAGAACACGCCTTCTGGCATTTCGCACTGCCTGGCTGCGGTTTGCACCGCGCGGCCGACCAACTCGGAGGTGCCGGGGTGAGCGGAGTGTCCCTTAACAATGACCGGGCAACCCGCTGCCAGGGCCGACGCGGTGTCTCCACCGGCAACGCTGAATGCGAGCGGGAAGTTGCTGGCACCGAACACCACAACAGGGCCTAGAGCGATATGCTGCTGGCGCAAATCGACTCGGGGTAAAGGCTTACGCTCTGGCAAAGCCGGGTCGATGCGGACATCCAGCCATTCACCTTTGCGCACCACGGAGGCGAACAGGCGTAATTGGCCGCAGGTCCGGCCCCGCTCACCTTCCAAGCGTGCCCGCGGAAGGCCGGATTCGAGCATCCCGCGCTGGATCAGTTCATCGCCGAGTGCTTCTATCTGATCTGCAATGGTATCCAGAAAAGTCGCACGCTGCTGCAGTGATGATGTTCGAAACTCGACGCTTGCCGAGTCGGCTAGCGCGCACGCACGATCGACCTCGGCGGCACCACTGCTTGGGTATGCCGGCTCAAGGCGCTCACCGGTGGCAGGGTTGACTGCCTGAATGGGAGCACCTGTTGCGAAAAAAGTATCCTGGCCGATCAGTTGCTGACCTTTGGGTTGCATATTCTTGCTCCTACGTTGCATATAACAGAAAAAGGATTGGATCCTAACGTATCGACAATTAGCCCTATCCGATGGCTTGTGCTGACGGGTAGGGCGGGCTAAATAACTTACTCAGGCGCTTTGAGCTGCACCGGTAGGTTTTTGGAGTGGCTTTTTGATTGCGAGAAAGTAGACGAAAATCAGTGTGAGAATGACAAAGAACAAGCTGTCCAGACTGGTGAAGAATGTCATTGGGTTGCCGTTGGAAAGAGCGAGGGAACGGCGCAAAAACTCTTCCAGATTCGGGCCAAGAATAAAGCCAAGCAGCATGGTGACCACCGGGAAAACATTCTTTCTCATGTAGTACGCCAGCACACCCAATACCAACGCCATCATCATCTGAAAGGTTGAATACGTGGCTACGTAACTGCCGACCACGGCAAGAAGGGCAATAGCGCCATAGAGTACGTCCTTACGGATCGAAACAATCTTGATGAAATAGGGCCCCAGCAGGAACAGTGTTAATGGAATCAACACCACCGCGCTGAACAGGAGTGATGCGAGCACCGGCGCAATCAAATCAGCTTGTCCTGCCATCAACTGAGGGCCTGGCTGAATGCCGTTGATCACCAGAACGCCGAGCATGATGGCGGTAATCGGATCACCCGGAATACCGAATGTCAGCATAGGAACCAAGGCGCCACCGCAAACTGCATTGTTGGCGCTTTCGGAGGCCGCAATCCCTTTAGGGTTGCCCTTACCGTAGCTTTCGGGGTTCGGTGAGGTGCGTACTGTTTCGACGTAGGCCAGAAAGCTGCCCATCGACCCACCTGCGCCGGGCAAAGTTCCGACCGAATAGCCAATCAACGACGACTTGATGTAGCAGATAAGGCCGATTTCACGAATGGACGACAGTGGGGGGATGAAATCGCGGCGTCTGATTTTAACCGCGCTTATGGCTTCGGTCGTTTTTCGGTCTTCTTTTGCTGCCCCGGCCTGCATCAGAATTTCACTGATGGCAAAGGTGCCAATAATGACCGGCATCAGGTCGATGCCTGCGGTGAGGCTGCTGAATCCGAAGGTGAAGCGGGTAACGGGCTCCATAGCATCCAGGCCTATGGTCGCCAGCATTAAACCAATGCATGCGGCCATGGCAGCTTTAACAACCTTGCCGCGTTGCGCGATGACGATAACTATCATGGCAAACGCTAACAATGAAAACTTCCCGGTGGTCTGTACCAGCAACGATGCCTCTGCAATGAAGGGCGCCAGACCAATAAGCAGCATAGCGCCTATCGCCCCGCCGGCCATTGAACCAATGGCTGCGTGCCCCAGAGCCAGGGCGCCTTTGCCCTGTTTCTGCAGTGGGTAGCCATCCAGGGCTGTCATCATGGATGAGGGCGCCCCGGGGATATTAATGGTGGTCGCTGTGATGCTGCCGCCACACATACCCGCCATATAAATACTGGCGCAGGCCATCAACGCGATGGTGACATCCAGGCTGTAGGTCAGTGGTAATAACAGAGCCAGCGCCAAGGTTGCGGTCAAGCCTGGAATGGCGGAAAAGATAGTGCCGATGATAAAGCCTGCGATTACGTAGGCCAGTACCATGGGGTTGAGCAGCGTTGAGAAACTGCCGGCTACAAGTGTAATGAATTCCATAAGTTAACCCCTCAAGGTCGGGAGCCTAACTCCGAAAAGTAGTTCGAAAACGAGATACCCCAAAGTGACGATCACGATTGAAATGACGGCCTTTTGGACAATTTTTTTCTTTTCGGAAAACAACAGGATCATTGAAAAAACAAACAGTGTTGAGGGGATGAAATACCCGATCGCTGAAAAGGCAAGAATGTAAATGAAGATCAGAAGAACAAGGATTGGGGCCGTGTATGGGCTGCTGTCATCACCTGGATCCGCCGCTTTGTTTTTTACAAGAGCCCATTCCTTGAAAAGGAGTATTCCACTGAACAGCACGGCAAATGAGCCAATGATCAGCGGAAAAAAAGACGCCTGAAGTTGGCCGTCCAACATTGGATTTCCGATATTGAAAGCAGTGACGAGATATCCGACAGAAACAATAAAAACTAAAAACTGAAAGATGATTTTTTTATATAAATAAAACATATCATGCACCTCTGGGTATCATCCCCCTGTCAGCATTGCAGGGGGATGTGCGCCGCATCGTTATAGACCGAGTTCGTCCATAACTTTGAACGTTTCAGACTGCCGGTCATCAATCCACGCCTGCACATCATTGGCGCCCAGCCAGTTTGGTGTTACGCCTACACCCTCTACCCAGGTTTGAAACTCCTCGCTTTCAAAGGCATCTTTGAACGACGTTTCGAGTGAAGCAATGACTTCGTCCGGTGTGTTCTTCGGTGCAGCCAGCAAGATGAAGCTTCCGGTCTCCAAGTCGTAGCCCAGAGTGCTGATGGGGGGCACATCAGGAAACGATGGATTCTGCATCGATGACAGTTCCACCACGCCTTTTACATCGCCAGATTCTATGACCCCGCTGAAGTCACCCAGGCTTGAAATCGCTGCATCCAATTCTCCGGACAGCAGGGCTTCGGCCTCAGCGCTTGAGGATCCAGGGTAGGTGATAACGTTAAACTTAACGCCTGCCTGTTGCTCAAGGCGACGAACGGCAAGAAAGGGCCCGGACCCTCTGGGTGCAACGCCCACCCGGACGCTATTGGGTTTTGCTTTGGCGGCTTCAATCAGTTCCTCGAAGCTGGTAAAACCAGACTGTTCCGACACCACTATTGCGTCGGCTTCGCTTGTGATCCGGGCAATCGGAGTCATGTTATCCAGCGAGTAGCCTGGAACCATTTTGCCGCGGGGAAGCGTGATTACGCTGTCGTAGGTCAGAACGCCAATGGTGTGACCGTCTGGACGAGCACGCATCATCTGCATCAAGCCAGAAGCGGTTACGGCACCGGCGATGTTTTCGACGTAAATTGAAACCGGGAGGTTCTGTTCGGTAATGTTGCCAAGCTTTCGTGATATGGCATCGGCGCCACCGCCGGCTGGCCAGGGCACGATCAGACGAATATCGCGGGAAGGGTAATCGGCTGCAGCTACGGTTGTGGTGAGCAAACAGGCTCCGATAACGCAAAGGAGTTGTTTTTTTAGATTTTTCAATATCATGGCTTCGTCTCTTTTTATTTGATTGTTTTTTATAGGCATTCAATTCTGACAGCAATCAATGAAGAGCGAGGTGTGACGATCATTGTGGATTCTTGTTCCCACCTCACTTGCCTTATGCCTTATGCCTTTTGGCTGTTGTACTCCTCCAGAGTTGCCTCGTTGGGAGGGTACAGTCCGATGACTTTGCTTCCCGTCCGAACTTTATCGAGCACAAAATCTTCGAAGAGCTCCATCGCTAGCGCTTCTTCGGAAATTTCCTGCGCAATTTCCTGAGGGATAACGATGATGCCGTCGCCATCGCCGACCAACACATCACCAGGATTAACCATTACGCCGCCACAACCAATCGGTACTTGTAGATCAACAGCGTGGTGCTTGGTTAAGTTTGTTGGGGCGCTGGGTTTGGCGCAAAAGATCGGCAGGTTCATCTCAGACGCGTCGCTGAAATCTCTGATGCCGGCATCGGAAACAAATCCTGCACATTTGCGAACTTCCAGTCGAGTGAGGAGGATGCTCCCGGCAGAGGCAGCAGATGCGTCCTGTCGGCAGTCAGAAACCAGCACCATGCCTTCCGGAACGGTTTCAACGGCAAGGCGCTGAGGGTGCTCAGGACTTTTGAACGCCGCAACGGTATCAAGGTCTTCACGGGCGGGGATGTAGCGCAGGGTAAATGCCTGGCCGACCATCTTTAGTTTTTGCTTGTTGATGAGGCTAACGCCCTGGATGTAGGTGTTACGCAAGCCTCTCTTGAAAAGAGCTGTGTGCAGCGTTGCTGTCGATACGCGGCGAAGGTCGTCAATAACTTTCTGATTTATCTGCATATATTGAGTATTTGTTGTCATGCACATACACCTTAATCAAATTGAATACGTGCCAGACTTTACGTTATGGGAATTTACAAATCAAACAACTTTTTACAACTTTGTTGCGTTTGTAATGTTTTACTAGACAATGGTCGATAAGAGGGCTTTAAGGAGCAGTAGGCGTCAGGGAATTTGCTTGCGGAAAAATCATTTAAAGTGATAAAGTTCGGCGAAATTTGCGCCAATTTACCAATAATAAAGACGTTGATGGCGTCAAAACTGCTGGCTTCTATTAAGTGAGTGGTTAATTAAAATGGCCGCCAGAGCTGTAAAAAGTTGTCTATCATGGCGTTTTCCACCCTGTTTTTGGTTCTATAACTATGCAGATGCAAAAACACGAGATCAGTCGGTCGCTTTCATCCGTGGCATACCAGAAAATTCTGGTTGGTATCATCAGTGGCGAGTATCCGGCGAACGAGAAGCTCCCTAGCGAGGCCAAGCTGTGCGAAAAATACAGCGTTTCTCGGCCTGTGCTGAGAGAGGCGTTAACGCGACTCAAGGAAGACAACCTGATTGTGTCGCGGCGGGGGTCAGGTAGTTTCGTGATTAAGCGTCCGGATGATGCGGTTCTTTCATTCTCCAAGATTTCCAGCATTGCGGGTATTCAACGGTGTTTTGAGTTTCGCACTGATCTTGAAGGCAGTGCAGCAGGTTTGGCCGCTAAGCGTCGTACGCCTGATCAGCTTGCCCGTATTGTTGCCGCCGCTGAAAAAATTGATGAGGCCAACAGGCTGAATACCATTGCCAGTGACGAGGATTTCGAGTTCCACCTCGCCATTGCCGAGGCCGCTAATAATCAGTATTACTCGACGGTGATGAAGTCACTGCGGGAGAATATTAAAGAGGGAATGAACATCACCCGCACGTTGTCGTTGCAATCGTCTGACGCTAATCGCATGGCGCTTGTTCAGGAAGAGCACAATACGATTCTGAGGCATATCATCGATGGTGATGCTGAAAATGCAGAACTAGCGATGAAGAAACACCTTAATAGTGCCCGCATTCGGATGTTTGAGGGAACCGACGACTAATCGGTTCTGTGGCCGTTCCCCTCCACGTTAAGTATTAGCGAGAGCTGGTTAGGTGCCTTTGGCCAGTCCGGTCATTGTATCGATCAAGATGTCGGGCGGGCAGGGCTTGGCTAACAGATATCCTTGTAGGGTATGGCAGCCCAGCCGAGTGAGCAGTTCCTGTTGTTCCGGGGTTTCAACACCCTCTGCGACAATCTCCATTCCCAGTGTTTTACCCAGAGCAATGATTGCCTGAATGATCGCTTCATCATCGTTGCCTTGAGCCAGTTCGGTAATAAAACCGCGGTCGATTTTCAGCTCATTGGCCGGCAGGCGTTTCAGGTAGAGTAGGCTTGAATAGCCTGTGCCAAAGTCATCGATGGAAATAGATACGCCAAGTGCTGACAGTTTGTTCAACACTTTCAGGCTGATTTCGGCATCGCGCATGGCCGTTGATTCGGTAATCTCAAGCACCAGGTGCGAGGATGCCAACGAGTGTCGGGTTAACGCAGAACGAACCACTTCCACCAGGCTGTCGTGCTCCAGTTGCACAGCAGAGAGGTTCACCGCCACGCTCCAGTCACGATGGCCCTGGTCGTACCAGACTTTCATCTGTCGGCAAGCTTCGTTGATGACCCAGTTGCCAATGGGTACGATCAGCCCTGAGCTCTCGGCCAATGGCAAAAAGCGATCGGGTGGTAGGAGGCCGTGGTCAGGGCTTTGCCAGCGCAGTAATGCTTCCAAGCCGGTCATGGGGCCATTTGGTGCGATGATTTTGGGCTGATAATGCAAAACCAATTCGTTGCGCTCGGCAGCGTGTCGCAGGTTCTGTTGCATCTGCATTTGCAGGTGCACATTGGCATTCATACCGTGTTCAAAAAAACAGTAGCCGTTGCGACCCTGCTTTTTCGCGTGGTACATGGCTGCGTCGGCGTTGACCATCAACTCATGTTCGGTTTGACCATCCTGCGGGTAAAGGGCGATACCGACACTGGTTGATATTTGAAGGAGAGTATTCGCGGTCTCAAAAGGCTGTTCGATTGAATCAATCAACCGCTGGGCAACAATGGCGGAATTCTCGGGTGTGCCAGGTTCCAGCAACAGGATAAATTCGTCCCCTCCCAGCCTTGCTGCTGTATCCCCTTCACGCTTACTCATCAGAAGGCGGAGCGAGACTTCTTTTAACAAGAGGTCGCCCACATGGTGCCCGTGCATGTCGTTGATCGCCTTGAAACCGTCCAGGTCCAGAAAGAGCACTGCAAATTCGCTGTGGTTTCGCTCGGCTCGATGTATTGCCTGTTCTAGCCGGTCACCCAGCAGGGCGCGATTTGGCAGGTGGGTCAGGCTGTCATGCAGGGCCAGTTTGAGTAGTTCGTTATTGGCGTCATCAAGCGAGTTGGACAGTCGGCTGGTGCGTACATCAAGCATGGACACAATAAGGGCAATGGCAAACACCGCGAGGCTCACAATGATGACTAACACCGCTAGCCATTTTGTGTCGATACCACTGTTCGCTGCACCACAGAAACTGTTGAGCGGGAACTTGGAGGCGGCCATTCCCGTGTAGTGCATTCCGATGATGGCACAGCCCATGACCAGAGCTGCACCTATACGGCTAAACTTTGCCCGACTGGATTCCTGACGCAGGCGAAAGGCCAGCCAAAGGCCTCCCAGGGAGGCAATAATGGCGATAATGACGGATAGCACAACCAGCCAGGGAACATAAAAAATGTAAGGATGCATGAGCATCGCTTCCATGCCGGTATAGTGCATGGAAGCGATGCCTAGCCCCATCAGAATGCCGCCGAACAATAGGCGGACCCAAGGTAGTTTGTCCTGACACACCAGGTGAAGTGCGAGCGCAGATGAGGCAATGGCAATGAGCAGCGACAGCAGGGTTAAAGGAACGTCGTAGCCCAGATCAATGGGAAGGCTAAAGGCAAGCATGCCGATAAAATGCATCGACCAGATGCCAAACCCCATGGCGAACGAACCACCAATCAGCCACAGCGAAGCCGTTCTACCCGAGGCGTTGGAAACACGACTGGCCATATTCAGGGCGGTGTAGGAAGCAAGAATGGCAACTATGATGGAACAGGCAACTAAACCTCCGTTGTAACTGCTGACTAACATCTAAAACCTATTTTGTGTGAGGTGGAGCAATTCAGGTGCCGCTATAAAAATCGCTTGTTCATCATTGATTTGAGGAGCCTATCTTATTGTAAGGCGTGGATGTTCAGGAAGTGTTAATTTGATTTATTGCGTGTGGACGGTTTTTTCCGGAATGACATTTCGAATGGATTCGGTGCCGGACACTAGAGGCGATTCGCCTCTTCACTTCTCACCTCGAAATGGCCAACGAATGCCGAATCGTTGCGGGGGAGCTTCAGCTGGCGTTTTACCACCGGCTACCCGGGAGTTGCTTCCAAATGTTCATTCCAATCAGCTATTCTTCCCGAACGACACTGAACAATCTGCGAGTTTCGTATTCTGGTTCCTCGCACTATGGACTAGGGTTATGGCTGATATAGTTCTGGAATCGACGATCAAATGTCCAAACTGTGGCTACGAGAAAGTGGAAACTATGCCCACTGATTCCTGCCAGTATTTTTATGAGTGTGAATCTTGCGGTAGTTTATTGAAGCCCAAGCAGGGAGACTGATGTGTTTTTTGCTCATACGGCACAGTAGCGTGCCCACCAATTCAGAAAGGGTCAGGGTGTTGTCGTCCTGGCCATTAACAATTTGCAGCAGTGCGCGGCCGCTGGAAACCACTGAGTTGACGCTGCTGTGCCAAGCGTTAGTGAGTCAAAATGGAAACTAATGAAGGTTCAAATATACCTCGTAAAGCATTTGTAATTCTTGTATTGCAAGCAATTGCTTGGATTTTAATATTTACGACATTTTTTGAAGATTACAGCACAGGTAATGACCCTGCCGGTGCTGGTATGGCTCGAGGGTTTGCGATTCTCTTGGTTGTCGTTCCATGTATGGCTTTTGTGTTTTTGACTACTTTCTATTTTTTCAAAAATAACTTGCCAACACGTTTTAAATTCATTTCGGCATTCAACTACATAGTGTTGTTTGTGGTTTTTTCCTCCATTAACTGGTGATTGATTAGCTGAATGAAGATACGGGCGGTCAGATGAATGTCCAGGCCAACACCCTCGTCACCTTATTTCCCTGTTCCATCTCTATTTCCCGGATATCCACTGCCCCGAGCTTACGAATCAGCTTCTTTGCCGGCTTAACGTTGTCTGCCTTTGAAACCAGGCTGGTAAACCAGCGACACTGAGTGGCATACAGCTGACTTTCTTTAATGAGCTTTTTAAGGAACAGCTGTTCGCCCCCCTTGCACCAAAGCTCCGCACCTAAGCCGCCAAAATTCAGAGTAGGGGATTGGGTGTTTGCTTTTTGCTCACCGCGGCTACGGGCAAGGTTGTTAAGCTTAAGCTGACTACCTTTGAGGGCTTCATCAAGCGAAGCATGAAAGGGTGGGTTGCATACGCTGACGTCAAAGAACTCCCCAGTCTGAATAATGCCTTCAAAAATGTGGTTTTTATCATGCTGCGTACGCAGCGTAATCCGGTCTTTGAGTGCGGGGTTGTGGGCGATGATTTTGGCAACGTTTTCCAGCGACGGAATGTTGATGTCACTTCCGACACACTGCCAGCCGTAAATTTGGCAGGCCAGTAGCGGGTAGACGCCATTCGCGCCAGTGCCTATGTCGAGCATCTTGATATTGGGGTTTTCAAGCCCCGGCAAGTCAGCCACATAGTGCATGTAGTCGGCCCTGCCGGGGATTGGAGGGCAAAGCGCACCTTCCGGGATATCCCAGTCGACAACGTTGTAATACCGGTTTAGTAACGCGGCGTTGAACGTTTTTACCGCTAACGGATCTGCGAAGTCGATGGACAGGTTGCCGTGAGCGTTCGGTTTTACATGAGGTGCTAATGCCGGGTGGCTTTTTACCAGAGCGGGGAAGTCGTAGCCTTGGTTGTGGATATTCCTCGGGTGCAGGTTCTTGCGAACGGGTTTGGCTTGTTTTTTGGTTCGATGCAGGGTGCTCACAGTAATCGGCCCGGGGTTTGGAGTTTAAACGTAGACTGGGTCTGACTTTGAGCGGCATTATAATCTTAATGGATGTGTTGGGCATATCAACATTGGTGTGTGGGGGAATACCCTGCACTGAAAAGCCTCGTATACTCCTGTAAGAAGGTCTTTATACGACGGGGTTTTACAACAAATAGCTTCCTACGTTGAGGCTGATCTGGCGACCGAAAAACGGGTAAATTTAGTCGGTGATCCGCAGGGTACTTTGCTGATCCGTATGACACACATATTAATGTCCGTCCTGCAGCATGGGGTAAGTTATGATCACACTTCCACAATTAACTGAGTTGTTGGGCTGGGCATCTGTAATAAATATTGCTTATCTGCTTTTGGCGACACTAATTGTTGCCTTTATGAGGGAAGGATTAGCTTCCATTCATAGAAAAATGTTTAGGGTCGATGAGAAAGATTTAGACTCTAAGTATTTTGACTTTCTGAGCACTTACAAAATCATGACATTGGTTTTTATTGTGGCACCATACATTGCTCTGAAAATTATGGGATAACTTCTGACGCGCTTCAGGTTTAGAAAATCGGGTCGCCGGTTTCTTTGACGGCGTAGAACAGGCAGTCACTCTTGGCAATTGCTGGGTTGGTGGTGATCATGAAGAGTTTGATTGCTTGGGCGGGGTAAATTTTTCCATCCCTGATTTTCAGCACTTGTTCCATGTTCTCGGTCCGGTTGTGGCCGATCGCTGTGAGTATGCTGAGGTCTTTTTGTTCAATCCATCCGAGCGGTTCATCCGGGGAAACAATTCCGAAATTGCGCCGTTCGATATCGGGCGGAAGCGTGAGGTCAGTCTGACCACTGGGCTCCAGGCGATATTCAATGGTCGCGTCAGCAGCCAATTCCACACGAATCGGATTGCGCATGACGGCGACGTTCCACTCCGCTTTTTCCAGCGACAAAACGTCTGGTCTCAAGGTATACCGAACGAGCCCTTCGTATGCCAGTTGATGGGCGTGTTCGTCCTGTGAACCTCCGCACTCGATGGTCACTGTGGGTACTTCCTGCTCCGAGTATTCCATCAGCGCACCCAGACGAAGATCCGTCATGATAAGACGGTCGGTGAACAGCGAAGTCAGCGCCTGATGAGCGGCATCATTGGTTATGGTCACCGCGAAGGCCGGGCCGGTGCCGGAGGTGTTGTGCATGTCCAGCAGGCATTCAGGTTTCGCCTTGTGAAGCTCTGCCAGTATGGCCTCGGCGATCGCTCCCTCTTTATCCTTGAAGGGTTCCTGGAAACACCGGTTAAGATCACGCCCATTGGGCAGCTGACGGTGCGACAGTATCGGAGGCCGCTTTGCGGGATAGACGCCTCCCAGCAGGAACAGCATGTTGACCTCGGGTGTGTGCTGCTCAAGCAGCCACCGATGAAGCGCAAACAGTCCCGAAGGCTCATTGCCGTGAAGCAGTGTGGCCATGGCGCGGGTTCGAGAGCGATCGCGGCCTGCAACCTGAACAATTGTCGGCCGCTGTAGCCGCTCCAGCCACTCTAGTGGGGAGCGCCCCAGTGTCCGGGGGGATGGGTCATGCAGATAATCAAGACAGCTTGATGTGCTCATGGTGACAGAGACCATTCATGGACCGGGATGTTTTTCTTCTGGTTGGCCATGTAAAGGGCCAGCATACTTCGGAATGCTTCATCGGGGCTCAGAGACTGCAGCAAAGATTCGGTGATGTGGCGCTGCCAACGGGCGCCGGTCATGTTGGTAGTAATTCGGCCTTCGATGATACCCAGCAAGCGGTGAATTTCGGCTTCGTCCACGGCTGTTTTTTTCAATGCTTCACGGGCGAGCGGCAGCAGCGCACGGGCCACGGTTAACAGCGGGGTATCTTGCAACTGAACCTGATCTTTGTGTGGCCAAACGATGTCTGCGTCCAGGCCATATTTAGCGGCGCGGTAGAAATTGTGTTCGGAGTAATTGAAGGGCAGGATCGACGTTAGATGATGAATATCGTCGAGCACAGCTAATGCCGCTCCGATTACAAACAGTCCGTTTGCACACATATCTACGGGAGTCGGGCCGGCGGGCATGAAGCGAAGCTCGATACGCAGGTGGCCACCCTCCGCGGGATCAAAGATGGCCCGGTTCCAGGGCCAGGTGGTGCCATGGTGCAGGCGCAGTTCGGCCAGTTCCGGCACTTCGCCTCGAGCCATCACGGCCATCGGATCCTCCGCTGACATCAATGGAATGATGGGGGGGTATAACGATGCGGACGCCGCAAACAATTCCCAGGCGCTGTGTACCCAGCCGTTGCCGTAAAAGACTCTGGGCGGATGGCGCCACGTTTTATGGCTGGAGGAGCGGCTGTCAATGGATTGTTTGAACAGGGCAATGCGGGTTTCGTCCCAGAGGCGGTGGCCAAACAGGCTGGGTGAATTGCTGGCCAGGGCCAGGGCAATTGGCGTAACCAGCTGGATCGCATTGAAGTAATCGGCGAAACGACGGGCGGGGACACGCCAATGTAGCTGGAATGAGGTGTTCGCCCCTTCCATGGTGACGTCGTCGGTTGCCAGATTGATGGCATCGTCGCCACTGATGTGGATGCTGAATGGCTCACCCCGTTGCTTCACCAGCGCCTTGGATAGAGCGTGGTAGCGGGGTTCGTCGGTCATCGCCTCCGGGCCCGTATCGGACTGGCGGAGTGTGGGCAGAATGCCGATCGGTACCAGTTCTCCACCTAATGGTGAGGCGTGCCGATTGATTCGTTGAATGGCCGCGAGCAGTTCTTGCTCTGTTCTGGTAAACGGAGTGCCTTTGAAAGCTTGAGGGCTGAGGTTGTATTCAAGATTGAACCGGTTGAGCTCAAGCGTTAGTTGGGGGTCTTTAACGCGGGCGGTGATTTCTGTGTTAATGGGCTGAACGTTCAGGTCAGAATTGACGATGTAGAACTCAACCTCAGCGCCGATGGAGCTATCGCCCTCACCAAAGCCGGGCCAGCTCAGAAGGCCAGAGAGTGCTGTCAGATCCATCCGAACCTTGGCCGCAAAACGCTCAAATTCTTCCGCCGTAAACTCCGACTTGTTGATCGACAGTCCCACAGTAACGTCGCCTCAAACGCGAGCCTACCTTGATAATAGTGGAAGGTGGGCGCGGCACCAGCCCTGCCGACTGTTTTTTGCCTCGCCTACACTGTGAACTTTACTGACGTTAGGTTTTGGGCGGTTCAAGGTGTTGTATTTGGCTTAATACTTCAGCAGCTTCAGCTGAGAGCTCAGAGTAAGTTCTGATATCACCTTTTCTTTGGGCCTGCATGGCTTTCTCGAGCAGTATTGAGTGTTGTTTTTTGAGCTTTTTAGCTGGGTCTTTCTTAAAAAAGGAAAACATGGATATCTCCACTCGTGTGCGATGCAGGGTTTATACGGGGAGTTTGTCGAAACAGGTCATTAACAGCGGATGGCGTTGAATATAGGCAAGGAATGAGGAATACGCTTTCACCTATACTCTAAAGCATTACATGCCAGCTGTCGCTGGGCGTCTTTCAGGAGGATTAGGTTATGAATCGCAGGATCATCCGTCATGGTTTCGTTCTTATCCTACTAGCTCTAATAACTGGTCTTCTTCTGCCCCAGATGCAGATTCCGAGGCTTGGTCTTTCTTCTCATACCATCGGATTGCTGAGTGGTGCTCTGCTCATTGCCATTGGTGCGGTTTGGCCAGTTTTTAAGCTTCCTGAAGCTCTATCCAAAACTATGTATTGCATGTGGGTCTACTCGAGTTACGCAAATTGGCTGGGTTGCTTGGTTGGTGCATTCAGCGGTGCGGGCCAAATGACACCGATCTCTTCGGCGGGGCGCGAGGCTGGAGGTGGCGCGGAACTCATTGTTGCAGTTCTATTGATCAGCGTTGCGCTTACATCGCTTGTTGCAGTAACTCTATCCATCTGGGGTTTGCGTGTAACAACGCGCTAAACTTGAGATAAGGGCGCTGGGGCAAGTTTTCAGATATTTTGAGATTCAATGCTGTCTTCGAAATGGAGCGAATGATGAAACCATCGCGATTCATACCTTACCTATCCCTGATAGCGGTTTTGCTGTCCTTTCATACCTACGCTGAGCCTGCAGCTAATGTGATTCAAGGCAGTGCAGGTTCGAAGCTAATGGCCGAGAGCTATGGTGATTTCGATGAACCCTGGGCCATGACTTTTCTGCCGGATGGGCATCTCCTCGTCACTGAAAAATCCGGGGCTTTGTATTTGGTTCGCTTGAAAGACCGCGCGAGAGTGTCTATCCAAGGCGTGCCAGAGGTGGCATATGGTGGTCAGGGCGGTCTGGGGGACGTGATTCTTCATCCTGACTATGCGGACAACCGCCGGGTTTATCTATCGTACGCGGAGCAGGGTGCCGGGAGGCAACAAGGGGCCGTTGTTGCCCGGGCCTATTTGAACCTCGAGGCTGAACCGCCAACACTTGAAGACCTCGAAGTCATCTGGCAGCAAACCCCCAAAGTTTCAGGTACGGGGCATTACTCTCACCGGCTGGCATTCGGCCCGGAGGGGCATTTGTTTATCACCTCTGGTGATAGGCAAAAGCTGAAGCCGGCTCAAAGGTGGGATCAAAATTTGGGTAAGGTTATTCGGATAAACGCGGACGGCTCCGTTCCACTTGATAATCCGTTTCAGGATAGGGGAGAGCTTGCGAAAACCTTCTGGTCGCTGGGGCACCGCAATCTGTTAGGAATGTCTTTCGACAAACAGGGGCAGCTGTGGACCCACGAAATGGGCCCCAGACACGGCGACGAATTTAACCTGACCCTGGCGGGCGAGAATTACGGTTGGCCCATCGTTTCCTGGGGGGATCATTACTCCGGCTTCCCCATTCCTGATCATGATACGCGCCCTGAATTTAATGCGCCGGAGATCTACTGGGTGCCAACAGTGGCACCGTCTGGGCTGGCGCTATATTACGGTTCTATGTTTCCCGACTGGCAGGGGCAGGCTTTTATTGGCGGGCTTCGATCACAGTCTCTGGTGCGAATCAGAATTGATGGTCAGGAGGCCGAAGAAGCAGAGCGTTTTTCCATGGGGGAGCGTATCCGAGAGGTTGAGCTTGGGCCTGAAGGTGCACTTTGGGTTCTTGAAGATGGGGCTGGCGGTCGTCTGCTTCGGCTCACCTGTGAATGCTAGAATCGCCGATCGCATCGATGATTACTGGAGAAAAGCGATATGAACTTAGCCACCGCATTCTATCCAATCGGCAAACCCGGCAAGCCTTGGGGCGATGAGGAGCGCGCGAAGTGGTTGTCGCAACAGTCACGCCAGCGCAGCTACGAATCCGAGGTGTTGGGTGTGGTCGAGCGCTTGCGCCTGGGCTTTGACGTTGAAGAGTACGGTTGTTTGGACTACGGCACTGAGCGCTATTCGCTGATGGCGATCCGCAGTCGCGATTGGCGTGATGATCTGCCGGTTGTGCTGATAACGGGCGGGGTTCATGGCTACGAAACAAGTGGTGTACACGGCGCGCTGCAGTTTGTTGAGCAGCGTGCGGCGGATTATGCAGGCCGCGTTAACTTGCTGGTCGCTCCCTGTGTTAGCCCTTGGGCATACGAGCGTATCCATCGTTGGAACCCGAACGCGGTCGATCCGAACCGCTCGTTCCACGAAAACAGTCCCGCGGAAGAATCAGCGGCGCTTATGCAATTAATAGCGCCAATTCGCGATCGTGTGCGGTTACATATGGACCTGCACGAGACCACTGATACGGATGAGAGCGAGTTTCGCCCCGCCTTGGCAGCACGAGACGGCCAGCCGTTCGAACCGGGTGATATCCCCGACGGCTTTTACTTGGTGGATGATAGTGTGAGTCCTCAACCTGACTTTCAGCAGGCAATCATCGAAACGGTGGAAGAGATCACACATATTGCTCCAGCCGATGACAGAGGTGAGATTTTCGGTTCGCCTGTGGCTTCGGAAGGCGTTATCCAATACCCACTGAAACAGCTGGGTTTGTGTGCCAGCATCACGAGCGCCCCCTACAGAACCACGACCGAGGTCTATCCCGACAGCCCGCGTGCGACTCCCGAGCAATGCAACGCAGCGCAGGTTGCCGCCGTGTGTGCTGGAATTGATTACGCGCTCACGCACCATTAAGGACATGGCGTTCGAGGAGGGAAAATATGAGTGAATTGGCGAAGCAACACTGCGAGGCGTGCCGCAAAGGCGCGCCCCAGGCAACCGAGGACGAGCGGTCGTTCCTGCATGGGCAAATCCCGGACTGGAACCTTGTCGATGCGGATGTCGAAGAAAAGTTGCAGAAGGTGTTCAAGTTCAAAAACTTCGCTCAAGCTCAGGCTTTCACCAACCAGGTGGGAGACCTGGCCGAGGCAGAAAATCACCATCCCGCTGTTCTTTTGGAATACGGCAAGGTGACCGTCAGCTGGTGGACCCACGCCATCGGCGGTCTGCATCGGAACGACTTCGTTATGGCGGCTAAGACCGACGCAGCGTTTGCCCGGCTGCCGTAACTCCCATTCCGGATATGCAGCGATGCTCATCTTGGTCTAGCCTTGTTATGTTGTTGGACAGGCTGCGTGCTCTGCTCCAACAAGGATGGCAGTGAACGGAGATAGGGGGTAGGAGCATGAAAAAAAGCACGATTACCTTATTGTCGGCTTTGCTGGTTGCACCGATGAGTACTTTCGCTGGCAGCATGACGTCATCAGCGCCGGCTAATGCGGAAGTTTACTTTGTTCAACCGAGTGATGGGGCCACGGTTCAGCAAAACGTCAAAGTGGTGTTTGGTCTTCGGAATATGGGTGTGGCGCCGGCTGGTGTCGATAAAAGCAATACCGGGCACCATCACCTTCTGATTGATACCGAGGTGCCAACTGATCTGAGTAAGCCACTGCCGGCTACTGATAAGATCAAGCATTTTGGCGGCGGCCAGACGGAGACCGAAATAAAACTCGCCCCTGGCACCCATACTTTGCAGCTTTTACTGGGCAACCACGCACACGTGCCTCACAGCTCGCCAGTGATTTCCGACAAAATCACGATCAAAGTTGAATGATTTAGATGGGTGGTTGGCGCTGTTTTTGATGAACGACCACCCATTTTATTATTGAACGACTGCCGCACCATGATGTCATGTTAGGCCTTTCTGGTTTTGCATGGGAACGTATTTTTCCACGACACGTTTTCTCTATTGGGTTAATCAAAACACAATAAGGAGAACAGTCGATGCCCTCCCGTTCTACATTCCTACCTGCTCGCTTTGCTTTGGCGCCGATGGTCTTAGCGTTTGCTGTCACTGGGTGCATTGATTCTAGTTCCGATAACGGCGGGTCTGATCAAACAGCCGAACGCACAGATCCGCCGGCCCAAGCCTGCGACAATCCCGGTAACAGTCAGGCACCGCAGTGCGAATTGCCTAACCCTGTGCTGGTTTCATGTGCCGATGGCTCACCCCGTGAAGGGGGGCGCAGTTATTCGGTTTCGCTCAATTCCGCCAGTAATGAGACCATTACTTTCCAGGTGCTTGAGCCTACGGGCGGTATTGACTGCGAAGCTGGGCATCCTCTTGTTCTGCAAGGGCATGGCTTCGGCGGATCGCGTAGCACCGATGGTTACGATAGCTACCGCGACGCTGGTTTCGCGGTGATTTCCATCGACCAGCGTGGCTTTGGCGAAAGTACGGGTACCGTGCGGGTAATGGACCCGGAGTTCGAGGGGCAAGATCTGGTGCAGATTCTTGATTGGGCGGAGGCCAACCTGGACTACCTGCAGTTTCGCAATGAAGCCGACCTTCCCGAAGCGTTGAATCCGAATCTGGTGGCGGGTGCCATCGGGGGAAGTTACGGGGGCGGTTTCCAATTCCTTCTTCATGGCCTGGATCCGAAGCAACGGCTAGATGCCTTGGTGCCGGATATGACGTGGAACGATTTACGTTACAGTCTGAACCCCGGGGGGGTGATTAAGACCGGCTGGGATCTGATACTGGTTGGCATCGGCGAAAATGGTTCGACGGGTAAGGGCAATGGCGGCCTGGATCCGATTTTAAGGGAAAGTCTTGCGCAGGGCGTTTCCTTGAACCGGTTCCCCGAGGCGGGCTTGGACTTTGTCTATTATCACAGCCCGGCATATCGTTGCGCAGGGGCACCTCTGGCTGTTTCGGGAGACGCTGATCTGATTTCCTATCGGATTAATCCTCCTGCCTACGACGTGCCTCCGACACCGTTTAATAACGTTGATGTGCTGCTGACCCAAGGCATGAAGGACACGCTGTTTAACTTCAACGAAGCGTGGCGCAACTTTTCATGTCTGTCGGCGCAAACGAATGGGGATGTGCGGCTGCTGACCCATCAGACGGGCCACATACTGCCGGTAGAGGCGCCAGATGAAGCGCAACCGGGTACCTACGTTGACCCAGCGGCCGGTTTGCTTGAAATTCCGGGCTTTCAGGGAGCGGCTGGAAAGTTTCATTGCGGTAGCATTTCGATAGCTGATGCCACATTGAATTGGCTGGAGCATCATCTGCAGGGTAAGCCGTTGTCGGGCTATTTCGAAGGTACCGAATCCAACGTGTGTTTGTCGCTTGCCGATGATCAATCGGTGATGGTGCCCATGGATGAGTTCCCGGCGCCGGTCAGTGAGAGCGACATCCTTACAGGCCGCTATGCGGTTGAGCGAGCATTTGCTTCCGATCAACCTGTGGCGTCTGGATACGAAGCCGCTGCTACCATCACCCAGCCTCCACTTGCTCTAATGTTGGGTAAAGTGGGTGAAGAAGGCGCCGTTCTGGGCGGCATTCCGACCATGAAACTGACGGTGTCGGATCTGACCGGGAAATCTGCTTGTGATATCGAGCTGGACCCATACGCGCCGGGCTGTGATCCGATTGTGTTTGTCGGTTTGGGTAAGCGAGCTGAAGGCGAAAGCCGCTGGGACTTGATTGACGATCAGGTGATGCCGGTGCGCGGCTTGAAAGATCAGGCCGTCATTCAGATGGTAGGCGTGGCAGAGTCCTTGGCACCCGGTGATGAGCTGGCGTTGTTGGTGTCCGGTTATCACTTGCAGTACCCAAAAAGCTGGTCGCAGGATGCCTTGGTACCCTTTGTGAATGTGGCGGGCACGGTGCAGCTTCCGATGTTAGAAGGATCGCTGAACACGGCACCCTAGTCTTTGAAGCCTGGGGCGGCTAGGGCATTCGGTCTCGGGGATCGGTGTTCTGGCCGCGTTTGCTGCATCGTTAGTGATTGGTGAAAAACTTTCCTGGTATTAGCTGAACTCAAGCAGTGGCTCTAAACTGAATGAGAGTTGAGTGAGTTGGTTCGCCCGGTTCGCAGCAGCGAATCGGTGCACGCTGATACCGGTGAGGTGTTGATGCCATGGACGCAGACGGCAAGTGGCACGAGCTTGCCTCGCAGAGCGTTATCGATGCTCTGAATGCCAATGAACAAGGACTGTCATCCGAAGAGGTGGCAAAGCGTGTTCAAGCATATGGACCGAATCGACTGCCGGCGGCAGCGAAACGAAACCCGTTGATCCGTTTTCTGTGGCATTTTCATAATATTCTCATTTATGTTTTGCTCGGTGCCGCCGTCATCACCGCCGCACTGGGGCACTTGGCCGATACGCTGGTAATACTGGCGGTCGTGATTGCCAACGCGGGTATCGGTTTCTTTCAGGAAGGTAAAGCGGAAAAGGCGATGAACGCCCTTCGTCGCATGCTGGCACTGAAGGCGTCGGTGCTGCGTGAAGGCGTGCGGAGCTCGGTTGAAGGCGAAGCTCTGGTACCCGGCGACATTGTTCTGCTGGAAGCAGGGGACAAGGTGCCAGCCGACCTGAGGCTCCTTCGTGTAAGCGCGCTTCAGATTCAGGAATCCATTCTCACGGGCGAGTCTGTCCCGGTTGAAAAGCATACCCAACCCGTTAGTGCGACTGCGCCTCTTGGCGACCGTACGTGCATGGCGTATAGCGGCACACTTGTGACCAGTGGTTTGGGGCGTGGTGTGGTCGTCGCCGTGGGTACGAACACGGAAATTGGCCGTATCAGCGGGCTGCTGTCTTCCGTCGAGGTTTTGACAACCCCGTTAATCCGGCAGATGAACGTGTTTTCCCGGTGGCTCACGGCCTTGATTCTCCTCGTCGCTGCTGCACTTCTGATGTTTGGCTATTTCGTCCAGAATTTCGAATTCTCCGTGATTTTTATGGCCGTTGTCGGCTTGTTCGTTGCGGCCATCCCCGAAGGCTTGCCCGCCGTTTTGACCATCGCGTTGGCGGTGGGCGTACAGGCAATGGCCCGGCGCAATGCGATTGTTCGGCGCTTGCCCGTCATCGAGACGCTGGGGTCGATATCGGTTATCTGTACCGACAAGACCGGGACTCTGACACGCAACGAGATGATGGTTGCTTCGGTGGTGACGGGTGCTGAAGTGTTCTCGCTAGAAGGTGCCGGGTATGAGCCCAAGGGCAATATCAAGCTTAACGATGTTGTGGTGAACGCTCAGGAGCACGATGCCCTCTACGAACTCGGTCGTGTTTCGGCTCTGTGTAACGATGCTTCCTTGCGGGAGTGTGACGGCGCCTGGACGGCGGAGGGCGACCCCATGGAAGGGGCTTTGTTGGCGATGTCTGGCAAAATCGGCATCGATATCCGTAACAAGTTAGTCGGCTGGACGCGCACCGATGTCATTCCCTTCGACGCCAAGCACCGTTTCATGGCGACGCTCAATCATAATCATGACAATCAAGCCTACGTCTCCGTGAAGGGCGCGCCCGAGCAGATATTCTCGATGTGCAACACGCAGCGCACGGTTGCCGGTAGCACGGAGGCACTTGATGAAGTGTACTGGCAGAACAAAGCGGAGAATATCGCGGCACAGGGGCAACGGGTGCTGGCGTTTGCTTTGCAACCGGTGGCGCCGGAACATACGGTTCTTGAGTTCTCGGACGTAGAAAACGGGCTGACGCTGATTGGTTTGGTGGGGTTGATTGATCCGCCGCGCCTCGAAGCCATCTCCGCTATTGCTGAGTGCCAGGGCGCAGGCATCCGCGTGAAGATGGTCACCGGGGATCACAAGGGTACCGCAACGGCTATTGGAAAGCAGGTTGGGCTACAGAATTTCGACAAGGTTTTGACCGGTGCAGATCTCGATAGCATGGATGAGCGTGCTCTGGCGGCCGCCGTTCTGGATGTGGATGTATTTGCCCGTACCAGCCCAGAACACAAATTACGTTTAGTCATGGCGCTGCAGTTTCAAGGCATGACTGTGGCCATGACCGGAGACGGCGTAAACGACGCGCCTGCGCTCAAACGTGCAGATGCTGGTATCGCCATGGGACGTAAGGGCAGCGAGGCCGCCAAAGAAGCATCCGAGTTTGTTCTGGCCGATGACAACTTCGCATCAATCGTGGCTGCGGTCAGGGAAGGTCGAACGGTTTACGATAATATCAAAAAGGTCATCAGCTGGACGTTGCCCACCAATGCCGGGGAAGCCATGAGCATTTTTGTGGCATTGCTGTTCGGCATGACACTTCCGATTACGCCGATCCAGATTCTCTGGGTCAATTTAATCACCTCGATCACGCTCGGCATGGCCCTTGCGTTTGAGCCGAGCGAAGCGAATAGCATGCGTCGCCCGCCGCGCGCCAGAAACGAGGCGCTGCTGAGCAGAGAGCTGGCATGGCACATTGTGCTTGTGTCGGCCCTGTTTCTGGGTGGGGTCTTCGGTATCTATGCCTATGCCATGGCTCAGGGTTATTCCATTGACCTAGCGCGTACAATGGTGCTCAACACGTTGGTGGTGATGGAGGTGTTCCATCTGTTCTTCATTCGCAATATCTACGGCACCTCACTGACCTGGAAAGCAGTTAGGGGAACGAAGGTGGTCTGGGCCACGGTGATCGCCGTAACCCTTGCCCAGTTCGCCATCACGTACCTGTCGCCCTTCCAGGCGTTGTTTGATACTGTCGCCGTTCCTTTCCAGGAAGGTGTGATTGTTATTTGTGTCGGGATAGCGCTTCTGGCGATCATTGAATCCGAGAAACAGCTTCGCCTGCGTCTGCATCGCATTCGAACCTGATTTAAGCGCACCTGTCACACGATACGCCTCATCAAGACCTCTAGAAGAGGCTGCGGGCAGGTTGCCTACTTACAATGGAGGTACGCTTGAAACTTTATTCTTTGTTGGCGCTCGCTTCAGCGCTTCTCATCTCTGCCTGTGCGGGCATCCCCTCATCGGTAACTCAGAACTATCAGTGCGAGAGTGGTAAAACGGTAGCCGTTTCCTATCGAACCAGCGACACCGCCGAAGTTGATTATAAGGGCAACAGCTATGATATGAGCATAGCGGTCTCCGGCAGTGGCGCGCGGTATGTCGGCGGCGGTATCGAATGGTGGGTGAAGGGCTCCGGTTCCGACGCTGAAGGCCTTTTGCTGAAGCATAGGGCCGGCGGAAGCTCCGGTGATATTCTTGAGAGTTGCACCGCGCTTTAACGCCCCTTAAACAGGGAACCCAGCAGCCCTCTCAAAAAGCCGCGGGTCATTTCTCGGCCCATTGTGCGCGCAATGCTTTTCGCCAGTGTTTCGAACACGCTCTGGCGGGATGCGCGCCGTTTGGGTGCGGGCTTTTTGCTTGTCTTTGTGGGCGCCTCGTAGACCCGTTCGTGGGTGACAGCGGCCTGTTCGGCCTCTTTTGCGGCATCTTCTGCGCGCTTTTGCAGTTTTTCGAAGGCCGATTCCCGGTCAATCACTTCATTGTATCGAACGCCAAATTCGCTGGCTGAGAGAATGGCTTTACGTTCTTTAGCGGCGGCAGGCCCCAAACGGGAAGAGGGCGGTCGTATCAGTGTTTGATCCACGATGGATGGCGTGCCTTTATCATCGAGAGTGGATACGAGTGCCTCGCCTACGCCAAGTTGCGTGATGACCTTTTCGGTATCCAGCTCCGGGTTTTGTCGGAAGGTCGAGGCGGCGGCTCGAACGGCTTTCTGGTCCCGTGAAGTGAAGGCCCGTAGGGCATGCTGAACCCGGTTGCCGAGTTGGCCCAGTATTTTGTCGGGTATGTCGGTGGGGTTCTGCGACACAAAATAAACGCCTACGCCTTTGGAGCGTATCAGTCGCACCACTTGTTCGACTTTTTGCAGCAGCGCCTTGGGCGCGTCATCAAACAACAGATGGGCTTCGTCGAAAAAGAACACCAGTTTGGGTTTTTCCGGGTCTCCAACCTCGGGTAACTCTTCAAACAGTTCGGCTAGCAACCAGAGCAGGATGGTGGCGTAGAGTCGTGGCCGTTCAATCAGCTGGTTGGCGGCCAACAAGTTGATGTGCCCGCGCCCGGCCGAATCACAGCGCATCAGGTCGGCAAGTTCCAGTGCTGGTTCGCCGAAAAAATGATCGCCACCTTGTTGCTCCAGTTGTAACAGGCGCCGCTGTATAGCGCCGACGGAGGCTTTGCTGACGTTGCCGTAGAGCGCCGAGAGTTCTTTGGATTGCTCAGCAACGAAGGTCATCAGCGCCCGCAGATCTTTCAGATCCAGCAACGCCATGCCGTGATCGTCGGCCAGTTTGAACGCAATGTTGATGACGCCTTCCTGAGTGTCGTTGAGCTCAAGCAGGCGTGATAACAACAACGGCCCCATATCAGAAATGGTGGCCCGCATCGGGTGGCCCTGTTTGCCTAGTACATCCCAGAAAACGGTGGGGAAGCCTTCAAATGCATAGGGTTCAAGGCCCACCTGCGCAGCGCGTTTGGTTAGAAAGGGTTTTGTGGTGCCCGGTTGTGAAATGCCGGAAAGGTCGCCTTTTACATCGGCCATGAACACCGGTACGCCCTGGGAGGAAAAGCCTTCGGCAAGGATTTGCAGGGTGACGGTTTTGCCTGTGCCGGTGGCGCCAGCGATCAGGCCATGACGGTTAGCGCGGCGTAACAGTAAGTTCTGAATGTGGCGGCCTTTGCCAATGAAAACCGAATCTTCAGACACTTGGCGTACCTCTGGTTATTATTAGGCGTTAGGCTTACCGTTACTGAAATGAGGCTGGTTAGCCCTTGATGACTTACAGATAGTGCGAGATTGTCAGTATGGTTTATAACCGGTGTAATGGGTAATGTCTTTGTTATGGTGAGTGTTACCGGTTGCTGATACGGTGGACACATGATTATTAACTACGGGAGTTATTGATGAGCGATCCTACATACACCCCGCCTAAGGTGTGGAAGTGGCACCAAGAGGGTGAAAGCAAGTTTTCCAATATCAACCGCCCGGTTGCGGGTCCTACTCATGAAAAAGACTTGCCGGTGGGTGATCATCCTTTCCAGTTGTATTCTCTGGCGACCCCGAACGGGGTGAAAGCGACCATCATGTTTGAGGAGTTGCTTGAGCTGGGGATCAAGGAAGCGGAATACGATGCTTGGATGGTTAACATCATGGAAGGGGAGCAGTTCAGTAGCGGTTTTGTGGACGTGAACCCCAACTCCAAAATTCCGGCGTTGATGGATCATAGTGTAGATCCGGCTGTGCGGGTGTTCGAGTCCGGCTCCATTCTGCTGTATCTGGCTGAGAAGTTTGGGCAGTTTTTATCGAAAGATCCTGCCAAACGGATAGAAACCTTGAACTGGCTGTTCTGGCAGATGGGCAGCGCTCCATTCCTGGGCGGTGGCTTTGGGCATTTCTATGCATACGCGCCGGAAAAGTATGAGTACCCCATTAACCGTTACGCGATGGAAGTGAAGCGGCAGCTGGATGTGCTGGATCGTCAGTTGGCGGATAACCGCTACATTGCGGGCGACGAGTACAGCATTGCTGATATGGCCATCTGGCCTTGGTACGGCGCTCTGGTGAAGAACATGGTGTACGAAGCGGCTGAGTTTTTGGAGACGCACACCTACACCAACGTGGTGCGTTGGACGGATGAGGTGGCTCAGCGCCCTGCGGTTAAGCGAGGGCGGATGGTTAATAAGGCTTGGGGTGATTTGTCGTCACAGCTGCATGAGCGTCATGATGCAAGTGACTTTGAATTGCGGACCCAGGACAAGCTAGAGTCCGGCAAATAACGAAAGCGGCGCGCCGCTTTCGTGTTCTTTCAAAAGCCCTTGGCTGAAGACGTGCTTCGCCTGGCGTCAGCGCCGCCGTAAAGCGTGCCGTCTTCGCCAATCATGATGCTTTGAATCGCCCCCATGGCGGTGTTGGTGGTCACGGTGTGACCTTTGGCCTCAAGCAGGCTGATGGTGTCTGGGCTAACACCTTGTTCGATGCGGATTTCATCCGGGAACCATTGGTGGTGGATGCGCGGTGCGTTCACCGCAGTCTGAATGTTCATCTTGTGATCGATCACGTTCATCAGCACTTGCAGAGTAGTGGTGATGATGCGTGACCCGCCCGGGCTACCGGTCACCAGATGGTTTTTGTCCCCTTTGCGCACGATGGTGGGTGACATGGAACTGAGCATACGTTTGCCTGGCTCTATCTTGTTGGCTTCCCCACCGATGAGTCCGTAGGCGTTCGGTACGCCGGGCTTGGCGCTGAAATCGTCCATTTCGTTGTTCAACAGAAAGCCGGCACCCGCGACGGTAATGCCGGAGCCATAACTGAAGTTGATGGTGTAGGTGTTCGACACCGCATTGCCCCAACGGTCCACGACAGAGAAGTGGGTTGTTTCAGGGCTTTCCCAATCCGCAGGTTTGCCGTGTTTGATTTCACTGGAAGGCCTAGCTTTGTCGGGTGAGATGGTGTTTCTCAGTTCCGTTGCGTATTCCTTGTCAGTCAGTCCTTCAAGAGGGACTTCAACGAAGTCTGTGTCGCCAAGGTATTGAGCGCGGTCTGCGTAGGCCAGTTTCATAGCTTCAGCCATGTAGTGAATGGTGGTGGCAGAATTGTGGCCCATGTCACCAATCGGGTAGCCCTCCAGAATGTTTAGTATTTGCACAATGTGCGTGCCGCCGGAGGAGGGTGGCGACATAGAAAAAATATCGTATCCGCGGTACGTGCCGTGCACCGGCTGGCGGATGGTGGGGCGATAGCGCTTCAGGTCATCCAGCGTAATCAGGCCATCGTTTCGCTGCATTTCGTCAACGATCAGGCGCGCTGTTTTCCCTTCGTAAAAGCCTTTGATGCCCTCATCGGCAATGCGTTGAAGGGCGGCGGCCAACTCGGGTTGTTTGAACACTTCGCCGGGTTGAGGTGCGGAACCGTCTTCCTTGTAAAAGGTGGCTTTGGTGGCTGGCCAGCGTTTTAATCGGTTGGCGGCTCGTTCCAGTCCGATCGTAAATCGATGGGGCACGATGAATCCGTCTTTCGCCAAGCGAATGGCCGGGGCGAGCGCTTCATTTAACGAAATCGTTCCATGGCGCTCCAGAGCGAGGGCCAGCCCGGCGACAGTGCCCGGAACGCCCGCCGCCAGATGGCTGAACCGGCTGCGTTCTTTCACCACGTTACCGTCGCTGTCTTGAAACATGGCTTCGGTTGCGGCGGCAGGGGCGGTTTCACGATAATCAATCGCTTCCGGCGCTTTGCCGTCACCTGGCGAGTACAGCAGGAAACCGCCACCGCCAATGTTGCCGGATCTCGGTTGGGTGACGGCAAGGGCGAAGCCGGCGGTTACCGCCGCATCCACCGCATTACCGCCGTTCTTCAGTACATCCAGCGCTACGTCGGTCGCGAGTGTGTGGCTGGTGGCAACCATGCCCAGACTGCCTTGAGTAGGATGGAATCGTTCGCCTTCCAGAATAGCTTGGTTGCTGGCAAACGTAGAAAATGACATCAAACTTAGCAGCATTGATGCTGTCAGGCTCCACAGGAGCCTTGAGCGAAGTTTAATGTCGAGGCTGTGGTAGCTGTCGTGCATGGGGGATCCTCATTTCTGACGGTCACATACGCTATCATAGCTGACCATTTTTATGGGTGTGTGGTGAAAGTTCCTCGTCCCTGCGTCCAACACACGACGGTAACCTGCTGATCCACCAGAGTGCCACCAATCGCATTGTTCGGGTCGAGATCGACAATTTAGTCCTTCAGAATATTTCAGAAAGTTTTTTCGTTTTCCTGCATCCAGAACGCGTTCTGAATTGTAGTACCGGTTAGCAGTAGGGCATTGACTATTGTGCAAATCGGAACTCACAATCAAATAGGAAAACGACTATGAAAAATCAATATTTTGTAAGAGGCCTGCAAGTGGCTGCGGTATCCATGTTGATGGCGGCAACGAGTCAATCGTACGCGGGTGATTTTTCACAGAATAACCTGCCAACCGAAGTACAGGTTCCAGCGGGCAATATCGTAGCCATGCACACCTCAGCGAAAGGCAACATCACTTGGGAGTGCAAAGCTGGCGAGCAGAATATGAAAGAAGCAAGCTGGGCCTTCGCAGGTCCACGCGCTATTTTGAGTGATAAAGACGGAGTGCATTCTGTGTCTTATTTTGGGCCTCCTGCGACGTGGGAGTCATTAGACGGCTCTTCAGTCACTGGAACACAATTAGCAGTAGCACCTTCTTCAAAAGGCAGCATACCTATGCAGTTGGTGAAAGCTAATGCATCAATCCGGCCTGGCGCTTTAGAGGGTGTAACCTATATTCAGCGTATTAATTTACAGGGTGGTGCGGCCCCGGAAGCAGGCTGTAACGTCGATAAAATTGGCCACAAAGTTGTCGTGAACTATTCTGGCGACTATCTGTTCTGGAAAGCTAAATAACCTCTTTACGCCCAGCCATTACATGAAGCTTTAGCCTTGTGTCCTTAATGACTTGAAAAGCCCGGTCTTGTACGCTGGGTTTTTCATTAGGAAGAACTGCGTGCCGCCATCAACAACTTTTGATTATGAACGTGTTCTGAAAAACTGTGCAGAAGGTAACCGGCACGCTCTAATGCAACTCTATGCTCAGGAAACACCGAGATTGCTCGCAGTTGTGATGCGAATTCTGCAAAACCGCCCTTTGGCGGAAGATGTGGTCCATGATGCCTTCATCAAAATCTGGCAAAGTGCTCATAGTTACAATACCAACCTTGGCTCGGCTCGTGGCTGGATTTATACGCTGACTCGAAACCTGGCGCTGAATGCGCTGAAATACAGCAAGCGAAGAGTTCTTGCTGAGCCCGACTTTTTACTCGACCTCTGCGACAAAAAAGCCATGGAGGCAGAGCACCAGCCTGATCATTTCTCCGAACTCGCTGAAGATCACCTCGGGCAGGCGGCCCTTCATAAATGCTTAGACCGGCTAGAGCCTGAGCGTAAGCTCTGTGTTTTACATGCCTATGTAGATGGTTATACACAAGACGAAATAGCCAACTTGCTTGATAAGCCTCTTGGTACGGTAAAGTCTTGGATTAAGCGCAGCCTGAATGCCTTAAAGGAGTGTTTGCAATGAACAATCATGAAAACAATACTCCTGAAACGGATAACTCTTTGGCAGGGCAATATGTGCTTGGAACATTAAGTACGGAAGAACGTGCTGCTTTTGAAATCCGATTGGCCGGAAGCATAGAACTACAAAAGCAGGTGAATCAGTGGCAAGAACATTTTTTATCGATTACGGATCAATTAGAACCTGTGCCCGCCCCTCAGCCGCTGTCTGCTCGTATTGAGCGAAGTCTGGACGCAATGGATCAGAGCCAGAGAGCAAACGCGGCCCCTAAGACGGAAAGAAGCACTTCATTCTGGAGCAACCTGTCTTTGTGGCGAGGGCTGTCTGCAGCTTGCCTATTACTGGCTGTCGTTCTCGGGCTTCAACTGCAAGTCTTGGAACCAGCCACGGGCGGGCCAAGCTTTATTGCAGTCTTGGTCGCGCCCGAAGACAGAACGCCGAGCTGGGTGATTCAAGCAAGTCATGCCAGCCAGATGCAGCTCGTACCTCTGGCCGCGGTAGACATTCCAGACGGCAAAGCGCTTCAGTTCTGGACCAAAGCAGAAGGTTGGGAGGCGCCAGTCTCTTTAGGATTGGTCAGGAAAGGTGAGCCGTTAAAAGTTGCTATCGATCAATTGCCTCCGCTCATCGAAGACCAGCTGTTTGAATTTACGGTGGAGCAAGCGTCAGGCTCTCCTACCGGAAAGCCAACCGGGCCGATTCAATCAATCGGGCGCGCTGTGATAATGCTATAAATAACCCATTATTGTGTTACCCGTACGCCGCCGGGTCCTCGAGAAAGCCTTGAATCCGAACCAGCTGGTGGTTGCGGTGGCTTCAAGGGTGTTAGCAAGCTCTCACCCTCGCGCCTGAAGGATAGCTTTTGTCGCCTCCATGGCGTTCGCACGTGATGCCTCCAGAGTAACCGGTTTCAACTCGGGGTATGCCGCCAGCTGCAGGCGCGCCGTTTTTCCTTCGTAAAAGCCTTTGATGCCCTTATCGGCAGTGCGTTGAAGGGCGGCGGCCAACTCGGGTTGTTTGAGTACTTCGCTGGGTTGGGGTGCGAATCATTCTTCCCTGTAAAAGGTGGCTTTGGTGGCTGGCCAGTGTTTAATTGGTTGGCGGCTCGTTCCTGGCAAACGTAGAAAATGACATCAAACTTAGCAGCATTGATGCTGTCAGGCTCCACAGGAGCCTTGAGCGAAGTTTAATGTCGAGGCTGTGGTAACTGTCGTGCATGGGGAATCCTCGTTTCTGGCGGTCATATACGCTATCATAGCTGGTCATTTTTATAGGTGCGTGTTGATAGTTCCTCGTGCGTCTTCGCTGGTGGTTTTCTAACGCATTCGCTTTCCCCGGATTTTAGTTAAGGAATGGCTTAATGGAGCATACCTATCGTCTTGTTATTTCTTGTCCGGACAGGACGGGAATAGTTGCCAAGGTGAGTAATTTTCTGTCCACCTATAACGGCTGGATTACCGAGGCGAGTCACCATTCAGATACCCAGTCTGGTTGGTTCTTTATGCGGCACCAGATCAAAGCTGAATCAATTCCCTTCGGATTGGACCAATTCCGCGCAGCATTTGAGCCGATTGCTCGTGAGTTCAATATGCGCTGGCATATTGCCGATTCGGCGCGTCCAAAGCGTGTGGTCCTGATGTGCAGCAAGGAATCCCATTGTTTGGCGGATCTCCTTCATCGCTGGCACAGCAAAGAGTTGAATGCCGAAATGGCGGCCGTGATTTCCAACCATGATGATTTACGTCGCATGGTGGAATGGCATGACATTCCGTATCACCACGTTCCGGTGAGCAAGGAAAATAAAGCTGAGGCCTTTGGCCAGATTGAAGAGCTGCTCGACAAGTACGAAGCCGATGTCATTGTTTTGGCGCGCTATATGCAAATACTGCCAGCGGGCTTATGCGAGAAGTACGCGGGCAAGGTGATTAACATTCACCACAGCTTTCTGCCCTCGTTCGCCGGAGCGCGGCCATACCACCAGGCATACAGCCGCGGTGTGAAACTGATCGGGGCAACCTGTCATTACGTGACTCAGGACCTGGACGAAGGTCCGATCATTGAGCAAGACGTGATTCGTATCAGTCACCGGGATTCGATTGAGGACATGGTCCGTCTGGGTAAAGACGTTGAAAAGAACGTTTTGGCTCGGGGTCTTCGTTCGCACGTTGAAGATCGCGTGATTACCTACGAAAACAAGACGGTAGTGTTTGATTAACAAGTCGCTACGGCTACCCCGGGTCTGTTGGGACTATGGTATGCTGGGCGGCTTGATGAAGAATAAAGACGAGGCCGGGACACGGCCTCGAGACGACTTCCAGATAACGCAAAGGAACCTTTCTCGATGGGTGAATTAGCCAAAGAGATCCTGCCGGTCAATATTGAAGACGAGTTGAAACAGTCCTACCTCGATTACGCCATGAGCGTAATTGTAGGTCGAGCATTGCCGGATGTAAGGGATGGCCTCAAGCCAGTGCATCGTAGGGTGCTGTTCGCCATGTCCGAACTGGGCAATGACTGGAACAAGGCGTACAAGAAATCTGCCCGTGTGGTAGGTGACGTTATCGGTAAGTATCACCCTCACGGTGACTCTGCTGTATACGACACCATCGTTCGTATGGCCCAGCCGTTCTCTCTCCGGTACCCGCTGGTTGATGGTCAGGGTAACTTCGGTTCCATCGACGGTGATAACGCGGCCGCCATGCGTTACACCGAAATCCGCATGGAGAAAGTGGCTCACTCGCTGCTGGCAGATCTTGAGAAAGAAACGGTTGATTTCGTCGATAACTACGACGGTTCCGAGCGAATTCCGGAAGTTATGCCTACCCGGGTACCGAACCTGTTGGTGAACGGTTCCTCCGGTATTGCCGTTGGTATGGCAACCAACATTCCACCGCACAACCTGACTGAAGTCATTAATGGTTGTCTTGCCTTGATTGAAAATCCGGACCTGACCATCGATGAGCTGATGGAACACATCCCCGGCCCGGATTTCCCGACTCAAGGCATCATCAATGGCCGTGCGGGCATCGTTGAAGCATACCGTACAGGCCGTGGCCGGATTTACATTCGTGCCCGTCACGAGGTCGAGCATGATGCCAAGACCAAGCGCGATGCCATCATCATTACGGAGCTGCCGTACCAGCTGAACAAGTCGCGTCTGATCGAGAAGATTGCGGAACTGGTAAAAGAGAAACGCCTTGAGGGCATCACTGAATTGCGTGACGAGTCCAACAAGGAAGGCATCCGGGTTGTTATTGAGCTGCGTCGTGGTGAAAACCCGGAAGTTGTGATTAACAACCTGTTTGCGCAGACCCAACTGCAAACCGTGTTCGGTATTAACATGGTTGCGCTGATCAATGGCGAACCAAAGACGCTGAACCTGAAAGAAATGCTGGATGCGTTCGTGCGCCACCGCCGTGAAGTGGTGACTCGCCGTACCATCTTTGAGCTGCGTAAAGCTCGTGAGCGTGGCCATATTCTGGAAGGTCTGACTGTTGCTCTGGCCAACATCGACGAGATGATTGAGCTGATCAAAGCCTCTCCGACCTCGGTCGAGGCGAAAGAGAAGTTGATGAGCCGTGGTTGGGCTCCCGGTGATGTTCTGGCCATGCTGGAGCGTGCAGGAGAGGACGCTTGCCGTCCGGATGACCTGCCGGAAGTCTACGGTCTGCGTGACGGCCTGTATTACATGTCCCCTGAGCAGACTCAGGCGATTCTGGACATGCGTCTGCACCGCCTGACCGGACTGGAAACTGAAAAGCTCCAGAACGAGTACAAAGATATTCTGGAAAAGATCGCGAACCTGTTGGACATTCTTGGCGATCCGGATCGTCTCATGTCGGTTATCCGTGAAGAGTTGGAAGCGGTTGTTGCTGAATTTGGTGACGAGCGTCTTACTGAAATTACCAGTTCCCAGCGCGATCTGACCATCGCCGACCTGATTGATGAAGAAGATCTGGTCGTTACCATTTCTCATACCGGTTATGCCAAAACACAGGCCGTCGAAGACTATCAGGCCCAGCGCCGCGGTGGTCGTGGTAAAGCGGCGACGGCCATGAAAGACGAAGACTTTATCGAGAAGCTCTTGGTGGCGAACTCTCACGACACTATCTTGTGCTTCTCGAACCGTGGCAAGGTTTACTGGCTGCGCGTTTTCGAGATACCTCGTGGTAGCCGCGGCTCCCGTGGTCGCCCAATGGTTAATATTTTGCCGTTGGACGGGGATGAGCGTATTACCACGTTCCTGCCGGTTCGTGATTATCCTGAAGATCAGTTCGTGCTGATGGCAACGTCTGCAGGTGTCGTCAAGAAGACGCCTCTGCCGAACTTCTCCCGTCCGCGCAGCAGCGGTTTGATTGCGCTGAACCTGGACGAAGGTGACACCTTGATCGGCGCAGCCATCACCAATGGCGATGCCGAAGTTATGCTGTTCTCGACCGCTGGTAAGGCGGTTCGCTTCAACGAAGAGCAGGTTCGTCCGATGAGCCGGACCGCCCGTGGTGTTCGCGGTATCAAGATGCCGGAAGGTCATCATGTGGTGTCGTTGATTATTCCGCAGGAAGGTGGGGTGTTGTTGACAGCCAGTGAGCACGGTTATGGTAAGCGTACCGCCATTGATGAGTTCCCGGCCTATAGCCGCGGCAGCCAAGGCGTCATCGCTATGCAGTGTTCTGAGCGTAACGGTAATCTGGTAACGGCCCTTCAGTTGTTTGAAGGCGACGAGATGATGCTGATCTCTGATAAGGGCACGCTTGTGCGCACCCGTACAGATGAAGTGTCGGTTCTTAGCCGTAACACCCAGGGTGTGCGCCTGATTCGTTTGGCTCAGGAAGATGAACGACTGGTCGGTGTTGAGCGTATCGCGGAATCCGATGACGAGGATGAAGACGGCGCTGGCGTTGAAGGTAATACAGAGTCAGGTGCTGATGAAGGTGCCGCAGGCGAGGAAACTGAAGAATGAGCAGGGCGTTTAACTTCTGTGCCGGTCCGGCTGCGCTGCCGGAAGCTGTGCTGAAGCAGGCAGAAAGTGAGCTGCTGGATTGGCGCGGCACTGGCATGTCAGTGATGGAAATGAGTCACCGCAGTGACGAGTTTGTATCCATCGCTGAGACAGCCGAGAAAGATCTGCGAGAACTGGCTGGTATTTCAGATGATTACGCCGTCATGTTCATGCAAGGTGGCGCTTCCAGTCAGTTCGCGACTATCCCGCTGAACCTGATGGGTGAGAATGCCACAGCAGACTACGTAAACACCGGGATCTGGTCCAAGAAAGCCATTGCTGAAGCTAAACGCTTCGGCAATGTGAATGTGGCGGCCAGCTCGGAAGACAGCGGTTTCACCACCATTCCGGATCAGTCCAGCTGGGCAACCAGTCCAGATGCGGCCTACTTGCATTACACGCCTAACGAAACCATCGGTGGTTTGGAGTATGACTTCGTGCCGGAGAGCGGCTCGGTCCCTCTGGTGGCGGATATGTCATCGACGATTCTGTCTCGCCCACTCGATGTCTCGAAGTACGGCCTGATATACGCCGGCGCTCAGAAGAATATTGGTCCATCCGGGCTGGTGGTCGTCATTGTTCGTAAGGATCTGCTGGGCAAGGCCCGCAAAGAAACGCCGACGATGATGAATTATCAAGTCATCGCCGACAACGGTTCTATGTACAACACGCCTGCGACCTATTCCTGGTACCTTGCCGGCCTAGTGTTCAAGTGGTTGAAGGAGCAGGGGGGCGTAAAGGCGATGGGTGAGATGAACGCCCGTAAAGCCAGCAAACTGTACGGCTTTATTGATGATAGTGACTTTTATGCCAACCCCATTAATCCACGTTTCCGTTCCTGGATGAACGTACCGTTCACCTTGGGGGATGACGCTCTGAATGGTGAATTCCTGAAGGGTGCGAACGCTCGCGGATTACTCAATCTAGCTGGTCACCGCTCTGTGGGTGGCATGCGTGCAAGCTTATACAATGCCATGTCGGAAGCAGGCGTGGACGCTTTGATTGAGTATATGGCGGAATTCGCCAAGGAGCGGGGCTGATCATGACCGATGAGAAGGCCCGCCTGAGCGAACTTCGGGACGAAATCGACAGCCTTGATCAGCAGATCATGAAACTGATCAGTGCCAGAGCCGCCTGCGCGCAGGAAGTAGCCCATGTAAAAATGGCTGCGAACCCTGGGCAGGATGTGTTCTTCTACCGCCCGGAGCGGGAAGCACAGGTACTTCGCAAGATTAAAGAAGCAAATCCTGGGCCCTTGCCGGCGGAAGAAATGGCACGCCTGTTTCGGGAAATTATGTCGGCGTGTCTGGCGCTTGAGAAGCCGATGCATATCGCCTTCCTCGGGCCGTTGGGTACCTTCACCCAAGCGGCTGCACTCAAGCATTTTGGCCATTCCGTCATCAGTGTGCCCATGCCGGCGATTGATGAGGTGTTCCGTGAGGTTGAATCCGGCTCTGCCCATTACGGTGTCGTACCGGTCGAGAACTCAACGGAAGGCATGGTTAACCATACCCTCGATATGTTCATGGCATCGCCGCTGAAAATTTGCGGTGAGGTTCAGCTTCGTATTCATCACCATCTGATGGTGTCCCCCCAGTTTAAAGAACACGAGATTACCCGGATCTATTCACACCAGCAGTCATTTGCGCAGTGTCGTCAGTGGCTGGATACGCATCGTGCTGGAATCGAACGGATTACCGTTTCGAGCAACGCCGAGGCGGCCCGTCGTGCCGCAGAAGAACCGGGTTCGGCTGCGATTGCCGGGGACATGGCGGCTGAGCTCTACGGTTTGGATGTGCTGTCCAGCAGCATTGAAGACCGCCCGGACAATACCACCCGGTTCCTGATTATCGGACGGGAAGAGGTCGAAGCCAGTGGTCAGGACAAGTCGTCCATTTTGGTGTCGATGCGCAACAAACCGGGCGCGTTGTATCAGTTATTGGAGCCATTCCATCGCGAAGGCATCAGCCTGACCCGCATCGAGACCCGGCCATCGCCAAGCGGCACCTGGGCTTATGTGTTCTATATCGATTTTGAAGGGCATATGTCGGACCAGCTGGCGCATAAAGTATTGGCCGAAATCAATGAAGAAGCTGTGGAGTTGAAACGCCTGGGTTCCTACCCGATTGGCGTGCTTTAAACTCAGATTGAAGTGTCCCGGAGGAATGTTGAATGGCAGTGGATTACCAGAGTCTTGCGGTGAAAGGTGTTCAGGCTCTGTCTCCTTATCAGCCCGGAAAGCCCATTGAAGAGCTTGCTCGTGAACTGGGCTTGAATCCGGAGGAGATTATCAAACTGGCCAGTAATGAAAATCCTCTTGGGCCTAGTGAAAAAGCCATGGCCGCTGCCCGAAAAGCGCTGGAAGAGTTGTGTTTGTATCCGGATGGTAACGGATTTGCGTTGAAGCAGGCGCTGGTGAACCGGTTCGGCGTGGCCATGAATCAGATTACCTTGGGTAATGGCTCCAACGATGTTCTGGAAGTGATTGCGCGTTGCTTTGCCGGGCCCGACAGTGAAGTGGTTTTCTCGCAATACGCCTTTGCAGTCTACCCGCTGGTGGCTCAGGCGATTGGCGCCAAAGGTGTGTCGGTTCCAGCAAAAGAATGGGGGCACGATCTCGATGCCATGGCGGGAGCGATCAATGCACGCACCCGGCTGATCTTTGTCGCTAACCCGAATAACCCGACCGGCACTGTCCATACTGCTGAGGCTATCGACGCGTTTCTGCAGCGCATCCCGGAGCGGGTGTTGGTTGTCTTGGATGAGGCTTACTGCGAATACCTGACCGGTGACCAATTTCCTGACGGTCTCAAGCTGCTTGAGCGATTCCCGAACCTGATTGTGTGCCGTACCTTCTCCAAAGCTTGGGGATTGGCTGCGATGCGAGTTGGTTACGCCATCAGCTCTCCTGCTATTGCCGATGTACTGAATCGTGTGCGCCAGCCTTTCAATGTTAACGCCATCGCGTTGGCGGCAGCGGCTGCCGTCCTTGATGATGATGCCTATTTGAGCCGTTCGCGCGAGGTGAATGAAGCTGGTTTGCTGCAGTTGGCGGAAGGCTTTAAGAAAATCGGGGTGGCTTTCATTCCGTCGGTAGGCAATTTCATTGCGGTTGATGTGGGCGAGCAGTCGGCCGATGTTTATCAAGCGTTGCTAAGCCGTGGCGTGATTGTCCGTCCGGTTGCAGGTTACGGCATGCCTAACCACCTGCGTGTATCGGTGGGTCTTCCCGAAGAAAATGAGCGTTTTCTGCTGGCGCTGTCAGATGCGTTACAGTCTGTGCGGAAAGGGGGCTAAGGTGGCTGATAACGCGCCTTCGTTTAAACGAGTTGCGATTATTGGTCTCGGCCTGATCGGTGGTTCGTTCGCCAGCGCTATTCGTAAGCACAAGCTGGCGGGCTCCGTCGTTGGCTTTGACCAGCGTGCTGATGAGCTTGAACTGGGCGTTGAGCTCGGGGTGATTGATCAGGCGGCACCTAGTCTGCAAGCGGCCGTCGAGGGAAGTGATCTGGTTGTGTTGGCGGTGCCTGTGCGGGCAACGCGAACTGTGTTGGAGCAGATCAAACCTTGGTTGGGGATTGATACCGTGTTGTCGGATGTGGGCAGCACGAAAACCAGTTTCGCGTCAGATGTGGAAGCGGTTTTCGGCGAGATCCCGCCGAACGTCATTCCGGGGCACCCCATCGCCGGTTCTGAAAAAAGCGGTATCCGGGCGGCGAACCCCGAACTGTTTGTCCGCCATAAAGTGATTCTGACCCCGGCGGATAACGTCGATAGTGCGAGCTTGGCTAGTTTGAGGGGGTTGTGGGAAGGCACCGGAGCGACGGTGTTGACCATGTCGGTGGCATACCATGATGAGGTACTTGCCGCGACCAGTCATTTGCCGCATTTAATAGCGTTCTCGTTGGTGGATACACTCGCTGGTGAGGATGAGAATCTGGATATCTTCCGGTACGCTGCCGGAGGCTTCAGGGATTTCACTCGTATTGCAGCCAGTGATCCCGTGATGTGGCATGACATTTTTCTGTCGAACCGCGATGCAGTATTGCGCGTGATTGACCACTTTACCCACGATTTGGGTGAACTCCGGGGTGCCATTGCCGATGGTGATGGAACGACGTTGCTCCGGGTTTTCAGTCGTGCCAAGGCGGCGCGCGAACATTTTACGAAGATGCTTTCAGGGCAGGCGTACGTGACTAACAATAGTGATCAGCAAGTTATTTTTCATATGCAGCCGGGCGGTTCTGTTTGCGGCGACATCCGGGTACCTGGTGATAAATCCATTTCGCACCGTTCCATTATGCTGGGCGCACTAGCCGAAGGCGTGACCGAGGTGAAAGGCTTTCTCGAAGGTGAGGATAGCCTTGCCACTCTGCAAGCTTTCCGTGACATGGGCGTAACCATCGAGGGTCCGGAAAACGGACTGGTCCGGATTCACGGTGTTGGAATGCATGGTTTGCAGGCGCCTCGTGGCCCATTGTATTTGGGCAACTCAGGCACTGCGATGCGTTTGTTTTCTGGATTGTTAGCAGCGCAGCCGTTCGACTCGGAGCTTTCCGGTGACGCCAGTTTGTCAAAGCGCCCGATGGGCAGGGTTGCTGATCCGTTGCGTACCATGGGAGCCGTGATTGAGACGGCCGAAGGCGGTCGCCCTCCGCTCAAGATTAAGGGTGGCCAGTCGCTGACCGGAATTCATTACGATATGCCGGTGGCGAGTGCGCAGGTTAAATCTTGCCTGTTGCTGGCTGGCCTGTACGCAAACGGTTCAACGTCGGTGACTGAGCCTGCGCCTACTCGTGATCACACCGAGCGTATGCTGCAAGGCTTCGGTTATGACGTGCAGCGGGACGGTGCGACCGCAAAAGTAATGGGGGGTGGTAAATTGGAAGCAGGGCTCATTGATGTGCCTGCTGACATTTCATCTGCGGCTTTCTTCTTGGTCGCGGCCTCCATTGCGTCGGACTCTGATCTTACCTTGCGTCATGTGGGCATGAACCCGACTCGTGTTGGTGTTATCAATATTCTTCGCCAGATGGGCGCCAACATCGAGGTGCTCGAAGAGCGTGTTATTGGTGGTGAGCCGGTGGCCGATCTGCGAGTTCGTTCTGCTGAATTGCACGGTATTGAAATACCTGAAGATCAGGTGCCGTTGGCGATTGATGAATTCCCGGTTCTGTTTATCGCGGCGACCTGTGCCAAGGGCCGCACGGTGCTTCGTGGTGCTGAAGAACTGCGGGTCAAAGAGAGTGACCGGATTCAGGTGATGGCGGATGGTTTGGCGGCGCTCGGTGTTGAAACCACCGTAACCCCGGATGGCATCATCATCGAAGGTGGTCAGGCAATTGGCTCCGGTACCGTTGAGAGTCATGAAGATCACCGGATTTCGATGTCCTTCGCTGTTGCGTCTCTGCGGGCGACAGGCCCGATTACGATTAATGATTGTTCGAACGTGACTACATCGTTCCCGGATTTCGTTGAGTTGGCAAAACAGACAGGTTTCAATATCAATACAGTAGGTGGTTCTTAATGGTAGATAGCAAGGCCCCGGTTATTACAGTTGATGGCCCTGGCGGTGCCGGTAAAGGCACGATTACCCAGATGTTGGCCCGAAAACTAGGGTGGCACTTGCTAGACAGCGGCGCCTTGTATCGCCTTACCGCCCTGGCTGCAAGCCGCCAGGGGGTGTCATTGGACGATGAAGCCGGCTTGGTGAAAGTCGCTGCCACTCTGGACGTGGAGTTCGAACCGGGTGCTGTTGGCCAACCGGTACGTGTGCTCTTGGCCGGGGAGGAAGTAACTTCCGACATCCGTACTGAGGCATGCGGTAACAACGCATCCAAAGTTGCCGTGATGCAGTCGGTTCGGGATGCTTTACTTCAGCGTCAAAGAGATTTCCAGAAGGCGCCGGGCGTGGTGGCTGATGGTCGGGATATGGGTACAGTGGTTTTTCCCGGCGCACCGGTAAAAATCTTCCTGACGGCAAGTGCCGAAGAGCGTGCTCGGCGCAGGTATAATCAGTTGAAGGAAGCGGGGGTCGATGTTACTATTGACGCCGTTTTAGACGAGATTCGGGTACGTGATGATCGGGATATGAACCGATCTGCGGCCCCTCTTAAGCCTGCAGATGATGCGCAAGTCATTGATTCTACAGGTTTGAGTATAGAAGAGGTGTTAGACAGGTGTATGGCCGCAGCAGGTCAGGCCTGACTACACCTTTTTGTCGTTGGAATGCCGGAGTCAGCAAAATATT
>NZ_JAXMOY010000018.1:0-65232 GCF_034669625.1 Marinobacter sp.
ATCACCAACCATGATCTGCCGGGATTTACGTCTTTTGATCGGGGAATCTTGTTTCATTGACAGGAACCAACACTATATCCGGACGTTTAATTCAGGGTTCGAGTGTGAACTCTGACCGATTGTTCACGACACGGAAATTATCCTTATCAAGCGTTTCATCCTGAAACTGGATAACTTCCACTGCATTCATAGCGCCAACAACCACTTTCAATGGCGGTGTGCCACGCACATCTAATCGATCGCCCTGACGGCGCAAACCACTAGCCAAACGCTGGCCGGTGGCATCGGTAACTCTTATCCAGCAATCATTACTAAAGGTCATTTGCAGCCGGCCAATAGAAGACACTGCCACTGGCTCCACAGAGTCTGGCGTTTGAGGCTGCTCCATCGGCACCTCGTTCTGCTCAACCGAGATGAGGCCATCTGGCAACACTTCCGCCTGTATCGAATCGTTTTCCTGATTCGAAAGTAGCTCTGCATTGCCTGATGAAGCATCAGAGCTTTCTGGATTTCCCGTTAACTCTGGCTCTTCTGTACTTTCAACCGACGGTGAATCAGAAACCAGCCCATTAGCTACCGGCTCAGCGAGTGACTCATTGGCATCACTATCGACCTTTGGCGCACTCTCAGCGGAAGGCGCAACAGCTTCGTCGGGCCCAACGCGGTCTACAGAGGCCACCTGTTCCCTAATAACGAAATGTATGGCGATAAACGCAACAAAACCAATTAACACGAGCCACAGAATGGCTTTAGCTATTCGCTGCTTTCTTTTCTTGCGTCGCTCAATGTCGACCAACGGATTGGCTTGGAGTGCTTCCTCCCGTCTCTTTCGAGCCGGTGCCAATTCCACATCCAGGTCGCGTATTACCGAGTCCGCATTCAGGCCGACCTGACGGGCGTAAGCTCTGACGTAGCCTTTCAGGAACAACTCAGTGTCAATTTTCTCATAGTCCCCGGTTTCAATCGCCTGAACAACAGAGGAGCGCAAGTGCTGTTGATCCGCAATGGCCGAGACGGACAAGCCTTTCGCTTCCCGAGCTCGCTTTAATTGTTGGCCAACAGGCTCTGCAGGGGTGTAGTTTTCTGGCTGTTCACTGACCATTCGTAATCAGCACCTTATATTGTTTGTATTCCTCGGACTCAGCAAATTCATTTTTCAGCAAGAGTGCCAAGCTGGCCTCCTGATCACGGTCCTGAAAATATCGCGCAATACGAATACCCGTAAACAGGCTTTCGGCAGAATGAACTAGTCTGGGAGTATTTTGGATCATTACCTGAAGCCGAGAGTAGTAACGGGAAGCCGCCGAGTAATCACCCTGCTCCACTAACACACGTGATAGCGATAACAATGTACGCGCCTCACCCCGGCTCAACTCTACCGCTCTACGATAGGCATGCTCTGCTTGCTCAAGATTACCGAGCTTTTCCTGAGTCATGCCCATATTGTAAAAAACGCCACCACGGTCTTTATAGGCGGTATCTTCAGATGCTTTGGTGAACTGGGCCTGAGCTTTGTCGTAATCACCCTGACTGTATAAGAAAGCGCCATAATACACCCGACCACGAGTGTAGCTACCATCTGCGGAAACAGCGTCTTTAAAACTCTGTTCCGACAACCGTTCGTCACCCTCTGCACTGTACACCAAGCCCATAGCCGCTAGGGCTGGCGCATAGTCGTCTTCAATTTCGAAGGCTCGCTCCAGATGATGGCGAGCTCGTGCTAGGTTGCCCTGAGCGATATATCGAGAAGCAAGTTTGACATAATTCTCAAGCGCTTTTTCCTGATCGGCTTCCCGGGAAAACCGGCTGTCTGTAGTGGTTACGCAACCTGAAACAAGCAATCCCAAAATCAATAGGGACAGAGTGGCCAGTTTTACGGCTGTGTTTTTAACCATCTACAAACACCTTTTGTTATGACTGACTGCCCCTCGATTCAGGGGTTCACTTGTTGCACCGCAATATAACGCTGACTTCGTTTCGTACGATCTTCAACAAGACCGACCAACTGACCGCATGCGGCATCGATATCATCACCGCGCGGCGTGCGTACTGTGGTCACATAACCCGCTTCGGTCAAAGCATTCTGGAACCGCCTTGTCGCATTCATGCTCGGACGCTCGAAATCACTCTCGGGGAATGGGTTGAACGGTATGAGGTTGATCTTACAAGGCAATCCTTTCAACACAACCGCCAACTCTTCGGCATGCTCAAGCTTGTCATTCACACCTTGAATGACCGTATATTCAATAGTTGCCTTACGCTTATCCGGCAATCGTGCAAGATAACGGCGAGTGGCCGCCAGCAACTCAGAAATAGGATACTTTTTATTCAGCGGCACCAGTTGGTTACGCAATTCATCATTAGGTGCATGAAGCGAGATGGCCAGTGAAACATCGGTAACCTCACCCAAACGATCCAGTGCCGGAACCACGCCTGATGTACTTATCGTGACCCGACGCTTGGAGATACCGTAAGCAAGATCTTCCATCATCAGGTTCATGGAATCCACTACGTTGTCGAAATTCAGCAGTGGCTCGCCCATGCCCATCATTACAACGTTAGTGATCGGCCGGTTGCTGGGCTCATAAGGCATGAATGCCTTTCGAGCGACCCACACCTGCCCAATGATTTCAGAGGCCGTAAGGTTCCGGTTGAAACCACGCTTGCCGGTTGAGCAGAAGGTGCAATCAAGACTACAGCCGATCTGCGAAGATACACAAAGGGTGCCCCGCTCACCGTCAGGGATCAGAACGGTTTCAACGTTGTTTCCGTTGTCCATCCGCATCACCCATTTACGGGTTCCGTCTTTGGAGGTCTCATCATAAACAACCTCAGGGCCACGCACTTCGGCAATTTCCTTGAGCCGCTCGCGCAGAGCTACGCTCATATTGGTCATTTGATCGAAGTCATCAACACCACGCTGATGAATCCACTGCAAGACCTGCTGCGCACGAAAGCGCTTTTCGCCCAGAGTCTCGAAAAAGGCCTCCAGCTTTGCTTTTGGCAGTCCGAGAAGATTGGTTTTTTCAGCAGGGGCAGTCATGGCATAACCTCGATCAGATAACCAATTCAGGGGTGACGATCGTCACCCCTGAACAGACAACTTTAGCCGCGTGGGCAGATTTCGTTGTCGTTGAAGAAATAAGCCACTTCGCGCTCTGCAGAAGCTGCAGAGTCGGAGCCGTGAACGGCATTGGCATCGATAGAAGAAGCAAAATCAGCACGGATAGTGCCAGCTTCAGCTTCTTTCGGGTTGGTAGCACCCATCAGTTCGCGGTTCTTCAGGATGGCGCCTTCGCCTTCCAGAGCCTGAACAACAACAGGACCAGAGGTCATGAACGCAACCAGGTCGTTGAAGAAAGGACGCTCTTTGTGCTCAGCGTAGAAGCCTTCAGCTTGTTCCTGAGTCAGGTGCATCATCTTGGCTGCAACAATTTGCAGGCCTGCCTTTTCAAAGCGGCTGTAGATTTCACCGATTACGTTCTTAGCAACCGCGTCGGGCTTGATGATAGAGAGCGTGCGCTCGTTTGCCATGTTATTTCTCCAGTCTGGTTAGGGGTAAAAATCAGGGCGTAGATTATACGCAGTCAATGGCCTACTGCCTACCGCACCGTGCGAAGTCGCGTCACTACATCAACAATTTGGCTGCTTGCGCTTTCGATTTCTTCGTTCGTTGTATAACGACCAAACGAAAACCTCAACGCTCGATGCGCAAGCTCGTCACTAAGTCCAATACCGCGCAATACAAAAGACGGCTCGACCGAGGCCGATGCACAAGCGGAACCGGAAGAAACCGCCATATTTCGCAAACCAAGCATGAGCGACTCCGCCTCGACACCTTCAAATGAAAGGTTCACGATACCTGGCACGCGATATTCATCGCTTCCGCTAAAATGCAACCCTTCCAAAGATTCCAGACCGGACAAGAAACTCTGGCGCAAATCTTCTAGTCGCGCCATCTCATCTTCAAGCCCTTGGCCTGCCAACTCGAACGCTTTGCCCATCCCCACAATCTGATGGGTAGCAAGAGTGCCAGAGCGCATATTCCGCTCGTGACCGCCGCCGTGCATCTGGGCCTCAACACGAACGTCCGGCGAGCGCCGCACATACAATGCACCGATACCTTTCGGCCCATAGACCTTGTGAGCAGAAAGCGATAGAAGGTCGACGTTGAGCTGCGTCACATCGACAGGTATCTTTCCGGCCGCCTGGGCTGCATCAACATGAAAACGCACGCCCCGCGCTCTTAGTAGGGAGCCAATGGCTGCTATGTCGGTAATACACCCCAGCTCATTGTTCACCAACATTAGACTAACGAGCACTGTATTGTCTTTTAACGCCTGCTGAACCGATTCGGGAGAAACACGACCATCGGCTTGAGGGCGCAACCAGGTAACCTCGACACCCTGTTCCTCCAACCACTTGCAGGTATCAACCACGGCTTTGTGCTCAATAAGCGAGGTGACAATGTGCGGCTTGCTACCAACATCCACCGCCCCTTTTATCGCGAGGTTATCGGACTCGGTAGCGCCTGATGTCCAGACAATTTCTCTAGGGTTAGCATGGATCAAGCCAGCCACCTGCCGTCGAGCATTTTCCACAGCAGCTTCAGCCTGCCACCCGAATCCGTGGGTCCGCGAGGCAGGGTTACCAAAAACACCGTCAAGCGTGAGGTGTTTTGCCATTAGTTCAGCAACAACGGGGTCAACCGGCGTCGTCGCCGCATAATCCAGATATACAGGCTTTTTCATAATTTAACGGGAGTACACTGTTGTCAGGCAGGAGCCTGGTCTGTCAGTTGGCGGGTATTGATCGTATCCGCATCGGCCTCTGACTGCTTACGATTCTGGCGGTCAGCAACCAATTGAATTTCACGCTTGCGCATCAGATCACCGAGACTGATGTCGCTTAAGAACTGATGAATCTGGTCGCTTAGATCGGACCACAGGTGATGAGTCAGGCACTTCTCACCATTTTGACAATCGCCTTTATTGCCACAACGCGTGGTGTCGAGCGACTCACTGACGGCATCGACCACTTCGGCGATAAAGACCTCGTCCGCATGCCGACTCAAGCGATACCCGCCACCGGGTCCGCGGATACTCACGACAAGCTGTTGCCGGCGCAAACGGGAAAAAAGCTGTTCCAGGTAGGATAACGAGATTTCCTGACGCGACGAAATATCGGCCAGACTCACCGGCCTTTCACTACCATGCAGCGCCAGATCCAGCATTGCTGTAACGGCATAGCGGCCTTTTGTGGTGAGCTTCATATTCTCAGCCCCGACAATGGGTTTGAATATCGGATTCCATCGACGAGTATGAATTGACCTACTAAAACAGTCAAGTATTCAGACTTTGCCGTCACTCTCGGGCTCATCGCGCACACAATCAAAGTCCTTGTCATCCAATTGCGGCAGGTCCCCATTCTGATATTCGCTGTTCACCTTGCGCAGCGCTTTGCACATAACCTCTAACCGCTCATCCACGGCGTGCATATGATCAAGCAGTGCACGGACAGAACGGGCCACAGGGTCCGGCATTTCTTCGGTCACACCGTATGCGTCGAAGCCCATTCGCTCTTCCATCACTTTGCGGCGAGCGTCATCCGTCTCTTCTATTTTACGTTTCACGATGATCCGCCCCGGAATACCAACAACGGTTGCGCCAGCGGGGACTGCCTTGGTCACGACTGAGTTAGAGCCCACCTTGGCACCGGCACCCACGTCAAACGGCCCCAAGATTTTGGCGCCAGCACCGACCACTACGCCATCTCCAATAGTGGGATGCCGCTTACCTTTATTCCAACTTGTCCCGCCAAGAGTCACCCCCTGGTATAGCGTGACATCATCACCGATAACCGTAGTCTCACCAATAACCACTCCCATTCCGTGGTCAATAAAAAATCGCCGACCTATGGTCGCGCCCGGATGAATTTCAATACCGGTAAACCAACGGGCCAACGTAGAGATTGTGCGGGCCACCCATTTCATCCCAAGCCCCCAAATCCAGTGAGCCAAACGATGCAACAAAAGTGCGTGCAAGCCCGGATAGTTCGTCAAAACCTCAAAGGTATTTCGTGCCGCGGGATCTCGATGAAAAACGCTGTTAATATCTTCTCTCAAACGTTCAAGCATAACTCTACTCCTGGCCTTTATCTTTGGTGTCCGCAGAATCCCCGGCGCCCCGCTTCTTGCCGATCTGAACACCAGCCGCTTTTTGGACCGAAGAAAGCACACCACGAAGAATGTTTACTTCCATTTGGTCCATGCGCGCCCTCTGGAACAATCGTCTCATACGAGCAATCAAATGACGGGGATTATCCCGTCGATGAAAATCCACGTCGACAAGCGTCTGCTCGAAATGCCCGAAAAAACCTTCCACTTCACCGGCGGTAGCGGGAGGGGAATCCCAACCTTCATCTCCCGGCGCAACCATGGGTTCGAGGAATGGGCGAGACTCACCTTCTTCGAGACTTCTCAGATGAAAAATCCTTAGCTCATAGCAAATCACCTGAACAGCCATGGCCAGATTCAACGAACTGTAATCCGGATTCGATGGGATATGGATGTGATAATGACAACGCTGCAACTCTTCATTAGAAAGTCCGTGATTCTCGCGACCAAAAACCAGAGCCACTTTGCCATTAGCCGCATGCTGCACTGCCGTTGCGGCAGCATCAGGTGGTGGAATCACCGGCCAGGGCACTTTACGGCCTCGTGCACTAGTACCCATTACCATCACACAATCGGCCAATGCCTCATCCAATGAAGAGACCACCTGCGCCCTATCCAGGACATCGCTCGCCCCTGCTGAACGAGCGTACGAAGTCTCATCAGGAAACGAGGCCGGGTTCACTAGACAAAGGTTTCCAAGCCCCATGTTTTTCATGGCCCGCGCGACGGCTCCGATATTCCCGGAGTGGGATGTTTCTACCAGAACAATACGAATTTGCTCATTGAAAGAGTCATTACTTTCCGGCGACAGCGCGGGTTCATGCATGATATCTGGGCCTGTTACTCATCAGTATTTTGAAAAAAGAGGCGAATCATACCAGAAACCCGAAAAGAACGGTTCTCAGAATATCCCGAAACCCTGTGGTATGAGTGCATTTGCTGAGGCAAAAAGCATACAAGGACGGCAAGTTTTTGCTATGATGGCGGCCCTTCACACATTCGGATAATGAACTCTCAGATGCAACCAGCAATTAAAATGGCCCTGCGCGTTGGCCGCCAAGGGTCTGACTACCTCAAAGCCCATTTCGAGCGTCAGGAACCCAACGGCAAAGACGATGCCGACCGTTACCGACAGCTGGAACGGGTAGAGCAATCTATCTACGACAACTTCGCAGAGCAGCTGACCAAAGCCTATAAAGATCACACCATCGCGCCGATGGGTGAAGCTGACGCCAATGGCAGCGACAGAAGCTGGCATATATTTCCAATTCTTGGCCGGGACAACTTTGTTCGCGGAATCCCCGAGTTTGCTCTGGCACTGTCCCAGAAGAAGAACAACCGCACCGAGAATCTGCTAATCGTTAACCCGATTACCGGCGAAGAGTACTCTGCAAGCCGTGGTCATGGTGCCGCTTTGAACAGCCGCCGGGTACGCGCGTCAGACGTGAAAATGCCGGCCAAATCAGCGCTGGCCTCCAACCTTCTCGAGCAAAGCCGCCAAGGCGATGACCCGATGATCTGGGGCGAAATGGCTGCCACTCTGGCTCGTGATACGGCCATATTCCGTACATCCGGCTGTGTCGTGCTTGATATTGCCCGCGTTTCTGCAGGCCTGCTGGACGCCGCCGTTGTTTTCCGGCCATCCGCCGCGGACCTCGACCTGGGTGTAACTCTGGCCATGGAGTCCGGCGCATTGACCGGCGATTTCTCTGGCAACCCATCGATGGGTACTGCGCGACAGCTGATTGTTGCCAACCCTAAACTGTTCCGGGAAATCCTCAAGGTAATGAATCCGTTCCGCGGCCGACTACCTCGCTAAAAGTTCTTCCGGACAAAAAAAACCGCCATCATTTCTGATTGGCGGTTTTTTTGTGCGCCGGCATTCACCGGCACAAAACACATTACATTCGGTTCAACCACTCAGGCGGCTGCTCTTCTTCAGCTTCGTCTCCAGCACCTTCTTTGGCTGGCACCATCAGATCTTCTCGGGTAACACCCATCACCATCAACATGTTCGCAGACACGTAAATAGAAGAATAGGTACCGACAACAACACCGATGATCAACGCCAGAGCGAAGTTGTTAATGGCCTCACCACCCAGGAAGTAAAGCGCGATCAGAACGACCAGAGTCGTGCCCGAGGTGTTAATAGTGCGCGAAATCGTCTCATGGATGGACTGGTTGATCACATCCCATGACTCGCCCACCCGCAGCTTACGGAAGTTCTCACGAATTCGGTCCGCCACAACAATAGTGTCGTTCAGGGAGTAACCGATAACCGCCAGAATAGCCGCCAGTACGGTGAGGTCGAAGGTCCACTGGAACAACGCGAACATACCCAGAACGATCAGCACATCGTGCGCGAGAGGAACGACCGAAGCGATCCCGAACTTGAACTGGAAACGCATACCGACGTAGATCAACACGACCGCCAGAGCAATCAGAAGACCGAGACCGCTATCCTCTTTAAGCTCCTCACCAACCTGAGAGCCCACGAATTCCGAGCTTACCAGCTCAAGATCTTCGCCGGCTGCAGAGAGGATGGCCGCTACTTCCCCGGCCAGCTCATCATTCCCAGCCTCAGCCATGCGAATCAGAACCGTGGTATCAGCTCCGAAGTTCTGAACCGAGAACTGCTCATATCCGGCTTCAGTTAGCTGGTTACGAACATTATCCAGGCTCGGGGCTTCGACATATTCAAACTCAACCGACGTGCCGCCGGTAAAGTCCATGCCAAAATTAAGACCACGAACCCCCAACAAAATAATGGAACCGATAACCATCGCCAACGATAACACTGACGCAGCCTTTCGAAGGCCCATAAAATCAAACGGTTGCTTCTTCATATCAGACATTGGCGAGCTTACCCCCGATCGAAAGTTTCTCGACCCTACGGCCGCCGTATACCAGATTGACGAGACCTCGACTGACCATCAAACCACTGAACATAGAGGTGAGTATGCCAATACACAGAGTGACCGCGAAGCCTTTCACTGGACCTGAACCCATGGCGAACAAGATTATCGCCACCAGAAGTGTCGTGATGTTGGCATCGAAAATCGAAACGAACGCCCGTCCGTAACCCGCGTTAATTGCGCTCTGAGGCGGCACGCCTGCCCTTAGCTCTTCTTTGATCCTCTCGAAGATGAGTACGTTAGCATCTACAGCCATACCCACTGTCAATACGATCCCGGCGATACCCGGCAACGTAAGTGTGGCAGAAAGAATGGACATGCAGGCCACGAGCAGCATCAAGTTCAAAGTCAGAGAAATATTGGCGATCACGCCGAAGCCGCGATAGAACGCGAGCATATAGAGAAGCACCAAACCAAAACCCAACGCTACTGACATAATGCCGGCGTCGATGTTTTTCTGACCAAGGCTTGGCCCAATGGTGCGTTCCTGAACAAAGTACATTGGCGCAGCCAAGGCACCTGCTCGCAGCAATAGCGCTAATTCAGCCGCCTCCGGTATCGAATCCAAACCGGTGATGCGGAAACTGCTCCCAAGCGCTGACTGCACCGTAGCAAGGCTGATCAACCCCTTTTCAACAACGCGCTTCTCAACCTGCGTCAGCTCGCCGTTAACCTCGCGGGACTCCATCTCAGTGCGGAATTCAATAAACAACACAGCCATACGACGACCAATGTTATTGCGGGTCGCCCGATTCATCAGATCTCCGCCCACCGAATCCATGGTAATGTTGACCTGAGGCTGGCCGTTTTCATCAAAAGCTTGTTGCGCGTTCGCCACATTATTACCGGTGGCAATCACATCTCGCTGAAGGCGAGCGGTGCGCTGGGGCGTATCACGGAAGCTGAACTGCTCGGTTTCCGAAGAAGAAGCGTCCTGACGGGCCTCCATGCGGAACTCGAGGTTGGCCGTCGCGCCTAATACCCGTTTCGCTTGCGCGGTGTCTTGAACACCTGGCAATTCAACAATAATTCGATCAGACCCCTGACGCTGCACCAAAGGCTCGGCAACACCCAGCTCGTTCACCCGGTTCCGGATGGTGGTCAGGTTTTGCTCCAAGGCATATTCTTTAATCCCCTGAATTTCTGCATCAGACAAAGTCAGAGTCAGGAGAAACTCCCCACCCTCTGAAGTCTCATCCAACAAAAACTCGTTGTACTGATCACGAACCAGCGAAAATGCCTCCGCGCGAGTGTCCGAATCCCGGAAACTCAGGACAATGTCACGGCTGTTGCGAACATCACCACCACGGTAACGAATCCTCTCTTCACGCATATCCTGCTTGATCTGACCTGAAAGCGCTTCCAGTCGTTGAGTCACCGCCGTTTCCATATCAACTTCCAACAGGAAGTGGACACCACCACGGAGATCAAGACCCAACTTCATGGGACCGGCACCAAGGCTACGTAGCCAATTAGGTGTCGATGGAGCCATATTCAACGCAACCAGGTAATCATTTCCCAACGCCGACTGCACCGCTGGGCGCGCACGCAATTGCGCATCGGAGCTATTCAGTCGAATCAAAGCGTCGCGCTCTTCAACAGCGCTGGATTTCACTTCAATGCCCTGACTTTCGAGTGCACCTATAGCACGATCCAGTATGCGCTGGTCGACCTCGGTACTACCTCGGGAACCAGTGATCTGAATGGCGTAATCGTCAGGAAAAAAATTAGGTAAGGCGTATATGAATCCAATGATCAGAGCGAACACGATCACCAGATTTTTCCAGAGAGGATACTTATTTAGCATGGGATCCCTTTGAGCCGGCTAAGCCGCCAGCCTTGGTGTTTCAGCCAAAATGATTCAGCCGGCGCAACGCGCCGGCCAGGAATCAGCTCAGATATCCTTGAGCGTGCCCTTGGGCAGAGCACCGGCAACAGCAACTTTCTGAATTCTGATTTCAATGTTGTCAGCAACTTCCAAAACGATGAAGTCATCAGAAACTTTAGTGATACGGCCAACCATGCCACCAGAAGTCACAACTTCGTCACCTTTGTTCAGGCTAGACATCAGGTTCTTGTGCTCTTTCGCGCGCTTGGACTGCGGGCGCCAGATCAAGAAGTAGAAAATCAAAATGAAGCCTGCGAAAAAGATAACCTGACCCATAACACCCATGGACTGGCCTTCAGCGCCTTGAGCCATGGCCAGGGTCGGCAGAAGAGACAGCAGGCCAGCGATTAGCAGTTTGATTGATTTCATTCAGATTCTCCGTTTATAGACTATTCTTTAGTCAGAATTGATCACTCATCACCCAACGGCGGCACACCTTCACCGCGTAAGGCGTAGAATTCGCTTACAAAGTTGGACAATGTACCTGCTTCAATGGCACCACGCAATCCGCTCATCAAGTTCTGATAGAAACGCAGATTGTGGATGGTATTAAGCTGGGAACCGAGCATTTCTCCGCACTTATCCAAATGGTGCAGATAGCTTTTTGAAAAGTTTTTACAGGTGTAGCAATCGCAACGCTCATCCAGAGGACCGGCGTCATGACGATTCTTGGCGTTACGAATTTTCACGATGCCAGTTGAAGTAAACAAGTAGCCATTGCGGGCGTTGCGTGTAGGCATCACGCAGTCGAACATATCAACACCACGGCGTACCGCTTCAACGATATCTTCCGGGCGCCCCACGCCCATCAAGTACCGCGGCTTATCTTCCGGCATCTTAGGCGGCAAGTGATCAAGAATCCGAATCATGTCCTCTTTGGGCTCACCCACAGACAGCCCGCCAATGGCGTAGCCATCAAAGCCTATATCCGTCAAACCTTCGAGGGAACGATCACGCAGGGATTCGTACATGCCACCCTGAACAATACCGAACAGTGCAGACGGGTTGCCTTCGTGAGCTTTTTTGCTTCGCGCTGCCCAGCGTAACGAAAGCTCCATAGAGTCCTTCGCCTGCTTTTCGGTAGCCGGGTAAGGCGTACACTCGTCGAAAATCATAACAATGTCTGACCCCAGATCCCGCTGAACCTGCATGGCAATTTCAGGATTAAGCTCTACCTTTGCACCATCCACCGGTGAGCGGAAGGTAACGCCGTGCTCCGTGATCTTGCGCATTTCACCAAGACTGAACACCTGAAAGCCGCCTGAATCCGTAAGAATCGGGCCGTGCCACTGGGTAAAGTCATGCAAGTCGCCGTGCGCTTTCACCACCTCAGTACCGGGGCGCAACATCAAATGAAAGGTGTTGCCCAGAATAATCTCGGCACCAATCTCTTCGATATCACGGGGCAGCATGCCTTTAACTGTGCCGTAGGTGCCCACAGGCATAAAGGCCGGTGTTTCTACGGTGCCTCTTGGAAAAGTCAGGCGACCTCGACGGGCCTTGCCGTCTTCACCCAGCTTTTCAAAGGACATAAAACAGGTATCACTCACAAGATTTCTCCACTGGAATCGGAACTGGCTGTATCAGCTTGACCTGAGCCTGCCAGCCTACCACGGCTCGGTTCCTGAGCCGTCAGGAACATAGCATCGCCGTAGCTGAAAAAGCGATATTTTTGCTCTACCGCTTCCCGATAGGCACTCATAATATTGTCGTACCCGGCAAACGCGCTGACGAGCATGATCAATGTCGATTCGGGCAAGTGGAAATTGGTCACCATGGCATCAACGGTATTAAACCGGTAGCCCGGGAAGATGAATATATCCGTTTCGCCCCGAAAGGTACCGAGCTGGCCAGATTGGCTTGCAGACTCCAGCGAGCGCACGGATGTAGTGCCGACAGCGACCACTCTCCCGCCTCTTGCCCGAGCCTGACGGACGGCTTCGACCGTCTCTTCGGGCACATGCGCCACTTCACTGTGCATCACATGCTCTTCGATTTTGTCGACTCGAACCGGCTGAAACGTACCAGCCCCCACGTGCAAGGTCACGTAGGCAAATTCAACACCTTTGGCCTTGAGGGTTTCGAGCAAAGCATCATCAAAGTGCAAACCTGCTGTGGGCGCAGCAACAGCCCCTGCCTCTCGAGCGTACACAGTTTGATAACGCTCACGATCGGACAAGTCGTCGTCACGCTCCATATACGGAGGAAGCGGCATGTGACCGATGCGTTCGAGCAGGTCGAGAATGGCCTCATCGCCCTCATTCACAAATCGGAACAGCGCATCCTCTCGACCCACCATGGTCAACGATGAACCATCCTCGAGAACAACCTTCTGCCCCTCTTTCAGTGCCTTGGAGGCTCGTGCGTGAGCAAGAATCTCGCGCTCGCCCAACAAGCGCTCCACGAGAATCTCAACACGACCACCGGTCTCTTTCTGACCAAACAAGCGCGCAGGGATGACACGGGTATTGTTAAAAACAAGAAGGTCGCCGGGTTCAAGCAAATCCGGGAGATCAGTAAACTGAAGATGTTTAGTATTGCCGGAAGAACCCTCAAGGGTCAGCAAACGAGAGGCACTGCGTTGTTTGAGCGGGTAACGAGCAATCAACTCGTCCGGCAAGTCAAAATGAAAATCGGAGACGTTCATGGGCCGGCTATATAAGATGCCGTAGGATACGGCCAATAAGTGGTAGCGGCGGGCGGACTCGAACCGCCACTCCCGTTAAGGAAACGGATTTTGAATCCGTCGTGTCTACCAATTTCACCACGCCGCCATCAAGAAGTGGTGGGAATTATACTGAGCCTGAGTCTGAAAGCAACACGCACAGAAAAAAAATTTCCTACTGCCTCAAACAATTACAATCGATCAAATAATGACAACTGGGATATCTGGGCAAACGACTGCTGCGCAGCCTGTAATACGAAGCTTTGGAAGCTCAGATTGCTGATAGCCTCCGCATAATCAACATCCTGAAGCTGGGACCGAATCTCATTGGTATAGAGTGCGGAATCTTCGAGGAACGCACTGGTTGATTCCACCGCGTTCATGCGCCCACCCAATTCAGTTTGCTTCAAGAGAATGGACTCCTGACCGTTATCCAGATTGGCCAAGGATTCAGCGATCAGAGCATCATATTCAGCGCTGGCCTTGGGAGAATCCTTCGACAGGGTATCGAGGCCGTTGATCAAGGTTTCGATGGTGCTGAAAATGGACTGTTTGTCGTTGATGCCGATAGTAAATGAATCACCAGTCCCAGTGCCTGCATCAAATTCCGCATCATTAACCGTAAGCTCGATTCCAGCCACTTGAAATGCGTCACCCACCAGAGGCGGTGGCGTTGGCGTCAGATCCAATGCTCCATCATTTGCTGTAATCGACAAAGTACCTACATCATCCACTACGGTAATGCTCAGATCATTCGGTAGCGCAGGCGAAAATGCATTTTCTAGCGCACTGTTGCTAGCAAGCGACAATCCGGAAATATAACCGTTCGCTGAACTGCTCCCCGTCACCGAAATTACAGATGGCACATTACTGAAAATCCCCTTGCCGTGATCACTGATCGGCACCGTCACACCATCATCAATTTCCAGAACACGCTGACCTTCATCCCCCTGATAGACCCAGGCACCGGCATCATTCTGACCAAAAGCCGGCGTATTTCCCTGAAAGCCGCTAAATATATACTCGCCCGAGGCATCGCGAGTGTTGGCGATGTCCGCCAGTTGCCCCAATCGCTCTTTGAGTTCAGACGAAATAGACTCGCGATCATTGGCAGCCAACGAGCCGTTACCGGCTTGAACCGTTAATTCACGCACTCGTTGAATGATGTCGATGGCACTCGACAGTGCACTCTCTTCCTGTTGCAGCCGATTATCCGCGAGGTCGGCGTTACGCTGATAGGTTTCAATGCGACTCAGGTCCTGATCGAGTTTGAGGATTCGAGCCGCCGCTACTGGGTCATCAGACGGGCTGTTAACTTTCTTACCCGTGGAAATCTGCTGCTGAGTTTTCAGCAGATCACTATTGATATCCTGCATCCGGCTAATGCCGCTGGAGAAGATTTGCTGTGATGAAATACGGACCATTTTACCTTACCTCACCTTATCGGAAGCTCTGCAGCAACGTATTGAATAAGTCCTGGGCCACCGACATAACTTGGGCCGAAGCGTTGTAGGCGGCCTGATACTGAATCAGCTTGCCAGCCTCTTCGTCCAGATTCACCCCGGACAACGATTCACGCTGATTACTGGATTGTTCCAATAGTGTTTGGCTCGCAGCTTTATCGAGTTGGCTTTGACGGGTTTTCACACCCACGTCTTCCACCAACCCTGCGTAACCTTCGGTGAAGTTCTGACTGCCACCGCTCAGGATATCTGCCGTGCCAAGCCCTGCCAGCAGTTCGGCATTTCGATTATCAGAAACGCCATTCTGATTGAAATCGATGACAAACTCATCACCCTCTGCAGGCTCGCCCGTTATCTCGAACTGATAGCCTTGATATAGATCTCCTGCCGAAGGGTCACCTCCAAAAGCGATGTTGATGCCGTTTGCATTGTAGGGCACCCCGTTCGGATACTCAGAAGAGCTAATCTCTGTACCAGCCCCATCAAAAACCCGGTAAACAATGTCTGCCCCGTCGTTTTCGAAAGCGATTTTCATGGGACCATTTGCCAGCTCCCCTTGAGCTTGAAAGCCAGGCAGCAGCGCATTGGTATTTGGGTTACGAACATTCAGCATCGTACCCTGACTAATTTCACCGGTCCCAAGGTTATTATCGTTAATCTCGCCGGTGGCAGTATTCAACGTACCCGCACTGGCCCGAATCGGGCTAGCAAACGCGAGGTCTTCTTCCCGACGAACGTTCAGCTCAATATTCGACGCTGCGTTTCGACTGGGCTGAATCAGATACTCATCTCCCGGATTAAAATCTCCGCCCTCAATTCGGATATTAAACCCGGGCATGCTGATTTCAGATTGCACAGGGTCAGGCAACCGCCCTTGGCTTGCCACTTCACCGGTAGATGCATCCACTAACTGATAACTTCGACCATCACCACTGAACTTCAATGCCCAGGTACCCGCCGACAGCAAACTGCTGTCCGTAATCTCGACAGCCAACTGAGCATTTTGGGGTTCTGCGTTATTTCCGTTCGCGATAACACGGCCGTTCTGAAGCTCTACACTGTTTATGTCAGCAAAGAAGTTGCCACCCAAATCGCCTTCCAAATCCATGCCGATTTGATGCTGCTGGTTAATGGCGTCCGATATTCCTATTGCCAGTAGGCCCAACTCAGCAAAAGCCGGCGTCAAGGCTTCTTCTTCGAATCGGCGCAATCCGCCCAAAGAGCCACCTTGAATCTGATCGTCGACCTGCAGTATTCGGCCACCGGCGGTCAATGTGAATTCCAGTTGCGTCGGGTCTACCGCGCTGACCCGAGTACCAAGTTGTGCGGCATCAGAACCGGTGACCAAAGACTGGCCGTTGGCGAGCGACACATTGACTTGACTGCCACCGGCATCAGTAACCCGAATGCCAACCAGTGCTGACAGCTCACGCAGGTTTTCGTCCCGTTTATCCATCAATTCTAGAGGCATTTTCCCCTGAGCAAGGCCGGGGGACTCGGAAATGGCCAGGTTCAGATCGGCAATATTTTGCAGCAGTGTGTTGGCATCATTCACGCCCTGCTGCATTTGCGTTTTGACGGATTCCCGCTGCTGTATGAACTGTTCGTTCAGGGCCTGAAAACGATTCACCAACTGCTGCGCTTCACTCAGCACCAATTGGCGCTGCGGCAAAGACGTCGGGTCCTCCGCAGCGTTCTGCAAGGAGGCAAAGAAGTTGTTTAGCGCACTATTAAGCCCGGTACTTTCACCACCGAGCAAGTTATCCAACTGTGTCAGCTCCGCATTGAGCGCGCTCTGCTCACCAAACAGCGTACTGTCTTCCCTCAGCTGCTGCGTCAGATACTCATTTGCGAGCCGACTGATATTCTCGATCGACACCCCGGTACCGACTGTTCCGGCACCCGTACGATTGCCTTCTTGGGTGGCAAACTGCACTTCCTGACGACTATAGCCCGGCGTATTGGCGTTGGTAATGTTATTGGCCGTGGTATTCAGCGCGCCCTGGTGACTGAGCACTCCGGTCAGACCTATACCGATTAATCCTGCCATGACCTCTTACTCCTTTATTCCGCCGTTGCCCATGGACAACGTCATCAGGGAATCACGATTCATAATCCGGCGAATTTTGGAACCGTATTCCGGATCGGTGGCGTAACCGGCTTGCTGCAGCTTTTCTGCGAATACTTCAGGCTCGCCGGCTGAAGAAAGCACCTCTTGATACCGTGGGTTGCTCTGAAGAAACTCCACATAGTCACGGAAACTTGCTTCATAATCCGAATAAGCTCGGAAGTCTGCACGCTCTTTAATCGCGACACCGCCACGGAACTCTGTGGTCGTAATGGTGACCGCCTCTCCACTCCAACGGGTGTCCGCCTTGATGCCGAACAGGTTAAAGCTCGGCTCATTGCCGTCACCTTCGATCATGTGTTTGCCCCACCCAGTTTCCAGCGCGGCTTGGGCAATCATCAAGCGTGGATCAATACCACTTTCCTGCCCGATGCGCTGAGCAAACGGCATCAGCTCGCTGACAAACTGCTCTGGGTTTTCAAAGGTGGCAGGCAAGTCTTTATTTGGGCTCAATTCGGAAACACCGCCGGGCAAAGCCTGTACCACTTCCTCTACCGCCTTCATGCGTTCCGGCAACGCCGGAGAAATCGCAGGCAACGTGCGATCGTAATCCGCCAGCGATGCCTTATGGCCTGCCAGCTTTTCGCCGTTCGACGCCACGCCCGGAACGCTCTCGCCCAGCTGCCGGACCAGAGCCTCAGCCAAGCCGGTTCCGGAACCACTCGCCATACTCAAACTGATCTGGCTATCGAACATGTCACGATAGAATTCGCTTTCGTTACTGTTCAGGTAATTGCCTTCCGCGAACACTTCGCCGGCTTTACGCATCGATTTGAGCATTTCCGACAGGAACAGGCTTTCAAACTGTTTCGCCACCTGCTCCAGCGCTGCTGTCTTGTCGGTGCGCGCTTGGGTTTTAAGGGCATTAAGGCCACTGAAATCCGTGTATACCTGAGCTTGTTGAACGCGATGATCCTGCATGGCTACCCCTAGATCACAATCAGCTCGGCTCGCAATGCGCCGGCCTGCTTGAGAGCTTCCAGCACGGCCATAACATCACCGGGTGCCGCACCGACCTGATTAACCGCCTGAACAATTTCATTGAGCGTGGTCGCTGGGCCGAACTGGAACATCCTTGCCGGCTCCTCGGTTACCGCAATCTGGGTATTGGCCTGCACTTCCGTGCTACCACCCGAAAACGGGTTGGGCTGTACCACTTCTGGATTTTCCTGAATGGTGACCGTCAAGTTACCGTGAGTGATTGCCGCCGGGCTCACTTTTACATTCTGGCCAACCACGATGGTGCCGGTACGACTATTAATGACAACTTTGGCCGATTCTTCCGCCGGGTCGACTTCGATGTTTTCCACGATCGATAGAAAACTCACTCGCTGGGATGGATCCCTGGGCGCTCTGACTGAAATAGAGGTAGGATCGTGCGCATAGGCCATATCCGGCCCCAAACGGCCGTTGATAGCCTCCACCACCCGACGAGCCGTGGTGAAATCGGCCCGCAGCAGATTAAAGGTAATGGTGTCGCCTCGATTGAACGGTGAAGCCACTTCCCGCTCGATGGTTGCCCCGTTGGGAATTCGGCCCACACTGGGCACGTTGACGGTTATACGGGAACCGTCCAGTCCTTGGGCACCAAAACCACCCACAACAAGGCTGCCTTGGGCCATAGCGTACACTTGCCCATCCGCGCCTTTCAGCGGGGTCATCAACAAAGTGCCGCCCCGTAAGCTATCCGCATTCCCAATCGATGACACCGTAATATCCAGTTCCTGACCGGATTTTGCGAAGGCCGGCAGCGTGGCACTGACGGTGACCGCAGCCACGTTAGCAAGCTTTGGGTTAACACCGTCAGGAAGTGTAATGCCGAACTGGTTCATCATGTTACGGAAGGTCTGATTGGTGAACGGTGCGTTATCACCCGTGCCGTCTAGCCCCACCACCAAACCATAACCAATCAACTGGTTGTTCCGGACACCCTTTACCTTCGCCAGATCTTTCAGCCGATCCGCCATGACGGGCGATGCCATCACCGCCAGCATCGTAAAAACAACACAAAGTTTACGGATCATAACGGCCACCACTCACTGTTAAAGAAGCGGGCCAGCCAGCCCATTTGATTGGCTTGATCAAAGTCACCGGTGCCGCCATACGCAAAGCGGGCATCGGCAATGCGATTGGAAGCAACGGTATTATCCGGTGCGATATCCTGCGGACGAACCATACCGGTCAGGCGAATGAACTCATCACCATTGGTCAGGGAAAGCCACTTCTCTCCGCGAATGCGCAACACGCCATTGGGCAATACTTCAGTCACCGTTACGGTAATGCTGCCGGCCAGGCTATTGCTTTGATCCGCTTCGGCAGAACCTGCAAAATCCCGTTCCAGATCGGCCGAAGCATTCAGGCCGATATTGTTCTTTCCGAATAAATTCGGTTCTGGGAGGCTCAACTCCTGATCTTTCGTAATGGTCGTTTCAGCATTTTTGCTGGCGCGGGTAGATTCCTCCAACAAAACCGTCAGCACATCTCCGACATTCAGCGCCTTGGTATCTCCATAAATGTTGTAGTTACGGGACACCTGGTAAATGGAACCGGAATCCGGATCACGCTGCATCATGGCCTGGGCGCGCACGGGCGCATACGCCGGGTCATCTGGCATTGCACGAGGGCGGGTCATGGCCGTGCAGCCCTGCAGAATGATCAGGCCTCCCACCAATGCCAGTGTGGCCGCGCGCTTAGCTGTCCAGGTTCGATGTATGCGTTTCATGACTTACCCGATGTTGTTGGTAATGAACTGAAGCATCTGATCGGTTGTGGAAACGACCTTCGAGTTCATCTCGTAGGCGCGTTGAGTGGTGATCATATTCACCAACTCTTCCACCACCTCCACGTTGGAGGATTCCACCATGCCCTGCTCAATGGTGCCGATTCCGGCCAATCCCGGCTCCCCTTCCTGGGGATCTCCGCTGGCATTGGTTTCCTTGAACAGGTTGTTGCCAATCGCCTGTAAACCCTGCGGGTTGATAAAGTTCACCAACGTGATTTGGCCCAGGTTGACGGGAGCCGCCTGATCATTCGTGACCGCAGTGACGGTGCCATCGCGCCCAATCGTTACGTTAGTGGTGTCTTCGGGCACATTGACATTCGGCTCCAGTGGATAGCCGTCTGGGGTAACCACATCGCCATCTGAATTAAGCTGGAACTGGCCGTCACGGGTATAAGCAATCTGGCCATCGGGCATCGCAATCTGGAAAAAGCCCCGACCGTCCACGGCTAAATCCAGCGGCTGTTCCGTAATCTGCAGATTACCCTGACTGAATTGTTTGGTCGTACCCACGACTCGCACACCGGTACCCAACTGCAAGCCCGAAGGCAGCTCAGTGTTCTCAGTACTCATCCCCCCAGGCTGGCGGTTGATCTGATACAGCAGATCCTGAAACACCGCTCGGTCCCGTTTGAAACCTGTGGTATTCACGTTCGCCAAGTTGTTGGAAATGGTCGACAGGTTGGTGTCCTGCGCACTTAACCCGGTTTTACTGACCCATAGTGCTGGATGCATGTGTCTACTCCTTACCTTGCCAGCTGCCGAAGCGGCCATTGTTTGCCGCTTGATGCCGGCCGGTGATGCTTAATTCAGCGTTATCAGAGGTTCTGCAACAGACGTGCCGTCGCCTCGGAATTTTCGTTAGCGGTGGACATAACTTTCACCTGCATTTCGTATTGACGAGATAGCTGCAGGTTGGAAATCATCTCTTCCACCGCATTTACGTTGGAACTTTCCAGAAATCCGGTAGCAACTCGCATATTTGCATCCGCAGGCTCGACTCCGCCAAGAGCCTGGTCCGGCTTCCGGCGAATAAACCCGTCCAGCCCCTTTTCCAACGCGTCCGCCGGAGGGTTCACCAATTTCAGGCGGTCTACTTCAACCAATTGATCTGGCGGCCCACCAACTGGAACAACAGAAACCGTGCCATCGGCTCCGATCAACAGATCATCAAACGGCGGTAAAGCAACCGGCCCACCGTTACCCAGAACAAGCTCACCACTGGGCATACGAACCAAGCCATTAACATCCACTTGAAGGCTGCCGCTGCGAGTGAAAACTTCTTCGCCCTGATTGTTCTGAACCGCCAACCAACCATCGCCTTCAACGGCAACGTCGAGCTTTCGCCCGGTGTCCATCAAAGCACCGGCGGAAAGGTCTGTGCCGGGCCGTTCGGTCATGGCATAAGCTCGGGTCGGATGATGCTCACCAAACACCGGCATACTGCGGGCCTGAGCAAAATCCTTCTTGAACCCCGTGGTGTTCACGTTGGCGAGGTTGTTGGCGTGGGCACGCTGGGCCAGCATGTTCTGCTTGGCGCCAGACATTCCAATGTAGAGGGCTTTGTCCATGGGCAAACTCCTGCCGGAATTTTGACTGTTTCCAGTCTTCCTGCAGGAGTCATGCCATGTTTACTTGGAAGGATTAACGGAGGTTGATGATGGTCTGGGTGACTGCATCAGAAGTTTCAATGGTCTTGGCGTTCGCCTGATAGTTGCGCTGGGCAATGATCAGGTTCACTAGCTCGGCCGAAAGATCGACGTTGGATTCTTCAACAGAACTTGCCTTGATCGAACCAAGGGTTCCGGTATCTGGCGCACCTACCACTGGCTGCCCAGACTCAAAGGATTCAACCCAAGTGGTATCCCCCACCGGAGACAGGCCATTCGTATTATTGAAGGATGCCAGCGCCACTTGCCCCAACGCCTTGGATTGACCGTTGGTATAGCGGGCAAAGATCACCCCCTCCTCAGACACGTCCAACCCAGAAAGCCGCCCGGTTGTATAACCGTTCTGCTGCTGATTATTGACGCCAAATGTCTCGCCATACTGGGTCGTGCTGCCAAGATCCAAAACAAAGGCAGAGCTATTAGCCGGAAAAGGAATAGGGCTAACGACACTCGAAGGGTCCGCGGGCGGGCCATCGGCACCATTCGGGTCGCCATTCGGGTCTTTCGGCACCCAATCAGCGATGATAATTTCGCCGTTAATGTCGCCGTTAATAGACTCCAGCTGGCCGTCCTGGTTAAACAGTGCGGTATATGGCTGCTGGTCAGTGCCCGCCACCATCTCTCCATCGATCTCAATATAAACCGACCACTGACTTTGACCCACACCGTTACCCGGAGATGGCTCTTTCACGAAAAACTGAGTCATTTCGTGGGTGTTACCGAGGCTGTCATAGATCTTTGTAGAGGTGGCGTGGTTATAGGTGCGCTGGTCTATTGGATTGAAGGCATTAATTACATCGGCAGTAACACTGAATGCGGCCTGAACACTCGTCGGCGCGGAATCCAACCCAGCCACGGTCCGATCTGTATTCACGAATACCGTCCCTGGATAGACGGTGGAACCGCCATCGAAGGACACCTCGAGAGACTCCCCCGAGCTATGCTGAATACTGAGCTCGCCACCTGTATATGAAGCAGATATCGAACTATCGGAGATGTCATTAATTCTGACCGCTAGCTCAGAGAGCGATGAGACCCCAGACAAATCAATTGTCCGGCCTGGCGGAGTATCCCCAACCACTTCAAGTGTAAATGTCCCGTAATCAGCAATCGCCGGGCTACCGAGATTCGCAGAAGTCGATGCAGAAGCCGATACACCGGGCGCTGCAGCTAACTCCGCTGCAACCTCTGACGCAGTAACTCCAGCAGCAAAAGGACCAACAGGATAATCTGCCGAACCATCTGAATATTGAAATGCAAAACTTTGGTTCTCAAAATCGGCAGGCGTCAAATCATTCCAGTTTCGCACTGTACTTGCTAACACCGTCTCTCTAGAATCCAAATTCAAATCCGTTACGAGGCTCGTCGTCCTGCGCGGCGCCAAATTTCCAGTATCGATGCTCAGGCCCCCACGGACGCCAGACAGATTGCCGTCTTCGTCGGCTAAATAACCCTGAACGTTCATGCCCTGATTATTAACCACAAAACCTTCGTTATCGATTGCGAACTGGCCGGCTCGGGAGTAACGAGTTTCGCCGTTATTGCTCAGAATAAAAAAGCCATCGCCACTGATGGCCATATCCAGCCCGCTATCGGTAAAACTGATATTCCCCTGACCGAACGATTGCTTAACATCCTGCACCTGAACACCGTCGCCAACCGGGTTTGTACCACTGCTCAAAAAACCGCTGGCATACAAGTCGCCAAACTGCACCGTACTGCTCTTAAAACCGACTGTACTGGCGTTGGCGATGTTGTTGCCGGTAACGTCCAGTTCCACCGATGCAGCCCGAAGACCACTTAATCCTGTATTAAATGCCATGACTTATACCTCCTGGTCCAACACCGGTTCAGTTAATTTGCTTGACGTCAGACAGGGCGATCGAGCCCATGCCGGCGAGATTCAACGTGATAGATCCACCGTTAGCCAGAGAGACGCTATCGACATTCGCGCTCACCATCGTTCCCAGCTGCTCAGGACCGGAGGGATAGCTAGCTTGCGCAATGATTTCATAAGGGCCAGACGGCAAAGCATTGCCGTTGCCGTCTTCACCATCCCAACGGAAGGAGACCACACCCGCCTCACTGCTGCCCATATCGATCTGGCGCACAAGCTCACCCGACTGATTCATAACCGACAACCTCAAACCGCCCGTGGAAGCCGGAACCTCTATGGTGCCAGTCACCTCACCCTCAGCCCCCAGAATACCCACACTGGACGGAGCCAGAACGGTCTTGCCTACCATGGCCGATGCCTGCAACGCCTGGCTTGAACGGAACTGTCCTGCCACCTCGTCCACCGTGCCGGTCAGATTCTGCATTTCTTCCAGGGAACTGAACTGCGCCAACTGCGAGATAAAGTCGCCGTTGTCTTGCGGCTCTAGCGGGTTCTGGTTTTTCATTTGTGCCAGCATCAACTCCATGAAGGCGTCTTTGCCAAGCTCACTGCCCCCCTGCGCACTGCTGTCTTGCTGAACTTGATACTGGCCCAACACATCGGCGACGGACGCTGAATTTACTACACTCATCTCTCTCTCCTCGCCCTATTACTGCTGACCCAGCGTCAAGATACGCTGCATCATGGATTTTGCGGTGTTCATCACATCCACATTCATCTGAAAGCTTCGGGATGACGACATCATGTCTGCCATTTCCTCAACCACGTTGACGTTCGGATAGAACACGTAGCCATCTTCATTCGCAGCTGGGTGGTTAGGCTCATATCGCATCTGAAGCTCTGCGTCGCTTTCGACAATTCCCTCTACCCGAACGCCGGCACCCGAGCCTTCTGACTGGCTGACACCAAATGTTTGCTGGTCAGGATTCAACATGGATTGCTGGATCGCCGCGAATACGGGTTTGCGAGCGCGATAGGTTTCCTCTGTACTTGAACTGGCCGTTTCCGCGTTAGCGATGTTCGACGCGGTGGTATTCAGCCGCAGGGACTGCGCGGTCATGCCTGAACCCGCGATGTCAAAAATGTTACCCAGTGACATGACTCTCTCCTTCAATCAAAAATGGCTGCGGCTTACTCGCCCTTCAGGGCTTTGGTCAGACCGGAAAATTTGCTACTGAGAAACTGAAAGCTGGCCTGGTAGTCCATCGCGTTACGCATGAAACGGCTTTGTTCCTGCTGCGCATCTACGGTATTCCCGTCAACGGAGGGCTGGTGGGGCGTTCGGTACAACAACTCACCCTCGCCACCACCTGTACCTGAAGTGTCTAGGTGCGCACTGTGAGTCGTGACCACCTGAACACCGCTCATTTCATTCTGCGCTTGCTGCATCATGGCCTGGAAGTCGACATCTCGCGCTTTGTAGCCTGGGGTATCGGCATTCGCCAAATTGTTAGCCAACACTTCTGCACGTTTGACTCGACCTTGAAGGGCCTGTTCATGAATACCTAGTGCGCTATCGAATGAAATTGCCATGACTGCCTCCGGAAATCTGCTCCGGCTTTCTGTTAACTCAGTGTTTGCCGGTTTTGCGTTCTGAAAGGGTTAAAGCAAGCAGGATGCCAAAAACAACAAAACCTGCAGGGCGCAGGCTTTGAAGGGGATAGAAGGAAGTGTTGACGTCAGTTCCGGTCGGCAATTTGGAGAAAACAGAGGAAAGGCGGCAAGCTGTTTCCCCACCTTGCCACCCTATGATCAGACGCGCCAAGGCCGAGTTTGCTTCGGCCCGATCCATTCCTCAACATAATCCGTGCATGATGGGCGCGGAACCGGAGGCTTCTCAGAAGACACAGTGCCGGTATACAGAAACCCTGTAATCGTCTCCCCTTCAGCCAACCCCAGACCTTCAAGCACGGCACGGTCGTAGGCAAACGAGCCTGACCGCCACATGACCCCATAGCCAGCTTCAGATAACGCCAGTGACAGGAAAGACATACCCGACGCCGCAGACATAACCTGCTCTACGTCCGGCACCTTTTCATGGTGTTTAGGTGAAGCAATACCCACGATGACCATCGGCGCCCGGAGTGGTGCGTTGCGGGCATTCTCACGCGCCTTTTCGGTGGCGTCCGCAGCGCAAGATTGCGCGAACAGATTCCCAAGAGCCACCAAAGCTCCCCCTTCAATCACGAGATAGCGCCATGGTCGCAGCAGCGCATGGTCTGGCGCACGGGCAGCACACTGAAGCGCCAGATCAACCACATCTCGGGGCGGAGCCGGAGCCTCCAGCCGCGGTTCTGAAGAGCGCTCCATAAGAAACTGGGTAATAGAACTCATATACTCTCGCTATTCATAAAGGTGTGTGCAAAATCATCGTTTCTGTTGACATGGGTTAATTGTGGCTAATACGTAATACTGTTAACCTTTAGTCGCAGATACTACCAATAAAAAACATTCGGCACTCCCCATGAGCCACACTCAACAAAATCACAACGCTGAAAAACAAAACGCTTCTGCTCAGCGTGACTGTATGGGTGCGCCAGTAAGATGATGAGTGCTCCGGCAGAGCTTCGCAACGTTTCAGCTAATTCCGGCAAAGCCGCAACAAACGACCCTTACGATAACACGGTCGTTATCCCTCCAATGCCAGATTACAGTGGCCGAATTCTGGCTTACATGTCCTCGTCGGTGGTCATTGTTACTGGTGTTTTACAGGATATTTTTGCGCACTGGCTTCTGTGGTTAGTGGCGATCGCCATGATTTGGCCCCATCTTGCCCATTTAATCACTCGGCGCACGTTCTTGAAAAACTCCTCTCGGATTCGCCAGAAAATGTTACTTCTGGACTGCATACTGGGCGGGTCATTAATTGGGGCAATGGGGCTGATTGCCATACCCGCCACCGCGATCGTTATCATGCTGATGTTCAGCTGCTTGATTGTTGGCGGCGTTCGTCAATGGTTTTTTGGCACAGCGCTAACAGGCGCCTCTCTATCCGCAAGCATTGCGGCATTTGGCACCGCTGAAAATCTGCAAGCCCCTCTTTTGACCAGCGTAATAGCGTTGTTAGCAACCGGTGTGTATATATGCGTGACGGCCTATTACTCGCATGTGCAGGCAAGAGCGTTGCTCTACGCGAAATCACAAATCCAGAACCAGCGAGAGCAATCCATCGCACTCTCTCACAAATTGTCAAAATACCTCTCGCCGCAGGTTTGGCAATCTATTTTTACCGGTGAACGAGATGTCCGGCTGGAGACCCAGCGCAAAAAGCTGGCGGTATTCTTTTCTGACATTAAAGGCTTCACAGAGCTGTCTGAAGAGATGGAACCTGAAGCCCTTACCGAGCTGCTGAACCACTACTTCAACGAAATGTCTCAAGTGGCTCTGCGCTACGGCGGCACCATTGATAAATTCGTTGGTGATTCCATCATGGTGTTCTTTGGCGACCCGACCAGCCGCGGCCAGCGCGAGGACGCGTTTGCGTGCGTGTCGATGGCGATCGACATGCGTAAACACATGAAAATCATGCGGCAAAAGTGGCGCAGCCAAGGCATTAAAACCCCTCTGGAAATCCGCATGGGCATCAGCACCGGCTACACCACTGTCGGTAACTTCGGCGCAGAGAACCGCATGGACTACACCATTATCGGCAAGGAAGTGAATCTGGCCAGCCGGCTGGAGTCACTGGCCGAGGCTGGCGAGATTCTGATTTCCTACGAGACCTTCTCGTTGATCAAAGACCGCATCATGTGTCGCGACAAAGGCGAAATCACCGTTAAAGGTTTCGGCAAGCCAGTACCGATCTACGAAGTGGTCGACTTCCGTCGAGACATGGGGCCAAACCGCAGCTTCCTTGAACACGAACATAGCGGCTTTGCCATGTACCTGGATTCGGACAAGATCACCGAGCGTGAGCGCACCGCCATACTCACAGCGCTCGAAGACGCTGCTGATCGTCTTCGCCAAGAAGACGATACAGAGTAACCCCCGCTACTGCCGAACCAACCTCGGCCCCAACCCTTCTTGAGGGCTGGTGCTTCGCCAAGGGTTAATATCCAATCCGCCCCGGCGAGTGTAACGCGCACAAACCATCAGCTCCGTTGGCTGACAACGCTGCATCAAATCCGTAAACACCGTTTCGACACAGTGCTCATGGAAATCTTGCTTCTGGCGAAAACTGACAATGTAGCGAAGCAGTCCGGCCCGCTTGACTGCCGGGCCCGTGTATCGAATGAAAATCGTAGCCCAATCTGGCTGACCGGTGACCGGACAATTACTCTTCAATAAGTGGGAACACAGCCCCTCCGTTACCTCCGGCCCTTCTGCTGACAGGGAGTCCGGAGCGTATTCATACACCACATCCTCCACCGTCTCGTCATCGATCAACTCGTACTCTTCTGGCCGACCAACCGCTGCCGAGGAGACATCCACACTCTGCATGCGCACATGAACGGCACCACCACACACCTTGGACAAATCCCGAGTGATCGTCTCAGCAACTTGACCTTCGGAGGAAAAAACGTGCTGATTCAGCGAATTGAGATACAATTTTAATGATTTACTCTCAACAATCGAAGGCGATGCGGCGGGAAACCGAATCTCAGCCCAAGCAACCACCGGCACACCACCGGGGCGCAGCCAGGACAACTCCCAAGCCTGCCACATATCTTCCCCGAACCAGGGCCAACGTCCATCCTCAAGACCAATACGTCGACGGTTTTCTTCTCGGGCCACCGGAAACAACAACGAAGGATCGTACTGATCCGGGTAATCGCTGGATTTACCCAGCGGAGCATTATCAAGTGCCATAAATCGTACCGGAACCCAGTTAATGTCGAATGCCTTTGCCGCGCGCCAGCATGCGCAGAGCAATGGCTGTAAGCAGAACAATAAACACCAGAATCATACCAAGCGAAACGAACGGATTAACATCCGAAACACCCAGTATGCCGAAGCGGAAGCCATTGACCATATACAGAATCGGATTGGCCAACGACACGTTTTGCCATAATGCAGGCAGCAAATCGATGCTGTAAAACACCCCGCCGAGATAGGTGAGCGGCGTCAGCACAAACGTAGGCACTATGGAGATGTCATCGAACTTGGTCGCTAACATGGCATTAATAAAGCCACCGAGCGAGAACAGCGCCGACGTGAGGAACACCGTAATGATCACCATAGGAAGGTTATGGATCGCAAGCTGCGTGAACGCCAGTGACAACAAGGTAACGATCAATCCGATAATCAGCCCTCTGGACATTCCTCCGACCACATATCCGGCCAGAATGGTCCAATTGGGTACCGGCGACACGAGCAATTCTTCAATACTTCGCTGAAACTTCATGGAGAAGAACGATGACACCACGTTGGCATAGGAGCTCGTGATCACCGACATCATGATCAGACCCGGTACAATGAACTGCATGTAGTCAAAGCCACCCATATCGCCAATGCGAGACCCGATCAAATTCCCGAAGATAATGAAATAGAGGGTCATGGTGACCGCTGGCGGCAGCAGCGTCTGGGGCCAGATCCGAGTAAACCGACGAATTTCACGCAGAACAATGGTCTGAAATGCCGTCCAAAGAGCGATAGGCGTCATACCGAACCCTCCTTCGCTTTTTGGGTTTCAGTGGCGTTCTGCTCAACCATCCGCACAAACAATTCCTCCAGGCGGTTTGCCTTAGTGCGCATACTGCTGACCTTAATGTTTTTACTTTCCAATTCCTTGAACAGAGCATTTAACCCCTGCCCTTTCGCGACCTCGACTTCCAAGGCGCCGTCGTCATTGATCAGACACTTGAAACCTTCCAACTCCGGCGCACCATCCAAGGCTTGCTCGGTATCCAGAATAAAGGCTTCAACACTCAATTGCTGGAGCAGCTCCCGCTTGCTGGTGTGGCGGATAATTTCGCCATGATCAATGATCGCAATATTCCGACACAGAGCCTCGGCCTCTTCCAGATAATGAGTGGTGAGGATAATGGTGGTGCCTTGCCGGTTAATGTCTTCAAGAAACTGCCACATAGAGCGGCGCAATTCGATATCAACGCCGGCGGTCGGTTCATCCAGTATCAACAATTGGGGTTCATGCACCAAAGCCCGCGCAATCATAAGGCGCCGCTTCATCCCCCCCGACAACATCCGCGCCGGTGTGTTGCGTTTGTCCCATAACCCCAGCTTTTTCAGGTATTTTTCAGTGGAGACTCTCGCTTTCTTCAACGGAATGCCATAGTAGCCAGCCTGAGTAGTGACGATATCAAACACTTTCTCAAACTGATTGAAATTGAATTCTTGAGGCACCACACCAAGATTAAGTTTGGCATCAGAAAGCTCAGTGTCGATATTCTTCCCGAATACCCGGACCACGCCTCCGGACTTATTCACCAGAGAGGACACAATCCCTAACGTGGTCGACTTACCGGCCCCGTTAGGCCCCAATAAGGCAAAAAAATCGCCCTTAGCGACCTGAAGGTCAATCCCTTTCAGAGCGTAGAAGCCGTCTCCGTAGCGTTTCTCAAGTCCTTCGATTTCCAATGCATAGGTCATAAGTGGAACCGCTGTTAAATAAATGCACCGCGTGAACGGAAAATATGTAGTGCGCTATGGATTGAGGCAATTCGTCAAAATTCAAGGCAGTGCACGATATTCATCAGCTGTACACGAAAGATCCAAACTGCGACAGGTTTCCCGATATACACGAACCGCCCTCCTTATAATGCCGTTACAACAACTTACAAAGCCTGGAACTGCCTCTGGCACATCAGGTGATCGCGAAGGGATTGTACGACACACCATGGAACTCGTTCATCTGCGCCGTTTACTACTGTCACTCGCCACTGCCCTCGCACTGTCTGCATGCTCTGACGGAGGGAGCTCAGGTTCCGATGACACCAACACGGGGCAAATCCATAACCGCGGGATAAGCGGGCTCACCTATACAACAGCCAGCCAGACAGGTACCACCGACGCGCAAGGCACGTTTCGTTACTACCCCGGCGAAACCTTAACGTTAAACGTTGGTACCTTGCCGGTCGCGGAGAATGTACCGGCAAATGAGTTTGTCAGCTTTCTTGATTTTCAACCGGAACTCCGTGAAGCCTTAAAGACGGCAAAAGTTGATAGCCAATCCCTTAAAGACCACGCTCTCACGGAATCCTCGCTTTTCAATAACCAAGAGCTGATCAACCGCACCCGATTCCTGATGGCACTGAATTGGACAGAGACCATTCAGGACAACGAAGGCATCGATATTCGCCCTCGAGTGATTGATCAGTTAAACGCAGCCCTCGACGATTCTGACCTCCCCTCTGGTGTAGATTTCAGCGTGCCGTCCAGTAATTTTGAAGCACCCGAATCCACAGCAAACCAACTACTGGCCACCATCTGTTTCCACGAAGAGGGCGACCAGCTGTGTGACCAGCCCCCCACTCTCGCAGACATCGAGAGTGCGCCGGAACGCCCCGAAAATGCCAGCGACATCGACCCGAATACCCGCTACAAGCAGGATCTCAAGTCATTACGTGAACGCATTCTGCAATCCGTTCGAAGCATCGAAGACATCGACAAGCAAAGCGCCGAAGAATACCTGACAGCTGAACTTTCAGGCATCACCAATGCCATTGGCCGGCAATACTATCTCTCGAATCATATTGCATCACACCCACCGAGCGACACCGCTTTAAAAACGATTTCGATTAAGAAAGTGGATGGCAATATCGCCATCACCAAGCACGGAGTAGAAGCTATCAGCACCCGGCCACAGGATGTCGCGGTGCATTCATGGAGCTGGGACGAGGCAGAAGTCGAATATTTTGTCGGCGGGGACGCCGGTGGAGAGTCTGAAATCCTTATAAATTTCAAACCAGAAAACGATTACCGCTGGGTTCGGAAGTCGCTGCGGGTTCTAATCAACGATTAAACAGCTTACCGAGCGGCCAGCGATACTCATTGGTCGCTCCCCAGCCCGTCAGCTCAAGCCCGTCCGTGCCGTGCGGCAAGCACTCACGCACCGCTAGCGCTTCACCTTGCGCTTTAGACTCGTTATACCGAGCCAGATCAACCACCTTTCCACTTTTGAGCGGGCTTCCGTCAGAGGCCTGCATGACCATAACACTTGGCCATAACCGACGTTCCGGACTGTGTGAAACCACCACACCGCGACATCCATCCGATAGCTCGACCAAAGTTCCAGCGGGGTACACTCCTATGGCCTGAATAAACGCCTCGACCAAATCCTTCTGAAACTCGAAGTCGCGCATTTCATAGAGGAAGCCTACGGCTTTGGCCGGCGTCATGGGCTCTTGTCCGTTACGGGGCGCAATCAACGATTCGAAAAATTCGGCAATGCCTGCCACTTTTGCTAACAGCGGAATCTTTTCTCCGCCCACTCCGGCCGGGAAACCCGAACTATTGTGACGCTCCCTATGCCCTTGGACTACACTGAGCACGGCCTTGGAAATGCCTGAAGGCTTCAGAATTTCAACACCTCGTTGCACATAGGTCCGGAAAATCTCGTAATCCTCGGCAGACAACCGCTGTTCCTGCTCAACGATCTCTACGGGCAGCGCAGTCTTGCCTACTTGAGATAGCAAACAACCGGTACCCAAATGATTCAAAAGGCCTTCATTCAGCCCTAGCTGGCGTCCCAGCACCAACGCCCAGACCGATGTATTCAATGCATGGCGATAGACGAAGTCATCGTATTGCCAGGTTCGGCTCAGCCACAACATTGCGTTTGGCTGCCTGCAGACGCTCTTCACCATTTTTTTCGTAACGTCGGCGATCAGACGGCCATCCAGCTCTCCTCTCGAACGAACAGCGTCAAACATTCTGTCGAGTGCAACTTCGGCATCACCCAGAATCTTTTTAGAGATTCTTAGTTCTTTCTTTAACGTGGTGACCACCTGATGGTTCACCGGCTCACGAATACTCAGTGGCGGAAGCTCTAACTTTTTACGACCGTTAGCCCTTGATTTTGAGCGTGCCCGAAAGCCCAAAACACTCCCGGATTCAACACCGACAGAACCTCGGGTTTCCGGCTCATCAACCATGACCCATTTACAGTGAGAAACGAGAGCTCGCACGTCGTTTTGCGAACGAATGTAAAAACCCTGAACAGGGAAAGGAGTTTGGTGCCACGGGCGATCCAGATCGGCCACAAACATGCCAACCTCAAGATCATGAACCGCTAGTTTCCGTTGCTGAACGCCCACCATTATCCCCTAAGCTACAAATACCTGAGAGTACTAAGTGTGGCACGCCTGTGCCTAGCTGCCGTTACGATTTTGTAGAGAACGGTCACGAAAACGACGCAAACAGTAACGCTGATCATCGATTCGCAACAAAATGTTTTGATGAGAACCCAGTTACGCAGACACTAGCGAAGAATCAATCCGCTTTACACACAGATTCATCAAACGCCGGTAACCGGGCGTTCAGCGTGCCTCGAGGCACCTTGCGGGAATACACCGTATAGGCGACTGTTGAAGCGCGAAGATAATCCACGTTCACCACTTCATCGCCTTTAGATACGTCTGTCGCCGAGGGCCGACAAGCCACTGATAACAGGAACCTGGCCTCAATATCCGCAATGCGTTCCACAGGCTCGGGCCCTACTATTTTCATGCACGCAACATCACCGGCCGAGTCGCCGCTAAACGCACTCACATCCAGTGCTGGGTCACCACAACCTCTCACGCCTTTCGCACAGATACCAGCTTGCTCATGACTGTCATCCGCGAGACGCCACACCCGATCACTACACTGGGTTTCTACTTTCATAGCAGTAGATTGGTCGCGGATAAACCACCACCCCGGATAGTCTGCTGTTTGCCAGGACACCCTTATCTGGCGTGATTCGCCCGATGAGTTCTCCCCGGGAAACATGGCGTAATGGGTGTAATAACTGGCACACCCTTGAAGCAGCAGGAAGGTCAAACCGATAACAAGGTTTTTTATACGAAAAGCATCAAACGAAATCATGAAAGCAGGCCTTCCTATGCGCATTAATCCATCACTAGCATGTTTAGCAGGCGTATAACCTATTCAGTTTCAGAGGCAAATTGAAGTCCGTATCCCTCGTCCGTCTTCCGGACCACCACCATATCTAATATTGGCGCAGGTACCGGCAAGCCCTGAACCTGAACAATCACTCGATCACCCAGCGTCGGCGCAAACGACGCACCTTCGAGTGCAATGAATATGCCGCCATCAGAAATATCACGCGTAGGAAAAACATACTCGCCCAATTCTTCGTGGATGACCTTTACCTTTGCACTCATCGCTGTGCGACTGTGCTCCCTGCGATCACTTGTCGACATTCGAGGATTTCCTAAGAAGTTACGTCTTTTTATGACGTTAAGAAGCATAGCACCATTTTTATAAGAATATGCCAAGAGAGTTATTGACTCAGCGCCCACCATGAATGAGAATTGTTGTCGTTCTGAAATGCTGTTGATACCCAATTACAGAAACGCATTCACTTGCATCAAAACCAAAGGAAAGCACCTATGCGTATGAAACTAGTCGCAACCGCCGCTATGGCACTCGCCGCCATGCCGCTCAGCGCCTCAGCCGATGGCGAAGTCAACATCTACTCCTATCGCCAAGCATACCTGCTCGAACCTTTGCTGAACGCGTTCACCAAAGAAACCGGCATTGAAGCCAACGTCGTATTTGCCAAACAAGGCCTTGCAGAGCGCCTTGAACGTGAAGGCCGTAACAGCCCGGCTGACGTTGTCATGACAGTCGACATCTCCCGCATCAACGAACTGGTCGAAAGAGATCTGGTAGCGGGCGTTAAATCAGAAACACTGTCCCATAACATCCCTGAACACCTGCACCACCCTGAAGGTAAATGGTACGCGCTCACCACCCGTGGACGCCTGATTTTTGCCTCTAAAGACCGTGTAAAAGAAGGCGAGATCACGACTTACGAAGAACTGGCCGATGAAAAATGGGAAGATCGCATTTGTACCCGCAGCGGCAAGCACCCGTACAACATTGCCCTGATCTCCTCGATGATTGCCCACCACGGCGAAGCTGAAACGGAAGCTTGGTTGAAAGGCGTTAAAAACAATCTCGCCCGCAAACCTCAAGGCGGCGACCGCGATCAAATTAAAGCCATCGCAGAAGGTGAGTGCGACATCTCCATTGGCAACAGCTACTACTACGGCAACATGCTGAAAGATGAAAACCAGCGCCCTGTCGCCGAGCAAGTGAACCTGGTCTTCCCGAACGCAGAAGGCCGCGGCACTCACGTTAACATCAGCGGCATTTCTCTGACCAAGAGCGCACCGAACAAAGACAACGCCATCAAACTGATGGAGTTCTTGTCCTCACCGGAAGCTCAGCGCATCTATGCAGAAGCCAATACCGAATACCCTGCCAACCCGGAAGTTAAGCCATCCGGCCTGGTTGCAGAATGGGGCGAGATCCACCCTGACGACCTGTCTCTGCAGGAAATTGCAGAGAATCGTAATGCAGCAGTGAAGTTGGTCGATCGAGTGGATTACGACAGCTAAGCAGCACTGTTCATTCACGAGAGATAAAAAGGGTGCATGATTAATGCGCCCTTTTTTCGTTATTGACGAACAACAAGATGACTCGAGTCATTGCAGGGAGCTGGCTCAGTATCTAAAATCGCAACACTTCTCATCACCACTATCAAATACAGGAACGCCATGACTGAGGTTGTTAGCAGTGCCGACCCCGGGCTTTCACAACCCCTACTGGCAAAACGCACCTCGAAAAGATGGCTCGTTAGCGCCATCATCACTACCGCCATTGTCGCGTTGCCTGTTCTTGCCGTTGTTTTTCTTGCCTTATTCCCTGAAGAAAATATCTGGCCGCATTTGATAAGCACCACTCTGCCCCGCTACCTCGTCACCACCGTTCAACTCATGGTCGGCGTAGGCGCACTTACTTTGGTTATCGGCCTATCGACTGCCTGGGCTGTGACCATGTGTGATTTTCCCGGCAGGAAGTTTTTTGAATGGGCGCTATTGCTTCCCTTTGCCGTACCCGCCTACGTTATCGCCTACGTGTATACCAGTCTGCTGGACTATGCCGGTCCGGTGCAGAAAGCACTGCGAGAGTGGTTTGGCTGGCAAAATGCCAGCGAGTATTGGTTCCCTGAAATCCGAAGTCTCGAAGGCGCCACGCTGATGATTGGCCTGGTTCTCTACCCCTACGTGTATCTATTGGGTCGAGCCGCGTTTCTCGAGCAGTCGCCTTCGCTGTTTGCCGTTAGCCGAAGTCTCGGCCACTCGGCTTTGAGTACATTTTTCAAAGTTGTCTTGCCCATTGCCCGCCCCGCCATCGCCGTTGGCCTATCGCTGGTGTTAATGGAAACACTGAACGATTTTGGCACCGTTGATTTTTTTGCGGTACAAACCCTCACCCGAGGCCTGTTTGATACCTGGATGAATCTTGGGAATCTCGGCGGTGCCGCACAGATAGCCACCACCATGCTTATTTTCGTGGTTATTCTGGTGACACTGGAACGCTATTCCCGCCGGCGCCAACAGCAGTTTGCCGCCCGCGATAACCGAGAACCGATTCGTCGCTTTAGTATGTCCTTTCCGCGCCAGCTGATCTGTGTGGCTGTCTGCACCATCCCACTACTTTTCGGCTTCCTGATTCCCGGCGCCACCCTTGGGTACTACGCATGGGAATACTTCGATGTAAGCTGGAATCCAGATTTCGTTCACAACACGATGAACAGTCTGTTTCTTTCCGGCACCGCCGCCTTGACCACTCTGGTCATCGGTGTGACCCTCGCATACAGTCGACGCCTTCATAACACCAAAGGCATGAAAGTACTGATGCGCCTGTCCAGTCTCGGTTACGCCATGCCCGGCGCCGTTCTGGCGGTCGGAGTTATCGTTCCGCTCGCCGGTTTTGATAACTGGTTTGATTCACTGATACGGGATTATTTCGGTATCAGCACAGGCCTCCTGTTAAGCGGCTCGGCCTTCGCCCTGGTGTTCGCTTACACCGTTCGTTTCCTGGCCGTCTCGGCAGGCAGCGTAGAAAGTGCACTGCAGAAAATCACCCCCAGCATGGACATGGCGTCACGATCTCTGGGCCACAGCCCTGGCAAAACGCTTCTCAACGTTCACCTTCCCATGCTACGAGGAACACTCTTGACGGCAGCGCTCGTGGTCTTTGTCGACTGCATGAAGGAACTCCCCGCGACCCTGATTCTAAGACCCTTCAACTACGAGACTCTGGCAACCTACGTCTACCAATTTGCCTCCGATGAGCAGCTGTACCACAGTGCCTTGCCTGCCCTGATCATTGTGTTGGCCGGTATCATCCCGATTATTCTAATGAGCCGCTCAATTGCCAGCTCTCGCGCCATGAGTTGATTTACACTCGGTAGAAACAAAAAGGGCCCGACATTGTCGGGCCCTTTTTGTTTAAGCTGTCAGCAACAGAGTTATTGCCAAATCACCTTCTGCTTCTGAGCGTACCAGGCATCAACCTTCGCTTCATAGGCATCTTCAACCACATTACGCTTAAGCTTCAGCGTCGGGGTCAGGAAGCTGTTCTCGATCGACCACTCATCACTCACAACGGTAATAAATGCCAGCTGTTCGTGGGGATCGACTGTTTTGTTAACGTCGTCAATCAGCTTCTTGAAGCTTTCTTCAATATCAGCGCGGAAAGCCGCATCGGCAGATTTAGGACGAATTTCTTCAGACAGCACCACCAGAGCGTGCGGTTGAGTCTGATTCGCACCAGAAACACAAACCATCTCGATCGCGTCGTGTGACATCAAGCTGTTTTCGATCGGTGCCGGCGCAATGTACTTACCTTTGCTGGTCTTGAAGATCTCTTTGATTCGACCGGTCAGTTTCAGGCGACCCATCTCATCAATTTCACCTTTATCGCCGGTCCGGAGAAAACCGTCTTCAGTAAAGGCTTCTGCCGTCTTCTCTTCATCTTTGTAATAGCCCATCATCGTCGCCGGGCTTTTCACCAGAATCTCGCCAATTTCGCTGATTTTGGTTTCAACACTCGGCAATGCCTCACCAACATAGCCGGTACGAGTACGGCCCGGCTTGTTCATGTGGGAATAGGCAAAGTTTTCAGACATGCCGTAACCTTCAAGAAGCTCCAACCCAAGGTTGCGGTACCAGTCCAGTACATCGTGAGACAATGGCGCAGAGCCAGAACCCGCCAGCTTCACTTTGCTCAAACCAAGACCTTTGAGCACCTTCTTCTTGATCACCTTGTTCAACAGCGGAACCTTAAGCAGACGCTCCAGCTTTTTCTTGGGCAGCTTCTGCAGTACACCATGCTGGAACTTCACCCACAGGCGCGGCACTGACAAGAACAGAGTCGGTTCGGCACGTTGAAGGTCAGCCACGAAGGTATCCAGCGATTCGGCAAAATACAGTTCAAAGCCGGCATACAGCGAGCCCAGTTCTACAAACGTACGCTCGAAAACGTGTGCCAAAGGCAAGTATGACAACATACGCTCATCTTGCCCCACACCCAACGTCTGGGTACCACCAACAGCAGAAAATGCCATATTACCAAAACTCAGCATGACACCTTTCGGGCGCCCTGTGCTGCCGGAGGTGTATACGATAGTCGCCAGTTCGCCGGCTTCGCGCTGAGGCTTGCCTTCCAGCGGCGGATACTTCGCCACGATATCGTCCCAGGTTTCGAAATCGTTAGGCGGGCTCGACGGGAAAGAAATACAGCGAACGGAATCCGGCACCCCAGGCTTCATCATGTCCCAATCGTCCAGCTTGCCCACGAACAGAACATCACACTCCGCGTGGCCAAGAATGTAATTGACGGTGTCGGCATTCAAGGTCGGGTAAAGGGGCACTGAAACGTGGCCGGCCAACCAAATGGCCCAATCCGTCATCACCCAGTGGGCGCAGTTCTTGGAAATAAGGCCGATGCGGCTTTTTTCCGGAAGATTGAGAGATTTCAGGTACGCCGCCATCCGGCGAGCTTCATCGATCGCGCGCCCCCAAGTATATTCAACAACCTTGCCATTACCAATTGGCTGGGTCATATACAGTGCGTCAGCGTTTGTGGCCTCCCAGTGGTAGACCATATCGAGCGGGAGTTTTTGGGTGGAGTCCATGGATCTTCCTGTATTGTCTTTATAGTTAGATGACTTACGTATTATTAGACTTTAGTCGAGCATTGCAACACATGAGTGTATATTCAAATGTTGTCATTACAAACACTTTGATTTCATCAACGTAGTAACACTTTAACCCCCAAAACTGTCGATAGTCACTACCCTCAATGCCATACGCCTGTGTTAAACTGGCCAACTTTGAGTTTTCGTCCCTGCACACAAGGGAAAACAACCCCAAAAACCGGAGATGGGCATATGGCCAAAAAGACCCTGCGCACCCTGCTCGGAGCTTCGCTGCTGGCTGCTGCAAGCTTGGTACAGGCTGACGACACCCGTGTTGTAGCCATCACACAGATTGTTGAGCATCCCGCGCTCGACGCTGCTCACCAAGGCGTGAAAGACGAACTGGCAGAGCACGGATACATTGACGGCGAAAATTTGCGCCTAATGCATGAAAGTGCTCAGGGCAACTCCGCTATTGCGACTCAGATCGCCCGTAAGTTTGTTGGCGAAAGTCCCGATGTGATCGTTGCCATTGCAACACCTTCCGCGCAAACCGTCGCTGCGGCTGCACGCAAAATTCCCGTGGTATTTTCAGCGGTTACCGATCCAGTTGCGGCCAAACTGGTTAAAAGCTGGGAAGAACCGGGCGCCAACATCACTGGCGTCAGCGATATGCTCCCAATCGAAAAGCACATTGACCTGCTGCAACGTGTTCTGCCCGAAGCCAAGCGCATCGGCACGGTTTACAATCCAGGCGAAGCCAATGCTGTCGCTTTGATCGAACTGCTTGAAGAGCGTCTCGCGGCTCGCGGCTTGGAACTGGTTAAAGGTGCAGCCACCAAGACCTCCGAAGTCCTCGGCGCTGCCCGTTCTCTGGTTGGTAAGGCTGATGCCATCTACCTGACCACAGACAACACCGTGATCAGCGCGGCCGAAGCGGTCGTTTCCGTAGGTGAGCGCTCCAAGATCCCGGTATTTGCAGCTGACACCGCCACGGTTGCTCGCGGCGCGGTTGCTGCGCTGGGCTTCGACTACTACAAGCACGGCCGCCAAACCGGTGCGATGGTCGTTCGAATCCTGGAAGGTGCTGACACGGCCACCATGCCGGTCGAAACCATGGAAGAACTGGATCTGTTCGTGAACCCTGCCGCCGGAGAGCGTATGGGGATCACCTTGTCTGAAGATCTAATCAAAGACGCCAAAGAAGTCGTCAACAGCGACAAATAATGCCTGACCAATACGGGCGAGCCTCACAAGGGCCCGCCCGTTTTCTTTCACGGTGAACCATTACCCATGCTAAGCGAAATCGCATTCTACGGTGCTCTTGAAACCGGGCTCATTTATGGTCTGGTTGCTTTTGGTATCTATATTTCTTTCCGCGTTCTGGATTTTCCAGATCTAACGGTCGACGGCAGCTTCCCTTTAGGCGCTGCGGTAGCAGCCGTTCTCATTATCTCAGGCTGGAATCCATGGCTTGCTACCGGCATGGCCGTCCTCGCAGGCATGGCAGCCGGTGCAGTTACCGCCATTTTGAATGTAAAACTCAACATTCTGAACCTGCTGGCGTCCATCCTGACCATGATCGCGCTTTACTCCGTTAATCTGCGCATCATGGGGCGCCCTAATCTCGCGTTGTTAACCGAGGAAACGGTACTAACCCCCTGGTACAACCTTGAGTTTCTGGAGTATCACCAGGTATCGGTTGTGCTTTTCGCGATTGTCGCGGTGGTATCCCTGATACTTTTATGGCGATTCATGAAGTCTGAAACCGGCCTTGCGATGCGGGCGACCGGCGCCAATGCGCGAATGGCTCGCGCGCAAGGTATCGCCACAGGTGGCATGATCATTTTTGGTGTAGCGCTCTCAAACGGTCTGGTCGGCCTTGCCGGCGCGCTCTTCGCTCAAAGCCAAGGCGCTGCAGACGTAACCATGGGGGTCGGCGTCATCGTTATCGGCCTGGCCTCGCTCATTGGCGGCGAAGCGGTCATTACCCCTTCAACGGTTATGCGCGCACTGATTGCTTGCGTGATTGGTGCCATTATTTACCGACTGGCCATTGCCTTCGCGCTGAATGCTGATGTTCTCGGGCTTCAGGCACAAGATCTCAACCTGATTACAGCGGTTCTGGTAACCTTGGCGATTGTTTTGCCGGGTGTACGTACCAACCTTACAAACCGCTTTAGCCGCAAGAAAGCCTGAGGAGGCCCTATGATCAGCGCAACCGATCTTAAGCTCACCTTTGGCAAGGGAACGCCTTTGGAGAACCCTGCCTTGCGTGGCATGAGCCTGACGGTCAATCAGGGTGAATTCGTAACCGTAATTGGCAGCAATGGCGCCGGCAAATCGACCTTCCTGAACGCCCTGTCCGGCGAAGTTTTGGTCGATAGTGGTAAAATCGTCGTCGACAATCTTGATGTCACACGACTCCCCACTCACAAACGGGCGGGTCGCGTGGCACGAGTGTTCCAAGACCCTTTAGCAGGTACCTGCGAAGGCCTCAGCATTGAGGAAAACCTGGCGCTTGCCATCAAACGCGGCCAAAGTCGGGGTCTGACCAGTGCTGTTAAACGACAGTACCTTGAACAATTCCGGGAAAGCCTGTCGACCTTGAAACTGGGTCTGGAAAACCGTCTTGGCGACAAGATGGGACTTCTGTCCGGCGGCCAACGTCAGGCCGTCAGTTTGCTGATGGCGAGCTTGACGCCCTCTTCTATCCTTTTGCTGGATGAGCACACCGCAGCGCTGGACCCTAAAACGGCTGCCTTCGTACTTGAGCTCACCACCCAGATCATCGAAGAGCAAAAGCTGACGGCGTTGATGGTTACCCATAGCATGAAACAGGCTCTGGAAGTCGGCACACGCACCGTGATGCTCCACCAAGGTCAGGTCGTTTTTGATATTGGCGGCAAGGAACGTGAAGGTTTGGAAGTGAAGGATCTCCTCGAACTGTTCGAAAAACAGCGAGGAATTTCCGTGGATGACGACAGCTTGCTGCTTGGTTAAATAAAAACGGGAGCTCAGCTCCCGTTTTTATTTACTGCACCACCAATCAATACCCACAAACGCGCAGTCGGGTGTTGGTCATCGCAAGATCATCTAATAAGTTCTACTCGCGTTTTGCGGTCGCACCCGTCAGTAGCCCTCCCCCCCCCCCGCTTTATCGATACCTGGCAAACAGATACGGGCAATGGTCACAAAACCTCCAAGTTGTTCAGCAAAAAGTCAGCGCTGAAAGCCTGAGAATTCAGACTGATTTTCCCGAGTCAGCCATAAGCTCATGTCCCACACGGGATTGCGAACTTTCAAGTCTTCTTTCATTGATTTTCTTTGCGTGCCCCTCTCAACTCATAGGATCTCTCTTATTCACAAAACACTATATCCTGTTATACTCATCGAAAATTAACCCATATATAGGGTTAAAGACGAGAAGACAGTTTTTTAAAAAGCAGAGGGTGGCAATGAACGCTAAGGCACAGGCAGTGATCACAACGATTCCCATGCAGGAAGCTTCGCTCGACATCTGGGCCAGCAAATATCAGCTGAAAACCAAGACGGGCGAGTCCGTAGACAAAGACATTGATGCAACCTACGAGCGGGTCGCAAAAGCCCTTGCTGAAGTCGAAAAGAAGAATGTACGCGACAAGTACATGAAAGAATTCCTGTGGGCCTTGCAGAATGGCGCAATTCCCGCTGGCCGGATCACATCAAATGCTGGAGCCGAAGCGCACAAACCGGCAACTTCCACCATTAACTGCACCGTTTCCGGCAACATCCAGGACTCCATGAATGACATTCTGGAGAAAAACCACGAAGCAGGCCTAACCCTCAAGGCCGGCTGTGGTATTGGTTATGAGTTTTCAACTTTGCGTCCCCGTGGTGCCTACGTGGCTGGCGCAGGTGCAACAACTTCTGGCCCGCTGTCGTTCATGGATATCTTTGACCGCATGTGCTTTACCGTCTCTTCCGCGGGCGGGCGTCGCGGTGCTCAAATGGCGACCTTTGACGTTCACCACCCTGACGTCATCGAGTTCATTCAAGCCAAGCGCGAAGATGGCCGCTTGCGTCAATTCAACCTGTCTCTGCTCATTACCGAAGATTTCATCGAAGCGGTCCGCAACGGCGACGACTGGCACCTGTCTTTCCCGGTCAGCCGCAAAGAAGCAGAACAGGAAGAACTCGACCTGACCGACACCAGCAAATTCCTCTACCGCGACTTCCCGGTACAGGACAGCTATGTGGTGAACGATGAAGGCAAAGTGGCCTGCCGCATCTACAAAACGGTGAAAGCCCAGTTCATCTGGGACACCATCATGACCAGCACTTACGACTACGCCGAGCCGGGATTCATCCTGATCGACAAGGTCAACCAGATGAACAACAACTGGTTCTGTGAAGACATTCGTGCCACTAACCCTTGTGGCGAGCAGCCGCTGCCTCCGTACGGTAGCTGCCTGCTGGGCTCTGTGAATCTGACCAAGTTTGTTGACTACCCGTTCACCGAGAAGGCCAGCTTCAACTACGAAAAATACCGCAAGGTTGTGGGCACGTTCACCCGCATGCTGGACAATGTTGTTGAGATCAATGGCCTGCCGTTGCCAGAACAGCGCCATGAAATCACCTACAAGCGCCGTCACGGCATGGGAATTCTGGGGCTAGGCTCCACGCTTGCAATGCTGCGCATGCCCTACGGCTCTGATGATTCGGTAGCCTTTACCGAAGAAGTTGTTCGCGAGATGGCCGTTGAAGGTTGGCGCCAGTCGTTGGCTCTTGCGGAAGAAAAAGGCGCTGCTCCCATCATGGACGATGAGTTTGAAGTCACACCGAAGATGCTAGCCAAGTGTCCGGAGCTGGCCAAAGACGGCCACAAAATTGGTGACAAGTTAAAAGGTAAACTGCTGCACGCCAAGTACAGCCGTTACATGCAGGAAATTGGCAAAGTTGAACCGGAATTGATCGAACAACTGGCGGAAAAAGGCGGGCGATTCACCCACCACACGTCGATCGCACCAACCGGCACTATCAGCTTGTCGCTGGCGAACAACGCCAGTAACGGTATCGAGCCGAGCTTCTCGCATCACTACGCTCGTAACATCATTCGTGAAGGCCGAAAAACCAAAGAGAAAGTTGATGTTTTCTCCTTCGAATTGTTGGCATACCGCCATCTGGTCAACCCAGGTGCAATGCCCTTCTCCGAAGAAGAAGACAAAAAACTGCCAAGCTACTTCACGACTTCCGATGATGTCACACCGAAGCAACACGTAGACATCCAGGCCGCCGCACAGAAATGGGTAGATTCGTCCATTTCCAAGACCGCGAACGTGCCTCAGGATTTCGCATATCAGGATTTCAAGGGCATTTATCTGTATGCCTACGATCAAGGCTTGAAAGGTTGCACCACCTTCCGCTTCAACCCGGAAGCCTTCCAGGGCGTACTGGTCAAAGAGAAAGATCTTGAGAACACTCTGTACGAGTTTACCCTGGACGACGGCAGTAAAGTCACCTTGAAGGGCAACGAACAGGTAGAATACGACGGTGAAATTCATACTGCCGCCAACCTGTTTGACGCACTCAAAGAAGGCACTTACGGCAAGTATTGATCCCGGAACCCGACAGATAGGACAACGAACATGACAGTTAAAATTAGCAATCAGATTGTCGGCTACCGAGTGAAAAAAGCCGACACAGAAACCAACAACGATCAACAGGCCGCTGTTCAGCCAGATAACAAGCCGGTTCAGATGAATGAATACATCGAACGGCCTGACTTCTTGCTAGGCACCACCTACAAGATCAAACCGCCAGTGGCGGAGCATGCGATGTACATCACCATCAATGACATCCTGCTGAACGAAGATACGGATCATGAAAGCCGCCAACCATACGAGGTGTTCATCAACTCCAAGTCGATGGAACATTTCCAATGGGTTATTGCGCTGACCCGGGTTATTTCTGCGGTATTCCGCAAAGGCGGGGACCTTACGTTCCTGGTTGAAGAACTGCGAAGCGTATACGACCCCAACGGTGGCTACTTCAAGAAAGGCGGCGTGTTCATGCCCTCGCTGGTTGCCGAAATCGGCGCGGTCATCGAGAAACACCTGAAGGCCATTGGCCTGTTGGAAAGCGACGAGATGAGCGAAACCACCAAGCGTATCCTGGCGGAAAAGCGTGCTGAATTTGAAGCATCGCACACTACCGCCACTAACGACGATTCCAGCAGCGACTACCCTGCCAATGCCACCATGTGTGGCAAGTGCAACACCAAAGCTGTGATTGTCATGGATGGCTGTGCTACTTGCCTGTCCTGCGGTGATAGCAAATGCGGCTGAGGTAACTCAACCGCAAAACAAAAAGCTCGGCAGAGATTCTCTGTCGGGCTTTTTGTTGTTCTGGCGCAAGACACTTAACGCGAAACAGTGGATTTTCTGTACGTGAGCGGTATGCTGATAGGGTAACTCGCGTATGGGTACGCCTACCCACCCTCCAACACAGGTGCGCACTGAATCATCATGACCACAGATACATCCATCGTCATTCGCAACTATCGAATTAAAGACCTGAGTCCGGTCGTTCGCCTGTTTACCGATTCTGTCCACGAACTGACGGCAGCCGCGTACGACGAAACCCAACGCTATGCTTGGGCCTCCCGAACGCCTAACCTCGACACATGGCAGGGACGCTTGGCCTCACTGGAAACACTCGTTGCTGAAGACGGTGACGCGCTTGCGGGCTTTATTTCTTACGAACCAAGCGGCGTCATAGATTTGGTATTCACAGCACCAAATTACGCCCGCCAAGGCATTGCTTCGGCCCTTTACCAAGAAGCCGAACAGCAACTTCAGAACAAAGGCGTCAAAGAGCTCCGAACCGAGGCGAGCGTCGTGGCACGTCCGTTCTTCGAAAAGCACGGCTTTGAAGTTCTTGAAGAGCAGCAGGTAACCATTCGAGGCACTCATTTCCTGCGCTTCAACATGCGCAAAGAGCTGCAGGGCTAACAGAGCGATGCGTTATGGCATTACTTACAGCGCCGTAGGCTGGTTACTTGCAGTCTGGAGCGAACGGGGCCTTTATGGGGTTGAGCTGAGCGATCGCAAGGAGCAGCTATTACCCTTGCTCAAGGCGCGCTTTCCCAATCAAGCCATAGAACCGGTAAACGGAGAAGGTACTGCACTGCTAAAGCAAATTGCACAGGCGGTGGAAAACCCCGAAAGCCATCTCGACTACCCTCTGGTACTGGAAGGCACTGAGTTTCAGAAAACAGTCTGGGGGGCTCTTCAGGCCGTCCCATCAGGACAGACGACCACCTATTCAGAGCTCGCAAACACGCTCGGCAAACCACAGGCAGTGCGCGCGGTGGCTAATGCGTGCGGGGCGAACAAACTGGCGGTCATTATTCCATGCCACCGCGTTGTCCGGTCTGACGGTGGCTTGGGTGGCTACCGCTGGGGTATCGAACGCAAAAAGGCCTTACTTAATCGTGAAGCGAAGCTGGCAGCCATCGTTTCTTAGCGTTTTCAAGTAACTCGCGAACATCCTGATTCCAAGGGTGAAAATTGGGGCTGTAATACTTCAGATACGATGGAATCATCTTGCGGAAAATGCCCGGTTTCCCCCACATATAATTCAACGCACCCAGCCAGGACTTCAGATTACCCAGCTCGCCCTCTTCCTTCATTAGCTGAAACAAATGAAGGCTGGTGTAGAACGGAAACATCACACTGACATACATCATTTCCGTGATGCGAGTAAATTCGCTGCCACCCACCGTTCTGTATACGTCAAAAGCCACTGACTTATGCTCTGATTCTTCAATCGCATGCCAAGCCCAAACCGGCGCGATACGGGGGTCCATTTCTTCCAACGCATCAAATTTAAGCAGAAACTCTTCCGCCATCATTGCAGTAAAGTGCTCGACGGCTACGGTGTGGGCAAGTTGGCGCTCGGGGCTCAAATTCTTTCGCATCCAATCCATGAACCACTGAATTTCACGCTCAATTCGCGCCAGGCCAACGCCCTTTTCTTCCAAACATCCGTTCATCAATTTGTGTTCTTTGGAATGGTGGGCTTCCTGCCCAATAAAAGCGCGGATCGACTTTTGAAGATCCGGGTCAGTAATCTGGTCCTGATAGTAACGGACGGAATCAATAAAGAATCGTTCACCGGGAGGAAAGCTGGCAGATAACGCTGCCAACAGCAGTGTCTTGGCGGGGTCGTTGTCCCACCAATATTTAGGCAAGTCTTGCGGAAACTCGAAATCCGGACTGCGCACCACCGGCAGAAAGCCTTGCGGCGCCAAAGATTGATAAACCCTCTGTTTTGCAGCCTTAATCTTGTTCGTGGCCATATTCATCACAAACCTCCATGCCCGATATGCTTTTCGGTATACCAACAGGCTAGCCGCCCTGGAGAGATGACGTGAGGTGTTTAGAGGCCAATTTCATATCATGGAGGTCGAATTTACCGACTAGACTGAACAAAGAACAAAACCAAGGAGACACCATGAGCATCGAGGACGAGTTACAAGCAACTATCAACGATCTGGTGCACGCCAACAAAGGCATACTCGCCGCGGACGAAAGCGCGCCTACCATTGCCAAGCGGTTTGCTGCCGTTGATGTTCAATCTACCGAAGACTCTCGACGAGAGTATCGGAGCTTGATTTTTGCCACGCCGGATCTGGGCAAACATATTAGCGGCGTTATTCTTTACGAAGAAACGCTGGGGCAATTGAGCCTTGATGATATTCCCATCCCGAAACTCCTTGAAAACCAAGGCATAGTGCCCGGCATCAAAGTGGACGCAGGCAAAGGACCGTTGGTCAATGCACCCGGCGATGAAATTACTTACGGGCTGGACGGGCTGGCTACCCGACTGGAACATTACAAAGCCCTTGGTGCCCGCTTTGCCAAATGGCGGAGCGTTTTTCATATATCGGATGTACAGCCTTCCTATCAGGCAATCGCCTCTAACGCCGAAGTGTTGGCACGCTATGCGGCTGACTGTCAGGCACTGGGCATCGTACCCATCGTCGAACCCGAAGTGCTGATCGACGGTGATCACTCGATCACACGAGCGGCGGAGGTCAGTGAAGAGGTCTTGCGGAGCGTGTTCGGGGCACTGCATCGCCACCACGTCCGATGCGAGTGGATGGTCCTGAAACCGAGCATGGTGACGCCCGGTAAAGGTGCGGGTAAAGCAACGCCCAAACAAATTGCGGAAGCGACACTTCGGGTGTTTCGGCGCGTGGTACCAGCGGCCGTGCCGGGGATTATGTTTTTATCGGGCGGCCAATCACCGGAAGAATCTACCGCGAACCTCAATGCCCTTAACAGTATGGGAACTCAACCGTGGGAATTAAGCTTTTCCTATGGCCGAGCATTACAAGGGCCGGCTCAGAAGGCTTGGGCCGGGGAACGGTCTAATGAGGAAAAAGCTCAGGCTGCACTGATAAAACGCGCCCGATTGAATGGCCTGGCTCGGTCAGGCAGTTATTCCCCTAAGTTGGAAAACGAAAACTAACACCAGAACCGAAAACCGAAATACAAACCTTCAGGCGGCCCGGGGGCCTTTGGCGGAAACCGCAGCGGGCTGACTGAGGCAGGCCAGCATAGGGGCAACGTCACGAAGCTTTCGCGCTTCGGGCCACAACAACTCGGCCTCGGGAAAACCTTGCCTCAGAAAGTTAAGCCACTGTTTGATGCGACCCGTGACAAACCGGTCTTCCAATCGGGTTTGCAAGGCTGCGGCGTATTCTCGAACCAACGCCACTGCTTCATGCCACGTCATAGGTGCCAAAGATTCACCCCGCTGGGATGCTTTGATTTGTGCCGCCAAATCCGGGCGAGCGATCAACCCGCGGCCAATCATCACATCGTCACAACCGGATACTTCACGGCAACGCCAATAGTCGTTAACCGTCCAGATTTCACCGTTTGCAATCACATGGCTGTTTACCGCTTCACGCACTTTGGCGATCTCTTCCCAGTACGCTGGCGGCTTATAACCATCCACCTTGCTACGGGCGTGGATAACGATTTCCGATGCGCCTGCGGCCTCTAAAGCTTGCCCACAAGCAACGCCCATGGAGCGGTCGTCGTAACCCAAACGCATTTTAGCGGTCACCGGTATATTGGCCGGCACCGCTCTACGCACGCTGGCCGCAATTTCATACATGAGCTCCGGCTCGCGCATAAGCACACAGCCGCCTTTGTGCCGATTCACCGTTTTCGCGGGGCAACCAAAGTTAATATCCACCTGCATAGCGCCAAGTTCCGCTGCTTTTGCACCGTGGCGCCCCATCATTTCGGGGTCTGACCCCAACAGTTGAACCGCCACAGGCACGCCAACCTCCGTCAGGGATTGATTGTGCAATTCCGGAGCGTACTTGTAGAAAATGCGAGGCGGCAACATGCCCTGAGTCACACGAATAAACTCAGTAACACACCGGTCGATACCGCCGACTTTGGTCAGGGTTTCACGAATAGGTGCGTCGACCAGCCCTTCCATCGGGGCAAGGATGATTCGCATGAAGACTCCAGGAGTTAAATGACAATAATCGCTATGGGCTGTTTAGAAATCAGGCGGGGAGGATTGTAAGAAATTTGGCGGGAAGTTGATAGCAGGACACTCCCCTATAGGAGTGCCCTGCAGCTGGGTAACGACTTATTTTTGCAGATCAAATCGATCAGCGTTCATCACCTTGGTCCAAGCCGCAATAAAGTCTTTTACAAACTTCTCTTGGTTGTCATCCTGAGCATACACCTCAGCGTATGAACGCAAGATTGAGTGAGAACCGAACATCAAATCCACCCGCGTTGCAGTCCACTTCACGTCACCGGTCTTGCGGTCGCGAATCTCATAGAGATTGCTACCTACCGACTTCCAGGTGTTGCCCATATCAGTCAGATTGACGAAAAAGTCGTTGCTTAATACGCCGGCACGATCGGTGAATACACCCGCTCCGCTATCGCCGTAATTGGTGCCGAGCATGCGCATCCCGCCAATCAACACCGTCATTTCCGGCGCGGTCAGCCCCAGCAATTGAGCGCGATCCAGCAGCAGCTCTTCCGGCTTGACCACATAGTCTTTCTTCAACCAGTTCCGGAACGCATCGGCGACCGGTTCCAGTGGCTCGAAGGACTCCGCATCAGTCATCTCATCCGTAGCGTCGCCCCGTCCTTTCAAAAACGGAACTCGTGCGGTGTAGCCCGCTGCTTTCGCGGCTTGTTCGACTCCAACACTACCGCCAAGCACGATGACATCTGCGATACTGGCTCCGGTGTCCGCAGAGATTTGCTCGTAAATCTTGAGTACTTTCGCCAAACGAGCCGGTTCGTTGCCTTCCCAGTCTTTCTGAGGTGCCAGGCGAATCCGAGCGCCGTTCGCACCGCCGCGCAAGTCGGAGCCCCGGAACGTACGGGCGCTGTCCCAAGCCGTGCTGACCATGTCACCAATGCTCAGACCACTTGCCGCGATGTGCTGTTTTACGACTTCTTCGCTGTAATCGGTGTTACCAGCAGGAACCGGGTCCTGCCAAATCAGCTCTTCAGCCGGAGCGTCCGGGCCGATATAGCGAGTTTTGGGACCCAAGTCACGATGCGTCAACTTGAACCAAGCCCGTGCAAATGTATCCCTGAAGTGCTGCGGGTCTGCCATGAACTTCTCGCAGATCGCGCGATACTTGGGGTCCATTTTCATCGCCATGTCCGCATCGGTCATGATCGGATTATGTCGAACCGACGGGTTGCTGGCATCGACCGGTTTGTCTTCTTCTTTGATATCAATGGGTTCCCACTGCCACGCACCGGCCGGGCTCTTTTTCAGTTCCCATTCATAGCCGAAGAGAAGCTTGAAGTACCCCATATCAAACTGGGTCGGATTGGTCGTCCAGGCGCCTTCAATACCGGAGCTCACCGCACGACTGGCCTGGCCCTTCATATTCGGGTTGCTCCACCCCAGCCCTTGCTCCTCAAGATCGGCTGCCTCTGGATCTGGCCCCAACACCGAGGCGTCACCATTGCCGTGGCACTTACCAACGGTGTGTCCGCCGGCAGTCAAGGCTGCAGTTTCCTCGTCATCCATCGCCATCCGGGCAAAGGTTTCGCGTACCTGTTCGCCCGTCTTGAGCGGATCAGGCTGGCCGTTTACGCCCTCTGGGTTTACGTAAATCAACCCCATTTGTACCGCAGCCAAAGGGTTTTCCATGGTGTCCGGCTTATTGACGTCTTCATAACGCTCGTCAGACGGTGCCAGCCACTCCTTCTCGGAGCCCCAATAAATGTCTTTTTCAGGATGCCAGATGTCCTCACGGCCGAAAGAGAACCCGTAAGACGGTAGCCCCATCGATTCATAAGCGACCGTACCAGCCAGCACCAGCAAATCCGCCCAACTGATTTTGTTGCCATACTTTTTCTTGATCGGCCACAGCAACCGCCGTGCTTTGTCGAGGCTGACGTTATCCGGCCAGGAGCTCAATGGCGCAAATCGTTGGTTACCGCTGCTGGCACCACCACGGCCATCAGCCAAGCGGTAAGTCCCTGCTGCGTGCCAGGACATACGAATCATCAAACCGCCGTAGTGGCCCCAATCTGCCGGCCACCAGTCCTGACTCTCAGTCATCAAATCGTGCAGGTCTTTCTTAAGGCCTGCAACGTCGAGTGTTTTCACCTCTTCCCGATAATTGAAGTCATCGCCCATTGGATTAGGTTTTCGGTCATGCTGATGCAAGATATCGAGGTTCAGCCCTTCTGGCCACCAGTCCATCACATTACGATTCATGGTCGAGTTTGCACCATGCATCACTGGGCACTTGCCACTCGAGTTATTTTGAGACATACGTTTCTCCTTCACTGCATCGTTGCCTGAAATGGGCGCTGATTCTAATTATCAATATAGCAGGTGCTCGTGCGCTTACTGCGCCATCGCATAGCTCTGCCAGTAATCGAACAAAACCCGGGAGATGTCACTCGATATAAGACGCTGATCAACCTTTGGTGCTGACATAGGGTCATCCCCCCGCTTTGATTAAGACAACGTCAGATTACACTCAGGGGAAACCAAGAGATAATTAATTAAAAGCAGATAGGTGAGAGTTTTTATTAATCAAAGGCGTAACCTGACAGTTAAATCTCATCAGAGCCTTTCGATGGAGGAGAACTTGCCGGAGTCGTCAAACAAAATACGAAAACTGCCTCGTACACCGTCGCTGAAGTAAAACCTGGAGAGGATACGCGCCGGGAATCGGACGGAACGCCCGTCCCGGCTCGTGGTATGAACATCCGATGCTACGCCCTGATAGAACTTAATCCATTCATCAGGGCTGATCGCGATGTCCACAATGATTTGCTGCATCTATGGGTCCGGCTCAGTTAGCCAGTTCAAGCAGCAAACGGTTCAGACGGCTAACATAAGCACCGGGATCTTTCAGCTGCTCGCCGCTGGCCAGCGTAGCCTGATCGAACAATACGGCAGAAAGCTCACCAAAACGCTCTTCGCCCTGCTCGCTTTCCAGGCGCTGAACCAGTGGATGATCCACATTGATTTCAAAGATTGGCTTGCTGTCCGGCACTGCCTGACCAGCTGCTTCCATGATCTTCTTCATCTGTGCGCCCATATCGAACTCACCCGTCACCAGACAAGCCGGAGAGTCAGTCAGACGATTGGTAACCCGTACGTCCTGAACACTGCTTTCCAAGGCTTTCTTGATGCGTTCCGTCAGCTCTTTGTGCTCTTTGGCGGCTTCTTCCTGCTGTTTTTTATCTTCCTCGGTCTCCACTTCACCCAAGTCAAGATCACCACGAGCAACGTCCTGGAACTGCTTGCTGTCGTATTCGTTGAGATATCCCATCATCCACTCGTCAATACGATCGGAGAGAATAAGAACCTCGATACCCTTCTTACGGAAGACTTCCAGGTGCGGGCTGCTCTTGGCCGCCACAAAGTTATCTGCCGTAATGTAGTAGATCTTCTTCTGGCCTTCCTTCATGCGGCTGATGTAGTCATCCAGAGACACGTCTTGCGTATCTTCGCCGGTATGAGTGGACGCAAAACGCAACAGGCCAGCAATTTTCTCTTTATTGCTAAAGTCTTCAGCCGGGCCTTCCTTCAGAACTGCACCGAACTCATTCCAGAAACTCTGGTATTCGTCATCGTTTTTCTTCGCAAGCTTGGATAGCATGTCCAATACTCGCTTGGTCATGGCGCTGCGAATACTTTCTACCGTGCTGTCGTTCTGCAAAATCTCACGAGACACGTTCAGAGACAGATCGTTGGAATCGATCACACCCTTGGTGAAACGCAGGTACAAAGGCAGGAACTGCTCGGCGTCGTCCATGATAAACACGCGCTGAACATACAGCTTCAGGCCACGAGGCGCTTCACGGTTGTACAGGTCAAACGGCGCACGCTTGGGAATGTACAGCAGGCTGGTGTAGTCCAGCTTGCCTTCCACTTTGTTGTGAGACCATGACAGTGGGTCTTCGAAATCGTGGGCAATGTGCTTGTAGAACTCTTTGTACTCGTCGTCTTTGATCTCGGTACGCGGCAAAGTCCACAGAGCGGTCGCATCGTTGATGGTTTCATCTTCGCCCTTCTTATCCTCTTCCTCGCTCTCAGATTTCATAACTACCGGGAAGGAGATATGGTCAGAGTACTTCTTCACCAGGCTACGCAGCTTCCAGCCATCAGCGAATTCTGTGGCATCCGGTTTCAGGTGCAACACGATCTCGGTACCGCGCTTTTCGCGACTCATCGGCTCAATCGTAAACTCGCCGTCGCCTTTGGATGACCAATGCACGCCTTCTTCAATCGGAGCGCCTGCACGGCGGGTGAACACATCCACCTCGTCAGCAACAATAAATGCAGAATAGAAACCTACACCAAACTGACCAATCAGCTTGCTGTCTTTCTTTTCGTCGCCGGACAACTGCTTAAGAAATTCGGCGGTGCCTGAACGGGCGATGGTGCCCAGATTGGCAACCACATCATCACGGGTCATACCGATACCGTTATCGGTCAGGGTGATGGTGCCGGCGTCTTTGTCGTAGTCCAGACGGATTTGCAGATCCGAATCACCTTCAAACAGCGCATCATCTTTCAACGCAGCGAAGCGCAGTTTGTCTTCGGCATCTGAAGCGTTGGAAATCAGCTCACGAAGGAAGATTTCCTTATTGGAATACAGAGAGTGGATCATCAGCTGAAGCAGCTGCTTCACTTCGGTCTGGAACCCAAGGGTCTCTTTATTGGTTTCTACCGTCATGGCTTGTGTTATCTCCTACTATTTAACGTTCGGTGGAGCGGTGCGGTGCTTGGGCCCTATTGTGGGCTTTCACCAATACAGCGTGGACTGAACTCAGAAATGGGGGCCCTCCGGGGCATTTCAACCCCGGCAAAAGCAAAATCAGTCTTCGAGCAGGAAGTGCGCCCGAGCGGTGGCAATGGGCTGGGAACGGGACTTTTGCCAGGCGCTGATCATGACGTTCGCGACCCGATTACCCTGCCGGGTCAAGTGGCATTCGGCGTAAGTCTCGCGATTGAGGCCTGCACGCAGGTAATCCAGGGAGAAATCGATGATCCGCGGCATGCGCAGTGTGTCTTGGGACATCATCAAATAAATGGCGGCGGACATTTCCATGAAGCCGCCAATAACGCCACCATGAATAGCCGGAAGAATAGGATTTCCCAGATTTTCCTCCTTCACCGGTAGACGAAAAATCAAATCATCTCCGAAACGGTCACACTGCAGACCAATCCACTTAGCGTAGGGAACGCTATCAAGCATCCGTGAGAAATCGCCCGTTTGCTGCGTGTATTTCAGGATTTCCGGACTGGTCATTCTGCACCTCCGGTAATCAGGTCACGGTAAGATTTCGGGCTGGCTTCTTTGCCGATACGCATGAACGTCCCCACACAGTTAGCGATAATCTCATCCCCTTCCTGATAGGCAACACAGCGAGTAAAGACGATGTGGCGCGTCACTTTGTAGGTTTCTGCACGCGCAAACACCGGTTTCCTTGGTTCAGCCGGGCGCATGTAGTCAACACGCAAGTCCAGAGTGGGACACAGTTCAAAATCATCCAGAGCACAGATCATTACGGAACCTGACGTGGTGTCCATCAAGGTTGTGATCGCCCCCCCATGGATAACACCGGTATCCGGATTACCAATGATCTTATCGCTGTAGGGCAGTTCCATTACCAGATATCCGTCACCCACTTCTTTCGCGACCAGGCCCAGCTCCTTTGCCTGGTTCAGAGTGCCTAAAAACCGGGTTACCCGGTCAATTCGGGTTTCATCATTCATTCAGGAAGGTCCTGCAGATCAGTTTTTCAATTTTGTATCCGTACTCGCCGGCACCGGTTTGGTTTCGTCAAAAACCTTACCGTCGCGCAGGGCGTTTAAAGCATCGGATTTAAATTCCCGGCGGTACAGTACGACGACCACCAGAGTTGAAGCGGCAATAAATACCAGAGGATGTATGAAGCCAACGATGACAGCCAGCGCATAATAGTAAGAACGAAGCCCCAGGTTAAACGCATCGCCCGCCAGATTACAGATATGACCGGCGTTGCGAGCAAAGGCCTCTCGAGCGGCAGGGCTGGTTTTGCTGTCACTGGGCAAAGGGGCGCTGCCAATCATCACGGCAACAAAATTGTACATCCGCATCGCCCAAGTGAACTTAAAGAAGGCATAAACGAACACCACCAGTAACACCACCAGCCTCAATTCCCACACTTCACGAGTAGGCGCGAAGCTAAACGGCATGGTGGCAAAAACCTCCATAGCCTCACTGGTATAACCCAAAGCAGTGAGAAGACCCGCCAGAATCAGAAGGCAACTGGATGCGAAAAACGCGCCGTTTCGCTCAAGGTTGCCAACCGCCGAAGTATCGGCGATGCGGTTTTCGCGTTTAAGCATGACCCGCATCCAGTCTTCACGATATAAATCGAGCGAGTTGGACAGGCAAGACCGGGTATTCGCGCGCTTTTTTGAATACCAGGTATACCCACCCCAACAAATCAGAAACCAAAGCAACGCCATTATATCGAGGTAATGTGTCATCGACTGTTTTCACGTCCGGGCTAGTAGAAATGCGGTAGAAACGTTGCTCTATGATACGTCATGGCAGCTTTCCCGGCCACTTCACAGCCCACGCTATTACGGCAAATGCAGCGATTGTGTTATAAATTGAGGTCTACTTTGCCACATTCCGTTCAAAAGGAACGAACATTCACATCATCAAGGAGTCGTGCGTGAAATCAGTCATTTTCCCCAGCCTGCTCATGGTCCTGGCAATGCTTACTGGATGCGCGGTTAATCCGGTTACCGGGGAACGTCAGCTGTCCTTGATACCGGAGAGCCAGGAACTGTCACTGGGGGCTGAGCAGTACGTCCCGACGCAACAAACACAAGGTGGCCAGTTTTATCTAGATGCTGAGCTCACGGTCTACGTGCGGGAAGTTGGCAACAAAATCGCCCAAGTGAGCGACCGCCCCGACCTGCCCTATGAATTTGTCGTCCTCAATAGCAGCGTCCCCAATGCCTGGGCCTTACCCGGCGGTAAAATAGCCATTAACAGAGGGCTACTTGCCAAGCTAGACGATGAAGCTCAGCTCGCCTCCGTGTTGGGTCACGAGATCGTTCACGCCGCGGCACGACACAGCGTGCAACGCATGCAACAGGGCATGCTGATCAGCGCCGGCGTGGCGGGTATCGGAATGGCACTTTCGGACAATGAATGGGCCGGCGTGATCATGGGCGGCGCGGCTGTCGGTGCGCAACTTGCCTTAGCGCAGTACGGCCAGGGCGATGAGCTGGAATCTGACGCCTACGGCATAAAATATATGCAAGCCGCCGGTTACGACCCGCAAGCAGCGGTCGAGCTGCAAGAGCTCTTCTTATCTTTATCCGAGGGCAACCAATCGAGCTGGCTGAACGGTTTATTCGCCAGCCATCCACCCTCCGCGAAGCGCGTGCAAGCGAATCAGGAACTTGTGCAGAAAATCGGCGCAGGTGGTTACCGGGGCAAGGAGGTTTACCAACGCCGAATTGCCATGATCCAGAAGCTCCAACCTGCCTACGACGCACACGACACCGCCATGAAACTTGCTTCAGAAGGCAATTTCGACGGTGCCTTGTCGTCGATAAACAAAGCCATCAACGCCGAGCCACGCGAAGCGATGTTCTATGCGCTACGTGGGCGAATCTATCAAAACCAGAAGCAACCCGAAAAGGCCCGTGCAGACTTCGATAAAGCCGTGTCTCTATACCCTGAAATGTTCCAATACCAGCTGGATAATGGTTTGAACGAACTGGCCATGAATAACCTGACCAAAGCCAGAACCCATTTGGAAACAGCAAATAAAATGGTGCCAACGTCAATCGCTTACCTGCGCCTCGGTGACATCTCAAAAGAACAGGGCCGCCGCGATGAAGCCATAAGTTATTATTCTGCAGCGGCTGAAGCCGGTGGTGAGATTGGCGAGGAAGCCAAACGCAAACTGGCGGCCATGACAAACTAGAAAAACATCCAAATTTCAAACAAAAACCGGAGGTTAACCACCTCCGGTTTTTTTATGCCTGAAAACATTGCCCGTTTGACGCCACGTCAGTGTCAATGATTGCATTGACTTCTAGAGCAATAACTCTAAAAATCAGATAACCCAATAACAATCGGATTACGCACATGCAAGTAAAACAACTGCAACCGGTGACATTTCAGGCAAAGCGCATCTACGTCGGTCTGATGTTTCAGGTCATGGGACGCGCCCTGCAGGCGATCAGTGAAGTGGATGAAATCACACGCAGTGAAACCAGGCTTCTACCCCCTGGATTTCTTTTTGAAATGCAGGTTATGCCGGCGGGGCCCAAAATGATTGTCGAGCACACGGGAGACGGCCATCTGTGTTTCCACGGCGACCACGCACCCCGCCCGATTGATCTATCGATTCAATTTAAGCACATGGCGCACGCGTTCCTGGTTTTATCGTTCCAGGAGAAAACTGCCGTAGCCTTTGCAAACGATCGCATGTTGGTCGACGGCGACCTCGGCCTCGCCATTCGAATGACGCGCGTCTTAAACCGCCTGGAGAGTTTCATCCTGCCCAAACTCATTGCGGAGCGCGCTGTAAAAGAGTACCCGGCGGGCCTGAAATTCCCGAGCAAACTGCTAAATGCCGCACGTATTTACTTGAAAGTCGCCACCAACCTTGTCGAGACAGAGAGAGCATAATGACCAACAAATACTACGAGTTCTTCTGCCCGGTTAAAGTCATCGCAGGCAAAGCCGCGCTTGAACACATCCCGTTTGAACTAACCAGTCTGGCCGCAAAACGTCCTATGATCATCACGGATAAAGGCGTGCGTGCAGCGGGCCTTCTTGATCCTGTCATTGCTGCCTGCGAAGAGAGCGGATTGGACATTGTGTCCATCTACGATGACGTGCCACCCGACTCCTCCAAAACCGTAGTGAGCACCATCGCCAAGGTCTATCGCAAAGAAAAGTGTGACTCGATTATCGCAATTGGTGGTGGTTCCGCAATCGACACCGGCAAAGCGGTGAACATTCTGGTTTCTGAAGGGGGCGATGACATCGCCGAGTACAGCGGTGCAGGCATATTGAAGCATCCTCTAAAACCGTTCTTCGTTGTACCAACCACTGCCGGCACAGGCTCCGAAGTCACGGCCGTCGCGGTTATTTCCGATGAAGAACGTGGTGTAAAACTGCCTTACTCATCGCCATTCTTACTTCCGAATGCGGCAATTATCGACCCAAGAATGACGCTTACGTTGCCTCCGCACATTACGGCGGCTACGGCGATGGATGCCCTGACCCACGCAACCGAAGCCTTTACCTGCATGGGCAAAAACCCTCTAAGTGACGCATACGCGACAGCGGCTGTGAAGAAGGTGAGCCAATCATTGCTTAAGGTGATGGACAAGCCAAAAGATGAAGATGGGCGCCTCGATCTGGCCCAAGCCTCTACCATGGCAGGCATTGCGTTCTCCAACTCTATGGTAGGTCTTGTCCACGCACTTGGACACGCCACTGGGGCGATCATTCACCTGCCGCACGGCCTGTGCATGAGCTTGTACCTGCCGTATGTCCTGGAGTTCAACCTCGAGAGTATTCGTGAACCTCTGGGTGAGTTGTTGCTTTACCTGGAAGGACCTGAGGTCTACTCTGCCACCCCAGCGGATCGTCGTGCAGAGGCGAGCATCTCCGCGATCCGCAAGCTGCGGGACGAGCTCTACAAGCGCTGCAAGCTGCCGCGCACTTTGAAAGAGACTGAACGAGTCCTCGAAAACCAGCTGGAGGACATCGCCAGGCTGGCTTTGGACGATGGTTCAATCATGTTCAACCCAAAGGAAGTCTCGTTTGAAGACGCTATGACAATCTTACGGAGAGCCTGGACCTAACCCTATCTACCGCTGACGCGATGTGCTATCTGTTTACATTCGGATAGCATATCGCTACATAACGCGCATTTCGCATCCACTATTAAATAGGTATCATTCAATAAGCAATCTAGCAACGATAAGGCTGGAGGCGCTCGGGTTTGTTTCGTTTCCCCCAGCTGTACGGGTGTGCTTCCATGGTTTTTCGGTGTTTGAGCAGGCTAAATCAATATCTTAGATACTTATCCCTTATTCTGCTCGGCATAGCCTCATCGGCCAACGCGATGAGCGAAACGCAAGACAGCGCTAAAACCTTCCACCTCAATATTTCCCCCCATGGATACCCGCCCTATCTGATCGTTGGCGGAGACGCCCCGTCCGGAATCCTATGGGACGTCATGACGACGATAGTCCCTCGATTGGGTTACGAGCTGATCCCGAAAAAAATTCCCCGAAAACGGGTTGATAATATGCTGCTCGATGGCTACATCGATGGCACCCTAAGGGCTACCGAATGGACGGACAATCCCGAAGACTACCTGTTCACTCAAGCGGTGGTCTATGTGGAAGAAGTGCTGTTTTTCGAACAGGATTCCGAGCTGGACTTCTCCCAACCGGCTGATTTGTTCGGACATACCATTGTTGCCCACCTGGGGTACCAGTACCCCGTTCTTGCCCCCTATTTTGAGCAAGAAGAAATCAAACGTTTCAACGTATCCAGTGACAAAGACCTGTTCCGATATCTATTGCTGGGAGATCGCTTTGACGCCGCCTTGGCTGACAGACTGGTCGGCCAGTGGATCTTGCGCAATGAAGGGCTCACTCACCAGTTCCGAACGTCGACGAAAAACATCAGCGAATACGGTTACCGCCTCATGCTCCGAAAGGATTGGACCGACTTTGCACAAGCCTTTAATCGGGAACTATCGGCCATGCGCGAGAATGGCGAACTGGACGCCATCCTCGCGAACTACCGTTAGAGAATGAAGAGCAGAACATCACTCCAATCTGCGCAACAGCAACATCGGAGAAACGCTCAGCACCGGCCTTAACTGCCAACGCCCGAACAAAGCCAGCAGCAGTGCGCTGACAAGCGGAACCGATAACACCACCTGCCAGTGCCAGCGGAATTCGCCTTCGAACAATCGGGCTTGCAAGGCATAAACAGCGACTTCAGCCGCCATCACACCGAGCACACCCGCAAAAAAGCCCAGTAACGCAAACTCCAGCATGGTACTGCGCACTAACAACGACTGTTGACCGCCCAGCGTGCGTAACAACGCCCCTTCCCGCTGCCGGTCGCGGAGGGTAGCGCTCACCACCGCAGCCATCACCACCAGCGCTGCCGCAAGAATCAAAGCCAGAATGGCTTCGATCGCTTGTGTCACCTGCTGCACGATTTCCTGGATACGCTTGATGATGTGATCAAGCTCCAACACGGAAACTGTCGGGTACTGCCTGGAGAACTGATTCAGCAGCAGCTTGTTGTTTTCATCCAGATGAAAACTGGTGATCCAGGTGCCGGGCATGTCAGTCAGCCCGCCATCGGGCGGGAACGCCATGTAGAAGTTGGGTTTCATGCTGTCCCACTGAACGCTCCGAATGCTGGCAACCGGCTCCGTGACTTTTTCAGAGCCGATGGTGAACGTTAATTCGTCTCCCAGCTTCAAGCCAAGCTTACCGGCCAACTCAGCCTCAACCGACACGCCTTTCGTATCACCCTCAACGAACCATTCCCCTTCCTGAATTTTATTATCCTCTGGAAGCTGCGCCATCCATGTCAGGTTCAACTCTCGATTCAAGGCATTTATGCGTTCATCTTTGCTCACCGCCTCTTTGACGGGCTGCCCATTCAGTTCCGTCAGCCTGCCTCGAACCATCGGGTACACGGTATCCAAAGGCACACTGCGTTCAGCCCAAAAGGACTCAACGGAGGCTACATCGTCCGGAGCAATATTAATGAGAAAGTGATTCGGCGTGTCTTCCGGTAGCTGAGCTTGCCAATCCTCCAGCAACGCCGAGCGCACCAATACCAGCGTGGCCGCCAACATAAGGGTCATGGCAAACACCGCCATTTGCGCCATGCTGGCTTGTCGGTGCCTATACAAACCCACAAGGGCAAGGCGCCAAGCATTTCCGCCGCCACGTACTCGGCGGAGCATCGACACCATCAGCCAGCCTATAAGCGCCAATACCGTCAGCAGGAGCGCCAAACCGCCGAGCAGTGATATAACCAAGGCAAGTTCACCGGCATAAAGCCAAACCAGGCCAAAGACCGCAACGACAGCAATCAAAAGGTCCGGCACGATCTCCCTGCCCGATTCTCCCGGCTGTGCGCGCAACACCCTCATTGCGGGTACGTTCTGTAAACGACGAATGGGCGGGTAGGCAAAAGCAAACAGCGAAATCAAAGCTGTCAGCAAGGCGGGCGTCAGTGCTGCCGGGTCCAGATAGAAATCAATCGGGCGTTCCAACACATCACTCAGCATACGCACCAGCAACCAAAATAATGGCAGGGCAACCGCAAGCCCTCCGGCAATGCCGACAACACCCCACAAAGCCAGCCGACGGAGGTATAGCCGACCAATCCCATGGCCCGTCAACCCCAGTGTTTTCAGGAGTGCGACGGTATCACGCTGAGAGAGCGCATACTGTCGGCTGGCGACAGCAACCGCCACGGCAGCAAGCAAGACCGCCAGACTTCCGCCGAGCAACAGAAACCGCTCTGCGCGCTCCAATGAGCGAGAGAAGGTTTCACCATCCCGAACGCCTTCCCATTCGTGGCTGGGTTCCAGCTGCGGCTCCAACCACTGGTAGTAACCTTCAAGCAATCGCTCGTCTCCGGCAAACAGGTAGACAAATTCCACCCGACTGCCTTCCTGCACCACACCGGTGGCGGCCACATCGTCGACATGCATCATGACACGGGGCGCCAATGAGGAAAGCCGAAACCCCCCATCCGGCTCCCGTATCAGCAGATTCGAGACAGTGAGCTTAAGGTTCCCCACTTCCAGGGTATCGCCGATCTCAAGCTCCAGTAACCTGAGCAGCCTGGGGTTGATCCAGACGTCTCCGGGCCGCGGCCCGGCACCGACGGTTTGTCGCGATGCATCTTCGCTAGGCTGGACTTCAATCTCACCACGCAGCGGATATTCGTCGCTAACGGCTTTCACCGATACCAACTGGAATCCGCTTTCGCCGAACACCATGGTCGAGAACTTGATCATCTGACCGGTTTCCAGACCGCGGTTTTGCGCCTCTGCGATCCAGCCTGAAGGCACAGGCTTTCCGTTCTCGGCTTCAAGCTGTCGATCAGCCGCTAAAAATGAGCTTGCGGAGGACACCAGCGTGCGTTGAAGCTGGTTGGCAAACAGCGCGATGGTCGCTACAGTCGACACAGCGATAATCAAGGCAACCAAGACCACCCGAACATCCCGCTCTCTCCAGTCACGCTTTACGGACATCAATTTCTTTGCAGCAGCCATCAGTCAACGAGCTCCCGAGCGGCATCAGGCTCGCTCAAGACACCGGCTTCGATGTGCAGAGTCCGATTGCACCGCGCGGCGAGTCGCTCATCGTGAGTGACCATAACAAGGGTGGTGCCCTGCTCTCGATTTAGATCCATCAGCAAATCCGAAATCGATTGGCCGGTTCGGTTATCGAGATTGCCTGTGGGTTCATCGGCGAACAAGATGCTGGGTTCGGAGGCAAAGGCGCGAGCGATAGCCACACGCTGCTGCTCCCCACCCGATAGCTGACGAGGTGTATGATTCAGACGTTCGCCCAGCCCGACGCGTTCAAGCAAATCGCGGGCACGTTTCTCGGGGGCTTCTATTCCTGCCAGCTCCAGAGGTAACATGACGTTTTCCAAAGCGCTCAGAGCAGGAAGGAGTTGGAAGGACTGGAACACAAAGCCAACTCGCCTTGCACGAAGTTTGGCGCGCTCGTCTTCGGTAAGTCTGCTGATTTGGGCGCCGTCCAATTCCACGATGCCTTCGCTTGGGGTATCGAGCCCGGCCAGCAGGCCTAATAAGGTGGTTTTGCCGGAACCGGAGCGGCCAACGATGGCTACGGATTCCCCCCGATTGATTTCCAGGTTCACCCCCTGCAAGATCGTCAGCGTATCGGTTTCCAGACTTACTGTATGGGTCAATCCGGAAACTCGCAGCATGGGGCATTGATCGTTTTTTGTCAGGTCCGTCATTTGGTTCACGGTTGCTCCGTTTGCTGGCGTTTCAATGAGTTAAACTTTAAGGGTACACGAATCTATTATGCATAATGCGTTTACGTTCGTTCGGTCGTTTTTTCTCATCGCTTTTGTTGCGATTTCCTGGCCTGCTCTGGCAAATCACTCCACGCTGCTCGTTGTTGGCGACAGTTTGAGTGCCGCTTACGGTGTGCCCTCCGAAACGGCTTGGGTAGAACTGCTGCGCCATCGTTTAGATCGTGAAAACGTGTCCTGGCAAGTGGTTAATGCCAGTATCAGCGGCGAAACGACCGATGGTGGCCTGCGCCGGCTGCCGCGTTTGCTTGAGCAGAATGAGCCGGATGTCGTGGTCATTGAGCTGGGCGGTAATGATGGTCTTCGCGGGTTTCCTCCGAATGTGATTGAGGCGAATCTGGCCAAAATGATCGAGTTAACGCTGGAAGCTGATGCGACTCCCATCCTTGTGGGCATTCAGATTCCGCCGAATTACGGTCAGCGTTATACGCAGATGTTTTCGGATATCTTTCCAGCATTATCTGACCGGTATGAAGTGGGGTTGGTTCCGTTCTTTTTAGAGGGGATTTACGACCAAGAAAGTTTGATGCAGGGAGACGGCATTCACCCTACTGAGGAGGCACAGCCTTTGTTGCTGGAGAATATTTGGCCTCAGCTGGAGACTTTGGTTCAGTAAGTCACTTGCCCCAAGCCTTCTAACTTTTGAGCAGGTTGAGGGCGATGCACTCTCACCAGCTTACTTAAGCGAAGTTTCCAACGAAATCCAAAACCCGCCTTTCCGACCAGTAGTAGCCATCTTTCGCGTGCTCAACGAAACCCACATGCCCACCCCATCGGGGCGCCTCGACTTTCACATACCGGCCCAATACCTTTTTCGATTCGGGGAAACAGGCGGCAGACAGGAATGGGTCGTCAGCGGCGTTGACCATCAACGTGGGTACACGGATGTCTTTTAGACGGAACAAGGCCGAGCATTGGGCCCAATAGTCGTTTGCGTCTTTAAAACCGTGTAGCGGTGCCGTGTATCGGTTGTCGAATTGATGGAAGTTTCGGATGCTTTTGAAGTCGCTGATGTCGATCAATTCAGGGAAGCGTTCGGACTTCTCCTGCATTTTCTGGTACAGGTCGTTGAGGAATCTCTGCATGTAAATCCGGCGACTGGGCAGTGCCAGCATGTCGGCGCTGCCAGCCAGATCAGCCGGTACCGAATAAGTAACGGCGCCGCTTATTCGGCTATCGACCTGCTCACTTTGCTGCCCTAGGTACAGCAAGGTCAGGTTACCGCCCATGCTAAATCCGGATAAGAACAGGTTCTTGTAGCTTTCACGCAACGCTCGGGTGACGACGGCATGGAGATCTTCGGTAGAACCGCTGTGATAGAACCTGGGTTGGTGGTTCATGTTTCCGCCACAAGAGCGGAAGTTCCAGGCAAGCACATCCCAGCCTTCGGCCATGAGCGCTTTTGCAAGGCCCAGCACGTAGGGTCGTCGGCTGTGACCTTCTAAACCGTGTGAGATCACGGCAATGCGGTCGCTGTTTTGGCGATACCAATCCAGGTGCAGTTCGTCGTTATCCGGGGTCGCCAGCACCTCGGTTTGAGGCGTTGGCATATCGACGGTTCGAAACAGTGTGGGCCAAATAGACTGTACGTGCCCATTGCGTAACCACACCGGTGGCCGGTACGGATACTGGACGCGCCTGTGCAAATTTTGACCTTTTATTTCAGGGGGTTGACGAACCAAATCAAAGTCCTTAATATGCGCCGCACATTGATGCTGTTCCCCGATAGCTCAGTTGGTAGAGCAACTGACTGTTAATCCGTTTGTCGCTGGTTCGAGCCCAGCTCGGGGAGCCACTTCTTTTAAAAAGCCGCTGATTGTCTCAATCAGCGGCTTTTTTCTTTCTACGTCAAAACACTTCTTCC
>NZ_JAXMOY010000019.1:0-62095 GCF_034669625.1 Marinobacter sp.
ACCCCACCTGGAGCAAGACCAAATAGGAATCCGTTGGCGTGGCCCGCGCTGGATTCGGGTAGGTTGCTTGAGGCCTGTGGTGACGCAGGCCCTAGATGAATGACTGTCCACGACAGAACCCGGCTTACCGGCGAGCTCTCTTTTTTTCCTATCAATATTTAATGTGCGTACTTCTCACAATCCTGCGGTTATAGCCAAAAAATCTTATACTTTAGGCTGAGCGTTCAGAACGCTCTGCAGGTTCTTGTTTTTTCACTACTTCTTACTGCCTTTTCAGACTCTCCATAAATTTCTATTTCGTAACCTCTTGTCATTAAAGGAACTTTTGGCCTTGTGGCGTCGAAAGCGGCGCTTGCATTGTCTTTTGCGTGTTTCTATAGTGTGCGGAAGTGGGAAAAAGTGGTTTCTAGTGGTTTTTTGTGGAAATAGCACACTTGGATACGGCATAAATGAGCAACTTCCTTGGCAGTCATGCCATCAATATGGACGCGAAGGGGCGCCTGGCGATCCCGACAAAGCTGCGTGAAGAACTTGCGCAGCTTTGTGGTGGCCGTATTGTTTTGACGGCCAGTGCCAATACCGATGAAGAGCGTTGCGTGCTGTTGTACCCGGAACCCGAATGGGAAGCCTTGCGCCCCAAAATTGAAGCCCTGCCCAATATGAAAAAGGCGGTTCGTCGCTTGCAGAGGCTAACGCTCGGTAATGCCGCGCCCATGGAGCTTGATTCGGCGGGCCGTATTTTGGTGCCGCCTACGCTCAGAAGTTACGCGTATCTGGAAAAGAAATTGATGTTGATCGGTCAGGGAAATAAATGGGAGCTCTGGAGCGAAGAGCGTTGGTTGGCCTGGCTGGGTGAGTCTTCTGATGATGAAGATGTGCCGCCTGAGATGGAGGCTTTGTCACTATGACCAAACCAGATCCAGAAACTGTCGAGGGGTTTAAGCATCGGTCAGTGCTGCTCGATGAGGCGGTCGATTACCTGATCAATGATGGCTCAGGCCGTTATGTTGATGCCACATTTGGTCGCGGTGGTCATAGTCGACTGATTCTTAGTCAACTCGCCGAGCAAGGGCGCTTGTTGGGTATTGATAAAGACCCAGAGGCGATCAAGGTGGCTGAGGAATTGGCTGCCAGTGATCAGCGTTTTGATTGGTTTCACGGTTCATTTTCCGAGCTGGCCGGGGCGCTGGATGCTCAGCAGTGGCCAATCGTCAATGGTGTGTTGATGGACCTCGGTGTGTCATCGCCCCAGTTGGACGATGCCGCCCGCGGCTTTTCCTTCATGCGAGACGGTCCTTTGGACATGCGGATGAATCCGCAGCAGGCGCCAAGCGCCGCGCAATGGTTGGCCAGTGCTGACGAGAAAGACATTGCGGATGTGATTTTCCGGTACGGCGAGGAGCGATTCTCTCGCCGTATTGCGCGTTTGGTGGTTCAGCGTCGAGTTGAAGAGCCTTTGGATACGACTCGGCAGCTGGCTGAACTGGTGGCGGAAGCGGTACCGAAGAAAGAGAAGCACAAACACCCGGCGACACGGACCTTTCAGGCGATCCGAATCTTTATCAATCGGGAACTGGAAGATTTGGAGGTTGGGTTAAAGGTCGCGGCAGAGCGGTTAGCTCCGGGCGGCCGACTGGTGGTGATCAGCTTTCATTCGCTGGAAGACCGCCTGGTAAAGCGGTTTATGAGAGATTTGGCCCAAGGGCCGAAGATTCCGAAAGGTGTGCCAGTGACGGCAGAGCAGATGCAGTCTTCTTACCGTCTGATCGGCAAGGCCAATAAGGCCAGCGATCACGAAATAGACGAGAACGTCCGGGCTCGCAGTGCTGTTATGCGGGTGCTGGAACGAAGAACTAACTGAAGCGAATTCGCAAGGGAGCGAGACGCCATGGGCGCCGTAGCCATAGAACAACCAACGAAAACCGCAAAGCTAAACAAAGAGAAGGTCAGAGACGGTGTTGTCTCGGCGGTTCGTGTATCCCGAGAAGTCTTTGAAACGGCTCGTGAAAAACAGGTGCTTGTTTCTCTGGTACTGGTACTGGTGCTAACGGTATCTGCTATTGGTGTGGTGGTGAGTGCCCACGAGAACCGGGAATTATTCAATACCCTGTCGACACTGCAGCAGCAGCGCGATGCTCATGAGCGGGAATGGAGTCAGCTGTTACTGGAGCAGAGTGCTCTGAGCGCCCATGGTCGTGTTGAGAAGTTGGCAGCAGAGCGTTTTGGTATGCGGGTTCCGGGACGTCAGGATATTGTGCTGGTGCCTTTGATGACGCCGATTGCGGCTAACTAAAATATAACAGCAGCAAGGTGGCCAATTTGTCCGCTCGAAGCGAACAGACAAACAGCAGGGTGCAGCGACTGGCGGCAGGCTTGAAAGCCTGGCGCTTTTACTCTGTGCTGGGCGTTTTTCTGTTGGTGATGCTGGGCATCGGCTGGCGCCTGACCGATTTGCTTGTCGTCGATAATGATTTCCTGCGTCAGCAAGGCGACGTCCGGACTATTCGCACGGAGTCGATTGATGCTCATCGTGGCGTGGTTACCGATCGCCATGGGGAGCCGTTGGCCGTGAGCACGCCGGTCCAGACGGTGTGGGCGAACCCTTCTGAAATTGATCCTGAACATCCCAAGTTGGCGGTGCTTGCCCGGCTGCTGGAGTTGCCCGAAGGGGAGCTGCGTCAGCGCCTTCGTGATTACGCCAGCCGGGAATTTATCTACTTGCGCCGAAAAGTGCAGCCTGCGATGGCGAAAGAGGCTTTGGCGTTAGGTCTGGGTGGCATTTATGCCCGCCAGGAATACCGGCGTTACTATCCCGCGGGAGAAGTTACGGCACACGTTGTCGGGTTTACCAATATTGATGAGGATGGTCAGGAAGGTATTGAGCTGGCCTATAACCAGTGGCTTGAAGGCGAACCGGGTGCCAAGCGAGTGCTGAAAGATCGTCGTGGCCACGTTATTAAAGACCTCATGTTGGTGCGCGACGCGCGTCCGGGCAAAGATCTTGAATTGAGTATCGATCTCCGGCTCCAGTATCTCGCTTATCGTGAGCTGAAAGCGGTTGTGGCTGCCCATAAGGCTCGTGGTGGCACTTTGGTTATGTTGGATGTCAGCACTGGAGAGGTGCTGGCGATGGTCAATCAGGGTTCCTACAACCCGAATGACCGGTCCCAGCTGGCGGTCGAGAATTTGCGTAACAAGGCGATCACCGATTTGTTTGAGCCGGGCTCCACCATTAAACCGCTGACCATCGCAGCTGCTTTAGAGTCGGGACAGTACAACGCCAATAGCACGATTGACACGTCACCCGGTTATCGACGTTTTGGGCGTTTCACGATTCGGGATCACCGTAATTACGGTGTGATGGACTTGACCAAGATTATCGTCAAATCCAGCAACGTCGGGGTCAGTAAAATAGCGAACGATCTAGGCGGGGATGTCTTGAGCAACCTGTTCTCACGCGTGGGCCTGGGGCAGGCAACGGGTATCGGTTTTCCCGGAGAGGCTGTCGGAGTGCTTCCCGCGCGCCCGAAATGGCGACCGGTTGAAGAAGCAACGCTTTCATACGGTTATGGCCTTAGCGTAAATGCTTTGCAGTTGGCACAAGCGTACATGGTGCTGGCTAATGGTGGCATTCGGTATCCGGTCAGTCTGATGAAGCAAGATCAGCGGCCACAAGGTCAGCGGGTTCTGAGTGAAAAAGTGACGTACGAAGTCCGGCAGATGCTGAAAGACGCGGTAGCGAAAGGCACAGGCGGAAGAGCGCAGCCGGGTTTATACGCTGCCGGCGGAAAAACCGGAACGGTGCACCTTGTGGGCGCGCATGGCTATGAAGACAGCATGTATAAGGCCATTTTTGCGGGTATGGCCCCGATTGATGATCCGAAAATCGTGACTGTGGTGGCCGTAGATGCGCCTCAGTCGGGTGAATATTACGGTGGCGAAGTGGCGGCCCCGGTATTTGCCCGAGTCATGGGGGATGCGTTGAGGTTGCTGAACGTCAAACCGGAGCTGGAAGTTTCTGGTGTTGGCTCTGCGGCTGTTGTGTCAGGAGATAGGGGGTAGCTATGTGCATCACGTCGATCAGTACCCTGTTGCAAGGCATTGTAGATGTGCCTTCGGTTTTCGATGTCACGATTCATGGCTTGCAGACGGATAGCCGCAAGGTGACCTCGGGTGATGCATTCATTGCTTTGGCGGGGGCAAAGACCCCAGCAGATGCTCATGTGGATCAGGCGATTTCTGCAGGTGCCACCGCGGTTCTACTGGAAGCGAAAATCCCCCAAGAGTGTCACGAACGCCAGGGGGCGCTGGTTGTTCCGATCGTAGGTTTGCGAGATCAAATGGGCCGTGTAGCGACCCGTTTTTTTGAGCACCCGTCCCGGCATTTGCGGGTTGTTGGTGTCACCGGTACCAACGGTAAAACATCGGTTACGCAATACATCTCGGCTCTGCTGAAAGAAGCGGGTACGCCCTGCGGTGTGCTGGGCACTTTGGGTTACGGCATGCCGGGAAATTTGCAATCTGCGACTCATACTACGCCAGATGTGGTTCAGGTGAATCGGATATTGCACCAGATTCGTCGTGACGGTGGTCGGGCCGCGGTAATGGAAGTGTCTTCCCATGCTCTGGAGCAGGGGCGAATCAATAAAGTCGCCATGACCGGGGCGGTATTTACCAATCTGACCCGAGATCACCTAGATTACCACGGCACTATGGAAGCCTATGGCGAGGCTAAGGCACGCTTGTTTCGCCGTGAAGAACTGCATTTTTCCGTGATCAACTTTGATGATCCGTTCGGACGTCAGTTGTATGAACAGACGGAAGGGTTTTGTGATCGGGTGCGTTATAGCCTGCATGAAGCTCAGACAGAGCTGTGGCTGAAAGAGTTTACCCCGACCGCATCGGGTTTTCGTGCTGTGGTTGATGGTCTTTGGGATGAGTTTGAGCTGGACGTGCCACTTCTGGGTAGCTTCAACGCCAGCAACGTTCTGGCCGCTCTGGCCACTGTGTTAACACTTGGCGTTCCAGTAGATCGTGCTGTCGATGCCTGCTCCCGGTTGGTGCCCCCTGCCGGGCGATTGGAAAAGTACACCGGTGCAGATGGCCGTTGTGTCGTAGTTGATTACGCGCACACACCGGATGCGCTGGCGAATGCGCTTGCGGCTCTGCGCCCGCACGCGGAAGGTAAGTTGATCTGCGTGTTCGGTTGCGGCGGTGATCGTGATCTGGGCAAGCGTCCTGAAATGGCCGCCGAAGCACAAAAAGGCGCAGATGTGGTCATCGTGACTGATGACAATCCGAGGTCAGAAGATCCGGCACAAATCGTCAAGGATATCGAGAAAGGTTTTGCAAAAGACGGCCAGCATCAGGTGATCCACGACCGGGCATCTGCCATCGCCGAGGCCGTTGCCATGGCCGGTTCGAAGGATCTGGTGTTGGTGGCGGGTAAAGGCCATGAGACCTGGCAGGAAGTTGCTGGCCAAAAACTGCCATTCAGCGATGCCGAACAGGTGCGGCACCAGTTGCACCTCAATGGAGGTGTGGCATGATGCGCGCCTTTTCGCTGGCCGAAGCCAAATCCTGGCTTGGCGCAACGTTGGCGGGCAAGTCTATTGCTTCGGAAACCGTTCAGTTCAAGGGCGTGTCCACAGATACCCGCGCGGTTGGCGAGGGACTGTTGTTTGTCGCGCTGCGCGGAGAGCGCTTTGATGGCCACCAGTTTCTTGAACAGGCTCGCTCACAGGGCGCAGTCGCTGCCGTGGTGGATGTGGCAGACGATTCGGTCGCATTGCCGCAGTTGGTGGTCGACGACACGGTTGCCGCACTTGCTGCTTTAGCGGCTGGAAATCGCAACGAAAGCAACGCGAAGTTGGTTGCCATCACCGGCAGTAGCGGCAAGACAACCGTTCGTCAGTTAACCGCAGCCATTCTCGAGCAGATGGGTGAGGTGTTGGCGACCGAAGGCAATTTGAACAACCACATCGGTGTGCCGTTAACGATGTTCCGGATGTCCCCGGAACATCAGTACGGCGCGGTTGAACTGGGCGCGAGCGGTTTGGGAGAGATCGCCCATACCGTGGCGATCGTGCGCCCGCAGGTGGTGATTCTGACCAACGCTGGTCAGGCGCACCTAGAAGGTTTTGGTAGTTATCAGAACATTATTAAAGCCAAAGGCGAAATCATCGATGGCGTGGCTGAACAAGGTTTGGTTGTGCTCAATCGTGATGATCCTGCGTTTGATCAGTGGTATGAGCGGGCTGGCCAGCGGCGGATTGTGAGTGTGTCACGGATGAACCATCCGGAGGCAGACTATCGCGCTGTGGGTCAGGTTGCGCCAGATCAGACCATGGCGATTACCGTGGATGGGCCGGATGGCTGGCACTGCGCATTCACGTTACCGCTCGTCGGTGAACACAATGTCAGTAATGCCGTGTGTGCCATTGCGGCCAGCCGAGAGCTGGGTGCAACAGATGAACAGCTCATTAAGGGATTGAGTGGTGTGCAGGCTGTAAAAGGACGCTTGCAGGTGTTCGAGCCGGCGCCCGGGTTCACGGTGATTGACGATAGCTACAACGCTAATCCGGCTTCCATGAAAGCAGCGATCGACGTGCTTTCCGGATACAAAGGGCAGCGAGTGGCTGTGTTGGGCGCTATGGCCGAGTTGGGTGGGCAGGGCGATGACCTGCATGCCGAAGTCGGTGCGCACGCCAAAGTAAAAGGTATTGAACGTCTGTTGCTGGTGGGCCCCGGTTGCGAGGGTTACGCCAATGGTTTCGGGCAAGGTGCTGAACAATTCCAGACCCATAAGCAAGCAGTGAATGCCATCGTTGATGGCCGGCAGGCTTCCATGGTTGTGCTGGTAAAAGGTTCTAGAAGTTCCGCCATGGATCGCGTGGTGGAGGGGATGCAGACAAAGGTGAAAAACGCATGCTGCTCTGGTTGACAGAGGTTTTATCTCAATATTTTTCTGCGCTGACGGTGTTTCAGTACCTGACCGTGCGCGCCATTTTCGGGGTGCTGACGGCGCTCCTGATTTCACTGATGATCGGCCCGCTGATGATCCGCAAGCTCAGCCAGTACCAGATTGGTCAGGCCGTCCGTGATGATGGCCCCCAGACCCATCTGAGTAAGGCCGGCACGCCAACGATGGGCGGCGCGCTGATTCTTGTCGCAATCGCCATTTCGACGTTGCTGTGGGCGGACTTGAGCAATCGCTATGTATGGACGGTATTGCTGGTCACCATTCTGTTCGGGGCGATTGGTTGGGTGGATGATTACCGCAAAGTGGTTGAGCGCAACCCCCGTGGCTTGCCCGGGCGTTGGAAGTATTTCTGGCAATCCGTGGTTGGTGCCGCCGCAGCGGTGGTTCTGTATGCGACCTCGAGCTTGCCTCAGGAAACATCGCTTTATCTGCCGTTCCTGAAAAATGTGTCCCTGACTCTGGGGCCGGTGCTGTTCATTTTGCTGACTTACTTCGTGATTGTGGGTAGCAGTAACGCGGTGAATCTGACCGACGGACTTGATGGTCTGGCCATTATGCCCACCGTGATGGTGGCAGGTGCGCTTGCCATTTTCGCCTATGTGTCGGGACACGCACAATTCGCGAATTACCTGTTGATTCCGCACCTCCCCGGCACGGGTGAACTGATCGTATTCTGTTGTGCGCTCGTGGGCGCGGGGCTTGGCTTCTTGTGGTTCAACACCTATCCCGCACAGGTGTTTATGGGGGATGTGGGCGCGCTGGCACTGGGTGCTGCTTTAGGTGTGGTCGCGGTCATTGTTCGCCAAGAAATTGTGCTGTTCATCATGGGCGGTGTGTTCGTCATGGAAACCATTTCGGTCATCCTTCAGGTGGCGTCTTTCCGCCTGACCGGGCGCCGGATTTTCCGTATGGCACCTTTGCATCACCACTTTGAGCTCAAGGGTTGGCCGGAGCCGCGAGTCATCGTGCGGTTCTGGGTGATTACCGTAGTTCTTGTACTGATTGGCCTGGCCAGTCTGAAACTCCGATAGGAAATTAACGTCGCTATGAGTGTCATTGTTTCGGATCGTCGCACATTGATTGTAGGGCTCGGGAGAACCGGGCTCTCGTGCGTGCGCTATTTGTCCGAGCAAGGCCGGTCGGTGGCGGTGGCTGACAGTCGTACTAATCCACCGGGGCTGAAAGAACTGCATGAGAACTGGCCAGAGGTGCCGGTGCATCTGGGAGAGTTTGGCCCAAGTCTGTTTGCCGGATTCAGCGAGCTCATTGTCAGCCCGGGTATCAGTGTCGCCGAGCCGGCCATTGCAGCCGCTGCGCAGCAGGGTGCGCTGATTCGCGGCGATATCGACCTGTTTGCCGAGGTGGCCGATGCGCCTGTCGTTGCCATCACCGGGTCTAACGGAAAAACCACCGTAACGACCTTGTTGGGAGAAATGGCCAAGGCGGCGGGCCGAAACGTGCAAGTTGGCGGCAATATTGGTACGCCGGCTCTGGATCTGCTCGGGAAGGGCGCGGACCTATACATCCTGGAAGTGTCGAGTTTCCAGCTGGAAACCACCGATGCGTTGAACGCTGTGGCGGCGACAGTCTTGAATGTCAGTGATGATCATATGGATCGTTACCCGGACAAGATGGCGTATTTTCAGGCTAAACAACGGGTGTACCGGGGCTGCAAGAACGCCGTTGTGAATCTCGATGATGCGCTCAGTACGCCTATGGCACGGGATAACGTGCGCTTTTTGTGCTTTGGCTTCAACCGGGTGAACCCGGACACCTTCAGCACCCGCGATGACAATCAGGGTACCTGGATTACGTTTGGCTTCGACAATTTGCTGTTGGCCAGCGAATTCAAACTGATGGGGCGTCACAACGTCAGCAATGTCATGGCTGCTCTGGCTCTTGGGCATGCTGCCGGCTTGCCTATGCCGGTGATGTTGGATGTCGCTCGAGAGTTTTGTGGTTTGCCACACCGCTGCGAGTTTATTCGGAATCTGGATGGTGTTGATTACATCAATGATTCCAAAGGTACCAATGTGGGCGCAACGGTCGCTGCGATCGAAAGTTTGGCGCCAGACCATGGCAAGGTGATTTTGATTGCTGGAGGCGATGGTAAAGGGGCTGATTTCGCGCCTTTGGCGGGGCCGGTTAGTGAGTGTTGTCGCGCGGTGGTGCTGATTGGCCGTGATGCCGGCGCGATTTCCAGCGCGTTAGGGCAGGACGTCGAAAAGATTCAGGCTGACTCGATCGCGCAAGCAGTCACTATAGCCCGGGAAGTGGCCAGCGCCGGCGACCGAGTGTTGTTGTCACCCGCTTGCGCAAGTTTCGACATGTTTAAAGATTATAACGACCGCGGTGAGCAGTTCCGTGCGTTGGTGGAGGCCCTGTGATGCAAGTGGCCGCCAGTATTCCGCAGCAGCAGAGCAAAGGCCTCGAATTCCAGCCGCTGCCAGTATTGATACTGGCCTCCGTGGCTTTGCTGGTCATTGGTATGGTCATGATCGCGTCAGCTTCCATGGATGTGGCGGCTGCGACGCTGGGAAATAGTTATCACTATGTGGTTCGGCAAGTCATTTTTGCCATGCTGGGCTGTTTAGCCGCCCTGGTTGCCGTGAATATCCCGGTGTCTTGGTGGGAGCGCAGTGGTTGGTTGTTGCTCGGGATTGGTTTGCTAGTGTTGGTGCTGGTGTTGACGCCGCTCGGCCGCACGGTCAACGGGTCAACCCGCTGGATACCTATGGGGGTGTTTAACGTACAGGTTTCTGAGGTGGCTAAGTTGTGTTTGATCGCTTACCTCTCGGGTTACGTTGTTCGGCGCCGGGACGCCTTGCTGAATGATTGGTCGGGTTTCTTCCGGCCATTGCTGGTTTTAGGGCTGGCGGTTGGCTTGCTGATGATTGAACCGGATTTCGGCGCCTCGGTGGTGTTAAGTGCCGCGGCTGCCGGGGTGATCTTCCTGAGCGGCGTTCGGCTGACGCGTTTTCTACCTCTGATTGGCTTGATGGTCGTGGCAGGGACGGTACTGGTTGTCAGTGCTCCATACCGTTTGAAGCGGGTGGTGAGCTATCTCGACCCCTGGAAAGATCAGTTTGATAGTGGCTATCAGCTCACCCAATCGCTGATTGCGTTTGGGCGAGGCGAGTGGACCGGCGTGGGATTGGGTAACTCAGTACAGAAACTGTTCTTTTTGCCGGAAGCCCATACCGACTTTATCTTCGCGATTATTGCCGAAGAATTTGGTCTGATCGGCGCATTGATCGTTGTGGGGCTGTTTACCGCGTTGGTGGTGAGTGGGTTTGTGATTGGCCGCCGTGCCGAGCGCAGCGGTATGCCGTTTGGCGCATGTTTCAGCTACGGCATCTCTATGCTGGTCGGTTTGCAGGCGGCGATCAATATGTGTGTCACCACCGGGTTGCTGCCGACCAAAGGCCTAACACTTCCTTTGGTGAGCTACGGCGGTTCCAGTTTATTGGTTACCTGTGTCGGGCTCGGCATCATCGCGCGGATCGAAATGGAGCGTTTGGACAAAGAGAAAATGGCATCCGACAAACCCACCCGAAAGGCAAGAGGAGGGGCGGTTTATGACTAATCCTCGCCGTTTTCTGATGATGGCCGGTGGCACCGGCGGCCATGTGTTTCCAGCACTGGCCACTGCCCGAGCTCTTCAAGAGCAGGGCCATGAAGTGCATTGGCTTGGCGCCAAAGGTGGCATGGAAGAGCGGTTGATTGGTGAAACAGATATCCCGCTTTCGCTGATTCACATTACCGGTTTGCGGGGCAAGGGGAAGTTGGCATTGCTGTTGGCCCCGTTCCGTCTTATGCGAGCTCTTGGTGAAGCGTACACGTTGTTGCGCAAGATTAACCCGGACGGTGTCGTTGGCATGGGTGGCTTTGTCACCGGGCCGGGTGGCGTGGCGGCATGGTTGTTGCGCAAACCGCTGATCATTCATGAGCAGAATGCGATTGCGGGGATGACCAATCGCCTGCTGACACGCTTTGCAAGCATTGTGTTGGAAGCATTTCCCGGCAGTTTCGGTGACAAGACGGTGACCCGCTGTACGGGTAATCCGGTGCGCAAAGATTTGGCAACGCTGCCTGAACCCGGACCGCGTTTGGCGGGAAGAACCACGCCGACAAGAATTTTGGTGGTGGGCGGAAGCTTGGGCGCGCAAGTATTCAATCAACAGTTGCCGCAGGCGTTAGCGATCTTGCCGGAGAACGAGCGGCCGGAAGTGCGGCACCAGTGCGGAGAGAAAAATGTTGATGCCGCACGCGAAGCGTATGAATCCGCTGGCATTAGCGCCAGCGTTGAGCCGTTTATCCGTGACATGGCAGAAGCCTATAACTGGGCTGACCTCGTGATTTGCCGAGCTGGAGCGTTGACGGTCTCGGAGTTGTGCGCCGCCGGAGTTGGCGCGGTTCTGGTGCCGTTCCCACATGCGGTGGACGACCATCAGACACGCAATGGTCAGCATATGGTGAAAGCGGGAGCGGCGATTCTGATGCCCCAGTCCCAGCTGACACCGGAAGTTTTGGCCGACACATTGAAAGATTTGACTGGTAACCGAGAACGTATTCTGAAGATGGCACAGGCCGCACGTTCGCTGGCGCGCCCTGATGCAACGGAGAGAGTTGTGAATTACTGTCTGGAGGCCGCCAATGGCTGATTCGAACAATACGCCGCTGGTGTATCAGGTTCCTGAAATGCGCCGCATTCGCAGCATCCATTTTATAGGTGTGGGCGGCGCAGGTATGAGTGGTATTGCCGAGGTTCTGAAGAACCAAGGCTATGACGTGTCTGGCTCAGATATCAAAGAAAGCGTGGTAACTGACCGCCTCCGTGCCATGGGGGTTCAGGTTTACATTGGCCACCGTGAAGAAAACAGCGCTAACGCAGATGTTGTCGTGGTGTCTTCTGCGGTCTCCTCTGATAACCCGGAAGTGGTGTCGGCGCGCAGTCGTAGGGTTCCTATCGTGCCTCGTGCCGAGATGCTGGCGGAGATCATGCGCTATCGCCATGGTATTGCCGTTGCCGGTACACACGGTAAAACCACGACCACCAGCCTGATTGCATCGGTCTTGGGCGAGGCCGGTTTGGACCCTACCTTCGTGATTGGCGGCAAACTCAATAGTGCCGGTACGAACGCCAAGCTAGGCGGTTCCCGCTATTTGGTGGCTGAAGCCGACGAAAGCGATGCGTCGTTCTTGCACCTGACCCCGACGATTTCGGTGGTCACCAATATTGAAGCTGACCATATGGAAACCTATGGCGGCGATATTGAAAAGTTGAAACAGACGTTTGTGGACTTCCTGCACAACCTGCCGTTCTACGGTATCGCGGTTATGTGTGTGGACGATCCATATGTGCAGGAAATCATCCCCCGTATCTCGCGTGCCATCATCACCTATGGCATAGACAACCCGGATGCTGACTATCGGGCGGAGAATATTTCCTCCGACGGCCTTAAAACCCGTTTCGTGGTGCGTCGTCCGGGCGGTCGCTCTGATCTGGATGTCGAACTGAAGATGCCGGGTCGGCACAACGTGCTGAACGCGCTCGCCGTGATCGCGGTGGCAACGGATGAAGGTGTGGATGACAAGGCAATCTGCCGAGGTTTGGCAGGTTTTGCGGGTGTTGGTCGCCGCTTCCAGGTATACGGCGAATATCAAACAGCAAGCGCACAAGCCACTTTGGTCGATGACTACGGTCATCACCCCACCGAAGTGGAAGCGGTGATCAAGGCGGCGCGTGGTGCCTGGCCTGACCGGCGCATTGTCATGCTCTATCAACCTCACCGTTTCACCCGCACGCGCGACCTGTATGAGGATTTCGTTCGGGTGTTGTCAGAAGTCGACGGCCTGTTGTTGATGGACGTTTACTCCGCGGGCGAATCAGCGATTCCCGGGGCCGATGGCCGAGCCTTATGCCGGAGCATTCGCCAGCGAGGCAACGTCGAGCCGGTGTTTGTGGAAGACAATCAAGAAATTGAAGGCCTTCTGGAAAAAATGCTTCAAGACGGCGACCTGTTAATTACTCAAGGCGCCGGTGACATTGGCGGCGTGGCTGCACGCCTCGCCGCAGCAGGAGTAGCGAAGAGTGAGTGATATGAGCCATACCGACTCCGACAACTATCTGGCATCCCCTGAGCTGGTTAAGGCTCTGGGCCGGGTTGCTGTCTTTATGGGAGGGGACTCCGCTGAGCGAGAGGTGTCTCTCAATAGTGGCGGAGCCGTATTGGCAGCCTTGCAATCGGCTGGGGTAGACGCCCACGGCATTGACGTTCAGGGCTGCATGCTCAGCACCGTGGAGTCTCCGGAGTTTGACCGGGTATTTATCGCGCTGCACGGCCGTGGCGGTGAAGACGGTACGCTGCAGGCGATTTTGCAGCAAGCCGGTATTCCCTATACCGGTAGTGAAGTGCTGGCGTCTGCGCTGGCGATGGACAAATTACGAACCAAATACGTGTTCGAAGGCTGTGGACTGCCGACACCGGCTTTTCGGGCGATGAAATCTGCTGATGAAGCTGAAGACATTGTTGCCAAGCTCGGTACACCTCTGAGCGTCAAGCCCGCCCACGAGGGCTCCAGCATCGGTATTCGCAAGGTCCGCAGTGTCAGTGAGTTAGTGGACGCCTATGAGACGGCGGCAGCAATGGACGATCTGGTACTGGTGGAGCAGTGGATTGAAGGTCCGGAATTTACCGTCAGCTTGCTGCAAGACAAAGCGTTGCCAGCGATTGGCCTGAGTACGGATCACGATTTTTACGATTATGACGCGAAGTACTTGGCGGACGATACCCGCTACCGCATTCCCTGCGGTTTGCCTGTCGATAAAGAGCTGCAGTTGCAGCAGTTGGCGCTGGATGCGTTCCGTGTGGTCGGCTGCCGAACCTGGGGCCGGGTGGACATCATGCAGGATGCGCAAGATGAATTCTGGCTACTGGAGGTCAACACCGTACCGGGGATGACCGACCACAGCCTGGTGCCGATGGCTGCGAAGGCCGCTGGCATCAGCTTTCAGGAACTGGTGGTGAGAATTCTGGAAGACACTTTGGTGGAGGCACCGAATGCTTGAAACATTACTGATCCGGAGCCGGGCGGTACCGCCCGAGCAGCCCCGGCGACGGGGGGCAACCACCGTCGAGCCAGGGCAGGACCGGTTTGGTGTGTTGAAAGCGATTTTGGCTGCCGTGCCCTGGTTGCAGGTCGGTTTGGGGGCAACGGTTGTTCTGCTGGCAGCGCTGGTTCCGTGGGGAACCGATCGGCTGTTGACGGCCATGGACCAACAGATCTTGGCTGTGGATGTCCAGGGCCAGTTTGTCGGTGACAGCCGAGTAGACGTGGAACGAGCAGTCGGTGCCTGGATCGGTAAAAGCTACTTTTCCACCGATCTTGCTGACATCAAAGCTTCGCTGGAACAGCGGCCGTGGGTTGAGTCTGCGGCGGTGAAGCGAGTGTGGCCCGGGCGTTTGGTGATTGATATTCGCGAGAAGAAGCCATTGGCCTACTGGAGTGACGGTCGGCTAGTCAGTCGTTCTGGCGAGCTCTTCTCGCCGCCGAATCCGGAGGTGGCCGGTCGCTTGCCAAAGCTGTCGGGGCCCGATGAAAGGGTTAGAGAGGTCATCACCATGGCGCGCAGTATGAGTGAGCAGCTTTATGGATATGGCCTTGGTTTTGCCGGGCTAGCGCTTGAGGCCCGCGGGGCCTGGACGCTTACGCTGGCGAACGGAATTGAAGTGGTGTTGGGGCGCGACAAAGTGGAACAACGGTTTGAGCGCTTCATAACGGTTTACGAGAACCGGTTAGCGTCCCGTGTGGACGAGGTTAGCCGGGTAGATGCTCGCTATACAAACGGCATAGCGGTGCAGTGGAAAGCGGATGCAGCAATTGCTGCACCGAAATCCTGATAACGATTACTACGAACTTGGGGTTTGGTGAATCACATGTCATCGGTTGAAACGGAAAACATGATTGTCGGCCTGGATATCGGAACCTCCAAGGTGGTTGCGATCGTCGGCAAACGCAAAATGGATGGAACCATTGAGGTCGTCGGAATCGGCTCTCACCCATCTCGCGGGCTCAAGCGCGGAGTCGTGGTGAACATCGAGGTCACCGTGCAGGCCATTCAGAGGGCGGTGGAAGAAGCCGAGCTGATGGCAGGCTGCCGGATTCATTCGGTGTATGCGGGCATTGCAGGAAGCCATATCAAAAGCCTTAACTCCCACGGAATCGTTGCGATCCGGGATCGTGAAGTGACACAAGCCGACATTGATCGGGTTATTGATGCGGCTCAAGCGGTAGCGATCCCTGCGGATCAGAAAGTGCTTCATATTCTCCCGCAGGAATTTGTCATCGATAACCAGGAAGGCATTAAAGAGCCGATGGGAATGTCCGGCGTTCGGCTGGAAGCCAAGGTTCATTTGGTGACCTGCGCGGTCAACGCGGCTCAGAACATTGATAAGTGTGTAAAGCGCTGCGGACTGGAAGTGGATGACATCATTCTGGAGCAGCTGGCTTCCAGTCACGCGATTCTGACAGAAGACGAGAAAGAGCTCGGAGTTTGTGTGGTCGATGTAGGCGGCGGAACCACGGACATTGCGGTGTTTACCGGTGGAGCAATCCGTCATACGGCGGTGATTCCAATCGCTGGTGATCAGGTGACCAATGATATCGCCATGGCCCTGCGCACGCCGACTCAGAATGCGGAAGAAATCAAAATCAAATACGCCTGCGCGCTGACGCAGCTGGCAGGCGCTGAAGACACCATCAAGGTGCCCAGTGTCGGAGATCGGGCGCCGCGCGACCTATCCCGTCAGGCGCTGGCGGAAGTCGTAGAGCCTCGCTATGAGGAGCTGTTCACCTTGGTGCAGTCCGAACTCCGTCGGTCGGGATTCGAAGAAATGATTCCGGCAGGCATCGTTATTACGGGCGGTTCTTCCACCATGGAAGGGGTAGTAGAACTGGCTGAAGAGATCTTCCACATGCCGGTAAGGCTGGCCTGCCCACAGGCGGTCTCCGGTATGACGGAGGTGGTTAACAATCCGATCTACGCCACGGGCGTGGGGTTGTTGATTCATGGTTTCCGGCAAATGGATCTTGGTCGGGCACCGGTGCTCAAAACTGAGGATGCTCCCTCATTGGTCGAGCGCATGAAAGCTTGGTTTACCGGTCAGTTCTGACGGTGATCAGGAGCAGTACACGAAGGTTTCTCGAAAACACAAAACGAATGAAATAACCGGTCTGGATAGACCGGAAACAGCACGAAGGAGTAAGGGATATGTTTGAACTCGTTGATAATGTTCAACAAAGCGCAGTAATTAAGGTTGTCGGTGTTGGTGGTGGTGGTGGTAACGCCGTGCGCCACATGCTTAACAGCGACATTGAAGGCGTGGAGTTTATTTGCGCCAACACAGACGCCCAGGCTCTGACTGACCTAGACGCGCGTCAAATTATTCAGCTAGGCGGCAACATCACCAAAGGGCTGGGTGCCGGTGCAAACCCTGAAGTTGGCCGTCAGTCGGCTCTTGAAGACCGTGACCGTATCGCCGAGGCGTTGAACGGTTCCGACATGGTGTTCATTACCGCAGGTATGGGCGGCGGTACCGGTACTGGAGCAGCTCCGATCGTTGCCGAAGTGGCCCGCGAAATGGGTATTTTGACTGTAGCGGTGGTGACCAAGCCGTTCCAGTTCGAAGGTGGCAAGCGTATGAGCGTGGCAGAATCCGGCCTGAAAGAGCTGGAAGAAACCGTCGACTCATTGATCACCATCCCGAACGAAAAACTGCTGGCGGTCATGGGTAAGAAAACCAGCCTTCTGGACGCGTTTGCAGCAGCCAACGATGTACTGCTGGGTGCGGTTCAGGGTATCGCCGACCTGATTACCCGTAACGGTATGATCAACGTCGACTTTGCCGACGTGAAGACGGTGATGTCCGAAATGGGCATGGCGATGATGGGTACTGCCCGTGCGACCGGCGAAAACCGCGCGCAGGAAGCGGCTGAAGCTGCCGTTCGTAGTCCGCTGCTGGAAGACGTTAATCTGCAGGGTGCCAAAGGTATTCTGGTTAACATCACCGCTGGTATGGACTTGAACTTGGGTGAGTTCACCGAAGTTGGCGACATCATCCGTGAGTTCGCATCCGAATCTGCCACGGTTGTTGTGGGTACCGTGATTGATCCGGAAATGACTGAAGAGTTGAAGGTCACTGTAGTTGCGACAGGTCTGGGTGGTGATCGTGAAAAGCCGACCAAGGTGGTGGATAACTCCCGCACACTGGATGGTAAAACCGATTACAACCAGTTGGATCGCCCGGCTATTCTGCGTCGTCGCGCGGTTACGCAAGGCAACGTAGCATTAGATCAGAGCAAAGAAAGCGAAGAGCAAGGCGTGGACTATCTCGATATTCCCGCATTCCTTCGTCGGCAGGCTGATTGATAGTCTGGCTCTACGCTGACCAAAAGGTGTGTATTCTTAACGAATGCTGAGTTTTAAGCCTTTGTCAAAGACGAGCTGATTGATCATAGCCATGGACTATTGCATAAGTTAACTAAATTTGTGCTGGTTAAATGGTGCTCAGTCTTGAATTCTGATATTCTGCGGGCTGATTTTTGCTCAGAATATCGCTCTTTTGTGACGGAATAATGAACCGATGATTAGACAACGCACACTCAAGAACACCATCCGCGCGACCGGTGTAGGCTTGCATTCAGGGGAGAAAGTTTATCTGACCCTGAAGCCAGCCCCGGTCGACGCCGGAATCATTTTCCGGCGTACGGATCTCGACCCAGTGGTTGAAATTCGTGCCTGTGCGGAAAATGTGGGTGAGACCACGCTGTCCACGACGCTGGTAAAAGACGGTGTGCGTGTGGCAACAGTAGAGCATTTGCTGTCCGCAATGGCTGGTCTCGGAATCGACAACTGTTACGTAGAGCTTAGCGCTGCCGAAGTGCCGATTATGGACGGCTCTGCCGGCCCGTTCGTGTTCCTGCTGCAATCAGCAGGCATTGCCGAACAGGAAGCCGCCAAGCGCTTTATCCGTATTAAGCGGGAAGTGACCGTTGAAGAAGATGGCAAGAAAGCCACCTTCCTGCCTTTTGAAGGTTTCAAGGTCAGCTTTGGTATTGATTTCGATCATCCGGTATTCAAGGGCCGCGCCCAAACCGCAACGGTCGATTTCTCAAGCACTTCCTTCGTGAAAGAAGTATCCCGCGCCCGTACGTTTGGGTTCATGCGTGATATCGAGAAACTGCGAGCCATGAACCTGGCCCTCGGTGGTAGTGTCGATAACGCGATCGTGGTTGATGACTACAAAATCCTGAACGAAGACGGTTTGCGCTACGATGATGAGTTCGTTAAGCACAAAGTGTTGGATGCGATTGGGGACCTTTATCTGCTGGGCAACAGCTTGATTGGTGAGTTCCGTGGCGTTAAATCTGGCCACGGCTTGAACAACAAGCTGCTGCGTAAGCTCAGGGCTGAAGAAGAATCGTGGGAAGTTGTGACCTTCGAAGACGAAGCAACTGCTCCGATTTCTTACATGAAGCCTGTGCTGGCGGTCGAGGGCTAAGGCGGGAGGCCTTAATCTCGGACGTGGCTTGCGAGTTTTTCGAGAACCTCGCGTAGAGCTTTATCCTTCGTGTGCCCGGCTTCCTCTGAGAGGAGTCGGGCATTTTCTTTGCTGAGGGGGATCTTTTCGACTTTTTTGCGGGCTTTGTACCGGGCTGGCGCGACTTTGACTCGAACCTTCCAGACAAAACGAAAGAGCTCGTTTTCTCTGAGTGATTCCATAATCTCGTATTGGCGGAACCGGAGCCGGGTGGCTTTGCTGGCGGTATCCGTTGATAGCACTAATTCCCCGTCTTGGCAGGCTACAAATCGAGTTCCTTCAGTGAGTTCACTGGGGATGGCCGAGAGTACAACCTGTTCAGCCTCGATATGCATACCCGCTTTCGCCACAAGTTGTTTCAGGGTTGCCCCTGAAGTTGACGAAACAGCACTGAAGATCATTTTTTGATCGTTTTTTTTGCTCATTGCGAGGTTTTGCTCGACTCTACTGTTTACGATTGGTTACACTTCTGCACGTTTTATGCGTAGCGTCTATAACACGGCCGTTTTACATTGTGACGGAAGGCAATGTCTACCGGATGCTACGACTTTTTTCAGTGCGTAGTTGTTGCTAAGGATAGCAGACCCGCTCGGAAATACTCCGGGTCGCAGCACTACATGGATATGGTTGCGACTCCCTCTATGATACCGAACGATGATATGAATATAATTTTCGTTGGCAAAAGCCATGGGCAGCCTAGGTCTCTGAACCTGAATCCAGCAACGATCGCTTGCCTCTTTATCCTCGTGCTGACGGTGGTTTTGGCTGCCGGGTGGGGTGGCTACCGCTTTGCCATGGAAAGAGTGGCGGCCGCTGAGCCGACCGAGTCAGAGTTGGTTGCTGAATGGCGAGCAAAACTGAATGATCAAAAGGCCGAAATGGCTCGAGTACGTCAGAATGTTGAGTTGCAAATCGATGCTCTGACACTCCGATTGGGGCGTATTCAGGGGAGCCTGTTACGGCTTGATGCGCTGGGGCAACGGTTTGTTGAATCGGGCATCGTGACCAGCGATGAGTTTAATTTCGACCAGCCCGCAGCCGTAGGTGGGCCGGAAGAGGGGGAGCTTTCTGCAGACTCCTTCAGTGCGCCAGAATTGACCGATATGATTGATCAAGTCGAAGCACAGATTGAAGATCGCGAGAAACAGTTGCGCCTGTTAGAAAAAGTGGCGTCGCGTCAGAAACTGGAAGACGAGCTGTATGTGCAGGGTCGCCCGATCACTTGGGGATGGTTATCTTCCAAATACGGCTATCGTTCCGATCCCTTCACCGGTAAGCGAACCTGGCACGGTGGCGTCGATCTCGCCGGCAAGGATGGTAGTGACATCATCGCAGTAGCCAGTGGAGTGGTGACATACGCCGATGAGCGTTACGGTTATGGCAACCTGGTTGAGATTGATCATGGTGAGGGGCTTGTGACCCGCTATGCCCATGCAAAATCGATTAAAGTGGATGTGGGGGACATTGTTCAGAAAGGCCAGGGGATCGCCCTTATGGGCAGTACCGGCCGCTCTACTGGACCGCACGTGCATTTTGAAGTTATTCGTGATGGCAAACCCGAAAATCCTGAAAAATACATCCAGCGCGCAAGCCGCTGATTTCATTCCCGTGAAGCCCTCCTTTTTTCCTTCGCCTAAATAAGGTTAGAATGCCGGCTTCCTCCGTTTAACTGAAGAAGCCGTGGTCTATGTTCACAAAGCTTGCAACCAAGATGTTTGGCAGTAAGAACGCTCGAGAAATCAAGCGGATGCGTAAGGTGGTCTTGCGTGTCAATGAACTTGAGGAGCAGTTTAGCGCACTGTCGGATACCGAATTGCAGGGCAAGACTGCCGTGTTCCGCCGCCGATTGGAAGAAGGCGAAACGCTGGATTCTATCCTTCCCGAAGCCTTCGCCACCGTTCGTGAGGCCAGTCGCCGCGTAATGGGTATGCGCCATTACGATGTCCAGTTGGTTGGTAGTATGACGCTCCACGAAGGGCGCATCGCCGAAATGAAAACCGGTGAAGGTAAAACGCTGGTTGCGACCGCCGCGGTGTATCTGAACTCACTGCCGGGTAAAGGCGTGCACGTGATTACCGTGAACGACTATCTGGCCCGCCGGGACGCCGAGTGGATGGGGAAACTCTACCGCTTCCTCGGTATGGAAGTGGGTGTTGTCGTTGCCGGACAGGCGCCGGAAGAAAAGAAAGCCGCTTATCAAGCCGACATAACCTACGGCACCAACAACGAATTTGGTTTCGATTACCTTCGCGACAATATGGCCTTCAGCATTGAAGACAAAGTTCAGCGTGGGCTGAACTTCGCCATTGTCGACGAAGTCGATTCTATTTTGATCGATGAGGCGCGCACGCCGCTGATTATCTCTGGCGCTGCGGAAGACTCTTCGAAGATGTACCAGGCCATCAATACTCTGATTCCCAGTCTGGAACAGGGTGAGGTCAGCGAGGAAGGTGAATCTACTGGCGACTTCACCATCGATGAGAAGTCCCGTCAGGTGGAACTAACCGAGACTGGCCACGAAAAAGTGGAAGAGCTCCTGCTGGGCCGTGGTTTGCTCCAAGAGGGTGAAAGCCTGTACTCCGCGGCTAATCTGGGCTTGTTGCACCATGTTCACTCCGGTCTTCGGGCCCACCACTTGTTCCAGAAAGATGTGGATTACATCGTTCAGGGTGGTCAGGTCGTTATTGTTGATGAGCACACCGGCCGCACCATGCCAGGCCGCCGCTGGAGTGAGGGGCTGCATCAGGCAATTGAAGCGAAAGAAGGTCTCAAAATTCAGGCAGAGAGCCAGACTCTGGCTTCAACCACCTTCCAGAACTACTTCCGTCTGTACGAAAAATTGGCCGGTATGACCGGTACTGCCGATACGGAAGCCTTCGAATTCCGTCAGATCTACGCTTTGGACGTTGTGGTGATTCCGCCCAACAAGCCGATCCAGCGTATTGATTACAACGATTTGGTGTACCTGACGCAGGAAGAAAAATTCCACGCGATCATCGACGAGATCAAAGATGTAACGGCGGAAGGTCGGCCGATTCTGGTGGGTACCGCCTCCATCGAAGCTTCGGAATTGCTGTCGATGCTGCTGAAGAAGGCGCGTATCGAGCACAAGATTTTGAACGCCAAGCAGCACGAGTCGGAAGCTCAAATCATCGCTCAGGCCGGTCGCCCGGGCGCGGTCACCATCGCCACCAACATGGCGGGCCGTGGTACCGACATCGTGCTGGGTGGTAACTGGGAATTCGAAGCGGCGGGTATGGCCGATGCTTCGGAAGAAGAAATTGCCCGAGTGAAGGCCGAGTGGACCGAGCGCCACAATCAAGTGCTGGACGCTGGAGGCTTGCACATTATCGGTACCGAGCGTCACGAATCCCGCCGGATCGATAACCAGCTTCGTGGCCGTGCCGGTCGTCAGGGTGATCCGGGTTCATCCCGTTTCTTCTTGTCATTGGAAGATAACCTGATGCGGATCTTCGCGCCGGAGCGTGTGAAGAACCTGATGCAGGCGATGGGCATGAAGAAAGGTGAGGCCATCGAGCACCGCATGGTTACCAATGCCATTGAAAAGTCTCAGCGCAAAGTTGAAGGTCGCAACTTCGACATGCGTAAGACCCTGCTGGAATACGATGACGTTGCCAACGATCAGCGTACCGTAATCTATGAGCAGCGTAACGAGGTTATGGCATCGGACGACGTATCCGAAATGGTGGATACGATCCGTGAAGACGTGGTCGATTCTCTGATCAGTGAATTCATTCCACCTCAAAGCATGCCTGAACAGTGGGATGTGGCTGGCCTGGAAGCGCAGTTGCAGTCGGAGATTGCGATTGACCTGCCTGTTCAGCAGTGGTTGGAAGAGGACAGTAAGCTGTTCGAGGACAGCCTGCGTCAGAAAATATTGGATGCCATTGTCGCCGAGTACAAGGCCAAGGAAGAAATTGCCGGTACCGAGTCCATGCGCAAATTCGAGAAGCAGGTCTTCTTGCAGGTGCTGGATACGCTCTGGAAAGAGCATTTGTCGAATATGGATCACTTGCGTCGCGGTATTCACTTGCGTGGCTATGCCCAGAAAAACCCCAAGCAGGAATACAAGCGCGAAGCGTTTAACCTGTTTGAAAGCATGCTTGACGGCATGAAGCGGGACGTTGCCCGGGTGCTAAGCCATGTTCGCGTCCAGAGTCGCGAAGAGATGGAAGAAGTCGAACGTCGCCGTAAGGAAGAGCTTGAGCGTGAAATGGCTCGCGCCAACCTTCGTCACGACGAAACCAGTGCCGCCGCGCCAGCTCAAGGTGAAGGTGAGGAAGGGCAGCAAGCAACGCCGGATACCTTTGTTCGCCAAGAGCGCAAAGTGGGCCGAAACGAGCCTTGCCCGTGCGGGTCTGGTAAGAAGTTTAAGCAATGCTGCGGTAAGGTGAGTTAAACCGACACCGAAATGCACGAGCCAGAACCCGCAAACTGCCTGACCACGAGCAGCTTGCGGGTTTTGTCGTTTTCAGATTGGCGTTAATTCAAGGAGACAAGCATGGCGGTAGGTCCTGGAACTTTGCCGGAGTTTCATCCGGTAGCAGGGGTTAAGATTGGTATTGCCAGTGCCGGCATTAAAAAAACAGGTCGTAAGGATATTGTCGTATTTGAGCTGGCCCCCGAAGCCCGAGTGGCGGGTATCTTTACCCAGAACCAGTTCTGTGCCGCCCCGGTTGTACTTAGCCGACGCCATCTGGCTGAAGCGGCACCTCGCTATTTACTGATCAACACGGGCAATGCCAATGCGGGTACCGGAGATGCCGGGCTGGCGGATGCTGAGCGTTGTTGTGCTGAACTGGCTAAACGAGCAGGTGTCGACACGGCTAGTGTACTGCCGTTCTCTACTGGTGTGATTGGCGAGTCGCTGCCGGTTAATAAAATCGTTGGGGCCTTGCCGGAAGCGCTGGCGGATACCCGCGAAGATCGCTGGGCTGAAGCGGCCAGCGGGATTATGACCACTGACACCCGGCCGAAAGGGGCATCCTGCCAGATCGAATTGGACGGCCATAAGGTGACGATATCGGGCATCAGTAAAGGGGCGGGAATGATTCGCCCGAATATGGCGACCATGCTCGGGTTCATTGCCACCGATGCCAAGATTGCGCCCGAGGCTTTGCAGGCTCTGGGCTCTGAATTGGGTGAGAAATCCTTTAACCGGATTACCATCGACAGCGATACGTCCACCAACGATGCTTGCATGCTGATCGCCAGTGGCAGCTACGATGGTCCGGAGATTACCGAAGAGAGCCCGTTGTTCGCGAAGCTTAAAAATGCGTTGCGCACGGTGTATATGGAGTTGGCTCACGCGATTGTTCGCGACGGTGAAGGCGCGACCAAGTTCGTAACCATCGATGTCGCCGGTGCTGCGAGTCAGCAAGAGGCGCTGGATGTGGCTTATACCGTCGCTCATTCGCCTCTGGTGAAGACGGCACTTTACGCGTCAGACCCGAACTGGGGCCGGATTCTGGCGGCGGTCGGCCGGGCGGGTGTACCCGACCTTGACCTGCAGGCTCTGGAAATCTATCTGGGTGATGTTTGCCTGGTTCGTGATGGCGGTCGCGCGGGTGACTATTCCGAAGAACGTGGTCAAGCGGTGATGGATCAGGAAGAGATTACCATTGCCATTGATCTTAAGCGTGGTGAAGTTCGGGAAACCGTGTGGACCTGCGATTTTTCTCATGACTATGTGACCATCAATGCCGAATACCGCAGCTGACAGACAGCCGGTGCCAAAGCTGGTTCACGTTGCTGTTGCGGTGATTATCCGCAACGGCCGCGTGTTAATAGCGCGCCGCCCGGATCACGTTCACCAGGGCGGCCTACTGGAGTTTCCCGGTGGGAAGGTTGAGCCGGGTGAAACTGTGCAACAGGCACTGGTTCGTGAAATTGCTGAAGAGACAGGGCTGGACGTCCCTCTGGATAGCCTTGAGCCGGTTATCGGTATTCGTCATGACTATGGTGACAAACAGGTCTTTCTGGATGTTTGGAAAACCACGACTGCCAACGGTGAACCGGAAGGCCGGGAAGGTCAGCCGATTGAATGGATGTCGCCTCATTCTTTGCAGAATGACGACTTCCCTGCGGCCAATAGGCCGATTATCCGAGCTTTGAATTTACCCGGGAATCTACCGATCACCGGTGCCATGACATCGTGGGAAGATGGATTCTCGGGCTTTGCTTCAGCCCTGCCTTCGTTGAACCGCGGGTTGGTGGTGTTGCGCGCGCCCGACTTGCCGATTAATGACTATCGACAGTTGGCGAAGGCCGTCTTGGCCGAGAGCGTTGGAGCCGAGGTGGGGGTGTTGCTGCATGGCGGCCCGGAGTTGCTTTCTGAGTTTCCAGAGGCTGCGGGTGTGCACTTGCCTTGGCGGGAAGCTGAGAGGCTGTCAGAGCGCCCTGTGGCTGCGAATCGGCTGCTGGGTGTGTCGTGCCATAACGCTGATCAACTGCGTCAGGCAGAGCGTCTGGGGGCGGACTATTCGGTATTAGGGCCGGTTCTGCCTACGGCCAGTCACCCTGGTGAAGAGGCCTTCGGGTGGAACGAGTTCGCCCGGCTGGTTTCGAAAGCGGTGATCCCGGTTTACGGTCTGGGAGGATTGAAACCGAATCATCAGGCCAAAGCGCGGGCATCGGGTGGGCAGGGTATTGCGGGTATCAGTTTCTGGTGGCCGTCCAATGTATGATGAAAAGCCAACTGAAAATAAACCCAATCGGAGCCGAGTGTGAGCAAACTGACCCATTTAGATGAAAAGGGCGAAGCGCGGATGGTCGATGTGACGGAGAAAGCCGTCACCGAGCGTGAAGCTCGTGCTGAAGCGACGATCCGTATGCTGCCTGAAACCCTCAGAATGATTGTGGATGGTGAGCATCCGAAAGGTGATGTCCTGGCAACTGCCCGCATTGCCGGCATCATGGCAGCGAAGAAAACCCACGATTTGATTCCCTTGTGTCATGCTCTGAACCTGACCTCAACCAAGGTGGTGCTGTCTCCGGGTGCTGACGGTGCGTCGGTTCACATTGAAACCCGCTGCAAGCTGTCAGGGCAGACCGGTGTTGAGATGGAAGCGCTGACCGCAGCCTCGATTGCAGCGTTGACACTCTATGATATGTGCAAGGCTGTGGATAAGGGGATGGTGGTCGACAATGTACGTTTGCTGGAAAAAAAAGGTGGCCGTTCCGGTCATTGGCGGGCTGAGACTACGCCCACCTAGCAGCAACGTGATAGAATGCCCGCCCCATTTGTCAGAACCACGAGGAATTACAGTGGCTGTTCGTTACATTGAGACCTGCCGTTTGCCTACCCCCTTTGGTGTCTTCGATATGCACGGCTTTGAAGAGATCGAAACAGGTAAGGAGCACGTGGCCCTGACGTTGGGTGATATCAGCACCGAAGAGCCTGTGCTGGCGAGAACGCATTCCGAGTGCCTGACCGGTGACGCGCTTTATAGCATGCGTTGCGACTGCGGCTACCAACTCGAAGAAGCGTTGCGCAGCATCGCCCGTGAAGGGCGTGGTTTGCTTATGTATCTGCGCCAGGAAGGTCGGGGTATTGGTCTGCTCAATAAAATTCGGGCTTATCGCTTGCAGGATCAGGGTGCAGACACGGTAGAAGCCAATGAACGGTTGGGTTTTGGTGCTGATTTGCGGGATTACAGCATGTGTCAGGATATGTTGAAGCATTTGGGCATTCGTAGCTTGAGGCTAATGACCAATAACCCGAGGAAGGTTAAAGCGCTGGAGTCCTACGGTGTAAATATTGTTGAGCGGGTGCCCCTGCATGTGGGTCGGAATCCCCACAATGAGCATTATCTGAATACCAAGCAAAGCAAGCTGGGCCACTGGCTTGAAACTCATCAGGACGACGATCCGGCCTGATTCCTCTTGTAAAAAAGCGCTGGCCTTCACCAGCGCTTTTTTCTTACTTGGCGGCGCTAACCGGCCGTTCGAGCAAGCGTTCCAGTCGCCCTGCAATCGCGTTACCGATGCCTTCGGCATTCAGCCCGCATTCAGCCAATAGCTCCGATGGTTTTCCGTGGTCAACAAAGCGGTCGGGCAGCCCCAGTTGCATAACCGGAAGCGTGACCTCCTTGGCGCACAGAAATTCTGTCACCGCACTGCCCGCACCACCTGCCACCGCATTCTCTTCAAGCGTAACAAGCAAGTCGTGCTGTTCAGCCAATTCCAATACCAGGGCTTCGTCCAGCGGTTTGACGAAGCGCATGTCCGCCACGGTGGCATTCAGCTTTTCGGCAGCTTGCAGTGCGGGCTCTAGCAAGGGGCCGAAGTTCAGGATGGCAACCTGTGAGCCCTCTCGAATCCGTCTGCCTTTGCCGATCGGTAGTGGCGTTAGCTCTTGCGCGATCTCGGCGCCCGGGCCGGTTCCTCGAGGGTAGCGAACGGCTGCAGGACCTTCATGCAGAAGCCCGGTATGCAGGAGCTGGCGAGTTTCGTTTTCATCGGACGGGGTCATGATGACCGTGCCTGGGATGCAGCGCAGGTAACTGATATCGAAGGCACCTGCGTGGGTCGGGCCATCTTCACCAACCAGACCGGCGCGGTCGATCGCGAACAGGACATCGAGATCCTGAATAGCCACGTCATGTATCAGCTGGTCGTAGCCCCGCTGCAGGAACGTGGAGTAAATGGCGACGACCGGCTTCGCGCCGTCACAGGCGAGCCCCGCGGCAAGCGTTACCGCGTGCTGCTCGGCAATGGCGACGTCGAAATAGCGGTCGGGGAAGCGCTCGGAGAAGGCCAGTAAATCAGAGCCTTCGCACATGGCCGGGGTAATGCCGACGACGCGATCGTCCCGTTCCGCTGCATCGCACAGCCATTGGCCAAACACGTTGGCGTATTTCGGGCTGGCGGGTTTGGGGGCCACAGGCTCCGGTTTGTCGGCCGGCACCGGTTCAATCTTGTTGATGGCGTGATAGCCGATAGGGTCGGCTTCGGCCGGCGCAAAACCTTTGCCTTTGGTGGTCACAATGTGCAAAAACTGCGGGCCGTCGAGGTCCCGAATGTTTTCCAGAGTCTCTACCAGTAATGGCAGGTCGTGACCATCGATGGGGCCAATGTAGTTGAAGCCGAGTTCTTCGAACAGAGTCCCGGGGGCTATCATGCCCTTAAAATGCTCTTCGGTCTTTTTGGCCAGAGCCATCAGATTCGGGGTGCCCGCAAGAACTTTTTTGCTGCTGTCACGAACCTGGTTGTAGGTGCGGCTTGCCAGCAGCTTGGCAAAATAATTGGAAAGACCGCCAACGTTGCGTGAGATCGACATGTCATTGTCGTTCAGGATCACCAGCATATCTGCGTGCAGGTGGCCGGCGTGGTTCAACGCCTCAAAGGCCATGCCGGCCGTCATGGCGCCGTCACCGATCACGGCAATGCTTTTGCGGCCGGTGTTCTGCATGCGCGCCGCAATGGCCATGCCCAAGGCCGCACTGATAGAAGTGCTTGAGTGGCCCACGCCAAAGGTGTCATAAGGGCTCTCGGCCCGTTTGGGGAAGCCGGCAAGACCGCCTTTGCGGCGAATCGTGCCCATTTGCTCCCGGCGACCGGTCAGAATTTTATGGGGGTAAGCTTGATGGCCTACATCCCAGACCAGACGATCTTCTGGCGTATTGAAAACGTAATGCAGAGCGACACTCAGCTCCAGAACACCCAAGCCTGCACCAAAATGCCCGCCAGTTTGCCCTACGGTCCAAAGCAGGAACGACCGCAGTTCCCGGGCCAGTTGGGGCAGGTTCTCCGGTGGCAGTTCACGCAGTTGCGCTGGAGCGTCAATACGGTCCAGCAGCGGTGTGTTCGGCCGCTGTGAGGGGATTTCCCTGAATATATATGTGTCCTGCATCAGTTCGGGTCTTTCTCGAAAATATGAGTTCTCTGGCGGGCCATTATAGGGAACAGTGGTGCCTGTTTCATGCTTCTCGGGCCAGATGTTACAAAACGGCATATTGCCGTGTGTTCATGCGGGTGCGTCAGTGGTTTCTTGTCACCACATAGTTGGCGATAGCCCGAAGCGGTTCCGCTTCGACACCAAAGTCGTCCAGCGCCCGCTGAGCTTGTTCCAACAAGGTGGCAAGGTGTTCCCGCGCGCCTTCAAGACCTAGTAGTGCCGGGTAGGTAGGTTTGGCCTTGGCTGCATCCGAGCCCTGACGCTTTCCGATGATGGCCGTGTCACCTTCAATGTCCAGCAGATCATCTTGTACCTGAAAGGCCAGGCCCAGCGCTCTGGCATAGTCCGACAATGCCGATCGCTGCTGCTGCGTGACCCCGGGTGCGGATACGGCGCCCAGATCGACGCTGGCTTCGATTAGGGCGCCCGTTTTGTGCCGATGCATGTGTTCAAGTTGTTCAAGGTCTAACTCAATGCCGACGGACTCAAGATCAATGGCTTGTCCGCCAACCATACCGGAGTGCCCGCTGGCCTGAGCCAGTTTGGCGATCATGGTGACTCGCTGGGTGTCAGACAGTTCGGGTGCGCTGGCAAGTAAGCTGAAAGCCAGCGTTTGCAGTGCATCACCTGCGAGAATAGCGCTGGCTTCATCGAACGCGATGTGGGTCGTGGCTCGGCCTCTACGCAGATCATCGTCGTCCATGGCCGGCAAGTCATCGTGCACCAGCGAATAGGCATGGATCAATTCCAGCGCACAAGCGGGAATCAAGGCGGCGTTTTCAGCGCAGCCTACGGCCCGGGCTGCGGCCAGACAAAGTGCCGGGCGAATTCGTTTGCCACCACCAAGCACGCTGTAGCGCATGGTCTCTTGCAATCGTTCAGACGCGGAGTCTTGGTGGATGCTGCGTTCAAGTTCGGCATCTATGCGTTGGCGGCATTGTTCAATGTAGTCAATCGCCAGAGCGGTGCGATCAGTCATCAGTGGGTATCGTCCGCAGAAAAAGGTCGTGTTTGCAGGGAGCCATCACCGTTCTGTACCAGTTGCTCGACTCGTTGTTCGGCCGATTTCAGAGCGCTTTGGCATTCGCGAGTCAATTTTATGCCCCGCTCGAACGCCGCCAAGGACTGTTCCAAAGGCAATTCGCCCTGTTCGAGATCCCGAACCAGCTTCTCCAGCTCGTCCAACGATTTTTCAAAGTCGGCTATCGATGTCTTGTCTTTGTCGCCGGCCATGGGCGTCCTCCGCTCCAATGTGTCAGGAAATGCGCGGATTATATCAGAGTCCATGGGCTATCGCTGCCAGCGGAACTCTCGCTTTTCGAGCTTCTGCGCGGATGGACCCCACGATTGTTCGGTCACCTGTATTTCACCCTGAGCAGACAGGCTGACGATGGTGGTGGCGCGAGTGCCGTAATGCTCGCTCGCAATAAACGGGGACGAGAGAAAGCGTTCGGTGTTGAGCCCGACGCCTGTGTCCGGCAATTGGTTGTCTGGGGCTGGCGTGCTGTCTTGTAGCACTGAAATCAGCTGACTATGCAGCGCTGAGGTCTCTGTGTGGGTTGCTGCTATCGACTGGCCGACAGCAGAGCGCAGACGCAACAGTTTTGGCCAGGGGGTTTGCAGTAAATGATTGCTGAGTCCGTAGAGGCCCCTGAACACCTGCCGTCCGGGATGCGCATCCCGGTTGCTGTAATACCAGCCGCCGTCGGGGGCCAAAGAGACCAGATTGAAGCCTGAGTAGCGCCCGGGATCGGAGCTAAGCGTTTCTTGCAGCTCTGGGGCCGGCAGGCTGAGCGCATTCAGGGGGAGTTCGCCTCGGCTGCAACGGCCGGCTTCAGGGCTGCCCTCACGGACATTGGTGACGGCCGTTACTCGACCGTCTGGCGCGACTGCCAGCCAGGTGCCGCCGGATTCCAGGTCGCGGCCGGCAAGAACCTCTAGCCCTTCTTCGGTCTTCCACCAGTCCATGGTCGCGGTAGGGCGGCGGTAAAACTCGTCACGATTGGCGGCGACAACAAGGGGGTATTGGCGGCTTTGGCCAATGGCGAAAACGATGGTGCACATAGCAGGTAGACATCCTTACTCATCGGGGCTGCAGCAATTGGCAACAATGCGTATCATACCAGCCTGAATATTCCCCGGACCCATGATTATTATGACCCTGATTGGCGTACTTGTTCTGTACCTGTTGCTGGGTGCACTAGCTGGCACCATGGCCGGCCTGTTCGGTATTGGTGGCGGTCTGGTGATCGTGCCTGTGCTGATTTTCAGTTTCAACTTTATGGGTTTTAGCCCCGAAATTGCTGCGCATCTGGCGATTGGTACCTCATTGGCGACTATCGTGTTTACGTCAATCAGTTCTATTCGGACTCATCACCAGCACGGTGCCGTGCGTTGGGATCTTTTTCGGCCGATGACTGTCGGTATTGTGTTGGGCGCGCTTGTGGGGGCCTGGACCGCAGCGATGCTGAGCGGGCCGCTCCTGGAGACCATCATTGGTGTGTTCGCTATTCTGGTAGCGCTCAAGATGATATTGGAAGTGAATCCCAAGCCCGGGCGGGATGTTCCGGGCACGGCCGGGCTGGGTGTGGCTGGCGGTTTCATCGGCTGGGCCTCTGCTATCTTTGGCATTGGTGGTGGCACCATCTCTGTGCCTTACCTGACTTGGTCCAATGTGCGCATGCAGCAGGCCGTTGCTACGTCGGCGGCTTGCGGTTTTCCGATAGCTCTGGCAGGCGCTGCCGGGAATATCTGGACAGGTTGGCAGCATCCCGAATTGCCGAGCATGAGTTTGGGCTTTATTTATCTGCCGGCACTTATCGGTATTGTCGCCACGAGTGTGATCTTCGCCCGTGTGGGGGCCAAATTGGCGCACCGCCTTGATGGCCGCCTTCTGAAACGAATTTTTGCCATTGTGCTGATTATCGTCGGCATACGATTCCTACTGAGCTAAGAGTTTGTCCATGTTGCAACACCCACAGATTGATCCGGTCGCGATCTCGATCGGTCCCCTCAAAATTCATTGGTACGGCCTGACTTACCTGGTGGGCTTTGCCGCCGCCTGGTGGCTAGGCAACATTCGCAGCCGGAAACCTTGGTCGCCCCTGAAAGAAGAGCAGGTCGGCGATCTGGTTTTTTACATGGCGCTTGGGGTCATCCTGGGAGGCCGCTTCGGGTACGTGGTGTTTTATAACTTTGATACCTTCCTTGCTGACCCACTCTGGCTGTTGCGGGTTTGGGAAGGGGGTATGGCCTTTCACGGCGGTCTGTTAGGCGTCATGGTGGCCATGGTGTGGTACGGCCGTAAAACCGGCGCCGGGTTCTGGAAAATCGCCGACTTCGTGGCTCCGTTGGTGCCGGTGGGCTTAGGCGCTGGCCGGGTGGGTAATTTCATCAATGGCGAACTGTGGGGCAAACCCACGGACCTGCCCTGGGGCATGGTCTTCCCACAAGCGCAAGATGCGCTGGCCCGGCACCCGTCCCAGCTATACCAAGTGGCGCTGGAGGGCGTTGCGCTGTTTGCCATTCTTTGGTGGTTCTCGGCCAAAGAACGGCCGAAGATGGCGGTCTCTGGTCTGTTTTTGTTGTGTTACGGCGTGTTCCGTTTTCTGGTCGAATTTGTTCGCTTGCCGGATGCTCACCTGGGTTATCTTGCCTTCGATTGGGTCACCATGGGGCAGGTGTTGTCCTTGCCGATGATCATTGCCGGCGCGGTCTTGATTGCCATTGCTTATCGGAGAGAAAAATCATGAAAGCCTACCTCGACTTGATGCAAGACGTGGTTGATAACGGATTCGATAAAGGCGATCGCACTGGCGTGGGAACCCGCTCGGTGTTTGGTCGGCAGATTCGCTTTGATCTGCAGCAAGGCTTTCCGTTGGTGACCACCAAGAAAGTACATCTGCGCAGCATCATCTACGAGTTGTTGTGGTTCCTGAAGGGATCAACGGATAACAACTGGCTGAAAGAGCGCAAGGTGTCGATCTGGAATGAGTGGGCGTTGGAGAATGGTGAACTGGGGCCGATCTATGGCAAGCAGTGGCGCAGCTGGCAGTGCCACGATGGCGGCGTGATTGACCAGATCAGTGAAGTGATCGATCAGATCCGCAACAAGCCAAACTCCCGGCGTTTGATTGTTTCGGCCTGGAACCCGGCTGAGCTGCCGGATGAATCCACTGGCCCGCAGGATAATGTGCGGGAAGGGCGCATGGCATTAGCTCCTTGCCACTGTTTGTTCCAGTTCTATGTGATCGATGGCAAGCTCTCTTGTCAGCTGTATCAGCGCAGTGCGGATCTGTTCCTGGGTGTGCCTTTCAATATCGCGTCTTATGCGTTGTTGACGCACATGATTGCTCAGCAGTGTGGTCTGGAAGTAGGTGAGTTTGTGCATACTTTCGGAGACTGTCATCTGTATCAGAATCACCTGACCGACGATATTGTGTTTGAGCAGTTGAAACGTGAGCCAAAGGCTTTGCCGACGCTGGTGATCAAGCGTAAGCCTGATTCAATTTTTGATTACGAGTTAGAAGATTTCGAATTTGAGGGTTACGACCCTTATCCTGGAATTAAAGCGCCTATTGCTATTTGACCTCTGTTTTCGATTTGGGTGGTGGCGAATAAGCGGGGCGAGCTCTCCTAAAACCGCTCCTTCGGCACATCCTTGTGACGCTTCTGCTTCGCCATCCATGGCTGTGCACATTGTTGGAGAGCTCGCCCCCTTATCCGCGTCAGCATCTCTATGCATTCGGGTGTCTGGGCGTTAAAGCGCTTAGTTTGAATGAAGTCGGCTCTTTGCTAACTCCGAAAAATTAGGAATTAACCAAAATGAGAAAAGCACTCATCGTAGCCATGGCCCGAAACCGGGTTATCGGTCGGAACAATGCGCTGCCTTGGTATTTGCCGGGGGATCTGCGGTATTTCAAAGAAGCCACCATGGGTAAGCCCATTATCATGGGCCGGAAAACCTGGGATTCCATTGGGCGGCCGTTGCCGGGGCGGATGAATGTGGTTATTTCGCGCAATCCGGAGTGGGAGGCACCAACAGGTACGGTGTCCGCGGCATCGTTGGATGCGGCTCTGCTGAAAGCCGAAGCTCAGGCTGAACTGGATGGTGGCGAAGAAGTGATGATTATTGGCGGTGGGCAGATCTACGGAGAAGCTTTGCCCATGGTCGACCGGATTTATATCACGCAGGTGCACGCGGAAGTTGACGGGGATGCCTACTTTCCGGAAGTGAACTGGGATGAGTGGGAAGAGATCGGACGCGAAGATTTCTCCGCGTCTGATAATAATCCGTACGACTACAGCTTTGTCGTTTATCAGCGTAACCGGTCGAGCTGACCGGTTACGCTAAGTGGCCTATGAGCGCGGAGCGCGCTTAGGGCCAGGTTTTCCACCGGGCTTGCCGCCGCCAGGGCGACCTTTACCGCCGTCTTTGCGAGGACCGCCTGGCTTGCCATCCTTACGGAAGCTCTTGCTGGGACCGCCTTTGCGGAAATTACCTTTTCCGGAAGGGCCGCCTCTGCGACGTGGTGGCGCTGAGGAAACTTCAGGCAGGGCTTCAGGCTGCTCAAGAGGCAGTGAATCTGGCTGAGACGCTTCCATCCAGCACGCCAAGGCACCCGCTACTGCGGTGATATCCATGTCGTTGCGTTCGGCGATGTCGTCCAGTAAGGCAATGGCTTTAGCTGCACGGGGATCATCGGTGAAGCCCAGAAGCTGCGCTTCAAACTGCTCTACGCGCATCTGCTGCAATGCGGCAGGCGAAGGCAGTTGGTACGGTTCCATAGGCGAGTTGGTGGCGCGCTCCAGGGTGCGCAACCAGCTGCGTTCGCGTGGTGTAACTAGCAAGATTGCTTTGCCCGTACGACCTGCACGGCCGGTACGGCCTACGCGGTGGATATAGGCTTCAGTGTCGTAGGGCACGTCGTAGTTGATAACGTGGGTGATCCTGGATACGTCCAGACCACGAGCCGCTACGTCGGTGGCAATGATGATGTCTTTTTTGCCACGCTTGAGATCTTCAACTGTTTGCTCGCGTTGACGCTGGTTCAGGTCGCCGCTCAGAGGCGCGACGGCGTGGCCGCGGGCTGACAGTTTTTCTGCGAGCAAAGAGGTTTCCGCTTTGGTACGCACGAAGATGATCGCGGCATCAAACGGCTCAACTTCCAGAATGCGGGTCAAAGCGTCGAGTTTGCGCTCGGCGTAAACCGGCAATACGAACTGAGAAATACGCTCAACAGTACGAGTTTCGCTTTCGATGCGAACTTCGGTGGCGTTCTTCAGGTAAGTCTGGGCCACTTTCTTGATCTGCGGCGGCATAGTTGCGGAGAACAAAGCGCGCTGACAGTTCGGCGGTGTTTTGGACAGAATGGCCTCAACATCGTCAATAAAGCCCATGCGGAGCATTTCGTCGGCTTCATCAAGAACCAGAGCTTTTAGGTTTTCCAGTCTCAGGGTGCCTTTGCGCAGGTGATCCAGCATACGGCCGGGCGTACCTACGATCACTTGAGCGCCGCGCTTCAGGCCGCGAATCTGCGGGGCGAAGTCTTGGCCGCCGTAGATCGGCAGGACGTGGAATTGGCGGAACTTACTAGCGTAAGTGGTGAAGGCTTCGGCTACCTGGATTGCAAGTTCGCGGGTAGGGGCCAACACGAGAATTTGTGGTTGGGCAATGTTCGGGTCAATGCGGCTCAGCAATGGTAGGGCGAAAGCCGCAGTTTTTCCGGTGCCGGTCTGGGCAACACCCAATAAATGGTTGCCGGCCAGCAGGGCGGGAATGGATTGTGCCTGGATGGGCGATGGTTTTTCGTAGCCAACAGCGGAGACGGCTTCCAGGACAGCTGGGTCCAGCCCCAGTTCGGCAAAAGACAATTCTGACATGAATGTACTCGGTATTCGGAGGATATGACACTGCGCAAGCGCAATGCATGATTTTGGAAGATTATAGTCTTTTTGTGGCGCTATTGACATATTTTATGCTGTAGGTCAGGTAGGTAGTTGCCGGGACCGTTGTCTTGCCACCGGTCAGGAAATTGGGCAATCTCTGTCGTTTGCAGGCTAACGATCGGAGAGAAGGTATGGGTTTTGACGAGTTATTAGAGGGTGTACGGCAAGGTCTTGAGGTGGTGATTCCCGCGAGTTGGGGGCAGGGTAGAGCGAGTTTTGGTGGCGTGGTTGCTGCGCTAACTTATGAAGTGATGGCCTCCAAAGTAGCCCCCGGGCGAGCCGTTCGTGCTTTGCAGGTGTCTTTTGTCGGGCCGGTTGAGCCAGGCGTTCCGGCAGTTTTTGAAGTGGAGCTGCTGCGAGAAGGAAAAGCGGCCTCTCAGGTTATGGGTCGTATTGTTCAGAATGGCGAGCCTCGTCTGGTGTGTTTGGGAAGTTTCGGGGGTGATCGTGAGTCTGCGGTTCAGGTGGCTCCTTTGGCGGGCCCCAGTGCCAAACCTGCCGAAGAATGTCCTGAGCTTCCTTACATAAAGGGCGTGACACCGGAGTTTACTCAGCACATTGAAATGCGTTGGGTGTATGGAAATATGCCGTTTTCTGGCAAAGGTGGGCGAGAAATGGGTGGCTGGATGCAGTTCCGCGAAGCGCCGGAGACGTTGACCGATGCTCACATTATTGCGTTGGCAGACGCATGGCCGCCGGCCATCTTGCCGCACTTGAAGGAACGGGTTCCGGCTAGCTCACTGAGCTGGAACTTGGAAATTGTCCACCCGAGGCCTGCGCTTAAACCAGGCGACTGGTTGCTGTACCGGGCCACGGTCGATCAGGCCGGTTCAGGTTACGGCCATACCCATGCCGAAATTTGGACAGCCAGTGGCGAGCTGGTAGCGCTCAGCAGGCAAGCGGTAACGGTATTCGGTTGATGACGGGATTGGCTGCAGTCAGGCAGCCATTTCATGTTTCAGGGCGTCAATAATCACTCTCGCAAATGCGCCCGGCGAGTCTTCTTGCAGGAAGTGCCCGCCGGGGAGCGTCATGTGAGGCTGCCCGTAGGCGCCGGGTATGCGCCGCTGCATGTGACGGTCAACGCCCCGGGTGATTGGATCGCCGCTACTGAAGCAGGTGATAAAAGGTTTGCGCCACTTTTCGAGCCTACGCCAGGCTTCGCGGTTTGCCGCACTGGAGGTATCGGCCTGAGACGTGGGGATCAGGGTCGGGAAGGAGCGCGCCCCGCCTTTGTATTCATCCCGTGGAAAAGGTGCTTCGTAAGCGGCCAGTTCTAGCTTTGACAGTGCTCTTTCGGTGCCCAGTTGGACAATTTTACTGACAGGAAACCAGGGGCTGCGGCTAGCAAACGCTTTCCAGACTTTAAATGCGGTTGATACTCGAGCCTCGCCGGTAGGCAGCATGCCGTTTCCAACGATGATGCGATTAAATCTGTGCGGGTTGTCTGCGGCCAGCCTCAATCCAAGCAGTGACCCCCAGTTTTGACAGACGAGCGTTGCGCCCCGAATGTCGAGTTCTTCCAGCCAAGCGGAAAGCCAGCGTAAGTGGTTATCGTAAGAATAGTCGGTGAGTGCTGCGGGTTTGTCTGATTTTCCAAAACCGATCAGATCCGGTGCCAGAACCCGGTGGCCGGCTGCCGCAATGGTGGGGATCATATGGCGGTATAGGTATGACCACGTGGGCTCGCCGTGCAACAAAATCACAGGGACACCATCCGCAGTGCCTTCGTCCACGAAATGCATTCGCAGGCCGGGTTCGACCTCCTGATAATTCGGAAGAAACGGGTAATCCGGTAGTCCTTCGAAGCGGGCTTCGTCGGTTCTCAGGATACGCATGCCATCGACTGTCCTAACTGATTGGGTGCGTGACTGCCGGTCGACAATCTTAGGCATTCAGAATAAAACAGATGGGCAATTTGTTTGTTTGAGTTGCGTAACAGAGCGTTGTCAGTTTGAATCTGGGCGTTGTCAAAACGCTCTGTTTTAGTGCGTAAACGTGTTAGACAGCGTCATCGTCCGGGTCGACCAGGGGGCGACGATTGGATCTTTTGTCGTCCCAGTCAAGTTGTTTGGGGTCGTACCAGCCAATAGCGTCCAGCACCCTCTCCCGGGTGCGGGCCGACAGTGTAGGCCAGAGTTCCTGAAAGTCGTTCAAGCCCAGATCTCGATAGCGTTGTTGTTTGCTGGTGAGGCGGTTGATGATTTTGGGCAGCTGCAAGGCCTCCCCTAGCTGTCCAGGCACGAGAACTTCCTGTCCCATGACCTTTCGGCGATGGGTGCGGGCGGCGAGCACTCGTCGCAATTCCGTGGCTGCGTCAAGCGCCGTTTCGATACTGAAGTTTTCAGCAGGCAGTGGCATAACGAATTCGATGGTTGCTCAATAACCGTCAACTATAACGCGAAGGTGGCTACAGTGGCCACGCTCTCGTGGTAGTGTTAGCTTCCTTTTATCCTCCCGTTTGAAGGTCTTATCCGATATGTACGCCAAGCTTGAAACACGAACTTTTCTGGCGATGCTGGTGGGCGTTTCCTTAGCATTCGTTTTGCTGATGAAACCATTCTTCGGCCCCATTTTTTGGGCTGTAGCGATTGCATTGATCTTCCATCCGGTTCAGCACCTTCTCCATAAGCGGCTAGGCGATAGGCCGAATACCAATGCGCTTATTACCCTTTTTGTGTGCTTGGTGATCGTCATTATTCCGGTCCTGATACTCGGCGCGGCGATGATCGGCGAGGGTGTAGGGATCTATCAAAAGATTCAGGAAGGTGAGATTCGCCCTGGTGAGTATATCGATCAGGTCAACAACTCGTTCCCTGCTATTCAGGCATTCCTTGCGCAATTTGATATCAATGTTGGAGAGCTCCGGGATCGCACAGTTAATGCATTTCTGGGCGGTAGCCAGTTTTTGGCCAAGCAGGCGTTGGGTTTCGGGCAGAACACCTTCCAGTTCTTCCTCGGGCTGGCGCTCATGATCTACCTGGCGTTTTTCCTCCTTCGGGATGGCAGCAAACTGGTGGAATTGATGATCAAGGCGTTGCCGCTTGGCGATGAGCGGGAGCGTTTGTTGTTTGCCAAGTTTGCAGAGGTAACCCGGGCGACGGTCAAGGGCAACCTCCTGATTGCGATTATTCAGGGTGCGTTGGGTGGCATCATTTTCGCTGTGCTCGGTATCACGGGTGCGCTGCTGTGGGGGGTGGTCATGGCAATTGTTTCGCTGTTGCCGGCGGTTGGTGCGGCGATCGTGTGGGTGCCGGCCGCCATCTATCTGGCCGCGGTCGGCGACCTTGTGTCGGCCACTGTGTTGACAGTGTTTGGCGTGGTGGTGATTGGCTTGGCAGATAATCTGCTACGTCCGATTCTGGTCGGACGCGACACCAAGCTGCCGGATTATTTGGTGCTGCTGTCAACGCTGGGTGGTATCGCTATGTTTGGTATCAATGGGTTCGTGATGGGGCCTCTGGTTGCGGCATTGTTCATGGCTTTCTGGGGCATTTTTATCCGGGAGTTTAGTGAAGGGGCTGAGTCTGAGGCTAAGACTAAGACTAAGACTTTGTTGCGGGACAGTGATCACGGTTCGGATCACTAAGATATGTTACGGTTTTTTCGTCATAGGTGGGTTTGGCGCCACAACATAATAACTAGACAGGTATCAGGAGTAGAGCAGGTGAGAACCATGAAAACAGTTGCACGTCATTTCGGTAAGTCGACGCTGCTGGTCGGGGCAATCACGATGGCGGGGCTGGCTTCGTCGGCTCAGGCCAATGACACAGTTGCACTTAAGCATGCGTTATACGGTGCGGGCTATAACATAACAAACGTTAGCCCAGCTATGGATGATACAACCCGTGCCGAACTGGTGCGTTTTCAGAAGGATCAAGGGCTGAAATCCAACGGTATTGTGACCGAGGAAACGGAGAAAGCTCTGGGCATGGTTCCGGTTCAACTGGCTGCTTCTACCAGTGGCGGCAGCGCTGCTCCAGCCCCTGCTTCGTCAGCGGAATCAGAAAAAGCAGTCGCGAAACCGGCTGCGGAGAAGTCTGAAGAAACGGAAAAAGATGATGGGGCATGGTCGCTCTGGTGATCGACCGGCGGTACATGAAAAAAGCCCGGCTCAGACATGAGCCGGGCTTTTTTGTTGCGGCTGTCAGTCCAGCTTGGATAAATCTCTAACAGCGCCCTTGTCGGCACTGGTCGCTAGCAGAGCGTAGGCCTTGAGTGCTGCTGAGACCTTGCGCTCTCTTGGTTGGTCTGGCTTCCAACCTTTGGCGTCTCGCTTGCTGCGGCGCTCATTCAATTCGTCATCGCTGAGCTGTACGTTGATCGAACGGTTCGGGATGTCGATCAGAATGGTGTCACCGTCTTCGATCAGGCCAATAGCGCCTCCGGCTGCGGCTTCGGGTGACGCGTGACCGATAGACAGACCTGAGGTGCCACCTGAGAATCGGCCGTCGGTCAACAGCGCGCACTCTTTGCCCAGTCCTTTGGATTTCAGGTAACTGGTGGGGTAGAGCATTTCCTGCATGCCGGGCCCGCCGCGAGGACCTTCGTACCGGATGATGACCACGTCGCCAGACTTCACTTCATCGTCCAGAATGCCAGCAACGGCAGAGTCCTGGCTTTCGAAGACTCGAGCTTTGCCCTCAAAGACAAAGATGCTTTCATCTACCCCGGCGGTTTTCACCACGCAGCCGTCCAGCGCGATGTTGCCGTACAGCACGGCAAGGCCGCCTTCGGATGAGTAGGCGCTTTCAACAGAACGGATACAACCGTTTTCCCGGTCACCGTCGAGGCTGGGCCAGCGAGTGCTTTGGCTGAAGGCCGTCTGTGTTGGAATGCCAGCAGGTCCCGCTTTGTAGAATTCGATCACTTCAGGTGTGGGCGACTGCATGATGTCCCAGGTTTTCAGGGCTTCTTTCATGGTCTTGCTGTGAACAGTTGGCAAATTGGTATTGATCAGTCCGCCGCGGTCAAGTTCGCCCAAAATGCCCATGATGCCGCCCGCACGGTGAACGTCTTCCATGTGGTATTTCGGTGAGTTCGGTGCCACTTTACACAGCTGTGGCACTTCCCGGGACAAGCGGTCGATGTCCGCCAAATCGAAGTTCACTTCGCCTTCCTGAGCTGCAGCAAGCAGATGCAGGATGGTGTTGGTCGAACCGCCCATGGCAATGTCCATCACCATGGCATTTTTGAATGATTCGAGTGACGCGATGCTGCGGGGCAATACGCTGTCATCATCCTGCTCGTAATAGCGCCGGGTATTTTCCACAATCTGGCGGCCGGCCTTCAGGAACAGTTGCTCGCGGTCGGCGTGAGTCGCCAGCATGGAGCCGTTGCCCGGTAGTGCCAGGCCAATGGCCTCGGCCAGACAGTTCATGGAGTTGGCGGTGAACATGCCGGAGCAGGAGCCGCACGTTGGGCAGGCGCTGCGCTCGTATTCGGCTACTTTCTCGTCGCTGGCGGTTGGGTCAGCGGCGATCACCATGGCGTCGACGAGGTCGAGCTTGTTTTCGGACAGCTTGGTTTTGCCCGCTTCCATCGGCCCGCCGGAAACGAAAATGGCCGGGATATTCAGGCGCAGCGCGGCCATCAGCATCCCCGGGGTGATCTTGTCGCAGTTGGATATGCACACCAGTGCGTCGGCGCAATGTGCGTTGGCCATGTATTCGACCGAGTCTGCGATGATTTCGCGGGACGGCAAGGAATAAAGCATGCCGTCGTGCCCCATGGCGATACCGTCGTCGACCGCGATAGTGTTGAATTCTTTGGCTACACCACCGGCCTCTTCAATTTCACGGCAGACCAGCTGGCCCAGATCTTTCAAGTGAACATGACCCGGCACAAATTGGGTGAATGAGTTAACAACGGCGATGATCGGTTTGCCGAAATCCTCGTTTTTCATACCGGTTGCGCGCCATAGAGCGCGGGCTCCGGCCATGTTCCGGCCGGCTGTCGACGTGTGCGAACGATACTGGGGCATGATGTACTTTTCTCTCCCGAATGATCTTATTAACGCTATATTTAAAGCGGTTGGTGCTGTAAAAATTAGAGGATACCAGATTCGATGCGTTCGCATGGCTGTTTTGGCAGCGTGTGATTACAATGTGTAACAACGAACATTCATTTTTTTGAGAGTTTGATTATGGGAAGCCAGGAGCGGCTAACACTTCGTCGATTGAAAGACTTCAATCCCCTCGGCCGGCTGACAGACGGGCAATTAGTGGTGTTGGCTAATCGCGCCGAGCGCCGTACGTTTAAACGTGGCGCGAAAATTCTTGAGCGCGGTGTGCGGGACGGGCTGGATTACTTTTTGATTTCCGGCTCGGTTCAGTTGGCGTCCCATGACGGCCGAAATTCGGTGATTCAGGCGGGAACGGACAAAGCCGTCAATCCGATTGCGCGGCTTCAGCCGAGAATGTACGACGTAAAGGCGTTAGAGCTTTGTGAATTTCTGGTGGTTGAGCAGGAAACCCTCAACCAGCTGTTGCGTGATGCGCCGGTCGCTCAGGTCGGAATGGCATCATCGGTCGATGAGGGCGGTGAGAGCGAAGAGCACCAATTATTGATGGAGTTCTACGCGCAACTGCGTTCGAACCAGGTGCAACTGCCAAGTGTGCCGGATGTCGCTTGGAAAGTTCGCCGGATTGTGGACCGGGAAGACGCTGGAGCGGTCGAAGTGGCTGGAGCGGTGTCGGCCGACCCCTCGATGGCTGCGAAACTGGTCCGAGCATGCAACAGCCCACTATACCGGGGCTTCAGTGAGGTTAGAAACGTACGGGAAACGGTCGTCCGCTTGGGGATGCGAACAACACGGCAATTGGTGACGGTGTTCGCCATGCGGGAGGTGTTCAAAACCCAGCAGCCAACATTGAAGAAAGAGCTGGAAGCCTTGTGGCAGCATTCACGAGAGGTAGCTGCTCTGTGTTGGGTGTTGGCAGACCATACAACGGGTGTCGATCCTGAAGAAGCTATGCTGGCGGGGTTGTTGCACGATGTTGGCGTGGTTCCTGTGCTCGTGCAGGCTGAGAAACACGTCAATCTGTTCGCAGATGAAAAAAATCTGCAGCACGCTATCTCGGAACTGCGAGCCGATGTCAGTTGCGCTGTACTTGAAAACTGGTCGTTCCCTAAAACCTTTATTGAAGCGGCTCGTTACGCTGAAGATTGGCGTTATGAGTGCCGTCAGTCTGCGCCTCAGCTTGTGGATATCGTCATTGTGGCTCAAATGCACGCCATGATTGGTTCCGGCCAGAGTGCCGGTTTACCTGCGTTTGATGAGGTGCCTGCTTGGCGGCGCTTGGGTGAATTGGAGCTGAATGCTTCCCGGAGTCTTCAACTACTCAGTGAAGCCCGAGAGCGGGTAACCGAAGCTCAGAAGCTTCTGTCTAACCGTTAAATTAACACCTGATCCGGGGTCTGCTTTGCAGTGACTGAAACTCATATGAATGTGCCTCTATTTCCACTGAACTCAGTTGTCTTGCCTCAAGGGCGCATTCCGCTGCAGCTGTTTGAGCCTCGTTATATCGACATGTTGAGCCGCTGCCTTAAGGAAGACCGCGGTTTTGTCATTGTCCTGTTGCAGGATGGCCCCGAAACTTCGAAGACTGCCGCTTTTTACGATATCGGAACCTATGTGCGAATAATCGATTTTCAGCAGCTGGATAACGGCTTGTTGGGCATCACGGTAGAAGGTGATAGCAAGGTGTCGGTGGTCCGGACATGGCAACAAGAAGATGGGCTGAATCTGGGGGACGTGGAATGTTTGATGGCAGAAGCTGAGAGCGATGTTCCCGAACGCTATCACGAGCTACCTTCGGTACTGCGGGCTTTGTTTCGACATCCGGCGATAAAGAATCTGGACATGAAAGTGGACTATGAAGACGCACGGCATGTTGGCTGGCGTCTCACGGAGTTGTTGCCACTGGACACCCATGAAAAGCAGTGTTTGGCCGAGTTGCAAGATCCCTTGGAACGGCTCGACCGGCTTCAGCGCCTTCTAGAGGCGCTCGAAGGCGATGGCTAGAGTTTTGGTGCATAGCTCAGCAGTGCGACTTCCCAGTGCTCGCTGATATAAAGAACAACAAATAGCAGCCAGCCAATGAGCGCTATCCACGAAATGGCTTCAGTCTTGATTGGCACCCGGTCAAAGCGGCTATAGCTCGCCCTGATGACACCGGTTATCACCAGCCCCAGAAAGAATCCGCCTAACACGTCCGTGAACCAGTGAACCCCGAGGTACAGTCTGCTGAGTGCAATTGGGATCAGCGGTAGCGACAGTAATACATAGCTTTGCCAGCGTTGTTTTTGAAGGTTCTCGCCGGCAATAAAGCTGGCGGCCAGTGTGACAAGCACGGTTGCGCCGGCGGTGTGGCCACTTGGAAATGCGCCAGATTCTGGAGGCCTGAACACCTGATCCGGCCGGCTGATGCCGATGCCGGCCTTGAGTAGCCAGACACTGACCATCGTCAGTAGCGCGGCCGTGGCAATGTGGATCGCTGCGGCATAGTAGCCTCTGAATGCCAGACTGAGGGTTGCTAGAACCGCGGCTGCAGTCAGCACCGGAGGGTCTCCGGCGAGAGTGAAGGCCATCATCGGCAGGTCCAGAAGCGGCTGCCGGAGCAATTGGAACCATTCGCTAACCTGTTGGTTGAGCAGGAATAGGTGGCTACTGAGCGTGACCAGTTGCGCCAGAATTAGAAACAGTGCCAGAGCTGCGGTGGCCATCATCAACGACGGGAGCGGAAATTCGCCGCGATGGGCCGGGCGAGCACTGGTGTATAAACGCCAGAATCGATGCGTGGCATCGTAGGCCGCCATTCGTGATTCCAGCCAGTGATACAGGCGACTGCCCTCGCCGAGGCCCAGGCGCATCCGGAGTGCGATGATATACACGGCAAGTAAGGCGGCACCGCTGATGCCCAGAACCAGATAGAAGTGAGGGGGTGGTTTGATGCCGCTAGCAAGCGCTGCACCGACCAGATAGCCCGGTAAGATGTAAGTCACAGCCCAGCCCACCGCAGATAGCAGGTTGAACAATAAAAAGCGTTGCCAAGGCATGTAGAAGGCGCCGGCGATCAGAGGGATGATGGGGCGGATAGGCCCTACAAACCGTCCGATAATCACACTTTTTCCGCCGTGAGCATGAAAAAATGTCTCGCCACGGACGAGCAAGTTTGGGTAGCGGCTCAATGGCCAGACCGAATGTAGACGCCCCTGTAGCATCCTTCCGATTGCAAAGCTCAGCACGTCTCCCGCCACAGCGCCAACGCCGGCCCAGGCCAGTGCTTCAGGGAGTGGCATGCCTGATTTTCCAGCCAAAGCGGCAAAGGCGAACAGCATCGCCACGCCGGGCACAATAATGCCGGCGACTGCCAGGGATTCAATAAATGCTGTGGCAGCAAGGGCTAGCGCTAGCCAGCCCGGGTTGGCTGCTACCCATGCGGTTGCATCGTTGAGCCAGGTTTCAGTCATGCTTTAACGGGTTCTCCGGGGCTAAACCAGGCTGAATTGGCGCCTCTTTTGTTTGCTTCTTCCATGGCATTCGTGGCCCGCGAGCGCAGTGAGTAAGTGCTGGTGTCTCCGTTGCCGCGAGTGGTGCAGCCGAGGCTCACGGAGACTTTGCCAACTTCCGGCCAGTCGTGCTCGAGGATGCTGCGACGAATGCGCTCGGCAATAACCCGAACACCTTCCTCGGGTGTGAAGGGGAGGATCAGGAAAAACTCAGACTCATTGACGATGTACAAGGTGTCGCCGGTTCGTATGGTTTCGAACAAGTGCTCAGTCATGTTTTTTAGCAAATTTTGCAGCCCCGCTTTTCCGTGCAGGTCTCGGATTTCTTCCGAGTGGCTCAGGCCTATGCTGACAACGGATAGGGGGTGACCGGTGGCAATGGCTCTGCTGATTTCTTTTTGCAGCGTTTCATCAAGAAATCGAGCGTTATGCGCGCCGGTGATGGGGTCCGTGGTGGCCAGATTTTGAGCGGATTGGGCCATGTCGTCATAGCCCCGAATATAGAACCCGACCACCGCCAGCATGAGGCACAGGCCAGAGCTCGCTATCAGGGCGTCAGAGAATGGTTGCTGGAGCCATAGCGAGACTGAAACGGTTGCGATTAGCAAAACTGACAGTGCCAAGCCCTGACGAAGGGGCAGAATGGTCAGGTTAAGCACGAGTAGGGGCATTGCCCAGTGACTGATGCCCGGCGCATCGAGGGTTAAGCAGGAGATTAATAATCCAAAGTTTAAAAAACTGAGAATGATCAGATGCCCCGGGGCTGACAGTTGCTGGCGCCGGGAAATAAACGTATAGATCAGGCCCGCGAATAGCAATGTCGCCATAATCGACGCAAGGTAGAACAATTGATAAAAACCGTAGCGTAAATTCTGAAGCGCCAGCGCGCTGATGAAAACGGCAGCCAGCGTGTATGCCGCGCCATGAGTCCAGGTCCGCAGTCGGGTTTCTGTCATCGTGCTGCTCCCTTGGTGCCTGAACGGTCGCTGGGCACCGGATTGCTGTAGGTCTGTGTCCGGTTGCCACCGTGTTGCTGGGCGCGCCTTAGAGCATTAGATGCGCTGATTTGCAGGCTGTCGGCATCATCGCCAATGTTGAGGCCAGCCACGCCAGCACTGACGGTCAGTTTCAGGCCATGGGAGGCCATGATCGTGCATAGACCGTTCCGAATGCGTTCAGCGGTATCAGCGGCTTCGGCGGTATTGGAGCCCGGAAGAATGGCCAGGAACTGCAGGTCGGCCATGCGGTAGTAAGTGTCGAAATCCCGAAGCTGCGAATGCAGGTATCGCCCGATGCGAGGCAGAATGGCGCTTATATCGGCATCCGGAGCGGTGTCGCTTACGTGGGCATCGAGACCGATGGCCATGGCGGAGAGGTGAGTGCCTTCGCGTTCGCTACGCTGTATTTCTTTGTGTAAATCTGCAGACAGATACTCTCTGCTCGCAGCTTGTGTCAGCCTGTCCGTGCGCCGCAAGGGCTTGAGTTGGCGATCTTTGTATTTTTGTAGAAAGATCAGAATAGCGCCGAGCAAAGTGGATAGGACAAAGGCGCTGATCATCTGGTGGCGGTCGGGAAGAGTGGTGACCCATTGAGTGCTGGACACCACGAAAATCACCCCCGCGACGGTAATGATCGTTGCGGGGTAGGCTGGAACAAACCCGAAGGTGATTAAGGGGAGTGCATAGAGCCAGTGACTCAACACCCAAGGTCCACGCCATAGCGCGGCAAACAGGGCTAAGTTGAGGCTGATAAAAAATAGAGTGCGCAGTTGGGGCCCAGGCACCGTTTGTCTGCGACGGTTGCCCTGCATACCCGTCAGGAACAGGCCTGCCGTAGACGCGGCCGCGGCCGCGGCCAGGGGTTCTTTTAATGCGGCAAAGCCCGCTGCGGTTAACGCCAGAACAATAAAGCCTATTTTAGAGAGCTTGCTAGGCAGAAATTTTTCGGCCAACTGGGGCATGGTGACAGTCCTATACCGGCACATTCGTAGAATATTGAATTCTGTGCAGCGGTATAATAGTCGTTTGAGGTGCGGACTTGAAACGGGAAAGGTAAAGTAACCCACCGGTTTTAGATTCAGCTTGCATATTAAGAAGGTATATCAATGAACGTTGCAGCGTATATGACGGAGTTGGGCCAGCAGGCTCGGGCCGCCGCACGAGGAGTTGCCAGATCAACGACTGAGGTGAGGAATCGTGCGCTCTTAGCCACCGCAGACGCACTCGATAGTGCCAGGGCGGAGCTTGCTCAGGCCAACCAGAAAGACCTGGAGAGCGGACGGTCGAACGGGCTTGATGCTGCCATGCTGGATCGATTAGAACTGACCCCGGCCCGTATCGATACCATGATCGAAGGCCTGAAACAGGTTGCTGGTTTGCCGGATCCGGTCGGTGAGATTACCGACATGAACTATCGTCCGTCCGGGATACAGGTCGGGAAAATGCGCGTACCGCTGGGCGTAATCGGCATCATTTATGAATCCAGGCCGAATGTGACCGTTGAAGCCGCCAGTCTTTGTCTGAAATCCGGAAATGCGACGATTTTGCGGGGTGGCTCTGAGGCCATTCACTCCAATCAGGCTGTGGCTGCCTGTATTGCTCAGGGACTGGCTGCTGCGGGATTGCCGGAAACTGCGGTCCAGGTGGTTGAAACCACAGACCGTGACGCCGTTGGTGAGTTGATTACCATGCCTCAGTATGTGGATGTGATTGTGCCTCGGGGCGGGAAGGGGCTGATTGAACGTATCTCTCAGGATGCCAAAGTGCCGGTTATCAAGCACTTGGATGGTGTCTGTCACGTATACATTGATAGTCACGCCGATCCCGAGAAAGCGCTGAAGGTCGCGGTGAATGCCAAAACCCATCGCTACGGCACCTGCAATACCATGGAAACGTTGTTGGTGGATCAGGAGATTGCTGAGGATATCTTGCCTTTGTTGGCGGCGGAATTCGATGCGAAGGGTGTGGAGTTGCGCGGTTGCGAACGAACACTGAACATTCTTCCCGGCATTGTGGCGGCGACTGAAGACGATTGGCATGCCGAATACCTCGCCCCGATTCTCGCAGTGCGTGTGGTGGACGGTCTGAGTGGCGCCATTGATCACATCAATAGCTATAGCTCTCAGCATACAGAAAGCATCATTACGGAAAACTACACTCGAGCCCGTCGCTTCCTCACCGAAGTGGATTCCAGCTCTGTAATGGTTAACGCTTCGACCCGTTTTGCGGACGGCTTTGAGTATGGGTTGGGTGCGGAAATTGGCATCTCCACCGATAAAATTCATGCCCGTGGCCCGGTTGGGTTGCACGGTCTGACCTCTCAAAAGTATGTGGTGTTCGGTGACGGCCACATCCGGGCCTGATTGATGCACGTTATCTACGGCGGAACTTTCGACCCGATCCACCACGGACACCTGAGGCTGGCGCTGGAGGTGGTCGATGCGCTGCAGGTTGAGCGGGTGAATCTGGTGCCTTGTCATATTCCGCCCCACCGAAGTGGTACCGGGGCAACCTCTGCTCAGCGACTCGAGATGATTTGTCTTGCTATCGAGGGCGAAGCGCGGCTGTGTGTTGATGATCGTGAATTGCAGCGCGCAGGCGCGTCCTATACGGCGGATACCCTGCGACAATTGCGGCATGAGCTGGGCCCACATCAGCCTTTGGTGATGGTCGTGGGTACGGATGCCTTTGCCAGCTTTGACCAGTGGCGCGAGTGGCGGGGAATCCCGGAGTTGGCGCATATTGTCGTGGTTAGCCGTCCCGGTTCTGAGCTGCCGGAGGGGAGTGCGGCCAGTTGTTTGCTCGATGAGCGCCGTGCAGAAACTGTCAGCGACTTGTGGCAGGCCCCGGCAGGCAAGATTTTAGAGTTTGATTCACCGCTAATTGATATTTCGGCGACGGGTATTCGCCAGCGAATTTCAGGTGGGCATTCAGTTCGTTACCTGCTGCCCGATTCAGTGTTGCAGAGAATTCACGAGCAAGGCCTTTACGGTGCCTGCCCCGACAGAAACTTTTAGTGCTACAATCGCGTCTGAATATCACTAATCGGGCGGCCATCTGGGCCACTGCCCGGAACACAGGGTAATTATGCAGGCAGAACAACTGAAAGATCTGGTCGTAAACGCGCTAGAAGACATTAAAGCGCAGGACATCAGCGTGGTTGATGTTCGTGACCGTACCAGCGTTACTGATTTTATGGTTCTCGCATCGGGTACCTCCAGTCGGCACGTTAAATCACTGGCCGATTCCGTGGTTATTGAAGCTAAGGAACAGGGGATGCGAGCCAATAATGTAGAAGGTGCACCGGGCAGCGACTGGATTCTCGTTGATCTGGGCGACGTGGTTGTGCACCTGATGATGCCGGCAGCCCGGGAGTTCTACGATCTGGAACGCTTCTGGCGTGATGCTCCAGATGTTGGTGCGGCAGGCAGCGAGTAATCATGCGCCTGCGATTGATCTGCGTGGGGCAGAAGATGCCCGACTGGGTCACTGCGGGGTATAACGATTATGCGCGCCGGATGCCACCGGAGCTGCCCCTCGAGTTGACCGAAATTGCCATGCCTCACCGCGGCAAAAACCCTGATATCCCCAGACTCATGCAGCGTGAAAGTGATTCTATTCTTTCGGCTGTAGGTCAACGGGACAGGGTGGTTGCTCTGGAGGTAGGTGGACGCCCGTGGTCAACAGAAAAACTTGCGAGCCAGCTGGAGCGCTGGCAGCAAGATGGTCAAGATGTGTCGTTTTTGGTGGGTGGCCCCGATGGCTTAGCCGAAGCTTGCCGGCAACGTGCCGATCAACAATGGTCGCTCTCCCCCCTCACTTTACCTCACCCTCTGGTGCGTATTCTGCTTGCAGAACAGCTGTATCGCGCCTGGTCTATCACACGTAATCACCCTTATCACCGGGCCTAGGGTTTTCTATGGCTTGGGGTGAATTCAAGGACACCGCGGCAGAACGCCGGTTATTTCAACGTCGTGCTTTAGTGATGTTGCTGTTTGTCATGCTGTTGATGACCGGGTTGCTGGCCCGTATGTATCAATTGCAGATCGTTGAACACGACATTTACACCACTTTGTCTGATAAAAATCGTGTTCAGGTTCAGTCGGTGCCACCACCCCGAGGTTTGGTTTATGACCGAAACGGGGAGCTCATGGCTGAGAATCGGCCGGTCTTCAGTCTGACGATTGTGCCTGAAAGGGCCGCTCCGATTGACGACACTTTGGCTCGCTTGGGGCGGATAATCGAGATTGCTGACGAAGATCTCGAACGCTTCAAAAAACGATTGAAAGAACCAAGGCGACCGTTTCAGGAAATCCCTCTGTTTTACGATCTGGGTGAATCTGATATCGCCAAGATGGCCGTGCATCGCCATGAGTTCCCCGGCGTAGAGGTATCCGCGGAGTTGGTGCGTTACTACCCCCACAGTGATCTCACCGCCCATGCTCTGGGATTTGTTGGCCGCATTAACCGCGAAGAGTTGAATCGGATCGATCCCGTCAACTACGCGGGTACCAACTACATCGGCAAGTCCGGGATCGAGCGCTTCTATGAAGAAGTATTGCACGGTCGGGTTGGCTATCAGCACGTTGAAACCAACGCCCGTGGCCGCATTCTGCGCGTATTGGAGCGTGAAAACCCGGTGCCGGGTGAAGACCTGGAATTGCACCTGGACCTTCGTCTTCAGCGCAAGGCGCATGAGCTCATGGAAGGACGTCGGGGGGCCATTGTAGCGATTGAACCAGCCACAGGAGGTATTCTGGCGCTGGCGAGTGTGCCCGGTTTCGATACCAATCAATTTGTGACGGGCATCAGCGTGGCAGACTACCGCGCGCTGAGTGAAAGCAACGATAAGCCGCTTTTTAACCGGGCGCTGCGAGGCCAGTATCCGCCGGGATCAACCATTAAACCGATGATGGCAGTGGCCGCACTGGACAGCGGGGTGACAACCCGCGATAGAAAAATCTGGGATCCGGGCTATTACCAGTTGCGTGAAGGTGGGCGGCGTTACCGTGACTGGAAGCGTGCGGGGCATGGCTGGGTAGACCTCAAAGAGGCAGTGGCGCAATCCTGTGATGTCTATTTTTACGATGTGGCGGTCGAGATGGGTGTCGATACGATGCACGATTACTTGTCCGCGTTTGGCTTTGGTGAAGACGCAACACTGGATGTCTCCGGCGCGTTGAGTGGTCTGCTGCCATCCGATGACTGGAAGCGCGCCATGCGCAACGAGCGCTGGTATCCCGGGGATTCTGTCAACATGGGGATCGGTCAGGGGTTCTTCTTGGCGACACCGTTGCAGCTGGCGACGGCAACCGCCCTGGTCGCTAACCGCGGTGAGTGGGTTGAGCCTCGTTTGTTAAAGGACATTCGTGGTGAGCGGTCGGCTGATGAGTTTTTGCCCGAAGAAACCCACAATCCTCTGGTTTTGAAGGATTCGGAAAATTGGGAATACGTTGTCGATACCATGGCAGAAGTGATGCACGGCTCGCGAGGCACCGCCCGCAGAGCTGCGCAGGGGGCCAGCTACCGAATGGCCGGCAAAACCGGTACCGCGCAGGTGTTCAGTCTGGGACAAGATGAAGAATACGATGCGGAAGAAATTCGGGAACGCCTTCGAGACCATGCGTTGTTTGTTGGCTTTGCTCCGGCGGACGATCCCAAAATCGCCGTGGCGATCATTGTCGAGAATGGTGGTGGTGGCAGTAGCGTAGCAGCGCCGGTTGCGCGGGGGTTGTTCGACGCTTGGCTGGAAGAGTTTCCCGCTGAAGAATCGGCACGTTTGCTGGGGCAGTCGAACCAGAATGGGAGTGAGCTCTGATGGGGCTGGGGAATGATTTACTGGGTGCCCAGAGGGATGCTGGTTTAGGTCGGTCGCGCAGCATCTGGAGCATACTGCACCTGGATCCGATCTTGCTTTTTCTCCTCTTGACGCTCGTCGGTGGTGGACTGTTTGTTCTCTACAGTGGTGCCGATAGAAATATTGAGGTCGTTAAAGCGCAGGGCATCCGGCTAGCCGTGGCCTTTGGCGTGATGCTGGTGTTTGCACAGTTGGACCCTGCCGTATTCCGGCGCTGGTCGCCTTGGTTGTATTTGCTTGGGCTGGTGGGTTTGGTGGCGGTGTTGCTGGTGGGCGTCGGTGCCAAAGGCGCGCAGCGTTGGCTGGCGATCCCAGGGCTGCCAAGGTTTCAGCCCTCAGAATTGATGAAATTGGTGGTTCCGATGATGGCCGCCTGGTACTTGTCTCGTCATTACTTGCCGCCCACTTTTGGCCGAGTGATGATCGGGCTGTTCATTGTACTGTTACCCATGTTCCTGATTGTCCAGCAGCCTGATTTAGGTACCTCGTTGCTGGTGGGGATGGCTGGTATTTTCGTGGTGTTTTTTGCCGGCATGAGTTGGAAACTCATCACAGCGTTTTTTGGTGTGGTGTCGGTCTCTGCGCCTCTGATGTGGTTTTTCGTGATGAGGGATTACCAAAAGCAGCGCGTGCTCACCTTGCTGGACCCTCAAAGTGACCCGCTAGGGGCGGGGTGGAACATTATTCAGTCGAAGACTGCGATCGGTTCGGGAGGCATGGACGGCAAAGGTTGGCTGCAGGGAACTCAGTCGCATCTGGAGTTTTTGCCAGAAAGCCACACAGATTTTATCGTTGCGGTGCTGGCTGAAGAATTCGGCTTTGTCGGCATGTTGTTGCTGATGGCGGTGTATTTCCTGATTATCCTGCGCTGTTTGTACATTGCCGTGTCGGCTCAGGATTCCTATGCTCGCCTGTTGGCCGGCGCTTTGACCATGACCTTCTTTATCTACATCTTTGTCAATGTGGGAATGGTCAGTGGGTTGCTGCCCGTGGTTGGTGTGCCTTTGCCCCTGATTAGCTATGGTGGAACGTCGGGCGTTACGCTGATGGCGGCTTTTGGTGTGCTTATGTCGATTCACACCCATCGCCGAATGATTACTGCGTGAAGTAAGGTGAATCATGGCGGCCCGGTAATGGTTAAGGCCCGCATGAACCCGTTACAATATTGCAGGTCAGAAAACTCTGACAAACCAACACTATGAGTTGCGCGCAGCTATGGCGAACATTTTGAAGACATGGTTTTTGGTGCCCGTTATAGCAGTGGCTGTTGCTGGCTGCTCGAGCACGCCAGAAGTAGACCATTCGTCAAGATACACCTTGAAACAAGATCGGGCTCCTGCCGGGGATTTTGACGTCAGTGACTTGGCAGATGCGGAACCACGCTACGAGGCTCCCCGTCGGGCAGGTAATAAATCGCCCTATCAGGTTTGGGGTAAAAGCTACCATGTCGTCGATACCAACGACGGATATGTGGAGCGGGGAACCGCCAGTTGGTACGGGCAAAAATTTCATGGCCATAAAACCTCGAATGGCGAAGTGTTCAACATGTACAGCATGTCGGCTGCCCATAAATCACTTCGCATCCCCAGCTATGCCAGAGTGACTAATCTGGATAATGGGCGCTCGGTGGTTGTTCGGGTGAATGACCGCGGGCCGTTTCATGGCGACCGATTGATTGATTTGTCGTACGCAGCCGCCAAGAAACTGGGTTATCAGTCCCGTGGGACTGCTCGCGTTGAAGTGGTGGCCATCACTGTAAAGCCCGACGGCTCCATGTTTTTGGCAGGGCAACCCTATAATCCGAACGGCGAGACCGTGATGGCCAAGCCTGCCGTGGAATCTGTTGCTCCCCAAGAGCCGGCTGCTGAAGCTGCTCGTAAGGCTTTGTTTGTCCAGTTGGGAGCTTTTGGCAGCCCGGAGCCTGCAAACGCAATGCTCGCCCGTGCGCAACGAGAACTTGATGATCCAGTAAGGGTTCGACAAGTCTCAACGAGCAACGGGCGCTTTCACCGGGTGCAAGTTGGCCCGTTTGTGAACGAAGACGACGCTCGGTATGCCCAGAACCTGATTGAATCTAAAGGTTTTGGCAATTCCATTGTGCTTACGGATACGCACTGAACCGCCTGAGTTCAGAACACACATAAGACAAACCTCTGACAGCGAATGAAACGACCCATGGCTTTCAAAATGTTTACTCGAATCTTTTTTCTGGCTCTGTCTTTGACAGTGTTTTCCGCGCAGACATCCGCGCAATCGGTGCTCATACCCTCGGCGCCTAAAATAGCAGGCAGTTCCTGGGTGCTGCTCGATCCGCTCAGTGGTCGCGTGATCATGGAGCACAACAGCAACGAACGTTTGCCGCCGGCCAGTCTGACTAAAATGATGACGGCCTATATCGTTGAGCGTGAGCTGGATGAGGGGCGGATCTCCATGGAGGATAGCGTGCCCATCAGTGTCAACGCGTGGCGCACCGAAGGCTCGCGTACCTTTCTCCGTGAAGGCACCAGCGCGACCGTACACAATTTGCTGAAAGGCGTAATTATTCAGTCAGGCAACGACGCATCGGTGGCATTGGCGGAATTTATTGCCGGCAGTGAAGAAGCGTTTGTGGACATCATGAACCAGCAAGCTCAATTGCTCGGCATGAACAATACTCACTTCCGGAACGCAACGGGATTGCCAGCTCAGGATCATTTCTCAACGGCTTACGATCTGGCGCTTCTGGCCCGTGCAATCATCCAGGATTACCCTGAGAACTACCCGATTTATGCAGAGAAGCATTTCACCTACAACAACATCCGTCAGCCAAACCGAAACGCCTTGTTGTGGCGTGATGACAGCGTTGACGGTTTGAAAACCGGGCACACCGAAGAAGCAGGTTACTGCCTGGTGGCTTCGGCGAAACGTGGTGAAACCCGCTTGATTGCTTCGGTCATGGGTACCAGTAGCTCCGCAGCCAGGGCTCAGGAAGTTCAGAAGATGCTGAACTACGGTTTCCGCTATTATGAAACAGAGCGTCTGTTCCGTGCGGGTCAGGAACTGATGGCGGCTGATGTTTGGGGTGGTGTTGCAGATGAAGTGTCTGTCGGAATGGCGGAAGACGTATACGTAACGATTCCTCGCGGCTCTCGAGGTAAACTGGAATCGACGGTCGACCTTGATTCTGTGATTAAAGCGCCCATTAAGATGGGTCAGGAGCTGGGGCAAGTTCGTGTGGTGCTCGATGGTGAGACCGTGGTTGAACAACCGGTTCTGGCACTGACTGAGATTGAGCAAGGTGGTCTGTTCAAGCGCCTGTGGGATTCCATCAAGCTCTTTTTCATTCAACTAATCAATTAAGACTGCGCGGATTGTCCGCGACGACTTGGGAGTATAGGGCGGCATGACTGAGCCGAAAGCACCGAAAATTGAGTTTCCATGTGATTACGTGATTAAGGTAATCGGAGACTCTGCCCCGGATTTCATTGATGTGGTTGCAGCCATTGTCGAAAAACATTCGCCGGGTATTGATAAGACTGCTCTTTCCGTAAATGACAGTCGAAATGGTCGGTTTTGTTCGGTCCGGGTAAAGATTGTTGCCACCGGGGAGCCTCAGCTTAAAGCGCTTTTCGAGGAACTGAAGGCCACCGGCCGGGTTCATATGGTGTTGTGATGACAGACCTTATCGTCCGCTCTCTTGGGCAACAGCCGTATATGGAAGCGTGGGAAGCGATGAAATCGTTCACCGCGTCCCGTGATAAATCTACGGTTGATGAACTTTGGTGTCTTGAGCATCCCAGAGTGTTTACCCAAGGGCAGGCCGGTAAGGCTGAACATATTCTTCTGCCGGGGGATATTCCGGTGATTCAGGTGGACCGGGGAGGGCAGGTCACCTACCACGGGCCAGGGCAGTTGGTTGTTTATCTGCTTATCGATCTGACCCGGCGCAAGCTGGGAGTTCGATCGCTTGTTGATGAGATCGAACAAGCGATCGTTCGTACTCTTGCTGATTACGATATCGAGGCGGCGCCGAGATCGGACGCGCCCGGCGTCTATGTTAACGGCGCGAAAATCGCCTCTCTGGGGCTGCGTGTGCGCAAAGGATGTTCGTTTCACGGTCTGGCATTGAACGTGAATATGGATATGGAGCCTTTCTCTCGAATCAATCCTTGCGGTTATGCGGGAATGTCGATGTCTCAGGTCAGTAATTTCGTGCCCGGTGTTTCGGTATACGACGTTGAACAGCATCTGATTAAGGAGTTGGTCTCCGGGTTGAACGGGCACGACATCGAATACAAGCAGGGCTGGTAATTGGCCCGTATAGCAATCTCTGTGGGGCGGATGGGATAAGCTGTCTGCGTGCAGTGTCGATATAATGTAGCGTGAGAGTTGTTAGGCGGTATCTTTTACTGGCCACATTTCGAGCACCCCACATTAAGACAGGTTCTTCATGTCTACCAGAAAGCCCGCAAAATCCGTTTCCCGCATCAAGACTGGCAGCTTCGAGCGCCGATTGTCTCTGACTAAGGCCGGTTTGTTTGCCGGTACCCGAATGGCCTCCCACATGGCCACCAATTGGTTTAGCGCGAAAGAAACCCGTGACCAACGGCACCGGGCGATGCTCTCGAGTCAGTCTCAGTTTTTGGTTCACGAGCTTGGCAAGCTCAAAGGCAGTGTGGTGAAAATTGGTCAGGTCATGGCGCTTTACGGTGAGCACTTTTTGCCGGACGAAGTCACCGAAGCGCTGCATACGCTCGAAGACCAAACCACATCGCTGGAGTGGCCGGCTATCGAACGGGTGCTGAAGGCTGAAATCGGGGCCGACCGGCTGGCGGAGCTGGAAGTGGATCCTGAACCCATAGGGGCGGCATCCTTGGGCCAGGTACACCGTGCGGTGCGGAAAAGCGACGGTCTGGAACTGGTGTTGAAAGTTCAGTACCCCGGCGTGGGGGATGCCGTTGACAGTGATTTGAACGCCGTTGCTCAGTTATTGAAAGTCGCCCGTCTTGTTAGCTTTGGGCCAGAGTTTAACGACTGGCTGGAAGAAGTCCGGGAGATGATGCACCGTGAGGTGGATTATCGACTGGAGGCCCGTACTACCGAAAAATTCCGAACCATGCTCATAGAGGACCCGCGGTTTGTTGTGCCTCGGGTGTTGCAGGAGTACTCGACCGATCACATCATCGCGTCTACTTACGAACACGGCCATTCCGTCAGTTCGCCGGAAGTGTCGGCCTTGCCTCAAGAACGGCGCAGTGAGCTGGGTAAGGCGGCCCTTGAATTGTTCTTCCGGGAGTTGTTCGATTGGGGCGAGATTCAGACCGACCCGAATTTTGGTAATTATCGAATCCGCATTGCGAACGAGCCGGGTGAAGACCGTGGCCGGGACAAAATCGTGCTGCTTGATTTCGGTGCCGTGCAAAGCTATTCCGATGAGTTTCTCACACCGGTCATTCAGATGATCAAAGCGTCTTATGAAGGCGATCTGGAATTGGTGATTGAAGGTGGGGTTACGCTAAACTTTATGAGTCGGGATTGGCCAGAGGCGGTGCTGGAGAAATTTGGCTCGGTGTGTATGTCGGTGCTGGAACCGTTGGCGAAAGATCGCAGCGAGTGGCCAGATTACGCGGTGAATGATGACGGCGAATACCGCTGGAAGCAAAGCGATCTTCCTTCCCGGGTGGCGAGACAGGCTGCCCGTTCAGCCATTAGTCGGTACTTCCGAGTGCCACCCAAGGAGTTTGTGTTCCTGAACCGCAAGCTGATTGGTGTCTACACGTTTATCGCCGTGCTGTATTCCGAGTTTAATGGCGAAGACATTCTCAGGCGTTACCTCTACCCGGAGTAACGGTTAGCCCAAGGCTTTCTGAACCGCCCAGATAACGAGGGCGTACCGCAGGCCTTTGCCGATACCCACCAAGACAATAAAGTTCAGCCACGGCACTCGCATCATACCGCCGATGAGTGTTAAGGCATCCCCGCCCAGCGGCAGCCAGCCGAGTAACAGTGACCATTGCCCGTACCGGTTAAACCGGTTGCGGGCTTTGTGCAGTTGCATCTCGCTGACCGGAAACCAACGTTTGTCCTTAAAGCGATCTACTTGTCGGCCGATAACTCCGTTAACGACAGACCCCAGTGTGTTGCCAAGGGTCGCCGAGAGCCATAGCCAAAAAAGGGGCAGTCCTTGATTCGCCAACGTGCCCAGCAGTATTTCGGAATAAGCCGGCAGCAGCGTGGCGGCTGCGAAGGATGTCAAAAAAAGGGTGAGGTACGCCATGGGCGCTCCATGCTCTACTATGTGTTTTTACGCTTACTGTAATAGGTTTTACGTTCTATGAAACATCTTTCGCTCCGTTTGAAGCTATACGGCCTGGTGATCACGCTGTTGTTGCTGCTCAGCCTCAGCATCGTTTTGACGGCTCAATGGTCGTTAGGAGTAATGAAAGAACGTTTGTCAGATGATACCCACGACATGGTGCAGGGTATTGTGATGGACCAACTCAGTGCAACCGCCGGCCAATACGGTGAGTTGGTCACAGGTAAGTTTGAAGCAGCCTACCAAACACCGGACATACTCCGGGTTCTGATCAGCCGCAACATAGAAAACGATAAGTTCGGGCGTATCAGCCGCTGGGCGCTGCAGGACACGCTTCGTGCTGTTTTGGAGGAACAGGGCGATATAAGCGCCATCTACGCCCAATTTGAGCCCAACGCTTACGATGGCCTGGATGAGTTTTTCAAAGACGGGGTCGCAGAACACAGCAGTGATGAAGGCACGCTGGATATCTACTATTTCCGAAACCCGGAAGGCATGGTTGAGCTTAATCGCGTAGAGGACCCGGCGGAAAAGTATCTGGACGCCCGCAACGAGTTTGGTGACCGCCAAGCGGAGTGGTATTTGTGTGCCATGGAGTCCCTGCAACCCTGCCTGCTGGAACCCTACGACTATGAAATAGAGGAGGGGTATTCGGAGCTGATGACCAGCCTCATTGTGCCGGTTGTGAGTGAGGCGCAATTTTCCGGAGTGGTTGGCATCGACATAAATCTCTCCACGCTTCAGAACATGGTCAAAGCGGTGAGTCAGGGGCTTTTCGACGGCGAATCCAGAGTCACTTTACTGAGTGAGCGTGGGCTTATTGCGGCCTCTAGTCATTATCAGCAGCATTTGGGGCGGCCGCTGAAGGAAGCTTTGCCAAAACTAGCGCCGGAATTCATCAAGTTGCACGAGCAGGCCGGTCGTTTTGATGATGGCGATACTCTGGCGGTAGCGCAGACTGTCGAAGTCACGTTGTCCGGGAGCGAGTGGTCGTTGTTAATCGAGTTGCCCCGAGATGTGGCCCTTGCCAGTGTGAATGAAATCACTGGTCTGCTGGCGTCCGAAGTGAATGCAACCGCCACGCGGCAGGCAATGGTTGCAACGATTGTGGTGTTGGCAGCCCTTGCTCTATTGATTCTGCTGGTCCGTTCGGTGACCCGGCCGCTCGATGAGATCCGGGACCGGATGCAGAATCTGGCAAGTGCGGAGGGTGATCTGACCCGGGAGTTGGCTATTGACACTCATGCCGAATTGATTGCCTTGGCGGGTGGCTTTAACCGGTTCCTTGCCCGCCTCAGAGAGATGATTGGCGACTTGAAAGAGGTGAACGTCAAGGTGCGTGCTCAGGCTGCCGATATGGGGGCTGTAAGCCGCGACATTGATGACCAGGCTGGCCAGCAGCACGGTGATATCGATAGTGTTGTCACGGCCATGAATGAAATGTCGGCAGCCGCTGGCGAAGTGGCCGGTTTCTCGAGCGAAGCGGCCGACAATGCCCGCGCGGCTCGGGACGGCATCCAGTTCACGCGGGATACCTTGGGCGCCGCCGTCAAAGGGGTCGATGCTTTGGCCGGTGATATGGGGGAAGCAAGCTCGGCGATTGGGCATGTAGAACAGCGCAGCGAAGAGATAAACCGAATTATCGAAGTGATTCGCGGTATCGCCGAGCAGACCAATCTGCTGGCTTTGAATGCGGCGATCGAGGCTGCCCGTGCCGGTGAGCAAGGGCGTGGTTTTGCGGTGGTGGCGGACGAGGTGCGAACGCTGGCCTCGAAAACGCGAGAGTCCACCGATGAGATCAGTGACATGATCGAAGCCTTGAAAGGCGATGTCACCGACGCCGTGTCAGTAATTCAGCATGGTGTGGATCGTGCCTCCGGCGCGGTGGATGGCACGCGAGAAGCGGCCCATTCGTTAGCCACGGTTGTCGAACGCATCGGTGTGATCGTCGAACATGTCACGCAAGTCGCAACAGCGGCGGAAGAGCAAAGCTCGGTGAGCGAAGAGATTAATCGTAACCTGACCCAGATTGGTGACGCTGCCACCGACCTGCGCGAATTGGCGCAGCGGGTTCGCCAAAGTGGCGAAGCGCTGGACGGACAGGTCCAGGTGCTGGACGGGGAACTGGAACGCCTGAAAACCTGAGTTGGGTCACCACCGGCTCAGTATCGGTACTTACTATGAGCACTATGTGCAGGATCAATTTTTAATTTTCCCTGCGCGTGTCATCATTCAACGCAATTGACGTTATTGTCTTATTCACCACAAGGGTTAACCCTTGTCGCAGGAGGTTGTTATGGAACAGGTCACTATTTACGGGCGTACAAGTTGCGGTTTTTGCTTGCGAGCCAGAGACCTGTGTGAGTCCCAGAACATTCCGTACACCTGGGTTGATATGGTAAAGCAGGGTTTGAGCAAGCAGGATGTGGCGGAGCGGATAGGTCAGCCGGTTTACACGGTGCCGCAGATTCTGGTCGGCTCGGAGTATGTGGGCGGTTGCGATGAGTTTTTCGCCTACGTGCGTCAGCACGGGGTCTAAGTACGCAACGAGCTGATGCTTGTTTAGAGTGTCACAAAAAAGCCCGGTTACTTTTCAGTAGCCGGGCTTTTGCGTTCAGGTCTCGCTGATCAGAGATTGAATTCCGTTTTCAGCTTCTTCTCAACCAGCTGGTTCTTCAGCTTGGCAACCTTTGGCAGGCCATTCTCGAACGGAGGGAAGTTTTCGCCTTCGATCAGTGGCTGCAGGTAGTCACGGCATTCCTGAGTGATGCCGAAGCCGTCATCCGTAATGTAGTGGATGGGCATTTTCTTTTCCTGGTTCGCCACTTCGCTCAGGTTGGCTTCACCGATTGACCAGCGGTAAGGCTTGACCTGATCACGCACGATCGTCGGCATCAGCGCCTGCTTGCCAGCCAGAGCCATTTCTACCGCGGCTTCGCCGACAGCATAAGCTTGTTCTACGTCAGTGGCCGAAGCAATGTGACGAGCAGAGCGCTGCAAATAGTCAGCGACCGCCCAATGATACTTATGGCCCAGAGCTTGTCTGACCATATTCGCCAAGGCCGGGGCTACACCGCCCAGCTGAGTGTGGCCGAACGCATCTTTGGCGCCAGCATCGGCAACAAAACGGCCATCGTCGTATTGGGCGCCTTCAGAGGCCACCACCACACAGTAGCCATAGTCCTTCACGCACTGATCAACCCGTGCCAGGAATTTCTCGCGGTCGAACGGAACTTCCGGAAACAGGATGATGTGAGGTGGCTCGCCTTCTTCCTGGCCTGCCAGGCCACCGGAAGCTGCAATCCAGCCCGCGTGACGGCCCATAACTTCGAGAATGAACACCTTGGTGGAGGTTTCACACATGGACTTGATGTCCAGACTGGCTTCCAGAGTCGAGGTGGCAATGTACTTGCCGACAGAGCCGAAGCCCGGGCAGCAGTCGGTGAAGGGCAGGTCGTTGTCGACGGTTTTAGGCACACCGATGCAGGTGATCGGGTAGCCCATTTTGTCGGCCAGCTGAGAGACTTTGTAAGCGGTGTCCTGGGAGTCACCACCACCGTTATAGAAAAAGTAGCCGATGTTGTGGGCACGGAACACTTCGATCAGTCGTTCGTATTCACGCTGATTTTCTGAAAAGTTCTTCAATTTGTAGCGACAAGAGCCGAACGCACCGCCCGGGGTGTGGATCAGTGCCTGAATGTCTTCATTAGACTCCAGGCTGGTATCGATCAGTTCTTCGGTCAGTGCACCGATGATACCGTTGCGGCCGGCGTATACTTTGCCGATCAGATCCGGGTACTTGCGTGCGGTCTGGATAACGCCGCATGCGCTGGCATTAATGACGGCGGTTACCCCGCCAGATTGGGCATAAAATGCGTTCTTGATCGCCATCGCGGGCTCAAGCCTCCTGCTGGTTCAAAGTTGGCGCGAATGATACGCCAAACACGGCCGTTTTTCATGAGGGGATGCCGACTCTTGAC
>NZ_JAXMOY010000020.1:0-57186 GCF_034669625.1 Marinobacter sp.
CTTCTGAATAGGGCAAGGGCACGCTCTTCCCCTATTTTTGTTTTAACCTACCTCATTTCAGGTTTGGAGCAGGGTCAATGGAAAACCTTGAACAGTTGGTTCAGGACGGATTGAGTGCAGTCGAAGCAGCAGACAACCTGCAGGCGCTTGATCAAATTCGCGTAGAGTACCTCGGTAAGAAAGGCTCTATTACTCAGCAGGCCAAAACTCTGGGTAAGCTTTCGGCAGAGGAACGCCCTGCAGCCGGCCAGAAAATCAACGAAGCCAAGGGTCAGGTCGAGCAAGCGATTAATGCACGCCGAGCCGATCTTGAAAAGGCAGCCATCGAGGCGAAGCTGGCCAGCGAATCCATTGATGTAACCTTGCCAGGCCGCGGGCAGGATCTGGGTGGTTTGCACCCGGTGACTCGAACACTGCAACGCATTGAAGAAATTTTTGCTCGCGCCGGTTATAGCGTTGAGCAAGGGCCGGAAATCGAAGACGACTACCATAACTTCGAAGCCCTCAATATCCCGGGGCATCACCCCGCTCGTGCGATGCACGATACCTTCTATTTTAATCCGGGCACGCTGTTGCGTACTCACACCTCTCCCGTTCAGATCCGCACCATGGAAGCCGGTAAACCGCCGTTCCGTATGATTTGTCCTGGCCGGGTTTACCGCTGTGACTCGGATATGACGCACACCCCAATGTTTCATCAGGTTGAAGGCCTGCTGATCGAAAAGAACGTCAGCTTTGCCGATCTCAAGAGCACCGTAGAGGAGTTTCTGCGGGTGTTTTTCGAGCGCGACCTGAAGGTGCGCTTCCGTCCATCCTACTTCCCCTTCACTGAGCCTTCCGCAGAAGTGGATATTGAGTGGGGCCGGGAAGCCGATGGCAGCATTAAGTGGTTGGAAGTGATGGGTTGCGGCATGGTGCACCCGAAAGTGTTCGAGCATTGCGGTATTGATGCTGAAGAATATCGCGGATTTGCGTTTGGACTGGGTGTTGAACGCCTGGCCATGCTCCGTTACGGCGTGAAAGACCTGCGCATGTTCTTCGAAAACGACCTGCGTTTTTTGCGCCAGTTCCGTTAAGCCTGAGGGCTACATGGCGCAAGCAAGTCTCCGAATCAACCGCATAAATGGCATCAGGACAAGGCAAGAACGATGAAATTCAGTGAACAGTGGCTGCGAGAGTGGGTTAATCCGAGCATCGATTCCCAAGCATTGATGGATCAGATCACTATGGCGGGTCTGGAAGTCGACGGCTTTGAGCCGGTGGCTGGAGAATTTTCCGGCGTGGTCGTAGGCGAGGTTGTGGCTGTTGAGTCGCATCCGGATGCCGACAAACTGCGCGTTTGTCAGGTTAGCAATGGCGAAGAGACCGTACAGGTTGTTTGTGGTGCACCGAATGTGCGCGAAGGCCTAAAGGTGCCATTTGCAGAACTGGGCGCGGTGCTGCCCGGTAACTTTAAAATCAAAAAAGCCAAACTGCGTGGCCAGCCCTCTCAAGGCATGCTCTGTTCGGAATCCGAGCTTGCGCTCTCGGAAAGTCAGGATGGCTTGATGGAATTGCCTGACGATGCTCCGGTTGGTCAGAGCATGGTGGATTACCTCAATCTGAATGACATCGCGATTGATGTGGATTTGACGCCAAACCGTAGCGATTGCCTGTCCATTAAAGGACTGGCTCGCGAGGTGGGTGTGTTGAACAGCTTGGTGGTGGAGGCTCCTGAGATTGCAGCGGTTGAGTCTGTTCATTCCGAGGTGCCCGAGATCCGTATTGAGGCGCCGGAGGCTTGCCCCCGCTATCTGGGGCGGGTCCTGCGTAATGTGAACCTGAAGGTCGAAACGCCCTTGTGGATGCAGGAAAAACTGCGCCGCTCCGGTATTCGTTCGATCGATGCCGCCGTTGATGTCACTAACTATGTCATGCTCGAGCTTGGTCAGCCTCTGCATGCTTTTGACCGGGAAGAGATTTCGGGTGGCATTGTGGTTCGTATGGCGAAAGCCGGCGAAAAGTTGGTGCTGCTGGATGGCCAGGAGGTTGAGCTGACGGCCGAAACTCTGGTTATTGCCGATCACGACAAGCCGATTGCGATTGCTGGTGTGATGGGTGGTGAGCACTCAGGCGTCAATGAAAAGACACAAGATCTGGTCTTGGAATCGGCCTACTTCGAGCCTATTTCCATGGCTGGTAAAGCGCGTCACTACGGATTGCATACCGACGCTTCTCACCGCTTTGAGCGCGGTGTTGATTATGAACTGGCCCGTGAGGCGATGGAGCGTGCAACCCGCCTGCTGATGGACATCGTCGGCGGTGAGCCGGGTGAGATTGTTGAGGTGGTTAGTTGGGAAGATCTGCCCAAGGCCAAAACGGTCGACCTCCGTGAGCAACGTCTGGCCGATGTGCTGGGTTTGGCGATTGACCGCACCACCGTAGAGGAGATTTTGTCGCGGCTGGGACTGCGGGTTGAAAAACTTCTTAAGGACGGCTGGCGCATCAGCGTTCCTAGTTTCCGTCCTGATATTTCTATCGAAGAAGACTTGATCGAAGAAGTTGGTCGTATCTATGGCTATAACAACCTTCCGGTAACGGAGCCGACGGGTTCGTTGGGATTGAGTGTTCGCGAGGAGGCCGTTCGTCCTCTGTCCATGATTCGTAACTTCTTTGTGTCTCAGGGCTACCAGGAAGCCATCACGTATAGCTTTGTAGACCCTAAAGTTCAGCAGTTGGTTGACCCGGATCGGCAAGGCATCGATCTGGCGAATCCGATTTCCTCCGATCTTTCGGTGATGCGCACTACCTTGTGGAGTGGCTTGCTGAAAACTGTACAGCACAATCAAAACCGTCAGCAGCCGCGTATCCGTTTGTTCGAGACCGGGCTGCGCTTCGTGAAGGACGGAGACAACATTGACCAGCAGCCTATGCTAGCTGGCGTTGTGGTTGGTAGTCAGACGCCCGAGAACTGGGTTAATGGCCGCAGAGCGTCCGACTTTTTTGATGTCAAAGGCGAGCTGGAAAGCCTGTTCCAGGTGTTGGGTATTGAAGTTCAGTTCCGGGCAAGTGAGCATCCCGCGTTGCATCCAGGGCAGACGGCAGAATTGTTGCGCGACGGCGAAAGTGTTGGTTGGTTCGGGACCTTGCACCCACAAGTGCAGAAAAACCTTGAACTTAATGGCACGATTCTAATGTTTGAGCTATTCTTGAATTCGATCGTTACCGGATATGTGCCTAATTTCAAAGATGTTTCGAAATTCCCGGAAGTTCGAAGAGATTTGGCTATCATTATCGGAAGCGAAGTGTCGTTCGCGCAGGTGGAAGATATTGCTCGCAAGCAGGCCGGCGAACACCTTACGGATTTGCGTGTGTTTGATGTCTATGAAGGCGAAAGTCTGGGTGAGGGTAACCGCAGTTTGGCCCTGAGCCTGTTCTGGCAACATTCCGAACGCACGTTGAATGAAGATGAAGTGCATACGCTCTTTAACGGGGTTATTGATTCCCTGAAAGAAGAGCTGGGGGCAACACTGAGGAGTTGACGGATGGCGGCTTTGACGAAAGCGGATATGGCGGAGCGCTTGTACGAAGAATTAGGTTTGAACAAGCGGGAAGCCAAGGAAATGGTAGAAGCTTTCTTCGATGAAATCAGAGGTGCTCTGAGCCATAACGAGCAGGTTAAGTTGTCTGGATTCGGCAACTTTGACCTCCGTGATAAGAAGCAGCGGCCGGGACGTAACCCGAAGACGGGTGAAGAAATACCGATCAGCGCACGCCGCGTCGTTACGTTCAGGCCCGGCCAAAAACTGAAACAGAAAGTAGAAACGTATGCTGGAACCGAGTCATAACAACGAGCTTCCTGTTATCCCGGGGAAGCGCTATTTTACCATCGGTGAAGTAGCGGATCTGTGTGCAGTTAAAGCGCACGTTTTGCGGTATTGGGAGCAAGAATTTCCTCAGCTGTCGCCAGTTAAACGCCGGGGTAACCGTCGGTATTATCAGCGTGCTGATGTCATTACGATTCGTCAGATTCGCAGCCTGCTGTACGATCAGGGTTACACCATTGGTGGTGCTAAGCAAAAGCTGAGCAGCTCGGAGGTGAAAGACGATACTTCACAGTACAAGCAGCTGATTCGTCAAATGATTACCGAGCTTGAGGAAGTGTTGGATGTGCTGAACGCGCCTGCTCGTTAAGCGGTAAAGCGCGCCAACTCCAGAAAACAAAAAACCGAGGTGCTAACCTCGGTTTTTTGCGTTTAAGTCGCTGTTAATGTTTACCGGTAAGGGCATGGGTAAGCTGGGCAAATTGTTCGGCACATTGTTCCAGATTGGCCTCTGCCTGGGCGTAGGCACTTTTCAGTTCCATCGGGGCCCGGGTTATTGAAAATGCCGCGGTGAGGCCGAGTGAATGCAGTGCATCGATATCCCGCCCTAGCTTGCCCGCGAAGCCGATTACCGGCACGGCATATTTCTTGGCTAGGGCAGATACCCCGGCTGGCGTTTTCCCAAAGGCGCTCTGGCTATCAATGGCGCCTTCGGCGGTGATCACTAAATCGGCCGTTTGAATGTGCTTTTCCAGTCCAATCGTCTCCATCACCAGCTCGATACCCGGGCGCAGTTCTGCCCCCAGAATACCCGCGATTATGCCTCCGATACCGCCGGCCGCGCCGCTACCGGGGAAGCTGGATATATCCCAGCCCTGATTACTTGTCAGTCTCGCGAAGTGGGCCAGGTTATCATCCAGCTGAACGAGCTGTTTAACGCTGGCGCCTTTCTGTGGGCCAAATACCGCTGCAGCTCCGTTGGGCCCGGTGAGGGGGTTGTTGACGTCGCAGGCCACCACGAGTTGAGTGTCGCCGAGCGCATCGATTGCAGGCTGCAGGTCCAGACTCGTGAGTTTCGCTAATCCGACCCCGCCGCGGGGAATGCTCTTGCCTTCGTGGTCGAGAAGCTTTGCCCCCAGCGCCTGCAGAATACCTGCTCCGCCATCTGTCGTCGCGCTGCCGCCTAACCCCATGATCAGGACTTTTGGTTTGTGCGCCAGAGCTTCCAGCATTAACTCGCCAGTGCCGTAGCTTGAAGCTGTTAATGCATTCCTTGCTTCGGGTGGCACGCAGTGCAGGCCACTCCCTTCAGCTACCTCTACTATGGCTGTGTCAACATTGGGTGCGAGCCCGTAGCGGGCGATGACAGGATCCCCTAGGGGACCTGTTACCGTGACCGATTGAAGTTGGCCGTGCAGGGCTTCCGTCAGGGCGACGGTGGTGCCTTCGCCGCCGTCTGCGAGTGGCACTTCAACGATCTCGTCCCCGGGTGCTGCTTTGGCCCATCCGCGGGCGATAGCGCTGGCAACCTGATTGGCTGTCAGGCATTCCTTGAACGAGTCAGGAGCAATGACGATGCGCATGTTACAGCGCTACCAAAGAGGTTAGCCATACACAAACGATGGTCACCAGTCCCATGATCAGGGTTGCCGTGGTGTGTGACTTGTAGGCGGTCGCGACGTTCATTTTGCTGAACTGAGACACCACCCAGAAGTAACTGTCGTTGGCATGTGACACGGTCATGGCACCTGCGCCAACGGCCATCACCGTCAACACCCGGCCGAGCTCGGAATCCAGTCCAAGCTGAGGCAGCAGCGGGGCAACAAGTGCTGAGGCCGTAACCAGTGCAACGGTGGAGGAGCCCTGAGCAGACTTGAGGGCCGCGGCTACAATGAATGGCATCATGACACCTAACCCCAGGGTTGAGAGTGTGTCGCCCAGGTAGCTTCCCAGAGGCGTGGCGGCTAGAACCGCGCCGAATGCACCGCCGGCACCGGTAATCAGAATAATTGGTGCAGCCACTTCCAGGCCTTTGCTGGTATGACGGCCGAACTCTTCAAGCTTGTTGTTACCTTGCAGGAGAGTGAGCGCAAAACCGAGGCCAATTAACAGGGCGTTCAACGGCTTGCCGAGGAAGTTCAGGATGTCATAAACCATTCCGTCACCGAGCGGTGCGGTGGGGTAGTTGGCAAAGGAGCCGATGCAAATCAGCAAGATTGGGACGAAAATCGGTGCAAACGCCTTGCTGGCCGGAGGAAGTTCCCCATAGTGCTGTTTGGCTTCTTCGAAAGCCTCTTCTGCTTGTTCGAGTTCGGTGCTTGGCAGGTTCTTACACCGGGATGCCCAGAACAGCCCTGCTAAGGCCGCAATGATTGCAAATACAAGCCCGACGGCGATAACCAGACCCAGATTGTTTTCCAGTCCCAGGTTGCCTGCCGCGGCAATAGGGCCCGGCGTTGGCGGAACCAAGGTATGGGTGGCGAATAGGCCGGTGGACAATGCAACAGTCATGGCCACAGGGGAGGCATTGAGTGTTCTGGCCATCGAGCGTTTCAGGCTGTTCAATATGACATAGCCGGAATCACAAAACACAGGAATGGAGACGATAAAGCCGACAAGCGACATGGTGAGTGTTGGGAATCTCTCACCGAGCCATTTCACGACGCTTTCGGCCATCACGATGGCGGCGCCGGTGCGCTCAAGAATCACACCAATAATGGTGCCCAGAACAATCACCAGACCAATGTAGCCCAGAATGTTACCGAAGCCGGCGCGAATGGTTTTTTCGATGTCAGCTAACGGCAGGCCAAAGGCAAAGGCGGCCAAAAACGAGGCGAGCAGTAGGGTAATAAAAGGGTTCAGTTTTAAACGGCTGGTGGCGAACACAATGAAAATTATGACCGCAACCAAAATTAGCACCAGATGCATCGGAAATCTCCAGAATCAACCCGATTGTTATACCGGCTCTGTGGCCGATTATGTGGTGCTAAGTGTAAAAGCAGATTGACAATAATTCGTTATGCGGAAGTACAGAATTGGTTTCTTATTAATCGATATAATTGTGCAGTTGCATTAGCGTTCAGTTGGATTCCAGAGCTAAATAAAGAAACATGAGATCTTCGATCCGGAACGGGGAGCAGCCTGTGAGGGCCTCAATGCCCTTTAACCGATAACGAACGGAGTTTCTGTGTAGATGGAGTTGCTGGGCGCAACGTTGGATGTCCCCTTCGGCCGCAATAAACACACGCAGGGTCTTGAGGTACTGGTCGCTGCGGGGGTGGTTGAGCAGAGGGCGAAGGGCTTGGTTTAGTTGCTCTTGTTGCCATTTGGGCTGCAGGCTTCTCCACAGTGTTGCCAGCGGCAGATCCTCGTAGCAGGCCCGGACGGGTGCTGGGGAGCGTTGTTTGGCGGCTTGTAAGGTCGCTGCAGCGGATTCGTAGCAGGCTTTTAGATTGTTGCTGAACACCGCGCCGGTGGCGGCAGATACTGATGCGCTTATGTTGTCCGGTAAGCGAGCCAGTGCTGCGATCAGCGCATCCTGAGCCGGCTTTTCTGAAAAAAAGAAGACAATTTTCTGATCCGCGGTCTGAATAACCAATGTTTCCGGCTCTATTCGCTCTAAATCTCTGGCCAGTGAGGTGATATCGGTTAACCAAGGCTGGTGGGGCTCGCTGGCCTCGAGTACGACGGCTATGCGAGGTTTACGCAGGTCAATCGATAGGTGCGTTAACCAGTATTCCGCAACGGGTTCGCCATTGAGTAGGGTCAGTATTGTATTCTCGATCTGATGCCGGCGTTGACGGCCCACTTCGATCAGCGAAGCTTGCTCCAAAATCAGCTCAGCGGTAATCCGTACCAGGTCTGCAAAGGGCAGTACTTTGTCCGGAGTTCCTGAAATTCCGACGACAGCCACGATCTTGCCACCCACTTCGACGGGCAAATTGACGCCGGCCCGCGTTCCTGTGTATCGGCAGGCTTCTTGTTCCGTGATCACAACTGGCGCGCACGTTTCGGCCACTTTTCGAGCCGCTTGGTGTATCGCGCCCACGCGCTGGGAATCGCCGGAGGCAATAATAATTCCGTCCGGCGTCATGACGTTCACAGAGTGACCGATCACGGGCATCGCCCGGTCGACGATACGCTGGGCGGTTGCTTGATCGAGCGTGTTCACTAAAGGCCCCGATCTTTAACGTTTTCCATGACTACGAACGTACTGGTTTGCAGAACATGTGGCAGGTTGGAGATTTGCTCCCCCAGAACGTGTCGGTACTCAGCCATATTTCGTGTGCGGATCTTCAGTAAGTAGTCGAAGTTAGCGGCCATCATGTGGCATTGCTCAACCGTAGAAATCTGTTTGACCGCATCGTTAAACGCTGCCAACGCCTTGCTGGATGTGTCATTTAGAGTCACCTGGGCAAACGCTATATGAGATTGTCCCAGCTTGGTCTGGTTTACCATTGCTGAGTAGCCGGTGATGTAGCCTTGTTCTTCGAGCCGCCGCATGCGTATTTGGCAGGGCGTTTTGGATAAACCGACTCGGGAGGCCAGATCGGTAACGGTAACGCGCCCGTTGTTCTGGAGTTCCCGAATGATGGCAAGGTCGATCCTGTCGAGATCCGACATGGCTGCTATCCTTCTTGTGAGCAATAAAAAATAAGGCTTTTGAGTCGGTTTTCCTAATTTTAATGGAAATGCAGTGTTTTTGATAATTTTTATTGGTCAATTACAGGGGATAAGACCCAATATGGGCGACTAATAGGAAAATAGAATATACCGCCTTCGCTACAATGCGGTCAGTATTCCAATAATCAGGAGGCATAACCATGAGTTTGCAGCAATCCGCGGCAAAAGAGCTCCACGAAATTCGTCAGGCGCTTCGCAATAACTATCTGGCGGATGAGTATGAGGTGATTCACCGACTGATTGAGCAGGCTCAGCTGTCTGATGAAACCCGCCAAGCGATTTCTGCCCGAGCGGCGGAGCTGGTGCGCGATGTGCGTGATAACGCTAAGCCCACGATCATGGAAAAATTTCTGGCCGAATACGGTCTGACCACTAAAGAAGGCGTGGCGCTGATGTGCCTGGCGGAGGCGTTACTTCGGGTGCCCGATAACCTCACCATTCAGGATCTGATTGAAGACAAAATCACATCCGGTAACTGGGGTGCTCACGTTGGCAAAGCGAAATCTGGTCTGATTAATTCCGCCACGTTGGCATTGTTGATGACCAGCAACCTGCTTAAGGATTCTGAGCGCCAAAGTGTGGGTGATACCTTGCGCCATTTGGTCAAACGCTTGGGTGAGCCGGTCGTTCGTGTGGCTGCCGGGCAGGCCATGAAAGAAATGGGACGGCAGTTTGTTCTGGGCAGAGATATTGAAGAAGCTCAGGAAAATGGACAGGAAATGGAAGAGCAAGGCTACACTTATTCCTACGATATGTTGGGTGAAGCCGCTCGTACCGACGCTGATGCAGAACGCTATTTTCAGGCATACGCTACGGCCATCGAAAGCATCAGCAAACGCTGTGAAGGCGATGTGCGGACCAATCCGGGTATCTCCGTAAAGCTGTCGGCATTGCTGGCCCGCTATGAGTATGGCCAGAAAGAACGGGTGATGAACGAATTAGTTCCCAGAGCTGTCGCGCTGGCCAAAAAAGCCGCCGCGGCCAACATGGGCTTCAATATTGATGCCGAAGAGCAGGATCGTCTGGACCTCTCTCTGGATGTGATTGAAGCGATCTTTGCCGATCCCGCCCTGGACGGTTGGGATGGCTTTGGCGTGGTGGTTCAGGCCTTCGCCAAGCGTGCTTCCCAGACTCTGGATTGGCTCTATGGGCTGGCAGAGAAACACAATCGCCGCATCATGGTGCGCCTGGTAAAAGGCGCTTATTGGGATGCCGAGATCAAGCGCGCTCAGGTGATGGGCCTTGAAGGCTTCCCGGTGTTCACCCGTAAAGCCTGTAGTGACGTGTCCTACTTGTCTTGTACGACTCAATTGCTCGGCATGACCGATCGCATCTACCCACAGTTTGCCACTCACAACGCACATTCTGTCTCAGCGGTTCTTGAGCTGGCTAAAGATCTGGGTCGCGACAAATTTGAATTCCAGCGCCTGCATGGCATGGGCGAGTCTCTGCACGATCAGGTTCTGAAGGCAAGCAAAGTACCTTGCCGGATCTATGCTCCGGTGGGTGCACACAAAGACCTGCTTGCTTATCTGGTTCGTCGGTTGCTGGAAAACGGTGCGAACAGCTCCTTCGTTAACCAGATTGTGGACACCAGCATTACCCCGGAAGAGATCGCTAAAGATCCTGTTGATGCGGTGAGCGCACTTGGACGCGATGTTTCCAGCCAGATGATCGTTAAGCCGGCAGACATCTTTGGCGATCAGCGCCGTAATTCGAAGGGCTGGGATTTGACGGACCCTGTGACGATTGCCGAGCTTAATGAAGGGCGAGGAAAGTTCAAGGCGCACCAGTGGCAGGGCGGTCCGGTAATGGCCGTCGCAGCGACCGGTGGTGAGGTGGTCGATGTTCGCAATCCTGCGGATCTGGACGACGTGGTTGGTCAGATTACCCATGCCTCTGAGGCAGATGTAGAGGCTGCAGTTGAAGCGGCGCGTAACGGGTTTAAGGATTGGGCTGGCGTGCCGGCTGAAAAGCGTGCCGAACTGATTCGTAAGGTTGGCGACCTGTTCGAAGAGAATGTGGACGAGCTGTTTGCCCTGACGACTCGGGAGGCCGGCAAGTCTTTGTTTGACGCCGTGGCCGAGATTCGTGAAGCGGTCGATTTCGCCATGTTCTATGCCAACGAAGGTATTCGTTATAAGGACGCAGGGCAGGCCCGTGGCGTGATTTGCTGTATCTCTCCCTGGAACTTCCCGCTGGCCATTTTCACCGGCCAGATTCTGGCTAACCTGGCTGCCGGTAATACGGTGGTCGCGAAGCCGGCTGAGCAGACCTCTTTGTTGGCGGTGCGTGCGGTTGAGTTGATGCACGAGGCTGGCATTCCAAAGGATGCCATCCAGTTGTTGCCGGGTGACGGTGGCACCGTGGGTGCAGCGCTGACGTCGGATTCGCGCATTGAAGGTGTCTGCTTCACTGGCGGCACCGACACGGCCAAGCTGATCAACAAAGCAATGACCAAAAACATGGCTCCGGATGCACCGCTGGTGGCTGAAACCGGTGGTATGAATGCCATGATCGTGGATTCCACCGCATTGCCAGAACAGGTGGTGCGTGATGTTTTGGCCTCTTCGTTCCAGAGCGCCGGTCAGCGTTGTTCAGCTCTGCGTATGCTCTACGTGCAGAAAGACATCGCCGAAGGCTTACTGGAAATGCTTTACGGCGCCATGGAAGAGCTGGGCATTGGCGATCCTTGGGAGCTGTCTACGGATGTCGGCCCTGTCATCGATGAGGAGTCTCGCAAGAAGATCAACGATCACTGCAAAAAGTTCGAACAACAGGGCAAGCTGCTCAAGAAGCTGCCGGTTCCGGAAAAAGGCATGTTTGTGTCGCCTGCCGTTCTGAAAGTCAGCGGCATCGAGGAAATGGAAGAAGAAATCTTTGGCCCTGTGCTGCACGTAGCCACGTTCGAAGCCAAGGATATCGACAAGGTAGTCGATGCAGTTAACGCCAAAGGCTACGGCCTGACGTTCGGCATTCACAGTCGGGTTGATCGCCGGATTGAGCACATTGCCAGCCGCATCAAAGTTGGCAACACCTACGTAAACCGGAACCAGATTGGTGCCATCGTTGGCTCACAGCCCTTTGGTGGCGAAGGCTTGTCTGGAACCGGCCCGAAAGCGGGCGGCCCGCAGTACGTGCGTCGCTTCATCAAAGGTGATGTGATCGAGAAGTCTGCAGGTGAGGGCAAGGCGGTTGGTGCCCGCAAGGTGCAACAGCTGATCGACCAGCTGACCAAGCTGAACGTAACCGGTGCCGAAGGGCGCCAGCAGGCTCTGAGCCCATTCTTTGGCGATGTTCCGGCACCGCTGGATCTTGGTTACGAAGAAATGCCGGGGCCGACCGGTGAGCAGAACCATCTGTCTTGTCACGCTCGGGGCGTTGTTTTGTGCCTGGGGCCAGATACAGATTCTGCGATCGAACAGGCCGGCGTCGCTTTGTCGCAGGGTAACAAGGTTGTAGTCGTGGCGCCGGGCGCTGAAAAAGCTCTGGCAAGAGCGATGCATGCCGGACTTCCTGTTGTCGCTTGTGATGGTTTGTTGGAGCCCCAAGCACTGACTCAACTCGATGGTTACGAAGCCGTGGTGAGCGTGGCCGAAAAGCCGTTGCTGAAGCAGTATCGCGAAGCACTTTCGGTGCGGGATGGCGCTTTGCTGCCGGTGATCACAGAGCACAAGCTTGATCAGCGTTACGTCATTGAGCGCCACCTGTGCATCGATACCACCGCTGCCGGTGGTAACGCCAGTCTGATCGCTTCAGCAGAATAAGCCGAGGGCAGGTTCGGGACCCGAGTCCGGACCTGCAAAGCCTTACTTGGCGCTCTAATGAGCGCCGCGTGACGTCCTGCCAGATACGGTCTGCCACCTTTGTTCAGGAAAACTGAACAAAGGTGGCAGATTTTTTCGTTATTTTTGTGTGCTTTTAGCATCTATAGTACGAGTCTCAACTGAAAATTCGAAGCCAACAGGAAGCATGCGTATGTCTCTCAAACTTCAAACGATTATCTGTAGTACTCGCCCCGGTCGAGTAGGCTCATCGATTGCAGAGTGGTTTAACACTGCGGCGAACGAGCAGGGGGGATTTGAAAGTGAGCTCGTGGATTTGGCGGATTTCAATCTTCCTGTGTACGACGAGCCGAATCACCCGCGTATGGAGAAGTACGAGCATGGACACACTAAAGCCTGGTCGGAAAGCGTGGCTAAGGCAGATGCCTTCGTGTTTGTGATTCCCGAATACAACTTTTGCCCACCGCCTTCATTCGTCAATGCGCTGAATTATCTTTACAACGAGTGGAACTACAAACCGTGTGGTTTTGTAAGCTATGGCGGTGTGTCTGGTGGGCTGCGCTCGGCTCAGATGGCCAAGCAATTGGTCACGACCCTGAAAATGATGCCGATGGTCGAGGGCGTTATGGTGCAAATGCCGTGGGAAAAACTGGATGAGAATCGCAAGTTTCAAGCTGAAGCGGTGCATAGCCACTCAGCAACGGCGATGCTTGAAGAAATGGTTAAGTGGACGGACGCGCTCAAGGTGATGCGCTGAGTCAAAAAAAGCACCGGGCAATGCCCGGTGCAAAACTGACGATTGATCATCAGAGCGAGGAGGGGGTTAGTTAATCACTAACCGGGCCTTCCTCAATCGCAGATTTCATTCGGCGTCTCAGAAGTGGGCCAACGATCACTGGCAATGCCAGACCTAGACCAGCAACTATCCAAAGTCCCAAAGCCAGCGGGCTGCTCCAGAGCGTGCTCCAGTCACCGTCCGACAGAATCAGCGCATGCCCCAGGTTTTTCTCCATTTCCGGCCCCAATAGTAAGCCAAGAATAATGGGCACGAGCGGTATCTCGAGCTTACGCAGGAAGTACCCTGCCACCCCGAACGCCACCATAAAGTAGAGATCAAAGGTGCTGTTGCTGATGGAGTAAATGCCCACGAACGCAACCATCGTGACAATGGGAAGCAGAAACATCGGTGGTATCGACAGCAGCCGAACGAACACGCCAATCATCGGAACGTTTAGCAATAGCAGCAATACGTTACCGATCAATAACGCCGCAATAACACCCCAGACTATATCCGCATTCTGAGTGAACATTAGCGGGCCCGGTGTGATGTTGAGGGAAATCAGCATCGCCAGAAGAACTGCGGTCGTGCCGCTGCCAGGTACCCCGAGTGTCAACATAGGCACCAAGGCCCCGGATGCGGCACCGTTGTTGCCGGCTTCGGGGGCTACAACCCCGCGAATGTCGCCACTTCCGAAGTTGCCTTTTTTGCCGACAGCCCGTTTTTCCAAGGTATAGCTGATAAAGCTGCCCAGCGAAGCGCCGGCACCGGGCAAAACACCGGCGATGAAGCCCAGGACGCCGCCACGAAGCTGTGAGGGGATCGTGGTGATCAGTTCCTTAAAGGAAAGCGTCAGCTTGCCCACGTTCACTTTCTTATGGCCACTTCCAAGGCGCGACTCTACGAAAAACAGCAACTCGGAGATCGCAAACAGACCCACTATGGCCAGGATGAAATCGATACCTTCATACAGCTCCAGTACGCCAAAGGTGTAGCGCTGAGTGCCGGTAGAAATGTCGATACCAACGGTGGAAATCATAATGCCTATCGCCGCTGCTATGACCGTTTTCATCGGATTCTTGCCCGTGATGCCGCCTAATGTGGCAAACGCCAGTACGAACAGCGCGAAGTATTCCGCTGGGCCGAAGGTCAGGGCAAACTTCGCTAACACCGGCGCTAGCATGATCAGGCCGATGGTGCCGATCAGTCCGCCGGAAAACGAAGCGATGGCTGAGATCGCCAAGGCATCGGCCGCCCGGCCTTTCTGCGCCATCGGGTAACCGTCTAGGCATGTCATCATCGCGGGCTCATCGCCCGGGATGTTCAGCAGGATCGACGAGATGCGTCCCCCGTACATGGCTCCGGCATACACCGATGTGAGCAGAATCATGGAGGTTTCCGGAGGCAATCCCAGAGTAAACGCCAGCGGGATCAGGATGGCTACGCCGTTGGCCGGGCCGAGGCCAGGCAGGCAGCCGATCAGCGTTCCGACAAAGGCGCCAAATAATGCGTACATCAGGTTGTAGGGGGTCAATGCCACCGCAAACCCGTCTATCAAAAAACCGAGAGTTTCCATTAGCTGAACTCCAACAGGCCGGCGGGCAGGCTCAGTGACAATCCGTAGTTAAACAAACCGTACACCACGATCGCGCTGATCAGACCGGTCAGAAAGGCGCTGCGTGGAGCTGCTCCCATGCGCCAGCTCAAGGCGCTAACGGTCAATGTGGTGGAGATAACAAACCCCAGTGGCTCGAGAAGCAGGGCATAGATAACCAATACGATCACTGAGAACAGAAGTTCCAGAGCTGTCTTGCCCCGCGGCCACGGTGTGTCCTGATCTGGTTTTACCATCAAGTACAGGCTGCCAATGACCAGAATGAACGACAAAATGGTCGGGAAGGTTTCGGGCCCCATGCCGTGGGAGCCGCCGAACGGCTCGGGCCACTGCTGCGCAGCCCAGCCGTAGGCCACGGCCAGGACCAAAAGGCCCAAGCCGAGTACGCGGTCATTCAATCCGCTCATTTCATCAGCCCAATTTCGCGGGACAGGTCGTTGATTTCCTGCACCTGTTTATGAACGAAGTCTTCAAACTTGTCCGCATCCGGATGGAAGGGGATCAGGCCGTTGCTCTTCATCACTTCTTTCCATTCAGCACTGGCGTACAGGGTATCGACGGCTTCAACCCAGTATTGCTTGGCTTCGTCGCTGGCGCCTTTGGGCATATAAAAACCGCGCCAGTTCGGGCCTAGCGCATCAATGCCCTGCTCACGGGCGGTGGGAATGTCGCTGAATTCACCCGGCAGGCGCTCTTCTGACAACACGGCCAGTACGCGCAGGTCGCCGGATTCCATAAAACCGGTCGCCTCAGAGATATCGCCGGTGAAGGCATCGACCTGTCCACCGACCACCTGAGTCATGGCTTCGCCGCCGTTGTTGTAAGACAGGTACGGAATGGACGGCAGTTTCTCAACGCCGGCGGCCTTGGCCGCAATCAGAACCTTCAGGTGATCCCAGCCGCCACGGGCGCTGCCACCGGAAAACTTCACAGCACGCGGATTAGCCTTGCTGGCTTCAAACAGGTCGTTCAGTGTTTTGTAGGGAGAGTTCTTGCCAACGGCAATGATGCCGTAGTCCGCACCCAACGCGCCTACCCACTTCACCATGTCGGCATCCAGGCCGGGGAACTGCTTTTGTGCCAAGCGTGTGGTGGTGGCTGTAGAAGCGGCGACCAGAAGTTTGTCATCGTCATTGCGCTTGCTGACGGTGTGAGCGTAGGCAACACCACCACCGGCACCGGCCATGTTGATCGTTTGTACTGTGCCTTCGACCAGTTTGAGCGACTGCATGACGTTGCCAACACTGCGGCAAGTAAAGTCCCAGCCGCCGCCCGGATCCGCGGGTGCCAGACATTCGACCTTACCGGAAGGCTGCCACGCCATGGCTGACATGCTGAATGCGGCTGCAGCTGCGAAACTAAGAGTTCGTTTGATAAACATGAGTCGTTATCCTTCAATTGTTGTTTTACGCACTCCGAGGAGCAATGGGCGTAGGTTAAGATGTGGTCATCTTGCTAAAAAGTTTGTGGGCGTATTGACTATAAAAAATCTAAAACCCATTAAGTTCATAAAGTTCACGGGCAAAAGTGTGTCTTGTGCTTTAACCTCGTCTCTAAATGACAACAAAACCTGATTAGACCGTGGCCAGAAAAACCAGACTGAAAACCCGAATGATCCTCACGCTGGTGCTGGTTAGTGCCTTGCAGACCGCTTTGATAGGCGGGGTGGCGGGTTATTACCTCAGTGAATCTCTGTACAGTGAAATCGGTCAACGTGCTTTGATGGTGGCGAAGACCGTTGCAGCCACACCCTCCGTTATCTCGGGTATAGAACGGCGTGATATCGAAGCCTTGACCCGTCTGGCATCCACGATGGCGGCCACGAATGAGGCCCGATTCATTGTGGTTGGAGACCGCCGGGCGATCCGGCTGGCGCATCCGTCGCCGGATCGAATCGGATTGTCGATGGCAGACGATGACGGCGACGACGGCCGGGAAGCTCTGGTAAACGGCCGCGGCTACGTTTCCAGAGCCGTGGGTAACCTGGGCGAGACCATGCGAGGCAAGGCGCCGGTGATGTTGCCGGAAACCGGCGAGATCATCGGGATCGTATCGGTCGGCTACAGCGTTATGCAGGTCAGTAACACTATTCAGCGTTACAAGTTTATATTCTACGGCATGGTTGGTTTGATGCTGCTGATCAGCATTCTGGTTGCGGTCGTGATTGCGGGACGTTTCAAACGGGAAATTTTTGGTTTGGAGCCAGAGGAAATTGCCCGCCTGTTTGAGGAACGTAATGCCACCTTACAGTCGGTGCGTGAGGGAATCATCGCCATTAATCGCGAGGGTGTGATAACGACCGTTAACCGTGCAGCGCTTGAAACCCTTGGGTTTGAAGCCGGTACCTCGTTGGCTGGAAAGCCGATTCATGAGGTTCTGCCGGGCAGTGATTTGCTCTCCGTACTGGAGACCGGTACTCCGGATTTTGACCGGGAAGTATGGCTTCGGAACCGGCAGATGGTGGTTAATCGGCTTCCGGTGCGGCAGGGTGATGAAACCATTGGTGTGGTGGCCAGTTTCCGTTTGCGTGATGAGCTGGACCATGTCAGTCAGCAACTGACACGCATCCAGCAATATGCGGATACGCTGCGCAGCCAAGCCCATGAATATTCTAACAAACTTCACACGATCGCAGGCTTGATTCAGATTGGGGCACATGCGGATGCTTTGAGTTTGATTGGTCGCGAAACCAGTGATCACCAGAGCTTGATTCACCTATTACTGGAAGCGGTGCCTGACCCGATTATCGCCGGCTGCTTGTTAGGTAAATACAATCGGGCCAGGGAAATGGGTTTGCACTTGGAAATAGACCCGGATAGCCAAATGAGTGACATCCCCGACACCTTGCCCCGAGATCAATTGGTCAGTGTGCTGGGCAACCTGATCGACAATGCGTTGGAAGCGACGCGCCAGCACGCAGGTGAAGGCGGGAGCGTGATGCTCTCAATGACGGATCTTGGCCAAGAATTGATTTTCGAAGTGGACGACCAAGGGGCAGGTATTGGTGAAGGAGAACGAGACCGAATTTTTGAAAAGGGTGTGACCAGCAAAGACAACGCAACCAAGTCACACGGCTATGGATTGTACCTGGTGCGTCAGTTTCTTGATCGGTGGGGGGGGGCTATAACCGTTGAAAATCTACCCGATGCTGGCAGTCGTTTCACTTTATACTTACCGAAGAGTCCGGTCGCCAGGAGTGCCCATTGAACACGATTCGTATACTGATTGCTGAAGATGATCGCCAGATTGCGGAAATCCAGAGAAGATTTGTCGAACGGCTTGATCACGTTGAACTCTGCGGTGTCGCCCACACTTTGGCCGATGCGCGCGATCTGGTCGAAGTTTTAGTTCCGGATTTGATTTTGTTGGATGTCTATTTTCCGGATGGCACTGGTCTGGACTTGTTAAGAGAGCTCAGAGCGCAAGACAGCCGCAGTGATGTCATCCTGATTACTGCGGCCAAAGAAGTCGATACCTTGCGCAGCGCACTGAGAGGCGGTGTTTTCGATTACATTCTGAAACCGCTGGTGTTTGAGCGTTTGGAAGAAGCGGTTAGCCGTTTTCGCGCTCGGATGGAACACTTATCCGGGTTGAGCCAGCTTGCCCAGAATGAAGTCGATGCCTTGATTCCGCGCCCCGGCGAGGACGACGCTCAAGCGGTGAATGGTCGATTGCCAAAAGGCATCGATGCTCTGACGCTGGAAAAAATTCAGGACGTGATCGGGAATGGTGAGCCCTGGAGTGCCGAGGAGGTGGGTAAGGCCATCGGCGCATCGAGGACAACCGCGAGGCGCTACCTTGAATTCATGGTAGGAAGTGGCAAGCTCACAGCAGAAGTGACCTATGGCAGTGTTGGACGGCCGGAGCGGCGCTATCAGATTGCAGAGTAATGGCCAGAAACAACAAAGCCCGGATCTTTCGATCCAGGCTTTGAGTAGGGAATTCTGGTCGGGACGGTAGGATTTGAACCTACGACCCCTTGCACCCCATGCAAGTGCGCTACCAAGCTGCGCTACGCCCCGTAAACTGCTTGCCGCCAAGAAAATAGGTTTATCTCAGTGGCTTAGCGGGAGCGAAGTATACGCCAGCCCCAAATAAAAATAAACAGGTGAGCGGCGACTTTCTTCAGAACAATTACCGCAACTTTGTTTCTCTGAGTTTGAGAACGAATTCCGGCGGCTCGAAGGTATTCGGTTGCGCGAACTTCCAGTATTTATCGAACACGGTTAACCCGGTCTCGCCTTCCAGTAATATTCCCGGTTCAAGATAGTGGAACAGATCCAGATAGCTCTGAACCTCGGTTTTCGATACTCGGCGGACGATGTGTTCCGGGCCTAGCTCCGAAGGGTGATTCAGGCCGGAGGCTTCTAGCAGGTTTTGAAGTGCATCCAGTGTTTTAGCGTGGAAGTTGTACACGCGCTCGCTTTTCAGTGGCACGTCCAGCTTGTTGCCCCGGCGAGGGTCTTGGGTGGCAACGCCCGACGGGCAACGCCCGGTGTGGCAGTTCAGCGCCTGAATGCAGCCCAAAGCAAACATGTAACCGCGGGCAGCGTTGCACCAGTCAGCCCCCATGGCCAGAGTGCGGGCAATGTTGAAGGCGGAGGTGATCTTGCCTGCAGCGCCAATGGCGATGTCATCACGGAGGTTGGCGCCAACCAAGGTGTTATGTACCAGCAAGAGCGCCTCGGTCAGAGGCATACCCAGACGGTTAATGAACTCCAAAGGGGCTGCGCCAGTGCCGCCTTCGCCGCCATCCACGACAATGAAGTCCGGATGTTTGCCAGTTTTCAGCATGGCCTTAACGATGGCGAACCATTCCCACGGGTGTCCGATGGCAAGCTTGAATCCTACCGGCTTTCCGCCAGAAAGTTCTCGCAGTTGCTCGATGAACTCCAGCAGTTCTATCGGTGTAGAAAATGCAGAGTGGCTGGACGGCGAAACGCAGTCTTCTCCCATCGGCACGCCCCGAGCTTCAGAAATTTCAGCCGTGACTTTTTCACCGGGTAAGATGCCACCGTGCCCAGGTTTTGCCCCCTGAGATAGTTTGATCTCTATCATTTTTACCTGGTCTAAGCGGGCGTTATCCTGAAACTTCTCAGCACTGAAGGTGCCGTCCGGATTGCGGCAGCCAAAGTAGCCCGAACCAATCTCCCAGACCAGATCTCCGCCCGGTTCTTTGTGATAACGAGAGATCGAGCCTTCACCGGTATCATGGTAGAACCCGCCTTTCTTGGCCCCTGCGTTCAGGCTCAGTATGGCGTTCGCAGAAAGGGAGCCAAAGCTCATGGCCGAGATGTTGAAAACGCTAGCGCTGTATGGCTTTGCGCAATTCTTGCCGATCACAACCCGGAAGTCGCTGGAGCTAAGTTTGGTGGGGGTTAAGGAGTGATTCATCCATTCAAAACCCTCTTCATACATCGACAGTTGTGAGCCGAACGGGCGCTTGTCGAGTACACCTTTTGCGCGCTGGTACACGATGGTGCGCTGCTCTCGGGAGAACGGCCGTTCATCGGTATCCGATTGTATAAAGTACTGGCGAATTTCGGGCCCTATGGATTCGAGCAGATACCGGAAGTTCGCCATGATCGGGTAGTTACGGCTGACGGTGTGCTTTCGTTGCAGCAGATCTCTGGTGCCAAGGGCTGTCAGCACGGCAAAAACAACCGGGAAAATGTACCCCGAGCTAGCCCACAAGGCGAGTGGAAGGGAAATGACCAATCCCGCGATGCTGAGTGCGTATGCGGAATAGCGAAAAGGGAAGGTGGTCGTTTTAACCATGAATACCTCAAGCGGGCTTGGAGTGTTGATAAGGCCAGTATATGCCAGAGAGGCCAGAGGTGGGCAAGTTGCTGAAAATTGTTGGGAATAAGGCTTCGGTTATTTTTGCGTGGTCTATAATTCCTGAGGTGGATGTAACACAAGACGCACTTTGATGTTTTGAGGTCAAAGTAATAGGATAACGTGCTTGTAATATTTCGGGGCAGGTTGGAATGGCCTGCCCATCACGCACTTTTCAGACATCACACCAAAACCAGGAGGCTCCACGTGGGCGAGGTAGTGAAAGACGAATATCAGACGGACTACGTCGCAGGCCAGGATAATATCAATCCGTTCGGTCTGGACCTGCATAACTGGGTGTTCCCGGTAACTGCAGTGATTGTAGTGCTGTTTGTTATAGGAACTCTGATGTTTCCGGCTTTGGCCAAGGAAACGCTTGATGGGGCAAAGTGGGGAATCATCGCCAGTTTTGATTGGTTCTTCCTGCTGAGCGCCAACATTTTTGTGGTGGTGAGTTTGGCACTCATCTTCATGCCCGTTGGTAAAATTCGCTTGGGTGGTCAGGACGCGAAGCCTGAATTTACCCGCATTTCTTGGTTTGCCATGCTGTTCGCTGCGGGCATGGGTATCGGCCTTATGTTCTGGGCCGTGGCTGAACCGGTGGCGTACTACACCGGTTGGTATGAAACGCCGTTCAATGTTGAGGCGAATACCGCAGCCGCTCGCGATCTGGCCATGGGTTCTACGATGTACCACTGGGGTCTTCACCCTTGGGCTATCTATGCAATCGTTGCATTGTCGCTGGCGTTCTTTGCCTTTAACAAGAACATGCCGCTGACCATTCGCTCCGCCTTCTTCCCGCTGCTGAAAGACAGAGTGTGGGGTTGGCCGGGTCATATCATTGATGTGCTGGCAGTGGTTGCGACCATTTTTGGTCTGGCAACGTCTTTGGGCTTCGGTGCGCAGCAGGCTGCTTCGGGGCTTAACTATCTGTTTGATGTGGGTGCGGGTACCAACATTCAAATGGCCATTATTGTGGGCGTGACTGCGCTGGCGTTGATGTCGGTTCTGCGCGGCCTTGATGGTGGTGTAAAAGTATTGAGTAACATCAACATGATCACCGCGGGTGTGTTGTTGTTCTTTATTCTGTTCGCCGGACCCACCATGACGATTCTGGAAACCATCTGGATCACGTCTTCTTCTTACGTGACCAATGTGGTTCCTCTGAGTAATCCGTTTGGCCGTGAAGACTCCGCGTGGATGCAGGGTTGGACCGTATTCTACTGGGCTTGGTGGATTTCATGGTCACCGTTCGTAGGTATGTTTATCGCGCGTGTTTCTAAAGGTCGTACAGTGCGTGAGTTTGTGACCGCGGTGCTGATCATCCCAACAGTGATTACGACAGTCTGGATGAGCGGCTTTGGCGGCACTGCGCTGGAGCAGATTCAGAACGGCGTGGGTGTGCTGGCAGAGAACGGTCTGACGGATGTGTCGCTCGCGACTTTCCAGATGTTTGAAGGGCTGCCGCTGACAGGCATTATTTCCTTCGTGGGCATCATTCTGGTTCTGGTGTTCTTCGTGACCTCATCGGATTCCGGTTCACTGGTTATCGACAGCATCACCGCTGGCGGCAAAACCGATGCTCCGACCGCTCAGCGTGTGTTCTGGGTTGTTATGGAGGGTGCTATTGCGGCCGCGTTGATCTTCGGTGGCGGTGATGATGCACTCGGGGCGATTCAGGCGGTGGCGATTAGTGCTGGCCTGCCGTTTACCTTGATTTTGCTGATTATGACGTGGGGCTTGCTCAAGGGGCTTTCCCAAGAGCGAAAACTGCTGATTCAGCGGGGCGAATTGCTCTGATTTGATGAGCTAAGCATAAAAAAAACCGGAGCTTAATAAGCTCCGGTTTTTTTATATCTGGACTACCAGTTGTTACATGCGGCTGAAGGTCTTCATCGCAAACTGTGCCCTTTCGCGTGGGCTGAAGTGAGGGCGTTTCAATCCTTCAATGGCGTTCAGACGGGGCATCAAACCACAGCCATTAGCCATCTGAATCGCTAACCCGGGACGGGCATTCAGCTCCAGGAGTAATGGGCCTTGGTGGGCGTCTACCACTAAGTCCACGCCCATGTAGCCCAGTCCGGTCGCTTCATAACAGCGAGAGGCCATTTCCAGCATGTTCTCCCAAGACTCGATTTGAATGTTCTCGAGCGCCAGTCCGGTATCCGGGTGCAGTGTAATCGGGCGGTTAAACTGAACCGCGTTCAAACTTCGTCCTGTGCCAAGGTCTAAACCAACTCCGACTGCGCCTTGGTGCAGGTTCGCTTTGCCGTCTGAGGCCTTGGTGGCCAATCTCAGCATGGCCATGACGGGGTATCCCTGAAACACGATAATGCGAATGTCCGGCACGCCTTGGAACGAGTACTTGGCGAGTTGGGGTGATGATTCCACTAGGTCTTCCACGATCGCGACATCGGGGGTGCCGGCCAGAGAATACAGCCCGGCCAGAATGTTGGTCAGGTGTCGCTCAAGCATGGCGACAGGGATCCGGGCGCCAGAGGCTTTGACGAAGTCGTCTCCATCGCGCCCTGTGACCACCGTGATGCCTTTTCCGCCTGAGCCTTTGGCAGGTTTGATGGCAAAACCGTTAAGGTCGGCAGCCATCTCCCGGAAGTGCGAAATTTCGTGTTGTTGGCGAACCACCTGAAGTAACTTCGGGGTTTTAACGTCGTATTCACCGACGGCCAGCTTGGTCTTCAGTTTGTTATCGACCAGAGGATACGAAGAACGGTCATTGTACCGGGCAATGTAATCCACATTGCGCCGGTTCATGTTCAGCATCCCGATCCGGTTCAGTCTGCGTGGGGAAATCCAGTCCATATCAGTCGTAGGCCTTCATCGGGTTGAATCGACGAAGCTCGCTGAGTTTGTAGCCGGTGTATTGGCCCATCAGCAAAATCAGCCCCAGGATGACGAGATGAAGTTCGGGGAAGTTAAAGGTTAAATGACCGGCCAGAGGTCTGCTCATGGCAAGGTAGGCGCAAATGGCAACGAACAGGCTGCCTGCACCTTGAACAACGACCTCCCGAGGACCTTCCTCTTCCCAGAGGATCGACATGCGCTCGATGGTCCACGCTATGATCACCGTAGGGAAGAAGGTGACGGTCATGCCGGTATTAAAGCCCATTTGATATCCGACGATGCTCAAACCCGCAGTAATGAATATTACCAGAATGATCAGGGCTGAGATTCGGGAAACGAGCAGCAGGTTCAGGCTTGATAGGTAGCCTCTGAGCAGCAGCCCGATGGCAACAACTGACAGAAAAGCGATCAGCCCGGGCACCAGAGTGGTTTGGACAAAAGCGACGGCAATCAATACGGGCATAAAGGTGCCCGAGGTGCGAATACCGATTACCATGCGCATGAACGCGACCATTAATGCTCCGATCGGCAGCAGCAGGAGCATCCGGAACATACTCTGCTCTTCAATGGGAAGCTGGTAGAAGCTTAGAGCACTCAGTCCATTAGAGGCCGCTTCACGCGCTGCTAGCTGTAGAGCGGGGATGGTTTGGCGGAGCATGGAAAAGCTCACTTGGGAGGTGTCGCCACCGACTACATCGAGCAGCGATTCAGAACCCTGACGCCAAAGCAGAAGGTTTTCTGGTACGCCTTGCTCTGCCGTGCGCGGATCAAACGTCAGCCAGCGCTCGCCATTGAATATTTGAAGGAAGGGCACAAGATGCTGGCGCCTACGAGCATCCTCAAGTTTCAAAGCATCCGCTGTGCGAGCCGCGATACCCGCATGGTTAAGCATGCGAACCAATACCTGAAGGTAGTTTTCATCAGAGACCAGCATGGTGGAATTTTGAGTGCGGTTATCCGGTTGCATCAGTGTGATCAGTTCCCGGGTCAGACTTTCCGGAGAGCTTGATCGCTCTGTTGCCTGGTTCAGCAGCTCTCTTACGGCGGTCGCTTGGGGTTCTTCCCAAAAGACTGTATAGGGCTTCGGCACACGGGTCGGAGGTTGTTGAACGATCGTTTCATCAGGAACGAATTGGGTTTTGAAGTAGAGCGTTTGTGGGCCGGCCACTTCTCGTTTGGTCCATTCCGCGCGTCGGCCGCCGTTGTTCTCGAGAATAGAAAAGCCGTAACCCGGTGACGCGGCCTGCTCGGTCAAAATACGGAAGCCGGGAGGTTGTTGTGGCACATGTAAGTTGACCTGTGCAGAGTCACCATACCCTTGGAAGTCCACTCGGGCTTCAACCATCCATACCGGTTGCTGTTCACCGGTCATCCACGGGATGCCCATTTCGAAATGTCGCCACGTTGCAACGGACAGCCCCGCGGTGATGAGAAGAAACACAGCAACATAAAATGGAATGCGGGACCTCACGGTCATGCGTCATCTCCCTTAGGGGCTTTGTTAAGGTAGCTTTTAGGGAGTTCGGTAGCGAACTCTTTGCCGACATCGATTAACATGACATCTCGCAACACATTACGACCAATTAATACTTCGTAGGTGAGGTTTGTTCGATCTGCCAGTGTAAATTCGGCAACTTGCTCATGGTCGCCAATGGCGAATTGAAGCTCCACCACAACGCGCCGCTCCGCCTCATCAGCGGCGGATTGTATGATTTTGACTCGGCGGGAGATTTCTTTCTCCAGAGTCACCCACTCTTCAGCCGATGTACCAGGAACCGGGACTTCAAATCTGACCCAGTTGCCGCCATCGCGTTCAAATCGCTTTACGTTTCGGGCGTTTATTGACGAAGTCTCAGCACCACTGTCGATACGGGCGGTGTAGACCGTGTCGGAGTCCGCCAGGTATAACTTCTCGACTTCCCCTACAACAACTTTGCCTTTCAGGCGGTCTGCTCGGCCGGGATCTTTGGGGACAGAGGGGCAACTGCGCTGCACAACCGGGGGGCAGGTGGGTTTTTCAACCTGAGTGGCTATGGCGTCCAGAATCGTTTGTGTGGATTGCTGTTGGTGGTCCAGCATTTGTTCGTGACGTACACCGGCGTTATTTTCCATCGTCACGAGTGTGGCTCGCTGATTGTTTAGCGAGGCACGCATGTCATCGACCCCTTCCTTGGGAACCATGAAGTATTGGTCGGCGGTACATCCGGACAGAGCCAGAATAAGCGCTGTCATACCGAAAGCAATTATTGGTCGAGGTTTGAAGAACCTGTCACCCATGTATATCCCCTGAATTGACTGAGCGATAAACCGGTCGTGGAGTTTTTCCGGTCAGCCTTCATTGTGTTGTCGTTCAGGAACGTGAGTATACAGCAAGCGGAATGTTCTGCGCCTTTACAGATGGTTAAGGCGCGGGCTTATTTGCCAAGAAATGAACCAGTTCCGAGGGTGGTTTCGGAGCGAAGGTACTCCTGAATCACCGGCGAACAATTGAGGTAGAACAGCAGGAGTTCGCGCTGTATGTCCTGGTCCTGAATGCGGGAGGCATAGCTGATGACGTCTTTAAGTGTTTCGTCATTCGCAGCAGGGTTGTCCGGTGCGGTAAAGGTGTGATCGTAACGGTCGCGCATTAACTGGTTAAGCCGTTCGAGGTGAAATTCGCCAGTATGGGTGATGTGAGGCAGCATTTTGGCACCACTGCGGCGCCCAGGTGTTTGACCTTGTGCCCAGCACGATCCATCTGCAGTGGTATTCGTTTGCAGAAAGTCTGATCCCAGTTTTCTCCAGAGTTCTTTCAACATGCTCTAGTCCTGCTGGTGAGCACTTGGCTAGCTAGCCATCCGTAAATAGATAGCAATTTCATTCTTTTTAGATGAATTTACGCCATGCGTCTATAGCCTTTGAGGCGAATTACCTTAAATGCCAAACAGTCGAGCCTGCTTTTGCGGGGTTGGCCCAATATCCCCCAAAAGATAAATCCCTGGGGTAGACTGTCACGTTCTGACTATTGATAACCGCCTTGATTCACCAGATGCATGCTTAGGAGTTGCCGCCAGTGGTAGAGGGATTCGCTCAGTTCAGTACAACTAACCCGCAAATTATCTTGGGAGGAAGCGTGGCGCTGCTGGTCGCCTTCTGCGGGCTGCTTGGGCTACTGATCCATAAAACATCCAGAATGAATGCGTTGCGCGGTGTGCTAGAGCAGACAGAGCAAGCTGTTTGCGAAGCGGACGAGCGACGGAGGGCGGTTGATCAAGCGCAAGCGTTGCATGAGCAGGAAGTGCAGTATCTCGAAAATACTCTGGCGGAGAAGCAGGCGCAGGTAGAGAAACTTGAGCGTGCCGTAGACAGTTGGCGGGATCAGGTCTCCACTCTGAAGGCAGACCTTCGAGAGCAAGAGGTCACGCTGGCCAAGGAGCGCCGGGCCGCCAACGAAAAACTGGAGCTGTTGGAAAAGAACCGCGATAGCCTCAAACAGGAATTTGAGAACCTGGCGAATCGTATATTTGATCAGAAAAGCGAGCGATTCAGTCAGCAATCAAAATCCAGTCTGGACTCGTTGCTTAATCCTTTCCGGGATCAGCTTCAGGATTTCCGCAAACGGGTAGAAGATGTCTACACCACTGAAACCCGAGACCGCCAGGCACTGCGAAGTGAAATTAAATCCCTACAAGATCTGAACCGGCAAATTACCGAAGAAGCGGCTAATCTGACTAAAGCGTTGAAGGGCGATAAGAAGGTTCAGGGTAACTGGGGCGAGTTGATTCTCGAAAGGGTGCTTGAGCGTTCAGGATTGCGCAAAGGGATCGAGTACGAAACCCAGGGTAGTTATCGCGATAGCGACAATCAGTTGCTGCGACCGGATGTGATCGTTCACCTGCCAGACCAACGCAATCTGGTGGTTGATTCCAAAGTGTCGCTGGTGGCCTACCAGCAATGGGTCATCGCCGACGATGAGGAGGCTCGGGAGCAAGCCCTGAAACACCACGTTGAAGCGGTGAGAAACCATATTCGAAGCCTGAGCGAGAAAGATTACAGTCAGCTCAATGGGCTGCACTCACCGGACTTCGTTTTGTTGTTCATGCCCATCGAACCGGCGTTTGTGGCTGCTTTTCAGCAAGATGATAACTTGTTCGCTGAAGCATTCGATAGAAAGATTATTGTGGTAACGCCCACCACCTTATTGGCGACATTGCGCACCATCGAAAACATCTGGCGTTATGAGCGGCAGAGTCAGAACGCTCGTCGTATTGCCGATCGTGCGGGTGCGGTGTACGACAAGTTGAGGGTGTTTGTGGAAGCCATGGAGCGGCTTGGCAGCCAACTACATACGGCGCAGGGCACGTATGATAATGCGATGAATACCCTGACCCGAGGCCGTGGTAATCTGATCTCTCAGGCTAACCGGTTTGTGGAGTTGGGCGTTAGGGTAAAAAAGGAGCTGCCGAAAAGTATTGTTGAGCAAGCCGAAGTGGATGCCGATGATGTTGAGGGTGTGGACCAGGTCGAGTCCCGCCGTGATTCTGAGTCAGCGGACATGATCACAAGCAGCACCGATAGTCATCAGGAGTAACAGTATGTTGTTAACACGTAAGCGGCGTACGCCGGCGGCCCGTTCATGGTTCGTCGGATTGGTGTTGTTCTGTTCATTGATTGGCGCCGGTCAGGCTCAGGCGCTGGAACCAGAACACGAAATTCGCCGGCTCATGCTGGCGACCGAAGACGCCGTGGGCGCTGAGCGCTGGAGTGAAGCAGGCGAGTATCTGAACAGGCTTCAGGCCATGAAAGGCGAGAAACCCGCCGAATATTTGTATTACCGTGGCAGGGCCATGCTGCAAGCCAAACATTTCAATGAAGCACGCTCTGCTCTTGAAGGATACGTGAGTCGTGTCGGAGCGGAAGGCCAGCATTATCAGCAGTCACTGACGCTGATCACGGATATCGAGAAACAAAGCAAAGCGAACGCCCGCGCATTAGTTGAAGGTGAATTGGCTGCTAAAGAGCCGGTGGCGGTGATCGAGCCCGCCGGCGGAGAAAATCTGGCAAGCCTGCGCAGGTTGTATCTTGCGAAGACCGATCGAGAAGCGCTTTCCATTCATCTGAATGCCTTACTGGATGCCAACGGTTGGCGAAAAGACAAAGCCGTTGTGCGATTGGATAGGCCGGCGGATATTCAATATCGGGTGACCATCAATGGCAGCGAGCTTACGATCCAGCAGGTGCGACGGGAAATCGACGGTAAGCTGGTTCGTACAACCAGTCCCTTGCCAGTCTATGGTGTGAATCCTCAGCCTCGCTGGGATTGTGAGGCTGTCGTAGGCGCATGCTGGATATACGATCCACGGGACGGTTCGCGTCTGTTCCAACTGGCTCCGAATCAGGCAAAAGTCAGTGAAATTGCCCAAACTTTGGGGCGCCTCATTCGTAACCTGCAGCAAGGTAACTCAGGTAATTGAGCGTTTAGCTCGTAGCTAGATTGCCCCGTTCGCCATCACGCCAGGCGCCCGGGGTAACGCCAGTCCACTTTTTAAACGCACGGTGGAAGGTAGACGGTTCGGTGAAACCCACGCGCTCCGCGATATCATTAATCGGTAAGTCTTGATGGCTCAGGTAATAGATGGCCATATCCCGCCGAAGTAAATCCTTGATCTCTTGAAACGACGTATTCTCTTGCTTGAGCCGCCGCCTTAACGTTTGCGGGCTGGTGTGCAGTTCTTGGGCTATCCAGTCGAAGTCTGGCATAGGCGCTGAGAAATCCCGGCCAATCAAGCCACGAATACGGCCTGTCCAAGTGTTGCTTTCATCGGGGCGGGATAACAAATCCGCTGGTGAGGTTTTCAGAAATTGGTACATCTCGGGCTTGTCCCGAATCACCGGTGCCGACAGAAAACGTTTGTTGAAGGTGAGGGCGGTGCAGTCCGATTCGAACGCCAGCGGGCACCGGAAAACATGCCGTAATTCATCGCCGTGCTCCGGTCTGGGGTAGTGGAACTCTGCTTTCTCAAGCTCCACGGGTTGCCCAATCAGCCAGCTGGCGAGCCGGTGCCAGATCACAGGCACGCTTTCTTGAAGGAAATGGTCTGGGTCGCAATATTCTCCTTCAATCTTTGATACAAGGCGGGCGTTGTTTTCGTGAACCTCAAGCATCATGCCAGCCATGGGCTCGAACAGGCGTGAAAACTGGTAAGTTTTCCGCAACACCTCTTCCAATGTCTGACAGTTAATCGCCAGTTCACACATGGTGGCGAAGGTGCCTGATCTGGCTCGCCGTGGCCCCATGCCCATCAACTCATCGCCAGTTCTGGCCCAGATGACTTGCATCAATCGGCTGAATTGGTCGCTGTTTACTCGTGCTTTTTCTATGCGCAACAAGTCGGGTGAGATTCCGGCATCCAGCAACATCTCACGAACATCCAGACCCAAGCGCTCAGCGCCCGTGAGGGATGCTTCAACAAAGTGTTTGGAAACCGTAAGTGCAGACATAAATGAACCTTTTGCGAGACGACATTCATCATAAGTGCCCGCAAAGACAATGCAACCGCTCGAATGACCGAGAAGATGGAAGATTTTGCCAATGGGATTGGCCAAACCGGTAGTTGGCCAGAGCGTGAAAAAACGGCAGCATGAAGTTATGCGCAAATAACGACTAACAAAACAGCAGGAGATTGCCGTGTCAGCCCCTCTGAATGCACTGAAAGTTCTTGATTTCAGCACGTTACTACCCGGACCTTACGCCACCATGATGTTGGCCGATATGGGCGCCGACGTGCTTCGCGTTGAAGCGCCAGACAGAGTGGACTTGGTGAAAGTGATCCCACCGTTTGATGGTAAGTTCAGCACGGCGTATTCCTACCTTGGCCGTGGCAAGCAAACCCTTCAGCTCAACCTGAAGCAAGAAGGCAGCGCCGACAAGATCAAAGAGTTGGTTAAGGAGTACGACGTGGTGGTGGAACAATTCCGCCCCGGCGTGATGGACCGCCTCGGCATTGGTTACGAGACACTCAAAACCATCAACCCCAAGCTGATCTATTGCGCCATCACCGGATACGGCCAAACCGGCCCATACAAAGACCGGGCCGGGCACGATATTAATTACCTTGCGATATCCGGTGTCGCCAGCCATTGCGGACGAGCGGACAGCGGCCCGCCGCCCATGGGTATTCAGATAGCCGACGTAGCGGGCGGCTCCCATCATGCAGTAATGGGCATACTTGCAGCCGTTATAAAACGCCAGCAGACTGGTGAGGGCGCATTCGTAGATATCAGCATGACCGATACCGCTTTTGCGATGAATGCCATGGCCGGTGCCGCCGCCATAGCGGGTGGTCAGACCCAGAAACCCGAAAGTGGCATGCTCAATGGCGGCACCTTCTACGACTATTACCAGACCAGCGATGGCCGCTGGCTGTCCGTAGGCAGTCTGGAACCTCAATTCTCGGCTCGCTTGTGTGACGTTTTGGAAATTCCTGAGATGAAAAGTTTCGCATTGAGTCAGAGCCCGGAACAGCAGCAGGCGCTAAAGAACGCCATTAAACAGAAAGTAGCGTTGAAAACCTTTGCCGAGTGGCGCGAGATTTTTGCCGAGGTGGATGCCTGTGTGGAGCCGGTGCTGACGATTGAGGAGGCGGCGGAGCATCCGCAGATGAAAGCGCGGGGGATGGTTGTTGAAAGGGATCGGGGGGATGGTGTTGGGCAGAGGCAGTTGGGGTTGCCCATCCGGTTTGGTTGAGTGGCTAGCCTTCCTGTTAAGCATAAAAAACCGACCCAGTGGGTCGGTTTTTTATGCTTTAGACTTCTGGTGAATTTACGGTGCTACCGTGTCGTTAAGCAGCGTTAGTGTCTCCTGCACAAACGAAGCAAATCCTGCGTCCTGAGGGTCTACTGGGCCACTATGAGTACCGGCTGGAATGGTTGAAACGGCTGTTCCAGTCAATGCTAGGGGCTGGGTGCCGGCTAGCGGAGCGTTGAAGCTGTCGATCATCACATTGGCGCCGCTTTCTGTTGTGAAGTTGCCTTTGAGTGGTGCGCCTCCCCAAATAGCGTCAGCCGAGTTAGGAATAACGCTATCATTAGGCGCTTCTACTAGGGCCAGCGGTGTTGCCAGGGTGGCAAGGTTGTCCGCAAAGTTGATCGGATCCGCGGTATCAACGGCAGCCTGGAAGATATTGAAGTAGGTCTCCAAACTAGAATCACCCTGTGTCAGACCTGCAGCTGCTTGAAGGCCAGGCAAAATGCGTGGGGCGAAAGTAGGTGAGTTTTCCAGAGTGCGAACGACACCGCCGCCCGGCGTCAACAAGGCCGCACCCGCGATGTTGTTGAATGCTGACGGCAATGTGCCTTCAGGCGTTCCGTCAGTGATGGTGTCTTCTATTTGGTCGGCGTTAACCGCTGCTACGAATGGCGCGCCGGTTATGGTGCCAAGTGAATGACCGACAAAGAGTACGGGAGTGGTCGGGGTGATGGTAATGCTGCTCGTAGCGCTCAACGGAAGTTGGAGGCCAGCGAGACTCGCACGCAGGTTCATTTGATCCACAACGCTTTGACGAAGGTTGTCGCGAGTGCCCAAGAAGTTGGTCAGGTTGATGAACAGACTGCCTGAATCTCCTTCCGTTTCGGTCATTGGGCTGGGCACGCCGGGTTGCGCTGCGTAGAAGCCAAAGTGACGCTCGTTGCCGTCTTGTGGCGCAATTCCAGGAATGATACTGCCGCTATTTTCGACGGTATTCTCAGCTGAGGCTAGGAACTGTATTGCTGCGTCAAGGCTTGGGTTGCCTGATGTTCCCCCGCTGAGAACATCGTCAATCAATGACTGAGCATCAGTCGGATTGCTGGCCGCACCAGATTGGATTACAAACCCTATGTTCAGAGTGCCTGCGATCAGAGCACTAACGCTGGTTTCATCATTGGTCAAAGGAACTCCTGCCGCAATACCTCCATCGATCAATTGGGCTGCCAGTGCTTTCTGTGCGTCGGAATCTATAGGTGCAATACCATGAAGGGGCTGGTCCACAGCAACCACAACATACCCGTTAGCGGCCATGGCGCTGCCGATGGTTAGGGCTGTACTCCGATCAGTAGTGATGCCGTGTTGGAACAACACAACGCCTTTAATCGTTGGGTTCGCCGGGTAAAGCACCAATGCTGGAGCGTCTAAATCAGCTTGCTTTTTGGGGAAGGGGAAAATGTGGTTCACGGCCGTGGATACGGACGGGTCCGCTTGAGGAATGGATAGCCCTGTACCCGTGAATGCAGCGTTCAGTGCTGTTGCCAAGCCGTCGTCTGCGACCCAGGACTTGGTCACCAGGTCAGCACCTGACGTTCCCAAGTAGTAGGGAAGCTTGATTGTGCCTTGTAAAGCCAATACATCATTGGGTGCTAGGTTTGCTTGAGCGAGCGCTGTAAGGGTGCTTGAGGCTACGGCAGAAACTAGCTCAACCGGCGCAGGTGCACCCAGATCAAAGTCGCTCGCATCTCGGTTAATCGTTGTGGGTGTTGGTAGAGCGCCCGACGCAGCGAAGTTTGATGCAAGTGCAACAGCTGCGCAGTTGACGGCTATATCTCCACCTGGTGAGACGGTGGGCGAGCACGGCGCGCCGTCACCGTATAAAGTGGGTAGCGCTTCGACGGCTGTTTTCCCGCTATCACCAAGAGGGATTTTCGGGAACGCAGTAAAGGCACTATCTACAGTCGCCTTTACCGCCGTGTAATCAGCGGCTCCGCCCGCGACCGCTTGGGAGGCGGCAGATACTTTAATGAAGGATTTAAGTTGGTCTGCAAACCACGAAGCAGGCTCAGCAATGTACTGTAGCGCTTTCTCATCGTTAGACGTGGTGAAACTGTAGGTCAGCGCAATCTGGTCTTCAGTAATTGGAGAGCCAGTTGCCTTGGCGTAGGCAAGAGCTAACGGCTCCCAAAGTTTGTTGACCAGCGTTCTTACCGGGCCCAGTGCGTCGCTAAGCAGTCCGGCATTTGGGTTCTGTGCTGTTCCTTCGGCAGTTATGTTGGAGTAAATGGGATCTTGAATAATAGAGTCGCCGTTAACGTCTTTTACGTCGGTGGTGATCAGAACAACGTATCGCTTTTTGGGTTTGAGCGGCTCAAGCGGAAGGATGCGAATGGCAGAAGTGCCGTCCAGCGTTTCTACATCCGCTCTTGCCAAGACGGGGGTGCTGCCGACGGCCAGGCCCAGCGTAGGCGGTTCGCCTATAGAAAGGGCGCGCAGCGGGTCTTCACTACCGTAAGTCAGTTCGATCAGATGTACGGATTTGCCGTATACAACCGTACTGATGTCCAGTTGGCCATTGGTTTGAATAACCGCAGGAGCTACGGTTGATGCACCGGAGAGCTCGTTAAGCGCCGTTGTGACTGGTGGGCTGGAGTCGGCAACACCAAAGGTTCCATCGCCTTGTTCGCTATCAAAAATTAAGTCGTTGGGCAGAGGCAGTTTGCTCGTCGCCGGATTAAAAATCGGCCAAGTCTTCCCATCGATAGCGGTCTTTGTGTTTTTTGGGCTTGAATTTGCGTTCTTGTCGCTGCTGCCGCTATCAAAACAGCCCGTTAACCCAAGCGTAGAAGCCACGGCAAGACTTATTAGAGTTTTCTTGAACATGGGTGGAACCTTTTCCTGTTGTTGTATCGTTATATCCGGCGTAGACGGAACCGGTCGGCCCCTGAATTCCGCTCTGTTGCCTGTTCTGCTTATTTGTCTGAAATCCTGGCCAGCGCTTTAAACCAATTTCTGTAGCATCGACTATAGCGACACAGTGGCAAGTGTTGATCAGCCAAAAGTGTGATTCTTCGTTGTACTCCCTCCTCGCACAGTCGGAGTTGTCTCCTTGAAAAATAGAGTGCATATAGGGGTTTGTCGAGTTAACGGAGGTTGCAGTGGCTGGATTTAACAATTTGTTTCCAAAATGCCCAGAATGCCCCATGAATTCTGGCTAGCAGGGTTATAGTCTGTTTCGCCTTCCGTCGCATCGCTCGCTTGTCGAAATTTCTGGTAAACTCTCGCTTCCTTTATAAGCAGGGCCACTTTGGCGGTTCTGCGCACTTCCATAATCAGAAAGCTGATGAGGCGACTATGACCACCGTAATCCGCCAGGACGACCTGATCGAAAGCGTAGCCGATGCGCTGCAGTTTATTTCCTATTACCACCCGAAGGATTTCATTCAGGGCGTGTACGAGGCCTATAAGAGGGAAGAGTCTCAGGCGGCGAAAGACGCCATGGCCCAGATTCTCATCAACTCCCGCATGTGTGCCCAGGGCCATCGCCCGATTTGTCAGGACACCGGTATCGTGACCGTGTTCGTGAACATCGGTATGGATGTGAAGTTTGAGTGCGACAAAGCGCTGGACGACGTAATCAACGAGGGCGTTCGCCGTGCCTACACCCATCCGGACAACGTGCTGCGTGCGTCGGTACTGGCAGATCCGGACGGCAAGCGTCAGAACACCAAAGACAACACCCCCGCCATCATTCACTACAAGATGGTTCCGGGTAATACGGTTGAAGTGCACGTGGCAGCCAAGGGCGGCGGTTCTGAAGCAAAATCCAAGTTTGCCATGCTGAACCCGTCCGACTCGGTTGTAGAGTGGGTGCTGAAAATGATTCCTCAGATGGGTGCCGGCTGGTGTCCGCCTGGAATGCTGGGTATTGGTATCGGCGGTACCGCGGAAAAGGCGATGGAACTGGCGAAAGAATCCTTGCTGGACCCAATCGATATTCACGATCTGCAAGAGCGCGGTGCCTCTAACCGTGCCGAAGAGCTGCGTCTGGAGTTGTTCGAGAAAGTGAACGATCTGGGTATTGGTGCTCAAGGTCTGGGTGGTTTGACCACGGTCCTGGACGTGAAGGTGAAAGATTACCCGACTCACGCTGCCAATAAGCCGGTTGCGATTATTCCGAACTGTGCGGCGACTCGTCACGCGCACTTCACGTTGGATGGCACTGGCCCATCTCTGCAAACCCCGCCGAGCCTGGACGATTGGCCGGAAATTACCTGGGAAGTGGGTGAGAACGTTCGCCGTGTGAACTTGGATACCGTCACGCCGGAAGATGTGAAGGACTGGCAGCCGGGTGAAACCGTTCTGCTGTCTGGCAAGATGCTCACGGGCCGTGATGCGGCTCACAAGAAGATGGTCGACATGATCGAGCGTGGTGAAGAGCTGCCGGTCGATCTGAAAGGCCGTTTCATCTATTACGTGGGGCCGGTTGATCCGATTCGTGAAGAAGTCGTTGGTCCTGCGGGCCCGACCACCGCAACCCGGATGGATAAGTTCACCCGCACCATGCTGGATAAGACCGGCCTGACGGGCATGATTGGTAAGGCAGAGCGTGGTCAGATAGCGATTGATGCTATTAAAGAGTTTGGCGCGGTGTATTTGATGGCCGTTGGCGGTGCTGCTTACTTGGTGTCCAAGGCAATCAAAGGTGCAGAAGTGGTGGCCTTTGAAGAACTGGGTATGGAAGCCATCTACGAGTTTGAAGTGGAAGACATGCCGGTAACAGTGGCGGTCGACTCTCGTGGTAGCTCTGTGCACCAGACCGGCCCGGTTGAGTGGCAGGAAAAGATTATTGCGGCCAAGTCTGTGTGATCTGAGTCTTCTGTAAGATCAGTGGCAGCCCGGAACGAGCGTTCAGGGCTGCCACTGAAAGCGTTTCATCGATACCCTTCCTTTCAATACCTCCACCCCTTCCAGGCGCAACTGTTCGGTTTGCAGTTGGCGGGTTTCTGTACCTTCAGGAAAAGCAATCTGGCCGTTACTCCGGAGAACCCGGTACCAGGGGATGCTGTGGCCGGTGGGCAATTTGCCCAATGCCCGGCCAACAAAGCGGGCTTGGCGACCAAGACCCGCCATGGCGGCAACCTGACCGTAGCTGGCCACTTTCCCCGGAGGGATTGCGACCACTACTTGCCAGATTTTTTGTTCTTTGGTGGGTTCGTTTTCAATTTCGTCCACGTAGAACTCCGCGATTGCGTCGACTAGAGGCGGAGTGCGCCGTCGACTTCGATCATGCGACCGGATACGTAATCGTTCTCAAAGATGAACGCGGCTGCTGAGGCGATTTCTTCCGGCTTGCCCATGCGCTTGAGCGGAATGCCAGCCGTCATTTTTTCCAGAGCTTCCGGCTTCATGGAGGCGGTCATCTCGGTTTCAATGAAACCAGGGGCGATGCCCATGCAGCGGATGCCATAACGCGCCAGCTCTTTAGCCCATACTGGCACCAGTGCCGATACGCCGGCTTTGGCTGCAGAGTAGTTGCTCTGGCCCATGTTGCCGGCGCGTGAGATGGAGGCGATGTTGATGATGGCGCCTTTGTCACCGTTTTCGATCATGCGGGTGGCGGCTTCACGGCCACACAGGAACACGCCGGTGAGGTTGACGTCGATCACCGACTGCCATTGGTTCAGCTCCATGCGCTTCTCGACCTTGCCGTCTTTAACTTTCACCATCAGGCCGTCACGCAGGATACCGGCGTTGTTGATCAGGCCGTTTAGCTGGCCGAAGTCTGCGACAATGGCTTTGAAGGTGTTTTCTACGTCTTCTTCTTTGGCGACGTTGCAAACGTAGGCTTTGGCTTCGACACCGGCCTCTTTGCAGGCTTCAACCGCTTCGGCCAGTTTGTCTTCCATCAGATCGATCAGAGCGAGTTTGGCGCCTTTAGCTGCCAGATACTCGGCCATAGCGCGGCCGAGACCTTGGCCGCCACCAGTAATTGCAATTACGGAGTCTTGAAGTTTCATAGTTTGCCCTTAGTTAGGATCTCAATGGTGGTAAGAATTAACTGTGTGCCCGTGGCTTTGAGTCATTATTGTATGGCGCGGAGTATACCAGACGTTGCCGAACACACATTCACGAGCTCGAGGCCGATATGCCGGTTTTCCTTTTTCTGTTTATTGTCATGCCCGTTGCCGAACTGGTGGTGCTCATCAAGGTGGGGGGCGTGATCGGGGCGCTCAACACCATTGCGTTGGTGTTTCTGACGGCGATTGTGGGGGCTTGGTTGCTGAAAAAACAAGGACTTGCGACCCTGCTGCGTGCCAATCAGCGCCTCAATAGCGGTGAATTGCCCGCCAAAGAAGTTGCCGAAGGTCTGATTCTGGCCGTGGGTGGCGCGATGTTGCTGGCGCCCGGTTTTATCACCGATGCGTTTGGTTTTTTCTGTCTGCTGCCGGGTACTCGGCACTGGCTGGCCGCGCAGGCGATGAAGCGCATGGTGGTAGCGGGGCAAAGCCGAAGTTTCCACTTCCAGTCAGGTGCTGGATTTGGCGCGGGGCCGTTTGGGCCGCAGCGGCCGTTTGATCGTGATGCCGACGGCGACATCATTGAAGGCGAGTACAAAGATCAGACGGAATTCGACCGGGATAAGTTAGAAAAAAAGTAAAAAATTTTCATCGGGGGTGTTGAAAACGTGCCAGCCAGCCCCATTTAGTTTTCACAGATTCGCCGCGGGTCGAAAAGCTCTGTCTATCAGATGTTTGGAGACCGGGCAGTTTGTCAGGCCTGAGCTTTCCGGCCAGACATTTTTTAACAAGCAATTGTCATTGCCACATTAATCTGACTATTGGAGCAACCGAGCAATGAAGATTCGTCCGTTACACGACCGTGTTGTCGTACGCCGTAAGGAAGAAGAAGAGAAAACTGCAGGTGGCATCGTGCTGCCGGGTAACGCTAAAGAGAAGCCGTCTCAGGGCGAAGTTATCGCCGTGGGTAATGGTCGCATTCTCGAGAATGGCGAAACTCGTTCACTGGCAGTCAAAGTGGGTGACACCGTTGTTTTCGGCCAGTACGCCGGCAATACCGTGAAGGTAGACGGTGAAGAGCTGCTCATCATGAGCGAGAACGATATCTACGGCGTGCTTGAGTGATTGCCTAAGCGATCCGCACGAACGAACATTTATCCGATCGATCAAATTTCGGTTTAACGAACAGGAATTAGAGACATGGCAGCAAAAGAAGTTCAGTTTGGTGATAGCGCCCGCAAGCGCATGGTAAAAGGTGTAAACGTTCTGGCTGACGCCGTGAAGGTCACCTTGGGCCCTAAAGGCCGTAACGTGGTTCTGGAAAAGTCTTTCGGTGCGCCGACCGTAACCAAAGACGGTGTATCTGTCGCTAAAGAAATCGAGCTGAAAGACAAGTTCGAGAACATGGGCGCGCAGATGGTGAAGGAAGTTGCTTCCCAAGCCAACGAAACAGCCGGTGACGGAACTACCACTGCAACCGTCCTGGCTCAGGCGATTGTTAGCGAAGGCATCAAAGCCGTGACTGCTGGCATGAACCCGATGGACCTGAAGCGCGGTATCGATAAAGCGACTGCTGAAGCAGTTAAAGCGATTCGTGAAATGGCCACTCCGTGCGACGACAGCCGCAATATTGCTCAGGTAGGGACTATCTCTGCCAACGGCGACGAGACCATTGGTAAGATCATCGCCGACGCTATGGAGCGTGTTGGTAAAGAAGGCGTGATCACCGTTGAAGAAGGCCGTGGCCTGGAAGACGAGCTGGACGTGGTTGAAGGTATGCAGTTCGACCGTGGATACCTGAGCCCGTACTTCATCAACAACCAGGACAACATGTCTGCAGAGCTGGACGATCCGTTCATCCTGCTGGTAGACAAGAAGATCTCGAACATCCGTGAACTGCTGCCAGTACTGGAAGCTGTTGCTAAAGCTGGTAAGCCGCTGCAGATCATCGCTGAAGACATCGAAGGCGAAGCGCTGGCCACTCTGGTTGTGAACAACATGCGCGGTATCGTCAAAGTGAACGCGGTTAAAGCGCCTGGCTTTGGTGATCGTCGTAAGGAAATGCTGCAGGACATCGCCATTCTGACTGGTGGTACTGTGATTTCCGAAGAGGTTGGTCTGACTCTGGAAAACACCACTCTGGACGACCTCGGCACTGCTAAGCGTGTCAACGTCACCAAGGAAAACACCACGATTATCGATGGTGCTGGTGCGCAGGCTGACATCGAAGCCCGTGTTGAGCAGATCCGTAAGCAGATCGAAGACAGCTCTTCCGATTACGACAAAGAGAAGCTGCAAGAGCGCGTAGCCAAGTTGGCTGGCGGTGTTGCGGTTATCAAGATCGGTGCTGGCTCCGAAGTTGAAATGAAAGAGAAGAAGGCCCGTGTTGAAGACGCGCTGCACTCTACTCGCGCTGCCGTTGAAGAAGGCATCGTTGCCGGTGGTGGTGTTACCCTGATCCGCGCTATCGCAGCGCTGGACAAGGTAGACGCGATCAACGAAGAGCAGAAAGCTGGTGTGAACATTCTGCGTCGCGCCATGGAAGCTCCTCTGCGTCAAATCGTATTCAACGCAGGCGGTGAATCTTCAGTGGTGGTTGCGAAGGTGCGTGAGGGCGATAAGGCCTTCGGTTACAACGCAGCGACTGAAGAATACGGCGACATGCTGGAAATGGGTATTCTTGACCCAGCCAAAGTAACTCGCTCTGCACTGCAGGCCGCTGCTTCCGTAGCGTCTTTGATCATCACCACGGAGGCGATGGTTGCTGACGAGCCGGCAGAAGAAGGCGCTGGTGCTGCTATGCCAGACATGGGCGGAATGGGCGGAATGGGCGGAATGGGCGGAATGATGTAAATCATCATGTAGATGATTAGCCCGCGTTCATCGCGTCTAAAAACCCCGAAAGTCTCTGACTTTTGGGGTTTTTTATTGGCTTCGTGGTTATGCTTTCTTCATTTTTTGGGTAGACGTCAGGTTTTAGGGTTAATTAACTGGCCCATCATTCTATGTTACACTGGACGGTGTATAGGTTGGTTGCCTCTGATGGGCTCGTGTTTTTTGAAGTACTGACATGCCTGTCCCCAAAAGCAACTCGGATTGCTAACTATTGGAGTTCTCATCAATGAAAAGTTTTCGAAATAAAGTGGCTGCTGTTACTGGAGCGGCTTCTGGTATTGGTCGTGCCCTTGCTATTGCCTTGGCGAAGGAAGGTTGCCATCTTGCGGTGAGTGATGTGGACAGGGTCGGATTAAAGAAAACGGTATCTGAGTTGAAAAAGTACGATGTCAAAGTGTGTCACGACATCTTGGATGTATCGGATAACGCGGCGATGAATCAGTGGGCCAACAAGGTCGTCGATTATCACGGAAAGGTAAACCTGGTTTTTAATAATGCCGGTGTTGCGATGGGCGGTACGGTGGAAGAAACCCCGTTGGAAGATTATGAGTGGATTATAAATATTAATCTGTGGGGTGTGATATATGGCACTAAAGCATTCTTGCCATATATAAAGTCCTCGGGTGAAGAGGGGCATGTTGTGAATATTTCGAGTGTGTTTGGCCTGTTCTCTCAGCCGACTCAGAGTGCCTATAATGCCTCGAAGTTTGCCGTCAGAGGATTTACCGAATCGCTCAGGCAAGAGCTGGATCTGGAGAGGGGTGGGGTTTCTGCCAGCTGCGTTCATCCTGGTGGCATTAAGACCAATATTGCCAAGAATGCTCGAATGAATAAGAGTGTCGAAAGTATTTCCAAGCAAGCAAATGCTGAGGAAATGCGCGATCAGTTTGAAAGCCTTTTCATGACGACTCCTGAGACAGCAGCGTCGGTAATTTTGAAAGGTGTAAAGAAAAATCAGCGCAGAATATTGATTGGGCCAGATGCGAAGGTGTTGGACTATATGACGAGAGCTTTGCCAGCGTCGTATCAATCTTTGGTGCAAAAATCGCTGGCTTTAACTGCGAAATAAAGAAATTGAAAAAAGGGCGCGGAATGTAGAGGTTACAGACCGCGCCCTAGCAAGCAGTGATTAAGCAGCTACGGCTTCTTGATCAGCAAGGAACTTATCTATTTGCTCTAGGTATTCACGGTTGTCGTGATCCCAGGGGTGAAAATCTGGTCTGAAGTAATCCAGATAGTTGCCGATTTGTCTGCGTAGTAATCCAATGTCACCCATAGTGTACCTAAAAAATTTGTTCCAACCGTCCCAATTGGTGATCTGGCCTTCAGTACGTAATGCTCCAACAAATGCAGGAATCGTTAAGCCCCAAAAAATCACGGTTGCAGTAACGAAGCCGGCACTTCGGCTTAGATAGGCACCGGTGCCTCGTCCCATAACGACATCCCAAACGTCATAAGCAACGGCTTTGTGCTCGGTTTCTTCCATGGCATGCCAGCGCCATAAGGCTGCGTATTGCGGATCTGCACCTTCGGTAACAAGTGGTTCAGAAAGCACCCCGTCAGCCAGTAGAGCGGTAAAGTGTTCCAGGGCAATCGTGGCCGAAAGGTTGAAAGGTTTGGGTGCACGCTTCGTCAGTGATTTCAGGAGCTTGGTAACTCCCTTTTCGAATGTTCTTGCAGCCGGCGTTTTGGCTAGAAACGGGGAGTTATAGTCCTCATGCTCACGTCCATGCATGGCCTCTTGACCAATGAAGGCTGTGACGGCCTTTTTTAGCTCAGGGTCTTCGATTTTATCTCGATAGACTCTAACGCTATCGATAAAAAAGCGCTCGCCGACCGGGAGAATGGTTGAAAAAGTGTTAAGAAACGTTGTGAAAATGGGGCCGCCAGAATGGTGCCATTCACTAATAATCTTAGGATCGAGCTTGAACTTAATGTCGCGTCTAGTTGGCATTAGCATGGGCGTTTTCTTGTTCGGCTGACTCATATTAGCCTCCACCTGGAGTTGATTTTTCACTTGCGCCACTTTGTTACCTAGACAATGTTACATTGACCGGTGTAGCATTGTCCAGCGTTTAACTATTCTGCTGGCTGAGTCCGTGGCAAGTGGAGGGTGGTCCTATGATGGGGCCAGTGAATTCGGAGGGGTTATGAATAAGCATGTTGATGTTTTGATCATAGGGGCAGGTTTGTCCGGGATAGGTGCAGCTGCTCACTTGAGAAGGAATTGTCCTAAAAAGACATTTGCAGTCTTAGAAAGTCGATCTTCGATGGGCGGAACTTGGGATTTATTTCGCTACCCGGGCATAAGGTCAGATTCTGACATGTTTACGCTGGGGTATAGCTTCAAGCCGTGGACAAGTGAGAAGAGTATTGCTGATGGCGCTTCGATCTTGAATTACATAAAAGAGACGTCGCAGGAATATAACATCACTCAACACATTACTTATGGGATGAAAGTCGTCCGTGTAGAGTGGAGCAGTGAAAAAGCTCAGTGGAAAGTTATTGCCACTCGAGAAGGTAGCGAAGAAGAGCAGATTTTTACCTGTGGCTTTTTGATGGGCTGCACTGGTTACTACAATTATGAAGCGGGTTATACACCTGAGTTTCCAGGACTTGAAAAGTTCAAAGGGGATGTTGTTCACCCCCAGAAATGGACAGACGATATTCAGTACAAAGACAAGAAGGTCGTGATTATTGGGAGTGGTGCCACCGCTGTCACGCTGTTGCCCGCTATGTGTGATCAAGCGGAGCACGTGACTATGTTGCAGCGTTCTCCAAGCTATGTGGCTGCTGTCCCAGAGAAAGATCATATTTCGATTGGTTTGCGTAAATTCTTGCCAGAAAAGCTGGTTTATAAAATGGCTCGGGCAAGAAATGTAGGTCTCCAGCTGGGCGTGTACCGGCTCTCTAGGCAGCGGCCTAAAGCGATTAGGCGACTTTTGCTTATGGCAGCAAAACGGCAGCTGGGGAGCGATTTCGATATGAAGCATTTTGCACCCAACTATAACCCGTGGGACGAAAGGTTGTGTGCAGTACCTAATGGTGATTTGTTCAAAGTGTTGAAGGAAAAGAAAGCTTCAGTGGTTACGGATCATATTGAAAGCTTTACTGAACAAGGTATTAGATTGAAATCAGGCAAAGAACTTCAAGCTGACGTTGTTGTTACAGCGACTGGGCTGGATATGAAGATATTTGGTGGAGTGACGCCTGTAGTCGATGGCCAGGAAGTTAATGTCGGTGAATGTTTAACCTATAAAGGCTCTATGGTCAGTGGTGTGCCGAATTTTTCAATGACCTTTGGTTACACCAACTCATCCTGGACGCTGAAAGCGGATCTGATAGCAGAGTTTTGCTGTCGCTTAATCAATTACATGGATAAGCAGGGTATTCCCTACTGTGTACCCGAAGCGCAGGAAAATGATTTTTCCGATGAGCCTTTCCTCGATTTACAATCGGGTTATGTGGCGCGCGCCAGGCATCTATTACCGAGACAAGGTAAAAGTGGTCCATGGAAAGTGATACAAAGCTATTTGCACGACACCTCAATGATTCGTTTTTCTAAGGTCAATGAGTCGGGTTTGAGATTCGCAAAACCAAGTTCAAGGAAGAAGCGGATTACAGCCTTCCTTGACCCTGCAGGCTTCAGATTTTCCTGAATTTTTGGGGCGAAGAGAGCACTCGTTCTACTCCGATAAAAACCCGCGTTGGATAACACCAATGCGGGTTTTTTTATTGCTTTAATCATGCACTTGGCAACTGCGTTTGTTAGACTCGGCAACCGGCTTATAAATGTGCACGATGCAATGAGTGATATCCCCTCAAAACCTTTCTTCCGCCCTGGCAAGTTCATCTTGCTGTTGTTGCTTGGGGTGTTTGTTTTTGCCGTGACACTGGTGGTCAGGGTGCCGGTTGGCTGGGTGTGGCATCAGGCGTCCGATCATGTAGACCTTCCTCCCCAGATTCAGGTTCGCCAACTGTCCGGTACCTTGTGGGGGGGCGCGGCTAAAGTACATTTGGCCGGATTTCCGACACGGGTTCAGTGGCAGCTCGATTGGCCATCCTTCACGAATATGAATTTGCCGGTCGAGTTTTCCGTATCTTCGGCACAATCTCGTGTGGACGGCGTTGTTACGGGAGGATGGCCGGGTAGTTTTGATGTGGCGGCCAGCGGCGTAGTAGCCGTTGCAGAATTTGAGGACTTGATCCGTCAAAGCGGCGGGGCAATGATTGACGGCAAGGTGTCTATCGATTACCTGAAAATACGTTGGGCTGACGAGCGGCTGCACCATGCTGAAGGCATGGGTCGGTGGGATGGTGGTCTGGTGACCTGGCCAATGGGGAATCAGACGGGTCAGGCGCAGTTCCCGCCAATGCAGGCCAAGCTGGACACAGTGGAGGGCGGCGTTGCATTAGATGTGGCGGAGCAGGGCGGTGATGGTCCTGCAGCGGATGCCAACATACTTTGGGATGGCATGATGGAAATTCGCGTATACAAGCGCATGGTTGATTTGGCTCAGCAGCCTTGGTCGGAGGGTGCTCGCCCCGGCGATGTGGTGTTCCGGGTCAAGCAGCCTTTGCTGCCAGGAGGCTTTTAGCATGGCGGCTGTATCCGTGCGGACGCAGGAGAGGGTGTCCCGCTCGCTGGCCAATGTGCTGCTCATCGCTTTGGTCGTCTACTTGGGAGCAGAGCTTGCCAGAGTCACTTGGCTGTTTGTATGGCCAGATAGCTCCGTGCCCGAGCTGTATGGGCAAGTATCCGGGGGGAAAGGGTCCCTTAAGGGCAGCGGGCTCGCGCCAATCGCAGGTTACGAATTGTTTGGTCGGTCCGAGTCTCAAGCCGGTGTAGCGGATGTGATTCGAAAGACCGCCCCGGAAACAGGCTTGCGATTGCGGTTAGAAGGTGTGTTGATAGGGCAGCGCCCGGAAGACTCCGGTGCTATAGTTGCCGGAAGCGACGGAGAAACTGAGTATTACCGCGTAGGCGATACATTACCGGGTAACGCGGAGTTGGCCGAGGTTGAGTCAGCACGAATTCTAATAAGACGAGGTGGGCGATACGAATCGCTGGCCTTCGAGGAAGTTCTCGGTGTTGAGGGTATTCTGGCGGAAGCACCAGCGAATCAACCTTCATCGGCGGAATCTCCCGACGATTTTCTGGCCAGTGCCAGAGCTCAGTTGGATGCTCAGGGCGCTGCTGCGCTCCGGGCCTACGGGTTGAGTCCGGCGCAGGATAATGGACAATCCGGTTACGTGTACGATGGCTCAAATGCCATGTTGAACGCCGTCAATCTGCGCCCCGGTGATGTGATCACCGCATTAAATGGTCAGCGATTAGGCGACTTTGAACAGGACAAAGCGTTGTTTAACGAATGGCGCAGCCAGCCACGGCTGGATATAGAAATTGAACGTAATGGAAGTCTACTCACGGTGAGTTACGCCATTCCCGAGCAATGGCGTAACTGATCGGGTAATTCAATACAGGACGATACCGCCAGATGTATAACCACAAAACAAACATCCTCAGGGCTCTCTTATTTGTTCTTCTGCTGCCGTTGATGGCCGTGGCTCAGGCGCAGGAAGAAACCTGGAGGCTGAATCTCAAGGAAGCCGATATACGAGCCTTCGTGACGCAGGTTGCTGACATTACGGGCTACAGCTTTGTGGTGGACCCGCGGGTCAAAGGCAAGGTCACGGTGCTTTCCAGCGCTCCGATGAATAAGGACGAAATTTACGATCTCTTTCTGGCAGTTCTGAACGTACACGGCTTCACCGCAATCCCTGGTGAAGAAGTGGTAAAAGTGGTGCAGCAGGTGGATGCGAAGCAATCCGCCGAGGTACTGGACCGGTTCAAAACAACGCCGTCTGAACAACTGATTACACGGGTTATTCAGATCGAAAACGCGAATGCCTTGGAATTGGTGCCAATTCTTCGTCCTTTAGTGGCCAAATACGGGCACCTCGCCGGTGTGGCCGCGGCTAACGCACTGATTGTTAGCGATCATTCCTCTAATATTCAGCGCATTGAACAGATTGTCCGTGAGCTTGACAGTCCTTCCCGCTCGGAAGTTGAAGTCATCCAGCTACGTGAAGCCTGGGTTGGCGACATGGTTAAGCTGTTGCAGGAACTGGCGCCCAGTGAACTGGGGCGTTCAGGGAATGATAATACAGCTAACAAATACAATGTTACTGCCGACGAGCGGAGTAATCGGCTGATCCTTCGCGGTGATGACAGCTTTCGTGAAAAAATGCGTGTGCTGATCCGCAAGCTAGACCAGCCCTCCGCAAGTGGCGGTACCACCAAGGTGCTTCGCTTACGTCATGCGGACGCGAAAACCCTGACAGAAATCCTCAAAGGGGTGATGGGCGAAGCCGTTAAAGAAAGTGGGGGTGCTGGTGGGACCGGCAGTAGTGGCGGTAATCCCAACAACAACTTTGCTGTCTTCGCGGATGAAGGCTTGAATGCTTTGGTCGTTCGCGGCGATCCTTCATTGATGCAGGAAGCGGAGCAAATTGTTTCCCAGCTGGATGTACGTCGTGCTCAGGTAATGATTGAAGCGGCGATTGTTGAAATCAGTGACGAGTTGGGTGACCAGTTAGGTGTGCAGTTGGCAGCCGGTGATGAATCCGCGTCCTCGTTGCCAGTATTAGGCACTAACCTGACGAGCGGTTCCGGTATGGTAGGCCTGAACTCGGTTATCGGGGCTCTGGTTGGAGATGTCGTTCCGCAACTGGGCGGAGGTGTCACTATTGGCGCCGGCAACCGTGACGAAAACGGAATTACCTGGGGCGTCCTGATCCAGGCACTGTCCTCTGCTTCAGCGGCAAACTTGTTGTCTACGCCAAGCATCATCACTCTGGATAACCAAGAGTCGGAGATTATTGTTGGTCAGAACGTACCGTTCCGCACCGGCCAATCCACGGTCACCGGCGATGGTACGACCAATCCTTTCACCACTATTGAGCGTCGAGATGTGGGGTTGTCGCTTAAAGTGACCCCAACCATTAGCGCCGATGGCTTGGTGCGCTTGGTGGTTGAACAGACCACTGAGGATATCTCGACAACGACAGTCGATGGGGCTTCGGATCTGATCACCAACAAGCGGGAAATCAAAACCACGGTTCTGGCGGACGATGGTGAAACGGTTGTATTGGGTGGCTTGATTAAAGACGATTACCAGGTCAACAGAAGTAAGGTACCTCTACTTGGAGACATTCCGTATCTAGGCCGGCTTTTCTCTTCCGAGAGCGAAAGTCGGGTGAAGCGTAATTTGCTGGTGTTCTTGCGCCCGACCATCATGCTCGGCAAGCAAGATGCGGCGGCGGCTACTTTGCAGCAGTTCAATCGCCTATGGGATGTGAATCTCGAGGTTCGTGAGAAGTTAGGCCTACCGCAGCCTGAGGCTGATCCAGCTGTAGAAATGCTGTTTGAAGGGCGTCGCTACTAAGAACGTCTGGAATACCCAAAGGGCCAGTTACCGGCATGTTATCAAGGCTTTCGAGCCGTGCCGGGTTCTGGCCTTTTTTGTGGTCTGAAGTTTTCTAATCAAACGAGTCTGTGCCAGCCGCCAAATGCTCAAAGCGGTGGCATAGGGCAGTCCAGTTGGTCAGCGACCAGCCTCATGAGTTCGTATTCCCGCACATCAACCATGCCATCGTGCAGGATGCAGTGACCGCAGGCATCAATAATCCCAGGCTTTAATAATGGCGACAGCCGGCTCAGAGCAGCCAGCGCGGCTTGTAATTCCCTGATAGAGACTGAAGTGGTGGGACGCTGGTCTGGCGCGGAGAAGAAGCCTGCCATGGCTTCCTGATAGAGATTCGCCGCATCTTGCTCTGAGTCTGTGCCTGCGCGCGCGAATAGCCCGACAACGCACTCAATCTCGGCTTTTACCGAACGGTAGTTTCTATGCCTTACCGGTACCGCCTGTTCAGCTTTCGGTGAAAGGTGCCGATTCAGAAAAGTGTTCAATGCCAATTCAAACAAGCTCAGGCGTTTATCGGCTGCGACCAGCTGGCGGACGTTGCTTAGTAGTGCGTGGCGCTCTTCGGCATTCAGCTTTCTGAGCGCCGGCATCGCCAATTCGAGTGTCGGGAATCTTGCTGCTTCGCCCAATGTCGCAAGAGTCGGTAAGAGCTTCGATAGTATATCTGGTTGCTCTCCCAGCAGAGCGTGTTGGGGTATAGACGCCAAGTATTGAATGCGCTCGGCCACAGGAAGATGGTAAGTCAGCAGGCCGTAGCAAAGTTGTATGGCCCCGGCCCGGGTATAGAGCAGGTTTCGGAATGTAGACGGTAGCTGTTGTAGAAGATCGGCTGCAAAGGCTTCGCTCTGCGGTGTGACGGTCCCCACGCGGGTAGACAGTTGGGTAGCGGGTTGCTGAGTAGATCCAGTGAGCGATGATCGCAAAGGCGAGAGTCTGCTTCCGGGTGTGCCTCGCGCAGGCCCAACAACTTGATTGGCCAGATCCGAGATTCGGGCGCTTTCCGGTTGTGCGGTTTTCGCTTGCAGCTTAGAACTGGGCTCGGTATCTCGCAGGCGGCTGCGAAGCCGCGCCAGCAAACCGGGTTGTATGGCGTCAATGCGCTCGTTGACGGGGGGGTGTGAAGCCAGGAGCGAGGTGAACTTCATACGTGCGGACTCGCCAAAGCACATGTGGTTCATGTCGCTTGCATGGCTGGTGGTGTCGAGGTAAGCGCTGGTCATTCCGATTTTGAACAGCGCACCACCAATACCTTCGGGATTCCGCGTGAACTGCACCGATGATGCGTCGGCTAGCATTTCTCGCTGGCGTGACACGGCGGCTTGAATCAATCGGCCGAAGAAGACCCCCACGTAACCGATAATCACCAGGGCAAGGCCTAGGATGCCCATGGCTACTTGTGCTCGGCTATCGCTGTTTCGGCGGCGTGTGGCGCTGCTGTAGAACCCCGCTCGAAGCAAGAACTGGCCAATTTGTCCGATCATCAGGATGCCCGCGAGTATAGCGATAAGCCGCACATTGAGCCGCATGTCGCCGTTCAGAATGTGACTGAACTCGTGGCCTACCACGCCCTGTAACTCGTCCCGGTTTAGCTGAGCCAAGGCCCCTTTGGTGACCACCATCACGGCTTCGCCCGGCGCATACCCGGCAACGAACGCGTTGATGCTGGTTTCACCGTCCATCACGTAAAGCTCGGGCACGGATACGCCACTGGCAATGGCCATCTCTTCGACGATATTGCGCAGTTTGCGTTCATCGGGGTCCCGGGTGTCCGGTTCGATCAGGCGCGCGCCTACCATTTTAGCAACGCGAGATCCGCCTCCAGCGAGATCGAGTCCGCGGACCAGCGAGCCAATTCCGATCAGTATGACCACGGCGGCAGCGGTGGTCATTCCGTGGGTAGACAGCAGCCATTGATGAAAGGGGAGGGGGGAGCTTTCGCTGCGGGTAACCAGATAGCCCACCAAGCATACCGCCAGCGTGATCAAGACGACGGCGCTCAGGAACAATACGACAAGAAGGCTGGTGTTGCGCCGGGCGTGAGCCTGGCGCTGAAAAAAACCGGGTGCTGCCATGAATCAGGCCTCAGAAACTGACTTTCGGGGCCTGACGGGCTTCGGGCGATTCCAGTTGAAGTTGGGCAGTTTCTTTAAATGCAAACATGCCGGCGATGATGTTGTTCGGAAATTTCTCGCGGAAAATGTTGTAGGTCATTACACCGTCGTTGTACGCCTGGCGAGCGAAGGCGACCCGGTTCTCGGTGCTGGAAAGCTCTTCCATTAACTGTTGAATGGTTTCGTTGGCTTTCAATTCCGGGTAATTTTCGGAGACGGCGTAGAAGTTGGCCAGTGCTTTGGTTAGCAGATTTTCTGCGCTGCCCAGACGCTGCATTTTGGTGTTGTCGCTGGGGTCTTTGGCGGCGTCTTTCTGTGCGCTTACGGCATTGTTGCGCGCTTCCATCACTTGCGTGAGCGTTGACTTCTCATGGTCGAGATAGCCTTTAGCTGCTTCTACAAGATTGGGGATGAGGTCGTGCCGGCGTTGCAACTGCACATCAATTTGTGCGAAGCCATTTTTGAACTGATTGCGCAGTGATACCAGGCTGTTGTAGATGAAAACCAGGTAAATCACGACAACCGCGATAACAGCGAGTCCGATGACAGTTGTCATTCCCATGTTTAACCCTCGAAATGTGTTTGAGCTTTATTTTCCACGATATTGGCATGGTAAGTCTGTACAAATTCCTTAAAATCTCTAGGCAATAAGGGCCTACTGAAGAAATATCCCTGCGCTAGCTTGCAGCCTCTTTGCGTCAGGTAATGTTCTTGTTCTGCTGTTTCGACGCCTTCTGCAATCACGGTAAGGTTCAAGCTTCGGCCCAGATCGATAATGGTGTTGGCAATGCGAGTGTCTTCTTCGTTGATCAGAAGATCTTGAATAAACTGTTTATCGATTTTTAGGTGCTGAACGGGCATTTTTTTCAGGTACGTCAGTGATGAGTAACCGGTGCCAAAATCGTCTACCGCGATGCTGATGCCGGCTCTGTGCAGTTTGTGTAACTTCGCGACGGCATCGGTCATGTTGGTCATGAAGCTGGTTTCGGTGATTTCCAGTTCCAGGCGCCCGGGCGGTATTCTGTATGTGTTCAGTGTGTCCAGAATGTCGTCCACGATTGTGTTTTGCCGCAATTGGACCGCTGACAGGTTTACGGCAATTCTGAGGTGTGATCCGGTAGAGGCCCAGTGTGCAGCCTGCCGGCAGGCCTGTTCGAGTACCCATTTTCCGATTTCCACAATCGAGCCACTGGTTTCCGCGATGGGAATGAACTTGTCTGGCGGTACGAAGCCGTGTTCCGGGTGCTCCCAGCGAAGCAGTGCTTCTGCGCCAATAACACGCTTTGTTTCCAGGTTGATTTGGGGTTGGTAAACGAGGTGGAATTCCTGATTCTCGATGGCTCGAGTCAGGTCCTTTTCCATTTGTTTACGATCACGGATCTCCTGATCTATGCTGGCCACGAAGAACTGAAAACGTTTGTCACCGATTTGTTTTGCAAGAGCCATGGTTTGTTCGCCGCTTTGCAGTAACCGATCGGCTTCACGCGCATCGTTTGGGAACAGTGCAATACCAAGTGTCGATGCCATGGATATTCGGTGACTACCCGCTTCGATAGGTAGGCCGATGATTGCGAGTATTTTTTCTGCAGTTTCGGCGGCTTGAAAGCTATCCCGAATTTTTTTCTCGACGATAACGAATTGGTCGCTACCCAAGCGGGCAAGGCCAAACCGATCGGAGGGGAGGTTTGCACGGAGTCTGCCGGCAACGGTTTTCAGTATGAGATCGCCGGTACGAAACCCGCACTGCTCGTTCACCGATTTGAAGTCGTTAATGCCGCACACGGTGAGTGACAGCGTGGTGCGCTCAACCTTCGATCTTTCGATGTCGTGCTGCAGTTCTTCCATAAAGGCGTCCCGGCTGGGTAAGCCGGTCAACACATCAATTCGCGCGAGTTGGTTTACTCGAGCTTCGGCTTCGAGGTGCTTTTGTTGATTATCGGCAATCGCTACAAGTAGGTTGTTGGTGGCGTTAACCCATAGCCCAAGTTCGTTTGCCTCATGCCCTTTAGGTATAGATAGCAGTCGGCCGTCCGGGTGATCGGGGTCAACCTTCTTGACTGAGTAGACGATGCGGAGCAGCGGGCTGGTTAGTAACCAGTTGAATAAAATGAACAGTGTTAAGCCGAGAATGAAAGCGATCGCGATACCTGAAGCGAAGGTGACGAGGCCTCTAGTTAGCCATGTGTGGGCGTCGTAGGCGGTGTCGAGATGAATCTCCAGATAGCCGTATGGTTTGCCAGGGTTGTCGGCACGATTTAGAGGCTCCCGATAGACCCAGACATCACCGAAAATCAGATCGGTAATGCGGCGAGAATAAAGTTGATCTGGCCTGCGTTTGAGGCTGCTTAGCTCTTTTCCATCGGGGTGGGAAATCCGTGCAAGGTTGATCGCTTCCAGGGCAAAGAGGCCCTGAACAACCTGTTGGGCCAGTGTTTCGTCGATACTGAAAGCCGCTTGGGTTGCAGCGTCATACACCAAAGAAATGGTCTGTTTAGCCTGCAGCTTGAGTTCGGATGATACTCGCTGCGCGTCGAGTATCACTTGGACGGTGCTAACGGCGAGCCCGCTAAGTAATGCAACGGCCAGTACCCAGCGCAGGATGCGGAGTCCCAAGCGGCTTTCTACGTTAAAAGCTTTTTGCATTCCGGTCATTGCAGCTCATTTGATTGATCTTGGGGTATTGCTCGCTCTGGGCGACGGTACGTTCCACAGTATGGCCCAATATGATTACTCGGCCACCGAGTATGCCTGAAATTTCCGTTATGTCCTGAAAGAGCGTGTATCGAATTGTTGCAATTTGATCTGTGTCATAAACAGAAACGCCCGCCGGGGCTTGCCAGGCGGGCGTTTCTGTTTTTAGGCAGGCGCATCAGCGCTACTACCAAGCTCTGTGCTAACTTAGCCCAGGTTTTCGTTTACGAAATCCCAGTTAACCAGCTTCCAGAAACCTTCCAGATAGTTCGGACGGCTGTTCCGGTAATCGATGTAGTAGGCGTGTTCCCATACGTCGACGGTCAGAACCGGCTTGTCAGCGCCAGTCAGCGGAGTTTCGGCGTTGCTGGTGTTAACGATTGCAACGCTGCCGTCTGCCTTTTTAACCAACCAAGTCCAGCCAGAACCGAAATTGTTGGCTGCTTTGTCGTTGAATTCTTTCTTGAAGTCTTCGAAAGAGCCGAATGCTTTCTCGATGGCTTCTTTAGCTGCGCCAGTGGGCTCGCCGCCGCCGTTAGGAGTCAGGCAGTTCCAGAAGAATGTGTGGTTCCATACCTGAGCGGCGTTGTTGAACAGAGGGCCGCTAGCGCTCTTGATGATCTCTTCCAGAGACTTATCAGCATTGTCGGTGCCGTCAACCAGGCCGTTCAGCTTGGTTACGTAAGTCTGGTGGTGCTTGCCATAATGAAACTCAAGAGTTTCCTGGGACATGTGCGGTTCCAGAGCGTTCTTTTCGTAAGGCAATGCGGGAAGTTCAAATGCCATGAGGTCGTTCTCCCTGTCTCTCTTTGTTTATGAATGTGCGTACCAGCAATATAGGGGCGGATTTCTTTAATTCAACCCTTTGCGGTGAGGCTGCACGTAAATTCGGGACTGCCAGGCAAGAACTGGGCGCAGGTTTTTACCCGCCAAACCAGTTCTTCATAGCTGTCGGCCAGAATATTGATGTGTCCGAGCTTGCGACCGGGGCGCTCGCCCTTGTTGTAAAGGTGAACGTGGGCGTAAGGCAATTCCAAGATGCGCTCGATGTCGCCATGTTCACCGATGATATTGATCATGCAACTGACCCCGCGAGCTTCCACGTTGCCCAGTGCATGGCCGCTGACGGCTCGAATATGGTTTTCGAACTGGCTGGTCATAGCGCCTTCGATGGTCCAGTGGCCGGAGTTGTGGACCCTCGGAGCCATTTCGTTGGCAACCAGGCCGTTCTCCGTCTCGAACAGTTCCAGCGTGAGCACGCCTACGTACTCTAGCTCATTGAGCAGTGCTTTGATGTATCGTTCGGCATCTTGCTGAACATGGGCTGGCAGTCCGGGCGCAGGCGCGATGGAATAGCGCAGAATGCCTTCGTGATGCGTGTTTTCAGCGATCGGATAGAAGGCGACATCGCCATCTTCGGCACGCACGGCGATCAGTGATACTTCGCGGCTGAAATTAACGAATTTCTCGACAATGACGCGAGAGTGGCCGATAGATGCCCAAGCGGCTTCTGCTTCTTTCGGGCTTTTCAGTACCGCCTGACCTTTGCCGTCGTAACCTTCGGTGATGGACTTGGCGACAACCGGGCAGCCGAGGGCTTCGGCTGCGGCTTTCAACGTTTCTGCACTGTCTGCCGTTTTCCACTCGGGTGTCGGAATGCCGAGTTGGCCGAATAATGTTTTTTCGGCTTCCCGGTTCTGGCAGACCTGCAAGGCGCGAGGGCAGGGGTGCACGGGTTTGTGTTGCGCCAGTTTTTCGGCAACATCCACCGGTAAGTGTTCGAATTCGTAGGTTACGCGGTCAACTTTTGAAAGAAAGTTGTCCAGCTGCTTCCCGTCCCGGTCTACGATGGTCTCGCCAAGACCCGCGCTGGGGCTTCCCGACATGTCATAAAAGACAAAGTCTTTGGCTAGCGGGTATCCGGCAAGTGCCAGCATGCGCCCTAATTGGCCAGCTCCTAGTACACCGATTTTCATTCGAACGCTCCTGCCTTTTAAGGTTTTGGAGTGGGCATTACTGATCGCTGGGATCAGGGTTGTCCAGCACGGTCTGTGTTTGGGTTGCCCTGAATTCGTCAACCGCTTTGCGCACGTTGTCGTCAAAGGTGCCGATGATCTGCGCCGCCAATAAACCGGCGTTAGTGGCGCCCGCTTTACCGATGGCGAGTGTGCCGACAGCGATGCCACCCGGCATTTGCACGATGGAGAGCAGTGAGTCCAGGCCGTTCAAGGCTTTGGACTGAACCGGTACACCCAGTACTGGCAAAGAGGTTTGTGACGCGACCATTCCAGGAAGATGAGCAGCACCACCTGCGCCTGCGATAATGGCCTTCAAACCGCGATCTGAAGCTGTTTTGGCGTAGTCAAACAGAAGGTCGGGTGTGCGGTGGGCTGAGACAACTCGTGTTTCGTAGGGCACGCCAAGCTTGTCGAGCATGTCGGCGGCGTGTTCCATGGTGGGCCAGTCGGATTTCGACCCCATGATGAGACCTACAAGCGGCTGCATAAGCAACAGTCCTGTGATAATTGGAAAGCCGGCCATTGTATGGATTGGCCACCCGCCATGCAAGATAGACGGTACCATCATACAAGGTACCTGTATGGTTCTTCATTTTAACGTTTTGTTTGGCGAGCGTATTATCTAGTCTTCTTTATTAAACCCTCTGTATTCAGGAGCTGTAATGGAACCCATTCGTCCAGATGACGACGAGCTGAGAGCTGACGAACCTTTTGGTGGGGCTGAGCCGAGAGAGCTTGAAAAGCCGAAGGCCAAAAAAGAAAGGCCGCAAACGCCCCCTAAATCCCCAGAGCCGAATAAGGGCAAGGGGAGCGCTGGCGGTGCATCTGCATTGATTTGGGTGCTGCTGGTGATCATTGCTGCCGCAGCCGGGACGGGCTGGTATCTGCAGGAACAACGCATTCAGGTTCTCGAAGGTCAGTTGCAGGACGCGGACTACTGGGCCCGGCAGAGCAATTTAGCGCTGGCGCGCTTTGAGGGCGAGCTTTCCGAAACGGGCGAGTCATTGCAGGAGCGAGGTGCGCGGTTAGAGCAACAGATTTCGGGGGCTAAAGAGCGGCTGGATTCGGTGGATGGCGAGATTCGCAAGCTTTGGGTCATTGCGAATGAAAAGAATAAGCAGAGGCTGAACGAGCAACAACAGAAAATAGCCTCTCTCGATGAGCGGTTGGTGGGTGCCGGAAAGGCGGTTGCTGATCTCGACTCGCGTCTTGAACAGGTTCGCAGCGGTATGGCTGGGGATGTCGCGCAGATGGCCGAGCGCTTGAAGGGAGCGGTTACCGCTCTTGAGCAGGCGGATCAGACGATTGAGAAGCAGGTGGCTGTACTTGGGCAAAAGATGGACGGTGTTGGGCCTCTGGTAGAGAGTCGTATAAAGCGCTTTGAGCAAGAACAGAAGTTGGGCATCGATGGTTTGGAGGGGCGTATTGCTGCGCTGGAAAAGAAAATTGGGTCGCAAGCCGATGGTCGAGAGGTTCGAGCCTTGAAGGCGCAGCTCTCTGAATTTAAGCAAACGGTTGCCGCCATTGATGCCTCAAGAGCGCAGCTAACATCACGGTTGGTGCGGTTGTCCGAGGAAGTGAATCAGCTCCGGTCCGGAGCTGCTGGTCAATAATTGGTTTTAGTGGGGTAAGGGGTGAATGTAACGGTTTGTATTCATCCCTTGCGGTAGCTCTCATTTCTCTCGAGTGGCAGTTGATATGATCTGGCAACTCGAAAAGGGATGAAGAGTGTAAAATAATGAGAATCCGAGTGCCTTTCGTTAAGAGTGCCGCCGCGCTTTGCTGTGTGGTGGCGCTATCTGGTTGTACGGTGTATCAGTCCATTGGTAAAAGTGTGGGGGGGTTCTTGCACCCGGTGTCGGGTCACAACTTTGTCCACATTGATGCCGAAGAGTGGGATCAGAATAACGCTCTGCTCTATTTTTACCGTACCGACTCTGAGTGGGCGGGGAATGAGATCGAAGCGCCCAGCGTCTACATCGATGATCATCATTATTTCAATATCCGAAATAACAGTTTTACGTGGCTAGAGGTGGCGCCTGGTGAGCGGCACATCGCTATGCGGCGTCCTTTGCTTGGGCTTGAAGGGCTTGGGTCGTTCAGTCTTAGTTTGATTGCAAACGCCACACTGAACGTTGAGTCGGGCAAGATTTATTACTTGCGCTATAACGAACTCACCGAACCCGGCGAGCTACACCCTGACCTTGATCCTGATGATCCTCTGGCTTCCGGTGACTTGCAGTTAGTAACGCGAAGCTACGCGATGAAGCCTGTAGAGATTGTTTCTACGCTGTTCCTGAACAGTGATCTGTTGGCTCCGAATCACGCAGCTGCATCGATCGTTGAGGAAAATCAGGATGATGATTATGAAAAGCGGAAGGCTGCTCTTGAAGAAGAGCGAGAGTTGGAGCTTGAGCGGTTAAAGGAGCAGGGGAAGTATGAATCTGCTTCCTGGTATTGGCCATTTGGCGGAGGTCCAGTCGAGCCTCTGGAAAGTGACCGAAAGTTGCAAGAGCTGGATGAACAGTATGCTCAGCTCGAACAAGAACGTGAGCGCCGTGAGGAAGCAGAATCTGGTGGAGGTTGGTGGATTTTTTGAGGAATGAGTGACTACACTGAGAGTGTTTTTTCAGTAAGCGAGGGAGCGATGTCATCCAAGAGTAAATTGTTCGCCCGTGTAAAGAGTGTCTCCTCAAGAATTGCACCTCAGGTTGATAAGACTTGGCGGGATGTAAGGAAAAGGCTGGATGCGCTGAACGGGTCTTTGGCGTCTCGGGCTGTCCCGGAGGTACGAAAGGCGACGGTTAGTGATTTATCTCTGCGTGCGAAGGGGGAGAAGGCCGGGCAGAACACCGATGGCGAGGATGAGTCGGGTTC
>NZ_JAXMOY010000021.1:0-51473 GCF_034669625.1 Marinobacter sp.
CTTACCGCACATTAACCAGGCGATATAACTGAATGAGACGTTCTCTTCTAGCTGTAGCTGTTGGCCTCGCGATTACCGCAACCGGTATGAAGCCAGCGTTGGCGGACGAATTCACGGTTGCGGACATAGAGGTCGAAGGCCTGCAGCGGGTATCTGCGGGTTCGGTGTTTTCCGCGTTTCCGATCAACATGGGCGAACAAATTGATGACGCTCGTTTGGCTGCGGCAATCAAAGACCTGTTTCGCACGGGCTTGTTTACGGATATTGAGGTCAGCCGAGACGCTGGCGTATTGATTCTGTCGGTCCGTGAGAGGCCTTCTATTTCGTCCATCGAAATAGAAGGCAACAAAAATATTGAAACCGACATGCTGAAAGATGCTCTGGCAGGTGCCGGCCTTGATGAAGGGCAGGTTTTCCGTCGGGCAACGCTTGAGCGCCTGGAACTTGAAATTCTGCGGTCGTATATCGCACAGGGTCGCTACAACGCTCGAGTGAAAGCCTCGGCCGAAGAGCTACCGCAAAATCGCGTTGCTATCCGTTTGGATATCAATGAGGGTTCTGTTGCGGCCATTCAGAACATCAACATCGTCGGAAACCGTGAATTTGACGATGAGACTTTGACGGACCTCTTTGAGCTTCGCAGTAGCAGTTGGTGGAACTCGCTTACCAACAGCGACAAGTACGCTCGGGAAAAACTCAGTGGTGATCTGGAAACCCTGCGTTCGTTCTATCTGGACCGCGGTTATCTGGATTTCAATGTGGAATCCAGTCAGGTTTCCATCTCTCCGGATAAGCAGCAAGTTTTCATTGCGATGGCGCTCAATGAAGGCTCGCAGTACACCATTTCCGATATTCAGCTGCGCGGCAACCTGATCTTGGAAGAGGAAGAGCTGCGTAAGTTCATTCCTGTGAAAGAAGGCGATGTGTTCTCTCGGGCGCAGATGACCGCTATTTCCGAGGCACTGTCGTTCCGCCTTGGTCGAGAGGGTTATGCCTTTGCCAGCGTGAATGCGGTGCCCGAGCCTAACGATGATCACACCGCGAAGGTCACCTTCTATATCGAACCTGGTAAGCGTGCCTACGTGCGTCGCGTTAATTTCAACGGAAACGTGTCCACCAAAGACGAAGTGCTGCGTCAGGAAATGACCCAGATGGAAGGCGGTGTCGCCTCTTCTGATCGGATTGAGTTCTCGAAAACACGTCTTGAACGCATGGGTTTCTTCCAGACGGTTGATGTTGAAACCGTGCCGGTTCCGGGTTCGGACGATCTGGTGGACGTTAATTACAGCGTTCAAGAGCAGCCAACAGGGAGCTTGTCAGCTTCGGTGGGCTTTTCCCAGAACTCCGGTGTCATCTTGGGAGCTTCGGTTTCTGAGAATAACTTCTTTGGTAGCGGCAAACAGGTCTCGTTCGGTGTGAACTTCAGCGATTCCGTCAAGAGTGCGAATGTCTCCTACACGGACCCCTATTACACCGTCGATGGGGTAAGTCGTGGCTTCAGCCTGTTCGCGAGCGAAACGGATTATGAGGAAGAGGATATTTCATCCTATTTGCTGGATGAATACGGGGCCCGGATGACGTTCGGTTATCCGACTGATTCCATTACTCGTCTAAACTTTGGTGTGGGCGTTACCCGTTCTGACATCAAGGAAGGTGTTTTCTCGTCTGAGGAAGTCGAAACGTTCATTGAAGACGAAGGGGATTCGTTTACCAATTACTTCCTGTTTGGTAGCTGGCGTAGAAGCACGTTGAACCGTGGTGTGCTTCCGACTAAGGGCTACAGTCATTCCCTGTCGCTGGATGTGGCTGTGCCAGCCAGTGACCTCACGTTCTACAAGGCTAGTCATCGGACGAACTTCTATTTCCCGTTGGTAGATACCCATCGTTGGGTTGTGCGGGCTCGAACTGAAGTTGGCTTTGGTGATGGCTACGGTGACCGTTCACAAATGCCGTTCTTCGAACATTTCTATTCGGGCGGTTATGGTTCCGTGAGAGGCTATGAAGCCAACTCTTTGGGCAATAAAGCGACCAACCAGTCCAGCGATTTGTCCGATCCGGATCCGTTTGGCGGTAACCTGTTGACCGAGGCGGGCCTTGAGTTGATTTTCCCAACGCCGTTTGCCGGTGATTCACGGAGCATGCGTACGTCGTTTTTCTTGGATGCAGGTCAGGTGTTCGATACCGATCGCGGTTTTGATCCTGAGTTGACCGAAGTGCGTACGTCGGCGGGTGTGAGCTTCCAGTGGATAACAGCTGTTGGTCCGCTTGCGTTCAGTCTCGCTAAGCCACTGAACGACAAGAGTGGTGACGATACTCAGGTGTTCCAGTTCTCGCTGGGGCAAACATTCTGACGCGTAGTATAAAAACGAAAAAATGAACAAAGGAGAGTTTTGATGAACCGTATTTCAGCGGTACTAGGTGCGCTATTACTGACTTTGTCTTTCCAGGCCGCGGCAGAAACCCGAGTGGGCGTGGTCGATTTGCGTCAGGCATTGTTTGCGTCTAACAACGCGCAGGCGTTCACTAAACAGTTGCAAAAGGACTTTGCAGCCGATGAAAATAAGGTGCGTGAAGTTCAGGAAGCGGCTCGTAAATTGAAAGACCGCCTTGAAAAAGACGGGGCGATGATGAACGACAGCGAGCGTACTAAGCTAGCTGCAGAGTTTCAGGAAAAGGTTCAGGAATTCAGCGCTCTGAAACAGCGTCTTGATTCAACTGTGGCGCAGCGCAAGCAGCAGTTCCTGGAAGCTGCACGCCCTGAGGTCGATGCCGCTGTTAAAGAGCTCGTGGATGAGCACGATTTGGATTTGATTTTGCCGAGCGAAGCGGTTGTACACGTGAAGCCGGAGATGAATCTGACCCCTCAGTTGCTTGAAAAGCTGAACCGCTAAAAAACAGGGCCTCCCCGGTCCCGGTATTTGGAGATCATCATGGCAGAAACATCCTATCGTCTTCAGGAAATTGCTGATGCGTTGGGGGCCAGCCTCCGGGGAGATCCTGACGCCCGGATGTCTGGTATGGCAACCCTGCAGGCAGCAGGTCCTGGTCATATCAGCTTTCTGGCGAACCCATCCTACGGTAAGTATCTGAAAGAGACTCAAGCGGGGGCGGTCATCGTCTCGCCGGCAATGGCCGATGAAGCTCAGACCAATGTCCTCATCTTGGACAATCCGTACATGGGCTATGCTCGTTTGAGCCATTGGTTTGACCGTGCGCCTGTTGCCCAAGCCGGAATTCACCCTACTGCGGTTGTTGATCCCAGCGCCACGATTTCTTCCACCTCCAGTATTGGGCCTCACGTTGTTATTGAGGCAGAGGTTGTGGTCGGTGAACGGGTGGTTGTCGGTGCCGGCTCGGTTGTTGGCGCACGTTCTTGCATCGGAGACCACACGGTACTGAATCCACGTGTGACTTTGGCCCATGATGTTCAGATTGGTCAGCGCTGTAGCATTCTGAGTGGTGCGGTGATCGGGGGTGCCGGCTTCGGCTTTGCGAATGAAAAAGGCGAATGGCACCGCATTGCCCAGTTGGGCGGTGTTGTTCTGGGTGACGATGTCGAAATAGGTGCCAACACCACGATTGATCGGGGTGCGTTGGGGCCCACGGTTATTGGTAATGGGGTCAAACTCGACAACCTGATTCAGGTTGCTCATAACGTGCAAATTGGCGATCACAGTGCCATGGCTGCGATGGTTGCCATCGCGGGTAGCACGCGCATTGGCAAGTACTGTGTCTTCGGTGGTGCTTCAGCGGTAGCCGGACACTTGGAGATTGCAGACCAGGTTCATCTAACAGGGATGAGTATGGTCACCAATGATATCTCGGAATCGGGTGTCTACTCGTCAGGTTTGCCTGCGGACAAAAACCGGCAGTGGCGAAAGAATGCGGTGCGCTTCAGGCAGTTGGATGGCTTGGCGCGACGAATCAAAGAACTCGAAAAGAAATTCAAGGGCTGAGGCCGGTCAAGATGATGAACATTGAAGAGATTCTGGAATATTTGCCACATAGATATCCGTTTATGCTGGTCGACCGGGTAACCGAGGTCGAGAAAAACGTTTTGATCAAAGGCTATAAAAACATATCGTTCAACGAACCGTTCTTCACCGGCCATTTTCCGGATAATCCGATTATGCCTGGCGTGTTGATCGTTGAGGCGATGGCCCAGCTTTCTGGCATTCTCGGATTTGTGACGGTGGGGCGGAAACCCTCAGACGGCGTGATACAATATTTGGCTGGTTCCGATAAGGCTCGTTTTAAACGCCCTGTGCGTCCCGGAGACCGCTTGGAGTTAGAGTCCGAGCTTGTTTCTGCCAAGCGTGGCCTGTGGAAATTTAATTGCCGCGCGTTGGTCGATGGCGACGTTGTGTGTGTGGCAGAAATACTAACCGCTGAGAGAGAAGTTTGATGGCGACAAATGACTGGTCGGGTGTCCATCCTCAAGCGATTGTGGACCCATCAGCCAAGCTGGCGGCCAACGTGACGGTAGGACCCTGGAGTTATATTGGTCCTGATGTGGAGATCGGTGAAAACACCGAGATTCTTTCCCATGTTGTTGTAAAGGGTCCGACGGTTATTGGTAAAAATAACCGTATTTTCCAATTCTCCAGTATCGGAGAAGAGTGTCAGGACAAGAAGTACGCGGGTGAGCCTACAACGCTCGTCATCGGCGACAACAACACCATTCGTGAGAATTGCACCATTCATCGTGGCACCACTCAAGACCGCGGTGAAACTCGCATTGGCAGTGACAATTTATTGATGGCTTATGTGCACGTTGCTCACGATTGTGTCGTGGGTAATGGCACCATTTTAGCGAACTGCGCCACTTTGGCGGGCCATGTCACCGTGGGTGACTGCGCGATTCTTGGTGGCGGCACCATGGTGCACCAGTTCTGCCGCATCGGGCCCCACAGTATGGCGGCCGGTGGCAGTATCGTTCTGAAGGACATTCCCGCGTATGTCATGGCCAGTGGCCAGTCAGCTCAGCCGCACGGTATGAACGTTGAAGGCTTGAAGCGTCGAGGCTTTAGCAAAGAAGACTTGTTGGCGTTGCGACGTGCCTACAAGGTTATTTACCGCAACGGTCTGACCACTGAGCAAGCCTTGGCCGAGCTTGAAAATAGCTATGCAGATGTCCCTGTTATGAAGCCACTGATTGCCTCGCTCCGGGGATCGGATCGCGGCATCATTCGCTGAATTGGCAGGAGACGGTCGGTGACAAACGATTCGGTTGAACCGGTCAGTTTTCGCAAGGTAAGCATTGCCATCATCGCGGGTGAGGCATCTGGGGATATTCTCGGTGCCGGGCTCATTCGTTCACTTCGTTTGCGGTATCCAAATGCCCGCTTTGTTGGCATTGGCGGCGACGAGATGATTGCCGAAGGCTTTCATTCCCTAGTGCCGATGGAGCGGCTTTCGGTTATGGGCCTTGTCGAAGTGTTGGGCCGTATTCGGGAATTGTTCAGTATTCGAGCCCGACTTCTGGATTATTTTTTCACGACACCTCCCGATGTGGTTATTGGCATCGACTCGCCGGATTTCACACTCACGATCGAGCGCCGTTGTCGTGAGGCAGGCATTCCTTCCGTTCATTACGTCAGCCCTTCTGTGTGGGCGTGGCGTCAGAAACGCATTTTTAAAATCGCCAAATCGATAGACCTGATGCTCACGCTGCTTCCCTTCGAGGCGCGTTTTTATGAAGAGCACAATGTGCCTGTCGCCTTCGTGGGCCATCCCCTTGCCGATCGAGTGCCGATGGAGCCTGACACCTTGGCGGCTCGTGAAAGTCTCGGTCTTGATGCCGATAAGCCGGTACTGGCGGTACTGCCCGGTAGTCGGGGTGGGGAAGTCGAACGTTTGGGAACGTTGTTTTTGGAAGCGTCACGTTGGCTGCAAGGTCGCAGACCGGATATCCAGTTGGTCATTCCGTGCGTAAACCGGGACCGCGAGCGGCAAATTCAGAATTTGGTGGAATCGCTTGAGGTCAAACTATCCGTCACCTTGGTACGCGGCCGTTCTCGTGAGGTAATGGCAGCCAGTGATGTGGTGATGCTCGCGTCAGGAACGGCCACGCTGGAAGCCATGCTGCTGAAAAAGCCGATGGTGGTGGGATACCGGCTTAGTAATGTAAGTTTTAAATTGCTCTCACGTTTGGTGAAAGTGTCTTGGGTCGCTTTGCCCAACCTGCTCGCAAAGAAGGAGCTAGTTCCTGAGTTATTGCAGGACGATGCGACGCCTGAAGCGCTGGGGGCTGCCGTGCTAGAACGGCTTGATGATCAGGAAGGTCGCGCACGCCTTAAAGAAGCCTTTACGGAGCTGCACATGACCCTTAAACAGGATGCCGATGAGCGCGCTGCGACAGCGGTATCTAAGTTAATCGAGAGCAAGCGCTGATGGCAGCCAACGAATTGCCGCCGTTCGAGTGTTCCTATCAGGGAAAGCTTTTAGCCGGTGTTGATGAAGTAGGGCGGGGGCCATTGGTGGGCGCTGTAGTGACGGCCGCCGTGATTCTCGATCCGGCACGACCGATCGCCGGGTTGGCAGATTCCAAAAAGCTGACTGAAAAGAAACGGCTGACGCTGTACGACGAAATTATTGAAAAGGCTGCAGCCTGGAATCTCGGCCGCTGCGAGCCGGAAGAGATCGATCGCTTGAACATCTATCAGGCAACCATGCTCGCGATGAAACGAGCGGTAGACGGTTTGGTTATCGCGCCGGAATACGTTTTGGTGGATGGTAATCGTTGCCCAGAATGGAACTGGCCTTCTGAGCCTGTGGTTAAAGGCGATAGCCGGGTCGAGGCAATCAGTGCGGCATCGATTATCGCGAAGGTGACCCGGGATAGGGAGATGGATGAGCTGGAGGATAAATACCCGGGCTTTGGTTTCGCTAAGCATAAAGGTTATCCAACGCCGGTTCACCAGGAAGCCTTGATGCGGCTGGGGGCAACCCCGGAACACCGCCGGTCTTTCCGGCCGGTTCGGCAGGCTATCGAGACGGTCGGTCTGTTTCAGCCGGATAACGGTACAGATGATCTCTTAAGCTACCCAACCGATTTGTTTGAAGATATTGGTTGACGCATCGAGTAGTTCTCTGTAATATTCGCGCCACGTTGATCGGGGTTAGCCCCGAAATAATACGACCAGTTTGATGCGGGGTGGAGCAGTCTGGTAGCTCGTCGGGCTCATAACCCGAAGGTCGTTGGTTCGAATCCAGCCCCCGCTACCATATAAAAGAAAGGCAGATCAGTAACTTACTGGTCTGCCTTTTTTGCGTTTGGGGTGAGGGAATACCCCTGTGACAAATATGTGACGTATTTGCGCCAAAACGTGAAAGCCCCAACTTGGGCTCTTTTCCAAAAGTGACCGCTAGGCCTAGGCTCCTTGCACGGAATCGACAGCGAGAACTCGATGCCTCCGGAGCCATGACCCACTACATGCTTCGCAGATTTCCTTTATTGACTAAGAGTTGGTTTAAAGGATTTTGAGGCCCAGCCAAGAACAGGAGAGTCGTTCCTTGGCAAAGGCTCGCCGCCTGTTACGACCTGATGTGCATCGCCGTATTGAAGCCAGCTGATGGTTTCTGTAGACCCAACAGGCGCTTTGCTGAAGTCACATACGCCCTCAGGGAATACCTCCCGCACTTTTTCCGCAAATGTTTCGCTGTTAAATATGCCGGTAACTGGATTCATTGGGTAGTCGGCTGGATCAACGGGTTTTAGATTGCACTTGTTGTTCATGGTGGTTATATCGTCTCCCGCCACTGTACGTGGAGTGCCAAAACGAGTCTGAACCACCGTCGCCTGAACTTCTCGAATTGCATCAGTGATTGGTGCGAGTGGGTCCAGAATCTGAGAAGGCAAGCCCGCTTCGCCCAAGTTAAGACCGCAGACTTGCCCTGTAACGGCATCTGTTATTTGACCAAGCTCTGCTGGCAGTGGGTTTAAGAGTGACAGGTCTAAGCCCGGCAGAATGGGAGAAGGGAAAACTATGTTGCCAGTGAATGGGATTTTGGGCCCTTCATCAGAAAACAAAGCAGAAACGGAGAGGCAGCGGTCGCGCGCTAGCGCCGGTTTGTTTACGACAATCTTTTCTGGAAGAGGTGTGGACGTGTCATCACTTTCGATTTGCGATAGCCAGTTATCCATGACGAGTAAGGCTTCTGTCGTGAAGATGGTGTCTCCAGCGATAGGAAAAGCACCGTACCAGATAGCTTGGTTTCGTGCGTGACCATGGGTCGTCTCAAGCCGCGCTCTTACCTGCCATGAGTGAAATGCATCATGGGCAAATCCGGGGTCGGGGCCGCGGAGGTCAATGATGGGCACGGTGTTAAGGTGTTCTGTGGTATTGATCGCTCCGGTTCGGTAAGCATTGGTTATAGCTATCAGGTCGCCCTGGGTTCGCTCGTCCTGATAGTTAATATCGACATCGAAGCCGCCAATATCTCTGTTTAGCTTCAGGAATTGGTCACCGGTTATCGTGCCTGCTTGAAGAGCGCCGAGGCCGTACTGTACGCCTACGTTATCGAGCGGAATACCGGTGAAACCATGACCCAATAGTTTCTCGTTGTCAGACCAAGCCTCAGGAGGGCGCTCGCCAAATTGGTTGCGCATATAGTCGATGAGGCCACAGCGCAGCCCATCAGGGCGTTCTGTGGGGTGGTATACCGGGGTTGAATCGTTCAGCCCCGGACAGCTTTCTTGATCAGGATCGGCTGACGGGAAGAAGGCGAGGTCAGAAACCACAGGATTGATGGGGAGATGCCCGTAAATTGCGGGCCACTGAAGTGCGATAATGTTGGGGGTCAAAAGGCCTTCGAAGAACTCAAGAAAACCTTCTGGCTCAGAGGGCATCTGTAGACCGAAATACTCGTTGAGAAGGTTGTAATCGGCGAACTGAACGGCGGTTGTCCAAACGTCAGGGTAGGAGCACTGTACGATCAGCCCTTGATAGATGCCTGGGTAAGCGTTGGCAACGTGTTGCTGTGCGATGGCCCCACCTGAACACCCTGTTCCAATGGTGTATCGCAGTGGGCCATATTGTTCTATTACGTGCTCTTTTGACATGACCAGTGATTCGGCAGCTGTCACAAGGTTGGCATTGTGGCCTAGGTTGGCTTGAGCAGTAGACAGGGTTACAAATCCTCTAGCCAGCGCTGCGGTGATGCTGTCTCCTAAAAGGAGCTCCATCCCCTCGGGAGCGGTACCGGCTATGTCACCGTTGGGTGGGTTGCCCATGCTGTAACTCACCCCAACATTGCCGCCGTGGTGAATTAATAGCTTTCCATTCCACTGAGGCTGTGGTTCAAGCGCGTTCCATTCCATCTCGGGTTGGAACAGAGACATAACCTGATATCGATCCCGGTTAATAACTCCTTGTTCAACGCGCACGATGAAAGGGACTACTTCTCCAGTCTCGGTCGTTGTGGTTGCAATCTTGTCGGGTGCCGGCGGATTCTCGGGATCATAGGCCAAATATGTGCTTGGTAATCCCGGATTTTCAGGGTCAAAGCCCTCCGACCATTTGGTCAGCTCAGACTTAGGCACATACTTGAAGGAGTATGTTGGTGCTTGATTGCACTGACTGTCTACCGCGTTCGGATTATTGCAGCTCCAAGGTGAGACCTGCGGCCCTGAAAAGATAGGGCCACCTAAGGGGTGGTTGGTAATGGTTGTGTCCAAGACGCTTTGGTCTGCAAATACAACTTCAACTTTATTTTCTCCAACCTTCAGGCCATCGATTATTCCATTCCATTCCGTCAGTGAGGTTGAGAAAGGAATGCTCTGAGTGATCTCACCGTTAATCCGGATGCGCCCGGGTAGTCCTTCCGCTGTGGTGATACGGACAAGCGCATTGCCACCGCTGATCAGATCTTTGCGATTAGAAAGTACTTCGATTGAACCGTTAGCGGATGTAATGACTGTCGATGGTTTTGTTGAATCATTTTCGGTTGTGGCGGATGCGGCCTTCGACCCATCTGAATCGCCACCGCAGGCGGACAGTAAAACTGTGGAACTGAGGATTGCCGTAGCTAAAAGAGTCCTGTTGGGGCCCATTTTTATACTCTCTTGTTATTTATGGGGTTTAAAAGGGGCGCTGATTCGCGCTCGCCCAGAAAGCATCGATGGTTTGTTTTTGTGTATAATTTTTGATCGACGAATAGCAAGATATCTGGCTGTGCGTTTTGTGATCTGTGGCTGGCTTTTAGATCTTGAGGTTATTTGGGCCATTGACCTGGTGGAATATTCATGGAGTTCCAGTTTGAGCCCGGGGCGATTAGGAGAGTGGTTTGTATGTGTATTTGTCTCCTGTGTCCCGTAACAAAGTGCCCAAAAAAATGCGGGATTGCGTAGAGCATATTCAAGCTAGCATAGCCTCGGCCGATCAAATCTCCGGACCAATAAAATCCGGAACTATGCCCGATGCTTCTAAGCAGGCGTTCACATCCAGACCTTGAAGCGCACCATGGGCGGTTACCAGCATGGTACTTATGCCTGAATTGCGCCCGCCGAGGATATCCGTGTGCAGGGTATCCCCCACCATAAGCAATCTGGACGTGGGTATGTGAGCCAGCCGTTTTTTGGCCGCATCGAACGCGTTGTTGAAGGGTTTGCCGAAGAACACTGCATCGAGGCCGATAGCGTCTATCAGGTGGTGGGCGAAATGGCCCGGCTCCAGCGACAGGCCAGTCTCCCGTGGCGCCACCAGATCGGGGTTTGCCACCCAGACAGGCCGAGGTCGGCGATGCAGGCTGTCGACCAGGCCTTGCTGCAGTTCTTCGGTCCATCCCTGGGCGCTTAACATCAATATGGCATCGGCGTTATCGAGTCTGTCGCGATTGGCTGTTACCGTGAGGTCGGCAATGATAAAACTGCGGCAGGGCAGTTGGTCGGCGTGTGCCCATGCAGGTGCCATAATGGCCCATGTGCGCTCCGGTTCGGATGTCAGAGCATCGTTTACCAGCATGCGACTGGAAATTAATTGGTCTGGTGTGATGGGAAAGCCGAGGTTGCGGTATTTCTGCACCAGCTCCTGTTGGGGAGCCGAGGCGGCATTGGATAGCACCAAACAGTGCTTGCCCATCGATTGCAGATCGTGGAGCCGCGCGACGGCCGTAGGCAAGGCAATGTTGCCTGCATTGAGCACACCGAAGGCATCGAAGATAAAGCCGTCGAAACGATCGGTAATAGCCGCCAGCGATGGCACCCGCTGTGGCCTAACCGTGGTTGCAACCGGCTTTGGAAGCCGCGAGCGAATGCGTTGATAAGCCTCAAAGGCCCAGAGCGTTGAAGGTGTCATAGACTATTCCTGCTGGCGGTAGTGTCGTTTTAGAGCACTGCGCGCCGAACTTTAGCCGACACCCACTCGGAAACAACCACCGTGGCCAGTATAACGAGGAATATCACCGTTACCTGGTTCCAGGCTAAAGTGCTCAAGGACGATTGAAGTTGCAGGCCCAGACCACCTGCACCGACTAGCCCGAGAATGGTGGATTCGCGTATGTTGATATCCCAGCGGAACACTGAAATACCCCAGAACGCCGGCAGGATCTGCGGAATAATCGCATAATCAATCACCTGGGCCTCGGAGGCACCTGTTGCCCGCACGGCTTCTACCTGACTTTCATCGATCTCTTCAATGGCCTCGTACAGAAGCTTGGCGACGAAGCCAATGGAGCGCAGACCTATCGCGACAATGCCGGCCAAAAGCCCCGGGCCGATGATTGCGACTAGCAGTAGGGCCCAGATAAGCGAGTTGATCGAGCGTGAGGTCACGATGATCAGCAGGGCCAACGGACGTACAAATTGGCGGCTAGGGGTCGTGTTGCCAGCGGCCAGGAAGGCCACGGGTATTGCGATGATTACTCCGATCAGCGTGCCCAGGGTGGCAATGTTCAGTGTGTCCCACAGCGGCTGCCAGAGTTGATTGAGGTAGCCCCAACGCGGCGGAAGCATGCGACCGCCGATATCCGATGCCTGCCGGGGTGCGTCCGCGACAAAGGCCCAGATGGTGTCTTCGGTCATCAGGTTCCAGCAGAACACTGCCAGTGCCACCAGCCAGAACCAGCCGACCCAACGTAGCATGTGTTGTCTTGGGGTGCGGAACTGCCAGCTTTGTGTGTCTGTTCTGGACGTCATTGTACCCACCGTCGGATGTAGGATGAGGAGTATTCCACCACTAGTACAATAGCGATGATGATGATGAGAATGGCGCCAGCCGAATCGTACTCGTAGCGATCAATAGCCGTGTTCAACGTGGCTCCCACACCGCCGGCACCGACGATACCGATCACCGACGACTCCCGAAAATTGATGTCCAGCCGATACAGAGACAGGCCGATCAGGCGGGGCATCACCTGGGGCTGGACGGCATAGTTAACGACTTGCCACCAACCCGCGCCGGTCGCACGAATGGCTTCTATCTGGGCGCTGTCACAGTCCTCGATGTCTTCCGCCAGCAGCTTGGAAAGAAACCCGATAGAGGCAAACGTCAGTGTAAGGAACCCAGCAAAGGGCCCGAATCCGAACATGGCGACCAGCAGGATCGCGATGATGATTTCCTGAAATGAGCGCGACAGCGTAATGATGCCACGGCAGAACATATACACCGGCGCCGGGGCCAGATTGCGGGCGGCACCTATGCCGATCGGCACCGAGACCAATACGCCGGCCACGGTGGAGGTCAGAGTCATGGTCAGACTTTCGACCAGCCCGGCCTGGATATCCCGCCAGCGGGAGCTGAAATCCGGCGTCAGAAATCCTTGAATGAACTTCCAGCCGCGCTCAAGACCTTCATAAACCCGAAACCAGTCGACCTCCACGGAGCTGATCGCCAGAATCAGATAGACCGCACTGCCTAACAGAATCGTCCAGCGCCAACGGGGGTCTTTCAGCAATACCGGAGGCCGCTTCCAGGTCCTCGAAGAAGTGACTTCACTGGTCATGATTTCTCCAGTACTTTGGCGTTGCTGAAAAGGGCTTCGTCATCCTGTGGCTCATTACTCTGTTGCACCTGGTCCCAGTCCTCTGCGCCGTAAATACGGGTCAGAGCGTCATGGGTCAAGGCTGACGCCGGGCCGTCAAACACCACCTGGCCAGCCTGCAATCCGATGATCCGGTCAGCAAAGTTTTGTGCCAGTACCACATCGTGAATATTGATGATGGCGGGTAGGTTCATTTCCCGGCAGACGCTTTGAATCAGGCGCATGATCTGGCGCGAGGTTTTCGGGTCGAGTGACGCGGTGGGTTCGTCGGCCAGCAACAGTTCTGGGTTTTGCTCCAATGCCCGGGCAATGCCCACACGTTGGCGCTGACCGCCGGAGAGTTCATCTGCCCGTTTGTTGTAGTGATCACCCAGCCCGACCCGCTCCAGGAAGCTGAAGGCCTGATCGATGTCGGTCTGCGGGTACCGACGCAGGAAAGACCTCCAGCCGGTGACATAACCCAGGCGGCCCGACAACACGTTCTCCATTACTGTAAGGCGCTCAACCAGCGCATATTCCTGAAAAATCATGCCGATACGCCGGCGAGCCTGGCGTAAAGCCCGGCCATTGAGTTTGGTCAGTTCTGTTTCGCCGAGGTAAATGTTGCCGGAGCTGGGTTCAACCAGACGGTTGATACACCGGATCAGGCTCGACTTGCCCGCGCCAGAGGGGCCAATCAGGCCGACAACCTGGCCAGCAGGCACCGAGAAACTGACATCGGTCAGTGCTCGGTCGCCGGTTTTGTAGGTTTTTGATAAGGCTTTGAGTTCAAGCACAGTTTGTTGCCATGTCTGGTAATGATAAATCAGCGGGTTGGCCACATCTCGCGACATGGTCAATCCGCTGACGAGGGTTTGCGCTCTGAGCGTTTAGCGGCAGCTGTAAACCACGCCGTTGGCATCATCGATCTTACGAATGACTTCCCAGTGTTCCTGGAAAGTAATCGGGATGAACTGCGCTTCACCTGACTTGGAGAACTCCTCTTCCAGGGAAGTGCCTTCCCAGTCGAAGGAGAAAAACGCCTGCTGGATCTTGTCCTGCAGTTCTGGCGACAGGTTGTGCGCGACGCCGTACCCTGTGGTAGGGAAGGTCTGAGACTTGTACAGCGACACGATCTGATCGTCGCTGACGACGTCCCGGTTTAGCATCCGTGACATAACGGAGTTTGCGACAGCAGCGGCGTCATAGTCCTTGTTGGCGACGCCAAGGACGGAGTTATCGTGTTTGCCGGAAAACACAGGGGTGAAATCCCTGTTTGGCACAAGATCATAATCGGCTTTCAGGATTGCAGACGGTGCTTTGAAGCCTGAGTTCGAGGTTTCGGACGTGAACGCCAGTTCGCGGCCTTTCAGTCCCTCAACCTCGGTAATTCCAGAGTCGGGATGGGTGATGATTTCCATCTCGTAGCCGAATGACCCATCAGCGGAAGCCATAATGGTGAAAGGGCGGAAGCCGCCACAGGCTACGGCAATCGGGTTGGAGCCGGTATTGAAACCGGCAATATGGAGGCGGCCGGCGCGCATGGCTTCAATTTGCGCAGCGTTGGACTGAACCGGGAAAAACTGAACTTTTTTGCCGGTTTGCTCTGACAGGTGGTCGAGAAAGTCGGACCATGCCTCGGCATATACTGAGGGGTCTTCCACTGGAGTGTAAGCAAAAATCAGGGTGGATGGGTCGACCTGCTCAGACTTGGGAGGAATGTCCGCAATCAGGTCACCGTCCTGATCACTGTATCGGGAGTCCAGTTTGAATGCGCCCTGTGCGAGCATAGGTGTCATCAGGGCTGCGCACGTTATTGTCATCAGCTTATTCATATTTGCGTCCTTGGGTTGTGAAACTATCATCGGCCGGATACTAAATAGAGATTGTGATGGTTACGTTACAGCGACAAGGTTCTGGAAACTGGGCGGTTATTTCTGAGTAACTGCAGAGCATGGTTGGCTTTTCGATTCACCCGCCTTATACGGGGATGGTTAATGGAATGCCTCCCAAGCATGCATTGAGCGGCGTGGCCTGATATCTGTGGTTGATGTGAGCTTTCATTCGATGGTTTGACTTATTCCCGAAACAGTTTCGTCACTTTCCGTACGTACGCTGCTATCTCGTTTCAAGCAGCAACGGAGAGTAAAGCATGGACAAGCAGTTCTTTTACGTGATGATGCTGGCGGCAGTCGCCGGTCTCGCGGGGTGTAACAGCGACTCAAGCAGCAGTGGTGACGACGGCGCAGATTCATCGATAACCAATCCAGAACCGGCTCCTATTCCGGAACCAGAGCCAGAGCCGGAACCGGAACCCAATCCTGAGGTGCTGTTGGAGGAAGACTTTGAGGCCCTGACCGAAGGTGAATTGCCTGAAGGTTGGGTAGCCATGAGCGGCACCGAGGATATGTTTTACACCAACAACGGCAGCTTGTTCGTGGACGGTCGGGGAGACAACTACAACCCGGTCAGCCTAAAATTGCCCGAGACGCTTCAAGAGAAAAGCAACTACCGCATTGACGTTGTGTTTACGATTCCGGAAGCAAATACCGAGACCCGTTGGGTCGGTTTCCAGTATCGCGTAGGGATGGGTGTCGAGCCTTATTATCAAATGGCGATTCGCCAGAACGCGACCGCTGAAAACGGTACCGAGCACGCCCTACGTAACCAGGGCGATTGGACCGTCGTGGACAAGCAGCGATATTCAGAAACGATTGCACCGGATCAGCTGTATACCGCCACAATCGTTGTCCATGAGGATCGGGTCCAGCACTTCATGAATGGGACGTTGATGCAGGATTCTGAATTGGACAGCCAATTTTCCCAAGGGGGCGTGGCTTTCCAAGCGGCTGGTAGTCTTCTCCGAGTTGATGAAGTAACGGTGACCGAGCAATTGACACCACTGCTGCCATTATCTCCTATGGCTGATGTGGCAGAGCTGGAGACTGGGGCTTCTATGGCTCCGAGTATTGCTTTAGCCGCGCCGACCCTTTCTGAACTGGCACTTGAGCCATCCCTCCCGATCTTTTTACAGCTCGACGATCAGTTGATGCTGACGACCGAGGACGGTGGCAGTTTGGGCTATTTGGACAGCCTTGTTGAAAATGAGCAGTTCAAAGCGTTGCCGATGCTTTATGTGACGTCACAGGCCGCAGTGGATGCGCTGGTTCCCGTGGTTGAGAAGCATCAACTCGTCGACATCACGTTGGTATCTGACAGCCCAGAGCTTTTGCGGGATGCACGGGTAAAAATGCCGATGATCCGCGCGGCAATGGACTTCACTGATGCGGGCCTGACGGCGGCTCCGACAGATCTTTTAAGTATTACGCAGGAAACCAATCGGGCCAAAGCTAAAATTGCGATACTGCCGGCGCCTCTGCTGGAAAAAACAGCTGTGGCCTACCTACAGAACCGCCTGGTATCTGTTTGGGGCAAGCTGGTAGCGCCAACCAACGAACAAACCACCGACGCGCTTCTGGCCGGTGTGAACGGCCTGGTGACAGATTCTCCCGAACAGGCCCGAGAGTTCCTGGCTAAGCTGCCGGAAAACACGCTACTGAGAAAACCGCTGATAATCGGTCACCGAGGGGTGCCATCATTGGTGGCAGAAAATACCTTGGCTGGCGCTTTGAAAGCTGCTGAATTGGGAGCGGATGCAGTTGAATCAGACATCTACCTCACCAAGGACAACCATATTGTTGTAATACATGACGGCACCGTGGATCGGACCACTGACGGCACAGGGCCGGTTGAGGACAAAACGCTGGATGAATTGAAAGCGCTGACCGTCGAAGGTGCGCACACTATACCGACGATGGACGAGTTCTTTACTGCCTTGAAAGATAAAGAGGTGGTTCATTTCATCGAGATAAAGAGCAGCAAGCTTGAGATAGTTGAGCACTTGAAGCAGGCGATCGATCGCAACGACGTTTGGGACCAAGTCATCGTAATTTCATTCAATTCTGATCAGTTACTGAAGTTGCAAGAAGTGATGCCCGGTGTTTCTGGTGGGTTCCTGGCCGGCTTTGTTACCGACAGTAATATGACGAAAAACTTACGTCAGATCCTGAAATCGACCCAGTTGTATTCATCTACTTTTAACCCTTATTACAAATACTTGTCACCTTCGGTGATGGAAGCTTCCAAACACCGTGGCACAACGTTCTGGCCCTGGACGTTCCGGGATCAACCCGAAGCAGAAAGCTACTACGTTGCAGGCACTCATGGGCTGACGACGGATTACGCCCAGTGGTTTAGCGATTACCCCGTGAGCGTTGATCCGGTGGCGAGTGACATCAGTGCGGCATCAAATGTTGGCGTGACAGCGGATGTGACCCTGACCTCACAGCTGGGTGTAACCGAGACGGTTGAAACGAACCGCTTCATCGTGCTGGCCAGCACAGCCGATTACACCAACGATGGTGCTTCGCTAATGTTTACCGAAGCTGGCACGGCTACTGTTTTGCCGGTGTATGAGTACACGTTGGATAATGCGGCCGCTTATCGCGTAATTGGTGAACGTTTGGCAGTAACCATTAACTAAAATGAGTCTTGGGTAACTCCAAGCATTTTGACTACCTTTAAGGCACTGGGCGTAAGCTCCGTGCCTTTTTGTTGGTTTGCCGAAACTTTATGTGCACAACGACTATTTCAACGGTTGAGGCTGTGGCGCAAGTGACCCATCCCGCCTTCGCCGTTCAAATATAATGCTGACTGAGTGTCAGGGGCCCACATTACCGTGAACCGGTTTGGTGTCAGTGAACTTTTCGGACGACTATTGATTGATGGGAATGGCCGCCAATAGTTTTGCTTGAGTGCCGTCAGTGAAAAATTGAGAGGTTCCTCCAAGTTCAGAAGATCTGACTGAAATGTTATTCAGCCCTCGCCCTCGCATTAGTTTTTTGTCTTGTACGGTATCGCTAGCGCCATCGTTGACAATTTCAAGCGTGATATTCTCTTCGGTGGCTTGAGTATGGATCCGTATCCATGTGGGGCATGCATGCTCAAGCGCATTGTTGGTTGCCTCCGACAGAATATGCCCTAGGTTGATGACATGCCGAGTCGGGATTTCTAAAGAGTCATCCTCGAGCTCTTGTTCCCAGCACAATTTCACCTTTGTATTGATTAAGATTTCTTCTACCTCGGCTCGCATGTCTTCTAGAGCGATGGCCAGGTCCTGGAACGAATTGCCATCGAGAATTCGCATGCTTTCCCTTAGCCCTTTTAGGGCTTTTCGAGCAGGGTCTTCAATAGATCTGGATGGCGCGCGTCGGAGCAGTGTCATTAGGTGGCCCCCCACATTATCGTGAAGATCTCTGACAATTCTGTCGCGCTCGCGCTGAATCGCGGCTTGTTCTGCTTCATGCACCGTCAGAATCCGCTTGGCAATGGTTAGAAGGCTATCTAAATGGATCGCATCGTTTTTGGAAAATAGCCTGCGCCCACGGTTAGGGAAAGACAGGTATACGGCGCCTTCGGTACAGAGTAGTGGCGCGATAATAGTGGAGCCGTTATCGAGCAGTTGGATTGATGCAGTCTTTTTGCTGGTGATTTTGACTTTGATTGGCTGGTAGGCCTCATCCAGCAAGTGTACCCAAAATTGGTCTGTGTGCTGGGATGGCATCGCTTGAGCAATGCGCTCAACCTGCTCGGCTAGCTGGGGGCTTTTATTTGGCTGCAGGTTTACTAGCACCCGTTGGCGTAGAGGGAAATAAATCCAGCCCACGGCAACTACGGCGATACCCATCGCAATTTTGGGCTGTATTTCAATTAAGGTTACGAGGCCTATATCGAACAGTACAACGGATAATCCACCTAAAAACCAAGCCCAAACAGCGAGCCACCAACGGTCTACATCAAAGAGTCGATATCGGACAATGCCAAATGCAAATCCGATGTAAAGCAAACTAGCGGTTCCGACCATGGCCCATTGTGGAACAATGGCCTGCTTTTGAAGGGCTAAAGGGACAAAGTAAATAGCCAAGCCTATGCCCATAATTAAGAAAATGGACAGTAGCATCCACTTAAGAGCTGCTCTGTCTAATGGTGTATCGGCGGACATTCGCCACTGGATAATAGCGACAAATACCCCCGCCAGGTACAGGGCAAATACTGGTAAATAGTATGTGTGGAAAGGCCACTCAATCCATTGGAAACTTTCGTTGGCCTGATAGAAAATCAGGAGCGGAATTAAGTAGATAATAGGGGAGAGCCGAGTGACCCTTCTTGGGTAATAGGCCATCAATGCAAGAAGGCTGAAGAGCATGATGGAGAGCCCAAAATGGTTTGCTCGAGAGTAAATTAGAAATACGTCTTGAGGCAGCGCTAACTCTCTGGCCTTATAAATACTGTTGAAAAAAGTGGCCGTAAAGAATCCCGCGCCAGACGAGCATAAAAGTTTGGCAGCTGCTTCACGTGGCTGTATCGCCCAAACAACCAAGCTGATATTCCAGACGATTACCCCAAACAGGTTGAATAGCCAAAATTCATGTCCGAGGCTTGAGATTGGGCGGGATTGCAAAACCGATAATTTTGCAGTGTTTCCTGTGTTTGTAGTGATGATGACTTCTGGTTGTTCGAGAATGGCGGAGATAGTGTTCTCCCGCGCAAGTAATGCGTTGTGGCCGGCGTAATGGGCAAAGCTAGGTGGCTCTGTTCGCAGCTGAAACCCGTGCAGGCTAACGGAGGCTTTTGTGTTGGGAGAACTGATGCTCAGCAAGTGATCGCCGACGCTGAGTTCCCCGACCGTTGCAGAACGATAGAGTTTTTCAACCACGGGGAGCTGTCGGCTTTCGTCATACGCTAGCTGCAAGCCAAGCCATGGAGATTGGCTAGAAATATAGGCCGCAAGAGTGACCAGCAGTAGTGATGCCAGAAACCCCGTGAAAACGACTGGCATAGGGGGAATTGAGTGATTTAGCATGGGCTGGCTCTACGTGGGTGTTCCCGGACTTGGGACTACCCCCATCCTTACGGCCTCAAGGGTTGCTTCTGCTCTACCTGAAACCCCAAGTTTTCGGTAAATAGCTTTAATATGGGTTGCCGCTGTGTTTACTGAAACGCCCAATAGGTCCGATATATCGCTGCGTCCGTAGCCTTTAGCAAGCAAAAAAAGAACCTCCTTTTCCCGTTCAGATAACGCTGTTCCAGTGCTTTTGGTCTCAGGCTGTTGGAATTGCCGTAATATTCGGCGTGCAATGGCGGGTGTTAGTGGTGGCGAGCCGTTAACGATTCCTGAAAGGCTATCAATGATGGCTTTGCGTGGTTGGTCCTTTAACAGGTAACCATTTGCGCCGGCGCGAAGGGCTTCAAATAGGTGCTTGTCATCATCGAATATGGTGGCTACAACCAAATAGGTTTCAGGAGAGTGTACTTTTAGATGAATTAGCAGTTCCTTTCCGTTGCCATCGGGTAAGCTTAAATCGACGATAGCAAGGTTGGCTTTATTAGTAGAAAGCCAGCTATAAGCTTGTTCCAGTGTTCCGACTTGAAATACATCAGCGTCAGAAAAAGTTGCTTCAACAATGGAAACAAGCCATTCCCTAGTTTCTTGGTGGTCTTCTATGACCAGTATATTCTGCATGAGTCCACGCCGTGCGTTATTGGTGTTTTTTCGGTAGAGACACTTCCCATTGGCGTTAACGTTACCAGTCGAGGGCCAATATGCCTAACTTGTAATGATTGGGCTAGTCCGTTTGTGTGATATGCGTGGCTGTGTGAAGTAACGATCCCCTGTTTGGGTGATACGAACCCTTGAGAGCGGGTGCTACATTCAATTTCTATAAAAGCAGCAGTTCCATTTGAGTAGTTGCCACAGGGATGAAAACCTCATGAACCACCATAACTTTATAAAGCCAAACCGTAGACACTCGTCTTTACCAGAACATTGGGCCAAGTCAGTGATCCACATTTTCTTGGGCTGTCTGCTTACGCTGGTATTGGCAGCTTGTGTTGGAGATGGTTCCAGTTCAAGCAGCAATGATGATGTGGAGCAGTCACCCGGGGTTGCCCAGAAGGGGCCGTTAAAATCTGGGGGCAGCGTTAGTGCGGAAAGACTTGCGGATGATGGCAGCCTCAGTGGAGATATCATTACCACCACTACCGACAACAACGGGACTATTTCATTGCCTGACTCAAGCTGGTCTGGCCCTTCCAGAATGACCGTTAATGGAGTCTTTTTTGACGAATTTCGAGGGGGGTTTTCAGACGAGGTCAGTGGTGGCTCCTTAGATAGCACCGAGCTGCATAGCGCATTGGTTCTGCCTTCTGAGGCAAATACGAACGTCAACCTCTTTACTCACTTTGTTACCGCCCGAACGTTACATTTAATGGACGCGAGCCGGACTTTTGACCAAGCACGTGATCAAGCTCGGGACGAACTGGCAGCGATTTTGGGTATAACCTCTGAGCCCAATAGCCTGAATCTCCTGAGCGTTGGCGGTTCGGCGCAGCAACAAGAGGATAGTGCGAACTTGTTGTTGTTTTCGGCCGCTACGCTGGCGGCTGGCCTAAGCCAGGCTGAAATTGACGCAATAGCGACCGACTTCGCCAATGATGGAGAAGTTAACGGCAGTGGGCAGTCGGCCTTTGACGCGATTAAGCAGGCAACTGTAGATACGCCGGATCTTTTCGCTGACGCCCGCGATAATTTGCAGGCTATGTACGGTGTAACCCCGCCAGATAATGTGAGTGGCCAGAGCCCGATTTGGGTACCAGGTGCGCCGGCTTTGCCTGTAGCGCGCTTTAATACCACTGGATCCCTGAAAGTAGGTGAATCTCAATTGTTTGATGCGAGCGGGTCAACTGGCGATACCTTAACCTACAGTTGGGATTTCGGCGATGGCAACATAGATTCTGGCATACACACCCAGAACACTTATGCATCAGCAGATTCCTATACCGTGGTTCTCACTGTTACCGATAAGGCTTCGCGCACCGATAGCACCAGTCTTGAGCTTACTGTGACTGAGCCGTCGGTAACGCCCGAGCGACCGACCGCCAGCTTTAACGTGGAGGGTTATCAGTTAACTGGGCAGGAGCTGACTTTGAATGCTGGTAGTTCGTTGGGTGCAGATTTGAACTACGTATGGTCATTTGATGACGGCTCGGGGGGGTATGGTCCGGAAGTGACTCGTAACTATACCGCTGCGGGTGAATACCTCGTAAAACTGAAGGTTTCCGATAGTGCCAACCAAACTGATGAAACAACACAAGTCCTTACAATTGAGTCATCGGAAGACCTAGTAGGTCAAATGGTGACTGCTAGTGATGGTGATGTTAACCATAGGTTCGGCTATTCGCTAGATATTGATGGTGATACCGCGGTGGTTGGGGCCTGGCGTGCTGATGGCAATAGCTCTTTAGCACAGGGTGCAGCGTATGTGTTTGCCCGTGATGATTCTGGTGAATGGATTGAGGAGGCTAAGCTTGAGGCAGATGACGGCGGGTTTGAATTCCGGTTCGGTCATTCTGTGGCTATTTCAGGAGATACAATCGTTGTAGGTGAACCACACCGAGAGGGCGAGCGGCCTAGGAACCGATACATGGTGCATGGAGCGGCACACGTGTTTGTCAAGTCTGGGGGGCAGTGGCACCTGGAGGAAAAATTGTTGCCAAGTAATACAAGCATTGAAGAGGTCGGCTTTGGTATGTCTGTGGCCATTGATGGGGATCATATCGTCGTAGGCCGGCCCATTGCTAATAGCTATCGTGTTGATGGACATGTGGATGGTCCGTACCCAGGCGCGGTTTATGTTTATCAGCGTGTTGGTGGTGCATGGAGCAAGCAGGCAAAGCTACATCCAGATGGTAGCAGCGAATTACAGGTCGTTGCAGAGAGGCGTCGTTTCGGTGAAATGGTGGCTCTCCACGGTAGTACCATTGTGGTTGGAGCTCCGTATTCAGGGCCTGGTTCGGCTTATGTTTTCACTGGTTCAGGCACCAACTGGAGCCAACAAGCCAAGCTCATGGCAAATGATAATGATGCAGTCACGGGTTCTTATTTCGGCAATGAATTGTCGATTGACGGCAACACAATACTTGCTGGTCTAAAGGGTGCTCAAGGCACTGGTGCAGTGTATGTGTTCACTAGGTCAGGGGGCAACTGGAGTGAGCAAGATATCCTGACGATAAGCGACGGCGAAATCGGCGATTTTTTCGGAGGAAGTGTTGCCATTGTCGGCGACACAATCATGGCTACTACGTCACCGAACAGCAGTAGAAATGAGCCCGCATATGTATTCACGCGTTCGGGTGGCCAGTGGAGTGAGCAAGACTTGCGGCTGAATTCCGGCAAAATGTTTGACATCCATCCTAACAGCAGCGAGTTGGCCATGAGCAGTGGCACCACCTTGATTGGTGTGAAACATAATGACGATCAAGGCGCTGTCTATTTCTATAGCACGGAAAATCTCATTCATGAGTGAAAACGCGGTTTGTAAATAAAGTGTTCAAGTTCATTGGGCGCCTGCCATTTTCTGGCGAGGTGCCCAATGAACTTGGGTTCAAGCAGCCATCATGATTGTATCCACTCAATTTCCCTTCTTATAGAGAAACTCCCGCCAGGAAACAGAATTTTCCCCGAACCAGCTACGGATCAACCCGAACACCCTGTTCAGTACGTTGCAGAAAGGCAGGGTGGGGGCCGGTAGTCCAACAAAACGCGCGTGCAGCCTATCGCTAAAAAAGCCCGGAACGCCTTGGGTTTACGAGTTCCGGCTCCGTCGGAGGTGAGCTCGTAGCACGGTGTATATTAGTGCTGAACACCTGTAGGTAGTGAAGAGGGTGGCGAAGTTGGCGGGCTCTTGGTGCCCGCATTGAGGTCGTTTGCGGCGCACTGGAACAGTTAAAGTTAAGCTATCTCAACGGATTGAAAGGGTATGGTATTCGTATTCAAGAGCTCGGGAGGGGGGGCAAAACAGGGCCGGGAGGCCCTGCTTTGTGTGCTGAGCCAGCGGATTAGAAGCCGCGAACTTCTCTCGCTGTATTGGGCGCACCATCACCGTTGGAGGTGTCCAGAACTTTCAATGAGTTCTTTTGACGTGTATTGACGTAAATGATGCTGTTTTTGAAATCTGGGCGCTCTATTGTCAAAAGGCGGTGGGGGCCAGCGCCCATTTCACCGGTTATGTCATTCCAGCCATCCAGTCCAAGGAACGTTTTGTCGTAGCCACGAGTATCGGCTGGTAGATCTCCCAGCTTGACCATGCCAGCAGCCGGATCACCGGCACTGATCGCGTACAGTGCCGGGTCGACCAATTCGGTGACATTATCGGTGCTGTCAGTTTCAACGCCCTTGATGAAGAACACCTCACTGAGTTCCATGCTCTTGGTGCGACCCCGCGGGAAAATGCCACCTCCGGCTCTGGATGCCAGTTGTGCGAGGGTGACTTGTGCCTGCATAGGCCCATTGCCATTGGTGGAAGCGGCTATCCATGTGGCATCCTTTATAATGACAGGCTCGCCACTGCCATCTGCCATGCGCACGACGGCTTCCACCCAAACCCGGGTTTCATAGTCCGGGATGGTTGTTTCATAAGGTGGCTCACCGTATGTTGTTTCTCCCACTTTGATTTTCATGGCGCGTTTGCGGCCATAGAAGATACTGCCGTCCGCATTGGCGTAGACAGGGTCGCCCAGGTTCACTACTTCAGCGGGTTCATCTAATACCAGATCGGTGGAATCTATTTCGTAATCCAGCTCGATCAAGGTGTCATTGACCGTGTCATAGGAATAGAGGCTGCTTTCATAAGGTTTGCCAGCATCTGCCGGTGCGTTCCATACAAGATAACGGCCCGCCAGTTTTAGGTTTAGGGATTCGGCCTTGGATGTCGTCTGCAGCAGTTCTTCCCAGCCGTTTTGGTCCAGGCGATAGATGCTGTTACCTTCATTGTTGCCGCTGGTACCCATCGCCACATAGACGGCGTCAGAGGAAATGGCCACTCGGCGCAGCGGAATTGAGTTTATGCTGGGCAGTTTCAACGCCTCGCCCGCACTATTGAGCAGTTTATTCAAACTGCCCGGCTGGCCAGGAGCGCCCGGGGTAAACTGGTATACCACCTTGTAGATCTCTGGGTAGGGGCCGCTGCCGGCTTCTTCAAGTGTAAGCACCACGAGTTGTGAGTTGTCGGCAAAAACGCCGCCAGGGAAAGGGTGAAGATATGTGCCAGTCATACTAGAGTTTACGACCGGTTGGTTGTTTTCATCCTTGACCTCACCGAGCTCAGTGCCATCAATATCGTATTGCAGCAACCGATATTCTTCATCGGTTGTATCCTCAGAAAAGGCCAGCCAACCCTCAGGCTGGTGGGTAGCGCCATTCATCAATGGGACTGATGGTGTTAACACCTCTGCCGTGCTGTCTACAAATTCGATGGTTTGGGCCGAGTTCTCGACATGAGTCTGGTGAAACTTTTCTGGTGAGCCAGCTCCATACGCCACGACGGACTTGCCGGGGTTCTGCAAATCATATTGGCTTAGTTTGACGTTAACGTGACGAAGATCGCCGTTTACATTCAGTGGCGTGGGAGGCCAGTTGCTGCTGTCGGTTTCTACAAGTTTTGTCTGAAAATCAGTGCTGCCGATTTTCTTTTGAAAGAGTATGCGGTCCATATGATAGTTGGAAATGGAATTGGTGCTAGTGTCGATATCCGCTTTGGGGAAGGACAGAGCTACCCCGCGTGTTCCATGCAAAGTTTGCAGGTTTGTCGAAATGGTGGATTTATCCACCGATGAGCCTTGAGGGTTGACCGCTACCAGTTTGTACCTGTCAGGAGCGGAAGACGACACCGAGGGGTCCGGCTCTTCTTCGCTGTCGGTTGTCATGGTGTAAAACAACAGCCCCTGATAGTCGGCGTCGCCTTCTATACCTTCGACCTCGGAAATGGGTGTGCCGGTGGGAACCTGCGCAGGGCCATCGTTTTGATGATCGGAGCCACCCCCGCTGTTGCCGGTACCGCTGTTATTTTCATTGCCGTCACCGCTGCCGCCACCACCGCCGCCACAAGCTGAAAGGCTTAGTGCTACCGTGCCGGCAACCAATAATGTGCGTAGTTGGGAGAAAGTTGGCGCCAAAGCCTGGCGTCCCTTCAATTCACCTAATTTAGACATTCCATATCTCCTGTCACCGTTTTGTTAACTAAGTTCTGCCCTGGGCCATCGTTTTTATTCCAGCGAACCAAGATGGTGCTGGGTGGCCGCAGTTCAACACTGTTATTGTGGGTGCTCGTCCCCCAGTGGGGAATCACTCAGATGGGGGATCATCTCCTCACCCTCGTGGTTAACTGGAAGCGCAGGTTCCAAAGAAATATCTGTAATATCACTAGCTCTCTGGTGTCTCGTGCGGTTCTGCGAAAGAGAGCTTCGAGCCTTCTATTGGATTGCTTTCTGAATCGCTCGACGCATTGTTTGTGCCTCTCTATAATGCCGCGCTCCGCAGGAGAGTGGGCTCGCTAGCCCCGCCGAAGGCGCAACCTCCCATAAACGCTCAGGCACATGTACTGCGGTCATCATTCACAGCCGTCTGGAGAGAGGCTGCCAAGGCAGTCCACCGAAGGGGCAAGCAGAACCGGGTTCTGTAAACTCTCAGGTATCAGGGACAGGGGGAGAGGCGACAGAAACGCAGGAGCCCTGTGTGTTGACCTCTATCTATATGATTGCCATTACCGCTGAAGCTATGTCTGGAGCCCTTGCCGCTGGTCGAAGGAATATGGACCTGTTTGGCGTGGCTGTAATTGCTTTTTTCACTGCCTTGGGCGGTGGCACAGTCCGAGACATTCTTCTGGGTAACTTTCCGGTGACCTGGACTCAGCATCCCCGTTATATCTACATGACCATTGCTGGCGGCCTTGTGACGGTCGTGATCGCGCGTTTCATGCGGCATCTCAGCCAACTCTTTCTCGTCCTTGATGCCATTGGTCTCGTGGCCTTCACTGTGATCGGTTGTAATGTCGCACTGGGTCTGGGGTATGACACCGTTGTAGTGGTGATGGCTGGAATTACCACGGGCATCTTTGGCGGTATTATTCGCGACATCATGTGCAATCGTACTCCTCAGGTACTGTGTCATGAACTCTATGCCAGTGTTTCCTTGGTTGTGGCCTTACTCTACCTATTGTTAATTCACGAGGGCGTGAGCGAAAACATTACGTTGCTCGCGGCCTTCAGCCTCGGTCTTTTGATGCGTATGGCGGCCATTCGTTGGAACGTTTCGCTGCCAGTGTTCAGCTATTCCCAGGCCCACTGGGAATAGTTTTTAAGCGTCCTGCCTTCTTCTTTATTGCTACTCCTAAAAACGTGACAAGCATTCATCCTATCTGTCCGTTGAGTCACAAAGGTGACACATTTTCACGATATTTTGCTTTGGCAATGATGATTATCGCGGGAGTAGTTGATGAAACGCAGGGAGTTTTTGGTCAAAGGTAGTGCTGCCGGCGCATCGCTGGTGGCTTTATCTGCTTGTAATGGGGCAGGTTCTGGTGGCGCGGGTGTGGTCGAAGACTCCTCTGTTGCCACGGTAAGCGATGCGGATGCAGCGGGTTCTTCTGGTTTCGAGAAACCCGTCATGCCCGATTGGGCAGGGCCATCACCGTTCCAGCATGGGGTCGCAAGCGGAGACCCTCTGGCTCGGCAGGTTATCCTCTGGACCCGAGTGACCGCCGAGGGGTTTGATGAGGTTCCGGTTATTGTTCGTGTATCGCGAGATCCCGAGCTGAGTAATGTGGTCTACGAGGGTGTGGGCTACGCGCGCTCAGAAGCAGACTATACGGTTAAGATTGACGCGATGCTCCCAGAGTCGGATACAACCTGGTTCTACCAGTTTGAGTCGCTCGGTTATTTCTCGCCGATAGGGCGGACAAAAACAACGGCCCACGGCCATCAATCTGTTGAACATTTACGTTTGGCCGTGATGGCCTGCGCAAACTATTCGTACGGCTTCTTTAATGCGTATCGCAAAGTTGCATTTCGCCGTGATCTGGATGCAGTTTTGTTTCTGGGTGATTACATCTACGAATACGGTCCCGGTGAGTATAGTGACCCTGAGGTAGAGCAACTTCGTCCTCTCGACCCGCCCCACGAAATTGTGACCCTGTCAGATTATCGATGTCGTTATGCGCTAAACCGCACTGACGACGACCTTCAAGAGTGTCATCGCCAGCACCCGTTTATATGTGTCTGGGATGATCATGAAATTGCGAATGACGCTTGGGTTGGCGGAGCTGAGAATCATAACGAGGGCGACGGTGATTATGCAGGCCGCAAGCGGGCTGCGGTTCAGGCTTATTATGAATGGATGCCCATTAGGCCGGTATTGCCTGACCGGCAAGTGCGAATCTATCGGTCGTTTGAGTTCGGGCAGCTTGCTTCTTTGATGATGCTCGACACCCGCCTGATTGGTCGGGATCAACAAACGGATTCACCCGTGACGGCCCGAGACCGCAACCGCTCGTTACTCGGAGACGATCAACAAAAGTGGTTGTTCGAGCAAATGGAGCACTCCCAGACCCGTGGTGCGCAATGGCACCTTTTGGGGCAGCAAGTCATGTTAGCTCCGCTGACTCTGGGCGCTTTACCGGATATGCCCAACTTGGATTTAGGTGGTGGCGCACAAGTTAATTACGACCAGTGGGACGGCTATGAAACCAGTCGCCGTGCTCTGCTTGGACGCATAGAAGCCATGGGCTTGGACAATGCGGTTGTGTTGACCGGAGACATCCATTCCTCCTGGGCGATGGATATCAGTCTCGATCCCGGTAACTGGGCGGCCTATAACCGATTCACGGGGGAGGGTTCGCTGGCGGTCGAATTTGTCACGCCCGCCGTTACCTCTCCCGGTGCACCCAGCAAAGGTGTCTCTGATCTGGCGAAGAGCTTCCTGATCCCCGCCAATCCGCACATCAAGTGGCTGGATTTTTACCATCGTGGCTACATGGTTGTGGATATTACGCCCGAGCGATGCCAAGCGGACTGGTTCCACTTGGAAACCGTGTCAGAGCCCAGCAATCAAGAGCAGTTTGCGATTGGGTGGTATACCGCCAGTGGTGACAACCACGTTCAGGTTAGTCATGCGCCGTGTCAGCCTAAGCGCAATGCCCCACCTTTGGCGCCAGAGCAGAAAGAACAAATGGAGGTCCTGGCATGAGTAATGAGCGACGAGCTTTTTTACGCCAACTATTGATCGGTGGGGCGAGTGTTTCCGCTCTGGCTGCATGCGGAGGGCAAGGGGGATCAGGTGACGAAGAAGGGGTGTTACCCGAGAGCCCCGCCGTTCCGCCGGAAAACGATGAACCACCCGTTGATGACAATACGATAAAGCCAACTGAATCACTGAGCTTTATTGCGGTCGGCGATATGGGTACGGGCAATATAGGCCAGTACCATGTGGCAGAGGCGATGCGGCAGATTATCCGGGACCAAGGTTGCGATTTTGTCCTCGGTGCCGGGGATAACATATACGAGGATGGCGTAACCTCGGTGGACGACAACGGGTTTTTTGACAGCTTCGAATACCCGTATCAGAACTTAGATGTGCCTTTTTATATGTGTTTGGGTAATCATGATTGCGCCAGCACCATATTTGGCGGCGGTTCTGATAATCGCCGAGGTGATTATCAGGTGGACTATCACTACAGCCAGAAGCGTTATTCGACGAAGTGGCGCATGCCGGCTCGTTTCTACAAAGAATCTTTTGGGCAGGTTGCTGAACAAAAACCCTTTCTTGACCTATTCGTGGTCGATTCCAACCCACTAACCAGTTTTTACCTGGATCGGGATGAGAGTTTTAACTGGGAAAATTATGGTTACCCGCAGCAGCAGTGGATGAAGTCAGCGGTGAATGAAAGCCTAGCGCATTGGAAAATTGCCATGAGCCATGTGCCGTATTTATCAAACGGTAAGCACGGTAATGCCGGTAATTTGGATGAAGGCATGCGACTGATCTTTACCAACCCCGACGCCGATGGTCAGCGTTATAAGTTGTTTCTGGAAGACGCGTTCAGCAATAAGGTGGATCTGTTGGTCACAGGTCATGACCACTCGTTGCAGTGGATTAAGCCGGTGGAAAGTATGGGGCCTGCGCACATTATTGTGTCAGGGGCGGGCGGAAAAACCGATGAGTTCCAAGACTCGGAGCGCAATGCGACTCAGTATCAGGCCGAGAATGAATTGGGCTTTGTGTGGGTTAACCTGACGGACGAGCGCATGTTACTGGAATTCTATTTGGTCAATGAAGACACCGGTGCGTTTCGCCTAGGTTACTCGCGTGAAGAGACCAAGCCTGTTTTGGCAAAGGATGCGGTGCCTGTGTGAGGGTAGGTTGAAGGCACCGTTATTTTGACAGGGTGAACTGAAAGGCGCGGGAAGTGCGAGAACCTCTTCGCCGGAAAGGCTTCTCGCGTCAGTTTAGGGACTGGCGGCCTCTCCGGCGGAACCTCTAATGATCTGCTCAGCCAGCTCGTTCAGTGTCGATGCCATAAAGTCCGGCTGCGGAACGCGCGGTGCAGGTAAAAATGCATTGTGAGGACGGACAAGAAACGCGCCTTGGCAGCCAGCGGCTTGTGCGCCTATTGTGTCCCAAAGGTGGCAGGCCAGCAGGCACAGATCTGCAGTCTCAACTGAGAGCTCTTGTGCAACGTGTTCATAGGTTTCCGGGGCTGGCTTGAATTTGCCGGTTGCCTCGACGCTGAACGTGCGCTCAAAAAAATGGGATAAACCGACTTCATCCAGGGGCGTCGGTGAGGCACTGCTAGGAGAATTGGTGAGCGTGACCAAGCGAAAGCCCGCATCCTTCAACTGGGTGAGGGCTGGGATGACATCCGGGTGAGCCGGCATTTTGCGCATTCGCGCCCCCAACTCTTCAAAGTCTTCATCGGTGCATGTTACCTGGTGAATCTTGGCGGTCATTTCCAGAGCACCTGCGCCCAGCTTATTGAAGGGCGTGTAGAGGCCTGACAACGTCATCGTCTGGGAGTAGAGAACGAGCTGTGCGAACCACTCTCTGAGAATGTCGCGGTTCCCAAACATGCGCTCAAACAAAGGCTCGAGAGTCGTAATGTCAAGAAGGGTTTCATTGACATCGAATACGATGATCGATGGGGTCTTCTTATGGGGCATTCTGCATCCTCATGCGTATCGAGCGAATGTGGACAGTCGTTAGCCATTCAACGCGATCGTTAAATTCGAGCTTACCTTATCAGTTAACGACATGTTGAGGGAGTTTTGGAAAGCTCGATGGACGCTATCCATTGCAGGCTTAAGAATTCATAATAGACATTAAAGCGAATTCTGGTGTGGAGGTGTGTGATGCGGCGTTTACTGACGTTGTGTGTTTTGTGTTTACTCAGTGGGTTATCTTCGGGAGCAGAGTCGCGCGTACCGGCTTTAGTCGACGCTCAATGGTTAAGCGAACGACTGAATGAGAACAACCTGGTGGTACTGGACATTCGTTCCGGCATTGATGGTGGTGGCGATCGCAGCAGCTTCGAGCAAGCCCATATTCCCGGCGCGGTTTACAGCAGCTATACCGACGATGGCTGGCGGGAATCGAGAAATGGCGTAGCAGGTCTGATGCCACCGGTACGCTCTCTTGAGCGCCTGATCGGCAGCTTGGGAATTACCAACGACAGTACAGTCGTTCTGGTGCCTGCGGGCACGGGCCCTACGGATTTTGGCAGCGCCGCTCGCGTGTATTGGACGTTTAAGGTTATGGGGCACGGTTCGGTCACCATTCTGAATGGCGGTTTCGCGGGTTGGATGGCCGCAGGGTATGACTTGGCGGAAGGAAGCGGCGCACGCTTACCATTGGCGCAATATAATGCGGAGCTTCAGGAACACCTGATTGCCAGTTTGGAAGAAGTCGAGGTTGCTCGGGGATCCCAGGCGCAACTGGTGGATGCTCGTCCTGCTGATTATTTCCGTGGTGAAACAAAATCTCCAGCCGCCAAGGCTCCGGGAACGATTCCAGGCGCACGGAATTTACCTCATCACGCTTTTGTTGCTGAGCAAGACAAGGTGTTCTATCTGAATCAGGATAGCATTACCGAGAAGGTGAATGATGCCGAGCTCAATCCCCAAACCCGCACGATTGCCTTCTGCAATACCGGTCATTGGGCTGCTACGGACTGGTTTGTGCTGAGTGAGATGGCAGGCTTTCAGGAAGTGGCGCTGTATGACGGCTCCATGGCGGAGTGGTCTCAGGACAGCAGTCGCCCCATGCAAATCGCCAAGAAAGGTCTTGGTAAACTACTCGACCTTTTTAACTAACCGGTATAGCAAGAGAGCTTTTCATGACGGATTCAGCAGTTCTCCAGCCAGAGCTTAAACAGCCTGGCTGGCAGGTGGATCGATTTATCGTAACCACCGCACTGGCCGGTTTCGCGTTGGTGGGTGGTTTGATTTGGCTTGAAACCGCCCCCTTTATGGTGGCCCTGTTCGTGATTGGCACGGTGTTAGGGATTGCCCTGTATCACGGTGCATTTGGATTTACCGCCGGGTGGCGGAACTTTGTGGTGAACAAGCGCGGCGCTGGGATGCGGGCTCAGTTGATGTTGTTCGGCCTGTCGTCCCTGATCATGGTGCCCATGTTGTACAGCGGTCAAGGTGGGCTTGTGGGTGCGGTGGCTCCGGTCGGAACCTCGCTCGTGGTCGGGTCGTTTATTTTTGGTCTTGGTATGCAGCTCGGTGGCGGTTGTGGTTCAGGGACTTTGTTCACCGTTGGTGCGGGCAATATCCGTATGGTGATCACCTTGGTGTTTTTTGTGGCCGGCACTGTGCTGGGCTCGATCCATTTGCCTTGGTGGTTGGATCAGCCCGGCTTTGATCCGGTGCCTTTGGTGAATACGTTCGGAGTTACTGGCGCAATCATTGTTCAACTCCTGGGCTTGGGCTTTATTGCTCGCTGGGTAAATCGTATTGAACGAAAAGCGCATGGCGATCTCGAACGGGCCGAGCTGCTTTGGAAATCTCAGCAACATGGTGTATTACGTACACTGATCAGCGGGCGTTGGCCGTTTACTTGGGCGATTCTGATATTGGCTGCAGGTAATGCACTTACCCTCGGTATCGGTGGCGCGCCCTGGAGTATTACGTTTGCATTCAACGTCTGGGGCGCTAAAGCTTTGGAAGTGGTTGGTGTGAATATGTCCCAGTTTGAATTCTGGACTTGGGATTATCCTGCCATGGCATTGAAAGACTCGCTGCTCACCAACATACCCTCGGTCATGAATTTCGGCTTGCTTCTTGGTGCGATGCTGGCTGCGGGTTTGGCAAACCGTTTTAACGAAGCCAGTCGTAACCGTCCGGAAGGGCGTCAGTTTTTGGCCTCTGTGGTCGGTGGTTTGCTGTTGGGTTATGGTGCTCGGCTGGGGTTTGGTTGCAATATTGGGGCATTGTTCTCGGGCATTGCCTCTGCCAGCTTGCACGCCTGGATCTGGTTTGCCTGTGCATTCGCCGGGTCTCTGGTCGGTATTCGCCTGCGGCCTTGGTTCCGGTTGCCTAACTGATGCGGGAGAAAAATATGGAAAAAGCGTATAGCCCAACCCGCGTTCTGGTAATGCTGGGCATCATTCTGATATTGATTATCGCGGATCACCTGACGAGTCCAACCTTTGCGTTCAATTCCGGCCACGGTAATGTGGAAACGGCCTTGAGCCAGCGTGATGAAACGGCGTGTGCACCCTGTGGGGCACCTTGTCCGTCAACGCGCAATTAAGGTGGCCGAGGGTTCTCTGTACCAAGCTATTAGATAGCATTGCTTTTCTCGCAGACTGAATTGCCTGCGGGAAAGGCAATTAAAGCGTTTAGACCGTTAAGTTGGCGCTACCGCTTGATTAATCCTCGATAACTTCACGCTCAAAGTGCCCCAAAACAATCACGGTGATCAGCGCAAACCCCGTCAGTAACCCCGCCAAAACCACAGTGCCTAGCCCGCATGCCACGCCGATGGCTCCAGCAATCCATATGGATGCACCGGTGGTTATGCCCTGAACATTGCCGCGGCTTTGTATGATGCAACCGGCGCCCAGAAATCCAATGCCGCCAACAACGCCTTCAACGATGCGGGTAGGATCTATGCTGGCGGAAGGGTCGCCTTCTGCCGTCGCGAGTAAGATGTGCATGCCCATCATGATGAAAGCGCAAGCCCCAAGCGATACCAGCATGTGAGATCGAAGTCCTGCCGGTTTCCCTCTTAATTCTCGTTCCAGTCCGAGTGCAAAGGCGAGCCCGACGGCCGCAAGAAGGCGAATGACCATATCCAGCAAGGGAATTTCGCTCTCGTCCATAGTCCTCTCCAGTGGTGCAACGTTGTTTATAAAGCAGGATAGCAGTTCCTGAGTTTTGTCCGAAGGTTGAGCGAAGGGGCTTTTTTAGCCGAGTTGACGTTTTTGCCGGCCGCTCAGTCATTTTTGCCATAGCCGAAAATAGGGTGCTGTATCCATAATGCAATACGACTGATTGTCATGTTTTCGCTGTGGCGTGGTCAAAGAAAAATAATAGAGAGCAATATGGAGCCCGTTCGATGCATTTAGCCGCACCCCTTGTCCCTTTTTTGATGGCGCTGATCCTGTCCGGTTGCATGGGCGAGAGTGAAAGCTCCGGCGAAAATGATGGGGCCATCTCGGCCCAGCCCCCAGAGGAACAAACACAAGCTGATCACGAATCCTCAGTAACGATACCGGTTGAGGGCGGTGCCACGCCTGTGGTGTTTGTCGGCAGCAACTGGGATGGCGTCATTGATGTAATTGATGGCGAAAGCTACGTCAAGCTTGGCCGTATCAATGGTATCCTGGACAAAGAAGAGCGGATGGAAGAGATTCGTGCTAATCCAATCAAATTGGTTGCGTTTCATGGCATTGCATTGTTGATCGGGGAGGGGCACAACCAATACGTAGACGACATGTACAGCACTCGGAACGGAGAGCTGTTAATCGTTTCGCGCCCTAGTTTTGCGGATGTTGTGGCCATTGATATTGCCTCCAACAACATTGTGTGGCGGTTTGAAGTAGAGGGACTTCGCTCTGATCACATGGCATTGTCGCCGGATGGTAGCGAGGTTGCGGTGTCCGCCTCGACAGGCAAGGTAGTGCATATTCTTGATGTGTGGACCGGTGAAGAAAAAGCGAGTTTCCCAACCGGTAATTCACCCCACGAAAATGTCTACTCGAAAGACGGCAAGAAGATCTATCACGCCAGTATCGGACACGTGTTCACGCCAGCGGATCGTGGCGTGTTGACCAGTACTAAGGGTGAACGCATCTTCAAAGTGGTTGACACGGAAACCTGGGAAGACATTAAAAGCTTCGATATCAGTGAAAAGCTCGCGGAAGCGGGTTACCCGGATATGAGCCCAGCCATTCGCCCAATGGCGCACACTGAAGATGAGCAGTTCTTCTACTTCCAGCTTTCCTTCTTTCATGGTTTTGTCGAATACGATATGAACAACGACAAAATTACGCGAGTCGCCAATCTTCCGAACCGGGTTCCGGACATGCCAATCGAACTTTACGTGAACGATTCAGCGCACCACGGAATCTCGATGGGTGGCGGCGATGAAAAGCTATGTGTTGCCGGCACCATGAGCGACTACGTGGCGATTGTTGATCGTAAAACGTTTGAATATGAATTGTTGGAAGGTCTGGGTGAAAAACCTTATTGGATCACTCGAGATGTTGCCGGCGAGAACTGTTTCGTTTCTTGGAGCGGCACCGATCAAATGTCGGTGATCAATATCGAGCGGGCCGAGGAAGTGGTTCGAGTGGATGTGGGAGACCATCCGCAACGTATCCGCGAAGGCAGTGTGCCGGTTGGCTGGTCGACGTCGTTCTGACAACTGCAGCATTGGCAATGATCAACAGGAACCCTCATGAAAAACAATAAATATCGTTCAGTGTCCCGTTATTTCGGGTTGGCGCTTGCTAGTGTGTTATTGGTGGCTTGTGGCGGCGACCAAAACAGTTCCGAAGCTGCACCATCGGCGAATGACCATAAAAACCCCGGTACCCCGATCGAAACGGAGATAAGTGCGACACCCTTTGCAAATCCTGAACTGGCGCAGTGCGTGATAGACAGCCCGCTGCGAGATGTGGGGCTTGGTTTGGATGCACCTTCGGCGGGTCTTGAAACGCAGAGCGCTCGTGCTGAGGTGCCGACAGGATCGTGCGCTAATAACCAGGAGTTTCGTTTTGGCAGTGGGTTGTCGGATATTACCGGCCCCGTGGCCCTTAAAAGTGGTGCGGGCTGGGAAGATACTGGGCAAGTGATGCATGGCCTTCACCAGCGTCAGTATGCTCGGGCGTTTGCCTTGGAGTCGCCCTGTAACGAAAAACGCGTGATGTTTGTATCGGCCGACATCGGCTTGATGTGGGGTTCTATCCGTAATGGTGTTCTTAACGCTTTGGCGGAACACCCGGAGCTGGCGGCTGAATATACCGCTGACAACCTCATGTTGTCGGCCACTCACACCCATAATGGGCCGGCTGGCTACGCACACCACGAAGCCGGGAACGCGCTGCACTTAGGCTTCGACTCCTTGGTGTACGACACCATCGTGAATGGCATTGTCGATGCTATCGGTCGTGCCCATCAGAACATAGAAGCCAATAACCAAACCGCCCCCATCGAAATGGCTGTGGGGGAGTTGTTAAACACTAATATCAACCGTTCGCGCCCGGCTTACGCGATGAACCCGGAACACGAACGGCAGCAGTACCTGAATATCCGAGGCGAGGAGGTGGATGTTGCCAAAACCATGGTGCAGCTCAATCTGCGCCGCAAGAATGGCAGCGCCGTAGGTGTGATTAACTGGTTTGGTGTACATCCGACGGTCATGGGGCCGGAAGTGCCTTACGTCAGCTCCGATGTGAAAGGCTTTGCCTCGCTCGGTTTCGAAGAAATCATGGTAACGGAGTACCGGACGGATCCGGGCAAAGACAGCTTCGTGGCGGCTTTCGCCCAAGCGGATGAGGGCGATGCTTCTCCGAACATTTTCATCAATGAGTTTCCGCATCCCGACCCGCGACGTGGTGGCGGTGAAACGCCGATGGATTCGAACGCCATTTCCGGTACCAAACAGCTGGCTCGTGCGCTGGAACTTTGGCAGGAAGGTCTGCCGTTAACGGGTGGCGTGGATTATCGCCTGATGCATGTGCAGATGAACAAAGTCACTGTTACAGACCCGAAGGTTCTTTCTCGGCTTGAACATGCACCAGAATTGGATGTGGCCCCTAAACAAACGTGTAATGCTGCCCTAGGAGTTTCGTTCCCAGCCGGTGCGGAAGATGGCCCAGGGCCCATCAGTCAGGAAGGTCTGACCTGCAGTGTCTCGCCAGATCTGCTGCGCAGTGCCGCTGCGGACTTCGCGGGGCTGACCGATATGGCTATGCCAGTGAATCTGGTAAGCGACCTTCTGCTGTGTAACGTGCAGCATTTGCCGTTGTTGGGTATGGGGTGTCACGCCGAAAAGCCAGTCTTGCTCCCAACCAATCTTGGGGAAATTGCCGGTGGTTTGGCGAATAAGGTGACGGGGTTGATCGGTTTGACGTCTAATTTCGAACCGGCGGTTCATCCATTACAGATATTCCGGCTTGGTAATCTGGCATTGGTAGGCTTGCCTTGGGAAGTCACGACCATGTCTGCCCGTCGCTTGCGGGAGATGGTGCTGGAAGAGCTGGCGCCGGTGGGTGTCGATACAGTGGTCATAGCTGGCCTTGTGAATGGCTATATCCATTACTTGACCACGCGTGAAGAGTACGCCAGTCAGCAGTATGAAGGTGCTTCAACGGCGTTTGGCCCCTGGAGCCTGGCGGCAGTGAGCCAAGAACTCAGGAAACTTGCGGATTCCATGGTCCGCGGCACCGTTTTGCCCGTTGGGCCCGATCTGCCCGAGGTGACCCCTGTGCTGCGCAGACCACCCTATATTCCGAGTGACAGCCCGGGTGAGCAGGCTTTCGGTACGCTACTTGAGGATGTGCCTGCTGTAGCTGCTCCCGGCGATGAAGTCTCTGCCCGGTTTCAGGCCAGTCACCCGCGCAATGATCTGATGCTGAACGACAGCTATGCCTATGCAGAGCAACTTCAGAGCGATGGCAGCTGGACAGTGGTGGCAACTGATCGTGCCCCGAATCTTTTATACACCTGGCATCCGCAGTTCTTACCGCCGTTTACGATTGAGTTGCCGTATACAGGCGCATCGGAAGCGACGGTGAGCTGGCAGTTGCCAAGGAATCTGGAGCCTGGGACTTATCGCCTAAGAACCAAAGGTGTGGCGAAGCCGGGCGGAGCTTGGGAAGGTGTCAGCGGTGTCGTCGAAGTGGCGGGTTCGTCGGCGATATGCCCCTGATTGGCCACTTGGTGCTCGAAACTCGTACAAAAAATAACACTCGATAACTGGCGATAGGGTGGCTTCGTGCTAGTTTTAAGGGCATATGCGAAGGACTGCACTTCAAGAGCCACCCTATGTCAAACCGTTCGCTGGTCACACCGCCCCTTGGTTCAGATAAGCCATCAGATTCTTATGTTGATGGACCTGTCGAGGTGGCGGCCTTAAAACGAGAGGGTGAAAGCCTCTCGGAATCTGGACGAAACTCGACGAATACTTCCTCTTTGTCAGCCGATATGGGGCACCGCTGGCTGGCGTGGCAGTGTCGTATGATTTCGGGGATTATTCGTGGGGCACTTTATTTGCCGGCGGACGCCCAGCGACAAGGGCAAGCTCTGTCGATCTGGCCCGAAGTGGGTGACGGCGAATCCCTTCTGATAGAAACCGCTAACCAGGCGCTCCTCAAAAACAGAGGTGTCGTGCGCTCACACCAGCACTATGGCCCTGAAAAACAGCGTGCATGTGAATTGCTTGCTTGTCCATTGTTGGTCGATCAGAAGCCGGTAGCGGTTGTTGCTGTGATGATTTCGCCTCGTTCCGAGGCCCAGCAGCGCGCAGTCTTGCAGCTGCTGCAATGGGGCGGCCTGTGGATGGAAACTCTGCTCCAACAGCAGCTCGCAGCAGATCAGCAAGCTGGAGCGTTTTCTTTAACCGCAATGACGGCCATTCTCGGCCACTCCTCATCTCATGAAGCAGCCATTGAAACGGTGAATCAGTTGGCCGAGCACTTTGGCTGTGAGCGGGTCAGTATCGGATTTCGGTGCGGTTTGCCCATCCGTCTTCAAGCGATTTCTCATATGGCCCGCTTTGATTCTCGCACCCAGCTTGTCCGAAAAGTTGAAGCGGCCATGGAGGAGGCGGTGGATCAAAGAGTCACCATGGTTTATCCCTCGATTAAAGTACGGGATTCCGCCGTCTCTCGGGCTCATGTCGAATTGGCTGAGCATCACAACGCTATGGCTATTTGCACCATTCCGCTGCGAGGTCGAACCCACATTATTGGTGCAATTACCCTGGAGCGTTCGGGAAACGAGCCCTTTGAAAAAGCAACGATCGCCTTGTGTCAGTCGTTAGCCAACCTGGCGGGCCCGGCCTTGGAGTTAAAACAGCGAGAGGAGCGCTCGTCGTTGTCCAAAGGTGTCGAGGCGCTTAGAGGGATGGCTGCAAGTGTGTTCGGAACGGGTTATTTGAAGTCAAAAGTGGGCGTATTGTCGGCTTTGCTGGTGTTGGCGTTACTTTCTGTGGTGGAGGGAACCTATGAGATGACCTCGACGGCCCGTATCGAAGGTGCTGTTCGTCAAGTCTTGGCGGCGCCACAAAATGGCTACGTTAAGCAGGCTGAGGTGAGGGCCGGTGATTTGGTTGAAGCTGGACAGCTGATTGCGGTGTTGGATGACCGTGACCTGCAGCTCCAGCGCCAGAAGTGGCAGAGCGAGTACAACAAAGTTCGTGCTGAATATCAGGACGCACTGGCCAAGCGTGAAAGGGTTGAACTCAGTGTGCTGCGGGCACAGTTGGATCAGGTAAGTGCTGAAATACGGCTGGTTGAGGAACAACTAAAACGAACGGAGTTGCATGCACCCTTTGATGGCGTGGTGGTGAGTGGCGATCTCAGCCAGTCTTTAGGGGCTCCGGTCGAAACAGGGCAAGTGCTGTATGAGATTGCGCCGCTGGAAAGCTACCGGGTGGTGTTGGAGGTCGATGAAGAAAACGCGGCCGGGCTGGAAAAAGGAAAGGCAGGGCACTTGGTCATTGCTGCGATGCCGGGAACGACCTTCGGTTTTGTTATTGATCAAGTGGTGCCAGTGGCTATTTCCCAAGACAACCGAAACTTCTTTCGGGTGGAAGCCTCACTGGATGAGCCGGAATCATCACTGCGCCCTGGTATGAGAGGCGTAGCCAAGGTTGATATGGGACAGCACAGTTTGCTCTGGAATTGGACCCACTCAACCGTTAACCGGATTCGTCTCTGGCTGTGGACAGCCGGTTGGTAGCGGCAAACATGACAGATACCTCCGCAAACCCAAATTGGCCGTTGCTTGCAAAGCTGAGCCCTCGGTTGCGCAAGCACGTGCAAACCTATCCTCGGCAGTACCGTGGCGAGCGCTGGTATCTTCTGCGTGATCAGACCAGCGGGCGCCATCTTCGTTTCAATGACTCGGCCTATGAGTTTATCGGCCGCCTCGATGGCGAACACAGTGTCGAAGAGATCTTCAATAAAACCCTTGTTGTTCTCGGCGATGAGGCACCAACCAAAGACGACATCGTATTGATCCTGACGCAACTGTTTGCGATGGATTTACTGCGAAGTGAATTGCCGAGCGAAGCCAAAGAGTTTTTTAACCGTTTCCAGAACGATCGCCGCATTCGTATGCAACGAGCGGTCACGAACCCACTGGCGATACGGATTCCCTTGCTGGACCCAGACGCCATTCTGAATCGCTTTGTTCCGTGGGTGCGCCCTGCTTTTTCTCCAGTGGGCGTTGCTATCTGGCTTTTGGTTGTGGGGTTTGCCGGACTTTTGGGCGTGGCGAATATTCCGGAAATCAGCGCGTCGGTTAACGCCGATGTTCTTTTGCCCGCCAATCTCGTTCTGATGCTGATGACCTTTATCGTCATTAAGGTTATTCACGAATTTGCCCATGCTTTTACGGTCAAGATGTGGGGCGGGGAAGTGCATGAGATGGGCATTACCCTCTTGGTTCTTGCCCCCGTTCCGTATGTGGATGCCTCTGCAGCCTGGGAGGTTGCTGACAAATATAAGCGGGCTTTGGTCGGAGCGGTGGGCGTGCTGGTGGAGCTGTTCATCGCTTCCTTGGCGTTATTCGTTTGGTTGGCGGTTGAGCCGGGCTTGGTGCGCGATCTTGCATTTAATGCGCTGTTGATTGGCACCGTATCGACTTTTCTGTTTAACGCCAATCCTCTGTTGCGGTTCGATGGGTACTACGTTTTGCAAGATCTCGCCGAAATCCCAAACCTGTACACCCGTGCCAGCCGCTACTATCTCTATCTGATCCAGCGGTATCTGTTCGGGATGCAATCCGCAAGGTCGCCGGTAACGGCAGAGGGTGAGGCGGTCTGGTTTGGTGTTTATGGCTTGGCCGCATTTTTGTATCGGCTGTTTATTTTGTTTGTGATCGTACTCTTTCTGGCGGAAGAGTATCTCTTTATCGGAGTGGCGTTGGGGGTATGGGCTGTCGGCATGCAGCTTTTACTGCCGCTCTATCGAGGAGCCCGTTTCTTGCTTGAAGGTCGGCAGCTGGCCGGTCGGCGGGCTCGAGCTATGGCCGTATCAGCCTTAATGATTGGTAGTGTGTGTGCCGGTTTGTTGCTGGTGCCGGTCTCTTTAACCAGCCATGCGGAGGGGGTTGTCTGGGTGAAACAACAGGCCGTCCTGTACAGCGGCGCAGAAGGCTTCGTGGAAGAAGTGCTGGTGGAACCGGGTACTTCCGTAAAGGCTAATACGCCTGTGATCCGAATGCGTGCGGTGTCGCTGGAAACGCACATTGCCAAGCTGGAAGCGCGCCGCAGAGAGTTGAGCGTTCGAATGGCCGCAGAGCGCATGAAACGGCGGGTGCAGTCTGAAATGGCGAATGCAGAGCTGCAATCGGTTGACGCAGAGCTGGACGCGCTAAGAGAACAGAAAGCTTCTCTGATCGTTCGTAGCCAAGTGTCTGGTGTCTTTGTGTTGCCTGATGAAAGCCGTTTCGTGGGGCGCTATCTGGGCAAGGGTGAGGTAATCGGATATGTGATTAGCCCAGAAAGCATGATAGTGAGGGCAGTCGTGCCGCAATCAAAAATAGGCTTGGTGAGCAAGCAGGTGGATCAGGTCGAAGTCCGTTTCGCTGAGCGGCTGAGTGAAACGGTGCCAGCGCATATTGGCCGCCAGACTCCTGGGGGCAGTACGGTTTTGCCCAGCCGTGCTTTGGGGACGGCTGGTGGAGGAAACATCGCTGTGAAAATGAGCGATAACGGTGGAACAACGGCGGCCAACGAAGTCTTTCATGTGGACTTGTCACTGCCCTTGAATCTGGAATTGGCGGGCGTGGGCGAGCGAGCATATGTGCGCTTTGATCATGGCGCTGAGCCGTTGGCCAGCCAATGGTTAAGGAATGGTCGCCAGCTGTTGTTAAGTCGGCTCTCGTTGTGATCTTGTGGAAAGGCAAAGTTGTGCCATATTTAAGTACATGCCGGTCTTTCGAGAGCGGTGAGTTGGGAGGAGTAGGAAGGGCGTTGATTCAACATCCATTCAAAAGTTGTTTAAGAGTTTATCTATGAGAATGAACACACGGACGTTATCGCTGCTGGCGCTCATAGTTTTGTTTATTGGACGAGTTCAGGCCAACGGGTATTTGACGGAAGACGTGGATGATGGAATTCCGGTGCAGGATTGCGTCATGGAGCCTAGCGAAATCGTTGACGTGGGAAGTATTGTCCCCGGGGTTGTGGATGCGATTCATGTCCATCGCAGTGACTTGGTTAAAAAAGGCGCCGTCATTGTTGAGCTTGAATCAAGTGTAGAGCGAGCTTCCCTGGAGCTTGCCAGAGCTCGGGCCAATCAGAATACGGCCATTGAATTACGTGAGGAAAGCGCCCGCTTCGGCACGCTCACTCAAAAACGAGAGCAGGCACTTTTACGCAAATCGGCAATATCCCAGCATGAATGGGATAAAACCAACACCGAAACCCGCATCGCAGAATTGCAGGTGAAGCAAGAGCAAGATTCTAAGGCGATTGCTGAACTTGAATACCGTCGTGCGCAGTTGGTTTTGGAACAGCGTCGTATCCGCAGCCCGGTTGATGGTGTGGTCATGGAGCGCTTCAAATCGGTAGGTGAGTTTGTGGAAGACGATCCTGTGGCTCGTGTTGCTCAGCTGAACCCCCTTCATGTGGAAGTTATCGTGCCGGTGGACTATCTGGGCCGCATTGTCCCGGGCATGCAGGCGGACGTAACTACGGGATTGGCGAACTCCGAAACCTATCGGGCAACCGTAGAGCGTGTTGATCGTGTGGCCGATGCTGCCAGCGGCACATACGGTGTTCGTTTAAGCCTTCCCAATCCTGAATACACCATACCTGCCGGTTTACGGTGCCAATTGAAATTCTTACCGCAGTTACCGGCTGAACCCCCGCAGGTGGCTGATGACGAGGCTATTTCAGTTGCCGACAAAGTGGCGAGTAAGGCTCCAATTGAACGTTGTTATAGCGTTGGACCGGTTGTGGACGAAAGTACCGCAGCGCTGCTAGCCGAAGAGTTTGAACAACGAAGTGAAAGCCTGTTGCTACGGGCTGATAGCGAAAGCGTCGTTGTAGGGTACCGGGTGCTGGCGGCTGAGGCTGCGACCCCTGAAGAGGTGAAACCGTTACTCGCCCGCCTTGACCAAGCCGGCATTACAGACCGATTCGTTCTAGCACAAGGGGAAAGCAAAGGGCGTTTGGCGCTGGGGTATTTTCGCAAGCTTGAATTCGCTAATAAGCGCCAGGAAATGCTCGCGCAGAAGGGGTTTGCTACTGAAATTCTGCCTCATAGAAAAGACACTGAGCAATATTGGCTGGATGTGGCCTTAACAGCCGAGGTGAACAGCCCTGACCAGCTACAAAGTATTGCCGCTTCCATCGCATCGGCGGCCACCTTCGAGCCAATGGCTTGTTATCCTGAATTGGCGGGCCGTTAAGCAGCGTCAGCGAAGCAGAAAAGTAAATGGAGTAAGGCGCCTCATGGATAGGAAATCGAAAAAACGCACCGCGCCAATCATCGAGGCTCTCGAACCCCGAATGATGTTCTCCGCCGACCTGTTTGGCGGAGCCGTTGATAACCCCGCCGCAGATGATTCCCTGGCCTCACTGCTGGATGACACTGCCGCCGTTCTGGAAAAACAGACCGCCCAGCTGCACAAAGAGAAAGCAGATGCCGCGATAGCAGACCCCATAACCGAAGAGGGCGAAGCTGCACCTCCGCTCGCAGAAGTCTCCCCGCGTATTGAGTTGGTATTTGTGGATACCGACACCCCGGATTACCAGCAACTTGTTGACGATCTGTTATCCAGCAGCGATGACAGTCGCCGTTTTAACGTGATCCTGCTCGATAATACCAGTGATGGCGTTGAGCAGATCACCGGCGCCCTGCAAGGCTATCAATCAATCGATGCCGTTCACCTGATCTCCCACGGTGAGGACGGCGCTGTTGACCTTGGTAATACACAGCTAAATAACCAGAATCTCGCTGCTTATCAAGCCCAGCTGCAATCCTGGACCGAGCACCTGACTGCCGATGCCGATATTCTTTTTTATGGTTGCGATCTGGCGGCCTCAGAGAACGGACAAGCCCTGATCGATCGCATCGCAACCTTAACGGGTGCCGATATTGCTGCGTCGGATGATTTAACGGGCAGTGCAGATTTGGGCGGCGATTGGGCGTTGGAGTACAGCGTTGGCCAGATTGATGCGCAGATTGCGTTCAGTGAGCAAGTTCAGGCGACTTGGCAGGGCAGTTTGTCACCGATGCTGTGGTTGAGCACCGACTCCAATGTTGCGTCATCAGGCGCTAATGGCTTGGATAGTTGGACAGAAGGGCAGGTACTTGAGTTTTCGGGCGCATCGCTGGATCACGGCGATCCAACTGCCGGCGACTTATCGATGGTTATCGACTTTGACAACTTCACTCTCGATACAGTCGATGCCGGGGCGCTGCATTTCGTCTCGCAGGATATGACCGTAGGTGGCGCCAATGGCACCTTCGATTTAAAAGCCGGTGATGTGCTGGTTTCCTTTTTACAGGACGAGACGATCAGTGGCACATACTCATCTACCGGTTTGGATATGCTGGTAGAGGATCAGGATCTTCTGGTATTTCGTCCGAATGCATTCAACGATTACAGCGCAGGAACGTTCTCCGTTTTGCTTAAGGGTGCGGTCGATGACGATCTTAAGGGTGTCACCCTGATCGAACAGGACACCACCATTGGTGGCACCGACATTGCTGCTGGCAGCTTTTTGCTCATTGCGGAAACATCCACAACCACATCTATTGATCTGTTTGTACCGACGGGGGTTGGCGCTACCACCACTGGCACGGTGACACCGTTGATTGATCTCAGTGATCTGGGTATTGATGCGAATCGACTGCGTGGAATTGAAGTGATCGAGGCCGCGACCACCATAGGCGGTCAGTCACTGGCCAAAGGCGATATCCTCGCGACGTTAAACGTAGATGACAATGTGTCCGGTGTCGGCAGCAATAGCCTAGCGGTCGACATGAATGATGTTTTCGTGCTGAGCCTGACTTCCACCGGTATGGGCACGACCGCAGGCACCGCAACTATGTTCTTTGACGGTAGTGACGTCGGCTTGAATAACTGGGAGGCACCTGTTCCTCCGGAAACCGATCCATCGACTGGCCAACCAAATCAGGAAAGTCCTTATGCTCTAGCGCTATATAACTACAGTCAACTGACAGTCGATACCACCAGTGATGAGGTCAATGGTGACACATCCTCCATTGAAGCCTTGCTCCTCAATAAAGGCACCGATGGCAAGATATCGTTGCGTGAGGCCATCACAGCGGCAAATGCGACACCCAACGGCGATGTCTCCGATGTGATTCGGTTCAATATCACCGATGCTTTGGCCAATGGTGCGCACACCATTGAGTTTGGCAGTGCCTTGCCCACAATTACCGATACTTTGGTGATTGACGGTACTTCCGAACCGGATTTCTCCGGGACACCTGTGATTCGTATTGATGGGAGTGCTGCGGGAAATAATGTCGACGGCCTCAGTTTTTCGGCCACCTCGGACAACAGTATTGTCCGAGGCATGATGATAACCGGGTTCACAAGAGACGGAATTCTCGTTCGGGCAGGCGCCGACCACCTGACGTTCACCAGCAACTGGATCGGAACGTCAGGCGCTGGTTCAACGGGCGTTGGTAACGGTGATGATGGCATTGAGTTGATCGGCTCCCATGCCACAATTGGAGGCGCTGGCCCTAACGAGGGCAACGTGATCACCAACGCCAGCGATGAAGGTATTAACATTGCTGGCACAGGAGTCACCGCACATCTCATTCAGGGGAACTACATTGGCTTGGATCCGGACGGTGTTTCCGGTTCAGGTAATGCCGATGTTGGTATCGCGATCATTTCAGGCTCAGGTAATACCATAGGCGGCACTACCGCTTCAGCGCGCAACGTCATCTCTAATAATTTCGAAGGCATCGAGGTCAACACCTCAAATAATATCTTTCAGGGTAACTACATCGGCACCGACGCAAGCGGCACGCTGGATCGCGGCAACCGCAGTGATGACGGTATTGAAATCCAGGGAAGTGCAACAGGCAACCTGATCGGCGGCACCGAAACAGGCGCTGGAAACCTCATTGCCTTCAATGCGCTGGATGGTGTCAATGTTTTAAACGGCAGTGGCAATAAAGTGCTTGGCAACCAGATCCATTCCAATAGTGGCTTGGGAATAGATTTAGGCCCCAGTGGTGTGACCGGTAACGACTCCGGCGATGGTGCTAATAATCTTCAAAATTACCCCATCATTACCAGGGCAGACCTTACCGGTACGAACCTAACTCTGAGTGGGACTCTCGACGCCAATGGTGTAAGCACCGGATACAGAGTCGAGTTTTTTGGTAATACGGTCGGAACTCAGGATTCAACCAATGGCGAAGGGCGCTTCTTTTTGGGAAGCACGCAAGTAACCACGGATGTTAACGGCGATGGCAGTTTCACTGATGTAATTCTAGGCGGCGTTACGTTAAGCGAAGGGGATTACGTTACTGCAACGGCTACCAGAATTGATGATGCCGGGCAGGTGGGCAGTGATGACCAGCTTGCGTATGGAGATACCTCGGAGTTTGCTGCGAATGTCGTGATCGCTAACGGTAACAGTGCGCCTGAACTTACCGGAGCTAACGACCTTAATCCGATCAACGAAGACGATCTTAATAACTCAGGCACTCTTGTCTCGGACCTGATCGCCGGGCAGGTGTCCGATGCCGATAGTGGGTCGAGTGCAGGTATTGCGGTGGTTGGGGTCGATAACACCAACGGTACTTGGGAGTACACCACTAATGGCGGTGGTGTCTGGACGGCGTTTGGCTCGCCAAGCTCCTCGGCTGCGCGTTTGCTGGCTGCCGATGTGAACACGCTAGTGCGATTCGTGCCTGATGCGGATTGGAACGGTACGGTCATCAACGGAATTACCTTCTATGCCTGGGACCAGACCAGCGGTGCCAATGGCGGCTCGATAGCGATCGAGGAAAGTTTATGGGTCGTGCGGGATGAATTCAGCAGTGTCTCTTATAGCAATAGCGATGGCACGAACGTTTGGAGTACTGACTGGGTCGAAGTCGATGGAAGCGGCTCTAAGCCTAACCCGGCAGAAGATGGTCGGTTCAGTGTTTCGGGGAATGAGCTGAAGATCCAGGTCGCCAACCAAGGGGATAGTATTACCCGTGAAGTTAACCTTGAAAAAGCGACCGGTGCGACCCTCTCGTTTTCCTACGATAACGGACTAGGGAGTTCTGCCCAGCTTTTTGCTCAGGTTTCGAAAGACGGCGGTGCTACCTTCGACACTCTGGTGATATTTGATGCAAGTACGAACCAAGGTAGTGACACCCTCACACTCGACATAAGTGCTTATGTTGGCTCAAACACGCAGGTTCGTTTCTACGTCTCCGATGGAGTAACTGGCGCTGGAAATAACCAGTTATCTATCGACAATGTTCAGATTCAATATACGGGGCTGGGAGGCGGTAGCACCGCATTCTCCTCCGATAGCAATGCCGCCAGTTTAATTGTCAATGCTGTTAACGAAGCGCCGCTAGTGGCAGGATCCGCCGGCGAAACCAGTTATACCGAGCAACAATCCGCAGTAGTTGTTGATCCCGGTATAACCCTAGAAGATCCGGACGGTTTCGATGGTGCTGATCCTTCAGATCAGTATGTAGGCGTAGTGAGAATTACGGGCAATTACACTGCCGACGATGTTCTTGGCTTCACCAATACTGCGAAGATTGAGGGTGATCTGGTTGGTAACCAACTGACGCTGAGCGTAATCAGTGGACAAACCGCGACCGTAGTTGAGTTTGAAGCGGCGCTGCAAAGTGTCACTTTTTATAACGGCAGCGATACCCCCAGCGAGCTGGATCGCACCATCTCCTTCAGTTTTGATGACGGGGTGGATAGCTCTAACGTGACCACCAAGGTGATCCAGCTAACGGCGGTTAACGATAACCCCGTGGTCACACTGCCCAGCTCCCCAGCAACATACGCACCGGGCGAGGGCGCTGTTGTTATCGATGCTAACGCGACGGTCAGCGATGTCGATTCGGTGAACTTTGCCGGTGGTGACTTGCGAATTGGGTTCTTCGGAGGTACCGGCACATCCAATGATGTTCTGAGCATCCGAAATCAGGGTGCTGGGGTAGGCCAAATCGGTGTTTCAGGTAGCTCCGTGACATACAGCGGAGTCGTTATAGGGGCGACTTCTAATGGCACTGGCTTGGGGTTACTCACCGTAACGCTTAATGCAGATGCGACTTCCGACGCGGTCCAGGCCTTGGTAAGAAATATCCTCTATGAAAACCAATCGAGTACCCCTGATACCACCGACCGCCAGATCCGTTTTGAGTTAAGAGATGGCGATGGGGGTGATAACCCCGACGTTATTCAAACGGTCAGTTTCAATCGTGATGCGGTGATCACCGGCGATACCAGCTTCAGCGGCAACGAGGGTGACGCTGTCAGCGGAACCCTCTCTGCGACAGACGCTGACGGCATGACCGACGGGACATACTACACCGTCAGTTCGCAAGGCGCATACGGTACGGCAGACATCCGTGAGACCTCGGGGGCCTGGGCGTATACGCCTGCGGATAGCAACTGGTTTGGCACAGACAGCTTTATCGTGACGGTGACTGACGATCAGGGCGGGACGACAGAGCAGGAAATAACTATTACGCTCAGCCCGGTCAACGATGCGCCGGTCGCGCAGGATGATCGTGTCGGACTGTCGTTTGACGGAGTGGATGACTACGTCGTCGTCCCGCACAGCGACAGTTTGGTAATGACTGATCACCTGACAATGGAGGCATGGATCAATCATAGCGGGTCTGGCACTGGATCTCAGATCATTGTTGGCAAGGAGGGTGAATACGAAATTGGTATTACCGCCGATACAGGGGAAATAAAGTGGGCCATTGCTGACACCACGCCGACTTGGGGGTGGCACAACACAGGTTATTTCGTTGAGCCTGGTGAGTGGGCGCACATCGCTGTTACCTACGATGGAATTGCAGGTGAGGTAAAAACCTATGTCAACGGCCTATTGGTTGATACGTTCAGCCGATCGGGGGCGATAGGCGACGTATACCCAGCCTTCGACGAACTGAGAATTGGTGGTCGCGAGAACTCCACAGATCAACGATTCAGTGGCCTCATCGATGAGGTGCGAATCTGGGATACAACCCGAACAGAAACCGAAATTCAACAAAACCTGGATGGATTGCTGGCAGGAAATGAAGTCGGCCTGGTAGGCAACTGGCGATTCGACGAAGGCGCTGGCACCACCGTTACAGATCAGTCTACTTTTGCCAACCACGGAACTCTCGGAGGTTTGGATGCGCCTGCCTCTGAGCCCGCGTGGCGTGGCTATCAGACTACCCAAGATGCTGTACTTGATACCTCCGTCGCAGCAATTAACGGTGTTTTGGCCAACGACATAGATGTCGAATCCGACCCCCTTACCGCAACCAACCTAGATACCACGAGCACGCTTGGCCTAGTGATGCTCAATCCCGATGGTAGTTTCACCTACGATCCCAATGGCATGTTTGATTACCTTCGTGCCGGTGAGTTTGCGGTGGATACGTTTAGCTATACCGCCAACGACGGCATGGTGGATTCGAATGCTGCGACAGTAACGATTACGGTAACAGGTACGAATGATGCTGCCGTCATCAACGTGACCGCTACAGACACGTCAGTAACCGAAGACGACGTTGGAAACAATACGGCAGCTGGCACCGTCACCATCACCGATCCGGATGCTGGTGAAGGTAGCTTGATCAGCAGCACCGCAAACTACGGCTTGGTCGCAGTGGATGGCAGCGGCAACTGGACCTACTCACTCGATAGCAGCCACGCTGCAGTGCAGGCCTTGGCGGCTGGCGATACTCTTTCAGATACCATCACTTTCACCAGTGATGACGGCGCCACACAAACCCAGGTCATCACCATTACGGGTGCCAACGATGCCGCGGTGATTAGTGGGGATTCCGCGGCTGCGGTGAGCGAAGACGGTAGCCTGACGGACAGCGGTACGCTGACCATTAGCGATACCGATGATGGTGAAGCGGTGTTCATTCCACAGTCGTCAGCGGCATCGACCAGTGGCTACGGCACTGTCGATCTCGACAATGCCGGTAACTGGACGTACAGCCTCGATAACTCGAACTTTACCGTACAAGCTTTGGGCGAAGGAGAAGACCTGAGTGATAGCTTCACCGTTACCAGTGCTGATGGTTCAACCCAGGTAGTCTCAGTCACTATCACTGGTAAAGACGATAAAGCACTAATCAGCGGAAACACCAGTTTTAGTGGTAACGAAGGCGATACGGTGAGCGGTGATATCAACGCTACTGATGTGGAAGGTCTGAACGATGGCTCGTATTTCACGGTGACCATCCAAGCTACCCATGGAGTCGCGAAGATTGATTCAGCGACCGGGGCTTGGAAATTCGCACCCAACGACCCAGATTGGTTTGGCACGGATCAGTTTACGGTCATGGTCACCGACGATAAGGGTGGCACCACTGAACAGATCATCAGTATCACCCTGGCGAACGTGGACGATGCGGCAGTCATTACCGGCGATACCAGCTTCACCGGTAACGAAGGTGATGCCGTGTCCGGTGATTTGGATGCGACCGATGTCGATGGCCTGACTGACGGCAATTACTTCAGTGTCACGGGCGCAGCGAGTAATGGAGCCGCCACCATTGATGCCGAAACCGGCGCTTGGACCTTCACGCCGACTGATACCAACTGGTTTGGTTCCGATCAGTTCACTGTCACGGTTACCGACGACGAAGGTGGCACCACCGAACAGATCATCAGTATCACCCTCGCCAATG
>NZ_JAXMOY010000022.1:0-42648 GCF_034669625.1 Marinobacter sp.
ATTTTCGTCACCGGCGGTGTTGTGTCCTCTTTGGGCAAAGGTATTGCGTCTGCCTCATTGGCAGCCATCCTGGAGGCACGCGGCCTGAAGGTCACTATTCTCAAGCTGGACCCTTACATCAATGTGGATCCCGGCACCATGAGTCCGTTCCAGCACGGAGAGGTGTTTGTCACCGAAGACGGCGCTGAAACCGACCTTGACCTTGGCCACTATGAGCGTTTTATTCGTACGCCGATGAGCAAGCGGAACAACTTCACCACCGGTCGGGTGTATGAAGAAGTGATTCGCAAAGAGCGCCGAGGCGATTATTTAGGCGGTACGGTTCAGGTGATTCCGCACATCACCGATGAAATTAAGCGTCGTGTTATCGAAGGTGCTGCTGGTTCCGACGTGGCGATGATCGAAGTCGGTGGAACCGTGGGTGATATCGAATCCCTGCCATTCCTGGAAGCGTGCCGTCAGCTGAAAGTTGAAGTGGGTGCTCAGCGTGCTTTGTTCATGCACCTGACATTGGTGCCGTACATTGCGACTGCCGGTGAGATCAAAACCAAGCCGACTCAGCATTCCGTGAAAGAAATGCGTTCTATCGGACTACAGCCCGATATTCTGTTGTGCCGTTCCGAGCACGAAGTCGATGCCAGCTCTCGCCGCAAGATTGCTCTCTTCACTAACGTAGAAGAGCGCGCGGTTATCCCGATGCAGGATGCCAAATCCATCTACGCCATCCCGCGTATGCTGCATGAATACGGTTTGGATCAGCTGGTTATTGATCGTTTCAATCTCGATGCTCGCGAAGCAGATTTGGGTGAGTGGGACGAAGTTGTGGAATCTTTGATGAATCCGCAGCAAGAAGTCACCATTGCGATGGTTGGTAAGTACATGGAGCTTCTGGAGGCCTACAAGTCTCTGATTGAGTCCTTGTTGCACGCCGGCATCAAGACCCGCACCAAGGTCAACATCAATTACATCGATTCCGAAGACATCGAGCGTGACGGTACTCAGGTACTGGAATCCGCTGACGCGATTCTGGTCCCCGGTGGTTTTGGTGAGCGTGGCGTAGAAGGCAAGATTCGTACAGTCCAGTATGCCCGTGAAAACAAGGTTCCGTATCTGGGCATCTGTCTGGGTATGCAGGTCGCCGTTATCGAATACGCCCGTAACGTGGCTGGTTTGAAAGATGCGCACAGCACCGAGTTCCGTGAGCACTCTCCGGCCCCGGTTGTTGGTCTGATCACCGAGTGGCTGGACGCCAGCGGCAACACAGAAGAGCGTACTGAAGCTTCAGACTTGGGCGGCACCATGCGCTTGGGCGCTCAGGATTGCGTGTTGACCGACGGCTCTACTATTGCAGCCTGCTACGGCAAGAAAACCATCCGTGAACGTCATCGTCACCGTTATGAGGTTAACAACCACTATCTGCCGAAACTGGAAGAAGCCGGTTTGAGAATCTCTGGTCGTTCAACCGACGGTCGTTTGGTAGAAGTTGTGGAGGCTCCTGAACATCCGTGGTTTGTGGCGTGTCAGTTCCACCCGGAATTCACCTCAACGCCTCGCGATGGCCATCCGCTGTTCAAAGGCTTTGTTGAGGCAGCTTTGGCGAACAAAAAAGGATCGTAAGCATGGCCAAGAGCGTGGTTAATGTCGCTGGCATTGAAGTCGCTAACGAAAAGCCGTTTGTGCTTTTTGGTGGCATGAACGTACTGGAATCCCCTGAGTTGGCTATGGAGGTTGCTGAAGCCTACGTAGACGTTACCAGCAAACTGGGCATTCCCTACGTATTCAAGGCCTCTTTCGACAAGGCTAACCGCTCATCCGTGAATTCGTTCCGCGGCCCCGGCTTGGATAAAGGCCTGCAGATACTGGCGGACATCAAAAGCAAATTTGGTGTTCCTATTATCTCTGATGTCCACGAGCCGGCGCAGGCTGTACGTGCGGCAGAAGTGTGTGACATTATCCAACTGCCAGCTTTCTTGAGCCGTCAAACCGACCTGGTGGTTGCCATGGCAAAAACCGGCGCGGTGATTAACATCAAAAAAGCCCAGTTCCTCGCCCCTCAGGAGATGAAGCACATCATCACCAAGTGCGAAGAGGCGGGTAACGACAACATTATTCTGTGTGAGCGGGGCAGTAGCTTCGGTTACAACAACTTGGTTGTCGATATGTTGGGCTTTGGCATTATGAAGTCGATGAATGTCCCGGTGATGTTCGACGTGACTCATTCGCTACAGATGCCCGGTGGTCGAGCCGATTCGGCAGGTGGCCGTCGTGCTCAAGTGACCGACTTGGCTCTGGCCGGTATGTCTCAAGGGCTGGCGGGCTTGTTCCTCGAAGCGCACCCTGACCCTGATCAAGCCAAATGCGACGGCCCATGCGCTCTGCGTCTGAGCCAGCTGGAGCCGTTCCTTCAGCGGCTGAAAGCCGTAGACGATCTGGTTAAAAGTTTTAAACCTATAGACACCGCCTGATTGGCGGTGTCCGCAATTTGAAAGCCCGCATATTCCTGGCGTTATTACCACGAAGGCAGACTGCGGACTTGAAGAGCGAACGATTGGAAGGGCCTGGCGAAAATGTCGTAGGCCATGGCTGGCCGGAGAGCTGCGCACATAGATGTGCTCGTAGCGGTTTTCGCCAGGCCCTTCCAGTTGATCGCTTCAGCACCAAAATTGATAACCGGTACAGTATTTAGAAGATAAAATCTGGAGAAATTTTCGAATGACCAAGATTGCCAACATCAAAGCTCGTGAGGTTCTGGATTCACGCGGTAACCCTACCGTTGAAGCCGACGTGATTCTGGAAAATGGAACGCTGGGCCGTGCCTGCGCGCCATCCGGTGCTTCTACCGGTTCCCGCGAAGCGCTGGAGCTTCGTGATGGAGACAGCTCCCGCTACCTTGGTAAAGGTGTTCGCAAAGCGGTTGCAGCTATCAACGGCCAGATTCGTGACGCTCTGGTAGGAACAGTTGCAGCTGAGCAGCGTGCTCTGGACCAGATCATGCTTGATCTGGATGGTACTGAAAACAAAGCCAACCTGGGCGCAAACGCCATTCTGGCGGTGTCTTTGGCTGCGGCTAAAGCGGCTGCAACATCTCTGGGCAAGCCTCTGTACGAGCACATCGCGGATGTAAACGGCACGTCTGGCAAGTTCTCTATGCCGGTCCCGATGATGAATATCCTGAACGGTGGTGAGCACGCCGACAACAACGTCGACATTCAGGAATTCATGGTGCAGCCGGTTTCTGTAACCAGTTTTGCCGAAGCTCTGCGTGTGGGTGCTGAAATCTTCCATAGCCTCAAGAAGGTTCTGAAGGCTAAGGGCCTGAACACTGCCGTCGGTGACGAAGGTGGTTTTGCGCCGAACCTACCGTCCAACGAAGCCGCACTGGCTGCTATTCAGGAAGCGGTTGAGCAAGCCGGTTATGAGCTGGGTAAAGACGTTACCTTGGCTTTGGACTGTGCATCTTCTGAATTCTACAAAGACGGTCAATACCAGCTGACAGGTGAAGGCAAGAGCTTCGATTCCGAAGGCTTCGCGGATTATCTGGCCGGTTTGTGCGAGCGTTACCCGATCGTGTCCATCGAAGATGGTATGGACGAAAGCGACTGGGACGGCTGGAAGGTTCTGACCGACAAGTTGGGCAGCAAAGTTCAGTTGGTAGGTGATGATCTTTTCGTCACTAACACCAAGATCCTCAAGCAGGGTATTGAAATGGGTGTTGGTAACTCCATTCTGATCAAGTTCAACCAGATTGGTAGCCTGTCTGAAACTCTGGATGCTATCAAAATGGCCCAGGATGCTGGTTACACTGCGGTTATTTCGCATCGTTCCGGTGAGACAGAAGACACCACCATTGCCGATTTGGCGGTAGCGACCTGTGCTGGTCAGATCAAGACCGGTTCTTTGTGCCGTTCTGACCGTGTAGCTAAGTACAACCAGCTGCTGCGCATTGAAGATGATCTTGACGGCAAAGCGCCTTACCTCGGCCTGAGCGAAATCAAAGGGCAAGGCTAAACACTAGCCTGAGGTATACCTGATACGTTTATCCATCAGGTAACAAAATGTTAAGGCTATCGCGTTCTGGATGAAAATTCAGACACGATGGCCTTTTTTTCCAACTAGTTGGGACATTTTCTTGTTAATCTACCTGAGCGTCTATACTTAATCCCTGACGTTAATTTTAAACTGGTTATTTTCTGAGCTGATTTGCATGAAAACGCTTTGGGCTATTCTTGCTGTGCTGATTCTCCTGCTACAGGTTCGCCTGTGGGTCGGGGAGGGTAGCTTTGCGCAAGTTTGGGCGCTGGAGGAAGCGATTGGCAAGCAGCAGGCTGAGAATGCCGGGTTAGCGGCTCGGAATGATCGGCTTTATGCAGAGGTTCGTAACCTGCGGAATCAGCAGGGGGCTGTGGAAGAACGAGCCCGTATGAACTTGGGGCTTATTCGTGATGATGAGACCTTTTTCCTCGTTGTCGAAAAGTAGGTTGTAGTTTGGGTGTTTCGAGCGCCGGAGAGTGTCTCTCCGGGAACCGCTACGAGCACTTCCATGTGCGCTTCTCTCTGGCCATCCATGGCCTGCGACATTCCCGGAGAGACACTCCCCGACGCTCTTCTAACATTGTGCGGGTTTTCCCATGAAATATTCTGATCTTTGGCTTGTGGTTCCTGCAGCTGGTATCGGCCAGCGTATGAAAGCCGAATGTCCCAAGCAGTACCTGAAAATCTCTAATCGTTTTATCCTCGATATAACCCTGTCCCGTTTGCTGGATAACGCACCGTTTAAAGGCTGTATGGTGCCGCTGAATCCGCAGGATCAATGGTGGCCCGACAGTGAATCCTCTAAGGATAATCGTATCCAGACCTGCACCGGCGGAAAGGAACGGGCAGACTCTGTGCTTTCCGCGCTACATGCTCTGGATGAGCAGGCGGATGATAACGACTGGGTATTAGTGCACGATGCCGCGCGGCCATGTTTACATCCTCATGATCTATCCAATCTGATTGATACTCTTTTTGAGCATCCGGTAGGCGGACTGCTGTCGGCGCCAGTGGCGGATACGTTGAAGTTGGCCTGTAAGGGCGCAGAGCCTGAGGTGCAGGAAACGGTAGATCGTAGCCAACTATGGCGAGCGTTGACGCCTCAAATGTTTCGCTTCGGTGCTTTGAAGGCGGCGCTGGAATTGTGCCTCGAAAGTGGCCATGGCGTGACGGATGAGTCCTCTGCCATGGAGTTTTCCGGTAATATGCCTCTTTTGGTGGAAGGCCGGGCGGATAATCTGAAGATTACGGTGCCGTCGGATCTTGCCTTGGCCGAGTTCATTCTGAGCCGGCAGTAAGGTTTTCGCCTCCTCGTACATTCTTGTTTTGATTCGGAGATGACCATGCGTATTGGCCAGGGCTTTGATGTCCACGCCTTTTGTGAGGGCGATTTTGTCATTTTGGGTGGGATTAAGATTCCCTTCAGTCAGGGGCTGAAGGCGCACTCGGATGGTGACGTTCTTTTGCATGCGCTGGCGGACGCCCTGTTAGGTGCGGTCGCGTTGGGCGATATCGGTCATTTGTTTCCGGATACCAGTGATGAGTGGGCCGGGGCAGATAGTCGGGATTTGCTGCGAACGGTGATGCAGAGGGTTCAGGATGAGGGCTTTTCGGTGGTCAATGTGGATGCCACGATCATTGCGCAAGCGCCTAAGATGGCGCCTCATGTTGAAGCCATGCGGTTGAACATCGCTGCTGATCTGGGCGTGCCGGTTAATCGGGTGAGTGTAAAGGCTACAACCAGTGAGAAACTCGGATTCACCGGTCGAGGTGAGGGCATTGCCTGTCAGGCGGTGTGCTTGCTTGAGCCGGTGACACTGTGAGTCAGTCAGAGGTAGTAACTGCACGCTGGCGTCTTGATTGGCCCACCTCTTCGGGCACGCGACCCGCATTTGCTGCACTCAAGGTTTGCCCTGAAGATTTTCGGGTGACTGAGTATCTGTGGCCAGATTTTGAGGAGCCGCAGGCAGGTGACTCGGGCGCTGGTGAGCATTTGTGTGTTCGGCTGGAGAAAAAAGGTGATAACACCGAGTACGTTGCTCGTGAGCTGTCGCTCTTGGCAGGTACGAAAGCGTTCGAAGTGGGCTTTTGTGGTCTGAAAGATCGTCATGCGGTAACGGTGCAATGGTTCAGTTTGTACCGCCCCGGGATGGAGGCGGACGATGTCCAGTTACTGGCAGCCATTGCTCAACGTTGGCCCGTGTTGGCTCACCGGCGTCATGCCCGAAAGCTTCGCCGCGGAGAACATGAACATAATGGTTTTGAGCTAGTGCTGCGAGACGTTGCCGGCGAGCGCGTTCAGATTGACGCTGCGCTCGCGTTGTTAGCGGAACGTGGTGCGCCCAATTATTTTGGCCCTCAGCGGTTTGGACTGGGTGGTGGGAATCTGGAGAAGGCGGTCAACCTCGACCCTACTCGCTTGAATCGAAAGCGCGGCGGCCGCCGTGGCAGTGGCGGAAGTGCCTCGAAAAACGTATTGTACTTTTCGGCGGCACGTTCGTGGCTGTTCAATGAGGTGCTGGCGGAGCGTGTCAGTGCCGGTAACTGGTTTACGCTATTGCCCGGAGAGCCCGCTGAAGACGGCTATCCAACCGGGCCGCTTTGGGGTGATGGTGGTACTCACGCCACTGAAGAGCAGGAATTGCTGGAGCGGTCGGTCATAGCGAGGAGCCCGGAATTTGAACAGTTGTTTCTGAGTACTCGCATGAAGCCGGAACGTCGCACGTTGGTCACTCGGCCCGAACAGTTACGTTGGGAGTGGGTGGATGAAAAGACCCTGAGGCTGCACTTTTTGCTGCCACCGGGGCAGTATGCAACCACAGTGTTGGGTGACGTGTATGAGCTGCAGGACATGAGCCTCAGCCGTGATAATAAGTAATAAGCGAGCTAGCTGGAGATCACTTTGCGAATTCTACTGTCTAATGATGATGGCGTTCATTCGCCTGGCCTAGTGGCTCTGTATGAGGGGCTGCAGGGATTGGGTGAACTGGAGGTGGTTGCGCCGGATCGCGATCACAGTGGCGCTAGTAACTCCCTCACATTGAGTCGACCGTTGACGGTTGAAAAACATCCTAACGGTTTTCAATCTGTTGATGGCACACCTACGGATTGTGTCCATCTTGCAGTCAACGGCTTGTTCAACAAGCCTTTCGATCGTGTGGTTTCGGGAATCAATACGCACGCCAATCTCGGTGACGACATTATTTATTCCGGTACCGTGGCGGCAGCCACCGAAGGCCGGCATCTTGGGTTGCCCGCAATCGCCGTTTCGTTGGTGAATGAAGGGCGCTTCCATTACGACACAGCCGCACAGGTTGTGCGTCGTCTGCTTGAAAATCCTCGTACCTTGGCTCTCGGACCAAGGTCGATCCTCAATGTTAATGTTCCCGATGTACCGTGGGATGAGCTGACAGGATTTTGTATCACTCGTTTGGGGCATCGTGAACGCGCTGAAGGGGTTGTTCCTGTGACATGCCCGAGAGGTAAGCAGCGATACTGGATCGGGGCAGCTGGTCGTGGCGGTGATGCAGGGCCGGGAACTGACTTCTACGCAATCAGTCAAAAGTGTGTGTCGATTACTCCGGTGCATACCGATATGACGCGTCACGCAGCACTTCCTGAACTCAAAAACTGGCTGGATGGCATAGATGGAGTAGAGGTCGTAGATCAATGAATGCCCAGATTGAAGGTATTGGAATGACCTCCCGGCGCACCCGGATGCGCCTTGTACAGCGTTTGCGTGAATCGGGCATCGAGTCCGAGCGGGTATTGGACGTGATCGGCCAGATCCCACGACACATTTTCTTGGATGAGGCTCTGTCTCACCGAGCCTATGAAGATACGGCGCTACCCATCGGCTACAGCCAAACCCTTTCCCAGCCCTACATTGTTGCGCGTATGACAGAGCTGCTCCTCGCCCATGAACCGTCCAGAGTGCTGGAGCTTGGAACCGGATCGGGCTATCAGACCTCCGTTCTCTCGCAGCTATTCAAAGAGGTCTACAGTGTTGAGCGAATCCGGCCTCTGCAAGAGCGGGCACGGGATCGACTTCGCCAGTTGAACATCCGCAATGTCGTGCTCAAGCACGCGGATGGAGGTATGGGCTGGCCGGACCGTGGACCCTTTGATGGCATCATCGTCACGGCGGCGCCGGCAGATGTCCCTAAAGAATTGCTGGACCAGCTGGCGGATGGCGGCGTGTTGATTGCGCCAGTGGGCGAGGATAAGCAGGTATTGGTGGAAATTGTTCGCCAGGGCGATAGCTTTGAACGTCGTGAACTGGAACAGGTGAAATTTGTTCCCTTGTTGGGTGGGGTTGTTCGTTGATGTCCGATTCGAGTGTGAATGGGGAAAGCCGAAAGCACCATCCGGTCGGTATTTTTTTCAGAGGCATGGCTATGGGGGCGGCAGATATCGTCCCCGGCGTATCTGGCGGCACTATCGCCTTTATTACCGGTATCTACTTCCGGCTGCTGGAGGCCATCAGCGCCGCGCCGGTGGCATTTTTTCGGCAATTTATCCGTGGCGATTTCGTGGGTTTCTGGCGATCTATCGATGGCTTTTTCCTGGTCGCGTTGTTGGCGGGTATTCTGACCAGTATTGCCAGCCTTGCCTCACTTATTACCTGGCTGTTGGCTCAGCATCCCATTCTTATCTGGAGCTTTTTCTTCGGTTTGATCGTTGCGTCTGTATGGCATGTGGGGCAACAGATCAGAGACTATGCGTTTGGACTGTTAGTGCCTTTGTTTGTCGGTGCGATTTTCGCGTGGTGGGTAACCACATTGCCAGCCAGTGAAGTTGAACCCTCGGCCGTGGCGTTTTTAGGCGCAGGGGCGTTGGCCATCTGTGCCATGATTCTACCGGGCATCTCGGGCAGTTTTCTGCTACTGATCATTGGCATGTACGCTCCTGTCTTGTCTGCGATTAAAAGCGCTGCTATTGGGGATCTGGGCATGTTCATGGCAGGCTGTCTGATTGGTCTGTTGTCTGTGGCCCGCCTCATCACTCTGGCATTTAAGTATTTTCACGATGCCGTGCTGGCCTTGTTAACCGGATTTATGATTGGTGCTCTAGTGAAAGTGTGGCCATGGCAGGAAACGTTAAGCTGGCGCACTAGCAGCTCCGGGGAACAGGTGCCTTTGAGTCAGTTGCCAGTAGGCCCGGAGACCTGGGCTACACTATACGGGCAAGAGCCAATGGTGGGCCTCGCTGCGTTAATGGCGTGCTTCGGATTGTTGATCGTCGTGGGGTTGGAAATGATCGGTAGGAAACGTTCTGATTTTCAGGAATAAGTGGTCTGTTGGGTGAAATGTGTTACTTGGCGCACAAAAAACGTGTTCCGGAAGGTAACAAACCTGAGCCAGCAGTAACTTGGAATCACTGCTGAAACGTGCAATATATTAAAAGGTTAGTCCTGAAACATAAGAATGTGCGTGCAGCACGCCCAGTTTCTTAGATGGATTTATTATAATCAGGCGATGACTTATTTGTGATTTTTTTTAGCAGGCACAATCATTCAGCGGCACCAGACAGGAACCGGCCTCCAAGCGGCGGTTTAAGTTTTTGTCGTTCGCATGTGACTCGTCTGCTGACCGCTCTTAGCTTTTTCTTTTCTGTGATTTTTCTTTCCGGGTGTAATACCTCTGCAATCTACAACGACGATCGTTATAACCCACCGGTCTACTGGGGGAGCCACGTGGTTAAAAGTGGCGAAACCCTTTATGGCATTGCTTGGCGTTATGGTCGGGATTACCGGGAACTTGGTGATGCCAATGGCTTGAAGCCGCCCTGGAATATAAGGGCCGGTCAGGTATTACGGTTGGATCGAAAGGGACGGGTAAGGCAAACCGCAACCTCATCTAGCCAGACTGGGCAAAAGGCGGTGGCAAAACCGCCGGCATCGCGAACTTCAGCGAGTAAAGCGGAGCCGGTTAGGTCGGTATCAAAAGTGCCCCCGGTTCAAAGTTCCCGGTCGGAAGGAAGTCAGACCGTCGCTAATGTCAAATGGCGTTGGCCTCATGCTGGCACCGTAATTGCTTCATTCTCTACGTCGGGGAAAGTCAATAAAGGCATTGATATTGTTGGTCGACCCGGTGATGCTGTAAGAGCAGCCGCAGATGGAAGTGTGGTGTACGCAGGAGATGGTTTACTGGGTTACGGTAACCTGATCATCGTGAATCATAATGAGCACTATCTGAGCGCATACGCACATAACCGTAAGATTTTGGTGCAAGAAGGAGAGGGGGTAAAAGCCGGACAGGTAATTGCTGAACTTGGTAGTAGTGGAACGGAAAAACCGATATTGCATTTTGAGATCAGAAAAAATGGTAACCCGGTCGATCCTTCCAGATACCTGCCAAGGCGCTAAAAAAGGGTTCCCGAAGGGAGCCGGGATGTACCAAGAAGTAAAACAACAAAAACGGCAACGGAAATAGCCAATTAAAACGTTAATGTCCTGAATAGAAGCAAAACCGATGGGCCCGAGATAAAAAAAAGAAGTGCTGGGCAATCACAGGATTATTGAGAGGCGGGATGCATCATGTCACTTGAACAAGAAGACGTCATTGATCGCGTAGCAGAAGCAGACGAATTGGAAGAGCCGGTGTTGTCCGAAGGTAAGCCAGGCAAAGCGCCAGCTACCAAACCGGCAGCCGGCAAAGCAGATGACCTCACATATCGCGGGAAGTTTCTTTCCTCCCAGAAGCAGCTAGACGCAACGCAGCTGTACCTCAACGAAATTGGTTTTTCCCCCCTACTGACTCCAGAAGAAGAAGTGTACTTTGCACGCTTGGCCCGCAAGGGTGAGGAGTCGGGTCGCAAGCGAATGATTGAAAGTAACTTGCGGCTGGTGGTTAAAATTGCCCGGCGCTATGTCAATCGCGGGCTCACCCTCCTCGATTTGATCGAGGAAGGGAATCTGGGGCTCATCCGGGCTGTAGAAAAGTTCGATCCTGAGCGCGGATTCCGGTTTTCAACTTATGCAACCTGGTGGATTCGCCAAACGATCGAACGGGCTATCATGAACCAGACCCGCACGATTCGTTTGCCCATACATGTGGTCAAAGAGTTGAACCTGTACTTGCGTGCGGCGCGAGAGCTGACCCAAAAGCTTGACCACGAGCCGACCTCAGAAGACATTGCCCGGTTGGTTGATAAGCCCGTAAAAGACGTTAAACGCCTGTTGGGGCTTAACGAGCGGGTCGCTTCCATGGATACGCCACTGGGCGCGGGGAGTGATAAGTCCCTTCTGGACACCGTCGCGGATGAAGGCGCGTCGGATCCAGCAGATGTATTGCAAGACAATAATATGAGTTCTTGTCTGGAAAACTGGATAGATCAGCTGAGCGATAAACAGCAGGAAGTTTTGTCACGTCGATTTGGTTTACGCGGCTATCCGATCAGTACTCTGGAAGAAGTAGGGCAAGAGATCGGTCTGACACGGGAGCGTGTTCGTCAGATTCAAGTCGAAGCTCTTCGCCGTTTGAGGGAAATCCTTGAAAAAGAGGGCCTTTCTAGTAACCTATTGTTCGAATAGCTTTCGGTCGATCTAAGACGGTAAAAAACCGGCCATGGAAACATGGCCGGTTTTTCACTTTTGGTCGCCATCAAATGAGAACCAGGTGCCGATGACGGCTTCAGCTTCATTGCTAGAATGTGGTTTCGGTTGGAGGTCGGGAGCAGGCCTCGAAGCCAAAAACACGTTCGACAATAATGACTGAAAGGAAAGGACGATGAAGAAGACTCTTACAACAGGATTTGCATCTCTGCTTCTCGCTGGAGCATTAGTAACGCCTGTACACGCTCTTGAAGTGGCTGGCGTGGATGTTCCGGATACCTTCACAGGAGTGGGTCAGGAGCTTCAGTTGAATGGTGCAGGTACCCGGTCCAAATGGTTTATGGACCTTTATGTCGGCGGCCTTTACGTTCAGGATAAAGTCAGCGATGGCAATGCCGTTATCAATGCCGACGAGCCTCAAGCCATTGCCTTGCACATAACCTCAGGTATGATCACCAGCGATCGTATGACCGAAGCGACAATGGATGGCTTCAAGGCAGCAACAGAAGGCGATCTGTCGTCCATTCAGTCCGATGTTGACCAGTTCTTGGCTGTGTTCCAGGACGAAATTAAAGAAGGTGATGTGTTTGAGCTGGTGTACGTACCCAGCAATGGTGTGCAGGTGTTGAAAAACGGTGAACAGAAAGACACCGTGGGCGACCTGGAATTCAAGAAGGCGCTATTCGGCATTTGGTTATCAGACGATCCAGCTCAGGAAGACCTGAAAGCCAAGATGCTTGGTCAGAGCTAAGTACTGGTTCCGGCTTGGATGACATTAAAAAAACCGGCGACAGCCGGTTTTTTTATGCGTGAGATAAGCTCAGGAAAAGCCTACTGGTAATCTCGTTTCTGTTTGAATTCACAGAGATCTTCGATCAGGCAAGCACCGCATTTGGGTTTGCGGGCCACACAGGTGTATCGGCCGTGGAGAATGAGCCAGTGATGCGCATCCATCAAAAACTCTTTCGGCACTAGCCGCATCAACCTTTTTTCGACTTCGAGTACCGTTTTCCCTGGCGCTATACCCGTGCGATTAGAGACTCGGAAGATGTGAGTGTCTACCGCCATAGCGGGCTGGCGGAAAGCGGTATTCAGCACGACGTTCGCGGTTTTACGGCCAACGCCGGGCAGAGCTTCAAGATCTTCACGATTATCGGGCACCACACTGTTGTGTTGGTCGATAAGGATCTTGCAGGTCTTGATCACGTTTTCGGCTTTGCTGTTAAACAGTCCGATGGTTTTAATGTATTCCTTCAGTCCGTCGACGCCGAGTGCATAGATGGCTTCTGGTGTATTAGCCACCGGGTATAGCTTGTCAGTGGCTTTATTTACGCCCACGTCAGTGGCTTGTGCCGACAGAATGACAGCAATCAACAGCTCGAAAGACGAGCTGTAGTTCAGCTCGGTTGTCGGGTTCGGGTTTTCGTTCCGGAGCCGTGCGAAAATTTCAGTGCGCTTTTCTTTGTTCATGATCTTCCTGGATTAAAGTCGTGCACGGGGGAGTCAGGAAATGCTGCCGGTTACCCGAACCCGTTTGCTACCCGCTTCTGCTTGCGCAGGCTCAGCCGCTAGCCGTCTCTCTTTCAGACGTTGATCAATACCATTCTTCAGTGCGATCAGAAGACCTAGCCCAACGAATGCACCTGGTGGCAGCACCATAAATAGCATGTCGGGGTATTGTTCGAATGGACGAATGGTCCAGTTTGCTGCCTCCGGGCCAAGCAGCAAGTGCATGTCAGCAAACAGCGTGCCTTGGCCGAGTATTTCCCGCATACCACCGAGTACGATCAATACTAAGAGGAAGCCTAACCCCATCATGGCGCCATCCAGTAGCGCGGGCAGAGGCGGGTTTTTTGAGGCAAAAGCATCGGCACGTCCAAGAATGGCGCAGTTGGTCACGATCAGCGGAATGAAAATCCCGAGAATCTGGTAAAGCTCGTAGGTGAACGCCTGCATCAGTAATTCCGCGCACGTCACGAACGAGGCGATGATCATGACGAAAGCCGGCAGACGAACGGATTCGCTGACAAAATTGCGGATCAGCGAGACGGACAGATTAGAGCCGATCAGCACCAGCAAGGTCGCGAGGCCCAAGCCGATGGCGTTGACCACGGTGCTGGTTACCGCCAGAAGAGGGCAGAGCCCAAGTACCTGAACCAATGCCGGGTTGTTGGTCCAGAGGCCATCTTTTATGATTTCAGAGGAGGTTTTGGTGGCCATAATCAAGAATGCTCCGCAGGATTGAGTTCACCCGCAATGGCTTCGGGGCGCTGCGTTTTGGGGTTGCTTGGCGGTGCTTCATTCAAGCGTTCGCGAATTTCTTGCCGGTGTTGCTGGAAGTAGATTAGCGATTTTTGGACGGCTTTCACGATGGCGCGGGGGGTGATTGTGGCGCCGGTGAATTGGTCGAATACGCCGCCATTCTTTTTAACGTTCCAAAGCTTGGTACGTGGGTTGGTAAGGGAACGTCCTTCGAAATTGTAGATCCAATCCGACTTTCGTGTTTCGATTCGGTCGCCCAAACCCGGTGTTTCCCGATGATTAGTCACGCGAACGCCGAGTACTTCACCGGTCATGTTGATGCCGACGAGCAATCGAATTTCACCGGAGTAGCCGTCAGGGGCTATGGTGGGCATGATTATGCCAATGGGCTGCTCGTTGCGCCGGGCAACCCACACATGAACCGGTTCTTGCGGATGCTCTTGATATGAGGCCGGCAGCGCCACAACGTCTTTCAGCAAGTCATTGTCGTGCTGGTTTTCCGGGATAATCTCAAACAGCGCTTTCGCTTCTGCCCGTTCGGCCTGTTCGGTTATCCGGTCCTTGGTGATGCCCTGGGTCAGCGCGATGGTGCCGCCGGTAATGACGGCAAACAGACCAAGGCCAATAGCGCTGCGGCGAATGGAGGTCATCATTGCATTCATGATTTGGCTCCATTCTTACTGGGTAGGCCGCGGCGAGCCTTGTGGTGTCCGTAGGTGCGTGGTGGCGTGTAATGGTCAATAAACGGCACCGCAAAGTTCATCAACAAAACGCTAAAGGCGACCGCATCCGGATAGTTGCCCCAGGTGCGGATGAGGTAAATCAGCACGCCGATGCCTGCCCCGTAGATCGCCTTGCCTTGATGACTGCTTGCAGCGGATACGGGATCGGTGGCAATGAAAAACGCACCGAGCATGGTGCCGCCGGCCAATAGGTGAAGCTGCAGGGGAGCGTACTGGTCAGCATTGCTACCGAATGCCAGGCTCATAATGCCAATGGCGGCAAGGAAGGCTACCGGAATGTGCCAGGTGATGATTTTCAGGGCAATCAGAACCAGACCGCCAAGCAGAAACGCTAGATTAATCCACTCCCAGCCACGAGCGATCTGGTCGCCAAAGGTGGGATGCTGAAGCACTTCGGCGGCAGTATGAGTGGCGATTTTATGTTTGTATTCATCCAATGGCGTCGCCATGGTCCAGCCGTCGACAGCGGTTTGGCTGGCGGAGAAAATCGTGGATAGGGTCTCACCAAACCCGGGCGCACCAGCCCAAAGGGTGGCTGGCTGGGCCCAGTTCGTCGTCATCGCCACTGGAAATGACACAAGTACCAGAGCATAGCCCACCATGGCGGGGTTGAATGGGTTAGAGCCCAGGCCGCCGTACAGCTGTTTCGCTACTACAATGGCGGTAATGACAGCAACGCCCGATACCCACCAAGGAGCGAGCTGGGGCAGGGAAAGGCCAAGCAAAAGGCCGGTCACAGCCGCGGTGTTGTCACGCAGGAAAAATGAAATGGGCTTGCTTCGGAGTTTCAGGATCGCAGCTTCGGTCGCCATAGCCAGTGCAACGCACCAAACCACATTGATTAGGTTGCCCCAGCCGAAGAACGCCGTTTGGGCGAGTAAGCCCGGAAGAGCTGCCAGAATAACCCAAAGCATCACGCGCGAGGTGGAGCGAGCGTTGTGAGCATGAGGGGAAGACTGTTGAATTAATGCCATGAACTATCAGCCTGTAATAAGTTACTCGGACGACGGAGTTTCGGGTTCAGCCGCGACCTGTTTCCTCGCCTCGGAAAGTGCTTCTTCTGCTCGTTTAACGCGATCGTGATTCTTCGCGACTGCACGTTCCAGCTTGTCCACGTTATCAGCTTGCTGGGCCTTCGCTTCGTCCAGCATCCCTTGCATCGTGTTGAGCTTGGCTTTGGCCTGCATTAACTGCTTCTCAAGTGCGTCGAAGTCTGGTTGCTCTTTGGTTTCAGCGGGTGCCGTTGGCGAAGGCTCAGCGCTGGTTTCTGAAGCCTTGGCTTTTTTGCGTTCCAGTGCCTGCTGAACCAAGGCAGCTTTCGCTGCACGGTCATCAACAGCCTCGCCTTGGGCTGCGGCTTGTTCGGCTTCGGCCTGCTTCTTCGCCTGAGCTTCGGCGGCGGCCTTAGCTCGTTCCTTGCGGCGCTGCTCTTTCTCTTGCTGCTCCCGCTCAAGACGTGCCTGACGGGCTTCGAACCGCTCTCTTGCCCGATCGGATTTGAGCTGTTCTTCGCGCTGGTTGCGGATTTCACCTTTGGAAAAACGGTAGTACTGCACCAATGGAATCGAACTGGGGCAAACGTAGGAGCATGCGCCACACTCGATGCAATCGAACAGGTTAAGGTGCTCTGCTTTCTCAAACTCTTCCGCTTTGGAGTACCAGAACAGTTGCTGCGGCAACAATTCCATCGGGCACACTTCAGCGCATTGGCCGCAGCGGATACAGGGTTGTTCCGGTGCTGGGGCCTGCAATTCCTGCGCGGTGGCAGCAATCACACAGTTGGATGTTTTGACCACGGGTACGGCGTCTGTGGTGAGCGTGTAGCCCATCATCGGGCCGCCTTGTATCAGGCGATTTAGCAAATTTGATTGCAATCCCGCTTCGGCCAATAACGCACTAACTGGTGTGCCAATCAGAGCGTCGAAATTGCCGGCTTCCTGAACTGCGTCACCGGTGATTGTCACGGTGCGAGAAATCAGTGGTTTGCCTTCAAATATGGCTCGCGAAACGGCCACGGCGGTACCCACGTTTTGGCACATCACGCCGATGTCGGCTGGAATGCCTCCGCTGGGTACTTCCAGGCCGGTAAGGATTTGGACCAGCTGTTTTTCGCCACCCGATGGGTATTTGGTCGGGATGACGGTTACTTCAATCTGAGTGCCTTGTACCGCTTTGCGCAGAGCAGCAATGGCCTCGGGTTTGTTGTCTTCGATGCCGATAACACAGCGGGAAGGCCTGAGAATCCAAGCCATGACTTGCATGCCTGTCACAACCTCGGAGGCGCGCTCACGCATGGTCATGTCATCAGCCGTGATGTAAGGCTCGCATTCCGCACCGTTGAGAATCAACGTCTCAACTTTGCGATCACGGGGCGGTCGTAACTTAATGGTCGTTGGGAAGCCCGCGCCGCCCATGCCAGCGATACCCGCGTCACGGATATGCCGTAACACCTCATCCCGCTCGAGTTTCTGGTAGTTCTCGACCGGTTGCAGGTCTACCCATTGATCTTCTTCATCAGGCTTTAAGATGACACACAGATCTGACATGCCAGAAGGGTGGGGGACCTGCTGGAGTTCAATGGCCTCGATAATACCCGAAGTCGGTGCGTGAACCGGGACGCCCATGCCGGTGGTGACATCTGCAACTTTCTGGCCCTTAAGAACTCGATCACCCACGTTGACCAGCGCCTCAGCTTGCACGCCAATATGCTGCTGCAAAGGCAAGATCAGGCGTTCCGGAATACTCGCTGTCCTGATGGGGCGGCGGGTGGATTGAATTTTGTTTTCGGGCGGATGAATGCCGCCTGAAAAATCCCACAACTGGCTCATCAGACGGTGGCTCCCTGGCGGTCAGTGGCAATGATTTCGGGGGCGGGCGGTGTCCAGGTTCGGATGTCTGGCTCGATGGTAATCATGTCAATGCAATCGACGGGGCAAGGCTCCACGCACAAGTCGCAGCCGGTGCATTCGCTTTCGATCACCGTATGCATGTGTTTGGCTGCGCCGAGTATGGCGTCGACCGGACAAGCCTGAATGCACTTGGTACAGCCAATGCATTCGTCTTCCCGGATGACCGCAACGCGCTTGGCCTGCTCGGCACCGTGTTCGGCGTCCAGAGGCTGAGGCTCGATATCGAGAAGGTCAGCCAGAGCCTTGATTGTGCCTTCGCCGCCCGGCGGACATTTGTTGATGGCATCGCCTTCGGCGATAGCATCGGCATAAGGGCGGCAGCCCGGATAGCCGCATTGCCCGCATTGAGTTTGTGGCAGCAGGGAGTCGATTTGATCAACCAGAGGGTTGCCTTCTACTTTGAAACGCTCGGAGGCAAAGCCCAGCAGCCCGCCAAACACCAAGGACAACGCAAGGAGGACGGCAACGGCAATCAGGAAGCTTATCCACATAGTGCGTGCTCCTTTACACCGCGACCAGGCCAGTGAAGCCCAGAAACGCCAGAGCCATTAGACCGGCGGTGATCAAACCGATCGAGGCGCCGCGAAAGGCCACGGGCACGTCTGAAACAGCGATGCGTTCGCGCATAGCCGCAAATAGAACCAGCACCAGCGAAAACCCGGCAGCCGCCCCGAAACCGTAAAGAACAGACTCGATGAAATTGTTGTTCTTGTTGATGTTAAGCAGAGCGACACCCAGAACGGCGCAGTTGGTGGTGATCAATGGCAAGAAGATTCCCAGCACCCGGTACAGCAAAGGGCTGGTTTTGCGGACCACCATTTCGGTGAACTGAACCACCACTGCGATCACCAGAATGAACGTGATGGTGCGCAAAAAGGTGAGGTCGAGAGGCTCCAGCAGGTAGGTATACGCCAGATAGCTGCATACCGATGCCAGCGTCAGCACAAAAGTAGTGGCCAGAGACATGCCCATGGCGGTTTCCAGTTTCCCGGAAACCCCCATGAAAGGGCATAGCCCAAGGAATTGAACCAGCACAAAGTTGTTTACCAAAATCGTGCTGACCAAAATAAGCAAATACTCTGTCATCGGGAGCGTCTCTGCCTGATGCTGCTTACATCACCCGCATGCCCGGCGTAGCGCCGGAATCCGGGGACAAAATGAAGATGTCTTTGCCACCTGGCCCAGCGGCCAGAACCATGCCTTCCGACAGACCGAATTTCATCTTCCGGGGCTTCAGGTTGGCAACCATCACCGTCAAGCGGCCTTCCAGCTCTTCCGGTTTGTAGGCAGATTTGATACCAGCAAACACGTTTCGCTCGCCATGCCCTACATCAAGAGTCAGACGAAGAAGCTTGTCGGCACCTTCAACATGCTCGGCCTTGACGATTTTGACCACTCGCAGATCCACTTTCGCGAAATCACCGAACTCGATTTCATCCGCGATGGGTTCCAGATCAGACGCGGGCGCCTGCTGCTGGCCTGTGGCGGCGGGCATTTCTTCCTTGGAGGCGTCCAGCATCTTCTCAACATGGGCCATATCGACACGGCTCATCAGAGGTTTGAACTTGTCGATGCCGTGATTTTCCAGCAGATTCGCTCGCTCATTCCAGGTCAGGCGAACATTCAAGAACGATGCGGAAGCCTTGGCTGTTTCCGGCAATACCGGTGTCAGATATGTCATCAGCAAACGGAACATGTTGATCGCATTGGTGCAGATCGCTTGCAGTTTATCGTCCTGACCTTCCTGCTTGGCGATGATCCACGGCTGCTCGTCGTTAACGTATTGGTTGGCAATGTCTGCCAGCTCCATAATCCGGCGCATGGCACGGCCAAACTCACGGGTTTCGTAGAACTCGGCAATTTGCTCGCCAGCGTCGATGAATTCCTGCAGCTTGTCTTGCTCTGTGACTTTGCCCAGCTGGCCATCGAAACGCTTGGTGATAAAACCGGCGCTGCGGCTGGCGATATTGACGACCTTGCCCACGAGATCGGAATTCACTCGTGCCGCGAAATCCTCAAGGTTGAGGTCCATATCATCGACACCGCCGGTGAGCTTGGCGGCGAAGTAATAGCGCAGGTATTCGGGATTGAGGTGATCCAGATAGGTGCGAGCCATAATGAAGGTGCCACGGGATTTCGACATCTTCTTGCCATTCACCGTTACAAATCCGTGCGCCCAAACCGCAGTTGGCGTGCGGAAGCCCGCATCATGCAACATGGATGGCCAGAACAGCGCGTGGAAATTGATGATGTCCTTACCGATGAAGTGATACACCTCGGCAGTGGAATCTTTCTTCCAGAAATGCTCGAAATCGATGCCTTCACGGTTACAGAGGTTCTTGAAGCTGGCGAGGTAGCCAATGGGTGCGTCTAGCCAGACATAGAAGAACTTGCCGGGCGCATCCGGAATCTCAAAGCCAAAGTAAGGCGCATCACGGCTGATGTCCCACTCTTGAAGCCCCGCATCCAACCACTCGGCCAGTTTGTTGGCCACTTGCGGCTGCAAGGAACCGCTGCGAGTCCATTTGCTCAGGAAGTCCTGGAACTCCGGCAATTTGAAGAAATAATGCTCAGACTCTTTCTCCACCGGCGTGGCACCGGAAACCGCGGAACGAGGGTTGATCAACTCGGCCGGTGTGTACGTTGCACCACAGGCTTCACAGTTGTCGCCGTATTGGTCGTCCGCCTTACATTTCGGGCAGGTGCCCTTGATGAAGCGGTCCGCCAGAAACATCTCTTTCTCAGGATCAAAGAACTGCGTGATCTTGCGAGTCGCGATATTGCCGTTGGCTTGAATCTGCCGGTAGATATATTCGGAGAAATATTGGTTTTCCTCCGAATGAGTTGAGTAATAGTTGTCGAACTGGATGTGAAAGCCAGCGAAGTCTTGCTGATGCTCTTCGCGAATCCGGTCAATCAGCTGTTCAGGAGTAATGCCTTCTCGCTCGGCCCGCAGCATGATAGCCGTACCATGGGCATCGTCGGCGCAAACGTAATAGCAGTTGTGACTACGCATTTTCTGGTAACGCACCCAGATATCGGTCTGAATGTATTCCAGCAGGTGCCCCAAGTGGATGGGCCCGTTGGCGTAGGGCAGAGCGCTGGTAACCAGAATATCGCGCTGTTGATTGCTCGCTTGCGTCATGGTGATGTCCGAACCTTTTGTTGATACGGGTTGGAAAGACAAACGGGGTTTTGGTGACAATCAGAATTGATTGTTCCAGACGAAGACCCCATATGGTCAGAAACGGCCACAGATGATACCTTCCAAGCCATCAATTTTCACCTTCATTCAGGGTGATAAGCTTATTCCGGAGACCTCGATGACCCAGATTCCCCAAAAGGCGCTTGAAGATGCTGTGCGCGAATACCGTGACCCCTACCTGAACAAAGACTTGTATGAGCTGGGTGCGGTGAAAAATCTGACGGCAGACGAGCAGGGAAATGTTACCTTGATGGTCGAGCTGCCATACCCTTCAAAAGGGATAGCGGGCGGCCTGAAACAAATTGTCGCCAACGCTATCGAATTTGTTAAGGGCGTAGAAAGTGCCGAAGTGCACGTGGCTCAGAAAATCCACGCCTGCAAAATCGATAAAGAAATTGCCTCCGTCCCTGGCGTGAAAAACATCATCGCCGTGGCCTCCGGCAAAGGCGGCGTCGGCAAATCCACTACCGCCGTCAACCTGGCACTGGCCCTGCACGCCGAGGGCGCCCGAGTCGGTATTCTGGATGCAGACATATACGGTCCCAGCATCGGCATGATGCTCGGTGTTCCCGAAGGCAAGCGCCCGGACGTGCGCGAAAATAAATACTTCGTACCCATGCAGGCCCACGGTCTACAAGCTAATTCCATGGCCTTTGTCACCACCGACAAAACCCCCATGGCCTGGCGTGGCCCTATGGTCAGCGGTGCCGTCATGCAGTTACTGCAACAAACTCTCTGGGATGAGCTCGACTACCTTGTGGTCGATATGCCCCCAGGTACCGGCGACATCCAGCTCACCCTCGGCCAAAAAGTCCCGGTCACCGGTACGGTTATCGTCACCACCCCGCAAGACATCGCCTTGCTGGACGGTAAAAAAGGTATCGAAATGTTCCGCAAAGTGGACATCCCGGTGATCGGCGTTATCGAAAACATGAGCGTCCACATCTGCAGCAACTGCGGCCACGAAGAACACCTGTTTGGCTGCGAAGGCGGCGCGCGCATCGCAGAAGAATATAACACCACTCTGCTGGGGCAGCTGCCCCTGCACATGACCATCCGCGAACAAACCGACAGCGGTTCGCCAACTGTCGTTGCCGAGCCGGATTCTGAAGTGGCTCGCCGCTACCGCGATATTGCTCGCAGAGTGGGTGCGGAGCTGTCCACCAGGGAGCGGAATCTAGGCGGAACGATTTCAAGCGTTTCAGTAGTTGAGCCGTAAAAAAACAAGCGGGTCCGTAGGGCGGCTTTCACAAAAATTTGATCGCGGCATCGGGCACGCCTTCCAAAAATGTCGTAGGCCATGGAAGGCTGGTGAGAAGCGCACATGGATGTGCTCGTGGCGGTTTTTGGAAGGCGTGCCTGATAAAAGCCCAAGCCTTCGACACAACCCCAAGGACAAGGTAAACTACGCCCCAATTTTTCCCAGCTGGAAACGAGAATTCCCCCATGAGCATAAAGTCCGATAAGTGGATCCGCCGGATGTCCGAAGAGCACGGCATGATCGAACCCTTCGAAGCCGGGCAAGTTCGTGAAAACGAAAGCGGCCGCGTCATCTCCTACGGCACCTCAAGCTACGGCTACGACGTACGTTGCAGCAACGAATTTAAAATCTTCACCAACGTACACAGCGCCACCGTAGACCCAAAGAACTTCGACGAAAACAGCTTCGTTAACATCACCAGCGATGTCTGCATCATACCGCCGAACAGCTTCGCACTGGCGCGCACAGTTGAATACTTCCGTATTCCCAGAAGCGTACTCACTATCTGCCTCGGCAAAAGCACTTACGCACGTTGCGGCATCATCGTGAACGTAACCCCGCTGGAGCCGGAATGGGAAGGTCAGGTGACTTTGGAATTCTCCAACACCACCAACCTGCCAGCGAAAATATACGCCAACGAAGGCGTCGCCCAGATGCTGTTCTTCGAATCTGATGAAATGTGCGAAACCAGCTACAAAGACCGTGGCGGTAAATACCTTGGCCAGACAGGCGTGACCCTGCCTCGGACATGAACGCCAACCAGTTTTTGAAAGCCGTCTCACAAATGCAGGGCTGGCGCGAATGCGCCTACCTGCTGGCCCTTGCCGAGCGCTCCTTCCCCAACTACGCCCTGTTCGCAGATGCGGTAGGCATGAAGAGCGGCGGTAAAATGCGCCAGCTGCTCGATCTCGCTTGGGGAACGCTACAGCTGGAGACCGTCGAAGCGGCGATCCCGCAGTTGCTCAGCAAACTCGAAACTCTCAGTCCGAATGTCGATGAGTACGACGCCTATGGCGTATACCCCGCCTTCGACTTCTGCCAGTTGCTGGAGCAAGCACTGCTCAACCGCCTGAACCCGAGTAAGCATCGGGCAACGGAAGCGTCACAGCTGGCCACAAAAACCGTGATGGATTTTGTGGAAATGTCTGAAGGTGAGGGGATGGATGATGACGAACTGATTCGATTGTTCGAACAGCACCCCTTGCTTAAAGAAGACAAAGTTTTTCAGCGCGACACCGTGCTTGCCTTGAAGCGACAGCGCGTGCCCAGTGAAGACTTTATCGAAGATCTGCGAAATGACGCTTCGAACGAAGGTGTCAGCAATCTGGGTATCTCTCTCGATACCTGATTGCCGCAGTCCGCAGTAGAATTAGTCCAAACTTTCTTAATCGCTTTGCAACGGATAAGAGACATGAAACTCTCTGCTTTTGGTCGTAAGTTCACAGCTGATGCCGGCATCACTTCTCTCATGGATGACTTGGGAAATGCCATGGCGTCCGGTGAAGATATGATCATGATGGGGGGCGGCAATCCCGGTCACATCCCTGAAGTGCAGCAGAGGGTGCAAGAGATTTTGGCGAATATGGCCACCGATGAGAATCAGGTGCGCCGCTTGGTGGGGATTTACGATCCTCCCCAAGGTGAAAAGCAGTTCATTGCCTCGTTGGCTGAGCTGCTGAGCAAAGAATACGGATGGGGACTTAAGCCAGGGAATATTGCGCTCACCAATGGCAGTCAGGCGGCCTTCTTCATGTTATTTAACATGTTTGGCGGTGAATACGGCAATGGACAGCGTAAGCACATTCTATTGCCTCTGGCGCCGGAATACATTGGTTATGCCGATGCGGGCATTGAGCAAGGCTTGTTTCATGCCGTGCGGCCTGATATTTCGTTTACCGATGCCCATGAATTCAAGTACCGCGTCGACTTTGATGCGGTTGAAGTGACGGGTGAGACCGGAGCCATCTGCGTATCGCGCCCTACGAACCCCACGGGTAACGTCATTACCGATGACGAGTTGGCCCGTCTTGAGGGGATGGCTCGTGAACACGACATTCCGCTGATTGTAGATGGCGCTTACGGCACGCCCTTTCCGAGCTTGTTATTTGTGGATGCAAAGCCCACCTGGAACGAACAGATCATCCTTTGTCTGAGTTTGTCCAAGCTTGGTTTGCCGGCCGCCCGAACCGGTATCGTGATTGCCTCTGAGGCGGTTATCAAAGCATTGTCGGGTATTAACGCCATCATGAACCTGGCAACCGGTAGTTTTGGTGCGATGCTGGCTGAGCCGCTGGTTAAATCTGGCGAGATACTGACCCTTAGTCGCGAAGTGATTTGCCCGTTCTACAAGGAAAAGATGGAAAGGGCGGTAGAGGCGTTCCGCTTAGCGATGGGTGAAGACAGCTGTCGCTGGTATATCCACAAACCCGAAGGTGCCATGTTCCTCTGGTTGTGGTTTCCGGATCTGCCTATTTCGAGTCTGGAGCTCTACCAGCGCTTGAAGGAGCGGGGCGTCCTGGTCGTTTCCGGCCATTACTTCTTCCCGGGTTTGCCGGATGATGATTGGAAGCATCGCCACGAATGCCTGCGAGTTACCTACTCCCAGGATGATGAGCAGGTCGCGAAAGGGTTGCGCATTATCGCGGATGAAGTGAAAGCGGTGTGGGCAGAGCACGGCGTCGTGGGTCAGTCCTGAACCTGGGCATCCTTCAGGCGTAATTCGTATTCGCTGCCGTCTGGTTCTACCTGAAGCAAGCGGGCCAGCAGGTAGTTCTGTTCCGGGTCGAACCACATCAAGGTTTGGCGTTTGGAATCCTGATCCCGGACCTTCTCCGCTTTTAGTGTTTTCATGTTTCGGCCATGGTCGCTTAGGCTTTCTTCCGCAATAACGGCAAAGCGATCGGTGTCGTAATCACCTTTGTCCAAGACCCGGTAGGTAACGTCCCGTTTTCCCGCCTTCAGGTCCTGATGGAGCTGTAGTTGATAGCCCAGCGGATCCAGAGTGCCTTTCTCAAGTTTTACTTCGAACGAGTCGTCGCGATATTTTCCTTTCGCTATGCCTGTTTGCCAGTTGAAATCGATCGATTGCTGCCGGTCTTTGATAAGGAAGCCGGATAGCCGATAGCGGTAGCGTAGGGGGATAACGTGCCCGTTTTCCCATTTGAAGATAAGTGATTCGTTGATGTCGGCAATAAAAGAGTCAACGTCGGTGCGGTAAAGCCATACGTTGTTGCCTTGGCTGCTCAGCGTGCGGACACCACGGCCGTTTAAACTCACCCCTTTAGACATGGACGCGGTGTAGCTGGCCTCGTACGGGGTCAGTTCGGCTTTGGTGGTGCTATCTGTTGAGGCGCTCACAGCGAGACTGGAAAAAACAAGCCCCGCGAGCAGGAAAAGAATTCTGGTTGGCTTTTTGTAGCGTTGCATCCGAAGGCCTCTTCACGGTCTTTGCATGTGACAGTCTAGCCGTTCCTTGGCCTAGAGGGGATGACAATCTGTTCAGTTGTCAGCGAGGCGCATAGGTGCTGAGAGGTGTGCTCCGTCGAATTGCACGCCATCGGCCGTAAGCTGGATGCGCCCTTCGCAGAACCAGCGCAGAACGATCGGGTAGAGCAGGTGCTCCTGCTGTTGAACGCGCTCTGCCAATGATTCCGGAGTATCATCGTCATTCACCGCAATTTCGGATTGCGCGACGACGGGGCCGCCGTCGAGCTCCTCCGTCACAAAGTGTATGGATACACCGTGTACTTTGTCGCCGGCTTCCAGCGCGCGCTTATGCGTGTTCAGGCCGGTGTAGGCCGGAAGCAGGGACGGGTGAATGTTCAGCATTCGGCCCCGGAAAGCGCGCACAAAGTCTGGCGTCAAGATGCGCATGAAGCCTGCCAGAACAATGACGTCCGGGTTGTGTCGATGCAGTTCAGCCATCAGAGAGGCGTCGAACGCCTCTCTCGAATCCGATTTCGTATGATCAACCACGAAAGTCGGGATGTTCGCCTGAGCTGCACGTTCCAAAGCAAACGCTCCGGGGCGGTTGCAACCTACGGCAATGATTTCGCCAGGAAAGTCGCGGTCGCGGCTGGCTTCGATCAGCGCTTGCAGGTTGGTTCCGCTGCCTGAGGCTAGTACAACAATTTTCGGTAGCGGCGCTGGATCTGCCATCATGCTTTCAGCAGCCCTGGCGCGTAACGAACTTCTGAGGCGGAGTCACCGGCGTTTGCGTTCTCGATGACGCCCACCTGCCATACGGTTTCGCCCAGAGCATTCAGCGTGTCGATGGCCAGATCTTTTTGATCTTCAGGCACGCAGACAATCATGCCAATGCCGCAGTTGAAGGTGCGGTACATTTCTTCTGTGGCCACACCGCCGGCATCTTTCAGCCACTGGAATACTGGGGGCAGTTCCCAGCTCTCAGTGTCGATTGCGGCAACCGTGTTGTCGGGCAGTACGCGGGGAATATTTTCCGGAAGCCCGCCGCCGGTAATGTGTGACATGGCGCGAACGTCTACTTCACGGATTAGCTTGAGCAGGTTTTTCACATAAATACGGGTCGGGGCCATGAGTGCATCAGCCAGAGTGGCATCGCCCATAGGCTGGCTCAAATCGGCGCCACTCACTTCGATGATTTTGCGAATCAGCGAGTAACCGTTCGAGTGTGGGCCGGAAGAGCCCAGGGCCAGCAATGCATCGCCGGTCTGAACGCGGCTGCCATCAATAATGTTGTCGCGCTCGACTACGCCGACGCAGAAACCGGCGAGGTCGTAGTCATCGCCTTCGTACATGCCCGGCATCTCGGCGGTTTCACCACCGACCAATGCGCAGCCGGACAGCTCACAGCCTTTGCCTATGCCTTCAACAACATTGGCCGCGATGTCGACGTTGAGCTTGCCAGTGGCGTAGTAGTCCAGGAAGAACAGAGGCTCGGCTCCGCCGACAATCAAGTCGTTCACGCACATGGCGACCAGATCGATGCCGATGGTGTCGTGCTTTTCGAGTTGCATGGCGAGGCGAAGCTTGGTGCCTACGCCATCAGTGCCAGAGACCAGCACCGGCTCTTTGTAGCCGGCTGGAATGGACACCATGGCACCAAAACCACCAAGGCCGCCGAGTACTTCGGGGCGGCGGGTTTTGGCCGCGGTGTTCTTAATGCGGTTAACCAGCTCGTTGCCGGCATCAATATCAACACCCGCATCGCGGTAGGTGAGGGAGGGCTTCTGTTCGCTCATGGACAATAACCATTGGACTGTGGGTCTGGCCGCGGATTTTAACAGGTGCGCACGGGGGCTCCAACTGGTATTCGGCGATACTGTCACGAATCATTGGTTAATATACGGTTATCACGTAGAGCTGGCGTTGCTACTCAGCTGACAGGTGATGGTGTATCCTGTGCGCCAATCATGGGAACGGCAGGGTGCTACATCTACATGACGATTTCAGTCAACGGGTATTCAGCAAGAATAAAGCGAGCAATGCTCGTAGCAATCGCAATGGTATGCGCCTTGGTTATTGCGGCGCCGGCGACTGCGGTCACTATAACTGGCCTATATAATGCCGGTGTGCCCATTTCGGGCGCCAGTAGCTCGAGTGTGAAAGCCGGCTATGAGGCTGGGCTGCGTGAAGTTCTGGTTCGTGTTTCGGGTAGCCGGGATGTACTGGAGCTTGAAGGTGTCGATGAGCTCCTGGCCAATGCGGAATCGTTGGTGTTGTCCTATCAAGTCGGGCAGAGCCGGGGCCAAGGCCGCATGCAGATGAGTTTTGGTGCGGTAGGCGTGAATCGTGGGCTTGCCGCGCTGAATGCGCCGGTTTGGGGCGCGAATCGCCCTCTTACACTGGCTTGGATTGCGGTCGAGGATCGAGGTCAGCGCCAGTTGATTACCGGGGAGAACGATTCCTCTACTCAATCGGGTGGCGCGGCTGAGTGGCGCAAGCATTTTATGGCGGCTGCGTCTGAGCGCGGGTTGCCGATGGTTTTTCCTGCTGATCGATTTTCGGACGACCGTTCGCTTCTGTCCGATCTGTGGGGGCAGTTTGTCGACCGTATCGAAACAGCTTCCGAAGGGCAGCCTTATGATGTGATCACACTGATGCGGATCAGCCGCTCAGGCGGGCAGTGGCGCGCGGGCTGGGTCTTTGAAGGTATGGGAATGGATGCAAACGAGCGTTCAGCCGGTGCTGGCAATCCAGAAGAATTGGTGGCCAAAGTCGTGGACCAATGGGCTGAGCTCTATGCCAGCCGTTATGCGGTTTCCGCGGGTAATGTAGCGGATTCCCCAGTAGTCGACGTGGTTTTGGATAACGTTACGTCCTTGGCTGATTACGGCAATGTGGTGAAAGCGCTGCAGAGCATGACGCCTGTGCGCTCCGTTGGTGCTTCGCGGATTCGTGGCGAGCGCATGACGTTAGAGGTGGCCTTCACTGGTGAGTTGAATCAGTTGCAAGAATACATTGCTCTGGATCCCCGCTTTGTTGCCCAGAGCTCAGAGGAAGTGACGCTTGCTCCTGCGCCGGCAGGTGAGCAGTCGACGGCTCCTGTTGCGCAAGCGGCGGAAGCTGAGCAAGGGGCTGAAGAAAGTGCAGCCGAAGCTCCCGGCGCTGCCGGTCCTGCTTATCAGTCGTTGCCGGAAGGGGATGAACAGGACGCAGCAGACGCATTTGGGTCACTTTATGAAGTGTTGTACTACCGTTGGCAGAGAGCCCCAAGTCGTGGTGATGGCAACTCATAAACTGACGGAGACCGTAACGTGAGATCGGAGCAGTGGCGTTGGATTCCCAACGCACTGACCTTTTTGCGGATCGTACTGATCATTCCGTTCGCCGGTGCCTTACTTGACGGCGGTTACCGGTTTGCGTTGTTGATCTTTGCTGTGGCAGCGCTGACAGACGCAATTGATGGCTTTCTTGCCCGTTCATTCAGTTGGAAAAGCCGGCTTGGCGCGATTGCCGACCCTTTGGCGGATAAAGCGTTGCTTATCACTACGTACCTGATGTTGACGATTACAGGTGTGCTGCCTGTCTGGTTGTTTGTCTTGGTGCTAGGGCGTGATTTGATTATTGTGTGCGGGGGCCTTGCGTTCCATTATGGCGTAGGGCGCTTTGAAATGGAGCCAAGTTTACCGGGCAAAATGAATACCTTTATCCAAATTCTGGCAGCCTTGGTGATCATTATTCTTATGGCTGGCTTGCCGATGGAGCCTTGGATCCTCAACGCCAGTATCTGGATGGTTGCTGTTTCTGCGGTGTTTAGCGGCGGTCATTATATTCTGGTTTGGGGTGTGCGGGCATGGAGGGCAAAACGGTCGTGATACCGTCTCAGATGATCCTCGGGGTCAAACTCAGGGATGACGCTCGTTTCGATAATTTTCACGGTGACAGGAACCGTGAGGTCGCTCGTCGCCTTGAAGCTATCTGTGAGGCGCCGCAGGGGCTTCCTGTGGTCGTGATTTGCGGGGATTCCGATACCGGCAAGAGTCATTTGCTTCAAGCCGCCTGCAATAAAACAGATCAGTTTGGTCGAGCCGGCGTGTGTATCAGCATTGCCGAGTTGCTCCCGTTCGGCCCCGAAGCTCTGGACGGACTTGAGGTGCATCCGTTGCTTTGTCTCGATGATCTCGAAAAGATTGCCGGTAAAGCAGACTGGGAAGAGGCTATTTTTCATCTCTACAACCGGGTAATGGACCGCGGCGGACTCTTGGTTGTGAGTATGTCGGAAGTGCCCGGGTCGGTGCCGTTTGGCTTGCCGGATCTGGTTTCCCGATTAGCGCACGGCTTGTTGCTCCAGCTGGGCTTGTATCGGGATGAAGATCGGATGCACATACTGATGGCCAGGGCCGAGCAGCGAGGCTTGGTGGTCAGCGATGATGTGGCGAATTTCATCATGCGCCGTGCTCCGAGAAAGTTGGGCGAGTTGCTCGGCATACTGGACACTTTGGATGAAAACTCGCTGCAGGCTCAGCGGCGTTTAACCATTCCGTTCGTAAAAACGGTGATGGGGTGGTAGTGGCACAATAACAACGAATTCAAAATTATAACGACGATTGGAGAGACGACATGAGACGGGTTGTATTCAACCAAAAAGGTGGTGTGGGCAAGTCCAGTATCACCTGTAATCTTGCAGCCATCAGTGCTGCCCGGGGAAAGCGAACTCTGGTTGTTGATCTTGATCCCCAAGGTAACTCAACGCACTATCTGCTGGGTAAGGCGTCCTCTGAACTGAAGGATACCGTGGCGGACCTGCTGGAACAGACGGTTGCGTTCAGTATGTTTACCCGTCGCCCGGATGAGTTTGTGCATGCCACGCCCTTCGATAACCTGTTTGTGCTGCCATCCAGCCCCGAGCTGGATTTCCTGGAGCGGAAACTGGAAGCCAAGCACAAGATCTACAAGCTGCGTGAGTTTTTAAAGAAACTGGGCGACAGTTTTGACGAAATTTTTATTGATACCGCGCCGGCGCTTAACTTCTACACTCGATCCGCCTTGATTGCGGCGCAGCGTTGCTTGATTCCGTTTGATTGCGATGATTTCTCACGCCAGGCGTTGTACAACATTTTGCATGAGATTCGTGAGCTACAGGAAGACCATAACGAGGAGTTGGTGGTTGAAGGTATTGTGGCAAACCAGTTTCAGCCCAGAGCCAGTCTGCCCAAACAGTTGGTGCGGGAGTTGATTGAAGAAGGTTTGCCGGTACTGCCGGTACGCTTGTCGAGCTCGGTGAAAATGAAAGAATCTCATCAGGCCCGGAAACCACTGATACATATGGCGCCCAAGCATGCGCTCACTCAGCAGTTCGAAGACCTGTATCGGGTGCTGCACGGTGAAGCGGTCGAATTGGAAGCGCTGGCGGATTGATGGGGCGATTGACCATGATAAACACACAAACTCATGCAAGTAACGTGGCCGACAGTTTACTTCAGATTGAAGCGGAGCTGAGGGGCTTGGGGGCGTGGCAAGAACAGCCGCTGCCACCAGAAGCGTTTGAAAGCACGCAGCCCTTTTGTCTGGATACCATGAACTTTCCTCAGTGGCTGCAGTTTGTGTTCGTTGCGCGTATGAAACTGCTGCTTGAGGCAGGGCAGCCGCTGCCGTCAGTGTCCGGTATTGCGCCTATGGCGGAGGAATACTTTCGAGGGCGGAGTGAGAGTGGCGCCAAGCTTATTCAGGCATTGGCGCAAATGGATCGCTTGCTGTCGGGTGAGTGAGCTGTGGGCGTCTGGATCAGTCCAGACGCATGGACAGGTCAATGGCTTTCACGTCTTTGGTCAATGCGCCGATCGAAATGTAGTCGACGCCGGTTTCTGCAATGGGGGCCAGCGTCTTATCGTTGATGCCGCCTGAAGCTTCAAGTTTTGCGCGTCCTGCAACAAGCTCAACCGCCTTCTTCATATCCTCCATGGAAAACTCATCCAGCATGATGATGTCAGCGCTGGCGTCCAGAGCTTGTCGGAGCTCATCCAGCGTTTCGGTTTCGACTTCCACGGGTTTGCCCGGAGCAATGCGGTGAGCCTCGGCAATGGCTGCCGCGATGGAACCACAGGCGGCAATGTGATTTTCCTTGATTAAGAAGGCATCCCATAAGCCGATTCGATGGTTGTTGCAGTCGCCACAAGTTACCGCGTATTTTTGGGCAAATCTTAATCCGGGCAGAGTCTTCCGGGTATCAAGCAGCTGTACCTGTGTGTGGGCAACTTTGGCCGCGTAATGAGCGCACTGGGTTGCCACGCCTGAGAGCATTTGCAGCCAGTTCAAAGCGGATCTTTCTGCGGTCAGAAGCGAGCGGGCATTTCCTGACATACGGAAGATCACGTCGTTCGCCTGAAGTTGATCGCCATCTTCGTGTAACCATTCCAGCTTAACGTCAGGGTCCACTTGGCGGAAGACTTCGTTCACCCACTCTTTACCTGCCAAGCGAGCGGGTTCGCGAGTAATAACCCGGCCTTGGGTCTGCTTATCGACAGGGATCAGCATAGCGGTAATGTCGCCATCACCGATATCTTCCCGGAGGCTTTGGGCGACGGATTCAATGCGGGCCTGTCGAAGCAATTCAGGGCTGATCATGGTGGATGTCCGGAAAAGTGAATGTTGGTCGATGGAGGGGCAATTCTACTGCTCTCGAGAGGTTTATCAAAATGTAGAGCGCAAAGTCGGCGTAATGTGATGAAGTTCCGGACTAAACAAAAGGTGACAATTTCTGACAGAAGGTGACAAGCAATGCCTATATGATGTAAATACACCGTGTTTTACATTGTTTAACAGGTTTGGAGCGGAGCAAGTTCATGACGCAACACAGTAAGGTCGTTCACTTGGGTGGCCAGAAATCGGTAGGCAAGTTTTCGCTGCCGGTTGCGTTAATGCGGCTTCGGGATACCTCTGGCCAGTCCCTGAAGGCGGTCCTCGCGGGATTCTTTGATGAAGCGGATGATAGCCTGTTTGCGTTGGCTGATAGAGCCGGTTCGAATCAGGACCAAACGTCCTACTTCGACGCGATGCGGGAGTTGCGCTTGCGGCGCAAATCCATGACCGTTTCAATTCTTCAGTACATCAGTCAGGCCTTTAACGAACTCGGGCGCTTCAATCCGGCCCAGAAGGGTGAAGTGCTGGAAGAAGTGGATCGCGACTCCTTGAGTTTGATGGACCACTCGGACCTTGAGCAGCAGGTCGCCCTGGATAATCTGACTAACCGTTTGAGAAGCCGGTATTCGGAAGTGTTTGGTTTGTTAGCGGCGAGAGTTCGCCACACCGTTCCGGACGTATCTTTGACCGATGCTCAAGTCCCGTTGAGCCCCGAAGTCTTGTGCGGTGCGATTTCAGAAGCCTGTGAGGATCTGGATATTGATATTCGCGCCAAGCTGGTGGTGCTGAAACTGTTTGAGCGCATGCTGACAGAGCAACTTGGCGAATTCTATCAGGCCTGCAACCAGACGCTGATGAGCCAGGGTGTGTTGGCTGAGATGAAAACGCCACCGCGCGCAGGTGCTCCCGTGCCGCAGCGACGTGCGGTGCCATCGCCAGAGCGTGCTCGACAGGATGATGGCGCGGAGCGGGTGTTTCAATATGATCAAGCGGAAGTCACGCCTACGCTGAGTGAACTGAGTGCCTTGCTGCATCAAACGGATCATCAACAGGCGTCGTCTCAAAAGGCGGGAGCAAGGGTCATAGACACAGAGCGGCTGATCATGCAGTTGAGCGAGCTTCAAACGGCCGCCCAGAATGTGCAGAGTGAGCGAGTACTGCCATTGCGGGAGCAGTTGCAGCCGGTACTACGATCTGCCGAAGGAGAGCACGCCTCGGTCGGTCAGGTTGATGGTGATGTCATTAACCTGGTTTCAATGTTGTTTGAATTTATTTTGGAAGATCGCCAGCTGCACCCGGTTATGAAGGCGCTGATTGGGCGGCTTCAAATACCGGTGCTGAAAGTAGCTCTGAGTGATCGCAACTTTTTTAATCGCGGCGGGCACCCGGTTCGCAAGTTGCTGAACGAGCTGGCGTTGGCAGCGATAGGGTGGGCGGAAAAACGTCCGGGAGTGCGGGATCCACTGCGCGATAAAATTGAGGAAGTTGTTGAGCGCGTATTGTCCGAGTATACCCAGAATGTCCGACTGTTCGAGGAACTTGTGAAGGACTTTGGCCACTTCATGGACTTGGACCGTCGCCGCAGAGAATTGGTGGAACAGCGGCTTAGAGATGCCGAAGAGGGGCGGGCCAAGCAGGAACGGGCTCATCAGGCCGCAGCTGAACTAATTCGCCGCTATACCGAAGATCATGAGATTCCAGAGCCGGTGTCACAGATTATTAATGACCCGCTTTCCCGCTACCTTCAGTGGGTGGTTTTACGTCATGGCGAGGAAAGCCCGTTATGGGATAGTGCGAACGAGTTAACCCGCCGTTTGTTGTGGAGTGTCGATCCGCGGCCGGTTTCTGTTGAGACTCGTTCGGAACTGTTGCGGTCTATTCCGGGTGTGGTTGAAGGGCTGAGAAAAGCGTTGCAGGAAATTTCTTGGGATCCGTTTGCGACCGATGCGGTGATAAGAGATCTGGAACTCGTACACGTTGATGTCTTGCAGACCCTGGTGACTGCGCCGGTAGAGACGGCTGAACGTCAGGAAGAGACTGCCGAACTTGCGGAGGTTGAGATCGATGTGCAGGCAGATGTTGCTCCATCGTTTCCTGTGCCAAACGGGATGGACGAGGCGCCGGAAGACTCTGCCCCGCCAGAGATTGGCGATGGTGCTGGCGGCTCAGATGAAAGGGTTGCTCAGACCTCGCCTCAAGACGCACCCGAAATCGCGGCTCAGCAGTGGTTTGATGCCGCCGATCAACTGGGTGTGGGCGCATGGTTGGAGTTGCAGAAGGAGGGTGTTCGGGTTCGTTGTAAGCTGGCCGCCTTCATTAAAGCTACCGGCAAGTACATATTTGTGAACCGCAATGGCGCCAAGGTCGCTGAATATTTGCGTGACGACCTCGCGTTGGCGATGCAGGACCAGGAAATCACGTTATTGGATGACGGGCTGATCTTTGACCGTGCCCTCGAATCCATCATCGATAACCTTAGGCACAGCCGAAAGGACTAAGACCGGCGCTGTCCGCTAATTCGTGGCATCTGTAGGCACTTTGTGATTCAATCAAATGTCATGAATCACTCATTGCCCCTACGGATGAGCCTTGCCAAACACACGATCTGATCTCATCGACACACCTATCTCCACCGTTACTTTTTCCGAGCAGGTTGAAACGCTGCGGGCAACAGGGCGGTTGCCTGAGAGCCGATGGTGCCCTTCGCCAAACTTTGGTGCCCGGCCAGATGGGGCCGGTATCACGCTATTGGTGGTGCATAACATCAGCCTGCCTCCCGGGCAGTTTGGTGGCCCCTATATTGAAGACTTCTTTTGTAATCGTCTTGAACGGCATGCTCACCCCTACTTTTCTGAAATAGCCGGCATGCAAGTGTCTGCGCATGCGCTGGTGCGGCGGGATGGCTCGATAGTCCAGTTTGTTAGCTGTCTTGACCGAGCCTGGCATGCGGGTCGTTCCTGTTTTGGCGATGAAGAAGAATGTAATGATTTCGCTATTGGGATAGAGCTGGAGGGAGCCGATGACGTGCCTTACACGGAGCATCAGTATCGCACTCTGGCGCGCCTCACCCGATTGACGATGGCGGCTTGGCCTGCAATAACGCCTGACCGAATCACCGGCCATAGCGATATTGCCCCGGGCCGAAAGACCGATCCCGGCCCAGCTTTTCAGTGGCCATACTTCAAAAACCTTGTGCGTGCCTCGGAGAAAGACTGAATGGTTCTGGTGATTTTTCTGTTGGCGTACGTGATACGCCGCAAGTTGGACCGGCAAGAAGCATTCAGCAGTGATGGTTTTTGGCGGATCTGGTTTCAACGGGGCGCAACAACGGAGTCTGGACGCGAAAACTCGTTGGTAAAGGGGTATGCGTTAATCATATTGCCCGCGATTTGCCTGATGGTATTGACGGTGATTGCCGAGCAGCTCGGTTTCCGGTTGGCGCTCTATCCGCTAGAGATGGTCCTGCTTGTCTTGCTGATGGGGGTGCCAGGTTGGCAATCATCGCTGAAAGTCTACTCGGGGGCCTGGGCCCGTGGTGACATGCAGGGGGCATGGCACCACGTTAAAGACCGGCTGCCAGCCGATGAGCGGGGTGCAGCGCTGTCCCCTGAAGCGTTGCATTTGTCGATTTCCAAGACATTGATTCTATGCGTGTTTGATCGCTTCTTTTTGGTGGTGTTCTGGTATGTCATTGGTGGTATTGGGGCTGCTGTGCTGGCGCGTGGAGCCTTGGCACTGGCCGAGCATTGGCCGCAAGCCGGCGCACGACCGGCGTACCGCAAGATGGCTGACTGGATTGGTTGGCTCCCTGCAAGATTGCTGGCCTGCACGTTCGGGCTGGCAGGCGATCTGTCGGGGTGGTCTCGTAAAGTCAGGCACGTTGTGCCCGGTTTTAAGAAATCGACGTCGGAAGTGCTAATGATTTCCGCCAACGGGTCGTTAACCGGGTATGCACTTGATCCTGAACGGTTCTCAGAGCTACATCCGGAAGACTGGCCCCGTTTTGGTGGGCGCAGTCTGATCGCTATCAGAGATCTGCTTAGCCGCAGTATGCTGGTTTGGATTTGTGCCATTGCCTTGCTGGTCATCGCCGGCGTGGTTTAAGTCCAATACCACTTTGGAGCGATGAAAGTTCTTCAGGCGTGAGTGAAAATCAAAACAATAAAATTCATGGTTCGGTTTGCGAATCTGGGCGAGGGCGCTTTGAGCTACATAATTAATCCAGCGATTGCATTGATGAACCGGCTGCCGATGGTTTATAAGTTCAGCCTCATCAGCATCTTGTTTCTTGGTCCGATTCTGGTTCTGTCCTGGTTGGTCATTTCCGGGCTCAACCAATCCGTACAAACCATGAACCGCAGCATTGACGGGTTGGTCGAACTTCAGACCGCCGATCAGTTGTTGGTCGCGGCTATGGATTTTCGTGACTACAAGGCGCCAGCCATCCTTAAGGAAGACCCTGCGCTGATCGAGAAAGCCGATCGCGCCGCGAAGAAGGTCGATGAACTGCTGACAGATTTAGCTGAACCTCGCCGTTCGTTTGATTTATCCGGTTCCTGGCAAGAGCAGATTTTGGCGTTGCAACAAGATTGGCGTGCGCTCCGGAAAAGCAACAGCTATCAGGGCAGCATGGACGCGCAGTTCAAGTTTTATCAGGAATTCGTTCAGAAAGTATTGGCGGTGTTGCCTGCCACCATGGAAGTCTCCGGCTTGGGGCAAGATGCCTCACGTGAGAACCAGCTATTGCTTGGGTTGGTGCGTGATGTGTTCCCCGATGCCCGGAATGCCATCGGCAGCGCCCGTTCTTACGGCATTTTCTCACTGGTAGAAGGCCAAGTGGGGTATGCCATGAGTGAAAATCTGAATGGGATTTTCGATAGGTTAACCAACCGAAGCTCTCTGCTTTCGCCCAGTCTGGTTGTCGCAAAAGATACTTCATCGGAGCTTGCTCAGTCGCCAGCGCTTTCACCTGTAGATGGAAGTCTGCTGGTTGTTAGAAAGGCATTGGACGTGCAGGTGATTACTCCGATGCGACTGGAAACGCCGTGGCAAGAATACGACGCGGCGGTTACTGCCCAAGCCAAACATTTTGATGCGCTGACAACGAAAATTTTTGAGATTGTGGGTGCTAATCTGGAGCGCCGTTTGGCGAGTGAAACCCGTCAGCGCACGACGATTGTCGTTTCTCTGATCGCGGTGATGTTGGTTGTGGTGTACCTGTATATCGGTTTCTTCATGTCGGTCAGAGTTGCCATCAATCGTTTCAGTTCTGCAGCCAGAAACGTGGCGGCCGGTGATATGACCACTCACATCCAGCTTTCCAATCGTGATGAGTTGGGCGAGCTAACCACCGAATTCAACAACATGACGGACAAGATTGCCGAATTGATTCGGTCGGTCAGTGCTACTACGGCAGATGTAGGGCTGCAAGCCGTCAGAGTTAACGATACGGCTGTCGCGAACAGTGAAGCTGTGGCACGCCAGATGGATGAAAGCAGTCAGATTAACGAAGCCATGGGGCAAATGGTGGAAGCGGTCAACGAAGTGACCGAAAGTGCCCACAGGGTTGCTGATAGCGCGGGCAGCGCCGAGCGTGACACCGAAACGGGCCGGCAAGTTGTTGCGGGTACGGTTGAAACCATTCATAAGCTGGCCAGCGAAATAGCGAGTGCGATGGAGGTGATCAACCGGGTTAACAAAGACAGCGACAACATCAGTCAGGTCTTGGTTGAGATCAAAGCCATCGCGGAGCAGACCAATTTGCTTGCGCTTAACGCTGCCATCGAGGCGGCGCGTGCTGGAGAGTATGGCCGAGGTTTTGCGGTCGTCGCTGATGAAGTTCGCTCTTTGTCACAACGCACGCATAAGTCTACTGAAGAAATCGAAGACATGATTTCCCGTTTGCAGGGCGGTGTGAAAGAAGCGGTTTCGGCCATGACCAGCAGTCATGGTGCGACTGAATTGACGGTGCACAAGTCCACGGAAGTGACTCAGGCTCTGGATAGCATTGCTCGCGGCATTTCAGAAATCGTGGATATGAGTCACCAGATTGCTCAGGCGGCAGAAGAGCAGTCAGCGGTTGCTAAGAACGTAAATGCCAATGTTGAAAGCATCGGTGAGCTTGGCCAAACCACGGCAGAAAACGCGCAGGAGACGCTGGATTCTTCTCGCCAGATGTCAGACCTGACCGCATCACTTCAGAAGCTGGTTGAGACCTTCAAGGTCTGAGATCACCGCCGCTGAGTGCTTCTCAGAATCCGGCCTCTAGAGGCCGGATTTTTTTTGTTCCCAAAGAATTTCCCGTGCACCTTCCCGGCGGGCCAATACGCGAGACACCACGAACAACAAATCGGAAAGCCGGTTCAGATACTGGCGTGCACCGGCATTGATCTCCTCTTCCTGGCTCAGGCCAACCACGATGCGTTCGGCGCGACGACAAACTGCTCGGGCCAAATGACATTGGGCTGCTGCGGGCGATCCGCCGGGCAGAATAAAGTTTTTCAGTGGCGGCAGGTCTTCGTTGTGCTCGTCCAGCACTTGTTCCAACCAGCCGATGTGTTTCTCGTCAATCATCACGCTGCCAGGAATCGCAAACTCGCCACCAATGTCGAATAGGTGGTGTTGGATGCGCCGGAATAGCTCCACCAAAGCATCGTCAGTCGGCAGTGTCTCGACCAGAATGCCTAGGTGGCAGCTCAACTCGTCCACGGTCCCCATGGCTTCCACCCGAAATGCGTTCTTGGTAACGCGGTTGCCGTCTGCCAGACCGGTGGTGCCGTCATCGCCAGTGCGGGTATAAATTTTAGATAGGCGGTTGCCCATGTTGTTAGCGCTCCTAATGAAAGAGGGTCAGTCGAGTTGTTTTACTCGATCGGTGAGCATTTGGTTCACGGGGGTGTCGATGCCGTACTCGGCACCAAGGCGCGCCAGATAGCCGTTAATGAAGTCGATTTCGGTAGGGCGCCGGGCCAGTCTGTCTGCTCGCATGGAGGACGTATTGGCTGCGGTGTTGCGCGCTACGGTTTCAATTGCACCCCTTAGCGACGTCGGAGACCTTGGAGGTTGGCCGCTGGCCGCCAGCAGCGCGCTGATTTCGTTGCACAGAGGACCAATCCATTGTTGGTAAAACGAATGGTTCAGGATCTCGCCGTTCGGGCAGTTCAGGATGGCGGTGAAGGCATTGATGCCAGCGTTGATGACCAGTTTTTGCCAGAGTCTGGTGAGAATCTCGGGTTCAGCTTGAACGCTCAAGCCAGTTTCGGCGAGTGTGGAAACGGATTTGGAAACCAGAGTTTCCCCTGTCGGGGTTAAAGCGCCTATCCAGGTTTCACCTTTCCCGGCATGAACGGTCAGCCCGCTTTCGGGGCGGTTTGCGCCCTCCGTGGTGGTGGCCGCAAGAATAGGGCGGTTTGGCCAGGTTTCGGCAACGCGCTGTTGGCTGCCCAAGCCATTCTGAAACAAGACGATCGGCGTGGTGTCGGGCAGTCGGGATAATACCGGCTGCAGAGCATTGAGGGTGTCACCGGCTTTTGTGGTGACGACAAGTAATGACGGCGATTGGAAGTCGTATAGCCAACGGATTTGGACAGATATTTCCGGCCCTTGGAGGGGCCGGAAATGATAGGCGAGGGGGGCGACAGACTGTTCCGGGCGAGGCACGAAGGCCACCTGCCCGGTAGGCAATTTAGCAGCCCAAAGCCGGCCCATCGAGCCGGCTCCCAGAATCGCAATCATAGCCCTACATGGCCTCGATTTCGGCTCGCTGTGCACTCAACCGCTGCAGGCTGCCTTGTGCATCGCGCAGCTTGCCTTTCTCTTTTTCGATCACTTCAGCCGGAGCCTTGGCGGTGAACTTTTCATTGCTTAGCTTGCCTTCAACGCGGCTGATTTCTTTCTGCAATCGATCCAGTTCTTTGTCCAAGCGCTTGAGTTCGGCGTCTTTGTCAATCAAACCGGCCATGGGAACCAGGACTTCCATTTCACCAACCAGTTGGGTGGCACTCATTGGCGCTTTTTCTGAGCCTAGCCATTCCAGCTTCTCAAGCTTCGCCAAGGACATCAGGAACTGGCGGTTGGCATTCAGGCGTTGCTCGTCTTCGCTGTTGCCGCCTTTGAGGAATACCGGCACGGGCTTGCCCGGGGAAATGTTCATTTCACCGCGGATGTTCCGAACGGCCACAATGACACCTTTCACCCACTCGATATCGGCTTTGGCGCTGGCGTCCTGTTTGCTTTCTTCAGGCTGCGGGAACGGCTGCAGCATGATGCTGTCTCCGCTCTTGCCGGCCAATGGAGCAATACGCTGCCAGATTTCTTCGGTGATGTACGGCATCATCGGGTGTGCCAGACGCAGGATAGCTTCCAGAACACGAACCAGTGTGCGACGGGTGCCGCGTTTAGCTTCAGCGCTGCCGCCGTCGCTGCTCAGGCAGGGCTTGGCCAGTTCGAGGTACCAGTCACAGTATTCGTTCCAGATGAATTCGTACAGCGCGTAGGCCGCCAGATCAAAGCGGTACTGCTCAAGATGGCGGGTGACTTCCTGTTCGCAGTGCTGCAGTTCGCTGATGATCCAGCGATCGGCCAGAGATAGCTCTACCGGCTCGTCATTCACGCCGCAGTCTTCGCCTTCGGTGTTCATCAGCACGTAGCGCGCCGCGTTCCACAGTTTGTTACAGAAGTTACGGTAGCCTTCCAGTCGCTTCATGTCCCAGTTGATGTCACGGCCGGTGGTAGCCATTGCCGCAAGCGTGAAGCGCAGGGCGTCGGTGCCGTGGGCGGCGATGCCTTCGGGGAATTCTTTCTGGGTGCGCTTGCCGATCTTTTCAGCCAGCTTGGGCTGCATCAGGTTGCCGGTACGCTTTTCCAGTAGGTTGTCCAGAGCGATGCCGTCGATCATATCCAGCGGGTCGATGACGTTGCCCTTGGACTTGGACATCTTGTCGCCGTGCTCGTCGCGGATCAGGCCGGTCACGTAAACGGTTTTGAACGGTACCTGTGGCGTGCCGTCTTCATTCTTCATGAAGTGCATGGTCATCATGATCATCCGGGCAACCCAGAAGAAAATGATGTCAAAGCCGGTCACCAGTACATCTGTGGGGTGGAAAGTTTTCAGGCGCTCGGTGATTTCCGGCCAACCCAAGGTACCGAAGGTCCACAAAGCAGAGCTGAACCAGGTGTCCAGAACGTCGTCATCTTGCTTCAGTTCCAGATCGGCGGCCAGGTTGTGCTTCTTGCGCACTTCGTCTTCGTCGCGACCAACGTAGATGTTGCCTTCAGCGTCGTACCAGGCTGGAATCCGGTGGCCCCACCACAGTTGTCGGGAAATACACCAGTCCTGGATGTCGCGCATCCAGGAGAAGTACATGTTTTCATACTGCTTGGGCACAAACTGGATGCGGCCGTCTTCTACGGCTTCAATGGCAGGCTTGGCCAATGTTTTGGCGTCAGCAAACCATTGGTCAGTGAGCATCGGTTCGATGATCAGGCCGGAGCGGTCGCCGCGGGGTACGCTGAGTACGTGGTCTTCAACCTGTTGTACCAGACCTTCAGCTTCCATGTCCGCAACGATTTGTTTGCGGGCGACTTCGCGGGTCAGGCCGGCGTAGGCTGCCGGCATGCTGCCGTCGATGTCGGTATTTTCGGTGCCGTCGCTGTTGAAGACTTCGGCGGTTTCACGAATGTTGGCGTCTTGGGTCAGGACGTTGATCATCGGCAGGTTGTTGCGTTTGCCGACGGCGTAATCGTTAAAGTCGTGGGCCGGGGTGATCTTCACGCAGCCGGAGCCTTTTTCCGGGTCGGCGTGGTGGTCGGCCACGATCGGGATTCTGCGGTTTACCAGCGGCAACATGATGTGTTTGCCAATCAGGTGCTGGTAACGCTCGTCGTCCGGATGCACGGCTACAGCGGTGTCGCCGAGCATGGTTTCAGGACGGGTAGTGGCGACGACGACGTAGTCTTTGCCGTCTTGGGTGGTTGCGCCATCAGCCAGTGGGTAGCGCAGGTGCCAGAAGAAGCCTTTTTCTTCTTTGTTTTCCACTTCCAGGTCGGAAATGGCAGTGTGCAGTTTCGGGTCCCAGTTGACCAAGCGCTTGCCGCGGTAGACCAGGCCGTCTTCGTACAGGCGGATGAAGACTTCTTGTACAGCTTTGTAGAAGCCTTCGTCCATGGTGAAGCGTTCGTTGCTCCAGTCTACGGAGTTGCCAAGGCGGCGCATCTGGCGGGTGATGGTTCCGCCGGATTCTTCTTTCCAGTTCCAGATGCGTTTGATGAATTCGTCCCGGCCGAGGTCGTGGCGGGTTTTGCCTTCTTCTGCGGCGAGTTTCCGCTCAACCACCATTTGGGTGGCGATGCCGGCGTGGTCGGTGCCGACGGTCCAGACAGTGTTGTTGCCCTGCATGCGCTTGTAGCGAGTGAGGGTGTCCATGATGGTGTGCTGGAAAGCATGGCCCATGTGCAGGCTGCCGGTCACGTTAGGTGGCGGAATAGCGATGCTGTATGACTGGCCTTCTCCGCTGGGGCGGAAGTACCCTTTGGATTCCCAGTTTTCGTACCACTGGCGCTCGATGTTTTCTGGCTGGTAGGTTTTTTCCATGGGTTTCTGCAGTGACCGTTGGTTGATT
>NZ_JAXMOY010000023.1:0-38028 GCF_034669625.1 Marinobacter sp.
TTCTACACGACCATGAAGAACAAGCGTAACACCCCGGAAAAAATCGAGATCAAAAAGTACGATCCGGTTGTCCGTAAGCACGTTGCGTACAAGGAAGCCAAGATCAAGTAATTGGTCCTGCCTCCACAAAAAAACCCGGCCTTCGCGCCGGTTTTTTTTGTGCCTAATGATTTATCGCACCCGCAGCGCTCAGTTAAAAGGTTTCGACATACCCTTTTGGCAACGCTATATCCATGGCGATCGGAAGATGGTCAGAGACCGGATAGCTAACCACCTCAGCTCGACGAATCTCAAGACTTGGACTCACCATAATATGGTCCAACGCTTTTTCGGGGCGCCAACTGGGAAAACTATGAGCCGTGCCCGGCAAGGGCACCAGATCGGTTTCTTTCAGTGGCGTTTTCGTCAACAGCTGCTCGGCATGGGCATTCATGTCCCCCATCAACACCACGTGTTGGTAGTCAGCAATAAGATCCCTGACATAGCCCAATTGTCTTTGCTGTGCCGATTTACTGAGCGATAAATGCATTTGCACCAGCACGAGCGGATCATCGCCCGAACCGTAACGGGCAATAATCGCCCCTCGCCCCGGAATCAAACCAGGCAGGCGATGCTCAGCCACATCCAGCGGCCGATAACGACTCAGCAAGCCATTACTGTGCTGGGCAAGCTGCCCCATATTTCGATTCAGCTGCTGATACCAGTATGGTATTCCTGCGGCCTCCGCAAGATACTGAACTTGATTCACATAGCCACTGCGCAAACTGCCACCATCACATTCCTGTAAGGCGACAACATCGTACTGCTTTAACAGAGAGGCAATGCGATCAAGGTTTTCAAAGCGTCGGCGATTGGGAAGGAAATGCTGCCAACTGCGGGTCACGTAATGACGATAAGAAGAGGTATTAATGCCCACCTGAATGTTAAACGTTAACAGCCGGATGTGGCGCTGGGGCTCAAAGTCAGGCACGTGTTCACTTCCCGAACACGTACCACGCGGGGCTTCCTGTGATTTCAATATACCGTTGATTTGGCTGCGAATCCGTTTATACATAATCGCCCGGAATCTCAACAGAAACCCTGAAAGCCACACGCATCAGACTTCTCCTTTTATTCCGACTCTCCGTGCTCCTTGCTGACCAGATAGTCGACAACTTTCAGCACGTTTTCATGGCCTCTGGCCATGGTCGCATTCACAACATACTTACCGTTAACCAGCATAGTCGGAGTACCGGTGACTTGCGCACCCATAATTTTGGTTTGGGCCTGACGCACACGCGAGCGCACAGCAAAGCTGTTGTAGGCATCAACAAACGCCTCAGCATCAACACCATAACCGGCGACAAAATCCGCCAGCGATTCCGCAGAATTCAGAGGGCGGCGCTCACCAGCCAGGGCTTCAAACAAAGCATCGTGCACTTTATCCAGCTCACCCATCGAATCCAGCGCATAAAACGCAAAGGCGTGAGGCGCCCAGCTCTCACCCAACACCGCCGGCAGGCGAACATAGTTCACATAATCCGGAGCATTCTTTTCCCACGCCTCGGACAGCGGCTTGAAGTTATAGCAGTGCGGGCAGCCGTACCAGAACACCTCAGCCACCTCAACACCCTCTTCGGAGGCGGTGCTGACCGGGTTCGTCAAGGTGCGGTAATGAACGCCGTCTTTCCAAGTTTCGGCACTGGCGAGAGCGCTGACTGCCAGCGATACAGCCATAGTGACTATCAGACTAACGGTTCTGATCATAAATTTTCTCCGAACATTAATGTGTTTGTTGGTGCGAGCTAAGACGCCTGATTATGACCCAGCGACGCTCATAAGTTCCACCAGGCGCAGGGGTAAATAATTACGGAAGATTAAGAGGCCGCTCCCTGAAAAACAAAAACCCCGCCGAAGCGGGGTTTTCTGATCCGAACGAACTGATTGGAATCAGTGCAAACCAGATACGTAGTTGGCAACCGCTTCAATTTCAGCGTCGGTCAACTTGGAGGCCACATCGGCCATGATGCCGGCATTCGCCGTGGTCGCACGGTCGCCGTCGCGGTAAGCCTTAAGCTGCTTGGCAACGTACTCTGCATTCTGACCACCCAGCGCCGGGTAACCTGCAGGCTCATTACCCTTACCGCTCGGGTTGTGACAGCCCGCGCAAGCCGGGACGCCAGAAGCCATGTTACCGCCACGGAAAATCGCCTGGCCTTTTGCAATCAGCTCGGCGTCATCGTTAGCTTGATTAACTACCAGCTCCTGCTTGTTGAAGTAGGCGGCAAGATCTTTCAAGTCCTGATCCGTCAGGTTGGTCAGTATACCGGTCATCTCCGCTACAGCACGGTCTCCGGACTTAATATCCGTCATCTGACGATAAAGGTACTTTTCACCCAACCCCGTCAGTTTCGGATAGCTCGCCATCATCGGCTTGCCACCGCCTTGACCGTGACAGGCTGCACACACTGCTGCCTTCTGCTCACCCGCTGCCGGATCTCCTGCCCCGTGAGCCATAGCTGACAAGCTAACTCCGAGAACCACTCCTGCGATCAGTCTTTTCATGCCCGCTCCGCTTCTCTCATCTTAGAATTCTGAAAGTATTCTGGTTGTACGCCGGATGGCCCTATAGGATCAGGCTCAAAACCGGGACTGACAGCGGAACGCGCAGCGCACCGCCGGAAATTGGTGTAGCATTATACATTAATCGTCGATAACTGAAATCCAAAGGAACAGCAACCGTCGTGGACCCTGACCTGACTCAAAAAAGCGTCTCATTCAACAGCGCCCGATTTCTAATCAGCGCTTCCAAACTGGACGAGTGCCCGCCCGATTACGGCGCCGAGGTTGCCTTCGCTGGCCGCTCAAACGCCGGCAAATCCAGCGCACTCAACGCCATCACCGTCAATGGTAAACTGGCACGGACCAGTAAAACCCCGGGGCGCACAAGGCTGATCAACTTTTTCAGCCTGAATAAAGAAAACATGCACCTGGTGGATTTACCGGGCTATGGCTACGCGAAAGTCTCCCGGGACATGAAAGACGACTGGCAAAAGCATCTGGGGCACTACCTCAACGAGCGCCGCTGCCTTCGCGGCTTGGTATTGGTCATGGACATTCGTCATCCCCTGACCGAGTTCGACCAAATGATGATCGAATGGTGTGAGCATAACAAGCTGCCACTGATGATCCTTGCCACCAAAGCCGACAAATTTAAGTATGGCCAGGCCAAAACTGCAATGTTGGGCATTGCCAATAAATTGAAGAAGTATGAGTACGTGGAACATCTGGTGATGTTCTCTGCCACGTCAAAGCTGGGGCTTGATGAATGCCGTGCGGCACTGACGAATTGGCTGGAGGCTCCTAACGAGGCTGAAGATTGATTTCTTTGCAGAAAAAACCGGCCCACGAACGGTAGGCCGGTAAAACGTCAGGGTTTGCGACGTGCTTTGCCCTCACAAGGGGCAACCTGAGAACTCACTCAGGAACAGCAAAAAAGTCCGGTTTCCTGCTGTATTGGGTTCGACCGATGCCGTTGATAGAAGTTCAATTTTCATTCAACACAAGCGACGTCCGATTCGTGGGTTTCAGGTAAATTCGGGCGGTACTGCTCTCTCAAAACCATCACCTGATCGCGATAGTCTGGCATCAAATAAGGTATTTCAAGCGTAAGCACCTGATAAATACCCTGTTTGAGCTCAACCAAACTTAGACCGGCATCCCCGCTACTGGCGTGCGCTGTTTTCAAAAACGCCATCCAGTTTGTAATAACCAACCAGACATTCAGGGTCATGGCTGCACGCAACTCTTCCGGTTGCGGCTGCAGAATGCCCGCCTCCGCAAGCTTCTCCAAAATCCTGTTCATCGCAGACAGGCACCGGTTGGTGAAATCACGGTAATCACTTCTTAGCCGGATATCGCTATCCAGCAAATATTCAAGGTCGCGATGAAAGAACCGGTAGCTCCAGAGGCCGTCAAACACGGACTCCAGGTAGAAGGTCATATCTTCCAGCGTTAGGGGCCGGTCTTCAGGAATATCCAGATAGTAGTCAACCAGCTTTTCATATTCCTGGAAGATTTCATAAATGATGTCCGACTTATTCCGAAAGTGGTAATACAGATTACCGGGTGATATCGCCAAATGCGCGGCGATATGATTCGTCGTTGTATTCCGCTCCCCCCGCTCGTTAAAAAGCTCGAGGCTCGCTAACAAAATTTTGTCTCTGGTCTTCATGCTCACGCCGCAGTTTGTTTTTATCAAATGGATGATGGCCCGTTAGGCCATCCAGCATATCTTGACTGAGTAGAGTATATACTCTAATAATAGCTGCTCGTGCAAATTTCATACACCGAGCGCCAACAACAACAGCTTCCAGCGCCTTGACTGGACAGCTCAGGGAGATAGCAACATGGTAGCCACTGTCGTTCAGATGACCGAAAGCAAAACGCAGATTCAGCACACCCACCGGGTTTTCGAGAACCAGAAACAAGCGTTCCGGAAAAACCCGATGCCCTCTCCATCTGAGCGCAAAGAGAACCTGAAGCGCCTGAAGCGAGTATTGCTGGCCAATCAGGATCGATTGCTGGAAGCTATTGACCGGGACTTCAGCTGCCGCTCGAAAGACGAGTCGCTGATTGCCGAGATCATGCCGTCCATTCAGGGTATCAATTACACCCTAAAGAATCTCGACAGCTGGATGAAGCCTTCAAAGCGCCATGTTTCTGTGCTGTTCCAGCCCGCCAGCAACAAAGTTCATTACCAGCCCAAGGGTGTTGTCGGGGTTATCGTACCCTGGAACTATCCGCTGTATCTTGCTGTAGGCCCGCTGGTTGCGTCATTGGCCGCAGGCAATCGGACGATGGTCAAAATGTCCGAATTCACACCTCACACCTCATCCCTGTTCAAAGAAATCATCGAGAGCATGTTCCCTGAGGACTTGGTCGCGGTGATTACCGGCGAAGCTGATGTGGCTGCCGATTTCTCTCAGCGGCCGTTCGATCACCTGCTCTTCACCGGCTCAACTTCCGTGGGCAAGCTGGTCATGCGCGCAGCAGCCGAGAACCTGACTCCGGTCACCTTGGAGCTTGGAGGCAAGTCTCCTGCGGTTGTGTCGCCTGACGTGCCGCTTTCCGATGCCGCCCAACGTATCGCTTTCGGCAAAGCAATCAACGCCGGCCAAACCTGCGTTGCCCCGGATTACGTCCTGTGCCCCGAAGACCGGGTGCAAGCCTTTGTGGACGAGTTCCGCACTCAGGCTTCAGCCATGTATCCAAGCCTGCGCGACAACGACGATTACACCGCCATCATTAACGAACGACAGCACGATCGTTTACGCGGCTATCTTGACGACGCCCGCGCCAAAGGCGCCGAGGTCATCGAGATCAATCCTGCCAACGAAAACATGAACGATGGAACCCGGAAGATTCCGCTGACCCTGGTACTGAACCCGACCCCGGACATGAAGGTCATGCAAGATGAGATCTTCGGGCCGATCCTTCCCATCGTCACCTACTCTGACCTGGACGATGCGATTCATTACATTAACGAACGCCCTCGTCCACTGGCGCTGTATTTCTTTGGCTACGATAAAACTCAACAAGCACACATCATCGACCAGACCCACTCCGGCGGCATGTGTATCAACGACGCCTTGATGCACGTGGCACAAGATGACTTGCCATTTGGCGGTGTCGGCGATTCCGGTATGGGCCATTACCACGGCAAGGAAGGCTTCATGACCTTCTCTCACCATCGGTCAATCTTTAGCAAACAGAAATTCAACAGCGGCAAGTTCGTTTACGCACCCCACGGCACCGCCGCGCACCGGATGATCTACAAACTGTTCATTCGCTAAACACGGCACTATTCGGCACAGGTCCCTCACAACACTTCGTGGGCCTGTGCCAACGTCTTTTGGCCAACCTTTATAGACCCCAAACAAAGGTGTCACATGCTCGATCAGCCAACCCATTCCGCTGAGAACACCCCTCAACTGAGCCGACGAAGCTTTCTGAAAACCGGCGTCGGCGGCGCCTTGTTTTTGGGCACCGTCAGCATGACCGCTGGCCTTTCTGGCTGCGCAACGGATCCGGCGGGCCGCATCAGTGCTGTTGATAGCCGGATGAATGACAGCTACCAATTCCAGTTCCTGAGCGTAGACGACATAACACTGTTTGAAGCCTTGCTACCGGCCCTGTTTGCCAGCGCCTTGCCCGAAGATCCCGACAAACGCCGGTTCGAGATTGCCGCCACCCTTGAACGAATTGATCAGGGCATCGTCCGGTTCGGCGCACCGAATCAGAAAGAGCTGCGCAAGCTCTTCGACCTGCTGAACTTTGCCCCCACTCGCATCGCTCTCGGACGGGTATGGTCCGACTGGCCATCCGTCACTACCAAGGATGCCGATGCTTTCCTGGCCCGCTGGCGCGACAGCCGCATCGGTTTGTTGAACAACGGCTACATTGCATTGAGCAAAATCGCCAACGTAGCCTTCTATGGCCACGAGAATCAGTGGCACCTCACCGGCTACCCAGGACCACCCGCCTGGATGGTTGACGCCCTGCCTCAATTCAAAAACGCCTGATGCCCCCGGAAAACGGAGAACACTATGTCCATGAATGATCCCATCGCCCGGGGCCTGGCTTCCGGTTGGAACGTTGTCGATGCCAGCAAACTGACTGAAAACCGCACCGTCGAAGCCGACGTTGTCATCATCGGCACCGGCGCCGGCGGCGGCACCACCGCTGAAATTCTGTCCAAGCAAGGCTTGTCAGTAATACTGGTCGAAGAAGGTGGCCTGTATTACCAGAAAGACTTCAAAATGGACGAACAAACTGCCTACGCCACGCTGTACCAGGAAGGCATGAGTCGCACGACTGCCGATGGCGCTATTTCGATTCTACAGGGCCGCTGTGTGGGTGGTTCCACCACCGTCAACTGGACCAGTAGTTTCCGCACACCTGAGCAAACTCTCAACTACTGGAGCCAAAAGTTCGGACTGGAAGGGCTAGCCCCCGACGTGATGGCACCTTGGTTCCAGGGGCGCGAAGAACGCCACAACATGGCGCCCTGGGCGACCCCTCCCAACCTTAACAACGACATCCTGCGACAAGGCTGCGATACCCTTGGTTACTCTTGGAAAACCATCCCCCGCAACGTCAACGGATGCTGGAACTCGGGTTACTGCGGCGTAGGTTGCCCCACGAATGCCAAACTGGGCTCCCTGATGACCACCATCCCCGGTGCGCTCGACAATCAGGCTCAGATGTTTCACGGCTTACGCGCCGAGCGCTTGGTCATGAAGCAAGACCGCATCGACCATCTGGAAGCGTCGGCCATGGGCTCCGACGGCGTCACCCCATCGGGCGTTACCGTCATCCTCAAAGCCAGTCATTTTGTGGTCGCCGCCAGCGCCATCGGCTCGCCCGGACTACTCCTGCGCTCCGACCTGCCCGACCCACACAACCGCGTCGGCAAACGCTCATTCATCCACCCGGTCAGCGCGACCGTCGCCCGCATGTCGGCGAAAGTAGACCCCTTCTACGGCGCGCCGCAATCGATCTACTCGGATGAATTCAACTTCAAAAACGGCAACGACGGCCCCATCGGCTACAAACTCGAAGTTCCGCCTTTACACCCCGGAATGGCTGCGGGCGTTGTTCCGGGCCACGGTAAAACACAACGAGACAACCTGGGCCAACTGCCCTGGCTACAATCCGTCATCGCTCTGCTACGCGACGGTTTCCACCCCGAAAGCCCCGGCGGCACCGTCACCCTGCGAGACGATGGCAGCCCCGTACTCGACTACCCGATGACCGACTACCTGTGGAAAGGCGTCCGCCAATCCTATCTGGACATGGCTGAAATCCAGTTTGCTGCCGGCGCCGAAGCGGTTCAGGCCGTGCACATGGATTCCGCCTGGTACACCAGCTGGAAAGAAGCCAAAGCCGCCATCAACGAACTTCCGATGAAATCCCACCGGGCGCGAATCTTCACTGCGCACCAGATGGGCGGCTGTGGCATGGGCAGCAACCCGGAGGAATCCGTGGTTAACGGCTTCGGTGAGCACCACCACGTAGCCAACCTGAGCATCCACGATGCTTCCATTTTCCCCAGCAGCATCGGCGCAAACCCGCAGTTGTCGGTTTACGCACTGGCCGCAAGAAACAGTGTGAGGCTGGTGCAGAAGCTGACCGCAAAAGGCTGAACAAGCTCAGAAAATACGCGCACATGGATGTGCGCGTATTGATTCCCGGAAAGCGGCGTTCGGTCCGCGCTTGCTCCCACGCAAACCATCCTCCCCCATAGCCCAGGACCAAAAAACCGAAGGGCTACAGCCTGAAAACCAATGCTGCTATGCTAGCGACCATAAAAACCAAGGAGCTGTGCATGCCAAAAGTAATTTACCCAGGCACCTTTGACCCCATCACCAACGGCCACACCGACCTCATTGAACGGGCCGGCCGCATGTTTGATGAAATCGTCGTCGCCGTTGCCTACAACCCCAAAAAGCAGCCACTGCTCAACCTCGACGAACGCTGCGAACTGGTCAGAAAAGCCACAGCACACGTCCCCAACGTCACCGTTACCGGCTTCAGCAACCTATTGGCGGAATTTGTACGGGAACAAAATGCCAGCGTCATTCTGCGTGGCCTGCGGGCAGTATCAGATTTCGAATATGAATTTCAGCTTGCCGACATGAACCGCCGACTGGCACCAGAAGTCGAAAGCGTCTTCCTGACACCGTCTAACCACCTGTCCTACATCTCCTCCACCCTGATCCGGGAAATTGCATCTTTGGGCGGCGATGTATCAGAATTTGTGGATCCAGCCGTCGCCGAAGCACTGAAGCAGAAGTTCAGCAAGGCCTGAGCACACAATAGAAAGGGAAAGTAGCACCACCGTCCCACGGTGGTGCTGATACGACCTTAAAGCAAAGGCGGCAGGGGGATCTGGACACCGTTAATATCCAGTACCAAATCCTCCAGCTGCCCGTTCATCACCAACTCATCGCCGTCACGAACCAACAGCCCTTGCTTGACCAACGGTGACACCTGCATGCGCACAGCCGGGTAGTTCTCTGCCAGAGCCAACGGAATCGTAAAATTCACCGACCCCACCAACCGCTGCATCACCATCAACATATTGGCGCGCTCATCCGCTGAAAGCTCGGGATGCGAGATATCCAAAGAGCCCCGAACTTCGCCTTCCGGCGTGTCCAGACTCAACTCCCGAACACCCACCGACAAGCCACTTGCCGCCAAACCACGCACAGACTCGTTAAATCGCTGCATCAGCGCCATTTGCTGCTCATAAGCTGAACGCGGATCTGCGCTGGCATCCATCGCCATCATCTGCATATCCGTCATCGCCGAACTGAAATCGTTCCAGCTCGCAACATCCAAACGATCAACCGATACCGCGACCCGGTGCGGCCCATACGTCTTATCGTCTACGGCAACAGTCTCTACATCCAACACCGCCTCTGAATCCAGTGCCTGGCCGTTTTTAGCGGCTTTACTGAGGCTCTCGAACGACACGTTACTTACCTTCAGGGCGGGGAGTTCGGCGCTTTCAACGGCCAGAGATTCCAGAGTCATGGAACCAGCCCCGGTCCACACGTCACCACTGAGCTGCGCCATGCTCTGCTCAATATGCAGCCCTTCAACTTTTACATCGGCCTGAGGCCCGGAAATTTTCAACTCTGGCCACACTAACAGCACATCGGCCTCCTCACCCATTCGCCCCACATCTATCCGGGCGAAACCGCCACTGGCACTGAACGACTCTGGCCTGCCGGCTTGTTCGAACGTGACCGGTGGCGCCTGAAATTCTACAACCGCCGAACCCCAAAGCCGGGTTTCCAACGTCAAGCTGGGCTCTTCATCGTCGATCCAATGGACACCCTCATGTTGCCAACCCTCACTCGGACTAAAATCCAACAAACTGCCGGTTACTCCATGCGAAATGGCCACCTGGAAATCCATTTGCTGCGTCTCGCCGGTCTTGGGGTCTACCAGCTCAAGCGTACCGCTGGCCTGCGCGCTGAACACCCCGCGCTGATAGCGGTTCGTATCTAATCGAACAAACGGCTGCGACTGGTTCACCTCTTCGGTTGCCTCCAGCCATTGTTGCTCTGTCACGTACCCCACTGCCCAAGGCGCCACACCCGCAACAAGCAAAACGGCTGAGCCTATCATCGTCCATTTGTTCAGTTTCAACATGTATTTCCTATCAGCAGCAGTGTGCGTGGTTAGTCGTTGTGAGTCGTATAAAGGTATTAAATGGGTTTACCCGTCAGCCTTTCCAGCAAGACCAACTGAGCAGCCATTCGAGGCTCACCGTCCGCTGGCTGGTTCTGGATATAGCTACCATCGGCCTGCAGCACCCAGGACTGGCAATTATCCGCGAGATAAGCGTCCAGATCTTCTTGCAGGCGCGCAATCAGAGCCGGCTCCTCAATCGGAAACGCCACCTCGATGCGGCTCAGCATGTTACGCTCCATACCATCGGCACTGGCACAGTAGACATCTGGCTTGCCGTTGTTGTCGAAGTAATAGATGCGGGTATGTTCCAGAAAACGCCCAACAATCGAACGCACCCGTATATTATCCGACAACCCCGGCACGCCCGGGCGCAGGCAGCAGATACCCCGAACAATCAGATCAATCCTCACGCCAGCCTGCGAGGCTCGATAGAGCGCCTTAATCAGCTGTGCGTCGGTCAGCGCATTGAACTTGAAGATGATGCGCCCTTCTTCACCGTAACCGGCTTCCCGCTCAATGAGACTGATCAAGCGTTTGTGCATGGAAAAAGGCGCATGGAACAGCTTTTTGATCTTCAGCGCCTTGCCCATACCGGTCAGTTGCTGGAACAGCTTGTTAACATCATCACCAATGGATTCGTCACAAGTCATGAAGCTGTAATCGGTGTAAAGCCGCGCATTGCCGGCGTGATAGTTACCCGTACCCAAATGCACATAGCGGGACAACTTGCCTTCTTCCCGGCGCACAATCAGCAACATTTTTGCGTGGGTTTTGTAGCCCACAACCCCGTACACCACGATAACGCCCGCTTCCTGCAAGCGGCTGGCCAACTCAAGGTTCTCCGCCTCGCTGAAACGTGCTCTTAACTCAACAACGGCTGTGACCTCTTTACCACGGCGGGCAGCATCCGCCAGCGCTTCCACAATTTCCGAGCCGGTGCCGGCCCGATACAGGGTTTGCCGGATCGCCAATACCTGTGGGTCTTTCGCGGCCTGGCGCAGCAAATCGACCACCGAGCTAAAGTTCTCGAACGGATGCGACAACAGGATCGGGCGCTTACGAATCGCGTCGAACATCGATTCCTTGCTGCGTATCTGCCGCGGGATGGCGGGTGAAAAACTGGAATAGGTCAGGTCCGGACGCTCTACCAAGCCACTCACGGCCAACAACCGAGTCAGGTTAACTGGGCCGTTCACGCGATAGAGATCTCTTTCTGTCAGACCAAATTCGCGCAGCAGGAAATGCACCAATTCTTCCGGGCAGTTATCCGCGACTTCCAAACGCACACCGTCACCAAAACGACGACTGAGCAACTCACCTCGAAGTGCCGACGCCAGATCTTCCAGATCGTCCTCCAGCTCCAAATCCGCGTTGCGGGTCAACCGGAACTGGTAGCAGCCCTTCACTTCCATGCCCGGGAACAGCTCATCCGCATGGGCGTGGATCATAGACGACAAGAACACCAAATTTTCACCGCCGTCACAGACCTCATCCGGCAGGCGCACCAAGCGGGGCAACGAACGCGGTGCCGGCAGGATGGCCATGCCGGTCTCCCGACCAAAGGCATCTTTGCCATCCAGCTCGACGATGAAGTTCAGACTTTTATTGACCAGACGCGGGAACGGATGCGACGGATCCAGCCCGATCGGGCTGACCACCGGAAGGATTTCCTCATCAAAGTAATTTCTAACCCACTCCGCCTGAGCCGGCGTCCATTCCCGACGCCGAATAAAGTGGATATTTTCCTTTTCCAGTTCGGGAAACAACACATTATTCAGGATGTCGTATTGCTCATCGATGTACTCATGAGCCACACGACTGATCTCGGCTAACGCTTGTTCAGGCTGAATGCCATCCGCCCCGACGGTTTCCCGCCCGTATTTCAACTGCTCACGCAGGCCCGCGACCCGAATTTCGAAAAACTCGTCCAGATTGCTACTGAAAATACAGCAAAAAATCAGCCGGTTAATCAGGGGGTGCGCCGGGTCCATGGCCTGCTTTAACACCCGGTAGTTAAACTGCAGTTGACTCAGTTCCCGATTAAACCAGTTCTCGCTAGCATCCAAATTGACCTGTTCACCGACAGGGGGAATTTTCACCGGTGCGGGCACACTCAGATCATCGCTTGTTACTGACTTTGCTGTTTCAGTTGTCATCGCTCTCTGCATCCATTTAAGTCGCGAACGGCCTGTTCATCCTTTACGCTCGCTGGCGATCTCTCATCAATCTGGCTGCGCGCACTGCAAAATAGGTGAGGATGCCATCGGCACCGGCTCGGCGCATCGCCATCAGACTTTCCATCATCACCGCGTCACAATCAAGCCAGCCATTCTGCGCGGCGGCCATATGCATCGCGTATTCACCACTCACCTGATACACAAACGTCGGCACCTGAAGCTCAGTTTTAACCCGATGCACGATATCCAGATAGGGCATGCCTGGCTTGATCATCACCATGTCAGCACCTTCAGCCAAATCCATCGCCACTTCGTGGATGGCTTCGTCGCTGTTGGCCGGGTCCATCTGGTAAGTCGACTTATCACTTTTACCCAGATTACCCGCCGAGCCGACCGCATCCCGGAAAGGCCCGTAATAACTAGAGGCATACTTGGCAGAATAGGCCAAAATTCGAGTGTTAACGTAACCTGCGGACTCAAGCGCTTCACGAATCGCCGCGACCCGGCCATCCATCATATCCGATGGCGCCACCACATCCGCGCCCGCATCGGCGTGAGAGAGGGCCTGATTGACCAAAGCTTCAACCGTGACATCGTTCAGCACATAACCGTCATTGTCGATGATGCCGTCTTGCCCATGAGTGGTGAATGGATCCAATGCCACATCGGTAATCACACCCAACTCAGGGTGCGCCTTTTTCAACGCCCGCACGGCACGCTGCGCCAAACCATCCGCATCCCAGGCCCCGGAGCCCGACAGATTCTTAAACTCGGCAGGCACCACCGGGAACAGCGCGACCGCAGGAATACCCAGCTCCACAAGCTCCGCCGCCTGCTCTACCAGCAAATCAATGCTCAGACGTTCAACACCCGGCATGGAAGGTACAGCTTCACGCTGGCTCTTGCCTTCCAGCACGAAAACCGGATAGATCAGATTGTCCGGTGAGAGCTGGTTTTCGCGAACCATACGGCGGGAAAAATCGCTGGCGCGATTACGGCGCAGGCGAGTAAAGGGATAGCTTCGACCGGAAAGCGGCAGGTGCGGCTTTGACACAGGTAACCTCCTGAACATAAACCATGGGAAGAGGCACCATCATACACCTCAGAGGCAGCCTGTTGCAGGCCCGCGGTCATGCTCACCATTGACGGGCGGCCTCAAGTGACACATCCGGGCGGTTAGACAAACACCGCCCGAACGAAAAACCTTTTAAAAGGAACGGTTATTGAACCCCGCATCCACCTTGCGAGGCGTCCCTGCTTTTAGCGTGGTGTCGACCTCTTCAATCTTGCCGCCACATTGCAGAAACGCTTCCATATCCGCCTGTAGTTGCGCTCGGACTCGAGCACGACTGGCAATTGAATGCTGGTCATCGCCCTCACTAGCCCAATTACCGGTTTGCTCCAGACTGCCTTCGTCGAATTCACTCATGCCTTATCTCCATCAACGAAAACGCCACCTCAGACGCTTTTCAGGCCTTCGGCAGGCATACCTTACGATCGACAAACAGCCAACTTTGGCGTCGTCTTGGCGTCTTTATAATCCGGTTTTGATGACGACGCCATTTCCAATTTCAACTATTCTTGTAACATTTTGTAATAGTTATTAACCTGTTGATTTAAAAGTTCATAATGAGCAGCAGTCAGCGCCATCAATAATTGACACAAAGAATGAATGGTGATTCACTACTTAAGGGAGCCAGCATGGCCTACCGTGAAACGGACAAGATGCGGCAGCGCAAAGCCGAGGCGCGAAAACACATCCTCCAATGCACCGCTCGTTGCGTGACCGAAAACGGCTTTCGCAATGCTCGAATTACCACCATTGCAGGCTTGGCGGGCGTAGCAACGGGCACCATCTACCGTCACTTTGAATCCCGCGAGGACCTGTTTGCCGAGATTTTCCGGCAAGCCACACAACATGAAGTGGACAAGGTGGCCGAGGCACTGGCGGTAGAAGGCGACGCCGTCCAACGACTGGATAACGCCTTGCAGCAATTCGCGAGACGCGCCCTGAAGGGCCCGACAAGAGCCTGGGCGTTGATGGCTGAGCCGGTCGACCCGAAACTCGAAGAAGAACGACTGATTTACAGAAAGGCCTATGCCAGCCTGTTTGAACAAACCATTCAGCAAGGCATAGCCGAAGGCTCCATACCCGAACAGGATGCCCGGATCACCAGCACCTGCATCGTAGGCGCCATATCGGAATCACTGGTCGGGCCGCTGTCACCAGCACAGACAGCCTCACTGCCAACAACAAAAACCGAGCAAGAAGCGCTGATCAGCACCATCGTTCATTACTGTGTGCGGGGGTTGACCAGCGCCAGGAGCTAACAATGAACAAGCCGCTAGACCACCCCCGCGATCACAGCACTGACGCCACCCGCACCGATCACAGCACTGACGCCACCCGCACCGATCGCTATCTGGCCGCAACTCACGACGTTCTCAACCAGCCAAAAGCGCTGTCCGATTACAACCTTTTCGAGCAAGACACGGCCCTGCGTGAAGCCGTAGAAAGGGAAGGCGCCGCGCACGCCAACGACAGCCTGAACACCTTCGGCGCCTGGGCCGGAAAAGCCGAAACGATCGAGCTGGGCCACCAGGCCAACCACCACAAACCGAATTTCCGCACGCACGACCGCTTCGGGCACCGAATAGACGAAGTCACCTTCCATCCGGCCTATCATGAACTTATGACTGCGGCGCTGGAGAACGGCCTACACAGCTCCCCCTGGGCGAATCCGGGCCAAGGCGCCCACGTAGCCCGAGCTGCCAAATATTACCTGCACTCCCAAGTAGAAGCTGCCCACTGCTGCCCGATCACCATGACGTTCGCCGCCATCCCCTCCATCCGCAAACAACCGGAACTGGCGAACCTCTGGGAACAGAAAATTCTGACCAACGCCTACGATGGACGCAATCTGCCAGATAGCGAAAAAACCGCCGTCACCATCGGCATGGCGATGACCGAAAAACAAGGTGGCAGCGACGTCCGCGCCAACACCACCCGCGCTTACGCCATCGGTGCCGAAGGTCCCGGCCAAGCTTACGAACTGGTTGGTCACAAATGGTTCGTCTCCGCGCCCATGTGCGACGCCTTCCTGGTTCTGGCCCAAACCACCCATGGCCTGTCCTGCTTCCTGATGCCAAGATGGCGCCCAGACGGCACCAAAAACCCGTGGCAGATCCAACAGCTGAAAAACAAAATGGGCAACGTCGCCAACGCCTCCAGCGAAGTGGAACTGCGTGGCGCACTGGCCTGGATGGTCGGAGAGGAAAGCCGAGGCGTCCCAACCATTATAGAAATGGTCGCCATGACCCGCTTTGACTGCATGATCGGCAGCTCAGCCGGTATGCGCCAGGCCGTCGCCCAAGCTACCCACCACAGCCACAACCGCAGCGCCTTCGGTGCCCGCCTGAGCGACCAGCCCTTGATGCAAAACGTCCTCGCCGACCTGACCATCGAAAACGAAGCCGCCCTCGCCTACACCATGCGAGTCGCCCGTGCCCTCGACAACCAGAACAACGAACACGAACGCCTGCTCGCCCGTTTAGCCACCCCCGTCGGCAAATACTGGATATGCAAACGCACCCCCAACCACGCCTACGAAGCCATGGAATGCATCGGCGGCAGCGGCGTGATGGAAGACTGCATCATGCCCCGCCTGTTCCGGGAGTCACCCGTCAACGCCATTTGGGAAGGCAGCGGCAACGTTCAATGTCTGGACACCCTGCGCGCCATTCAAAAAGAGCCTGAAACCCTCGACGCTTTCTTCAAAGAAGCCGCCGAAGCCAAAGGCACCGACCGCCGCTTTGACCAGTTCCTGGCCCAACTACAAGCTGACTTCGCTGAGATCAGCGACGTCCAATACCGCGCCAGAAACCTTGTCGACCGCCTCGCCCTCATCATGCAGGCCTCTCTGCTACTGCGCTTCGGAGACCAAAACGTAGCCGACGCTTTCTGCGCCTCCCGCCTACAAAACAACGGCGGCATGAACTACGGCAACCTTCCCTCCGGCACCAACGCAGCAGCCATTATCAAACGGGCAACGCCTATAGTAGGCTAGAGGTATATTTCAGGAGGCCTCAACGGGCAGCAGGAATTCTGATTGCCATGAGGACTCCCCTCCCCAAGTTTGAGAACCGACGGGGAAGAGCTTTCCAAAAATGTGCGCAGCCAAGGATGGCGGAGCAGAAGCGCCACATGGATGTGCCGCAGGAGCGCTTTTTGGAAAGCTCTTCCCCGGCGGTTCCTGCACCGCATAATGGAACAAGCATGTCTGAATCCCTAAGAAAGCTGCTCAAAGAAGGCAAAACCCCAAAACAACAGCAACACACCATCACCCCCCACGTAGGCATGCTAACCCTGCACTTCCAGCTCTATGCCTGCGAAGACCTGAAAGCCAAACGCAAAGCCTTCACCGCCATGAAAGCCATCTGGGGCAAAGAACCTGACCTGGCCGTTAACGAAACTGCCGACCACGATGCCCTGGATTGCGCCACCTGGACCATCGCCGCCCTCGGCGACTCTGCTCGACAAATCACACAACGCCTTGACCAAGTCGAAAAAGACATCCAGGACCGCATCGACGCCGCCATACTCGATATCCACCGTGAAATTCTCTGACCGGGAACACGCCCTCAGAGCACCCCAAACACTCAAGGCATAGCGTCAACGCAGATCAAGCCTTATACTACCGCCCCTCAGGGACATATGACCTACTATCAGACAGGTCAGCAGTATATGCGCCAGGCCGCGCCTGGCCCCTCGTCCGTAGGGTTTCCGGACCCGACCCTCGGATAATCACTGAAAGTGTGTGTGGCTCTATGACCGGAAGTAAAAAATCCGCCCAAGCCTCAGTCGAGGCCATGTATCGCGTATTCACGGTGCCCGAAGCGCCGGAATCGACGCTGAGCCGCATAGATCAAAACATCTCCCGCAACCTTGCCGGCTTCCTTCAGGAACACATCGTTGCCGTCGAACGGGACCTGTCTGACGTCGAAAAGAACTTCGCCGACTCCGCCATCCCGGAAAAACCCGTTTTCGTCTCCGAGCAAGCCCAATTCCTGCTCGACAAACTGGTCGCGAACTCCGTTCACACCGCATCCCCGGCCTTCATTGGACACATGACCTCGGCATTGCCCTACTTCATGCTGCCCTTGTCCAAAATCATGATTGCTCTGAACCAAAACCTGGTCAAAACCGAAACCTCCAAAGCGTTCACGCCCATGGAGCGCCAGGTGCTGGGGATGATTCACCGACTGGTGTACGAGCAAGACGGCTCCTTCTACCGCAAATGGATGCATAACCCCCGGCACGCCCTGGGCGCCATGTGCTCCGGCGGCACCGTCGCCAACCTGACAGCGCTTTGGGTGGCGCGCAACCGCGCCTTCCCCGCCGAAGGTAGCTTCCGGGGCTTGCACGAAGAAGGCCTGTTCAGAGCCCTGAAATATTACGGGTACGAAGGCGCGGCCATCGTCGTTTCAAAACGCGGTCACTACTCCTTGCGCAAAGCGGCTGACGTACTTGGTTTGGGCCGAGACGCCCTGGTGCCGGTAGAAACCGACGACAATAACTGCATTCAGACCGACGCCCTGCGCGACAAATGCCTTGAACTGCACAGGCAGAAAATCAAAGTCATGGCCATCTGTGGCGTCGCCGGCACCACCGAAACCGGCAACGTCGACCCCCTCGACGCCATGTCCGATATCGCCCGAGAGTTTGGCGCACATTTCCACGTTGATGCAGCCTGGGGCGGCCCAACCTTATTTTCCCGCACTTATCGCGGACTGCTGCGCGGCATCGAGAAGGCCGACTCGGTCACCTTCGACGCCCACAAACAGCTGTACGTGCCCATGGGCGTCGGCTTGGTGGTATTCAAAGACCCGAGCCTCGCCAGTGCGGTCGAGCACCACGCTCAATACATTATTCGAAAAGGTTCGCGAGACTTGGGCAGCACTACCCTCGAAGGCTCGCGCCCGGGCATGTCCATGCTGATTCATTCCGGCCTGAAAATTCTCGCGCGGGAAGGTTACGAGATCCTGATCGACCAAGGTATCGAAAAAGCCAAGCTTTTCGCGAAAATGATTACCAAAGAATCGGATTTCGAACTGGTCACTCAGCCCGAACTGAACATCCTGACCTACCGGTACTGTCCAGATATCGTGCAGGAAGCGTTCGCTGTAGCCGATGAACTGCAAGCGGAAAAGATGAACAGCTGTCTGAACCGCATCACCAAGTTTATCCAGAAGACCCAACGGGAGCATGGTAAAGCGTTTGTGTCTCGAACCCGGCTCGAACCGGCTCGCTACTACCGTTTTCCCTGCATTGTCTTCCGGGTAGTGCTGGCCAACCCGTTGACCACACCAGAGATACTGGAAGATATTCTCAAGGAACAAAAGGAATTGTCGAACGCTGAGGGTATTGCTGACGAGATCGACATTCTGCACCAAATGGCAAATGCCGTTCTAAAACCGGCCCCAGCTAAAATCAGGCAAGGTGTTAAACGGTAAGCTGTCAGGAATAGCGCCTGACAGCCTTTTCCGGAGTAACCGGGGAGGGAATTAGTAAAGCGCGTCCTCGTCGTCCAGCACTTCGTGCAGGATTTCCAGAAACATCTTATCCGCATCACTCCAGGTTTCCGGTATACGGATCGTCGTATTGGCACTGATCTCGCGAGCAATCAACTCTTCAGCATCGGCTTGGCCTTTATAGCTGCGGGCGATGTCCACAGACTTGACCGCAATCGTCGGGTCACTCAGAACTTTCTTGATGAAAACTCTCAGCTCGCCAATCATCTTTGCCTGATGACTTTCAACAGATGAACTCATTCCTAACTCCCGAAAGTAAATAGCTGCGAAGTAAACCTACTCCACAAACGTACCGTCTATTAGTATGGCCAAAGCGCGGGGCACTAACCAGCCCCGCCTAACATCAAACCATCATGCCCCGTAGCGCATAAAACAAGAAGGCAGCCATCAACGCAGACGCTGGCACGGTGATAATCCATGCTGCTGCAATGCGGGTCAGGTGAGACCGTTTCACCATTTCTTCTCTATAGATTTTCTTCAGGCGCTTGCGCTCAGACTTGGACAGCGGCACCTGCTGCTTTTTCTTCTTCGCCCGCTTCAACAAGCTTTCCATCTCTTCCAGCGTTGCATTGCGGAAGTCATCCAGGAAAGGCTTCAGGCGCTCTTGATCGGCCGGATCATGAGCCTCAATAATCTTGTGCAACTGCGTCGCGTAGTTCGATTTCAGGTACTCCCGGAGGAAGCCAACGCCGAACACGCCACCGATCGCGATGTGCGTCGAGCTAACGGGAAGCCCCAGCTGGGACGCCAGAATAACCGTCAGCGCGGCAGACAACGCGATGCAGAAAGCACGAGTCTTATCCAGTTCGGTAATTTCGCTACCCACTGTTTTGATCAGGCGCGGGCCAAACAACATCAAACCAACCGCAAGGCCCAACGCCCCCACCAACATAACCCAAAGCGGGATACTAGCCGAGGTGACCACCCCGCCACCGGCTTGAATGGCATCGTTAATCGCAGCCAGAGGGCCAATCGCGTTGGCCACGTCGTTGGCACCGTGCGCAAAGCTGAGCAAGGCTGCAGCACAGATCAGAGGCCATGTGAACAGCGTGTTTACACCTTCGGTACTGTTCTCCATGGTAGCCGCACGACGACTCACCAGACCTCGCATTGCAAAGAACACCGCGGCGGCCACCGCCAGGCCGATTAACGATGCATCAACAATGTCGACCTTTACAATTTTCTTGACGCCTTTGACCATCAGATACGTTGTAAACGCCCAGGCCATGATCGACACCAGCCATGGCACGAACGTACGGGCTGACGACACCAGATTCTGACGATACAGAACCGTTTTATTGATGGCGAACAAGAACAGAGCCGCCAGCAGGCCGCCCAGAACCGGAGAAATAACCCAGCTTGCGGCGATTTTTCCCATTACAGCCCAGTCAGCAATCTGCCAACCACCGGCCGCAATGCCTGCCCCCAGAACACCGCCCACAATAGAGTGAGTCGTGGACACCGGGGCGCCCATCCAGGTCGCAAGGTTTAACCACAGAGCACCGGCCAACAAGGCTGCCGTCATCAACCACACGAACGCACGCGGGTCTTCAAGAGACGTTGGGTCGATGATGCCGCCTTTAATGGTGGAAACCACATCACCGCCAGCGATAAGCGCACCTGACGCTTCAAACAAAGCGGCCAGAATAACCGCCGCGCCCAAAGATAACGCGCCAGAACCCACCGCAGGTCCCACATTATTGGCCACATCGTTGGCGCCAATGTTGATGGCCATGTAACCACCAATTACTGCGGCGGCCATAAGCAGCATGCCATTGGGCAGGTCATGGCTGAACGATCCAACCACCAACCAGACACCCAGCAGAAACAATAAACTTAAGCCCACCCGATATCGTTCGGTGGTTGGACTGCTGAGAAGACTATCCAGATAACCGCTGGAACTTGCCATAAGCGCTGTGCTCTCTTTAACCGTTATGGGTTTGACAGATCATCGGGCGCGCACTATAAGATTTTTGCCCCGAAAATGAAACAAAAGTGCGATTCCGGTAACCCTTCACATTGTAGCCAAGTTACGCTCCATTCTTGAGTTCTTTTGGCGCATACTGTTAGAAAATGTGTCAACAAGCACAACATAAATGCATAACAATCTAACACTTAGCCAAGCGCTCTCGACCGAACACGAAGAGCAACAGATTTCTCGCTTGCTGACCGGCGTGTCGGTTATGGCTTTATTGTTTCTATTCGGCATTGGCGCCAAAGCTTGGCACTCCGGCCACCTAACTCACGGGGTTATACTCTGGCTGTTTAGCCTGCCCATTATCGTCAATATGCTCTGGTTCGCCCGCACCGGAAACCGGGATGTTCAAAAAGCCGGCGTACTCACCTTCGTCGGGTTGTTACTCGCCTACCTAATGGCCACAGGTGGCGAAAGCAAAACCGGCCCACTCTGGTTTTATGCATTGCCACCGCTTCTGTTCTTCCTGACAAGCCTGAAAACCGGCACGGCCATTCTGCTGTTTTGCTACCTTGCCGCGATGATCGTGTTCCAGTTTCCCGACCTGCCAGGTATCTCTGCGCACTATAACAACGACTTCAAAATTCGCTTTTTCGCCACACTGACCTTCGAATCGATTTTTTGTTTTGTCCTGGAAGCTACACGCCAATCTTCACGAAACAAACTGGTGAGCTTCGCTAAAACGCATGAACATGCAGCCCGCACGGACGAACTCACTGGATTGGCCAATCGGCGAGAAATGTTAAATCGATTGAACACCGAGTTTTCACGCTACCAACGAGCGGGACACCACTTCTCCATTGCTCTGATCGATCTTGACCTGTTCAAAAAAGTCAACGATATCCACGGCCACGATGCGGGAGACAAAGTACTTGAGCGCTTCGCTGAAGTAACTCAGGGAGTCACCCGCCAGACCGATGTTGCTGCCCGATGGGGTGGCGAAGAATTCATGCTGCTATTGCCAGACACCACCCTTCTTCAGGCCTTAGCCTTAGCAGAACGCCTTAGATCCGAGATAGCAACCACCGCATTCATCCATAACGGAACCACTGTGCCGGTTACCCTCAGCGCGGGTGTGTGCTCAATCTCAAATGCAACTTCAATTAACGAACTTCTCAAACAAGCCGATGTGCAGCTGTATGCGGCCAAGGAAAGCGGCAGGAACCGGATATCACCTCGCGTTCGCAGTCAGGACAAAGCCCGTACATCTTCAGCTTGAGTACGACCAACACGACCGTTATGATCTCGGCACACATTAAGCTCCAGACTCTCAGGCGAAGGCAGAACATGGCAGCAATCCGCATCCTAACAGGCAGCGTCTACGGCGGCGCACTGCAGACGGCCAAGACCGTTAAAGAGACATTGACGTTAGAAGGGCATCACGTATCCCTGCTGGAAACCCCCAGCCTTGAGGACATAACCGATAATGACGACGCTCTTCTCGTCTGCACTTCGACCACCGGCCAAGGCGAGCTGCCTCCCAATCTTCTGCCGTTCTATATCGACCTTAAAGACCAGCTACCTCAACAGCCAGGTCGGCCATTCGGCATTATCGTGCTCGGCGACAGCTCATATGGCGATACCTATTGCGGCGCCGGCGATCTAATGGAAGAAGTTCTGTACGAAACCAGTGCTCGGAAGGTGGGGGATACGCTAAAAGTCGATGCTATGGAAATCCTCGAACCGGAAGCCGAAGCTTCAAAGTGGGTCAAGCAGTGGGTAAAAGAAATCTGAGCAAGTAACCGTCAGGCATCAAATCACTACACTTTCCACCTTGAGCCACTACTTCCTGAAGTTCATACTCGATACAAAACTACAAGAACGATAAGTATGAGCGGCAACGCGTGAAACTACTGAAATCCGCACAAAATCTGGCGATCCTATTGCTCATGCTGGCGAGTTCGTCTCCGGCATTCGCGGTGAGCTCGCCTTACATTCCGGACATGGATTACGTGCGCCTATCCCCGGAAACAGCGCTTACGGCCTCAGAAGTTCTCGAGACAGGCCGCTGGCAGCGGCTGCCTGAAAAAACGGCCAATTTTGGTTACATTCAGGACCAGATTTGGCTGCGATTCATGGTTTCCAAGCCTGCCTCCAACCAGATGGTCGAAATCAGCTATCCCGCACTCGATTACATAGATTTTTACATCTTTGAAGACGGCAAGTTGATCCAGCACGAAAGTACTGGCGACCAACGGTTATTCTCCGAAAGAGCGGTGCAACACCCTCATTTTCTGTTCCCGCTACGACTGCAATCCGATGGCCATTACGAGATCCTGATACGAGTGCAGACGGAGGGGGCCATGCAAATTCCCCTGAAGTTATGGGATCGCCAGCAATACTTCGAACATGCGTCCGTCGAAACACAGTTACATGCGGGTTATTATGGCATCCTGCTGACCGTCATCTGCTTTAACTTGTTTGTCTTTCTGGCCCTGCGCGAATCCGTCTACTTACTTTACGTGCTCTCAACCTTAAGCTACTTGATTCTGATTGCCAGCCTGAACGGCAGCACCTACCAATTACTATGGCCTCGCAGCCCAGAGATCCAAAGCGTTGCCATGGCGGTCGTTGTGCCACTTGCGGCCGCCTTTTCCTCTATGTTTTCTGCCGTCTTTCTGAGATTGAAACAATCGAGCCCGTTTTTAAATCGAATTCTCATGTTGATCATTGGCTTGAATCTCGGCCTGGCCGGTTTCAGCTTATTTGCTGACTACAGCACCGCAATCCGACTGGGTGTGACGTTCGCAATCCCCAGCTGTTTGTTCCTGACGCTTCTTGGGCCTATCCAATGGTACAAAGGTAACCCTCAAGCGTCTTACTACACCTTAGCCTGGGGAGCCCTGACACTGGGCAGTGCCATCACAGCTGCCAACAAAATGGGCTTAATCCCCAATCACTTCATCACCGCCTATGGCATGCAGATCGGCTCGGTTCTCGAAGCCTTGCTACTGAACCTCGCACTGGCCTCACGGCTCTACCATGAGCGACAAGATAAGCTCAGTGCCAGAGATGCCGAAATCAAAGCTCTGGAAGCACGGCGATCGGCGGAATTGAAGTTAATGAACCATGCGTTCTACTACCCACTTACCGGGCTACCCAACCGCAGCAGCTTCGAGATGCTGCTCAATGAGCTTATTCAGAAGAACCCAGCCAAACGCTACGGTGTTGTGCTTCTGCACCTTAACAATCTAGACCCAGTGACCAAGACACTGGGACATCGCAATACCGATGCGATCCTGATACGCGCATCCAAACACTACAATTCGGTCGCACGCGACGTACCCGGCGCACAGCTGCTCGAGATCAACCGCCACGTCAGTTTTTATCTGGCACATTTTGATCCACAAACCTTCGCTTGCATCGTCGACGCCAACCAAACCGCAACGGCCCAAAGAAAATTACTCGAAAACCTCGAGGAGATTCGCTGTCCCGTTGAGTTTCTCGGCATGGAGGTTCCCCTGCAGCCTCGCGTTGGCATTGCTGTGCACCCTGACAACGGCAACGATGCCAACACGCTGATCCGACGGGCCGCCATTGCCGAAGGCTCAGGCCGTGCAATCGAACGAGGCATCGCGTTCTATAAGTCTTCGCGGGACTCCTACAGCGCCGATCGGCTAACCCTCGTTTCAGAACTTCGCCATGCCATCAACAACGATGAGCTAACGCTGTACTTGCAACCCAAACTCGCGCTGAAAACCCGTGAGATCATTGGTTTCGAAGCGCTGCTGCGCTGGCCCGGCCGGGAGAAGAGCGTATTTGCGGATGAAATTATTGCAGTCGCCGAACAGAGCGGCCTGATCAAACCGTTGACACGATGGGTGCTAACAACGGCAATAGGGATGAGAGAGCGACTTGTCGAGCGCGGCTGCACGGCCAGTATCGCAGTAAACATCTCGCCCAATAACTTGCGGGAGCCGGATTTTGCGTTGTTTGTACGCCAGCAAATGAGTAACTACCCGTCCCACCTCGGTTCAATCATTTTCGAAGTCACCGAAACCTCGATGATGCAGGATCCAGCCAACTCCCTGAAAGCGCTGAACTCACTCAGCCAAGCCGGTATCCCAGTCTCGATTGACGACTTCGGCTCAGGGTACTCATCGCTGTCTTACATCAAACAGTTACCGGCCAGTGAGATCAAGATCGACCGCTCGCTCATCACCGACTTATCAGACCGACAAGAAGATCGGGTGATTGTTCAGACGACCATCAACATGTGCCATAGCCTGGGCTATACCGTGGTTGCCGAAGGGGTCGAGGATGAGGACACGCTCAATTTGCTGTCAGAGATGGGCTGCGACCAGATTCAGGGATATTTCCTGAACCGGCCGTTACCTTTTGATCAAGTAGTCGAATGGCTCGCCGATCAGCGCTGCCGCTCACGGATCAGTGCTTCCTGAGTAGTCGACGCCACCAGAACACCATCCTGCGTATAGAAGTTACCTCGGTTAAAGCCGCGTCCAGCCGATGAACTCGGGCTGTCTTTGTCGTACAACAACCAGTCATCCATTCGAAAGTCCCGATGAAACCAGATCGAATGATCGAGGCTGGCCACCTGCATATTCTTGCTCATGAACGTACGGGCGTGAGGGTCCAGTGAGGTGCCCAGAAAACTGAAATCCGAGGCATAGGTGAGCAAGCAACGGTGCAAGACCGGGTCATCCGGCAGAGGCCCGGCCGCCCGAAACCAGCTTTGCCGGTATGGAGGTCGTTTTTGAGGATTGAACGGGTCACCCGGGTTTACCGGGCGAATTTCAATGGGACGGTCTCGGGTCATACTATCGCGTAGTTTTTCCGGAACCCGATCCGCAATCAATTTACCCAAATCCTGCTCGGAGCGCAGGGTCTCCGGCGCCGGCGCATCAGGCATCTCGAACTGGTGGCTCAGGCCTTCTTCAGCGACCTGAAAAGACATGGAACCGGTCAGAATTTCTTTGCCGTCCTGACGGGCAATGACCCGACGCACAGCAAAAGAGCCGCCATCCCGGACCCGCTGCACTTCGTAGTCGATGGGCATACGGTGGTTACCGGGGCGCAGGAAATAAGCATGCAAGGAATGGCACAAGCGATCCTCAACGGTTCGACTCGCAGCCATTAGTGCTTGCCCCAATACCTGTCCGCCAAAGACATGGGGAAACCCCAAGTCTTCACTATCGCCTTGGAAATGGTCATCCCCGATCGGCGATAAATCCAGTAACTCCACCAGTTTCTTGGTTACTTCCAGCATGCCCGCTCCTGTCGCATCATCCGAGAGCTTTTCGTAGCTCCTTAGCTTACGAATAGTTTTCTACCTCAGGCGCAGGCTTTACGCAATGCTAATCGGAAAAAGAAACTTTCCAGTCATGCACTCGCACCTTGGCAACCACGCCCTTTATTCCTGATGAATTGGCGGAACTTGCTTCACCAAAGCCTGTTTTTCAACAGCAAAACGGCCTGTCACGGCAAAACCGAGAATGTCACCAGAAGGGCCATTGAACAGCGCTTTCACATCAGAACCGTCTTGTTCCACCTGCCATTCACCTTCCGCGTCTTTAGGCGGTGGGCACACGGCCGTTGGGCAACACGGCGTTTTGATCATGATAGGCATGGTTCCATAGCGAACTTCTGTACGCTGACCCAGCAAACTTTTCGCCAACGCCCGCGCACTGGCCATCAACGGCAGAACATACAACAATACCTGACCGTCCACCTCCGCGCAGTCGCCCAGCGCGAACACATCCGGTGCGGACGTTTCAAGCGCACGATTAACCGTGATACCCCGCCCGACCTCCAAGCCTGCCGCTTGCGCTAATTCGATTCTGGGGCGCAGGCCTACGGCCGAGACAACCAAATCGGCATCCAGCTGGTCACCGTTGCCGAGCGTCAGGCGAACGCCCTGCTCCTGGCGATCAACACGCTCAACTACTGTGCCCAAATGAAAACGCGCACCCAATTCAGTCAATTCGTGCTTAACCGCTCTGGCGGCCGCCGCGGGTAGCAAACTGGGCATCACCTCGGCATCAGGAGCGATCACATCGACTTCGTATCCGCCATTGCGAAGGTCGTTTGCAAATTCACAACCAATCAGGCCGGCACCCATGATGGCCACACGCTTACCACCGTGCAGCGCTTTTCGAAACGCGCGGTAGTCAACAAGATCGTTGATGGAATAAATATGTTCCTGGCCATCACCTTGAATGCCAAGACGAACAACGTCAGCGCCCCAAGCCAGAACCAACTTGCTATACCCCAAACGTTCGTCACCCAGGATCAGCTCGTGACTCGCGGTATCGATACCCGTCACGGTGCTGAACGTGCGCACGGCTACGTTCAATTGCTCTGACATGGCCGCGGTTTCAGCCTGAGCCAGACCATCAGCATCTTTGCCTTTCGTGAAACCTGTCGAGAGCATCGGTTTGGAGTAACTCACGCCGTCATCGGCGGTGATCATAATGACCGGCGTTTCTTTATCGAGCTTGCGCAGCTCTTTCACCAGCGAATATCCGGCTAATCCGGTTCCGACAATGACGATGGGCGCTTGGTGTGACATGGTTCTGCTCCGTCTGTTAGCTGATTTCGATCATCTCGAAGTCTTCCTTACCCACGCCGCAGTCGGGGCATTCCCAATCGTCTGGCACGTCTTCCCACAGGGTTCCTGGCTCTATACCATCTTCCGGCCACCCTTCTGCTTCATCGTATATCAGACCACAAACTACACACTGCCACTTTTTCATACTCGCTCCTTTCACGAAATCACCGGATTAAAATCTGTCCGACAATACATCAATCAATCAAAATATCAAGAGTGGGGACTTCGCAACACTGTTTCAGCCCATAATCAGCCGTCATAATAACCGCGTCACTGACCCTGACCAATGCCGGATTCGACACGCTCCGCCACTTTATCGGCCAATAGCAGTAATTACACACAACGATCACGCTATCCGCTCTCCCTTCGGGCGTCTCGGTTCGGTATAATCTGCCGTTTTGAGACAGGACCGACCGTTATGACCGATACCGTCGCCGAAATGAACCAAGTCATGGCTGAAGCCGACTGTCTGGTTAATGACCAACAAGTCAATGCAGCTATCGACAACATGGCGAGAGACATTAGTGATCGCCTGAAAGACAGCAACCCGCTGTTGTTTTGTGTCATGAATGGTGGCCTTATCCTGACTGGCCAATTGCTGCCAAGGCTTAATTTCCCTGTTCAGGCCGAGTATCTGCACGCCACTCGTTACCGCCAGGAAACCACCGGGGGCATTCTGGAATGGAAACTGCAGCCGGAAGCCGACATGAAAGGCCGCACCGTGCTGATTGTTGACGACATTCTGGACGAAGGCACCACCCTGTGCGCCATTGCAGATTACTGCCGAGCGCACGGAGCCAGCGAAGTGTTGACCGCGGTACTGGTCGATAAAGAGCACAACCGTAAAGCCAAACCAGATCTGAAGGCCGACTTTACCGGCCTCTCGGTCGAAGATCGCTTCCTGTTTGGCTTCGGCATGGACTACAAAGGGTACTGGCGTAACGCCCCCGGTATTTATGCTGTCAAAGGACTTTGATTCAGATTCCGGGCTAACCATACCCCCTACCCATTGGTACCGTTCGCTGGCGGCAGCCGGGCTCCATAACCCTGAGGTTCATGGCCCGGCTCGCCACTGGCTGCAGGTTGAAGGCTCCTTTACCAAAGCCTTGCAGCAAAAATGCCACTCAAGCTTCCACGTCGAAGTAGTTAGAGAAGGTTTTTCCGAACCGTCTGACGAGGAAGCGAGACGCCTATCCATTCCCCGCCGGCAATTGGCCTGGATTCGGGAAGTCCGCCTCTGTGGTGATGGCCAGCCCTGGGTGCTGGCACGCACAATCATACCTCTGAGCTGCCTTGAAGGGCGTGGCCGACGCCTCTTGAACCTTGGCAACAAGCCCTTGGGCGCGTATCTGTTCAGCAGTCCGGAGTGGGTCCGTGGCCCACTGGAGACCGGACTGTGCCAATCTGAACGCACCGGACAACCACAGCTGGCCCGCCGATCGCTCTTCCAACGAGGCCAAACGGCCCTCATGGTCTGCGAATTCCTCTTGCCCGCACTGTATCCGGCAGAAGGCCCGCTTTAATCGGAACCGCACTGGCGACTATAATCAGGCCTCCAACCCTTCGGCCGATGAACGGATGATAACCACTATGTTGCAGAACGCTTTGCCCGAGCATGTCCAGGCACGTTTAACCGACTACGCGAAACTGCTCCGTATTGATCGTCCGATTGGCACTCTGCTGTTGTTGTGGCCGACTTACTGGGCTCTTTGGCTGGCGGGCAATGGCACCCCGTCCACGGCTAACATCCTTGTTTTCACGCTAGGTGTGTTCATGATGCGCGCCGCTGGCTGCGCCATTAACGACTTCGCGGACCGGGAATGGGACCGGCACGTCGAGCGCACCCAAGACCGCCCGCTCACCACCGGCCGTATTCACGCCTGGGAAGCCATCGCTCTGTTTGGCGGCCTGTGCCTGGTCTCGTTCTTGATGGTCGTACTCTTCACCAACACCCTGACATTGTATCTGTCGTTCGGCGGCGCCGTGCTGGCCTTCATCTATCCGTTCATGAAACGTTACACCCATCTACCTCAGCTCTTTTTAGGTGCGGCCTTCAGCTGGGCGATCCCGATGGCTTGGGCCGCCGAAGCGAATGAACTCAGCCAGCTGACGTGGCTTCTATTCACCGCAAATGTGCTTTGGACGGTGGCCTACGATACGTTTTACGCCATGGTGGATCGCGATGACGATCTAAAAGTGGGCATCAAATCCACCGCTGTCCTGTTTGGTGATGCCGATCGCGCAATTCTTGCGATCCTCCAAACGCTGGTGATTTTAGTGTTAATTCTGATTGGTGGTCAGGCGGAGCTCGGCAGCTTCTATTATTTAGGCCTGACGGTCATGGCAAGTTTGTTTGTGTACCAACAGTATCTGGCAAAAGATCGCGACCGGGACGGTTGTTTCAAAGCGTTCTTGAACAACAACTGGGCCGGGCTTGCAGTGTTTGTCGGTTTGATTCTGGATTTGGCTCTGTAACCAGCTGTGCCTGTCATAAACTTGTAACGAAAGCGCGTTGTAATAGGTCGGTAACAATACTGGGAGTGACAAATGGACCCCTCTGCTTGATACAGGTTGAAGCTCATGACTGGAAAAACTGTGCTGATTGTTGACGACGAAGCATCGATCCGCGAAATGATTGCTGTAGCACTGGAAATGGCCGACTACAATTGTTTAGAGGCCGCCGACGCCCTTGAAGCCCACACTCTGATTGTCGATAAACAGCCCGACCTTATTCTGCTGGATTGGATGCTGCCCGGCACCAGCGGGGTGGAACTGGCCCGACGTTTGAAAAAGGACGAGGCCACCGCCGACATTCCGATCATCATGCTCACAGCTAAGGTCGAAGAAGATAATAAAATTCAGGGACTGGAGGTCGGTGCTGACGATTACATCACCAAACCCTTCAGCCCTAGAGAACTGGTTGCTCGTCTTAAGGCGGTCTTGCGCAGAGCGACACCCGCCGGAGTAGATAGCCCGATTGATGTCGATGGTCTTATACTGGACCCCGTCAGTCACCGCGTTTCTACGCCAACTGGACATCTCAACATCGGACCAACAGAATACCGCTTACTCCAGTTTTTTATGACGCATCAGGAGCGAGTCTACACCCGCACACAACTGTTGGATCAGGTCTGGGGTGGTAACGTCTATGTTGAAGAGCGCACCGTTGATGTTCACATCCGACGGTTACGCAAGGCGCTCGGTTCTGATTACGACCATCTGGTTCAAACCGTTCGCGGCGCAGGCTACCGATTTTCAACTAAAGCGGCCTGAAACGTGCGGTATTCCCACTCATTAGAACCACCATTATCAGGCAGGTATTGATGCAATATAACTGGTCCCGATATTTGCGTCTGATTTTGGCGGGCATCGGCGGCACTACCCTAGTTGGCTGGTACTTTGGCGCCCCCCTTTACGGCCTGCTTGGAGGGATGACGCTCTATTTATGGTGGACTCTGTTGCAGGCCCGACGCCTTCACCAGTGGCTGGGCAATCCCAGCGCTTCTGGTGAGCCACCCCAAAGCGTCGGCATGTGGGGGAGTATTTTTGACAGTCTCCACAAACTTCATCAGGGCCATCTGAGCAAACAAGACACCCTGCGCTCGCGCATCAACCGCGTACAAGACTCTACCAACTCCATGCGCGAAGGTGTGATCATGACCAACACCAAGGGCGAGATGGAATGGTGGAATGATGCCGCCGAATACCTGCTAGGCTTCCGGCGCAGCACTGACAAAGGTCAGTACATACAGAATCTGATTCGTTCTCCAGCGTTCAAAGCCTATTTTGAGACCCGGGATTACGCCGAGCCTCTCGAACTGAACTCTCCAGCCAAGCCGCATATTCAACTGGAATTTCAGATCAACCAGTTCGGCGACGATGACCGCCTGCTCGTGGTCAAGGATGTCACCCGCCTGCACCAGCTTGAACAGATGCGCCGCGATTTTATTGGCAACGTCTCGCATGAAATGCGCACCCCGCTCACCGTCATCAGCGGGTATCTTGAAACCATGGTCGATCACGGTGATCAGCTGCCTGCTAAGTGGCGCAGAGCCATCCAAACCATGGCGACCCAATCGTCCCGAATGGAAGCATTGATTACGGACCTGATCTTGCTATCCATGATTGAAACCGGTGAACACAGCGCAGACCAGGAACCCACAGACATAGAGACGATGATCGGGCAGATCGGCAACGATGCCAGAGCACTCAGCGGTGACAAGGGCCATCATATTGATATCACCGTCACTGGCCAGCCCCTGATGAGGGGAGATCACAAACAACTCCGCAGTGCTTTTTCCAACCTTGTGTTCAACGCGGTGAAATACACCCCGGCCGGCGGGCAGATATCCGTGGTCTGGAGCACCAACAGGGACGGCGCGCACCTATCGGTTAAAGACACCGGCATCGGGATAGACCCTGCCCATATCCCCAGGCTAACGGAGCGCTTTTACCGGGCCGACCCAAGCCGACATCAGGACACCGGCGGCACGGGCCTCGGGCTGGCCATCGTCAAGCATGTTCTGATCAACCACGACGGTCATCTGGAAATCCACAGCAACATCGGCGAAGGCAGCGAATTTATCTGTCACTTCCCCAAAGAACGCCTGGCTGAAAGCGCCCCGGAGACCTCGGTACTTTAAACAACGCCCAAACGAAACCGAGCGGCAAACCGGGACGCGACAACACCCCATTAAACAATTGTCACCTGTACAACATTGCGGCGATGTTTCCTTATTTGGAAAACACGCTACCATGGCCGTTCCTATTTATTTTTTAAGGCTTACGAGGTTCACTGTGGCTCAACTCATGACACGGACGACATTAAGACGTGCAATAACCGCCCTAACCTTCTCTGCTCTGTCGCTTACAACACAGGCAGAAACAGCTCCAGTGGGCGAGCCGGCAATCACGGAAAGCGCCTTCGCTGAGTGCAAAGACACGCTGCATAATAAGGCCGTGCAGGCGGGCGTAAGCGAAAGTACAGCAACGTCGGTGCTGGCAGAAGTTGAATATCTGGAGCGTGTCATTGAACTGGATCGCCGCCAGCCCGAGTTCACGACGACCTTTGCAGACTATTTCAATCGCAGGGTCAACGAAGCCCGCATTACCAAAGGTCGGGAGCTGCTTGAACAGCATCACGAGCTGCTTGCTCGAGTAACGCAAGAAACCGGGGTGCCAGCGCCCTATCTCCTGGCATTTTGGGGCTTGGAAACCAACTTCGGCAGTTATTTCGGAAAAATGCAGGTGCCCAGTGCACTGGCCACATTGGCCTGCGACCCTCGGCGTACCACGTTTTTCACCAAACAGTTTGTTGCAGCGTTACAGATCATCGACGAAGGCGCCATTCCCCTTGAGCAGATGGAAGGTTCCTGGGCCGGCGCCATGGGTCACGTGCAATTCATGCCGACCGTATTTCTGAAACACGCCGTTGATGCGGATGGAGACGGTCGAAGAGATCTGTGGAACAGTTTGCCGGATGCCATGATGTCCGCTGGCCGTTTCCTGCAGTCCATGGGCTGGGACGGCGATTATCGCTGGGGCCGCGAAGTATTGATGCCACGCAACTTTGATTTCAACCTGGCGGACGGTCGCCGTCTGCCTCTGAGCAAGTGGAACAACCTTGGCATCACTGACGTCTACGGCAACGAGCTTGCCGACGAACCTATCGAAGCCGCACTGGTCGTCCCGGCTGGTCATCAAGGGCCCGCCTTTATGGCGTACAGCAACTTCCGGGTGATCATGGGCTGGAACCGCTCAGAATTTTACGCCATTGCCGTAGGCCAATTGGCCGATCGCATTGCCGGCGCCGGCGGACTGAAGAACCCACCGCCAGAGGATCAACCGGCCTTGTCTCGGGATCAGGTTATCCAGCTTCAGGAAACCCTGAGCGAAAAAGGCTACCCCAGCGGCAAAGCCGACGGCATTCTTGGTTCCAACACCCGCAAAGCCATTCGGGCTTTCCAAAAGTCGGAAGGCATGATTGCAGATGGTTTCCCCTCAGGGCAGTTGCTCCAAAAGCTCGATATAGAGACCAAAAGCTGAGTGTGACTGTCAGCATACATTACACCCTCTAAGATTTTAACGACCCATAAAATCGACTAAAGCAAGGTAATCATAAAGTTATCTGGCTCGGCACAGCTGTTGCTAATTCCTCCATGCACTACAACGTAACCAGCCTTCCTTTTGCATTTGAGGAATGGGAAAGCCCCTAGCCACAACGAACGAGGCAAACGGGCGACAAGGAGGAATTAGCCATGATAAATCGATTGCTTTGCAGCGCTATCGTTGCCGTAGCTGTAACCTTTAGCGCGAATAGTTTTGCGATACCGACACTGAATTTTGACGTCGACGGGCCTAACTCGTCAGTAGATGAAAGCGGCCTTTCACTCTGTTCAGGGTGTAATGTAAATCTGACGCTTGATGCCAATCTGGATAATCAGATATTCAGTTTAGCTGCCGGCGACAGCTATACTTTTGATTTTTTTGACGCTGTCCTTCATGGACCTACGTCAGGCTGGGGAGGCATCGGCGGAGTGGTCAACGCAACACTGGCATTTTCCGCACCCGATGCGGTTGATGCCAACGGTACCGGACTCGGTGGAGCACTCTGGGGCTGGGTCTTTGGCTTTGGTGGCGTTGGCGGTCTGACCTTTGATCTTGGTGGGCAACCCAGTGACATTACCTTAGGTGATGGATCAGTTTTCGGCATTGAGTTCGCCACCGTTGACGACTCGTGCGCGGGCAAAGGCTGCACCTTAGCCCAAACCGTTAAAGCGACAATCACGGCTAAAAATGTTGTCGCATCTGTTCCAGAACCCGGTACCTTGGCCCTCTTCGGCCTGGGTCTCGCCGGCCTCGGCATGACACGCCGTAAGAAAGCCTGATCACACCGGCTGACCCACTGGTGGCATTCAGTGCCACCAGTGTTTTCGCCCCTTCCCCGTGAACTAACGACAGAATCCGCGCATAATATCGGCATCTCCAGCAACGATATTATCCGGAACTCATGGATTCAATCACTCAAATAGCCTTAGGTGCCTCTATTGCAGGTGCTGTTGCAGGCAAGACGCTTGGCCGCTCAGCCATACTAACCGGCGCAGTTCTGGGCACTCTGCCCGACTTGGATGTGGTGATTGACTACGGCACCGCCGTTGCCAACTTTACCCAACACCGGGGCTTCAGCCATTCGTTGTTCATCTTGGCACCTCTGTCCCTGCTGATTGCCTGGGGACTGTCTCGTTGGCAACCAACGCTGTCTTACCGACGCTGGTTAACATTGGTCGGAATGGTGCTGCTTACACACCCGTTGCTCGACACCTTTACCACATACGGAACCCAACTTTTCTGGCCCTTCGGCAGACCGCTTGCCATCAACAGCATCTTTATCATCGATCCGCTCTACACGCTGCCCTTGTTGATCGGTTGTCTGGTATTTCTAATTCGCCCTCCTGCAACGAAAGCCCTCGCGCTGGGTTTGCTCTTGTCATCACTGTATTTGGGCTGGAGCGTAACCGCTCAACACTTGATCACGGAGCGGATCAAACCCGCGGTAGCGGGTTCTGGCCTGGAAGACCCCGTCCTGATGGTGCAACCCATGCCGTTCAATACATTGTTGTGGCGGGCAACGGCCATCAGCGATGACGTCCGAGTGGAAATCGTGACCGGCTTTTTTGATGGGGATCATCAACTAACGCTGGAACACTTCCCTCGCAACCCTGAGCTAGCCCTTTCGGTTGCTCACCTCCCGGAAGCCCAGCGACTGGAATGGTTCACTAACGGTTTCCTTCATTATGAGCTCAACCGCCAACAAATAACCGCGACTGATATACGCTTGGGCATACCCGGCGCACACCCGTTCACGTTCGCATTGGCCGAGGTACAGGGCGCCGATGTGACCGCGCTTCCCAGTGGGCAACTTCCGCGCCCAGCCATGAACCCGCAGGCGCTGCCCTTGCTCTGGTCTCGACTGACCGGAAAAACACCGGCCCTGTGCCTTCGCACGCTCAGTGCCCCTCTGGAAGGGGGCACCTGTTAATGCGGCTCGATCAATACCTTGCCACCAGCACTGAGCTCTCACGCAAAGACGCAAAGAAGGTCATCACCAAAGGTCGAGTGCGAGTAGATTGCGTGCCCGCCCGATCGGCGAACATGCAGGTTGCCGACAACACACTCGTCGAACTTGATGGTTCCCAGCTTCATCTGCCCGGCGACATCTACTTGATGATGAACAAGCCAGATGGCGTCATCAGCGCTACCACAGACAGCAGCCAACCCACAGCCGTTGATCTGCTGCCTTCGCAACTGGCCTCGAAGGTCCACATTGCTGGCCGACTGGATAAAGACACCACCGGCCTGTTACTGCTGACCAGCAATGGCCAGTGGTCACACCAAGTCACCTCGCCCCGGCGCGATTGCCCGAAAACCTATCAGATTCAATTGGTCGAGCCCCTTTCGACCGAGGCTAAAGTGAAGCTGGAAACCGGCGTTGTGCTGAAAGACGAAGACAAACCCACCCTTCCGGCTACCGTGGCCATTTGTGCGGAAACAACGATTGAGCTAACGATCAACGAAGGCCGCTATCATCAGGTAAAGCGCATGCTGGCTGCGGTTGGCAATCATGTGGCGGGGCTGCACCGTTTGCGAATCGGAGCGATCACTCTGGACCCGGCATTAGCGCCTGGCGAATACCGGGAACTTACAGAAGACGAAATCCGCTCTATCTTTGGTCCGACTTAACCGGCCTCGTCGGTGCGCTCATACTGCGGAGCTGCGAGGTTTTCTGACGCCATCAGCCACCAACAATGACGGTGCCGCTGCCAATGGTGACACCACCACAGGATACTGCACTGCCGGTGATGGCTGCCGGTTGCCCATTGATCATTACAGTCGCTGAACCAGCCGCTATGGCCCGGGGGTGTGAAGGGTGTTTGGGTTTATCGTGAGGCGCTAACGGGTCCCCCTAACCGGGCAACGGGCTTGCCGTCGACCAAGACATCCGGAGAACCTGCAATAACGGGAGTAGGTGGGAAGCCGGCGTGATCCAGACCCAGATCACCCAAAAGCACAATGGCCTTACTCATCCACTGATTCCTTTCAAAATTGGGCCTAGGGTCGTCATCCTATAACGATTCCGACCCCAACCCAAGCCAGCACTTTCATCCTTAGAAGTGCCGCACATTAAATGACACGCGATCAACCGCTGATGAAGACCGGACCCACGCCCAAGTTCCATATGATGACAGAGCCGACGCGAGTTGATACCAGTATCACCAAGGCAACCGTTAACAATGCTCCGCCATACATGACGGCTCTGTCTTTATCGATGCCCATAACAATCGGCAGGCCATCGTACATTAACCAAGCACTGTAAGCGGCCGCAACCAAGAAAACAAACGCGTTAAACCATGGAACCGGGTACAGCAGGGCAAAGCCTGCAAGGAACATGGGTGTACAAGAATAGGCAGCCAGAGCCATACCATTGGAAGGAACGTGCTCTTCTTTACCACCGTAGGTTTTAGCCATCCAGTTAATGGCATAACCAAGCGCGAACACACCTACGAGCATGGCGGCGTAGGTCAGGACACTTAGCTGTATCGCACTGATTTCGGTTAACTTGATCAACCGCTCATTACCGACCGTCCAGCCAAAGTGGGCAGTGGAAATATAGGCACAGATTGGCGCAATGGCTGCTAGCGCCAGCACATAGGCCACATAGAGTTTCATCGGACTTTCATGTTCTTTACGTATCGATGCCCATTCTTGGCCGGGATGGGTAAAGAGACCGAACGCATGAGACAGTAGCATAGACTACCCCGCATTTTACTGTTGTTAGTATCGGGACACACGGCACCTGAACTGTTCAGATTTTCTGCCGTTTGTAGCTTTAACTATAGTCAAGAACAACGGGCACCACCGAATCGTTTGATTCTATTTTGTTCATAGCCCGGCGCAGTCAGATCATTTGGTTCTTGCAGCGCACGCCACCGCTTTCAATCACCGCATACGTGTACATTTAAACTGCTTCAGAAACGCAAAAAGGCAGCCGAAGCTGCCTTTTTCATGTTGTCCTGAATCTTCACAGATTAGAGAGGAACAACGTTCTCCGCCTGAGGACCTTTCTGGCCCTGAGTTACGGTGAACTCAACCTGCTGACCCTCGGCCAGGGTCTTGAAACCAGAGCCTTGGATCGCGCTGTAGTGAACAAATACGTCCGGGCCGCCTTCACGAGTGATAAAACCAAAACCTTTAGCTTCGTTGAAGAACTTAACAGTACCGGTAACAGTAGACATACGTAAACTTCCTGAAATCAATCATTTTATCTGCTGCCACACACCATTCTGGTGCTGGTCAGCGTGTATACGGAAAAACTGAACTCGCGGGATCAAAAACAGGACGGCACTACTAACTGCGGAGGTACGTCTTATTCATGAACTGCTTTGCTAATCTTTCCTTCAGTAAACACTCTACTC
>NZ_JAXMOY010000024.1:0-33227 GCF_034669625.1 Marinobacter sp.
CTTCCCGCTGCTGATGGCCGCCTGGAAACTGGGTCCGTGCCTGGCTGCAGGTAACTGCACGGTGCTGAAGCCAGCTGAGCAAACGCCAGCCAGCATTCTGGTACTGATGGAAATTATTGGTGATTTGCTGCCACCAGGCGTGATCAACATTGTAAATGGCTACGGCATCGAAGCCGGCCAGGCGCTGGCCACCAGTAAGCGTATTGCCAAGATCGCGTTTACCGGGTCGACCCCGGTGGGCTCCCATATTCTTAAGTGCGCGGCGGAAAACATCATTCCTTCGACCGTTGAATTGGGCGGCAAGTCCCCGAACATTTACTTCTCCGACGTAATGAAAGCGGAGCCGGAGTTCGTCGACAAATGTGTCGAAGGCCTGGTGCTGGCGTTCTTTAACCAAGGTGAGATTTGTACCTGCCCTTCCCGCGCCTTGGTTCAGGAAGACATGTTCGAAGAGTTTATGCAAAAAGTGGTTGAGCGCACCAAATCTATCAAGCGCGGCAACCCGCTGGATACTGATGTCCAGGTGGGCGCTCAGGCCTCCAAGGAACAATTCGACAAGATCATGTCGTACATGGAAATTGGTCGTCAGGAGGGTGCGGTGGTGCTCACCGGTGGTGACCGGGAGACTCTGGAAGGCGAGTTCAACAACGGCTTCTACATTCAACCGACTCTGTTCCACGGCGACAACAAGATGCGCGTGTTCCAAGAGGAGATCTTCGGGCCGGTGGTGGGTGTCACCACCTTCAAAACCGAGGAAGAAGCGCTGGCAATCGCCAACGATACCGAGTTCGGTCTGGGTGCCGGCGTCTGGACTCGCGATACCAACCTGGCTTACCGAATGGGGCGTAATATTCAGGCCGGTCGGGTATGGATGAACTGTTATCACGCGTATCCGGCTCATGCCGCCTTCGGTGGTTACAAGAAATCCGGTATCGGCCGTGAGACCCATAAGATGGCGCTGGAACACTATCAGCAGACCAAGTGCATGTTGACCAGCTACGACGCTAACCCTCTCGGATTTTTCTGATCTGTAAGCGGCAGTGGGGGCCGGTTCATACCGGTCCCGTTTTTGTGTGACCGCACAGGGATTGTGCTTTTGCTAAACCCGGCGCCTGTCGGGTTGCTCTTCGGAGCGCGGGAATAGATTTACCACTCTCTTTAGGCCCCATCCCAGGGCCTTTTTTTGTTGATTTAATAGACGATCGGTCGTATTATTTTTTTAATTAATTAGACAGTCGGTCTAAAATGTCGGAGGGTATGTGGACACTGTTCCAGTTAAGCGTAAACGCGGGCGCCCCCCTAAAAGCCAGAGTGCGGGTTATCAGGACACCCGGCAGGCTTTGATCGGGGTGGGACTGGCGGCGTTAACAGAGAAGGGCTATTCCTACACCGGGCTTGATGAAATTCTGCGCCAGGCCAAGGTGCCTAAAGGCTCTTTCTACCATTACTTCGACAACAAAGAAGCCTTTGGTAAAGCGCTGATTGAGGCCTACGGTCTGTTTTTCGCCAACAAACTGGAGCGTTCGTTAGCGGACAGCTCCCTGACACCGCTGGCCAGAATTCAGGCTTTTGTGGAGGGAGCCAAGGTTGGCATGGAAAAGTTCGATTACAGGCGCGGTTGCCTGATCGGCAATATGGGGCAGGAGATGGCGGCGCTGCCGGAAAGTTTTCGTGGCCTGCTAAGTGACGTATTCCGGGATTGGGAAGCCCGGATAGCCCGGGTACTTGAAGAAGCCCGGCAGGCGGGGGAGGTTCCCGAGCACTTGGTGCCGGAGCAGATGGCACAGTTTTTCTGGATTGGTTGGGAGGGTGCGGTGTTGCGCGCCAAGCTCGAGCAGTCCTCGCAACCGCTGGAGCAATTTGCCAACGGCTTTATGGCGTTGGTGCGTGGTTGCTGATCAAGCAGTCTGATTCAAATCACAAAACAGAATCGTTGGAGGCAATATGTTCAAAGGTATTTTGATGGAAGGCAGCCGGGGCGACCAGCAAGTGTCCCTGAAATCCATTGACGAGGCTTGGTTGCCGGAAGGTGACGTCACCGTCGATGTTGCCTACAGCACACTGAACTACAAGGATGCACTGGCGATTACTGGCACTGCTCCGATTGCGAAATCCTACCCGATGGTTCCGGGCATTGATTTGGCCGGTGTGGTCACCGAATCATCCAACCCGGAGTTTAAAGCCGGTGATGAAGTGGTGCTCAACGGCTGGGGCGTAGGTGAGAAACATTGGGGTGGCCTTGCTCAGAAAGCGCGCTTGTCAGGTGATTGGCTGATTCCACTGCCGGCATCGTTTACAGCGCGCCAGGCCATGGCCATCGGCACCGCAGGTTATACCGCGATGTTGTGCGTGTTGGCGCTGGAAAAACACGGCGTCACTCCGGATTCTGGCGACATTCTGGTGACCGGCGCAACCGGTGGTGTCGGCAGCGTTGCCGTTGCGATTCTGGCCAAACTGGGCTATTCGGTGACGGCCGTAACCGGCAAGCCGGAAGAGGAAAGCTATCTGAGGTCCCTGGGCGCCAAACAGATTCTGGACCGGGCGGAATTGAGCGGGCCGGGTAAGCCGCTGACTCGGGAAACCTGGGCCGGCGCGATTGATGTCGCTGGCGGTCATGTTCTGGCCAACGTGTGTGCTGGCATGAAGTATCGGGGCGTTGTCGCGGCTTGCGGGCTGGCTGCTGGCATGGACTTCCCCGCTACGGTCGCGCCTTTTATTCTCCGGAGCGTTACCTTGTGCGGTGTAGACAGTGTCATGGCACCTAAAAAAGACCGCCTGGAGGCCTGGGAGCGGCTGGCGCAAGACCTTTCCCCGGAACTGCTGGACAGCATGATCACCGAAGTGCCGCTTGATGAGGCCATCGAGGCTGCTGGCCAGTTTATGGACGGAACCATTCGTGGGCGCATCGTGATCCCAGTAGTCGAATAACCCCGGCAGCCGTTTCAATGCGCTGCTGAGGTCTGGCGTGTTGTAGCATCCGTGGCCAGAATCCTTGCCTGTTTTTGCTGTTGTTTATTGCGAACAATGGCATCCACGCACTGGTTCTGGTCACGTAATATCACCACGCACTCCAGACACTGAATACACTCATCGTAATCCACCCGACCGTCTTTGCGGATGGCATTGATGCCACACTCGTTCTTGCAGTGCTGGCACGGTTGTCCGCATCGTTTGACCCGATCCAGCCAGCTGAACAGACGGAAACGCCCCAATACAGCAAGCCCGGCGCCTAGCGGGCACAGGTATCGGCAGTAGAATTTATGGACAAACATGCCGATGACCAGCAGAGCGACGGCATACGCTACGAAGGGCCAATGCCGTACAAAGTGCAGGGTAATGCTGGTTTTGAACGGCTCGACCTCGGCCAACTGTTCTGCGAGTGTTAATGAATAGAAAGCGGTACCGACCAGCGTCAGCAGAATCGGGTATTTCAGCAGGATGAGCCGGCGATGCCATTGTTCCGGAATTTTAACCTGGCGCAAACCGAGTTTTTGTCCGAGCCAGGACGCCATTTCTTGCAGCGCTCCGAAAGGGCATAGCCAGCCGCAAAACAAACCGCGCCCCCAGATAAACAGAGTGGCGAAGGTGTAGATCCAGAGAATGAAAATGACCGGGTCCAGCAGGAACACGTTTAGGGAAAAACCGTCCCACAGCGCCAGGAACAGAGTATAAATGTTAACCACAGACAGCTGGCCTTGAGCGTAAAAGCCAATAAAGAATACCGTGAAGAACAGGAATCCCCAGCGGAACCGGTGCACCAGTTTCGGGTGGCGGGTCAGGGTTTTCTGGCGGGCAAAAAATACTGTGAGTACCGACAAAGCGGCCACTAACAAAGCGATCTGCCACCAGCGTTCTTTCCAAAGACCAACCCAAACCGGCACGCGATTTTGGCGCGGATCCGCTTGCACCTCCACCGTTTCAAACAGCTCATCGGCAAACGCAACGGGCATGGTGAAACGGGCGTTATCAGTGATCAGATGATTGCGTGGTAGAGCAACGTCCAAGTGAAAGCTGGCCTCGGCGCCGGGGTTGAAGCCGGCGTTTCCGCCCACTCGAAACAGATTCATCGCGTCCATGACGGGGGCTCCGGGTGCGGCAAGAGTTTGCCCGGTTTCCAGCCAGTTCAGATCCCGTAGCTCGATGGCCAGCTGGCCCTGATTCAACCCCGTCCGGCTGGGAGTGCTGCCGGGGACAAAGTCCGGGCTCACATGCTGGAAAACCCCTCGAGACATAAGCAACATTACCTTGCCTTGGTCATTCAGGCGCTCAAGGAATGACGCGTAGGCCTGATCGCCCAGCAGGTTGCGACCCACCATTGGTGAGTTCATGTAGGCATAATAGAGTTCGGTAAAAGGTTCGCCGGGCTCCGGTTCGAGATCCATGGGGTAGTCCGACAATGGGCGCTCGAGAGTTGCTTCGACCTCGTGCGAAGAAATGGCGACTTTGTTGATGTAACCCCGTTCCAGCATCTGCTGCCAATTCAGTGGCTCATAGAAATCTTGCCGGGCTTGTGTGGGGGCTGCTTGGGTAAAGCCTTCGAGCTTGTTTCGAGCGACCTGAAGCGCCGAGGAAAGAATGGTGTCGTTGATAATCAGCACGGAAACAGTCGCTTTGCTGACCCCGTCGAAGTACACCTGATCGCCGGTGTTGCTGCGCGCCGAGCGACTGGAAGCCTGCACGATGATCTGTTCGGTCAGAGCGCTGCCTTCGTATTGGTTCACAAACTCGGTCAGTGGCGCTTCGCCCAGGCCGTGTAGGAAGACCGGCTCGTGATGGTGCAGAACTTTCACCCCGGTGAAGCGGCCTTTGGTGTCCAGTCCGATCATCATGGTGATCGGCTTTCCGGCAAAGCCCTGAAGTTTGGTGAAGTCTGTGGAGACGTAGGCGTAGCCCAACAGCTCCTGTAATTGGTACACCGGGTAAACGGGAAAGTCCGGCAGCTTGTCTTCAATGACGGTTGCTGAAGGAAACAGCGCCTGTATAACCTCTTTGGTTTCCCGAGGTACCTCCGCGGTATGCCCTGATAAAGGGAATGCCATCAAGATGATGAGCAGCAAGCGCCCGGCCATAAGACTTCTCCTGACATTATTATTGTATCTGTCTCATGTTAGGTGCCTGAGGGGGAGTCTCAATTGAACCAGCGGGCCAAAGCGCTGCTACTTTAAGGCGGTCTAAAACAGTTCCAAAGTACCATATGGATAGTGGTCCTCTGTCATTAGCATGAAATCGTACCCTTCGGCTTTCCAAGGGTGTGGATACATACATGCAACGCACTAATAATCATGACAAGAGGTGATCATCATGTGGACCAAACCAGCTTATGAAGACCTGCGCATCGGTTTCGAAGTCACCATGTACTTTGCTAACCGCTGAGTAACAGATGGCCAGCCTTTGGCTGGCTGTTTGATCCCGGCTCAGGAGGTTTCGTATGCACATTCGTATTCTGGGTTCTGGAGCGGGCGGCGGGTTTCCCCAGTGGAACTGTAATTGCTCTAACTGTTCCGGGTTCCGTGACGGCAGCCTCAATGCCAGTGCCCGCACCCAATCATCCATAGCCATCAGTGACGATGGTGAACACTGGATACTGTTTAACGCCTCACCTGATATTCGAGCGCAATTGGCCGATTTCCCGGCCATGCAGCCGGCTCGAGCTCTACGCGATACCGGCATTTCTGCCATCGTGTTGATGGACAGCCAGGTCGACCACACCACCGGCCTGTTATCTCTTCGTGAGGGGCTGCCCCTCGATGTATGGTGCACGCCGCAGGTTCGTGATGATCTGAGCAGCGGTTTCCCGTTGTTCGAGATGCTTCAGCATTGGAACGGCGGGCTCAACTGGTGTGAAGTCCATGCTTCGGAACAAGATCCCTTCACTATTCCTTGCGCACCCTCACTGGAGCTGACGGCAATTCCGTTGCTCAGTAATGCGCCGCCATACTCGCCCCGCCGTGATAACCCGCACCCGGGCGACAACATTGGCCTTTTCATTCGGGATCGTGTTGCGAATAAATCTCTGCTCTACGCACCGGGCCTTGGTCAGCCGGACGAACGCATCCGGGCCTGGATGCAGCAAGCCGATGTTTTATTGGTAGACGGCACAGTCTGGCACGACGATGAAATGATTCGTCAGGAAGTGGGTACCCGAACCGGTCAGCAAATGGGGCATCTGGCCCAGGCGGGTGAAGGCGGCATGATCGAATTGCTCGACAGCCTGCCCGCCAGCCGCAAGATTCTTATCCACATCAACAATACCAATCCGATCCTGAACGAAGATTCACCGGAGCGTGCCGAATTGGCGGCGCACGGAATCGAAGTGTCGTGGGACGGTATGCAGATTCAGTTGTGAGGCCTGTAATGAACGCTAAAGTCAGCACCGTCCTGAATCGAGAAAGTTTTGAAAAAGCGTTGCGGGCGAAAGGCGCTTTTTACCATATTCATCACCCTTTCCATCGGGCCATGTACAGCGGTGCCTGCACTCCGGAGCAAATTCGAGGCTGGGTGGCGAACCGTTATTACTATCAGATCAACATTCCCCAAAAAGATGCAGCCATTATGGCCAACTGCCCGGATGCAGCGGTACGACGGCTATGGTTGCAGCGGATTCTGGACCATGACGGCGACGAGGGTTCGGCCGGCGGCATTGAGGCCTGGTTACAGCTAGCTGAAGCCGCAGGGCTGACGCGGGAAGAAGTGATTGACCAGCGGCACGTGTTGCCGGGTGTGCGGTTTGCCGTGGATGCGTACCTTAACTTTGCCCGCCGCGCGACCTGGCAGGAAGCGGCCTGTTCGTCATTAACCGAATTGTTTGCGCCGGAAATTCACCAGTCCCGGTTGGACAGTTGGCCGGCTCACTATCCGTGGATTGAAGAAGGCGGCTATCGCTATTTTCGTAAGCGTTTGTCTGAGGCGCGACGAGATGTGGAGCATGGCTTGGGTATTACCCTGGATCACTTCGTGACGGAGGCTCAGCAGCAGCGGGCGTTCGAGATATTGCAGTTCAAGCTCGATATTCTCTGGACCATGCTGGATGCCATGTCTATGGCCTATGTCCACAAGACGCCGCCCTATCACACCGTGACTGATAAGCAGGTCTGGCATCGTGGCGTGTAAGGAGGTTTTTGTGGCCGATATCCCGAACTTGAGAAGAGGCTTTCGCTTTCAGTGGGAACCAGCTCAACAAAGTCACGTGCTGCTGTATCCCGAAGGCATGGTTAAGTTGAATGCCAGTGCCGGCGCCATTCTGGCGGAGGTGGATGGCGTGCAGTCTAAACAGGAAATTATTGCGTCGCTTGAAAGCAAGTTTCCAGAGGCCGGTTCTCTGTCGGGTGATGTCGAGCAGTTTCTGGCCGATGCCGCGAACCAACATTGGATTGAATGGTTATGAGCTGCTCTGATGCTACTGCCGGACCGCCATTATGGTTACTGGCGGAACTTACTTATCGCTGCCCACTCCAGTGTCCGTATTGCTCGAACCCGCTGGATTACGCCGACAGTGAGCAAGAACTCTCGACCGAACAGTGGCTGGATGTGCTTCGACAGGGGCGCGCCATGGGCGCAGCCCAGCTGGGCTTTTCCGGCGGTGAGCCGTTGGTGCGCCAAGACTTGCCTGAGCTGATCGCGGGTGCCCGTGAAATGGGTTATTACACCAACTTGATCACCTCGGGTTTAGGGCTCACAAAAGCCAAGGTTCAGGCCTTTGCTGAGGCCGGGCTTGATCATATTCAGGTAAGTTTTCAGGCCTCAGACCCGGAACTGAACAATGCAGTGGCGGGCTCCAAAAAGGCATTTGAACAAAAGTTGGCCATGGCCCGAGCGGTGAAAGAAGCGGGTTATCCGATGGTGCTCAATTTCGTCATCCATCGTCATAACATCCATCAGATGTCGGATATTCTCACGCTCTGTGAAAGTCTCGGGGCGGATTATGTCGAGCTGGCGACCTGCCAATACTATGGCTGGGCGTTCGCCAATCGTGAAGGCTTGATGCCCTCGCGAGGTCAGTTAGAGGCCGCCGAGGCAACGGTCAATCACTTCCGGGATGATCTCCGGGAGCGAGACCATCCCATGAAAGTGATCTTTGTGACTCCGGATTATTACGAGGAGCGCCCCAAGGCCTGCATGAACGGTTGGGGCAGTCTGTTCCTGACTGTAGCGCCCGACGGGACGGCCTTACCGTGCCACAGTGCTCGGTTACTTCCCATCGAATTTCCGAACGTACAGTCGATGTCGCTCGAAGAAATCTGGTACCAAAGCCCCGGCTTTAACCATTATCGGGGCGACAGCTGGATGCCAGAGCCATGCCGCTCTTGTGACGAAAAAGACAAAGATTTTGGCGGCTGCCGCTGTCAGGCCTACCTGCTGACCGGGGATGCCGATAATGCGGACCCGGTGTGCGGAAAGTCGCCTCATCATGACCGAATTCTGGCTGCCCGGACGGCGGCCGAACATGCCACGGCTGGGCTGGACGACCTCGTTTATCGCAACACCAAGAACTCCCGTGTCTTTTTCCGAAAGTAACCTGATTTCAGCGCGTGAAGCCTGTGCCGAGGCTCGGCAGTATGCGGAATTACGCGTTAGCGGTGCATCGGTTTACTGGTTAGCGACAGAGCCCGACGATGGTTTTGTCAGTCTTTGGCGATTCGATGGCCGAAATTGTGAGCGGCTGGACACGGGCGCCAGCATACGCAGCCGGCTCAACGGGTACGGCGGCGGCGCTTATGCCGTCATGCCGGGGCGTGTCTGCTGGGTGTCGGAGGATCAAAACCTCTGGAGCATGAATCTGGAGACTGGCCGACGACAGCTGTTGGTGCAGGATCCGGACGCGGTCTGGGGCGGGCTTACGCCAGACCCGGCTCGACAGCGCTTGCTGGCCGTGCGTGAGAAGCACGGCCAGCAAGCGCTGATGGCGGTTGATTGTCTGGGCCGTCTGTCAGTTCTGGATGACCAGTTCGATTTCTACGGGGCTCCTGCCGTCAGTCAGGATGGGCAGCAAATTGCGTGGACAGGTTGGTTTTTACCTCATATGCCATGGGACCAATCCTGGGTCTGTCTTGCCGAGTTGGGGAGCTCCGGTCTGCCGGTGAATGGGATGAAAGCGCCTCCGCCCGGGGGTGGCAGCGTTCAGCAACCGCAATTTTCCGGGCAACGGCTATGGGTTGTCTCGGACCATGGCGGTTGGTGGCAACCGTTTCAGGTAATCCGGCAGGATGGGCAACTACAATGGTTGCCGGTACTGGCCTCCAATACCGATCATGCCAATGCGCCTTGGCAGCTCGGGGAGCATCATGCTTGCCCGCTGCCGGGAGGGGGCTGGGCACGAGTCCGTTATCGCCAGGGGCTTGGTGAGTTATGGCTTGAGCGAAAGGGCGAAATTAAACAAGTTGCGAGCGCGTACACCGATTTTCGCTACCTTGTGGCGAAAGATGACGAGCTTTTCTGTGTGGCTCGCAGGCCGGATGCGAGTGATACGATCCTGCAGTTGAATGTGACGACCGGGCTGCCCGCTAATCCGCTGTTCGAGACGGCCGCGCCCATGGCAGGCAGGGACTGTGTTTGGCCAGAAAGCATTGCACTTCCTCCCGAGGGGCCGCATACGCGCCCGCTACAGGGCTTTCTGTACCTACCGGCGCAGCCTGTGGAGAAACCACCGGTCATCCTGATCGCTCACGGCGGGCCAACCTCGGCCGCCTACGCGACCTATAACCCGCAAGCGCAGTTTTGGTGCCAGCGGGGTTTTGCGGTTGCGGAAGTGAATTACACCGGTAGCACCGGGTTCGGTCGCGAGTTCCGGCAGGCGCTGGCGGGCGAGTGGGGTAAAGCCGATGTCGCCGATCTGTTCCGGATGAAAAATGCGCTCAGCGACGCTGGTTTGGTTGATCCCAGCCGGGTGTTTATTCAGGGTAGAAGCTCGGGAGGCTATACCGCACTTATGGCGGCGATGGCACCGGAGCAGCGGGTAAGTGGGTTGGCAAGTTTGTTTGGGGTCACCGACCCGTTAAGGTTGAAAGCGGTCACTCACCGGTTCGAGTCCGGTTATCTGGACTGGCTACTCGGGGAGCCCGGCCCGGAGGGTCGTTACTGGCATGACCGGACGCCGGCGCGGCTGGCCAGTCGCATAGCCTGCCCTGCGATCTTTTTTCAGGGCGGGAGGGATCGAGTGGTCGTGCCTGAGCAGACACTGGGCATGGTCGACGCGCTTCAATGCGCAGGCCAGCGTGCCGAACTCGTCTGGTTTGAGAAAGAAGAACACGGATTTCGCTCATTGGAGAGTCAGATCAAGGTGCTCGGCTCGCTCTGGCAGTTCTACTCAGGCTTGGCGCAAGGCTGAGGCGGCTTAGCCAAAATGTCGATGTAGCACTCCCAAACATCGGGTACTATGTCTGCAACACATATAACAACAATCGGGTTGACCAAGCCGCCATGAGTTACGACATCTCGACATTGCGTAAGTTTGTTTCGCCAGAAATTGTATTCGGGGCGGGCTCCAGACGGTCGGTCGCGAACTTTGCCGCTAACTTTGGAGCACGGCATGTCTTTCTGGTGTCTGATCCAGGGGTCAAAGCAGCGGGTTGGGTGAGTGAGATTGAAACTCTGCTGTCAGAGGCAGGGCTCGAGACCACGACTTTTACTGACGTTTCTCCCAATCCGAAAGTGGATGAGGTGATGGCCGGTGCTGAGCAATACCAGGCCAACCAATGTGATGTTATTGTCGCAATTGGCGGCGGTAGCCCAATGGATTGTGCTAAGGGCATTGGTATTGTCGCGACCCATGGGCGCAGTATTTTGGAGTTTGAAGGTGTGGATACCATTGATAATCCGCCGCCTCCGCTCATATTGATACCCACCACGGCTGGCACCTCCGCGGACGTCTCTCAGTTTGCCATCATCTCGGACCCGGATCGTCGTTTCAAATTCTCCATCATCAGCAAAGCTGTGGTTCCGGACGTGTCGCTCATCGATCCCGAAGTGACCGAAACCATGGGGTCGTATCTCACCGCCTGCACCGGGGTAGATGCCCTGGTTCATGCGATTGAAGCCTTTGTGTCGACGGGTAGTGGTCCGCTCACCGATACCAATGCGCTGGAAGCCATCCGGTTGATTAACCGAAACCTCGAGCCTTTGGTGGCAAATCCCTCAGACCCGGTGCTCCGGGAGCAAATCATGCTGGCGTCGATGCAGGCGGGTCTTGCATTTTCTAACGCGATTCTCGGGGCCGTGCATGCGATGTCGCACAGCCTGGGCGGCTTTCTCGACCTTCCGCACGGCCTTTGTAATGCGCTTCTGCTTGAACATGTGGTCAGCTATAACTTTGCCTCGGCCGAGGATCGCTTCCGGCGGGTGGCGGAGGCAATGGATATCGATACCCGTGGCATGGCTAACGCGCAGGTCAAAAAGCATTTGATGTCGAGGATCATTTCGCTCAAGAAAACGCTGGGGTTGGAAGCGCGGCTGAAAGAGCTGGGCGTTAGTGTGTCCGACATTCCCTACCTCTCGGGTTTTGCCTTGAAAGACCCCTGCATACTGACTAACCCTCGGAAATCATCTCTGAGGGACGTTCAGGTGGTGTATGAAGAAGCCCTCTGAAAACGACCAGAACGACTACGGCATAGGCGACTTGTTGGGTTTAGGCAGCCAATCCGTTCGAAAAAACTACTACCCCGCGCTTCAGCAGCGTATCGATGAACTCGAACAGGAACGTAACCGCTACAAGTGGCTGTTCGAGAATGCACTCCATGGCATTTTTCAGGCGAATCTCAGGGGCGGGTTTGTGGCATGTAACCCCGCCATGGCACGTATTTGTGGTTATGACAGTGCCGAACAGCTGAGAAAAAGCATCATCCGACTGAGGGAACAGCTTTTTTTTAGTGCCTCGGAGTTCGACGCGCTTCGCCAAGAATTGCTGGACCATGGAAGCCTGAGTGCACGGGAAACCCGGTTTCGACGCTCTGACCAAACCCCGGTTCATGTTGCGATTACCATGCTTCGGCGCCCGGACCTGGGGCCCGAGGTGGTCGAAACGTTCGTGGCGGATATTTCGGAGCGCGTCCATGCCCGCCAGCATCTTGAACAGATGAACGCAGAGCTGGAACAGCGGGTTGAAGAACGCACCGAAGCTCTGCAAAACGCCAATGTTGATTTGCGCTATCAGATTGAAGAGCGCGAAAAAATCGAACAGGAATTGGTGGTCGCAATTGAGGCGGCCGAAGAGGCAAATCGAAGTAAAGACAAGTACCTGGCTGCAGCCAGTCACGACCTCTTGCAACCTTTGAACGCTGCGAGGCTGATGGTGTCGGCGCTTCAGGAGAGCCCCTTGCCTGAAAGCGAAAGTCGAATGGCTCGGCAAGCTCATCGAGCGCTCGAAGGGGCAGAGGAGCTTCTGGCCGATCTTCTGGACATTTCCAAACTGGATCAGCAAGCGATGAAGCCCGATCTGGTTCACACCGACCTCAATGAGCTTGTGCGGGATCTGGGGGAGGAGTTTTCAGCGGTTGCCGCCAATGCCGACCTTGAATTTCGGATCCGAAGCACGCCCGCTCTGGTTCGTACCGATCAGCGTATGCTCGCCCGCATTGTCCGGAATCTGCTAAGCAACGCGTTTCGCTACACCCAGCAAGGCGGGGTGTTGCTGGCGGTGCGTGTGCGAGACAAAGACGTTCGGCTGGAAGTGTGGGACACCGGAGTGGGCATTGCGGCCGAAAAGCTTAGAGATATATTTGCCGAGTTTCATCAGGTGTTACCGAAAGGTGTCGGTGGGCGCCAGGGGGTTGGGCTAGGGCTGGCGATAGTGGAGCGAATGGTGGGCGTGTTGGGCTGCCAGATTGATGTGGCGTCGAAGCTTGGACAGGGTTCGCGGTTTACCCTGACTTTGCCGAGAGCCACCGCGCCCAGATTTGAGAAAGTCGTGCCACCCGCCGTTCCCCCGGCGCTGCGCGAAGGGTTTGGCGGTGCATTGGTGCTGGTCATTGATAATGAACCGGCGGTACTCGAAAGCATGCAGATGTTGTTTGAGCGCTGGGGATGCGAGGTGATGGCCGTGCTCAGCCGCGATCAGGCTTTGGCCGAACTGGAACGAACCGGTAAGCGCCCGCAAGCCATACTTGCAGACTACCACCTGGATGATGACCTGACAGGGTTTGATGCAATCCATCGAGTGCGAAAATATCTTGAGGAAGATGTGCCGGGGGCAATCATCACGGCGGATCGAACCGATGAGATTCGTACTTTATTGCGAGCGCAGTACCTGCCGGTGTTGAATAAACCCGTTAAACCCAATCGGCTGAGGGCTCTGTTGACCAGCCTCATCACTACGTCGTCCGTCTGATGCCGCTGTGACTCCGGTCCGGTGCTTTATAGCGACTACACTGATAGAACGCATCCTTGGGAGGAACGTTTTATGTCAGTGGAAAACGGCAGTCTCACCAATCACGAAGTGACCGTCTGCCTTGCAGGCGGCGCCGTACTGGGCCCATACAACGCCACCTGGAGTCAGAATGAGGGGGGGGATGTGCGGGAGCTGGTGCGTGAATACGATGCGTTTCTCCAGGGGGAAAAACAGCGGCGTTTCAAATTCCATCTGCACGATACCTACACCTTGACGGTGCACACCCTGATCCTGAACTTTGAGCAAGTCACCGGCATTTGCGACCATGTTAGGTTAAAGTCACCGGCACGCGGAGGCTAGAGTCAGTCTCGTCGGCCGATCAGGCATGGCAAGGTGAAAGGAGGTTGTGATGAGCGATTACCGAGTAGAAACGGACAGTCTGGGTGAGGTGATGGTTCCGGAGAATGCGCTCTGGGGCGCCCAGACCCAGCGGGCGATCGACAATTTTCCGGTGAGCGGTCAGTCCATGCCTGCCAGTTTTATCAAAGCCATGGCCCAGGTTAAACGCGCGGCGGCTCAGGCCAACGCGTCGTTGGGGCTGTTGGACGCGACGCGCCGTGATGCCATTGCGGCTGCCTGCGAGAAGCTGATTCTGGGCGAGTACGCAGACCAGTTCCCGATTGACCGCTATCAGACAGGTTCTGGCACCAGTTCCAATATGAATCTGAATGAGGTCATCGCCTCGATTACGGCCAAACAAGGCCACGAGATTCATCCCAACGATCACGTGAATATGAGCCAGAGCTCGAACGATGTGATACCGACCGCCATTCACGTGAGCGCTCTACTGGCGGTCAGAGGGCAGCTGCTACCAGCCCTGTCGCATCTTCAAGGAGTGATCTATGAGCGAGAGGCAGAATTCAGCAAGCAAGTGAAAACCGGCAGAACCCATCTGATGGACGCCATGCCGGTCACGCTCGGGCAAGAGCTGAGAACGTGGCGTGAACAGCTCGTGGCTGCCGAAAGACGTTTGGAAACGGTGCTTGAGGAATTGGCGTATTTGCCGCAAGGCGGAACGGCAGTGGGGACCGGGGTGAATGCCGCTTCGGAGTTTGCCAAACAGTTCGTCAAATTCCTGAAAACGAACACTGGCTTCTCGTTTAAGTCCCTGGAACATAAGTTTGTGGGGCAGAGTGCGGTGGATGCTCCCGTGGCGTTGTCGGCCCAGCTTCGGGGCATTGCCATGGTGCTTACTAAAATCGCCAACGATCTGCGCTGGATGAACAGTGGTCCGATTCATGGTCTCGCTGAAATCAGCCTGCCGGCACTGCAACCGGGCAGCAGCATCATGCCGGGTAAGGTCAATCCGGTTATCCCTGAATCCGTTGCTATGGCTTCGGCTCAGGTGATGGGATTGGATGCTGCAGTGGCCATTGCCGGCCAATCCGGAAATTTCCAACTCAACGTTATGTTGCCGCTGGTGGCGGGCAACTTGCTGGACATGATTCGGCTGATGACCGGTGCCGCGGGCATCCTGGCGGATAAAGCAATCCAAGGCTTCACCGTGAATGCTGACCATTTGAGTGATGGTGTCAGCCGTAATCCGGTGCTGGTGACTGCACTGAACCCGGAAATTGGCTATGCGTTGGCGTCCGAGATTGCCAAAGAGGCCTATAGCACGGGGCGTCCGGTTATCGATGTGGCGGAAGAGCGGAGTGGGTTGAGTCGTGCGCGGCTCGAAGAGTTGATGGACCCGCTGAAATTGACCCGAGGAGGTCTCGCATAAGCAGGCCCGGCCGGAGGTGAGTTCTTGTTGTTATCGCTAGAGCTCTTCGTGTTGTTGGTATTGGCCAACGGTGTTCCGGTGGTGGTGGCCCGGCTGTTTCAGCATCGAGGCAATTGGCCGGTGGATGCCGGCCTGACGTGGGGCGATGGCCGGCCGTTGCTGGGGCCCAGTAAGACCTGGCGAGGCATAGCGTCTGGCACTTTGTCGTGTATGTTGCTTGCGGTCTGGTTCGAGCTGGGTTGGCTGTTTGGTACTTTGTTCGGTGCGTTGTCTTTGTTGGGTGACCTGCTCAGCAGCTTCATCAAACGCCGGGCGGGCCTGGAATCCAGTGATCGGGCCGTTTGGCTCGATCAGCTGCCCGAAGCCGCGTTGCCGATGCTCATGGCTTGGCTCTGGTTTCCCTTGCCCTTGTGGGAAGCCGCCGCGATAGCGGTTCTTTTCGCTTTATCCAACATGCTGTTTTCGCCCCTGTTATATCGATTGGGTATACGCAAACAGCCCCACTAAAGGCCTAGGCCGGCCCTCGTGTCAGCGTATGCAAGGTGACTTCCGGCGGGCAGTTAAGGCGCACATTCAATACCGAGGTGCCTGCACCGGGCGAGGTGTAACCCTGCATGCCATTGACGCGCCAGAAACCTCGGCCGAGGTGCCGGGGACAGTTGGAATCCAGCGTGACGGGAATGCCCCCGGGTAAGCAAAGTTGACCGCCGTGGGTGTGCCCGCACAGGAACAAATCGTAACCCGCGTGAGCTGCTTCCCGCCAGACTTCAGGGGTGTGGCTCAGCAGCAGACTAACGCCGCCGGCGGGAATGTCGTCGCCGGCTCGTTGCAAATTGTGCGCTTTGTAATAGTGCGCGTCGTCAATTCCAGCCAGGTAGAGGGTGTCACCCGAGCGTTCCAGTGGCGTCATTTCGTTCAACAGTAGTCGGTAACCCATGTCCTCCAGCGCCGGCACCATGCGCACGCTGTCGTGGTTTCCCAGTACGGCGAAGGCCTCACCTCGGATGGCGTCCCGAAGCCGCGCCATGCCATCCAGAGAGGCTTCAGAAGGACCCCAGGTGAGTTGCCGGTAATCACCCGTCAGCACGCACAGATCGTAGTCCAGCGGTTGAATTTGTCGAATGACTGCCTGGAGATTCTGTTCGTCCATATCCACGTGCAGGTCGGTCAGGTGCAGGACCCGAAAACCCTCGAAGGCCGGGGGCAGGTTGGGCACCGTGAACGTGTTGGTGGCGGTTCGGAGTATGCGGCTATTGGCCTGCGCGCGGCCAAACAACCCGAGGGCTTTTAAACAAAAGCGGATTAACCGCGGCGCGTTGGTGAGGTTTTCCAGATGAAAGGTGCGTTTGTCCCGGCCCATCAGTAAAGCTTCAGATTCTTGCTCGATGCCCAGGCGCTGGCGGGCGTGAACCGGCCCTAACCGCAGGCTCAATCGGTAGAGTAGGAGTTCTTCCTGATTCTTGGGTTCGCGAACCTTCGCTGTCATGCTTATTCCCTGATGCCGAGCGGAGCCTTATGTTGACCCCTATTGTCATTATGGTTGGTCACTGGGCATCTGCAACTGTAACGATACAATGTTCATGTTTAACGGGAACTTATTAGGGAGCTATTGGGGAATGGGCGATGACTGCAACCGACCAGACTGAACCGGTGCCTGGCTGGCAGATTTTCAAGATTTTTCTGCGCTTGGGCCTGACCTCCTTCGGAGGTCCGGCTGCGCATCTGGGTTTTTTCTATGACGAGTTCGTGACGCGTCGAAAATGGCTGTCCGCAGAGACGTTTGGTGAAATTGTGGCGCTGTGCCAGTTGTTGCCAGGGCCGGCTTCGAGCCAGGTCGGGCTGACCATCGGTTTATTGCGCGGCCGCTACCGGGGGGCCTTTGCGGCATGGCTGGGATTTACCTTGCCTTCCGCGTTGCTGATGACGTTTTTTGCGTTCGGGCTCACGCTGTGGCCCGAAGCCGGTTCGGGCGGCTGGGTGCACGGTCTGAAATTGTTTGTTGTGGCGGTGGTAGCGCACGCCGTGTGGCAAATGGGGCAGGTACTCTGCCCGGACCGGTCTCGTTTCGTGATCGCCCTGTTGGTGGCGAGTGTGTTGCTCTGGGTGGGGGTGGCCTGGATGCAAATTCTGGCCCTGGCTTTGGCCGCAGTGGTCGGTGCCGGTTTGAATTTCAGTTCAGGCAAGGCAACGGAGCCAATGACCGTGGCATTGCATGTTCGCAAGCCCTGGATATATGCGGGGCTTTTTGCCGGTTTGTTAGTGCTTTCGTTGATGCCGGTGCAAACGGGGTCCCTGGCCTGGGTGGGGGCAGAGCTATACCGGGCCGGCGCGCTGGTGTTTGGAGGTGGCCACGTGGTTTTGCCGTGGCTGCAGGAAGGCTTTGTTGAATCAGGGCAAATGACTGCCGATACGTTCCTCGCCGGTTACGGGGCGGCTCAGGCGTTGCCTGGCCCCTTGTTTACGTTCTCGGCGTTTCTGGGCGGCATCGAAATGGGTGTGTCGGGCGCCATGATTGCGGTGCTGGCGGTGTTCCTGCCCGGAACCCTTTTGGTGTTTGCCGGTCTGCCATTGTGGCGTTGGATACGTGAGCATGCAAAGGCAAGGTCCGCGTTGGCTGGCGTCAATGCCGGAGTGGTTGGCCTGCTCTTGGCTGCGCTTTATGATCCGGTGTGGACGTCGGCCGTACATGGTTCAACGGATTTGGCGATCATTTTGGTGTTGTGGTTGGCGTTAGCGGTTCTGCGCTGGCCCGTTTGGGGCCTCGCCCCGGTAAGTGCCATACTGGGTATAATCATTTTTTGATGGGTGGATAAGGTTATGAGCGAAGCGTGCAATATCCCCGGGCTGAATGTGCCCCGGAGCCGGTTCCCGACACCGGAACACGAGTTACAAGAAGGCGAGGGTGGCGCTCATGTTGTCTTGGCTGGCGGCTGCTTCTGGTGTGTTGAGGCTGTGTTCCTGGCAATCGACGGTGTAACCCGAGTGGAATCCGGTTACGCAGGCGGCTCCGCCGAAATGGCGAACTACGAAGCGGTCTGCACAGGCTCGACCGGGCACGCCGAAGTGGTGGATGTGCATTATGACCCGGCAAAAGTCCGTTTTGGTGAGCTGTTGCGGGTGTTCTTTTCGGTGGCTCATGATCCAACGCAGCTTAATCGGCAGGGTAACGATGTGGGCACCCAGTATCGGTCAGCCGTGTTCTATGAAACCGAAGAGCAGAAGGCGCTGACGGAAGCTTACATCCGGCAATTGAATGAGTCTGGCGTTTATTCGGCACCGGTGGTGACGTCGGTTGAGCCCCTTGAGGCCTTCTATCCGGCAGAGGCTCACCATCAGAATTTCGCTGCACGCAACCCCTGGCAGCCATACATCATGGCGGTTGCGGCGCCCAAGATGGAGAAGCTGTCCGAAGCTTGGCCTGATCGAATGAAACCCGAATTCAGTCAGGATGACCCTGACCTCGTGTGAGGAGAACCCTATGAGTATGTCTGCTGCGGGCTATGACGTAACGCCCCTGAGCAAAACGCAGGTTGAAGAAAAGGCCGCCGGGCTGACCGCAGACGAAAAGCGGGTGCTGCTGGATCACGGCACCGAGCACCCGTTCTGCGGCACCCTGTTGGATAACAAGAAAACGGGTGTGTATCACTGTCGCTTGTGCGATCTGCCGTTATTCGGTTCCGACGCCAAATTTGATTCCGGAACCGGTTGGCCGAGTTTCTTTCAGCCGTTTGATCCGGAACATCTTCGTTTTATCGAAGATACCAGCTTGGGCATGACCCGTACCGAAATTCGGTGCGCCCGCTGCGACAGCCATCAAGGTCACGTCTTCCCGGATGGCCCGCCTCCTACCGGGCAGCGGTATTGTTTGAACTCCATTTCCATGGTGTTTCACGAAGTCGATTGATCCCCGTTTCGGCAGCGCCCAGGCGCTGCCGAACAGCCCCTATCCTGAGTTTCTACGAGCATCAGCTAAGACCTTTGTTCGTTATCCAGCAAACATCCGAGCCGGTATAATTTGACGCTACTTCCAGCTGTTGGCATACCGGAAAGGTGTTTGTGATGAATCGACTGAGCTTAAGTCCGCTAACTGAATCGGCAACCATGCTGCGCCGCATTGCCGTGGTGTTGGGTTCGGTTGGGTTGACGGCCATCTACTCACTGTTGATTTTGTTGCGGGCTTTGTTTGGCCAACTGAACCGACCGATTGTGGATAAGTATTGCCGGGAGTGGTCGGCCACGTTGCTCAAGCTGGTGCGTGCCAGTTTGACTGTTCGGGGCGAGGTGCCTGATTTCAACGATGGTCGGCGCTACATCATCATGTGCACCCACGCCAGCCACTACGATATACCCATCAGTTTTGTGTCTTTGCCCGGCTCCATTCGGATGTTGTCAAAACAGGAGTTATCGCGCATTCCTTTGCTTGGGCAGGCCATGGCAGCGGCTGAATTTCCGTGGATAAATCGCTCTAATCGTGTCGATGCGGTTCGTGATCTGCACAAGGCTAAGGAAATGATGGAGAGCGGGATTGTGCTCTGGGCTGCCCCCGAGGGCACCCGTTCCCGGGATGGCCAGTTGTTGCCTTTCAAAAAAGGCTGCTTCCACTTGGCGTTCGACACCGAAGCTGTGATTGTCCCGGTAGCTATTCGAGGTGTGCACAAGGTGCTGCCGGCCCGCAGCCTTCAGATCAACCTGGGACAGCCGGTAGATGTGCGGGTAGGTGCCGCTATCGATACGTCGGGTAAAAGCAAAGAACAGCTTCCGGAAGTGATGGAGGAAGTACGGGCGCGTATGCTGGAATTGCTGGGCGATGGTGAGCCGGAGTAATCTCCGGTCTCACCATGCGCGGTGATCAGGCGGCAGCTACCACGGTAGAGAACAGATAGCCGGTGTAAGCAACATAGGCCGTTAAGAGCAGTACGCCGTCGACCCTCGAAATCAGCTTGCGCCACCCTGTGATACCGAACCCCATCACCAGCAGTGCGATGGTTAGGCCGAACATGAGCGTCCAATCTCGATACAGCACCTCGGGATCGACCGACAGCGGCTGAATAACGGCTGCCAGTCCTACGACCGCCAGCGTGTTGAAAATACCTGAACCCAGAATGTTGCCGAGAATCAGGTCATGTTCGTTCTTTTTAACGGCGGCTATGGCAGAAGCCAACTCGGGCAGCGATGTGCCAATGGCCACGATGGTCAAACCGATAACCAGATCACTGATGCCCAGAGCCTGAGCGATGGTGACCGCACCCCAGACCAGAATGCGGGAGCTGACAACCAGAAGAATCAGCCCGATCACCAGCCAGATGACCGCGTTTTTCATCGGCATAGGATGGGTGATCAGGTCGGAGTCGACACCCTCAGCCAATGGGTCATCTTTGCCTTTGAAGCCCTGATAGATGGACCAGCCCATCACCGCAGAGAACACCGCCAGCAGTACCCAGCCATCAAGCCGAGAAAGCTCGCCGTCCAACAATTGGGCGCCTGCAATCAGCGTGAGCACCATCAGCAGCGGAAGTTCCTTTCGGATGACCTGAGAGTGCACGGCAATGGGCGCGATGAGCGCCGTCAAGCCAACAATCAGAGCAATGTTGGTGATGTTGGAGCCGTAACCGTTACCGAGCGCCAACCCCGGGTTGCCATCGGAAGCGGCCATAGCCGAGACCGCAAGTTCGGGTGCCGACGTGCCAAAACCGATGATCACCATGCCAATTAGCAAGGTGGGCATGCCTAAATGTTTGGCCGTGGCAGCTGCGCCTTCGACAAACTTGTCAGCACTCCAGACCAGCAGAACCAGCCCCAGAATAATGGCGCCAATTGCCATTAACATAGATAAACCTCGAATCAAAAGTCAGAACACTTCGCGCGTATTGCGGGCAAAGTATGGATGGCGCACAAGATACAGCAAGTCTGTATTTCAGGTCAGCCCCGGCAACACAGGATTTTCGGATATAAGCAATGATCCGCATTAACATTCCCGCTATATCAGACTAAAGTTGCGCTGATATTGTTAACAAAAGGCGGGAGAATCGCTTTTCGTTACAATCTTCAGCCCAGCTGGCATGCTCCAAACCAATTTGCATGCAGCAGGCAATCGCAATTTATTATTCCGAAAAAAACCGGGATAATGCGCGCAATTTCGACAGGAAGCACAAGGCTGCGCCCTTTACCTCGCGCAGTGACGGCTTTCGACAGACCGCTTTGCTGATCGTGGAGCGGTTTCAGGCTCAACACTAGCTAAGGTGGGAATCAATGGCCGTTAGACAGGCAGATGTAGTGCTGGTCGGTGGGGGCGTCATGAGCGCAACCCTCGGCGTGATGCTGAAGCAGCTTGATCCGTCTCTGGATATTGTCATGCTCGAGCGTCTGGACCACGTTGCTCACGAGAGCACAGACGGGTGGAACAACGCAGGTACGGGTCACGCGGGTTACTGTGAACTGAACTACACACCTGAAACGGACAACGGCGATGTAGAAATAGCGCGGGCGTTGCAAATCAACGCTCAGTTCGAGGTGTCTCTCCAGCTTTGGTCTTATCTTGTTGAACAGGGCATTCTGCCCGAACCGACGTCCTTTATTAACCGCACGCCGCACCAGAGCTTTGTCTGGGGTGACGAGAACGTTACCTTCCTCAAACGTCGCTTTGAGCGCTTGAAACAACACCACCTCTTCCAGGAAATGGAATACACCGAGAGCCCGCAAGAACTGGCTGAGTGGATGCCGTTGGTGGTTGGCAACCGGAACCCGATGGAGAAGGTGGCGGCTACCCGCATCAAGCATGGCTCGGATGTGGATTTTGGTTCTCTGACCCGAAGCATGGTCGAGTGGCTGGAAACCCAGCCAAACTTCGAGCTGATGGTCAGCTCACCGGTGCATTATATTGATCAGCGGGACAATGGCCGCTGGAAAGTGCGGGTGAAGAACCAGAAAACCGGTGAAACCACCAAGTTGGAAGCGGGTTTTGTCTTCCTCGGTGCGGGTGGCGGCGCCTTGCCGTTGCTGCAGAAATCCGGCATTGATGAAGCGCGCGGATACGGCGGTTTCCCAGTCAGTGGCCAGTGGTTGGTGTGTCAGAAGCCTGAGATTGTTAACGAACACCACTCCAAGGTGTACGGAAAAGCACCGATTGGTGCGCCGCCCATGTCGGTTCCTCACCTGGACACCCGTATTATCAACGGTGAGCCTGCCTTGCTGTTTGGTCCGTTTGCTGGCTTCACCACGCGTTTCCTCAAGCAGGGCTCGATGTTTGATTTGTTCGGCTCGGTCCGGGCCACTAACTTGCGCCCCATGCTGTCGGTGGGCAAGAGCAACATGGACCTGACCCGCTATTTGATTGGTGAGGTGTTCCAGTCTCATGCCGATCGTGTGGAGGCCTTGCGCAACTTCTTCCCGGACGCCAAGGAAGACGATTGGACCTTGCAGATGGCTGGCCAGCGCGTGCAGATCATCAAGCAAACCAAAGAGGGTGGCGGCAAGCTCGAGTTCGGTACCGAAATCGTGGCCGCAAAAGATGGCTCGCTGGCGGCTCTGCTGGGCGCGTCTCCAGGCGCATCCACTGCCGCCAACGCGATGTTGAATGTGCTGGAGCGATGCTTCCCTGAAAAGATGAAGTCGCAAGAGTGGCAGGAGCGCATGAGAACGCTGGTGCCGTCTTACGGTCAGTCACTGGTAGAAAACGAAGAGCTCTTGAACACCGTTCGGGAGCGAACTCTGAAAACACTTCAGCTGGGCTGAGGTGTTTGGAGGTGCCCGGTGCCGGAAGGCATCGGGCATGAGTTATGACAAACAGTGTTGTTTGATCAGAGTTGGCCGAAAGCCGCGTCGAAATCTTTGGCGGCGGCATCGGTAAACTCGAAGTTTTTCCGAATATACCCCAGCGTTGCTTTTTCTGTGTCGGTCACGCCCTGTCCATCCTGAGCCGATTTGAACAGATCAGCCACCTCGTCTTTTGATAGTTTGCCTTCCCCCTTTCCCGTTGTGTGCTTGCGTGCGAGTTCCAGCAGTTCTTTTTCGTATTTTTGACCATCAATCGTTTCGTAAGCCATAGCTGAGCCAACCCCATTCAACATTGATAACGAGTCGCCCGGAGCCTTGTGGCTCCGCTGCGGGCAGGCAAACGAACGCAAGCGTCCTACGGCAAGCCTGATTTATTTATACAAGCACAGGCTTTTGAATTGCGCAAATAATAGCCAGTTTCGGGGCGCGCTAACGGCTAGCAGATGATAGAGCTGTTGTTACTGCGGAGTTTGGGGAGCGAGGAGAAATAAAAAGGCGCGGCCAGTCAGGCCCGGCCGCGCCGATTCGTGCAGGCGTTTAACTCTGTTTCAAAACGACTTTTTCCGCGATCAGGTTCTGCTCACGGGCCATGGCATAGGCAGCTTTAGGCCCAAGCCACAGTGAGGGCAGCAAAATCAGCGAAACCGGAATGGCCGTGATCACAATGAATTGCTGCAGTACGCTGATCTGACCGGCACCCATGTACAGCAGAATGCCGGCCATGGCCGCCATTGCGATACCCCAGAATGCGCGCACGAAGGTTTTCGGCTGATCGTGGCCCGAGCTGACAACCGCAATGGAGTAGCTCATGGAGTCGCCGGTGGTTGCCACAAAGATCGTGGTCAGAATCAGAATGGCCAGTGCCATGAATCCGCCGCCCGGTAGAGCTTGCGCAACCGTCAGTGTGGCTACGTCAAAGCGGAAGTTGTTCAACGCTTCAGCCAGATCGATCACACCGGTCATCTGATAGTAAATGCCGGAACCGCCGAGCAGAGTGAACCAGATAGTGGTTGCAATCGGGGCCATAACCGCTACAGCGAGAATCATTTCCCGGATGCTTCGGCCTCGGGAAATGCGGGCAACGAAGATCGCCATGAGCGGCGCATAGCCGATGAACCAGGCGAAGAAGAACACCGTCCACCACTTCATCCACCAGTTAGGTGCGGTATCCGCCGTCATGGTCGCCATGTCGAGGAATGACGACACGTACTGACCCATGCTTTGCATGTAGGTGTTGGTGAAGAACAGCGTGGGACCGAACACAAAAATGATGGCTGCAATTGCCAGTGCCAGAAACACGTTCATTCGGCTCAAGAGCTGGATGCCGCGGTGTACACCGGTCACGGCTGAGGTGACGTAAATGGCGGCGAGAGCGGCCAGAATGGCCATTTGTGTTCCCAGCCCGTCGGTCAGACCGAACAGTTCGCTCAGGCCAAAACTCATCTGGGTAGCGAGGAAACCGATCGGACCCACGGTACCCGCAACGATGGCAATCACGCAGAAAGCATCGACAACGCTGCCAATCCAGCCGCTCATGATGCGTTCACCGAATACCGGATACAGCAGAGTGCGGGGCTGCAGCGGTTTGCCTTTCACGTAATGGGTGTGTGCCAGCACGATGGCTGCCAGGGTGCCGAGCACGGCCCACGCCAAAAAGCCCCAATGCATGAAAGATTGCGCCATGGCGCTGGAGACCGCCTCTGCGGTGCCGGGCTCCGTGTCAAACGCCGGTGGCGTGACAACAAAGTGGTACACGGGCTCGCCGGCTGCAAAGAACACACCGCCCCCGGCCAGTAGCGTACACATAATGATGGAGAGCCAGCGGAAGGTGCTCATCTCCGGGCGGTCAAGGTTACCAATTTTAGCTTTGGCTGCAGGCGTGCAAGCCAGGCCGATCGCAATAAAGAAGGTGGCCAGAAGTAACAGCTGAAAGTACGTACCAAAGACCCGAGCGGTCCAGGTAAAGCCGTTACCGATTACATCGGCTACGCCTTTGAGATCAAACAAAGAAAAGCCTACGAACAGCGCAATGAAACCAACACTGAGCGTAAGTACTACCGGGTCGCCAAGCTGAGCTATGGAATAGTCTCCGCCTGATTTCTGCTTACCCTGGGTCATAACATAAACCTTTTTTAATGCGTCTTTAAAACTTGGCGCGCGACAGTGCCACAAATTAACCAGCAATTCCAATGCCGGTTAGGACTTTCCGTATACGCACAAAACGAAGGTTCAAAGGCATCTTGGGGCCGATCAATACGTTTTTCTTCGCCAGATCAAGAAGATCTTAACCCTCCATTAACCGTCCTTCCGATAGCCTGCCCCCAGTTGTTTCCCGCAGACCCGACCTCGTTTCAGTGGACTCTGTTTATGTGTCGTTATCCTTGCCCGAAAGTATTACTGATTGCCCTTTGCTGCCTGCTCGCTTCCGGCTGCAGCTCGTTGTCCACAAGCCCGGATTATCTGGCTCAGGCCGATTCTGACCGTCAGAACCTTGTCTCCTGGTCTGAGCTGGACGCGGGTTCCGAAACAGCCTATCTGGATGATCTGGTCAACAGCGATGATCTGAGCGCGCTGATTGCTGAAGCGCGCGAGGCCAACCCGGATCTGGGACAAACACTGCTTTCCCTCGAAATTCTCCGGGCTCAATACCGGGCGACTCAGGCAGACCAACTCCCCGAGGTCGAGGCTGGCTTCGGCGCCAATAAAACGGAAGATATCGATACTTCCTACACCGGCAGCATCAGCGTTAGCTGGGAACTGGATTTGTGGGCGAAGATCTCTGATGAGGCGTCGGCAGCTGCGAGCGATGTCGCCGAACAGCTGGCTCTCTACCAGGCTGCTCGGGATACGCTCGCAGCCGAGGTTATGCAGGGCTGGTTGAAGCTGGTTAATCTGAATCGATCTGTTGCTATCGCAGAACAACGCGTGGAACTGCTGGAAAAAAACGAACAGTGGATTCTTCAGCGCTACCGATCCGGATTGGGTGACCTTGAGGACCTCGACAGTGCCCAAAGCTCGGCAGCCAGTGCCAGAGCGTCGCTGTTTGCCACTCAGGAATCCCTGCAGCAGCAACAAAGAGCTTTGAACCTGTTGCTCGGCCAGAGTCATGGCAGCACGGCCATTGCCACCGACTACCCGCAAGTTCTTTTGCCCCTGGCCGACCTTGCCGACCAGACGTTACAGCGCAGGCCAGACCTTAAAGCAGCCTATCTGGCCATAGAAGCAAGCGACTTTCGTACGTCTGTTGCCTACAAAGAAATGTTGCCATCGATCAGCCTGGGAGCGGCCCTGAGCGACACAGGCACATCGCCAGGCGAGGCTCTGTTGAAAAACCCGGTTTGGTCATTGCTCGGTCAATTAACGGCGCCTTTGTTTCGTGGAGGTGAGCTAGAAGCCAATGCGGAAGTCGCCGAACTGAGCACAGCCAGGAGCTATCAGGCATACCGAGAAACCTTACTGAACGCAGTGCAGGAAGTTGAAAATGCAATCGGCCAGGAATCAAGCCTGGCCAAACAGCAACAGCAGATAGACAGCGCCTTGCTGAGTGCCCGCCGCAACTATCAGCAATACCAGCAGAAATACCGGAATGGTCTGGTTTCTGTACTCGACCTACTCGAAGTGCAACGGCAGACCTTTGATCTGGAATCACAACTTAACGACTTAATCTACCAGCGTCTGAGCAACCGAATCACACTCGGGCTTGCACTGGGGCTGGGCATCAAGGAGACCGATCAGTCATGATCCGACCATACGCAAAATGGCTTGTTTTGTTGGCCGCCGTTGGCGTGCTGATCACCGTATTCCTTTATAATGGTCAGAAGCTTCAGGAACAGGAAAGTCGATCACTGCCTGCGAAAGAGGATGGTGGTATTGCACCGGATGTCGGTGTTATTCCGGTAATAACAGGATCTCATGCCGTCAACGTTGAAACTTTTGGTGCGGCCAGATCGCGATATGAAATAACGCTCACTGCCCAGGTTTCCGGCCAGGTCGCTGAACTGGCAAGCGCGTTTGAATCCGGACGTATCGTAAGCAAGGGCGACCTTCTTTTAGCATTGGAAGACAGCGATTATCGTGCAGCGCTTGCCAGTGCAGAAAACGATCTGGCCAGTGCGCAGGTAGATCTTCTCGAGGCTGAAAGAGAGGCAGAGCAGGCCGTTCTGGAGTGGAAGGCTTCCGGAATGACCGGCGAGCCGGACTCTCCATTGGTGCTGCGTGAACCTCAAGTAAAACAAGCTCAAGCGGCAGTCGCTAACGCCGAGGCCGCGGTGATCAGTGCCAAAAAAGACCTGGCACAAACCCGTGTTCGAGCGCCTTTTGACGCGCTGGTTGTCAGCCGCATTGTCTCACCGGGCAGTTACCTGCAGGCCGGTAACGACATAGCGGAACTCTATAGTGCGGACCGAATCGAGATCTCTTTGCCTCTATCTCAGCTCGACTGGCAGAAGCTACCGGATATCGAAGTGCTGGATAATGGCCAATGGCCGGTAAACCTGATTTCTGTTGAAACCGGGCAGCAATGGCGCGGTTATATTCAACGTACGCAACTGCACCTGGATGAAACAAGCCGACAGCAGTCAGTGATCGCAGCTGTAGATCGGCCACTGGAACAGACCAGCATGCTGGCGCCCGGCACATTCCTCAGGGCCGAAATCGAGGGCCGTGAACTGAGCGATCTCTGGCGCCTGCCTTCGTCCTCTCTCAGCCAACGAGGGGAAGTCTGGTACGTGAACGATGGCGTTCTGGCCAGGTTCTCCGCAGACCCGGTTGCCAGTGATGAACAGGCCATCTATATCCGTCCACCGGCCTCGCTTTACGGCCAAACCGTGAAAGTACTGACGAATCCATTGAGCACCTATTTGCCGGGCATGGCCGTCCATCCGGTGGAGGCGTCCGATGACTGATCAAAGCTGGAACAAGGGCATCATACCCTGGTTTGCCAATAACCCGGTTGCGGCCAACCTTCTGCTGATCCTGGTGATTGGCCTTGGCGTTCTCCAGGTTGGAGACCTTCGCAAAGAAGCATTTCCGAGCACAGAACCAGACAGCATTTCTGTCTCGGTTACCTACAACAGTGGCTCAGCACAGCAGTCGGAAGAAGGGCTGGCGATCAAGATCGAAGAACAGCTGGAAGATGTTAACGGCATTGATGACGTCACCAGTACGTCTACCTCCAGCGGCACCAAAGTTACTATCGAAAAGAAAAGTGATTACGACCTGGATGTGTTGTTGCGGGACGTAAAAAACAAAGTGGATGCGATTTCCACCTTTCCGGCCGATGCCAAGAGCCCGGTTATTGAAAAAGCGGAGCGTGAAGAGCACTCACTCTGGTTGCAGCTCCATGGCGAAACCGACCGTCACACCTTGCAGCAACTGGCCGAAGAACTGAAATCTGACCTGCTGGCAAAGGCTGACATCAGCCGGGTCAGCAAATCCGGTTGGCTTGACCCCATGATGTCGATAGAGATCGATGAGGGGCGTTTACAGGCGTACGGTTTGTCCTTGTCGGATGTCGAGGATGCGATCAATCAGGGTTCCTCCAGCACGATGACGGCGGTCCTGAAAAATGAACAGGTCTATCTGCAACTGAAAGCCTCGCAACAGGCTTACCTTAAAGAAGAATTTGCAGCCATTCCTCTGATCACCAGCAGCGATGGCGTGATTGTCGCCCTGGGTGATCTCGCTTTCATTAACGACACCTACGATGATGATACCGCAGTGCTGTCGCGCTTTGCCGGCGAAAACAGCATTGCTCTGCAAGTGATCACCACCGGCCTGGACGACATCACAGAGACGGTTGAAGCGGCCAAACAGGTGGTCGAAGAATGGCATGGCAACGGAGCTCTGCCACAGGGCGTAGAGCTTACCAGCTGGTACGACCGGAGCACCTCTATCAGTGAACGGCTGGACCTGCTCGTCACCAACGCACTTACCGGCATTTTGATGGTGTTCGTTCTTCTGGCGCTGTTTCTGAACCTGACGGTGGCGTTCTGGGTATCCATGGGTCTGCCATTTATCTTCTTCGGAACCCTGTATTTCATGGGAGACCGGTTTGCCGGTCTTTCACTGAACGAGTTCACCACCTTTGGTTTTATCATGGCTTTGGGGATTGTGGTGGATGATGCCGTGGTTGTGGGCGAAAGCGTTTACACCGTGCGAAAACAGGAAGGCGACACCCTTCGCAACACCATTCGAGGCACTCTGCGCGTGGCGGTGCCCACGCTCTTCGGCGTGTTTACCACCGTGGTGGCCTTCTATTCCCTGTCGAATCTCAGTGGCAAGCTTGGGCAGATATACGCCCAGTTCGCTGCCGTCGTCACTATTTGCCTGCTGTTGTCCATCGTCGAGTCGAAGCTCATTCTGCCGGCCCACCTGGCACACCTGAACACCCACCGCAGAGCCAGCCAAAACCCACTCCTTGAAATCTGGCGACGTATCCAGCAGGGAGCCGATTCCGGTCTTCAGTGGTTCAACGACCGGATCTATAAAACGGTTATCGACTGGGCACTCGCATACCGGTATGCCGTTTTGGTTTTATTCCTTGCGCTGTTTGCCCTGGTTATGGCGATGCCTTTTAACGGTACCGTCAAGACCAGTTTTTTTCCGAACATACCTGGCGACACGGTCCGGGCAAACGTGAGCATGGAAACCGACGCCAGTTTTGGTCTGACCCATTCCGCTCTGCTTGCTCTGGAGCAAAAAGCTCACCAAGTGGATGAGCAGCTCATTAAGCGCGCCAACGTCGAGGCAGAAACCGGCATTGCCAACCTGCAGGTACTTTCCGGGAGTGATCAGTCCGGCACAGTCACGGTAGAGCTGGCGCCAGACTCCCCATACGATATCAATACCTTTTCCAACCAATGGAAACGCAGCGCTGGCCTGCCGGAAGGTGTACGAACCCTTAGCATCGCCAGCCGGCGCGGAACGGTAGACGCACTGCGTATTGAGCTGAGGGCTTCTGACGATGAATTGCTGACAGCAGCCGGACGGGATATCAAAGAACAGCTCGCAACCATCCCGGCGATCAGTGGCATTGAAGATAACATCGAAGCCAGCCAGCCCCGCCTGTTCCTGGAACTCAACGCACAGGGCAAGGCCCTGGGCTTGAGCACCGATACGCTGGCCCAGCAGGTGCTTCAGGCCTTCAGTGGTCAGGTGGTACAGCGCTTTCAGCGCAATAACGACGAAGTAGAGGTTAAAGTTCGCTACCCGGAAGGTGCCCGGGAAAATCCGACGGACGTACTGAGTGCCAACATCCGAACCGACGACGGCACGGTGCTGCCCTTGTCGAGTGTTGCTACGGTCACCTACGGCTACTCTAGGGATACCATTACCCGTATTGACGGTAAGCGGGCACTTTATCTGTCCGCCGAGGTGGACAAGGACATGCTGTCGGCGTCCGAGCTGGTCGCCAGTCTGCAGCAGGATCTGGTTCCGACACTGGAGCGACAATACCCGGGGCTGGATATCAATTTTGCCGGTGAAGCGGAGCAACAGGCAGAAACACAGAACTCCATGATGCACGTGTTCATGATCGCCATGCTGGTCATCTACATGCTGCTGGCAATCCCCCTGAAATCCTACATTCAGCCCGTCCTGATCATGACCGCCATTCCCTTCGGAGTCGTCGGTGCAATTCTGGGGCACTGGATGAATGATCTGTCCATCAGCATTTTGTCGCTCAATGGTATTATTGCGCTTAGTGGTGTTGTCGTGAATGACAGTCTTTTGCTGGTGTCGCGTTACAATGAACTGAAACCCGATGCAGACCATCAGATCGAAGCGATCAGTAAAGCCTGCAGGAGCCGTCTGCGCGCGGTTCTTTTGACGTCATTCACAACTTTTGCCGGCCTTGCGCCTCTGCTGTCCGAAACATCAGCGCAGGCACAGTTTCTGATACCGGCCGCCGTGGCACTGGGATACGGGATTATGTTCGCAACCGTAATCACCCTCATTCTGATACCGGTACTGGTCGCTATTCAGCACGACGTGACCGAAAGATTCACAGATATTCGCCGCTGGTTTGCTGCGAGGCCAGGTAAACAAGAGTCCGATCCATGCTGAAATTGTTATTGGCCGAAGACGATCTCGACCTGGCCCAGACACTGGTGCAATACCTGGAGCTGGAAGGGTTCATTTGTGATCATGTCAGCAATGGCATGGCCGGGCTCAATCTGATCGAACAAAACAGCTACGATGTGCTGCTGCTGGATATCAACATGCCCCGCCTGGACGGCCTCGGCCTTTGCCAGCGTTTGCGGGAGCAGGGAAACGATACCCCCGTTCTGATGCTGACCGCGCGCGACCAACTTGACGATAAACTGCAGGGCTTCAACGCCGGCACCGATGATTATCTGGTCAAGCCCTTTGAAATGGAGGAGCTGTTGGCCAGAGTCCGGGCGCTCTCACACAGGCGCAGCGGCCAGATCCAAAAACTCACCTGCGGTGATCTGCAGATGAACCTCAGTGAGAAGAGCGTGCAGCGAAACGGTCAGGCCCTGAAATTGTCGCCCACGAGCTGGCGGCTGCTCGAACGCCTGATGCGTGCCTCACCGTCCCCGGTATCTCGTGAGGAGTTGATGGACTCGGCCTGGGGGGATGACCACCCCGATAGCAATAGCTTGAAGGTTCATATTTACAACCTGCGCAAGGCCATCGATGGCCCCTTTTCTGAGCCGTTGCTGCACACCATCAGCGGAGCCGGCTTTGCTCTCAAAGCTCCCGGAACAGACAATGCAAATGTTTAGATTCAGGATTAGCCTCAGAACCGTTTTGATCGCCTCTTTTCTGGCTTTGGGGTTCATTCTGGTCGCGGCCTATACACTGGTCGCCAAGGAACATTTCATCCGGGGGCTGGATGCGGCGATGGCAGGCAATATGGAAAAAGCCGCCCGAACATTCAGTGAGGTGATTGGCGCAGGGGAAAGCGAGCAGGTCAGAGAGTTCAGCGGTTTTGATGTTGCAACGCAATGGAGTAACTTGCCGGCCTATGCTCTTCGTGCCTTTCCGAATGGGCCGGGTAAATCTGGCCAATTACTTAAACAAGAAAACAGCACCTGGTTCAGCCGTCCGAAGTCGATCGTCTTTGCGATGCGCGACGATACCGCTCATGGGCCACTTTACCTGAGTCAGAAAGTGACGCCTCGACAAGCCTCGGAGGTGCTACCTCAAGCCTCCCGGCAAAACCGAGTGTTCACGCTGACTGTCAGCATTCTGGTGATTGGTTTTGTTTCTATTGTTGGCTGGCTGCTCCTGTGGCATGTGTCCCGCCCCATGGCTGCCTTGCGAGCCTGGACCCATTCCCTCGACAACGAAAAACTCTCGCACCCTGTGCCGGATTTCTCTTATCCCGAGCTGAATGAAATGGCGGAGCTTATCCGCAACAGTCTCTCCTCGGTGCAGCAAGCAGTAGACCGTGAGAGGCGCTTTCTCCGCCACGCCAGCCATGAGCTCAGGACACCGATCAGCACCATCCGCTCCAACATCGAGCTTCAGCGAAAGCTGACTCAGAAACGAGAAAAGCTCGCGGACGAGCAAAGCATCGTCGATCGTATCGACCGCGCCAGTCTGACCATGAAGCACCTAACCGAAACGCTGCTCTGGCTGAATCATGAACCGGACACCCCGCTTCAGTCCGAAGTAGTCGATCTGTCAGGGCTGATACGGGAGTTGGCGGCGGAGATGACGTACCTTCTGGCCGGCAAGCCGGTGACTACCGAAATCCACACCTCCCCATACAGTTGCTCTGTACCTTTGGTGCCCGCACGTATCATTCTGGGTAACCTGATCCGAAATGCCTTTCAGCACTGTTGGGAGGGCACCGTTGTTATTGAACAGCAGGAAGACCGGGTTACGATCAGCAATCCTGTAGAGCCCGATGCGCAAAATCCGTCCCCAGCATCGCCAGAAAATACGGGTTACGGCCTGGGCCTGGAGCTGACAACAAGCCTGAGTCAAAGGATCGGATGGCATTACACATCCAGCCGCCACGGCAACTATCATCGCGTTATTGTTAAGATTGGGCCCAGCCTCGATGGCTAGCACGTATCTTTAAATTGCGTGGATGTCATTGGATCACTAGGGGTTTAGGTATAAAAAAGCCCCGACTGGCGGGGCTTTTAGAAAGGTTTTGAAGTCCGGGTGTTCCCGGCCATTCTGAATTTGGTGGAGACGGCGGGAATTGAACCCGCGTCCGCCAGCACTATGCCTTGAGATCTACATGCTTATGTCCTTCTATTGATTTAACCTCAAGCGACCCGAAGGCCAGGGTGCAGGAGGCGAGTTCTTTAAATCTTAGCCGTTAGCCAGTGAACTCTGGATAACGGAGCGTCCCGTAAGCGATGACGTCCT
>NZ_JAXMOY010000025.1:0-25889 GCF_034669625.1 Marinobacter sp.
CTTCTTCAGCGCCTCGAGTTCTCCCGCTGGCCAAACCCTGTTGCACACAGCATGTCATCCAACTCCGGCAACGGACGACCAATGTAATATCCCTGCGCGTACGCCACGCCCAGCTCCTGCAGTTTATTAGAGTGGCCGCAATTGGGATAGCTGAACGAGGAGAGGGCGGCACGGAAGGCATTCAGCGCCACCAATACAGCTGGTGTCGCTGGTTTGTTTGGGATTTGTTCAGGCTTCGATAGAAGCCGGTCGGTGAACTAATAAGGTGGGCTCCGAAAATCCACAGACCAAGAGAGGGTGGGCCTGTGGATTCGATGCTTTCATTGAACTTTCAGTGTAACCGGGTAGCCCTGTGTTCTTTACTTGGCCTGTTTCAGGAGTTTGTTCACCAACGCTCTTAGCGCTGCGGGCTTAACGGGTTTATAGAGAATCTGATACCCGCGGTTGATTGCGTCTTCACGCACTTCTGGTGCCATATAGCCGGTGATCAACATACCTGGGATATCGTTTCCAAGTTCTGCTCGTACACTGTCCATTGCATCGAGACCGTTCCGGTTGTCATCCAATTGGTAGTCCGCGAGGATGATATCCGGTTTCTTGCCGCTCAATTTCGTGAGCGCTGTTTCCAAACTCTCAGCGGCAGTGACGTCACACTTCCAGTTACCAAGAAGAGCGACCATGCCTTGCAGAATTGCGGCATCATTATCAATGCAAAGCACGTGCAGCCCGCCAAGACTTGAAACGCGTCTTGAAACGATCGGGGAGCTGTTCATTTCGGTCCGTGTCGTTTCCGCGGGGGCAAGGGGAACAGTGATGCCGAAAACGCTGCCTTTACCTTGTACGGATTGAACGGTGACTGGATGGTTAAGCATCCCGCTGATACGATCGACAATAGCGAGCCCTAGTCCGAGCCCTTTCTTATCTTGCCCATGCTGGAAGCGACGAAACTCCTCAAAAATGTGAGTTAGTTGCTCTTCGGACATACCCGGCCCGGTATCCCAGATTTCGATCCTAAGGTAACCTTTCAAACGCCGGCAGCCCATCAGGATGCGCCCGCTATCGCAATACCGGGTAGCGTTAGACAGGAAGTTCTGAACCACCCGTCTGAGGAGTTTTGCGTCAGACCTGACCCAGGCGGAGCTGGGTACTACATGGAGCTTCAGATCCTGATCGTTCGCGATGGCGGAAAACTCTGTGGCTAGATGACGTAGAAGATCATTGACCGGAAATACCGTAATGTCGGGTTCAAGCGCGCCGGCATCCAGTTTCGATATATCCAACAGTGTGCTGATGATCTCTTCGGCAGCCCCCAGGGAACTGTCTATATGCTGAATCAGTTCAGAGGTTCCGGTGTCTACTGCTTTACCTGATAGAGCAGAGGTGAATAGTCGCGCGGCATTCAAAGGTTGCAGTAAGTCGTGACTGGCTGCTGCCAGAAACCGCGTTTTACTTTGGTTGGCCTGCTCTGCAACCGACTTGGCTTTGAGCATCTGCTCGTTGATGACCTGAAGTTCCTGCGTCCGCTCGCGCACACGTTGCTCCAGGTAGATGTTGGTTTCCTTGAGCGCCTGTTCGGTGCGCCGCATGGGAGTGATGTCCTGGAAGGTGGTGACATAGCCCCCACCGGGGATCGGGCTGCCATCGATACGCACGACAGTTCCATCCGGACGCTGGCGCTCGTAAGACATGGGTTTGCCTTCACGCATGCTGGTACAACGATCTTCGATGATCTCATCAATGCGACGGGCCGACAGGTTAGCGTTCATCAGGTTGTAGCGCATCAGATCTTCAACGGGACGCCCAACCCTGATATAGCCTTTGGGGTAACTGAACAGTTCTTGATAACGCTGATTCCAAACTACCAGTTGTTGTTGGTGATTAACGACCGAGACGCCCAGGCTGATGTTTTCAATGGCCGACTGGAGTAGCTCACGGCTGAAGGTCATGGCCTGCGAGGCTTCGTCAACGATGCTGACAACGTCTTCAATCTGCATGTCCCGGCCAGTCAGTGTCGACTCTAGAACTACGCGTGCTGTTGAAGCCCCGATAACGGACGCTAACTGTCGTTCGATGTATTTTCTCAGGTGCGTAGACGCTGCACGGTGTGGGTACAACCGAATTGCGTTACGGCGTTCATAGTTATGGAACACGCTTTCGGAGCGTTCTTCCCCCATAAACCGATCGGTCAGCGCCTGTAGATCCGAAATCAACACTTCGCCTTGCCAGCTCTGATTGGCCGGGTTGTCATGCCGGGGATCAAACTCTTGAAAGAACGCGGCAAGCTGAATTCTTTCGCGGATACGTTGGCGGGTGACCAGAGAGAGCAGTATATAGGCCGCCGTGTTAGCGCCCAGGCTCCATAGGATACCGTGGGTCATTTGATCTAATTCCGAACCAAATAGGGCGGTTGGACGCGTCCAGTTCCAGCCAAACAGGCCTTGAGTGATCAGCCCATCATCAATCCAGCCAGTTGAAACCAGCGCCGGTAACAGGAGGGTGTAGCACCATACCGTGAAGCCCAGGCCAAGCCCCCAGATAGCGCCTGTCGCGTTGCCTCGACGCCAGAGAATACCGCCCACTAGAGCCGGCCCGAACTGCGCCGCGGCAGCAAACGAGAGCAAACCGAAGGCGGTTAGACTGTAATCTTGCCCAGCCATGCGATAAAAACCATAAGCGGTTAACAAGACAACGAAAATAGCAACGCGCCGAATGGTCAGCAGAAGGTAGCTCAGGTCTGCTCGGCGATTCATTCCGGGCCTGAAGAACCGCAGAAGCCCAGGCATGATGATTTCGTTGCTCACCATGGTTGATATGGCCACGGAGCATACAATAACCATTGCCGCTGCCGCAGAGCCGCCTCCGAGAAATGCGAGTACAGCTAGCCAATGCTCTCCGGCCATAATCGGAAGTTGCAGGATCACAATATCGGGATTGCTGCCCAGGTTGTCGGCATACAAAAGACCGGCAGCGGCGATGGGGATAACGAACGCGGTAGCAATGAGTAAATAGACTGGCATCGCCCAGCGGGCGACTTCGAAGTCTCGGTGATCTGCATTTTCAACCACCATAACGTGAAATTGTCTGGGCAGACAGATGATCGCCAGCATGGCAACCAGTGTTTGGGTTATGAACGCCGGCGCATCAAAATCGTCGGTGGTAAGTGTTCCTATAAAATCGGCGTCAGCGGCTTGCTGAAAAAGGTCACCGAATCCGTTGAACAAGCCGTAGCCGACGAAGAGCCCGACGGCAACGAAGGCGACCAGTTTGATCAGCGATTCGAAGGCAATGGCTTGAATCATACCCCGGTGATGCTCGGTTGATTCCAGATGCCGGGTTCCGAACAGCACTGTAAAGACCGCAAGGGTGAGGGTTATATACCAAGCTGAATCGTTCCAGGCGGTGCTCAGGTCCGGTAGCGACTGACCATTATCTGACAGAACGTTGAAACCAAGAGCGATCGCTTTGAGTTGCAGTGCTATGTAAGGCACGCTCCCGATCAGTGCCACCGCGGCAACCATGGCTGCCAATAATTGGGATTTCCCATACCGGGACGCGATGAAATCGGCTATGGAGGTGCTGTTGTTTCGTTTACTGATGTTGATGATTCGGCGGAGCAGAGGGGCAAAAAAGAGAAAGACCAGAAGTGGACCGAGATAGATCGGTGCAAAGCCGAACCCTTCCTGCGTAGCACGGCCAACGGCGCCGTAGAAGGTCCACGATGTGAAGTACACCGCCAGTGAAAGGCTGTAGATATGTGTACGAGCTAGGGTGTTGCGATACAACCCCGGATGCTTGTCACCCGCCCAAGCGATCAAGAACAGTAGTGAGATGTAGGTGATCGAAATTAAGACAAGCAGCCAGGCACTAATCATGTGTTGCTTTTATCCGGTCAGATCTATCAGGCCCCGCACACGGTGTTGAGCAGCGGGTCGTTGTTGTTTAGTCGTTTCATGTTATCCACCCGAGGGCTTCCGTTGCTAGCCAGAGGCACTAGTTCTTGTGTTTGGCAATTAATCAGGTGTACGCGGTGGGAAACAGCATCCGTCACCGTTTGCTCAAACCTGTACAACGTAAAACGAACAATCTGGGTGTCTTCAGTATCCCGCGCGATGCTTTCTACATCCACCGCCGAAAAAGCAGTGACGTACGGAAAAACAAAAGTCCATGGCCGGAAAAATAGCTGTTCACGCTCAGTATCGACAACGACGGCTTCGTCGGGCAATAGCGATTGTTTGTGGTCGTACCAGCTGTATTCGCCGTACACCAGATAGCCCAGCATGCCGAGCCCTGCAAAGACCGGAATGATCCATCTAGGTGCTTTTTTGGCCGTAATGGCGCGAATGCCTAATGCAATGCCTGCAGCGCCTAGCCCGCAAAGGATCGTGGCAACAAAATTCCAGAACATAAAGCGGTATCCTTAATAAAGAACGGGCTTCCTCGCAGAGGAAGCCCGTTCGGTATCAACCTGTCATTGTAGACAACGAATCAGGTCGTCATTCAGCTTAGTGATCGTGAGCTGTACCGGCACCGCGAGGGTAACGGACGCTTTCGACCAGCTCCTGAATTTCAATCGGCGGTTCAGCTGTCACTTTGGATACTGCGAAGGCTACCGCAAAGTTGACGATAGCACCAACTGCACCAATAGACAGTGGCGAAATGCCCAGAATCCAGTTTTCAGGAGAGTCTGCCAAGGTGTTGGTGCCCGGGATGAACAGCCAGCCTTTGTAGGTGAAGATGTACACCAGTGTAAAGGTTAGACCTGACAACATACCGGAGATAGCGCCAATGTTGTTTACCCGCTTGGAGAAGATACCCATCATCAGGGCCGGGAAGAGCGAAGCGCCGGCTATTCCGAACGCCAGAGCAACCACTTGAGCTGCGAAGCCCGGGGGATTGGCACCCAGCCAGGTGGCAACCACAATCGCAACCGCCATGGAGATTCGAGCGGCAAGCAACTCGCCCTTATCGCTGATGTTGGGGTTGAGTCGGCCTTTGATTAAATCGTGACTCACGGCAGAGGATATCGCCAACAAGAGGCCGGCTGCGGTGGAGAGTGCTGCGGCCAAACCGCCCGCTGCAATCAAACCAATAACCCAGCCCGGCAGGTTGGCAATTTCCGGATTGGCCAATACCAGAATGTCGTTGTTAACGACCATTTCGTTGCCTGCCCAGCCACGCTCGGAAGCAGTAGCGGCAAAGTCAGCGTTCTTGTCGTTATAAAGCTGGATACGGCCATCGCTGTTTTTGTCCTCGTATGTTATCAATCCAGTTTCTTCCCAAGTGGCAATCCAGCCCGGACGCTGATCGTATTCGATCGGCTGGGCCTGTGTACCTTCCGGGTAGATGGTTGTCATCAGGTTCAAACGAGCCATGGACGCCACGGCTGGTGCCGTCAGGTACAGCAGGGCAATGAAGACCAGCGCCCAGCCGCCGGACCAGCGAGCATCAGATACTTTTGGCACGGTGAAGAAGCGGATGATGACGTGCGGCAGACCGGCCGTACCGATCATCAGCGACAAGGTGAAGAGCACCATGTTCAGCTTGTTGTCGACATCTGCGGTGTACTGATTGAACCCGAGGTCGGTGATGACCTGATTCAGTTTGGTCAGCAGCGGCAAGCCAGACTCGGTGTGTGTGGAGAACATACCGAGGCCGGGAATCGGGTTGCCGGTCAGTTGCAAGGAGATGAACACTGCCGGAATGGTGTAGGCAACAATCAGCACACAGTACTGTGCGACCTGAGTGTAAGTAATGCCTTTCATGCCACCGAGTACGGCGTAGATGAAGACAACAATGGCGGCGATTATCAAACCGTTGGTTGCTTCAACTTCCAGGAAGCGAGAGAAGGCGACCCCAGCACCGGCCATCTGACCGATAACGTAAGTAACCGACGCTACGATCAGGCAGATGACGGCAACCAGACGCGCATTGGAACTGTAGTAACGGTCACCGATGAACTCTGGCACCGTAAACTTGCCGAACTTGCGCAAGTAGGGGGCCAGCAGCATGGCCAGCAGAACGTACCCGCCGGTCCAACCCATCAAGAAGGTGGAGTTGGCATAGCCGCCCGCAGCAATAAGGCCGGCCATGGAGATGAAGGATGCAGCTGACATCCAGTCAGCACCAATGGCCATGCCGTTAGTGACCGGGTGAACGCCGCCACCGGCAACGTAGAAGTCACTGGTACTGCCGGCTTTTGCCCAAATGGCGATGCCGATGTAGATGAGGAAGGAACCCCCAACGAATAGCAAGTTAATCGCAAATTGGCTCATGGGTGATTACTCCTCGTGTACGCCGAATTTTTCATCGATTTTGTTCATGCGCCATGCGTAGAAAAAAATCAGAATGATGAAAGTAATGATGGAACCTTGCTGGGCGAACCAGAAACCTAGGTCGGTACCACCTACTTCAATGCCGGCAAGCATTGGGCGAAGGAGAATTGCAGCGCCATAAGAAACCAGAGCCCAGATGATCAGGCTCCCGAAGATTAGGCGTAGATTTGCTTTCCAGTAGTTTTCAGCGTCGTAGCTATGTCCTGACATACACTCACTCCCATATTGTTTTTGTAGAGTTCGGCTGGCGATCTTTTTGGGTAATGCGGTTAGAGAAATTATTGTTCATAGAGTTTTTCTCTGACTTGGTGTCTTTTCCGACTTTACTCGTCAATGGTTTTATGGATATTGGCAAATGGTCTTATTAATGCGGCTCAAGAACAGCTCCGTCACGGGCCATTTAGATGACTTTTGCATCTAAAATCTATGCATCTTCTGTAAACGTCGTTGATAGTGAAGTTTTTGGGAGAGATCTTTCAAAGTTTTCACACCTGACTTTTTGGCCTTGTTTAGCGCTATCAATGTCAGTTCAGCCGTCACCATCGCATCGGCTGCAGCGTGATGCCGTTCACTAACTTCCAATCCGAAAAGGTCGGACCAATGATCCAGACCTTTGCCTTTCGGATCCGCTTTTGGGAAGAAAGCGGGTAATAGCTCCGCAACGTCCATCCATACGTGGGGGAGTGTATAACCGAGTTGGGTTTTTAGCGTTCGTTCAAGAAACCGCTTATCAAAATCGGAGTGATAGGCAAGGATGGGATCGCCGTTCATCCACTCCAAGAGATGTAGCAGAGCTTCTTTGGTTTCCTGACCCTGGGTGAGGGCTTCGGGGCCAATACCATGAATCAGTACTGTTTCACGGATATCCAGTTCGGGGCGTCGAAGAATCAGATCAAACTGGTCATCCAGATGTATCGAGCCTTTTTGAATAGCCACGGCGCCGATGGCAATGACTTCATCTTTTGTGGTGTTTAGACCGGTAGTTTCGAGATCGAGAACGATCAGTCGAGAACTGAATAGGTTTTGCTCACTTGCGGCTTTTGGCCTAGGCAGGTTTTCAGTATCTATACCGGTGTTGCTGTAACGTTTTTGGAGAAGCCAGTGTTTGATGTTAGCGAACATAGTGATGCCAGGGCCTATAGTTGGTATGCCAGTTCCAGCTTTTGCTGGAGCCGCTGGGCCTGACGGAAGGACTCTCGTAGGATGCGCCGATCAAGTGGGTTAAGATCGTCCGGGTCTATGTAGTTGGTTAACGGTTCCTCATTCGCCAGCATGTCCTGGTGCGCGCGCATTCGTATCGCTTGAATCAAACTGTAGGATTCTTTCCAGGCGCCGGCATCTTTTTTGTCAAACACGCCCTTTTGAGCCAGTGCATCCAAGCGCTCCAGAGTATTGGCTGCCTTGATGCCGTTAGCCAGAGCGAACACCCGGATTGATTCTACGAAGGGCGCCAACCCCTGACGTTTCAGATCCAGAACCTTCTTGTTGTCGTCGTTCAGATAGCGGAAGGTGCGGAACATGGTGAGAGGCGGCTTGCGCTGCAGAGCGTTGCCGGCCAGCATTTTCTGGAACAGTGCATTTTTTTCGATGCGTGCCAGCACCTTGTCGAATAACCTCCTGAGCGGCTCGTGCGGGCCATAAACTGCTCGCATGTCCAAAAATATCGATGAGTAGACAAGGTTCTGAGGCGTGGATGCGTCGATAAAACGCACAAACCAATCGTCCCATTCCGCTTCACTGAGGCACAGTTTGGGGTTGCTGGCCATGATGTTGCCTTTGCACAGCGTGAAACCGCATTGCGCCAGTTCGTCATTCACCTTGCGCGCAAAAGGCAAAAGTTTTTCGCGGACTTGTGCTTCCGTCATGCCGTCGGGCGTATCGAACAAAATGCCATTGTCCTGATCGGTCAGGAGGGTTTGTTCCTGTCTTCCTTCGCTACCAAAGGTCAGCCAGGTGAACGGAATGCCGGGGTCATTGTGTTTCAGGTTCAGGTCGAGTACCCGGCGCACGGTGACGTCATTCAGCGTCGTGATGATCTTAACGACCTGGCCCGAATCGGCGCCGTGAGCAAGCATGGTGTCGACCAAGCGAGATACATCGCTGCGCAGGCTCACTAGCGTGCTCAAATGGGCTGCGGTGCTGATGGTTCTGGCAAGATGGACCAGATCTACCCGTTGCAATGAAAACAGGTCGCGCTCGGAAACAACGCCGATTAAGCGGTTGTCGTCATCCACAACGCACACGTGAGCAAAATGGTGTTCGGCCATTAACAGGGCCGCATCAAAGGCATCTTCTGTGGCCAGCAGACGGCAAGGGTCTGGGGTCATCACCTGGCTGATGGGCGTACTCAGCGAGTCTACTCCTTCGGCAATCAGCATGCGCAAATCGCGGAGTGTGAAAATCCCGGTGGGCTGATGCTTGTCGTTGGTGACAACAATGCTGCCGACATTGTTCTCGTGCATTCGTGAAACGGCCTTGTTAACGGGCAGATCCGGAGCACACACGATGGGGGCACGCAACGCATATCTCTCCAGTGGGGTGTCTAGGCTACTGGAACCGATGGAGGCCATCGCGGTTGATTGTATGCGTTGGTTTACCTGATCCAGCAGACTGCTAACACCGCGTAGGCAGAAGTCCCGGAAAGGCTCGCTTTCGGCAAATAGGGTCACAAAGGCTTGGTGATCGATGCTCAGGCAGAAGGTGTCGCCCGATGCCCGGTGCAGCGTGCGTGTGGGGCGTTCCCCAATGAGAGCGGCCAGAGGAAAGCATTCGCCCTTGCTGATTTCGAAGGTGGTTTCGGCACGATTATCTTTCTCGCTGTACCGTTCGCCTCGGATGCGGCCCTGCTTCACGACCCAAAAATCTTTGACTACTCCACCGTAGGGGGAGAGTACCTCCTCGCCGTCACTGAAAAAGGTCAGTTTGGCGTGCTCCGCGAAATGGGCCAGATGCGGGTCATCCATGTTGGAGAAAGGAGCGTGCTCCCGTAAAAAGGTCATGATCGCCCGGGTATTCTGCGGGAGGGGCGTGTCAGGAGTATCTGCAGTCATATGGAGATCCGTCATGCTGGGCAGCGGGGCAGGTGCTTGCGATGCCTCATCACTGTTGTTGGCTGTCAGAAGTGTAGTTTAGCAACTGTGGGGCGTGCCCTACGATTTTCGTCCTACGTGAGTACGAGCTTTGCTTTATGGGATGCTGGCGCAGTGGTAAAGTTCCGTTACTCGTCAATCTGGATTCGTATGTGTTATGACCTCGAAAGATGAGCGCCTGGCTTTCCTTGAAGAAATGAAAGATGTGCGGCGCATACGTAAACCGAATCGTGCCGATGTGGTGGCGCGCACCGAGCTCACGCCTGGGCATTTGGTTCGCCAGCAAGCCGCAGTTGAGACGCAAATTCGTGATCTCAATCCGTTAACAGCGGATGTTGTTGAGCCGCTAACGGCGCACGATGTCCTGAGTTGGCAACGGTCTGGGGTGCAGCATGGCGTGTTTAAAAAGCTCAGGCTAGGGCAGTATCCCATCGAAGCTAGACTGGATTTGCATCGGATGACGGTCGAAGAGGCCCGAAAAGAGGTGTTCCAGTTCATCAATGATTGCGTAAATTACGGTCTGCGTTCGGTCATCGTTCTGCATGGTAAAGGAGAACGTAATCCGGACGGCATTGCTCAGCTTAAAAGCTATCTGGCGAAATGGTTGCCCGAGTTAGGTTCGGTTCTGGCGTTTCATTCGGCGCAAAAACGTCATGGTGGTACCGGAGCTGTCTACGTGATGGTTCGTAAAAGCGATCAGGACAAACAGCAGAACAGAGAAGTTTACGGCGGTTCCTGAGCATGGTGCCGTGCATCGACCAACGATCATTCAATGAGGTGGCAATGATGAACAAGCGTTCTTTTGCGATTGTGGCAATGATGGCCCTGTTCGCGTTGACGGGCTGTAAAGACCGTGTGATCTGGAACGACAACGGTAAAGTGGAAGAAGCCACCCAAAATCGTGAAGTTTGGGATTCTAATGGCCAAATGGATTCTGGTGATCGGAAAATCTGGGTGGATAAGAACGGTAACGAAGTCGTTAATTAACGGCTATCAGAAAAATAATACGGGAGTGGAACATGGCGTTAAGCCTGACAGTAAATGACCAGCACTATAGTCTGGACGTAGAGCCGGATACCCCTTTGTTATGGGTGTTACGGGATGAGCTGGGTCTGAAAGGAACAAAGTTTGGCTGTGGTGCCGGTCTGTGTGGCGCTTGCACCGTGCATGTTAATGGCCAGCCAACCCGCTCCTGTTCCACGCCGGTTGAGTATCTGGGCGGTGCCAGGATAACCACGATTGAGGGCTTGTCCGAAAACGGAGAACTGCATCCGCTTCAAAAGGCATGGGTTGCTGAAGGTGTACCTCAGTGTGGTTACTGCCAGTCTGGCCAGATCATGACAGCAGCACATTTGTTGGCTAACACACCGGCCCCGTCGCGAGAAGAAATCGTGACCGCCATGACCGGCAACCTGTGCCGTTGTGGAACCTACTCCCGTATTGTTGCCGCAGTAGAATCGGTTGCTGGTGGCGTCGGCCATTATGAGCCAGAGCAGGGAGGTGCCTGAGATGACCATGAATCGCCGTGACTTTATAAAAGTCAGCACTGCTGCCTCTGGCAGCCTTATGCTCGCCGTGTCACTGCCCGGCTGCTCTACCATTCGAACCGGTTACGAAGAGGAGTCCGGGCAATGGTCGCCCGATATTTGGCTTGAGTTAACCACGAAAGACGAAATTTTCTTTACTCTGGCCCGAGTAGAAATGGGACAGGGTACCTACACCGGCTTAACCACGCTGGTGGCCGAAGAGCTGGATGTCGACCCCGCGCACATCAAAGTGAAATTTGCGCCAGTTGCTGCGGAATATCGCAATCCCTTGTTTGGCCTGCAGCTTACCGGTGGCAGCACCAGTGTTGCTTCCAGCTGGAAACCGCTGCGAGAGGCTGGAGCTTCTGCACGGCAAATGCTGGTCATGGCGGCAGCCCGAGTTTGGAAGGTAGATGCCGCCAAGTGCCGCACTCAGGATGGCCGGGTGGTTCATCCTAATGGCATTGACTCGCTGCGTTATGGCCAGCTGGTTGAGCTGGCAGATAAAGAGATCATCCGTGGTGAGGTTGCGTTAAAGCCGCGCTCCGAATGGAAATACATCGGGCACCAAGGTGGAAAGCTGGATACCGAAGCCAAGGCAACCGGTAAAGCTGTTTACGGCATCGATGTCGAATTACCAGGCATGGTGTATGCGGTGATGACGCGTTGTCCGCGTTATGGCGGCAAAGCCACTCGTTTTAATCGCAACGAAGTGCTTGCCTTGCCGGGAGTGTTGGACACTTTCATTACTGAGCGCGGTGTTGCCGTGGTTGCAGATCGCTATTGGCGGGCGCGCAAGGCTCAGAACGCGTTGAAGGTTGAATGGGATTTCGCAGAAGCGATTGATCTGAATACAGCTCAGGTTTTCGAGGGATACCGTCAGGCGGCTAACGAAGACTCCGGTGTTCAAGAGCGCTCTGATGGCGATTTCGATGAGGCCGTTGAAAATGCCAGTCGGGTGATTGAGGCTGAATACGAACAGCCCTATCTGGATCACGCGCCTATGGAGCCAATGAACGCAACGGCTTGGTACCGTGACGGCAGCATGGAAGTGTGGGCTCCGACTCAGGCTCCGGATCTGGGACGGATTGCCGCAGCCCGGCACTCTAACTTGTCGCCTGGTGACGTCACCATTCATACCACCTTTTTGGGTGGTGGATTTGGCCGGCGCCTGACTCAGGACTACGTCGAAGAAGTCGCGATTGTTGCCTATAAGGTTAAGAAACCGGTCAAGCTGATCTGGTCACGGGAAGAAGATGTTCGCCATGGTTTCTGGCGCCCGGCGATGCTGCACCGGATGAAGGCCAGCTTGAACGACAGCGAGTTGACTGGTTGGGATCATCAGATCGTTGGTCCTCAGGTTCTGGATTGGTATGTGCGAAATGCAGCGCCCGCGCAGTATCCTTGGGCACCGAAGTCTCTATACAGTACCTTGGGCAGTGTAGGGCTTATGGCTGAAGGGATTGCCACGCCAAAAGACATTTCTGCCATTGAAGGTGCCGTCGGGTACCCTTATCAGGTTGATAATGTCAGCGTTCGCCATACCCATACGGACCCTGGGGTTCCGATTACCTGGTGGCGCTCGGTTGGTTACTCTCACAACGGTTTTGCAGTCGAAACCTTCATGGACGAGCTGGCTCATGAGGCTGGGGAAGAGCCGCTGCAGTTCCGCAGAAAGCTGCTGGCTAACGAGCCTCGCCATCGAGCGGTGCTTGAACGGGCGGCCGAGCTGGGTGAATGGGGAGCACCCGTTGCCAAAGGCCGAGCTCGTGGTATTGCTTTGTTCAAGTCTTTCGGTACATATGTCGCTCAGGTTGTTGAGGCGAGTATCGAGAACGGTGAAATTAAGGTTCACAAAGTAACCTGCAGTGTCGATTGCGGTCAGGTTGTAAATCCACGAGTGGTCGAAGATCAGATTTCTGGTGGTATCCTGTTTGGCCTGAGTGCCGCACTGTTTGGCGAGATTACCTTCAAGAACGGTGAAGTTCAGCAGAGCAACTTCCACGACTCGCGCGTGTTGCGAATACAACAAGTGCCGGAAGTGGTGGTGGATATTGTTGATAGTGAGGTTGAGCCCACCGGTGTTGGTGAGCCGGGTGTGCCAGCGGTGATTCCAGCGCTGGGTAATGCTCTGTTCGCGTTGACCGGGAAGCGGCAGCGCAGGTTGCCACTGACCGCTGGATAAAGCGGTTTGCCGGAGCGATCGGCCGCCCTATAATGGCGGCCGATTTCAGCCCCGAAGGGCCATCTCTAACCGGGAGTGAGCCAATGTTTGATGTAAATCGATACGCCACAGCCGCTCGGTCTATTGTTGATGCTGGGCGTTTTCTGTACGACCGCGGTTGGTCACCCGCCACCAGTAGCAATTATTCTGCTCGCCTCGATAATGATCATGTCGCCATTACGGTATCAGGGCGACACAAAGGTCAGCTTTCCACTAACGATGTGATGGTGGTTGATCTTGAAGGCAATCCTGTCCAGAGTTGTTCTAAATCCTCAGCCGAGACCCTCCTGCACACCGTTCTTTACCAAATCTATCCGGAAGTGGGAGCTGTCCTGCATACCCATTCGGTAAAGGCCACCGTATTGAGTCGTTTGATTGACGCCGGCGCGCCCTTTGAAGTGGAGGGATATGAATTGCAGAAAGCCTTTCCGGGAGTCGATAGCCACGATGGCCACTTGAGGATTCCTGTGTTCGACAACACTCAGGACATTCCGGCGCTGGCGGAACGAACACGAGAGTGGTTCCAGCATCACCCGGAGCAGCCGGGTTACCTTATTCGAGGCCACGGTCTCTATACGTGGGGCGCCACTATGGCGGATTGCCTGCGCCACGTTGAAGCGTTTGAATTTCTTTTTGAATGTGAGCTTGAAACCATGAGAGTCTGCCGATGACTACCCTGAGCATTTATAACCAGAACCAGCCGGAAACCGCTCATACGGTCACGTCTGACCCACAAGTAATTCGCGATACTCTGAGCGAACAAGGTGTTCGGTTTGAGCAGTGGCCCACCCGTGATCTCCCGGCTGACGCCGATCAGGAGCGGATTTTGGCGGTGTATGGCGAAGAAATTGACGGGCTCAAACAAGAGTGCGGCTTTCAGACTGCGGATGTGGTTAGTTTGACTCCGGACCATCCGCAGAAATCCGAGTTGCGCAAAAAGTTTCTGGACGAACACACACATAGTGAAGACGAAGTGCGTTTTTTCGTGCGTGGCCAGGGCTTGTTTTACCTGCATTTTGGCGATCAGGTTTACGCCGTGATGTGTCAGAAGAACGATCTGATCAGTGTGCCGAACGGCACGCGCCACTGGTTTGATATGGGTGCAGAACCGGAATTTACCTGCATTCGCCTGTTCACCAACCCCGAAGGTTGGGTGGCCAGCTTTACCGGCGAAGATATTGCTGCACAGATTCCAAGGTATGAGGCCTTGGCGGGAGTGAAGGCATGATCCGCGTTATCTTGACCGACATTGAAGGTACCACCAGTTCGATCTCGTTCGTACACGACGAACTGTTCCCGTACGCAAGTGCGCACCTGCCGGACTTCATTAGAGAGCATCACCATACCACCCGGGCGGTTGCAGAGCAGTTGGCCATCGTAGCGGAAAAAAGTGGGGTGGACAGCAAGGATGTCGAAGGGCTGATTGACGTTATTCAGAACTGGATTTCCGAAGATCGCAAAGAGGGCTCTTTGAAGGCATTGCAGGGCATGATCTGGGAACAGGGATACCGCAGCGGAGAATTGAAAGGACACATTTACCCGGATGCGGCCGACTATCTGCAGCGCTGGCATGATCGAGGATTACGGCTTTTTGTGTATTCCTCCGGATCCGTTAAAGCCCAGAAGCTGATTTTTGGTCACAGCAACGAGGGTGACTTTACCCCATTTTTCTCCGGCTACTTTGATACGGCTGTGGGGGGTAAGAAAGAAGCTCAGTCTTATCACAACATTCTTGGTGAGCTTGGCGTGGAGCCTGAAACAGTGCTATTCCTGTCGGATGTCGAAGCGGAGCTTGAAGCCGCTGAACAGGCGGGTATGCAAACGGCTTGGCTAATACGAGAAGGTGCCGTGCCCGACACCAATCGCTTTGTAGCCCTTGATTTTGCGGAGGTCGATGCGCTCCTGCGTAAGCGTTAAGAGGTATAAAGGATGCCCGGTGACAGAATAAGACAGTGGTTGGTTCCGGGTATTCTTGTGCTAGTTTTGACCGGATGTAATCCGTTCAACGAAGCTGAACCTATGATGGCTGAGTACCTGAGTCGACTGGCTCGGGTGCTCGGCTCACCCGCCGTATCCAAGTCCTTGGAACTGCCCTCCGCGACCACTCTGCCAAGACGCCGCGATCGTGTTCTCGAGATACCTAAGCTGGAGCTGGGTATGCTGGATTTTCTTTCCCTGTACGGCTGTGAATTACAGTACGTGGTGGGCGAAAGAAATTCGGTCATGGGCCGGGTCATGCAGCCGATCAATCGTCTGCGATATGAGATCCGTTTTATCCAGAGCGCTGAGCGTTGCTTGCAGCAGATTGATGACGTTGAGTTGCAGGCCGCGCTGAAACTGGCCATCGCCAGCAAGCGTCAGACGCTCCCGCTGGCGGTCTGGAATGCCACTTGGGGGACCGAAGAGATTGAAAAGCTGTTCACTTTGTCGAAAGGCTATTATCCCGTGGCGGTCGATCAGAATCCGGTAACCGATCTGGCTCTGGATCTGGACCAGTTGAATGAGATGGTCAGCGCATTGAACGAGCAGCAGTTGACGGTGTCTCTCAGTGATCTGGGTCAGATTCACCAACGTTGGCAGGCGCAGTTTTTCGCCGGACAGGTGATTAACAGCGCACGGTTGCTGATTGCTACGCTGAACTCGGGTACCGATACGTTAAAGGCGAGGCTCGAAGGGCGCCCTTTGTGCTTGAATGGCCGGCCGAACAACCAGTCCAGTATTGTCCAGAATTTCTTTTTTAAGATCTATATTGGTGAAATTCAGCCCTACATGAGCGAGGTAAGCCGGGCCCGGGACCGTTTGGTGCGTGGGTTTGCGCGGTTGGCGGAGCAGCAACAGCCCGCGATGCCGGATGAGTTCCGACACTGGTATCGCAGGCACCTTTCTGAGGATGCTGAAAACAGTTTGTGGCAACAACTGGATCAGGCCATGATGCGCCACACACGCCACTGGCAGGATTTGCTGGCGCAGTGTGGGCTTCGACCAGGAGCTTGATTAGCGCTGGCTTTCCGGTGTGACCCGTAGAATTTCTTCCACTGTCGTTTGTCCGGATGCCACTTTCTGCGCGCCACTTAGCCTGAGTGACTTCATGCCTTCTTTGTAGGCGTCCAGTCTCAGGGTTTCCAGCTCGCAACGGTCGGTGATTTGTCGGATCAGATTGTCGGAAAGCGCCATGATTTCATAAACACCCGAGCGTCCCATGTAACCGGTGTTACGACATTCCAGACAACCTACCGGGTGATAGAACTGGCGCGGGGCAGGCGCTTTCCATGGCCGGGTGAGGGTTTGCCACGCTTGTTCATCGGCATCACCGGGTTGCTTGCAGTGCGGACAAAGATTTCGGGTTAGCCGTTGTGCCATGACGCCGAGTACGGTTGCTCGGATCAGGTAGGGCGGAATGCCTAGCTCCATCAGTCGGGTAATGGCGCTTGGTGCGTCATTGGTGTGCAGCGTCGACAGCACCAGGTGGCCTGTCAGCGCGGCTTGCACCGCCATTTCAGCAGTTTCCAGGTCCCGTATTTCGCCAATCATGATGATGTCGGGATCTTGGCGCAGAAGTGCTCTCACACCGTGCGCGAAGGTGAGGTCGATGTTCGTTTGAACCTGCATCTGGTTGAATGCAGGTTCCACCATTTCGATCGGGTCTTCGATGGTGCAGATGTTCAGTTCGGGCGAAGCGAGCTGTTTTATTGTGGAATACAGGGTGGTGGTTTTGCCGGAGCCTGTCGGGCCTGTCACCAGCACAATGCCGTGAGGGCGAGAGGTGATGTTATGCCAGCGCTCACGGTCTTCTTTGCTGAATCCAAGCTGCTCGAAGGATTTCAGCAGTACTTCCGGGTCAAAGATCCGCATCACCATTTTCTCGCCAAAGGCGGTGGGCATGGTGGCCAGACGAAGCTCCACTTCACGATTATCGGGCTTTCGGGTTTTTATGCGTCCGTCTTGTGGCCGTCTTTTTTCGGCAACGTTGAGCCGCCCCAGAATTTTTAAGCGGCTGGTAATGGCGGTGCCTACATGCTCTGGGAACTCATAAACGTTGTGCAGCACACCATCAATGCGAAACCGCACCTGAGTAACGGAGCGCCGTGGCTCGATATGGATATCCGATGCCCGCTGCTCAAACGCGTATTGAAGCAGCCAGTCGACAATTTTGACCACATGTTGGTCGTTGGCGTCAGCACTGTCGCTGGAGCCTAAGTCTAACAGCTGTTCCAGATTCTGGTTGCCGGCCGGTCCCGCTTTCTGGCCGCCACCGGCTTTACTGACCGAGGCAGCAAGCTGGTAGAACTCGACGGTGTATCGGCGAATCGCTTCCGGGTTGGCGACTACCCGTCGAATGTCTTTGCGAACCGCTTGGCGCAGGTTGTTTTCCCATTCCCGTTTGAACGGTTCACTGCTGGCAATCACCATTTCATTGTCAGTGATCTCGACCGCGAGAATACCGTGGCGCTGAGCGAACGCATACGGCATGACTCGGGCGATGGCCGGTGTATCAATTTTCAGTGGATCTATGTGGTAGTAGTCTTGCTGCCCCCAAGTTGCCAGCCAGTGGGTCAAGCGTTCCAGATCCAGTGCGCGCCCGTCGATTTGGCTGCTCAGACCAGCGATTGCAACCAGTTCGATAGGGTGTCTGGAAGGCGTGTTCGAGCCATCTGAGGTCGAGCCAAGGTTAGCGGTGAGAAGTTTTTCAGCATCCTGTTGACTGATTTCCTCGCTTTCCACCAACGCAGTGCTCACATCTCTTAATGTGAGTGTGTGGTGATGGGGCTTCGCTGGCATTGCGAGTGTGTGATCAGCCATCCGTTTTGCCTCTCAATTAAGATTGCATTAGGCGATGATCGGGCGGTTCACTTTTAAGTGCACCATGGCCACGGTGAACAGCAGGAAGGTCAGCACGGTCATGATCACGGGCCCGAGTGCGCCTTCGCTGAGCCAGGCGGATACTACCGCTTGGGTGAAGTAGAAAATCAGCACAAACGACATCCAGATATAACTACGGTTGTGGCCACGGAATACCGGAATGACAAACGCCAGCAAGGGCAATAGCTTCACCGACAGCATCAGGGCGATGGAAACCCCTTCGACCGGCGCCGGATAGAACGTGGTCAAAACCAGTGTAGCCAAGACGGCAAGATAGAGCCCGCTAGTCAGGCGTGCAGTGGTTTTGGCTTTTTCATTGTGGAGCATAGGGGGTTCCGGATGATTAACGTCGTTGTGAAGATCAGTCAGACAGTTTCTGGGCCAAGCGCGCCAGACGTTCGCCGAAAGCCTGACACAGAATTCGTTCGTGTTCGCTTAGAGCTTGTTCGGCCCCGGTTCCGGCCCAGTGCGACGGCCCGTAGGGCGTTCCACCGGTGGTGGTATCATTCAGGGCGCTCTCGGAGTAGGGCAGGCCGCACAGTACCATGCCATGATGAAGTAGCGGCAGCATCATCGTCAGTAGGGTGGTTTCTTGGCCGCCGTGTAAGCTGCCGGTCGAGGTAAAGGCGCCACCCGGTTTGCCGGTAAGTTTGCCGTTTAGCCATAAGTCCCCGGTGCCATCCAGAAAATGCTTGAGCGGCGCGGCCATGTTGCCAAAGCGCGTTGGGCTGCCCAAAGCCAAGCCTGAACAGCTGGCCAGTTCCTCGCGTGTGGCGTAAGGCGCACCTGTGTCTGGCACGGGAGGTTGACTGGCGCTCGTGTCTGGCGAAACCGGCGGCACGGTACGAATTTTCGCCTCCATGCCCGCTACTCGAGCGACGCCGCGCCCGATCTGCTTGGCCATTTCAGCCGTCTGGCCGTTTCGGCTGTAATAGAGAACAAGAATGTAAGGGCTGGAGTTGCTCATGCCTGGCTCCTGAAGACCTCTGTCAAAGGATATTGAGTACAGTTTCTGGCGGCCGGCCGATGGCGGCTTTGTTGTTCGCTAGAACGATGGGGCGCTCGATGAGCTTGGGTGTTGCCACCATGGCTTGCACTAGCTGCTCCCGTGTCAGCTCGGGGTTGTTCAGGTTTTGCTCTTTGTATTCGGATTCCTTGGTACGCATGAGTTCCCGGGGTTCGCATCCCAGCAGGTCAAGAATATGTAATAACTCTTGCTCTGTCGGAGGCGTCTCCAGGTAGCGTATAATCTCCGGTTCGATGCCTTTTTGCTGCAGCAGCTCAAGGGTCTGGCGTGATTTTGAGCACCGTGGGTTGTGGAAAATGCGGGTCTGCTCTGTCATGGTCATGCTCGTTTAACAGTCGTGATTGCGGTCTATTTTGGGGCCTAGTCTAACAGGAGGATATCCCTTGCAGTACCCTCGGTACCTGTCCATTCCACGAATCATCCCGTCTGTACCGCGCCTGAATGGGTTAGCGATTGTAGCGCTGTGCGCAGGGTTAGCGCTGTCCGGTTGCAGCAAAGTGGAGCTGGAGAAAGCCGATGGTACCCTCAAAAGCTGGGACAGTTATCGCGGGCAGTGGGTGTTGGTGAATTATTGGGCCGAGTGGTGCAAGCCCTGCCTGGAGGAAATTCCCGAACTGAATGAGCTCGACAAAGCGCCTGATATTACGGTGCTCGGCGTTAATTTTGATGGCATCGAGGGCGAGGCTTTGCGCGATCTTGGCGCGCGAATGGGAATTGAATACACCATGTTGGCCAAAGATCCCGCACCAGAGTTCAGCTGGAACATTCCGGTAGCCCTCCCGGCCACCTTTATTGTGGGCCCGGGCGGAGAGCTTATAGAGACGCGCTTTGGTCCTCAAACCGAAGATGATATCCGCACAGTGATTGGCAATTGAGCATGGCAAATACTTTCGTACACCTGCGCGTTCATTCTGAATATTCTATGGTGGATGGCCTGGTTCGGGTCAAACCGCTGATCAGCCGAGTGGCTGAATTGGGCATGCCGGCGGTAGGACTGACCGAACAGTCCAACATGTGTTCGCTGGTTCGCTTTTATCAAGGCGCCATGGGTGCAGGCATCAAACCGATCGTTGGTGCCGATCTGTGGCTTGAAAACCCGGATGAACCCGAGAATCCGTTCCGCTTGACCTTGCTCGCCCGTGACAACGACGGCTATCTGCACCTGACAGAAATTATTTCTCTGGGTTATACCGAGGGGCAAAAATACGGCAAACCGATTGTTCGCAAAGAATGGCTGGAGGCTCGTGCTGGCGGCCTGATCGCTTTGTCTGGTGCAAAAATGGGTGACGTAGGTAAGGCTTTGTTGGCCGAAAAACCGGAGTTAGCCCGGGAACGTGCACAATATTGGAAAGACTTGTACCCCGACAGCTATTACCTGGAATTGCAGCGTACGGACCGGGCCGGCGATGAAGACTGTTTGCATTTGAGCGTGGATCTTGCCGCTGACATGGGCGTGCCTGTCGTGGCGACCAACGATGTGCACTTCCTGACGGCCGATGATTTTGAGGCCCATGAAGCTCGTGTATGCATTGGTGAAAGTCGCACGCTGGATGACCCGCGCCGGGATCGCCGGTTCAGTGATCGGCAATACCTGCGCAGCGCTGAGGAAATGATCGAGCTGTTTTCGGATATTCCCGAAGCCATCGAGAACACGGTCGAAATTGCTCGCCGTTGCTCGGTGAAAGTCCGGTTGGGAGAGTACTTCCTGCCCAATTATCCGATCCCGGATGGCATGACCATGGACGACTACTTCCGAAAGGTGTCGGAAGACGGTCTGGACATGCGTCTGGAATCCATCCTGAGCAAAGACGATCCGGAATACGACCAAAAGCGTGCTGCGTATGACGAACGCTTGAAGTTTGAGCTGGATATCATCATTCAGATGGGGTTCCCGGGTTACTTCCTGATCGTTATGGACTTCATCAAGTGGGCCAAGAATAACGGCGTACCCGTGGGGCCGGGTCGGGGTTCCGGTGCCGGTTCACTGGTTGCATATGTGTTGTTGATTACCGATCTGGATCCTCTTGAGTACGATTTGCTGTTCGAGCGGTTCCTGAACCCCGAGCGGGTATCGATGCCCGACTTCGACGTCGACTTTTGCATGGAAGGTCGGGATCGGGTCATTGAATACACAGCCCAGAAATACGGCCGTGAAGCGGTTTCGCAGATTATTACGTTCGGTACCATGGCCGCGAAGGCGGTGGTGCGGGACGTGGCCCGGGTACAAGGTAAGTCTTACGGGCTGGCGGACAAGCTCTCCAAGCTGATTCCGTTCGAAGTGGGTATGACCCTGAACAAGGCCATCGAGCAGGAACCCCAGCTCAAGGAGTTTCTGGAGCAGGATGAAGAAGCCCAAGAAATCTGGGAAATGGCCCTTAAGCTCGAAGGTGTGTGCCGGAACGCCGGTAAGCACGCCGGGGGCGTGGTAATCGCACCCACCAAGATCACCGACTTTTCGCCTTTGTATTGTGATGACGAAGGCGGGAGTCTGGTCACCCAGTTCGATAAAGGTGACGTAGAAGAAGCCGGATTGGTGAAATTTGACTTCTTGGGTCTGCGGACCCTGACCATCATCAAGTGGGCCCTGCACATGATTAACCCGCGCCGGGAAGCGCGCGGGGAGTCGGAACTCGATATAGCGACGATTCCGCTGGATGACAAAGCCTCGTTCGATATGCTGAAAAAGGCTGAAACAACCGCTGTATTCCAGCTTGAATCCCGAGGCATGAAGGATCTGATTCGTCGACTGCAGCCGGATTCGCTGGAAGATATGATCGCCTTGGTGGCTCTGTTCCGGCCTGGCCCGCTTCAGTCCGGCATGGTAGACGACTTTATTGACCGGAAGCACGGCCGGCAGCCGTTGTCCTATCCGCATCCAGATTATCAATACCAGGGTCTGAAACCGGTATTGGAGCCCACTTACGGGGTTATCCTGTATCAGGAACAGGTCATGCAGATCGCCCAGGTAATGGCGGGCTACACCCTTGGCGGCGCCGACATGCTTCGGCGGGCGATGGGTAAGAAAAAGCCAGAGGAAATGGCCAAGCAGAAAGCCCTGTTCCTGGATGGCTGTGAAGAAAACGGCATTGATAAAACGCTGGCCGAGAACATTTTTGACCTGGTTGAGAAGTTCGCCGGCTACGGCTTTAACAAATCTCACTCCGCAGCCTACGCTTTGGTGTCTTACCAGACGCTTTGGATGAAGGCTCATTATCCGGCTGAATTTATGGCAGCGGTATTGACCGCGGATATGCAGAACACCGATAAGGTGGTAACGCTGGTCGAAGAATGCCGGAACATGAAGTTGGACCTGTTGGTGCCCGACGTCAGCCGTTCCGAGTACACCTTTACCGTCAACGATGACGGACAGATTGTTTACGGTCTCGGGGCGATCAAAGGTCTGGGCGAAGGGCCTATCGAGAGTGTGGTTGCGGCAGCCAAAGAAGGCGGGCCTTTCCAGGATATCTTCGATTTCGCTCGTCGGGTCGAACTGAAAAAGGTGAACAAGCGTGCCATGGAAGCGTTGATTCGGGCCGGTGCCATGGACAAACTGGGGGCCACGCGCGCTCAGCTTATGGCCAGTATCGATAAGGCCATCCAGCAAGCCGGTCAGCAGTCCCGGAATGACGCCGTGGGCATGGTTGATATGTTCGGGGAAATGCTTGGTGGCGGTGGTGACGAAAACGTCTATGCCGATGTTGCTGATGTGCGCGAATGGCCTGAAAAGCAGCGCCTGAAGGGAGAGAAGGATACTCTTGGCATCTATCTGACCGGTCACCCGTTCGATGAATACGAGAAAGAGGTGCGCCGGTTTGTGCGCTCGTCCATTTCGGACTTGAAGCCTAATAAGTCGCCTCAGCGAGTTGCTGGCCTGGTGGTCGCGCAGCGCACCATGAAAACCCGCACAGGTTCAACCATGTGCTTCATCACTCTGGATGATCGAAGTGCCCGCATAGAAGCAACCCTGTTTTCAGAGGCCTACTTTGAAAACCGGGAATTGCTACAATCCGACCAAGTGATCGTGTTGGAAGGACAAGTCAGCCACGACGATTACTCCGGGCAGATGAAGATGCGCGTGAGTTCGGTCACGGATGTGGCGACCGCGCGCCAGCAGTTCAGTCGGGGTATTCGATTGGCGCTGCGCGCTGACCAGTTGCAAAATGGTCTTCTGGATAAATTGGACAACACACTGCGGCCTTTCCGTAACGACGGTAGCCCGGTATGGATCGAGTACAGCAGTGCGGAAGCCCGAACCCGCATCGAGTTAGGAGAGTCCTGGCGAGTGCAGCCGGATGATGATCTTCTGTTTGAACTGAAGCACTTGGTGGGCGACCACGCGGTAGAACTGGTCTATGATTAAGACCAATGTCCGCTTTAGCTCTGCGGCAAGCATTGCTATCTTTGTCCCAAATTCTGGTTTGGGTGGGCTTTTGCCCGCCTGGCAATCAAATGATGGAACATCATGAACCCTAATTACCTGGATTTCGAACAGCCGATCGCCGACCTGGAAGCCAAAATTGAAGAGCTTCGGATGGTCGGTAACGATACCGATATCAATATTACGGATGAGATCAGTCGCCTCAAGAAGAAGAGCGTCAGTCTGACAGAGAGCATTTTTTCTGATCTCAAACCCTGGGATGTAGCGCGTCTGGCCCGGCATCCTCGCCGGCCTTACACTCAGGATTATATTAATCTGATTTTTGACGACTTCGATGAACTGCACGGCGATCGCCGTTATGCAGACGATCAAGCCATTATTGGCGGTACTGCTCGTCTGGGCGACCAGTCAGTCATGGTTATCGGCCATCAGAAAGGTCGGGAAGTGCGTGACAAGGTTAAGCGTAACTTCGGCATGCCTCGCCCCGAGGGCTACCGTAAAGCGCTGCGCCTGATGGAAATGGCGGAGCGGTTCAAGATGCCAATCCTGACGTTTATCGATACCCCGGGGGCCTATCCGGGCATCGGTGCAGAGGAGCGAGGCCAAAGTGAGGCCATCGCGTTCAATCTGGCCGTAATGTCCAGATTGAAAACACCGATTATTTCGACGGTCATCGGTGAGGGCGGTTCTGGTGGCGCGCTTGCTATTGGCGTTTGTGACCAGCTGAATATGTTGCAGTATTCAACCTATGCGGTTATTTCGCCGGAAGGTTGTGCGTCGATTCTCTGGAAAAGCGCGGAATACGCAGCTCAGGCAGCGGAAGCCATGGGTGTGACGGCTGCTCGCCTGAAAGAGCTGGGTGTTGCCGACAACGTTATTGATGAGCCATTAGGGGGCGCGCACCGCAATCCTGAACATATGGCTGAAACGTTGAAAGCGCGATTGGAAACGGGGCTGGCCGAATTGTGCCGCCTACCCCAGGATGAGTTGATCGCGCGCCGGTATGAGCGTTTGACCAAGTATGAAGGCGGGCGGTAACCCCGCCCGGCATGCTGATTGGCCGGACGATCTGCTCCTGCCGGTCAGCACACTCCCCAAGTATTCCCGGCTCTGGGTCGCCTTCAGCGGCGGCTTGGATTCGGCGTTGCTGCTTCATGTGGCAGCGTCCTGCCATGCTGATGTCACTGCCTTACATATTAATCACCAGCTCCAAACTAACCACCAGCAGACGGAACAGTTCTGTCGTGATGTGTGCGTGAGCTTGGGCGTGCCTATTGTGGTTGAATACGTTGATGTCCCTGTTTCTGGTACTGGCGCTGGTGGTCTGGAAGAAGCCGCGAGGGATGCCCGCTATCAGGTGTTCGAGCGGCTCCTAGGCGATGGCGATTTAATTCTGATGGCTCACCACGGTGACGATCAGGCCGAAACGGTGTTGTTTCGATTGCTTCGGGGCTCCGGTGTTGGCGGTCTCTCGGGGATGCCGGCTGAGCGGCCTTTGGGTCGTGGGCAGCTATATCGGCCTTGGTTGGCTTTTGGGCGCGATCGGCTGGAGGCGGCGGCTGCAAACGCAGGGATGAGCTGGGTGGAAGATCCGAGCAATGCCAGTCAGGTCTATGATCGCAATTATCTGCGCCATACAATCATGCCGAGCTTGAAAGGACGCTGGCCGGGGTTGCTCAAGCGAATTGAGCATAGTGCTGGCGCGTGCCGTGAAAGCGCGGAGCTGAACCGGCGTTTGGCAGAGTTGCACTGGCAATCATGCTCTGACAACGGGCGGTTAGTGCTGGCAGCGGTCCGGCCGCTGAGTGCACTCGAGCAGCGAAATCTGGTGCGCTGGTGGCTTCAGAGCCAGCGTTGCGAAGTGCCGGCGAGCGCCAGTTTGGATCAAGGTCTTTCCGATCTGCTCAATGCGGCAGAGGACCGCGCACCCGAAATACGGGGCGCCGGGTTTAGCCTGCGTCGTTATCGAGGTTATCTCTATCTGGTGTCTGATTTTACCGTGCCACAAGGGGCAACCGATCTTTCGCCGGGGCAGGCCGTGGCATGGGGGGAGTGGCAGCTTCGCTTGATGCCGGTGCAACAAGGAAGTACCCCAAAAAATCCCCCGCCGCCAATACGGGTATCTACGAGGCAGGGCGGTGAAAGGGTGAGGTTCCGGGCCGAAGGCCCCTCCCGCGCGTTGAAAACCTGGCTGCAAGAACAGGGGGTTCCACCCTGGGAAAGAGCCGCGCTGCCCTTGATTTACAGGCAGGGAAGCGGGGGTGAAGAGATTATTGCCATTGGCGATTTGTGGTGTTCTGGTCAATACTCGGGAAGCGCCCCTGCTACCGGCTGGCGGCTTATTGTGGAACGGGATTTTGATTGAGTAGGTGAGGGCTTTCTGGTAGTCTGATGTCCCATCTTGAGATGAACAATCTCCCCCCTTTACCGAACCAGATAATCATGGAATCTGC
>NZ_JAXMOY010000026.1:0-19511 GCF_034669625.1 Marinobacter sp.
TACAGAAATAATACTCGGCGTGGTCATGTTCACCGTTATCGTTCTGGCGCTTGTTGCGGTCATCCTCGCGGCAAGATCCAAACTGGTAAGCACCGGTGATGTGACCATCGAAATCAATGACGATCCGGAACATACCGTGAAAACGGAAGCCGGTGGCAAACTCCTGGGTACACTGGCAGGCAGTGGCATCTTTTTGTCTTCAGCTTGCGGTGGCGGCGGTACCTGCGCCCAGTGTAAGTGTAAGGTTCTGGACGGCGGCGGCGCGATGCTGCCGACTGAAAAGACTCACTTTACCAACCGTGAAGAGAAAGAAGGCTGGCGCCTGTCTTGTCAGGTTCCTGTTAAGCAGGACATGAAGATTGAAGTGCCAGAAGAATTCTTTGGCGTTAAGAAGTGGGAATGCGAAGTCATTTCAAACCACAACGTGGCCACTTTCATCAAAGAACTGGTGTTGAAGCTTCCAGAAGGCGAGGAAGTCGACTTCCGTGCCGGTGGTTATGTTCAGTTGGAGTGTGATCCTTACGAGATCGATTTCAAGGATTTCGATATCGAAGAAGAGTTCCACGAAGACTGGGATAAGCACGATATTTGGCGCTACAAGGCGATCAACAAAGAAGAAACCATCCGGGCTTATTCCATGGCGAATTACCCGGAAGAAAGAGGTCTTCTCAAGTTCAACATCCGTATCGCTACGCCGCCTCCGGGCAGCGACCATCTGCCAGGCATCATGTCGAGCTATGTGTTCAATCTGAAGCCAGGCGATAAGGTGACCGTTATGGGGCCGTTCGGTGAGTTCTTCGCGAAGAAGACTGACGCCGAAATGGTATTCGTTGGCGGTGGTGCGGGTATGGCGCCTATGCGTTCCCACATTTTTGACCAGCTGAAGCGTTTGAACTCGAAGCGCAAAATCAGCTTCTGGTACGGCGCACGAAGTGTTCGCGAGATGTTCTACGTTGAAGACTTCGACGGTCTGGCCGAAGAAAACGAAAACTTCGAGTGGCACGTTGCGTTGTCTGATGCACTGCCAACCGATAATTGGGAAGGCCCAACCGGCTTCATCCATAATGTGTTGTACGAAAACTATCTGAAGGACCATCCGGCCCCTGAGGATTGTGAGTTCTACATGTGTGGACCCCCAATCATGAACGCGTCTGTCATCAAGATGCTGAAAGATCTTGGTGTAGAAGACGAAAACATCATGCTGGATGACTTTGGAGGTTAATTAGCTCAAATGACATCCCGCATGTTTGGACCCGTCAGGGTGGTTGTGGTCAGCGTCTTTATGGCGCTGGCTATGGCCGCCCTGGCGGGTTGCTCGTTTCAGGAAGAAGAAAAAGTCTGGGAGATCTCAGGTGGGATCTTTGGGACTTCCTATCACATCAACGTCGTATTGCCGGAAGACAGCGCCAGGCTCAAAATGTTGGCACAGGGCATTCAAGCGGAGTTGGAACGGGTAGATAACGCAATGTCTACCTGGAAGCCGGACTCCGAGCTGTCCAAGTTAAACCGCAAGCAGAGTCAGGCGGACTGGACGACGTTGTCGGCGCCGCTCTTCGAAGTGATTCACCGTGCTCAGGAAATTTCCGCTCAAACCGACGGGGCTTTTGATGCCACCATCGGGCCGGTGGTTAACCTCTGGGGGTTTGGGCCTGATGCACGGCCTGAGCGTAGTCCCTCCGACGAGGAACTGTTGAAGGCGCTGAACGTAACCGGGTGGGAGTTCCTGGAGTTCGACTCAGAGGCGTTGGCGATTCGCAGCAAGCAACCCCAGTACATCGATTTGTCCGGTATTGCCAAAGGTTATGGCGTGGATGTGGTTGCCCGTTACCTCGACACTCAAGGTGTTCAGGCTTACCTTGTGGAGATAGGCGGTGAAGTGCGCACCCGTGGCCGAAAGCCGGATGATGACGTTTGGCGCTTGGCTGTAGAGACCCCTTCGGACCAGGCTCGGCAGGTCAATGTCGTGGTCGCGCTCGATCGTAAATCTATGGCTACGTCCGGTGACTATCGTAACTACTACGAATCGGAAGGGCAGCGATATTCGCATACAATTGATCCAGATACCGGAAGGCCGATCGATCATCGGTTAGCATCTGTGACTGTAATATCAGATGACTGCATGACGGCAGATGCATTGGCAACGGCATATAATGTTATGGGATTTGAGCGGGCAATGAGTCTGGCTACCCGAGAAAATATTCCAGCGTATTTTATTGTAAGGGGTGAGGCTGGATTTGACGTGCACAGCACGCCGGCGTTTTCATCTTACGTTGTCCAGTAAAGGGGGCAGGTATGAGTACCTTTTTGTTAGTTTTGGCGATTGTGGTTTTGTTGATGATTGGCATGTCCGTTGGCGTGATTTTCGGGCGTAAGCCGATCAGTGGAACCTGCGGTGGCATTGGTGCGCTTGGCATCAGTTCTTCTTGTGACATTTGTGGTGGTAGCACCCAGAAGTGTGAAGACAGCCGCTCCGACTCAGCAGAACCGATGAGCGCGGAAGATTTGGCCTACGACGCCAGTAAAATTGATAAGTAACGGCAAGTGATCACACACTCAATAACTAAAGCTACGCTCACGAGACGTAGATAAGGAGATACTGCGCGCATGGCAGAACATCATTACGACGTTGTTGTTATTGGCGCCGGCCCCTCCGGTGAAGGGGCGGCAATGAACGCGGCGAAGCACAATAAGCGCGTTGCGATCATTGAGGACAAGGCCGCGGTAGGGGGTAACTGTACTCATTGGGGTACCATCCCTTCGAAAGCACTGCGTCATTCTGTTAAGCAGATTATCACCTTCAACACTAACCAGATGTTCCGTGACATTGGTGAGCCGCGCTGGTTCTCCTTCCCGCGGGTACTGCAAAATGCCCAGAAGGTAATCGGGAAACAGGTCAAGTTGCGCACGCAGTTTTACTCTCGTAATCGGGTTGACCTGCTGAACGGGCGTGCTGTGTTTCTGGATAAAAACCGGCTGGAAATTCGGGGCCATAAATCGGTAGAGACTATTCACTTCAAGCAGGCTATTGTGGCGACCGGTTCGCGCCCCTATCTGCCGCCCGATGTGGATTTCCGTCACCACCGCATTTATAACTCCGACTCCATTCTGAACCTGTCCCATACCCCGCGTACGTTGATCATATACGGCGCTGGCGTGATCGGTTCTGAATACGCGTGTATCTTTGCTGGGTTGGGTGTGAAGGTTGACCTGATCAACCCGGGCAGTCGTTTGCTGTCGTTCCTGGATGACGAGATTTCAGACGCTCTCAGCTATCACCTGCGGAACAACGGTGTTCTGGTTCGTCACAATGAACAGTATGAAGCCGTCAAAGGTGATGACCACGGTGTGGTGCTAACACTGCAGTCTGGCAAGAAGATTCGGGCTGATGCGTTCCTGTGGTGTAACGGCCGCAGTGGCAACACGGATAATCTGGGGCTCGACAAAGTGGGTCTTGAGCCGAATAGCCGAGGTCAGTTGGCGGTTGATGACCACTATCGTACCGAAGTAGAACATATCTACGCGGTGGGTGATGTGATCGGTTGGCCGAGCTTGGCTAGTGCGGCATACGATCAAGGGCGTTCAGCGTCTTCTGATGTGGTGCAGGATGAGTACTTCCGTTTTGTGGATGATGTGCCAACCGGCATTTACACCATCCCGGAAATCAGTTCAGTTGGTAAAACCGAGCGGGAACTGACCGAAGCCAAAGTACCGTACGATGTGGGGCAGGCGTTTTTCAAAGACCTGGCTCGCGCTCAGATTACCGGTGAAGCTGTGGGCATGCTCAAGCTGCTGTTCCACAGGGAAACACGGGAAATACTGGGCATTCACTGCTTTGGTGACCAAGCGGCCGAAATCGTACACATCGGCCAGGCCATCATGAATCAGGAAGGGGAGGCGAACTCCCTGAACTACTTTATCAACACCACCTTTAACTACCCAACCATGGCGGAAGCTTACCGGGTAGCTGCTCTGAATGGCCTGAACCGAATCTTCTGATTCAGACCATTCACCGAGCAGTCAGCTATAAATCTGACTGCTCGGTCTCTTTCACTGGCAGGCTTAACAACGATTTAGCGCGATTGTCGAAGTACATTCGGGTGCTGGTCGGGTAGTCTGTAATGATGCTATCAACCCCGATCTCTTCCAGTGCCAACATGTCGTGGATGCGGTTTACCGTCCAGGCCGAGACGTGCATGTTGCGTTTGTGAGCGGCATCGACCATACCTTTGCTGAGAATCCTCCAGTTTACGCAAAAGTACTCGCAGCCCAGTGTTGTTGCGATGTTCAGCGGCTTGGGAAACTTGCGCTCCGCGACTAACCCCAGACGAATATTCTTATCGCGACGGCGGATTTCGCGCAGAAACCAAGGGTCTGTCGAAGTGATGGCTGCAGTTTGGTACAGGTTTCGGCGTTGAATGATTTCGGTCAGTCGGTTGCACAGGATGTTAAGCCGATACCGATTGTCTTTCTTGACTTCAAGCTGCAAGTGTTCCAAGTCATCAAACTTATCCAGTAAGGTTTCCAGCGCCGGGATGCCCGTTGGTAGCGGCCATGAGCTGGTGTTGCGCCTTGCGTCCATCTGTTCCAGTTGATCCGCCGTGTACTTGCTGATATTGCCTTTCTGGTCTGTGGTTCGGTCGACAGTCAGATCGTGGACTAGAACCGGTGTCCCATCTTTTGATAGGGCCAGGTCGAGTTCAAAATGTCGAACACCTTGTCGGTAAGCATGAAGAAAACCGGGAAGGGTATTTTCAGGGGCCTCACCTTTTGCCCCGCGGTGACCATAAATGATCATTCTGTAGCGTTGTCCTTTAACCGTTTGTAGATGGCCTGGCGCTTTTTCCAGGTGTCGTGGCATAACTGGATGTCTTCCAGATAGGCCGGTAATTCGTTCATTAGAAGGGCCTGAGGGCCGTCAACCAAGGCTTTTTCGGGTTTGGGGTGGAAGTCTACCAGTACCATGTTGGCCCCGGCGATAACGCCCTGAGCGGTGGCGTGCATCACGTCGAGAATGCCCTCCGGAGACTGCTGCCGGGTACCCACAGAGTGGGATGGGTCAACGCACACCGGCATGCGGGTCAGGCGTTTTACCGCCGGTACGTGGGCAAAATCGACCATGTTCCGGTGCGGCTGGCCGGCTTCGGTTTTCATCCCGCGCAGACAGAAAATCACGTTGGCGTTGCCTTCGCTGGCTAGATATTCGGCCGCATTCAACGACTCGTTCAGCGTGATCCCGAAGCCTCGCTTTAGCAATACCGGATATGTGCTTTGGCGGCCAATGGCCTTCAATAATTCAAAGTTCTGGGTGTTGCGGGTTCCCACTTGCAGCATGACGCCGGTAGGGCGGCCCAGTTTTTCCAGACAGGTATCAATTTCTTCAATGTGGCTTTCGTGGGTGATCTCCATTGCAACCACTTTGATGCCATGCTTGCCGGCCTTCTCGAACACCCAAGGCAAACAGCCTTGGCCGTGTCCCTGAAACGAGTAAGGGTTGGTTCTAGGCTTGTAGGCACCCATGCGAGTGCACACCTGACCGTTCTCTTGCAGCGCCTTCATCATGATTTCAACGTGCTCGGGCACATCCACGGCACACAAACCGGCGAAGACGTTCAGATTGCTTTGGCTAAAGTCGACGCCATTGTAGTTGAATCCGCTTTGCCGGTTGTCGTCTTGGTGGCGCCCCAGAATGCGGTAGTCTTCGGAAATTCGGATGGCCCGTTCAACGGCAGGTAAAGCTTCAATCTCGTCTTTATCCAGAGGCTTGGTGTCGCCGAGCAGATAAATTTCGGTCAACCGCTGGCTTGCACCTTGAACCTCGTGGACCCGCAGACTGACGCCCGGAAGATTTTCCAGGTAGTGCATGGTTTGTCGATAGGCTTCGCTGTCCAGAGCGGTATTCGGGTGAAGAATGGCTAACATGATGAAGTCCTCGCATTAACGGGCGATCACTGCCTCTGCATAGCCATGCTGCGATTTACGCAGCGTTGGCCTGCTGGCGCACCTGGTTTTCCAGTTCAATTTGGTCGGCTGAGAATCGGCGAATACCATCGGCCAGTTTCTCGGTGGCCATGGCATCTTCGTTGGATTCCCAGCGGAACAGTTTTTCATCAATCGGGCCGATCACGTCGTTGCTGGTGGCGGATTCGGCATCCAGCATGCGTGTTAGCGGTCCGTTGTCGTCTTGAAGTTGCTGTAGCAGGGCCGGGCTGATGGTCAGTCGGTCGCAACCGGCCAACATTTCGATCTCTCCGGTATTTCGGAAGCTGGCCCCCATTACCACGGTATTGAAATCGTGGGTTTTGTAGTAATTGTAGATCCGCGAAACGGATTGTACGCCGGGATCTTCCGCAGACGGGTAGCTGTCTCGGCCGGAGTTGGCCAGATGCCAATCCAGAATTCGACCCACAAATGGCGAAATGAGATGGGCGCCGGCTTGAGCGCAGGCAACCGCCTGAACAAACGAGAACAGCAGCGTCAGGTTGCAGCGAATGCCCTCTTTTTCAAGTTGCTCGGCGGCCAGGATGCCTTCCCAGGTTGCGGCGATCTTGATCAGAACCCGACTGGTATCGATCCCTTGCTGATCGTAAAGCTCAATGATCCGGTGGGCGCGTCTAAGCGTTGCGGCGGTATCAAAGGATAAGCGAGCATCTACTTCGGTGGATACCACGCCCGGTATAAGGTCTAGAATTTCTTTGCCGGCCAGCACGGCGAGCATATCGGTTGCCAGTGTTAACTGCTCGGCAGAGGATCCACCCTGACGATTGGCCATAACAATGGCTTTGTCCAGCATCGGGCGATAGGTTTCTGAGGCTGCTGCTTTAAGCAGCAGAGAAGGGTTGGTGGTTGCGTCTTGCGGCCGCCATTGGGCAATGGCCTCCAGGTCACCGGTGTCTGCAACTATCGTTGTCATGGTTTTCAGTTGGTCTAACTTGTTTGTCATTCGTGCTGTCGTCCCGGTCGATAATTGTTATTGAGGTGTTCGGCTCCGGAACACCTTTTGTAACGTCTACAATAACGGCAGCTTACAACAGGAACAAGACAACTAAAGGCTCGTGGGCTGTCAGTTTTCCAACATTACTTCTGGCTCTCGTACTTTCGCCAGCGCTTGTTCCACCACCTCCAGCCCGGACCCAGGCTTGTTGGCGTTCTCGCTTAGGTGACGCCGGAATTGCCTGCCGCCGGGCATGCCGAGAAACAGCCCCATGATGTGGCGGGTAATGTGGGTAAGATAAACACCACGATCCAGTTCTTTCTGAATGAACGGGAACATCGCACGAAGGGCATCGTGGCGGTTGGCAACCGGCGCAGCCTCGCCGAAGAATTCCGGGTCTACTTCGGTTAGCCGCCACGGATTGTGATACGCCTCCCGGCCGAGCATGACGCCATCGGTATGACGAAGGTGGTCGTGGCATTCTTCGATGGTTTTAATGCCGCCGTTAATGATGATTTCCAGATCAGGGTACGTCTGCTTCAAACGGTACACCCAGTCGTACTTTAGCGGCGGGATGTCGCGATTTTCTTTCGGACTAAGTCCTTCGAGAATAGCTATTCGCGCGTGTGCGATGAACGTGTTGCATCCTGCAGCTGACACTTTCTCGATAAATTCGCACAGCTCCTCCCAAGATTCCCGCCCATTAATGCCAATCCGATGCTTAACGGTCACGGGCAGGTTGGTCGCGGCTTTCATCGCGGCCACACCTTCGGCCACTTTATCTGGGTGCCCCATCAGGCAGGCGCCGATCATGTTGTTTTGCACCCGGTCGCTGGGGCAGCCCACATTAAGATTCACTTCACTGAAACCAAATTCTTCAGCAAGCTTTGCGCATTGCGCCAGTTCATCGGGATTGCTGCCACCCAGTTGCAGGGCCAGCGGATATTCTGCCGGATCGTGGCGAAGAAAGCGTTGTGTATCTCCATGAATCAAAGCGCCGGTGGTCACCATTTCCGTATAGAGCAACGCGCGGCGACTGAGAATGCGCGCCAAATAGCGGAAGTGGGGCGTGGTCCAATCCATCATGGGTGCAATGGAGAAGCGCCGTGAAGGCTCGGGTCCGGTGGTTTGAGGAGATGTGTCGTTGATCATTAAAAGCTCAGGTTTGTCCGTTTGAGGCGCCAATTCTATCAGGAAAATAGGCCGATTGATTGAGGGGATGTCCCTAGCGGCGACGTTCGAGAAGAGGACGCTTTTGACGGTTTGACAATGTGATCGGTGACTAGGCGTCTCACTGGTTAAACAACTAGAATTGATCTATAGCGATATATGAAGATGGCCTAAGCAGAGCCTTATGTTTTAAACGAGCGGGCTATCATGTACTTAGACTTTTCGCGATCTTGGGCGGGCCGCCGTTTAGCTGGTAATCTCTTAGCTTCAACGGTAATCTCCAAGTAATGATGCTTCTCTTTAAGGCATAAGAATGGATCGCATCCTTGCCGAATTGGCGGATCAACAAAAAATTCAAGACATGATCGCCAGCCATGCGCCTTTCATGGATATCTTGGCGGAAGTGACCAAAATGGTTGCGCGGAAAATGCCAGACGCCACCGTGACTTTTATGCTGTATGACCCTGCCGATGACACGCTGAGCCTAGTGGCGGGGGAGGGGCTTTCTGAGACCTACCGAACGGCCATGCAGCGAGTAAAAATTGGTCCTGAAGTGGCGACATGCGGAAAAGCGGCGTTCACACGGAAAGCTGTTATCACCCGAGATATTACAGCTGCACCCAACTGGACAGCCTATCGGGATAGTGCGTTGAAAGAGAACCTGATGTCTTGCTGGTCTGTCCCCGTGATGGTGGCTGGCAGTGAGCTTTTAGGCACCTTCGCTACTTATCACCCAACACCCGGTCAACCCAGTGAAGATCAACTGGTGTTGATCATGCGGGCTGCCGGATTGGTTGCTTTTGCGCTAACGCGACAACAGGACCAGCGGGCTCTTCGCATTCAGTCTCAGCGTTATCAGTCCTTATTTACTTATCACCCGGATGCCGTCTTCGAGCTCGACTTGAATGGCTGTTTTGTGGCGGCTAATCATGGCTCTGAAAATATTGCCGGCTTTGCAGAAAAAAACATCCTCGGGCTTCATTTTCAACAGTTTATAAAAGCTGAACATCATAATGTGGCACAGCAAGCGTTCGAGGAAGCCCGCAAAGGAACCCCTCAAAATTACGAAGTCGTCGCCTATAGCATCAATGGCGAAGAATACCTAGTTGCAGTCACCAACCTGCCGATCATCGTCGATAATGAGGTGGTGGGTGTTTACGGTATTGCCAAAGACATAACCCGCCAAAGAGAAAGCGAACTCAAACTGCACGTCCAACGTACCCACGATCTTCTTACCGGGCTGGCCAATCGCGCCGGTTTTGAGGCTCGGCTTGCCGAAGATCTTCCCTTGGCTAAGGGGCGTGTGGCTGTTTTGTTGATTAACCTAGATGGTTTTTCCTCGATCAACGATGGCCTGGGCCACACCGTGGGTGATCATCTGTTGCAGGCAGTGGCAAACCGGTTGGTTGACGGGCTGGAGCCTGGTGATTTTCTTGCTCGATTTGCCGGAGATGAATATGGCGTTTTATTGACTGATCGAGCGAGGGTTGAGAACGCACTTCCATTGGTGGAGCGCTTGCTAAGCTTGCTGGCTCGACCGTTTGTCATCGATGAACATGTGCTTCATGTGAGTGCCAGCATCGGCGTGGCAATGGGGCAGGTGTCATCGCGAGACGCGAGTGCGCTTATTCAGAACGCCCATATGGCGGTTCGCGAAGCCAAAGCCCAGGGCCGCAATACCTGGGAGTGGTACGCCGGTGATGTGGATTCAACTGTACGCGAGCATATCGAACTCAGGCGGGAGCTGCTGGAGGCGGTAGAGCATGACCAGTTGGTGCTTTACTACCAACCGTTGGTGGATGCACACACCGGCAAAATGAAAGCTTTGGAAGCGCTTGTACGTTGGCAGCATCCTGAGCGGGGCATGGTGCCGCCAGGCGACTTCATACCTTTGGCAGAGCGCACAGGCCAGATCATTGATCTGGACCGCTGGGTGTTATGGCGGGCGTGCCAGGATCTGCAGAGCATCAATGCGGACCGCGAAGTACCGCTAACGGTAGCGGTTAATATCTCCCCCGTGCATTTTCGGCGAAACGGATTTTTTGACGAAGTAAAACAAGCCCTTGAAGAAAGTGGCCTGAATCCCGAGCATTTGGAACTGGAAGTGACCGAAGGGCTAATGATGGCGGGCTCAGAAAAAGCCATTGAGCTGCTCCAGAATGTGCGGAATCTGGGCGTTAAAGTGGCCATAGATGACTTCGGAACAGGGTTTTCAAGCCTGAGTTATTTGCGCCAGCTGCCGATCAATAAGGTGAAAATAGACCGAAGTTTTATTCAAGACATCGCTAGCGGCCGAGAGAATGCAGCGATCGTGGAGGGCATTATCACTATGGCCCATCACCTTGGTTTGGAAGTGGTCGCAGAAGGCATTGAAACCCCGGAGCAGCGTAACGATCTTGCGCAGCGCCGTTGTGACATACTACAAGGCTTCTATTTCTCCAGACCCGTGCCCTTGGCGGAGCTGCTAGAATTGCCTCAGCAGTTACCTGCGGTAGAAGGGTCATGCACGTAAGGCTGTGAGGCCCTACAGATTGCTCCTTTATCGGGACGGTGTTTGATAAGGAGCGCTGCATGCAAAGTGATTGGCTGGTCGGAATCGACTTAGGTGGAACCAAAACCGAAGTCATTTTGATAGACAGGCAAAGCAATGAACACTTCAGAAAGCGCGTCTCCACTCCGGTGGGAGATTATCGTGCCACCTTGGAAGTTATTCACTCACTGGTGCTGACGGCTGAATCGAAGGCTGGCGAGAGCGGTTTGCCAGTGGGCGTTGGCATACCCGGAAGCATTTCCGGGATCACCGGCAAAGTAAAGAACGGCAACTCCATCTGGCTCAACGGCCAACTGATGAAAGACGATTTGAGCACTCTGTTGGAACGGCCGGTCACCGTCACCAATGATGCCAACTGTCTGGCACTTTCCGAGGCGACAGACGGGGCCGGCAAAAACCACAACGTGGTATTCGCCGCCATACTGGGCACCGGATGCGGTGCCGGTATCAGCGTCAATGGCCGAATACTTCCCGGCCCTAACGGCGTGGCGGGCGAGTGGGGTCACAATCCTTTAGCCTGGATGCCACAAGTTGAATTGGATCAGCGTCCCTGCTTCTGCGGCCGCCGTGGCTGCAATGAAACCTTCCTCTCTGGCACCGGGTTATCACTGACCCATAAACGCTTGCATGGCCAGAGCCTGCCCGCCAAAACCATCACTGAAAAAGCCAGCCATGGCGACAAATCAGCAGCGGAAACCCTGAACCAATACCTTGACCACCTAGCTCGAGGCTTAGCGGCCGTGATTAACGTGCTAGACCCAGACATTATTGTGTTGGGTGGCGGCATGAGTAATGCCGTGCAAATCTACCAAGAATTGCCGGAAAGGCTGCCTCTATACGTATTTGGTGGGGAATGCGATACGCCGATAGTTCGAGCTGTGCATGGGGATTCTAGTGGGGTGCGTGGGGCGGCTTGGTTGGGGCGGGAAGAGTAGTTTTGCTTTATAGGTGAGTGCTGTTGTCAGGGCTTGTGCGGCTTTGAACTGATCCTCAAAGGCGACTTGGAATCCGTTGGTTTGAAGGCTAATGCCAGTTCGATGATGACCAGTTTCGAAGCCGCATCTTCGGGTTATTTCGTAAAGACGTGCAACGTACTGGTTTGTGTTAACAGGTGGTGAAAAGTTTTTGATCATGCACCTTGTTGATCAGGCTAAACATAGGGAGGCACAACGGTACGAGTCGGATGGTTTCAGTCTTGTTAAAATTTATGGTGCCGCATTAGTGACTGCGAGTCATTTTGCTTTGGAATTGCCCCTGTAGCATCGGTTGAATATTTTCTTTGTTCCATTTCCTCTGCTGTTGGCGAAAGCGGCTAAGGATTGCGCTGCGTATCCCTTCTTTTTCGATAGCCCCTAGTATGTCAGGTAACGCCTTGGCCAGCGCTTCATGGCGTTCGTTCAGATAGTGATAGAGTCTAAAGGTGGCGACAGGGCTGGGTAGTATTTCGAGTTCTTCCCAGCTTTTTAGCGCGAGTGGGCCGAAGCCTTCAATGTCTGAGACCAAGGCGATGTCTACGCGACCAGATTCCAGCAGTGTGCGTGCTTGCTCGTAGCTGTTGGTCTGGATCGGATCTATGCCCATAGCCTTAGCTGTTTGTTCGGCGATGATGACTCCAAGCCGGACGGCGGCAGTTTTGGGTCTGGCTGATGGGTGGCTGAATAAGTGGCCACTACCGGGGCGGACCACTGCACGTAACTCACCGTGCAGGAGTGGGTAGTCGACGCGTATAAGATTTGGGTAGTTGAGGACGACTTGGCCGATGCGGAACAAATCGCCGTCCAGCAGCCCTTTGTTAGCCATCATTAGGGCGCGGCGAGAGGGCGTGTTCAGCGTTTTCATGTTCACGCCTAAGCGCTGATAGGCTTGCTGAAGAAGGTTTGCGGTGGCAGCTGTGATCGGGACATCAATGCTGGAGGCAATCTTTATTTCTTCAGGGTGTTCATGGGCATTGCAGGCTGGTGCAAAACACAGCGCTATCAGCATCCATGGCATAAAGTACTTTCGTCCGTGCATCATGGTTCCCCTCGGTTCCTGTGAAGGGTCTTCTTATCTGGTTTGCGTGGGTGAGCAATCCGGCTTTCTATAATTTAGTGCGACTCCCGGCTTATTAAAAGGAAGCCGCACGAGTTTTTTTAGGCGAGAGCTTGTGTTAAGTCAGCGATGAGGTCTGAGGCATCTTCCAGCCCTACCGATAGGCGCAGCATGCCATCGCCAATACCTCGTTTCAGGCGCTCCTCACGGCTGATGCCGTGATGGCTGGTGGCGCTCGGCTGGCTCACGAGGCTTTCAACACCGCCGAGGCTGGTCGCCAGCAGAAAGACTTTGAGGCTATCGGCAACCCGTGCAGCAGCTTCCTGGCCGCCTTCCACTTCAATGCTGAGCATGCCGCCGAAACCAGTCATTTGGTTGAGGGCCAAGTCGTGGCCTTCAAACGACGGCAGGCCGGGGTAGTGCACTTTGGTCACTTTCGGATGGGCTTCCATGGCCTGAGCTACGGCCATCGCATTTTCATTGTGCTGACGGATTCGGACCGGCAGGGTGCGAAGGCTTCTTGAGAGCAGTGCGGCTGTTTCCGGGGCAATGAGCTGGCCCAGGTTTTTACGCCAGGCGGCTACAGGCTGGGCGAGTTTGGCTGAGCTCATCAGGGCGCCTGCGGTGATGTCGCTATGGCCTCCCAGGTATTTGGTGGCACTGTGAAGCACCAAGTCGGCTCCCAGTTCCAGCGGCTTTTGATTGACGGGGCTGGCGAAGGTATTGTCTACCGCAACCAGTGCGCCGTGCTTGTGGGCGGTTGCCGCGATGGCGCAAATATCCAGAATGGCCATGTTGGGGTTGGCCGGCGTTTCAAAGTACACCAGTTTGCCGGGTTGGTTCAGATGTTCTGGCAGCTGGTCCTGTTCGTCACGAAACAGGAAGGTCACGGGAATGCCTAATGCCTGACATTGCTCGATCAGAAAGGCTTGAGTGCCGCCGTAAAGGTCGCCCACGCACACAATGCCGCTGCGGCCGTGGGTAAGGAGAGTCGCAGAAATGGCGGCCATGCCGGAAGCAAAGGCGAGCGCCGATTCAGCTTGTTCCAAGCCCGCCAGCCCTTGTTCCAACTCCTGAATAGTCGGGTTGGTACCCCAGCGAGTGTAGAGATAGCCTTCGCTTCGGCCTTCGATCATGTCCAGAAGGGCTGAGGTGTTTTCGAACTGGAAAGTGGTGGTGTTGTAGATGGGCGAGTAGGGGCTGCCGAACGAGTCTTTATGGCGCCGGTTGTGAATGATACGAGTGGCGAGGCCTTGATCGTCGGCTTTGGTGGCTGGATTACTCATTGACGTTCCTGTGTGGTGGCTGCAGAGTGGGCTGAGCTGTAAACTTAATGGTACTGGGTATACTACCAAAAACTTGAGCACACTCCGTAACGCATAGAAGGAAGAAACCTTGTCTATCAAATTAACCGAGTTCAGCCATGGTGCTGGCTGTGGCTGCAAGATTGCTCCAGACGTTCTTGATCGCATTCTGCACACAGATATGCCGGATTTCCACGACCCGAAATTGTTGGTAGGGAACGATAGCCGGGACGATGCAGCGGTAGCAGATATCGGCAACGGTGTGGGTGTCATCAGTACGACAGATTTCTTTATGCCGGTGGTCGACGACCCGTTCGATTTCGGCCGGATTGCAGCGGCGAATGCGATCAGTGATGTCTATGCCATGGGCGGTAAGCCGGTTATGGCCATTGCGATTTTAGGTTGGCCGGTGAATGAGCTGGCGCCAGAGGTTGCTGCCAAGGTTATTGATGGCGGTCGGGCGGTGTGTGCTGAGGCTGGCATTGCCTTGGCGGGGGGCCACAGTATTGATTCTCCGGAACCTATTTTTGGTTTGGCGGTTACCGGTACGGTGAGCGTGGACCGTATTATCCGTAACGATACGGCAAAGGCGGGCGATCTTTTGTATCTAACCAAGCCGCTGGGCGTGGGTATTCTGACCAGTGCGTCCAAGAAGGGGAAGGTTGCGAAGGAAGACTTGGCGGTTGCGGTTGAGAATATGTCGACTTTGAACAAAGTCGGTGAGGTCTTTGCCCAAATCGATGGCGTAAACGCGATGACGGATGTCACCGGCTTTGGCTTGGCGGGTCACCTGCTGGAAATTTGCCGAGGCAGTGGGGTGAAAGCGACGGTCAGTCGTAAAGCTATTCCCACTCTGCCTAACCTGCAGCCATACATCGATGCGGACTGCATTCCCGGCGGTACTCACCGTAATGCCGCAGCCTTTGGTGATGCCATCTCGGGCATGACCGACGCAGACAAGTTGTTGTTCTGTGATCCGCAAACCAGTGGTGGTTTGATGGTGAGTGTTGCACCGAGCAGTCGTGAAGCGTTTGAGGCCGCTGCTCGTGAGCAGGGATTGGAGCTACAACCGATGGGGCGTCTGGAAGCTGCGGGTTCCGAGGAGAGCCTCGTGTTCCTCGAAGACTAAGGCTGGTATCAAAAAGGCCGCGTCGGATTATAGACCAGACGCGGCCTTTTTTTGTTTAGGCGTTGCGGGTAACGCTGACCACTTTCAGGTGGATTGGCTTTCGGCCTGCCATCGGCCATTCGATGCTGTCACCAATGCTCAGGCCGAGCATGGCCGCGCCAGCAGGTGCCAGGATGGATACCTTGTGGTCGCTGTCGCCCACTTCGTGGGGGTAAACCAGCATCATTTCGTGTTCTTTGTTGGCGTCTTCGTCCACAAAGCGGATAATTGAGTTCATGGTCACGACGCCGTCTGGCACGTCGCTCAGAGGCATCAAGTCTGCGCGGCTGAGCTCTTCTTCCAAGCCATCAATCACGACGGACTTTCCAGCCATGCGCTCAATCAGAGTGCTCAAGCGATTGTAATCTTCTTCTGCAACTACGATTGAAGGTAATTCAGCCATCGGAATCTCCTGAGAATTCTTAAGCAAATAAAAGTGTGGTTTGAGCGCTGAATCCGGATGGGAGTTAGTGTGGATTCAGCGAAATCAGAGGCGTATAACAGCCCTGCCGGTGTTCTCGAAAGAAGACCGCAGTGCGATGATTGGAGTATGAATACCGTAAATTGGGGTGTTCACGTTGTTCACATTACGCCGTTTTGGAATGCAATATCCTGAATCTAACCCTCGGGGAACAAAATGGCAACGGTTATAAGGTTTATGGCATGCAGGTAGTTATTCAAGCGCTGGTTCCGGTGTTTGTTTTGATCATGTTGGGGCATGTGCTCAGTCGGATTAACTTCCCCGGTGGCGATTTTTGGCCGCAGGCTGAGCGCTTTACTTACTACATTCTTTTTCCCGCCATGTTGGTGTTCAAGTTGGGGCAGGCTCGGCTTCCGGTGTCGGCCTACGCAGACACAGCGTTGCTGATTGTTGCGATGCTGGCTGCAATGACCTTGGCTTTGGTGGTAGCTCAGTTGTTTTGGCGCTGGAGTGGGCCGGTGTTTTCGTCGGTCTATCAAGGGGCGATTCGGTTTAACTCCTATGTGGGCTTAGCCGCTGGCGGCATGCTACTGGGCGACGATGGTTTGTCGTTAACGGCCATCGCCGTTGCCATCATGGTCCCCCTGTTGAATTTGTTGTGCATTCTGATGTTTTCTTTGGTGGCCGGCCAAGACAAGGTCAGTATTAAACAGGTGCTGCGAGCCATTGTGACGAACCCGCTGATTGTCGGCTCGGTGCTAGGGGTTTTCTGGAGCTATTTTGAGATCGGGTTTCATCCGCTGTTGGCAGGCACGCTTGAGCCCTTAAGTAATCTGGCTTTGCCGATGGGCTTGATGACGGTGGGCGCTGGTCTGCAGTTGAGTGCGTTGCGTGGTGCCTCGGCACCGTTTTTGGTGTCTTCTGCGCTGAAGCTGTTGGTATTTCCGGTGATGGCTGTGGGGGTGGCCTGGATGCTCGGGTTGAGTGGGTTGCTGGTGCAAGTCGCGGTGTTGCTGGCGACTCTGCCAACCGCCACGTCGGCATATATTCTGGCGCGCCAGCTGGGCGGTGATGCACCGCTGATGGCAGGTATTATCAGCGGGCAGACACTTCTGGCGATGGTGTCTATCCCGCTGATGCTTAGCCTACTTTGGTAAGCACTCGAGCACAGCGTCTGCTATGGATTGCTGGAACTCGATGTAGCCGTTAGCGGTAGACTCTATGTCGATTGCCAGTGGGTCCCAGGTGCTGATCGTAACGTTGATCCCGTCGGTGATTGACCGCCACCATTGGCGGTTAAACTGAGGTTCAGTAAGCAGACAGGGGTGATTGGCCTTGCGCAGTTTGTTTTGTACCTCCGCGAGGTGCCGGGCCCCTGGGGACAATTCGGGGTTGAGGGCCAGTACGCCGGCTAGTTCGAGTTCATAGTGTTCGGTGAATCGTTCCAGCGCACTGTGGTATGCGAACAGGCTGATGCCCTCGAGTTGCCTCAGGCTTTCTTTAATACTTTGTTCTGCCGTGTGCAGGTTTTGCTCAAAGTGTGCCAGATTGGCATCCAGCTCAGAAATGTTAACGCCTTCGAGTGTGCTCAGCTTGGCATGAATGACTTTTGCCATTTCCAGAGCCTTGTGCGGGTCTACCCAGATGTGTGGGTCTTCGCCGGTGCCGTGGTCATGGTGGTGGTCGCCGTGCTCGTCATGATCGCTGTGATCGTCATGATCGCCGTGGTTGCCATGATCATCATGGTCATCGTGGTCGTCATGATCGTCGTGCTCGTCATGGTGTGCATCGGTATCGTTGGTGGTGGGCTCTGTGAAGGCTAGCACTTTGCCTTCGAATTCATGGCCGCCAAGCAGGCGACTGAGAAAGGTCTCCATTTCTGGTCCCACCCAGAAGATCGCATCGGCTTGATCCAATGCGCGACGCTGTGATGGCTTCATGTTGTAGTTGTGGGGGCTGGAGCCGGGAGGCACGATAGTCGATACATTCATGCTATCGCCTGCTACCGCTTTGACCACAAGTTCGAGCGGTTTAATGGACACAACTACGTTTGTGGCTGACACGGGCATGGCGGCAGCTAAAGCGGCCACGCCCAAGGCCAGAGAGGTCTTTCTGAAATTCATGGTGGGATCCTGAAGTTTGCTTGGTACGTTATAATATAACACCCGATGAAGTGCTGGCAAAACCCGATCATGCGAAACTGGGTGAGGCTCGTTATAATGCCCAACTTATTTATCGGCCACTTATATTCAGGATGGTTTCATGACAGTACGTACTCGAATTGCTCCGTCGCCCACGGGTGACCCTCACGTTGGTACCGCCTACGTGGCCTTGTTTAATTTGTGCTTCGCGCGCCAGCATGGTGGCCAGTTTATTTTGCGGATTGAGGACACCGATCAGGTTCGCAGTACGGCCGAGTCCGAACAGGATATTCTCAAGGCCTTGCGTTGGTTAGGCCTGAACTGGGATGAGGGTCCCGATGTGGGCGGCCCGCATGGCCCTTATCGCCAGTCGGAGCGTAAACACATGTACGCGCAGTATGCCGAAGATCTGGTTACGGCTGGCCATGCTTTTTATTGCTTCCGCACTCCGGAAGAGCTGGATGCGATTCGAGAAGAGCGCAAGGCTAACGGCCAGAACCCGGGTATCAAGGGTAATCTTGAGCTGTCACAGGAAGAAGTGAAGCGCCGTTTGGATGCCGGTGAGTCCTACGTTATCCGGATGAAGGTGCCAGACGAAGGTGTGTGCGAAATTCAGGATATGCTCCGTGGCACCATCGAGATTGATTGGGCCCAGGTGGACTGCCAGATTCTGTTGAAGTCGGACGGCATGCCAACGTATCACCTGGCCAACGTGGTGGATGACCACTTGATGGAAATCACCCATGTGCTGCGCGGTGAAGAGTGGATTAATTCAGCGCCCAAGCATAAGTTGCTGTACGAGTACTTCGGCTGGGATATGCCTGAGCTGTGCCACTTGCCTCTGTTGCGTAATCCAGACAAGAGCAAGCTTTCCAAGCGGAAGAACCCCACCAGCATCAATTTTTATGAGCGGATGGGCTTTATGCCGGAAGCAGTGACCAACTATCTGGGTCGCATGGGCTGGTCTATGCCGGATGAGCGCGAGAAGTTTTCACTGGACGAGATGATTGAAAACTTCGATATCCAGCGTGTGTCACTAGGTGGCCCGGTCTTTGATGTGGAGAAGTTGCGCTGGCTGAACGGCCAATGGGTTCGTGACGATCTGAGTGATGAGCAGTTTATGGCTCGCCTGCGTGACTGGTGGTTCAACGAAGATGCGCTGAAGGCTCTGATTCCGCACATTAAGGGCAGGGCTGAAGTGTTTTCAGATGTGGCTCCGATGGCGCAATTCATGTTCAGCGGCATGTTGGACCTGAAGCCGGAAAACTTCGAACATAAGAAGTTGGAGGAGGCACAGGTTAAGCGTGTGCTGCAGTTTACTCTGTGGCGGCTGGAAGCTCAGCGCCATTGGGGTAAGGACACTATCTTCGCGGATATCAAAGCGCTGGCGAAGGCGATGGATCTGAAGATGGGGGATTTCATGTTCTCGATCTTCGTCGCGATTGCCGGAACGCCGAATTCTTGGTCAGTAATGGATTCGATGGCGCTGTTGGGCCCAGACATGACTCGCGCTCGTTTGCGCAGTGCGTTGGATGTTTTGGGTGGTTTTTCCAAGAAAGAAACCAAGAAAGTAGAGAAAGAATACGCCGCTTTGGACGTTTGATGAGCGGTTTGTTTGTTAATTGAACGATGACGACAAGGATGTCGAAAAAACTTCAAAAAAAGCAGTGTTGGGTGTTGACGGCCTAGGGGCGGATCCTTAATATACGCATCCGTTGAGGGGCCATAGCTCAGCTGGGAGAGCGCAACACTGGCAGTGTTGAGGTCGGCGGTTCGATCCCGCCTGGCTCCACC
>NZ_JAXMOY010000027.1:0-19168 GCF_034669625.1 Marinobacter sp.
CGTAGTTGATGTTGATAGCGACTGGGTCTCCGTTAACGCTGGACTGAAGTCCGAAGGCGTTATCCCCGCCTCCCAGTTCCTCAATGAAAAAGGCGAGTTGGAAGTACAAATCGGCGACGTAGTCGACGTAGCTCTCGACGCAGTTGAAGACGGTTTCGGTGAAACTCGTCTGTCTCGTGAGAAAGCGAAGCGCGCCGAAGCTTGGAAGGTTCTTGAGAAGTCCTTCGAAGCTGAAGAAGTGGTTAAAGGTATTATTAACGGTAAGGTCAAAGGTGGTTTCACTGTTGATCTGGCTGGTATCCGTGCCTTCTTGCCGGGTTCACTGGTAGATGTTCGTCCGGTTCGCGACACTGCGCACCTGGAAAACAAAGAACTCGAGTTCAAGGTTATCAAGCTGGACCAGAAGCGTAACAACGTGGTTGTTTCTCGCCGCGCCGTTCTGGAAGCTGAAAACAGCGAGCAGCGTGAAGCTCTGCTGGAAACTCTGACCGAAGGTCTGGAAATCAAAGGTATCGTCAAGAACCTGACCGACTACGGCGCGTTCGTAGATCTGGGCGGTGTTGACGGCCTGCTGCACATCACTGACATGGCTTGGAAGCGCATCAAGCACCCAAGCGAAATCGTGAATGTGGGCGACGAAATCAATGTTAAAGTCCTGAAGTTTGACCGTGAGCGCAATCGTGTTTCTCTGGGTCTGAAGCAGCTGGGCGAAGATCCTTGGGTCGATATCAAAGGTCGTTACCCAGAAAGTGCTCGGGTAACTGCTCGTGTGACCAATCTGACCGATTACGGCTGCTTTGCTGAGCTGGAAGAAGGTGTTGAAGGTCTGGTTCACGTATCCGAAATGGATTGGACCAACAAGAACATCCACCCGTCCAAGGTTGTTCAGGTAGGTGACGAAGTTGAAGTAATGATCCTGGATATCGACGAAGAGCGTCGTCGTATTTCTCTGGGTATCAAGCAGTGTGTGTCTAACCCTTGGGAAGACTTCTCTGGCAACTTCAACAAAGGTGATCGCATCTCCGGTAAGATCAAGTCAATCACTGACTTCGGTATCTTCATCGGTCTGGATGGCGGCATCGACGGACTGGTTCACCTGTCTGACATCAGCTGGAACGAAACCGGTGAAGAAGCTGTTCGTGAATACAAGAAGGGTGACGAAGTTGAAACCGTTATCCTGTCTGTTGATCCAGAGCGTGAGCGTATCTCCCTGGGTATCAAGCAGCTTGAAAGCGATCCGTTCGCCGAGTTTGTTCAGTTGAACGACAAGGGCTCCATCGTTAAGGGTACTGTTTCTGAAGTTGACGCCAAAGGCGCAACTATTGCCCTGAACGAAGAAGTTGAAGCAGTGCTGAAAGCTTCTGAAATCAGCCGTGACCGCGTTGAAGACGCGCGCAACGTTCTGAAAGAAGGCGAAGAAGTTGAAGCGAAGATCATCAGCATCGATCGCAAGAACCGTGTTATCAACCTGTCTGTTAAGTCTAAAGACGTAGAAGACGACAAGCAGGCACTGGATAGCGTACGTAGTAAGACTGCAGAAACTTCAGGTGCCACCACTATCGGTGACCTGATTAAGGAACAGATGCAGCAGCAAAACGCCAACAAAGACTAATTGTCTGGTTGGTAATGAAAAAAAACGGGCTCTAAGAGCCCGTTTTTTTTGTGTTTTTTTCTGGTTTGGCTAAACTAGAGTCATTGGAATCCAGCATTTAGGTGCGGAATAATAATGATAGAGGAAAGTGCCTCATGACGAAGTCCGAACTGGTTGAACTGGTAGCATCAAAGCAGACACAGCTCTCGGTAAAAGATGTTGAGCTGGCTGTTAAGACCATCATTGAGCACATGTCACAGGCATTGGCAGATGGTCAGCGTATTGAGATTAGAGGTTTTGGCAGTTTTTCTTTGCATCACCGTGAATCGCGGGTCGGACGAAATCCCAAAACTGGCGAAGCTGTGCAGCTGCCGGCGAAGTATGTGCCGCATTTTAAGCCCGGGAAAGAGTTGCGAGAGCAGGTTAACGATAGCTTGAAAAAGGGATTCTAATCCTGTTTTGAGTGGATCTCAGGGCACGATGAGATCGGAAATTTACCCGTCTGGAGCGTAGACGAGATGGCAGCACTGCAGAAGATTCTCTTAGTTATTCTGGTTATTATTCTGATAGTCGTTGCTCTGGTGTTCTCGCTGAATAATCAGATGGCGGTATCTCTTAACTTCCTCTTGTTTGAAACCCAGCCTCATGGTGTCGCGGTCTGGATTATCACGTCTTTTGTGCTAGGTGCACTGGTGGGTGTTCTGCTTATGTTGGTCGGGTCTTTTCGTTCATCGGTATCCCGGCGCAACCTTAAAAAGCGCCTTGAACGAGCAGAGCAAGCGCTAGAGAAATCCAGGGCTCAGAACGATCAGGCGCTTTAATGGAACTAGTGTTCAACTGGCTGCTTCTGACGGTGGCTGTAGCAGTCGGCTGGCTGGTAGGGCGATACGGGAGCTCATTTCGCCGTTCCCGTAAAACCATATCCGACGTCGACTCTGTTAAAGACCGTCTCCAATTTCTGTTCACCAACTATTCTGATCAAGCCGTTGAAAACTTTGTGCAATCCTTGCCGGTTAACAAAGATACGGTCAGCCTCCATTTGTCCATCGGTAGTCATTTTCGCAATAAAGGCGAGACCGATCGCGCCACTCTGATTCATCAAAACCTGCTGGCTCGTCCTGAGCTACCGGCTCGTTATACACCTAAAGTGACGCTTGAATTGGCCTTGGATTATCTGGGGGCAGGCCTGTTGGATAGGGCTGAGGCGCTTTTCCAGGAGCTGATGGGCGATCGGGATTACGGTCGCCGGGCTGCAAGTGAGCTGATCGAGCTGTACCAGCAAGAGAAGGAGTGGGAAAAAGCTGGCCAAGTCGCGAAAACGCTTACGCGGACGGATGCTGATCCCCTTATGTTTAAAAACCTTGCTTACATAACCTGTGAGCTTGCGGATTTAGCGCTCAAAGAGGACGATCGCTGGACCGCGAAGAAGCTATTCAGAGAAGCTCTGGAGTGCGACCCTTCTTGTGTGCGAGCCACCTTGTTGCTGATGAAGCTCTACACCCGTCAAGGAAACTTTCGGGAAGCGGGCAAACAAGGATTGAAGGTTTTCGAGCAGAATCCTCAATTTGGCCCGGAAGCGGTCGATCGGCTTATGAAACTTGAGCGTGATCACGGTGATGTCGGGCGTTTATTTAAAAAGCTGAAAAAACTCTATGAGCAACACCCGAGCACGAGCCTGTTGCTGGCACTGGTGGAATCGGTTGAGCGTTCCTCCAGTCGGCCGGCTGCCATTGATCTGCTTCGGCAGGAACTGGAGGTGCGCCCGTCGGTACGGGGCTTGCTGCGGTTGGTTGAGTTGGCTGGCTATGAAAAAGGCATGACCACAGATGAAGGGCGGTTAGTAAGCCGTATAGGTCACCTGATTCTCGCCAATCGTCCGATCTACCGCTGTGTGAATTGTGGTTTCGATGGCCAGCAGTTGCATTGGTTCTGCCCAAGCTGCAAGCAGTGGGAAACTGTTCGACCGATTCAAGGTGTGGAAGCTGAATAACGTTTTAATTTACTGACTGGGAAAACCGACTGTGCAAAACCCTCACGATCCTAAAATTATTGTTGCTTTGGACTTTCCCTCTCAGGACACGGCGCTGGCGCTTGTCGATCAGCTGGACCCTGTAAAGTGCCGCCTGAAAGTTGGCAAAGAGCTGTTTACCCGTTCCGGGCCGCAGCTCGTTAAGGCGCTGCAGGGCAGGGGCTTTGATGTGTTTCTGGATTTGAAATTCCACGACATTCCGAACACAACGTCCTCAGCTGTCGCAGCTGCAGGGGATCTTGGTGTATGGATGGTGAACGTGCATGCTTCCGGTGGCGAAAAGATGATGGTTGCCTGCCGTGAGCGTTTGGAGTCATTCGGTGCTGATAAGCCGCTACTGATCGCTGTGACGGTATTGACCAGTATGTCTGGCGAAGATTTGGCGGGCATTGGTATTACTGACTCGCCGGAAGTGCATGTCTCCCGTTTGGCGACCCTGACAAAAAATTGCGGTCTGGATGGTGTTGTGTGTTCTGCTCAAGAGGCGCCGCGCTTGAAAGCCGAGCAGGGTGCTGGCTTTCAGCTTATTACCCCGGGTATTCGTCCGCTGACGGCTGATAAGGGTGACCAGCAGCGCATTATGACCCCCGCGGATGCCCTTAAAGCCGGTTCCGACTACCTTGTCATTGGTCGCCCGATCACCCAGGCTGCTGACCCTCTGGCGGCTCTTGAGGCTGTTCATGCTGAGGTTGTTGCCGTTTGAATTTGTCTGCTTGGGTTGTGGGAGCCATCTCCCGCAACCCAAGATCAAACTTCAGGTGTCCAAGGCAAAATCGAAGCAAAAAAAAGCCCGCTAATTCAGAGAACTAGCAGGCTTTTGAAATAGTGGCTCCCCGAGCTGGGCTCGAACCAGCGACAAACGGATTAACAGTCCGTTGCTCTACCAACTGAGCTATCGGGGAACATCGTCGTGTGACGAGGCGCGTATATTAGTGTGGCCATACCGCCTCGTCAACCCCTCAACTAAAAAAATTAGCCAAGAGTTTTTTCCAAACGCTCAATTGCCTTTTGGAGGTTGTCCATGCTGGTGGCGAAGCTCAACCGCATGTGGCCGGGACTACCAAAAGCCGAACCCGGAACCAGGGCAACGCCGGCTTCGCTCAGCAGCTTCTCGGCAAACTCAACATCGGTGCTTACGCCGTCAGTGGCGTCAATCGCGCCCTGGAAGCTTGGGAACACGTAGAAGGTGCCGTCGCCGTATGGGCACTCAACACCCGGTAGCTTGTTCAGGGCGTCAACCAGCCAGTCGTGGCGCTGTTTGAATGACTTGACCATCTCGCTTACACAGGCCTGATCACCATCAAGAGCGGCGGTAGCTGCTGCCTGAGAGATAGAGCAGGGGTTTGAGGTGCTTTGAGACTGAATCTTCTTCATGGCACCGATGATCTTCGCCGGACCTGCCGCATAACCGATACGCCAGCCTGTCATGGAGTAGGCTTTGGAAACGCCGTTCAGTACGAAGGTGCGCTCATACAGCTCGGGGCAGGCGTTCACGATGTTGCAGAACGGCTTTCCGGTCCACAGAATCGGCTCGTACATGTCGTCCGTGGCGATCATGATGTTCGGGTGCTTCTTCAGTACTTCACCAATGGCCTTTAGCTCTTCCATCGAGTAGGCCATGCCACTCGGGTTGGACGGGCTGTTGATCACAAACAGACGAGTGCGATCAGTGATCGCATTTTCAAGCTGCTCCGGGGTGATCTTGAAGCGGGTATCGACACTGGTTTCGATGATGACGGGCTTGCCTTCTGCAACCAGCACCATGTCCGGGTAAGATACCCAATATGGGGCTGGAATGATGGCTTCGTCACCAGGGTTCAATGTGGCTAGAGCCAGGTTGAAAAAGCTTTGCTTTCCGCCACTGGATACCAAAATCTGATTGGCTTCGTATTCCAGGCCGTTGTCACGTTTGAACTTCGCAATGATCGCTTTTTTCAGAGCAGGCGTACCATCAACGGCGGTGTACTTGGTTTGACCGTTGGTAATGGCTTCAATAGCGGCCTGTTTGATGTGCTCTGGGGTATCGAAGTCCGGCTCGCCAGCACCTAAGCCAATAATGTCTTGGCCAGCAGCGCGAAGTTCCGCGGCTTTGTTGGTAACTGCGAGGGTGGGGGATGGCTTGATAGCCTGTACACGGCTGGAAAGTTGAAGGTCCAAACTTGAGCTCCTTAAAGCTGCGTCTTATGGGCTGCGACCGGCGTGATCGCTCAGCGGGTATACTTCCCGGCTGAATATTACACGGCCGTCGATCGGGCTGATGGTATCATGAAGCAGCGGTATCGCTAAATTTCTTGTAAGTAGTAGCCGTGATGGTTGCTATTGATGATTGGAGGTTCTTTGCCAGTTATGGCCAGTAAATCACCTAGTGCTACCAAAGAGGGCGCGTTTCGTGTCGAGTCTCCCTATCAGCCCGCCGGCGACCAGCCCACGGCGATTGCCGGACTGGTAGATGGTATTCACTCAGGATTGGCACACCAGACCCTGCTGGGTGTGACCGGCTCTGGTAAAACCTTTACCGTCGCCAATGTGATCCAGGAGGTTCAGCGGCCGACCATTGTGATGGCCCATAATAAAACTCTGGCGGCGCAGTTGTACGGTGAATTCAAAGAATTCTTCCCAGACAACGCGGTGGAGTATTTCGTTTCCTACTACGACTATTACCAGCCTGAAGCCTATGTGCCATCGTCCGATACGTTTATCGAAAAAGATGCTTCGATCAACGAGCACATCGAACAGATGCGTTTGTCGGCGACCAAGGCACTGCTGGAGCGTCCCGATGCGATTATTGTGGCCTCTGTGTCGTCGATCTACGGCTTGGGTGATCCTGAATCCTATATGAAGATGATGCTGCATCTGGATCGTGGTGATCCGGTTGAACAGCGCGATATCCTGCGTCGGTTGGCGGAGCTGCAATACACCCGCAATGATGTTGAATTTCACCGGGCGAACTACCGGGTTCGAGGTGATGTGATTGATGTGTTCCCGGCCGAATCCGAGCGTGAAGCCATACGCATTGAGCTGTTTGACGATGAAGTCGAGCAGTTAAGTTATTTTGACCCTCTCACCGGTGAGGTGCTGCGCCGGGTGCCGCGAGTCACTATTTACCCTAAGTCTCACTACGTAACCCCGCGTCAGAAAGTGCTGGATGCGGTTGAAAATATCAAAGTGGAACTCGATGAGCGGTTGAAACAGCTGCGCGATAACCATCGTTTGGTTGAGGCGCAGCGATTGGAGGAGCGGACACGTTACGACATCGAGATGATGCTGGAGTTGGGGTACTGTAACGGCATCGAAAACTACTCTCGGTATCTGTCTGGTCGGGATCCGGGCGCGCCGCCACCTACCTTGTTCGACTACCTGCCACCGAATGCTTTGCTGGTAGTGGATGAATCCCACGTGACGATTTCACAAATCGGTGCCATGTACAAAGGCGACCGTTCGCGGAAAGAGACCTTGGTTGAGTATGGCTTCCGGTTGCCGTCCGCACTGGATAACCGCCCCATGCGGTTTGAAGAGTGGGAGCGAATTGCGCCACAGATGATTTTTGTCTCGGCAACGCCCGGTAACTACGAGGCAGAGCATGCCGGGCAGGTGCTGGAACAGGTGGTTCGGCCGACAGGCTTGCTCGACCCTTTGATTGAGGTTCGGCCTGCGTCGACTCAGGTGGACGATCTGCTTTCCGAGATTCATGCTCGGGTAGAGGTTAAGGAACGGGTACTGGTTACCACGTTAACCAAACGAATGGCGGAAGACTTAACCGACTTCTTGATGGAACACGACATACGAGTGCGCTATCTACACTCGGACATCGATACCGTTGAGCGCGTAGAGATCATTCGTGATCTACGTCGGGGTGAGTTTGATGTGTTGGTCGGCATCAACTTGCTGCGGGAAGGGTTGGACATGCCCGAGGTTTCTTTGGTGGCCATTCTGGATGCCGACAAAGAAGGCTTCCTGCGTAGCGAGCGATCGCTGATTCAGACCATCGGACGGGCCGCTCGAAACGTGAACGGCAAAGCGATTCTTTATGGTGACCGGATCACCGGCTCCATGCAGCGAGCGCTGGATGAAACCGAGCGTCGCCGTGCCAAGCAGCAGGCTCATAACGAAGAGCACGGCATCACACCGACCGGCCTGAACAAAAAGATCGCCGATATCATGGAAGGTGCACCTGGCGGGGGGCGTGGTCGTCGCAAGGCAGAGCGGCCGGGTCAGAAAGCTGCAGAGGAGGCGGAAGATTACCTCGTTGCAGCAAGTAGGCGGTCTCCGCAAGAGTTGCTTAAAGAAGTGGCGGCTCTCGAAGACGAGATGTTCAAAGCCGCTGCTGATCTGGACTTTGAAGCAGCGGCTCGTTTACGGGATCGGATATCTGAGTTAAAGGAAGCAGCGATCCGCAATGGCTGATCAGGCTCTCCGAGGGCCGACAATTACCGCTGCTTGCAGAGGTTGATTGCGGCCATAGCTCGCTATCTTGCTGAAGACCTGTTTGTCGATCGGTAGATATTGTTTATCGGCCACGGTTTCGCTTTCTTCGGCGTCGATCTCCGGGTCGTGCAGGTATACGAAATCGTCATCGATAGCGCATACGGTTACCCAGTGGGGAACCCGGCTGCGGTTTAGTTGCCAGGTGCTGATCAGAATGACTGGAATCTGGCCTTTGTGCAGTGCGGTTTCCATCGCCTCCAATGTTAGTGGATCGTGGTGTATCTGAATGCCTGTTTGCCCGATGTCATAGAGAAAACCTTCGTGTACCAGTTCCAGTACGCGCTTTTTATCGTCATTACGGACGGTATCTTTGAACAGTGCGCCTTCTTGACTGATCCAGGCACTGGCGGCAAAACCACGGTGCCAAGCCGAAAGAGCGAGGCCATGGGGGCCGCACCCGCCGTGACCGGCGAGCATGAAAATAGTGGTGGCTTCGCGCCAGATTTTAAGCTCTTCAAGCGTGGTCAGGGGTTGCTGTTCATCCAATGCGGACAGGGCCATCATCAGGGCCGATGGGCCGCATGTGAATTCGGTGGTTTGTGGATAGTACGGAACCGGAAGAAACGCTCTTGAGGGTTCGTAGTACAGAATCCGCCGCTCAAACCGCAGCGCGGTGCCTTGGTCTTCATAGTAATCTCGGTAAGTGCCGAATTGGCGATAGCCCAAGCGCCGATAGAGATTGATGGCGCTGGTGTTATCTTCGCGCACCTCGAGGCGCATGATGATGCGGTCGGCATCGCAAGCTTCCTTCTCCGCCTCTTTGATCAGTTTTTCTCCCAAACCTTTCCCGCGTACTGTCGGCGACACAGCAATGGAGTAGATTCTGGCCAACCGAGTTGCTGCACTCATGAGGATCAAACAGTACCCCACCAATTCCGAATCGAGCTCCGCAACGATCAGCCGATCTCTGGGGACTTCCAGAAAGCGGCGAAAGCTCCGGCGTGAAATGCGGTCTTCAGAAAAACATCGGTTTTCAAGCACCACGAGGTTTTTGAGATCGTCAGCGACAGCGTGTCGCAGCAGTACGTCTTGCATGGCGGTTGAACCCCGAAGCGCAGAGTAGGCGGGTAGGAGAGCAGACTCCTCCACTGCAGCTATTATGGTAGAGACAGGGGGCTTCCGGTAGCGTGCAAGCATTCGTAAAAGCACTCATCAATGGTTGATTGTGGCGCGCCTTGGTGCGGCGTATTGTTGCGCCAATTGCCCGGCAGAACCTTCAGGGAGGTATGTCTGTTATGTCCCGTTTATTAATCGTTGTGGATCGTACGAAAGATTGGGCGCCTTATTACCCAAGCGATGATGTGCTCACCTTTGACCAGTACCTGAAGTTTACGGCTCCTGCTAACAGTAGGGTGCGGGTTATTAACCTTTGTCTGAGCGCCAAATACCTGAGCCGGGGCTACTACTGCTCGTTGTTGGCGGAAGCGCGAGGCCACCATGTTGTGCCCTCGGTGATGACGCTGAACGATCTCAGTCGCAAAGGATTGTTTTCTCTTGAGCTGGAGGAGTTGGACTCTAGCGTTATCCAGTGGCTGGAAAATGAAGCTCAGGAGATCGATCCTTCCACAGACGAACGGGCTGCTACCCATGAAGTCCGGATTCGCACTTACTTTGGTCAAGCTGAACATGCCGATCTGAAGCCAGTGGCACGGGCCCTGTTTGAGCGCTTTCCTTGCCCAATCCTTGAGGTGGTGTTCCGCCACCGAAAACAGTGGCAAATCGAATCGATGAAGCCGGCGTGTCCGGCAGATTTAAATGAACGTGAACAAGACCTGTTTGCAGAAGCCTTCGATCGCTTCAGCAGTATGGTTTGGCGCAAACCCAAAACGCGCCGTCGTTATCGTTTTGACCTTGCCATGCTGGTGAATCCGGATGAGGAAATGCCCCCGAGTGATGAAGCGGCGCTAAAGAGATTCGAGCGTGCGGGTCGTAAGCTGGGTATTAATGTCGAACGCATTACGCGCCGGGATTACATGCGGTTGCCGGAATACGATGGTTTGTTTATTCGAGAAACCACCGCGATTGACCATCATACCTACCGTTTCGCTCGTAAGGCTGAGGCGGAAGGCTTGGTGGTGATTGATGATCCGGTCTCTATCCTGCGCTGCACCAATAAGGTGTTTTTGGCTGACTTGCTGAAAAACAACAAGGTGCCGACACCAAAGACGCTGATTCTTTCCAAAGACCAGAAAGATGCTGTCGAGCAGGTGGTTAGCGAGCTGGATTTTCCGGTCGTGATCAAAATTCCGGACGGTGCTTTTTCACTTGGCGTGGCGAAAGCCAAGGATGAAGCCGAGTTAAGAGTGGGCTTGAAAGATCTGTTCAAACAGTCTGCTCTGGTGCTCGCGCAGGAGTATTTTTACACCGAGTACGATTGGCGGATAGGTGTCCTGGGTGGCCGTGCAATATACGCCTGTAAATACATGATGGTGAAAGGGCATTGGCAGATCTATCAGCACGGAGGGGCGGCGGTAGAAAGCGGCGACTTTGAAACCATGCCGACTTATGAGGTGCCAAGAAATGTGATTCAGGCGGCGCTTAATTCGACTCGTCTGATCGGTAATGGGTTATACGGCGTAGACATCAAGCAAGCGGGTAACCGGGTTGCGGTGATCGAGGTGAACGACAACCCAAGTATGGACTCGGGAGTTGAAGACAAATTTCTTGGGGGTGAACTTTACACATTGGTCATGCAGGAATTCCTTTCCCGCATGGAAGACAAACGCCGCCGGTAATTCCGGCCAGTGAATCAGGCTGCTACCCAGATTCGGACGCTGCCAAGCCAAGACGCATCGGCTAGGGCTTCTCGAATCCGGTGGTTTGTGAGCTCCGGGGCAGGGTGGTCCTCGTCCAGAAAGACCTCTAGGTGCACGTGGTGTTCCAGATAGTGGAGCCCCAGTCGACTATGAGGCGGCAATTCACCTAAAGCCTGTGTCAGCTGCGCGTGAATGTCTTCCCGGGAAGGAAGATCCGGCTCATTCAGTGATGGGATTGCTTCATCGTTCTCTGCATCAATATGAAAGTTGATGTCTTGAATGTTGTCGAGGACCTCACGCATGCCGGTAACGACCTTAAGGCCAATTTGATGACCTTCAGAGACGCTGATTTCCGGCCGCACCACGAGATCGATATCCAGCAGAATGTCCTGGCCCATACGCCGGCTTCGCAGTTCATGTACGTTTCTAACGCCAGGGGTTGCCAGAGCGATGGCGCGGAGCTTTTCTGTATCTTCCGTGGATAAGCCGGTGTCGATAAGTTCTTTGACACTGTCCCAGGTGAACTTCCAACCTATGTGCACAATGATGATCGCAACGGCCACCGCGGCAAGCGTGTCCAGCCATATCACCCCAAGCATTGCGCCGATGGTTGAAAGCAGAACAACGACGGATGAAATGGCATCGGTGCGGCTATGCCAGGCGTTGGCCACGATCAGGTCTGAGCGAATTTTGAGACCCACGTGCCGGGTGTAACGGAAAATCCACTCTTTGCCCAACACAGAGATGGCTGCTGCAACCAGCACTGGCCAGCTCGGAACATTCAGGTCCTCGCCTGCAATTAAGCGCAGTATGTTTTCCCAGGCCAGAGCTGCGCCGACCGCAATGAGTAGGCTGCCCAATAACAGGGTGCCCAATGTTTCGATCCTTTGGTGGCCATACGGATGATCCTCATCCGGGCCTTTGCGGGATAGCCGCATCACGGCCAGGACGACCCAGTCAGAGGCGACGTCGGTAAAGGAATGAATTCCGTCGACCACCAGAGCATGGGAGTGGAACAAAGTACCGGCAACGACTTTAATCAAACCCAGAAACGCGTCGAGCAGCATGCCGATAATGGTGACTTTGGAGGCTGCATGCTTTTCGGCTTCGAGGTTGCGTTCGGGGTTTTGGTGGCTGCTAGAGGTGCTTTCCATTCGGGTGGGCTCCGATGTATTCCTTTTGCGCCAGTATAGTCCCAAAAAATTAAAAAAGGGCTTGCAAAATCAAGAATGACCGACGGTTTTATGCACATTGTGAAATGTTAATCGCTAGCTACCATTGTGTTACGGTTTTCGTCAATTCTTATTTCAATCTTTGTAACCTTTTGAAATTAAAGCATTAAAATGCTGATCAAAAAATGATCAATCTGTAGGCTGGCGCAGTAATCAAGGCTTAGAAACGTTTGCCCCGACCTTATTAACAGAGTTATCCACAGATTCCGTGGAAAAGCCTCGGAAGCCTCTGTGGCATGCGGCTTTTGGCGACATTTGTCGGATCAAGAGGATGGTGTGGAAAACTTCCGGTATACTCCCGTCACCCCTTGCAAGGAGTTGTCTGATGTACCCCGTTCTTCGAAATTTTTTATTCCGGCTACCGCCAGAGCAGGCTCACCATGTTGCTTTAAAGAGCCTCGACGTTGCTCAAAAGTTGGGCATGCTCAATGTATTTACTCGCCACCCTGATCCATGTCCTGTGAACGTTATGGGTCTGGAGTTTCCGAATCCGGTGGGGTTGGCTGCGGGCTTGGACAAAAATGCAGATCATTTGGACGCGTTAGGTGCATTAGGCTTCGGGTTCATCGAAGTGGGGACGGTTACGCCTGTGGCGCAGCCAGGCAACCCAAAGCCGCGGATGTTTCGGTTGCCGGAGCATGAAGCCATTATTAATCGAATGGGCTTCAATAATGAAGGGCTCGAGCATTTGATCGGCAATGTCGAGAACCGGCGTTATAAGGGAATACTTGGTATCAATGTCGGCAAGAACAAAGACACGCCGAACGAGCAATCAGAGTCTGATTATCGTAAAGGTATTGCGGCGGTTTATCGTTACGCTGATTACATCACCGTGAATGTATCATCGCCAAATACACCAGGCCTGCGTGACCTGCAGTTCGGTGATTCATTAAAGCAGTTGCTGCACGCGATTAAAGACGAACAAACACGCTGCCACGAAGCGCACGGGCGATACGTGCCGGTGGCAGTAAAAATTGCGCCGGACATGGATGATGAAGGTGTACGGTTTGTGGCTGCCGCTCTGCTAGAGGCGGGGTTGGATGGTGTAATTGCCACCAACACGACAATCAGCCGAGACGCCGTTCGGGGGCACCAGCACGAGCAAGAAGCCGGCGGATTGAGCGGGGCGCCGGTACGTGAGTCGTCAGTACGAGTTATTGCGGGCCTGTACGCTGAGTTAGGCGACCGGATACCCATCATTGGTGTCGGCGGGATTACAGATGCCGAGAGCGCGGCCGAGAAAATTCGGGCAGGTGCTAAGTTGGTGCAAATCTACACTGGCTTTATTTATAAAGGCCCAAGGCTGATTGGTGAAGCGGTAGAGGCGATCCGAAAAGAGTGGCAGGTATAAAATGGTAGGGCCCGCATGGCGGGCCCTTTGCGGGGAATAAACCCCGTGGCGCTTCTTCGCATGGTACGGGGCGGGTGGCCCCGTTTCGGTTGCTCGGAATACTGCGTCAAATTGTCGTGTTACTGTGTGTGAAAAAAAACAGATCAAGCTAACTGATGTAGGCCAACACCGCGGTTATGTTGCGGTTACGTTGGCTAACTTGTGGATGCCGGAAACGCCGGTCATGCCCTCCCAGTTATCTGTGCGGCCTTCTCGCCACCCGTTCAACCATTCTTGGCGCGCTTCTGGTTGATCTATGGGGCAGCTGTCTTTGGATTTTCCGGACACGCCAGCGAGGTATCCCCGCTTGAATGCACGAGCGTAAACGTCTCTTTTCTGTCTTTTCATGCCGTTCCTCACTATGGATTAACAGAACAAGCGTGTACACATCTGCGGTGACCATGGCTTTGGGTCCCATCCGGGATAACCCACTATTGCCAGCTCCGGTCAGAGCAGTCAGGATCCTGTTAATGGAAGCTTTAATTGTTGCTTCCAGAACGACGCGTCAAGTACAAGGTAAGACGAACCTTGATGAGAAGTACACTAATGATTTCGTCTATATGAATGCTTTCTTATAGATTTATGAAATAACGATGACAGCCCATTTTGGGTTTCGCTGCGAATCCAGCGGCTTACCAGCTTTATCTAGAAAACCAGGAGTTGATTTTGTCCAAGTATGTCTTTTTTGTAACCTGCCCGAAGGGCGTAGAGTATCTCCTGGGTGATGAGTTGGAGACTTTTGGCCTCACGCTGGTGCGAAATGCGCCTGCGGGTGTCTGGGTTGAAGGTGAAATGGAAGCCGGATATCGAGCTTGCATGTGGTCCCGGTTGGCGAACAGGGTGATTCTGCACATAGACGAAGTCGATGCTCGTAGTGCTGAGGAACTTTACGATGGCATTGTGAGATTGGATTGGCAGGCGCACATTCCTGAAGGTGGTAGTTTTCGCGTGAATTTCCTTGGGCAGAACGAAGCGCTCAGAAACACCCAGTTTGGTGCGCAGAAAGTGAAGGATGGCATCGTTGACAGCATTCGGGGCGCTGGCGCACCGAGGCCGGCGGTTGCCCAGAAAGATCCGGACGTGACTATTTCTGCCCGGCTGAACCGCGGCCGTTTGGCCGTTGGTCTTGATCTCAGCGGCCACAGTCTTCATATGCGGGGCTATCGCACGGAACAAGGCCTGGCGCCTTTGAAAGAAAACCTGGCCGCCGCCATTCTATTGCGTGCGGGGTGGCCGACCACCGCCACTGCAGGTGGGGATTTTGTAGATCCCATGTGTGGCTCCGGTACATTGTTGATCGAAGCGGCTCTGATGGCTCTGGATATCGCGCCGGGCCGCCGCCAGGAACGATTCGGATTTGAGAAATGGCCCGGCCACCAGCCTGAGTTATGGTTGGGTATTCGCCAGGAAGCCGAGCGCCGCGCACACGAAGGCAAGCAGGGACGTGTGCCAGTATTCGCTGGATTCGATCAGGACAGCCGTGTACTGGATACTGCCCGAAGAAACATTCAGAGAGCCGGTCTTGAAGGTATTGTCACGGTGGAGCAGCGTTCGCTCAGCGATTTTGCCCGCCAGGACGACTGGGCGGATCAGGGGCTGATCTTGACGAACCCGCCGTACGGTGAGCGGTTAAGCGAGCGGAATGTGCTTGCAGCGCTTTACCAGAGCATCGGTGAGGTTGTGCTTCGTGAGCTGGCTGGCTGGCGTCTGGGTGTGTTTACCGGCGCTCCTGAGTTCGGCAAATCCGTGGGGCTGAGAAGCTTCAAGCAATACAACCTGTTTAACGGCAAGCTGCCTGCGCAATTGCTGTTGTTTGAAATTCGCCCTGAAAACGCGAGGACTCCGAGAGACCCAGCGGCCGCTGGCCAAGTGGTCCCTCGGATCGTGAATGCCGAGCGGGCGGAGATGCTTCGGAACCGTTTGAAGAAGAACGTGAAATCCATCGGGCAATGGGCCAGAAAGCAAAATATTGGCAGCTACCGCCTATACGATGCCGACATGCCGGAATACGCGCTGGCCATCGATATCTATGACGGCAGGGTACACGTTCAGGAATATCTGGCGCCAAAGTCCATCGACGAAAGGGCCGCCCGCGAACGTTTGGCTGAAGCCTTGGCTATCATTCCAGATGTGCTGGATATTGATCCCAAGGACATGGTTTGCAAACAGCGCCAGCGCCAGAGCGGTACCAAGCAATATGAAAAGCAGGCTGCGACGGGCGAGTATCTTAACGTGCAAGAACACGGCTGCACGCTGAAAGTTAACCTGAAAGATTATCTCGATACCGGCTTGTTCCTGGATCACCGCCCCGTCCGCCATTGGATTCAGCAGAATGCCCAAGGTAAGCGGTTCCTGAACCTGTTTTGTTACACCGGCGCAGCAACCGTACATGCCGCTGTCGGCGGTGCCAGTCGCTCGCTGAGTCTGGATATGTCCAAAACCTACGTGAACTGGGCGATGGATAACCTGTCCTTGAACGGAGCAGACCCGCGTAAGCATCTGGTCGAGCAGGCTGACTGCCTGGCATGGCTGGTGGACAAGCGAACGGCTAATCAAACCTTTGACCTGATCTTCATGGACCCGCCAACCTTCTCCAACTCAGCCCGTATGGCTGGTGTGTTGGATGTTCAGCGTGATCATGGTGTGATGGTTCGCCAATGCATGGAGCGCTTGTCCACCGATGGCTTGCTGATCTTCTCCAACAACTTCCGGAAGTTCAAGCTGGATGAAGATTTGGCTGCGGAATTTGATGTGAAAGAGGTGACTGCGAGCACTCTGGATAAGGATTTTCAGCGGAACCAGAAGATCCACCAGTGCTGGCATATTCAGCACAAGGTCTGAATTGAATAGGGAAGAAGGCAGGCGAGGCCCTCGCCTGCCTTCCCGAAGTTTCAAGCGGGCGTCAGGTCCGGTGCAGGATTAAAATTCGTAACGAATCCCCGATGAAAACTGAAAGGCATTCGCATTGGTATCGGTATCTTCAAACAATTTACCGCCTTCAAGCACCAGATACATGCTGTCGATTAACTCAAAATCGATACCCGCTATCCAGCTGAAGCTGAAGCTGCTGCTCGGGTAGTCCTCGCCAAATTCCTCAAATTCCTGACTTCGAAGCTCATCTGGGCGTTCAAGCGTCGCCTCACCACGGACGTGAGTAAAGCCTGCCTGGGCATACACATTGCCAAGCTCACCTACCGGGTAGTGCAACCCCATATACCAGCTGCCGTAGTAATCGACGGCGAGGCTGAAATCACTGTTGATTTCAGCCTCTTTATAACCGCCGCCCAAGCGGACTTCGGCGTGAATGAGATCGTTCAGGTGCCCACCAATCACCAGAGTGCCTGCTTGGCTCCAGGCATCTTCTTTGGAAAACTCTCCAATGGAACGATGCTCAAGGGTGGTCGCCAGCAGGCCAACGTAGTGTTTGTCTGAGCGGGGTGTTTCCTGAGCTTGAGTGGTAACAGGTAACACGCACAGGGTCATCACGCTGGTGGAGAGGAAACGGGTTGCGACCTTATTCATTATTATCTGGCTTCCTGTCAGTAACGGTGCTGACGCCAGATTCTGCCTTGTGTAACGCTTTGTTACGCAGACACCTGTCACACTTCGTTGTCTCTAGCGCTCAGCCGAGCAAGTCATCCAGTAACCCGGCCTCACGCGCCATCAGCAATAAAGCGTACACGCCGTTTTCGGGAAGCTGAGGTTCGAGCCCTTCTTCAAACATCAGCTCACGCCGCCGGTCTTCCAAAGTGCCAGCGCCCAAATCGGTAATCAGGTCGGCGATAGGGGCAATTTCGAAAGGGGTTTCTTGTTTTACGGCCTCGAAAATAAGGTCTGCAAGAATCTCATCCGGATCCATGCCGTCCACGTAGATCGTTTGCCCCGGCAGGTCTTCGTGAAGCTCGCGAACAAGCTCAAGAATAGGTACTCCCTGTTCCTCGAGGTAGAACAGGTCTATGTCTCCGAGATCTGCGCCATCGGGAATCCAGGCTTCATCGGGAGCAATGACTACGGATTTCATTTGCCCATCTTCCAAAGACCAGGCAATGGCTACAGGGAAAAGTGCTTCGTCAGTTTGGCAGTATTCGATGTCCAGGAAACGGGGTATCGACACAGTGAGCTCCGGCTTAAATCGTTGGATTACTAATAGGGAGAAGCTGCCAGCCTGTAGGCGAGTTAGCGGCTTCATGCCATACTGTAGTGGCCATTATCATGCAATCAGGAAGATCATGGAACACATTGAATTTAATAATGACTTGTTGCAGTTTCTGAACGCATCGCCCACGCCTTGGCATGCGGTGAATGTTATGAAAGAACGCCTTGACGCATCCGGTTTCGAACAGCTGGATGAGCGGGACGAATGGGCTCTGGAGCAAGGTAAAAGCTATTACGCGATTCGTAATGGCTCTTCCATCATTGCGTTTCGTACCGGTAAGAACGGTGCCGAGAATTCTGGCATTCGTATGGTCGGTGCCCATACCGATAGTCCATGCCTGAAAGTAAAACCGAACCCGGAACTCTGCCGCAAGGGGTACTTCCAGTTAGGTGTTGAAGTCTACGGCGGTGTGTTACTGAACCCTTGGTTTGACCGTGATCTCTCCCTGGCAGGCAGGGTGACGGTGCTTGATGAGGATGGGAAAGTTCAGGACGTTTTGGTTGATTTTAAAAAGCCCGTTGCCATCATCCCGAACCTGGCGATCCACCTGGACCGTGAAGCCAATAGTAACCGCTCGGTTAACGCCCAGACAGACCTGCCGCCTATACTGATGCAAGCCTCTGAGACGCAAGTGTTCAGCGATTTGCTCAAAGAACAGATTGTCAGCGAATCCGGCCTGAAAACCAGCAAGGTTCTTGGCTATGAGCTCAGCTTTTACGATGCGCAAAATGCCGCATTGGTTGGTCTGAAAGAAGACTTTCTGGCTTCCGCCCGTCTGGACAACCTTCTGAGCTGTTACATCGGGCTGCAAGCGCTCCTCGAAACATCGGGAGACGAAGCAGCACTGCTGGTGTGCAACGACCATGAAGAAGTCGGCAGTGTGTCGGCAGAAGGCGCGCAAGGGCCCTTCCTGGGTGACGTGTTGGAGCGCTGGTGTGGCGCCGGTAAGGGCAGGGCGATTGCCCGGTCCATGATGGTCTCGGCGGACAACGCGCACGGTGTGCACCCGAACTATATGGATAAACACGACGAAAACCACGGCCCCATATTGAACCAAGGGCCGGTGATCAAAGTGAATCATAACCAGCGCTATGCAACCAACAGCCGTTCAGCTGCGTTATATAGACACATCAGTGATGAGTTGGGGCTGCCACACCAGACTTTTGTGGTGCGAAGTGACATGGGATGCGGCAGTACTATCGGACCACTGACCGCCGCGAACCTTGGCGTAACAACACTGGATATTGGTGTTCCGCAGTTTGCGATGCATTCGATTCGAGAGCTGATTGGTGTGCAGGATGGCTTCACCCTGTATCAGGTTCTTAAAGAATTCATGCAGCGGGAAGAAGTGTTTTGACGTAGAAAGAAAAAAGCCGCTGATTGAGACAATCAGCGGCTTTTTAAAAGAAGTGGCTCCCCGAGCTGGGCTCGAACCAGCGACAAACGGATTAACAGTCCGTTGCTCTACCAACTGAGCTATCGGGGAACAGCATCAATGTGCGGCGCATATTAAGGACTTTGATTTGGTT
>NZ_JAXMOY010000028.1:0-14788 GCF_034669625.1 Marinobacter sp.
TCAGAAGTGAAACAAGCCTGCGCCGATGGTAGTGTGGCACTTGCCCATGTGAGAGTAGGTCATCGTCAGACTCTTAATACCAAAAACCCCCGATAGCTCTGCTGTCGGGGGTTTTTTCATTTCTGGCTACCGACCTCCGTACGCTCCCGAAACTAAGAAGTGATATACTCACGCCAATAACCAACACTTAGTTTCTGATGGGAGCCCGGCAATGGCTGCACCTGATCATTTGGTGATTTTCGATACTACTCTCCGTGACGGCGAACAGAGCCCCGGAGCGACGATGAATAAAAATGAAAAGCTTCGTATCGCCAAGGCGCTGGAGAAGCTGAGAGTCGACGTTATCGAAGCTGGCTTCGCTATTGCCAGCCAGGGCGACTTCGAAGCGGTCAAATCCATCGCTGAAACTATCAAAGAATCAACGATTTGTAGTCTCGCACGTGCGCTTGATAAAGATATCGACCGGGCGGCAGAGGCAATTCGTCCGGCAGCGAAAGGTCGTATCCACACCTTTATCGCGACGTCTCCAATTCATATGCAGCACAAGCTTCAGATGAAACCGGATGACGTTATCGAGCAAGCGGTACGCGCGGTTAAGCGCGCGCGAAGCCATGTTGATGACGTGGAATTTTCTTGCGAAGATGCTGGCCGTTCAGAGCTGGATTTCCTGTGCCGGATTATTGAAGCGGCTATCGACGCGGGTGCGACCACCATCAATATTCCCGATACTGTGGGTTATGCTATTCCCGCGGAGTTCGGAGAAACTATACGGCAGTTGCTCAACCGCATTCCCAATGCAGATAAGGCGATTTTCTCTGTTCACTGCCATAACGATCTTGGTCTTGCGGTCGCCAACTCGATAGCGGCAGTTACCAGCGGAGCGCGTCAGGTAGAGTGTACGATCAACGGTTTGGGTGAGCGTGCGGGTAATGCCTCGCTCGAAGAAATCGTTATGGCGGTACGTACCCGTAAGGACTTGTTCAACATCGACACCCGAGTGAACGCCGAGCACATTGTTCCCGCTTCTCGTCTGGTTTCGACCATTACCGGCTTCCCGGTGCAGCCAAACAAAGCTATCGTCGGAGCGAACGCATTTGCCCACGAATCCGGCATTCATCAGGATGGCGTACTGAAGCACCGAGAAACCTATGAAATCATGAGGGCTCAGGATGTAGGTTGGCACACCAACAGTCTGGTGCTCGGAAAGCATTCTGGCCGGAACGCTTTCCGGACCCGTCTACAGGAATTGGGTATCCAGTTTGAAACCGAGACCGAGCTCAATGAAGCGTTTACGCGTTTTAAAGCGCTCGCTGACCTCAAACACGAGATCTTTGATGAAGACTTGCAGGCGATCGCAAGCGATACCAAGCAGAAAGAAGAAGTTGGTCGCTATGGTCTGGTATGTATGAAAGTTGCCTCGGAAACGGGCGTTGTACCGAAGGCCACTTTGACCATGACGGTTGAGGGTAATGAGCATACGGTGACGTCTGAGGGCAGTGGTCCTGTTGATGCTGCCTTCAAAGCGATCGAATCGCTGGTTGACTCCGGCTGTAACTTGCAGTTGTACTCGGTCAACAACATCACCAGTGGTACTGACGCGCAGGGTGAGGTTACCGTCCGCCTGGAGCGCGGTGGAAGAATCGTTAACGGCGTGGGTGCCGACACTGACATCATCGTCGCTTCTGCCAAAGCGTATATTGAAGCACTTAATTTAGTGACTTCGGGCGGGATTCGCCAGCATCCGCAGGTCGCTGATGTCTAAGGGCTCGCACTTGGATCAACGACTAGCGATTAGGTCGCGTTAATATGCAAACTGAAGCGGCAAGACAGTTCTATCTCGGCGTGGCCGGGGTCAGGGTGTGGTACGCCCGGGAGTCATTGCCGGGTGCGGCTCCGAGCCCCGAGTATGATTTCAGTGAACTCGAAGATCAGCCAGTCGCACCCGTGATCGACGTGGCTGCTCCGGTCGCTCAGGTTCAAAGGGATCCAGAGCAAACCGCACGCAGCCGCGACAAAATTGCTCATCTCCAGAGCTTGATGTCAGCGGTGGAGGCACCGTCCAAGGCGCCTCGGCAGGTTGCATACCCTGAGCCGGAGCCTAAGGCAAAAGCGCCTGTTGCTGAGGAAGAAGCTATACCTGGGGTGTCGGCTTCCGAGAAAGAGGAGGCTGTTGTTGCCGTTCCAACCGCAGGGGAAGTTCCTCGGCTGTTCGTGCGTGCATGGCAGGGTAGCCGTTTTTTGTTGGTAGCCGAGATGTCCGAGGAGGCTAGCTTGGCGCTTCAGGAAACCTTGGCAACGAATATCCTGAAGAGTCTAGGCGACGCTTCGTCTGCCGAATTGGGGGCGATCCAATGGCCGTTGTTCAATAACCTGAAGGTTTCCCTGAATCGAATCGAGCATTTGGTCGAAGCGATCGCAGCTCAGTACGGTAGCGTGGGCGAGCGGCAGGTGATTGTTTTGGGGAAAGGCGGAGATTTACTCGAGCAAGCTTTTGGGCGAGCGCCCGCCGTCCGGTTTTCTGGCAATTTGGCCAAGTTGGCTTCAGATGCTCAGCTGAAACGAGAGTTATGGCACATGATCAAGCCGTTGGCCGCCATATGATTGAGGCAAAAGAGCTTGCCTCAGATACCCTGAACGGTTCGGGCATACGGCCCCTTACGCGGGAAGATCTTCCTCGGGTTATGGAGTTGGAGCGGCTTGGGCATTCGCACCCCTGGACTGAGGGTATCTTCCGAGACTGTTTCAAGGAAAGCTACCGGGTGTGGGCGTTCATCCAGGATCGCGTGTTAGTCGGTTATGCGATCATCAGTTATCAGTTTGATGAGGCTCATTTGCTCAATGTATGCGTGCATCCGAACTTTCGAGGCATGGGGTTGGGGCGAAAGCTGCTCCGGCATGCAATAGCGGTAGCCATTGAAGACGATTTGGCTTGCATGATTCTGGAGGTGCGAAAAAGCAATCGCGCCGCTACCTCACTGTACAAAAGTGAAGGTTTTCAGCAGATTGGTGTCAGGCCCAAATACTATCCCGGACCCTCAGGCGGGGAGGATGCCCGAGTCATGGAGTTGCAGTTCACCTGACCCCTCGCTAGCCCGTATAATACCCCGTTTATCATCCATTCCATTCAGGCTTTTGTCTTATGTCTAACCTATCGAAGGAAGTGGCTAAGCGCCATACCTTTGCGATTATTTCGCATCCGGATGCCGGTAAAACCACCATCACTGAAAAGGTACTGCTATTCGGTCAGGCCCTTCAGAAAGCCGGTACGGTCAAGGGTAAGAAGTCCGGTCAGCACGCAAAATCAGACTGGATGGAAATGGAGAAGGAGCGGGGCATCTCTGTGACCACCTCGGTGATGCAGTTTCCCTATAGCGGCAAGTTGGTTAACTTGCTGGACACTCCGGGTCACGAGGATTTTTCTGAAGATACCTATCGTACCCTGACCGCGGTCGATTCATGCTTGATGGTGATAGACAGTGCAAAAGGTGTCGAGGAGCGGACCATCAAGCTGATGGAAGTTACGCGCCTAAGGGATACTCCGATCCTCACCTTTATGAACAAGCTGGACCGTGACACCCGTGATCCGATTGAGTTGATGGATGAAGTAGAGGATGTTCTCAAAATCGCCTGCTCTCCGGTGACTTGGCCGATCGGCATGGGTAAAAGCTTCAAAGGCGTCTATCACCTGATCCGTGATGAGGTGATTTTGTACCAGACCGGGCAGGGACATACCATTCAGGAACAGCGCATCATCAAAGGGCTGGATAACCCCGAGCTGGATGAGGCGCTTGACGGTTACGCCGAAGATTTGCGCGATGAAATTGAATTGGTGAAAGGTGCTTCACACGAGTTCGATCAAGAGGCGTTCCTGGCGGGCGAGATGACCCCCGTGTTCTTCGGTACTGCGCTGGGTAACTTTGGTGTTGATCATATGCTTGATGGTCTAGTGGAATGGGCGCCAACGCCTCAGCCTCGCGCTACCGATGTGCGGACGGTAGAGCCGGAGGAGGAAGGCTTTTCCGGGTTTGTTTTCAAAATTCAGGCGAACATGGATCCCCAGCACCGTGACCGGATTGCGTTTGTTCGGATTGTTTCGGGCAGCTATAAGCAGGGTATGAAGGCGCGGCATGTGCGTATCGGTAAAGACGTTCGGTTTTCTGATGCGTTAACGTTCATGGCGGGTGACCGGGAGCATGCCGAACATGCATTCGCCGGCGACATCATAGGTCTTCACAATCACGGTACTATCCAGCTTGGTGATACCTTTACCGCCGGCGAAGACATGAAGTTCACCGGCATTCCGAACTTCGCGCCGGAACTGTTCCGTAGGATTCGTTTGAAAGATCCGTTGAAGGCCAAGCAATTACAGAAAGGTTTGATTCAGCTTTCCGAGGAAGGCGCAGTTCAGGTGTTCCGGCCGTTTAAAAACAATGACCTGATCGTTGGCGCGGTAGGTGTTCTGCAGTTTGATGTGGTCGTTGCGCGGTTGAAGAGTGAGTATAAGGTTGAGGCTATCTATGAGCCGATTAACGTGGCAACCGCGCGCTGGGTTACTTGTGATGACGAACGGAAGCTCGAAGATTTCCAGCGTAAGAACCAAGAGAATGTGGCCTTGGACGGGGGTGATCGGCTTGCGTATATCGCGCCGACGATGGTGAACCTGAGCTTGGCTCAGGAACGCTACCCGGATGTTCACTTCCATAAAACGCGCGAGCACTGACAGGCCTTGGCTGAGCCACGAATGCGCTTTTTTGATGCCCATTGCCATTTCGATTTTCCGGAGTTTGATGGGCGCCGGGAACAAGAGTTGGCGAGCGCCAAGGCAGGTGGCGTGCAGGGATTGGTCATGCCAGGGGTGCGCCGATCCGATTGGGCGCGGTTAGTATCATTGTCGGCTCCTGAGGCCGGGCTCTGGTATTGCTTGGGTATTCATCCCTGGTTCGTGGCTGAACATGGTTTGGATGATCTGGATGCTTTAGAGGCCGCAGTTGCGAGCAGGTTGCCGGGTTGTATTGGTGTTGGTGAGTGCGGCCTCGATGGCTTAAGGGGCTCGTTTGTCGAGCAGGCTCCGTGGTTTTCGGCGCAAGTGGGGATTGCTGCTCGTTTTGGCGCGCCGTTGGTGATCCACTCCGTGAAGGCCCATGACCAAGTGGCAGCACTGTTGCGCTCAGAGCGGTGGCAGGGGCGCGCGCTGATTCACGGTTTCTCCGGGAGTTATCAGCAAGCCTGTAAGTTTATTGAGCTGGGCTGCTATATTGGAGTGGGTGGTGTGATCACTCACGACCGAGCAAAGAAAACGCGGGACGTGATTTCACGATTGCCCGTAGAAGTGTTGGTTCTGGAAACCGACGCTCCGGATATGTCGCCTGCGGGGGTTGCGAAGGGGCAGAACTCGCCTCTATATATCCCGGATATTTTTGCCCAGTTGGCCGGGCTTCGGGGAGATGACAAGGAATGGCTTGCCGAGGTCTTGATGGCAAATGTTGGTGAGTTCTACGGCCTGGCTCCGGAAGTATTGGCGCCAAATTAAAGGCCGTGTAGGGGATTTACGAGACAAGGCCACGTAGGGTTGGCTTTCTTATGGGGTTCGAGTATACTTCGCGCCCTGGCTTTTCAAGGCGATGTCACTATCTCAGCCCCGAATAGTGCCAGCGCAAACTAGGTATGAACCTCCCCCGGATGCCTTGCATGTACCGGTGGTGGTTTTAACGTTTCTTTTAGCGTTCAAGGCGGAATCAATGAAGACTCTGAGTGCGAAACCAGAAACTGTAAAACGTGACTGGTACGTTGTAGACGCAGCCGGCAAGACGCTGGGTCGTCTGTCAACCGAAATCGCCCTTCGTCTGCGGGGCAAGCATAAGCCTGAGTATACCCCTCATGTGGACACTGGCGATTATATCGTTGTTATCAATGCCAGCCAGGTGAAGGTTACCGGCAACAAGGCATCTGATAAGATGTATTACAGCCATACCGGCTTTCCAGGTGGAATCAAATCCATCAATTTCGAGAAGCTGGTTGACAAGGCTCCCGAGCAAATCATTCAGAAGTCTGTGAAAGGCATGCTTCCGAAAGGTCCGCTTGGTCGTGCCATGTTCAAGAAGCTGAAAGTGTACGCCGGCGCTGAGCATGCGCATGCCGCCCAGCAGCCCAAAGAACTCGACATTTAACGGAAGGCGAATATGTCTGTAGCACAAAATTACGGTACTGGTCGCCGCAAGTCATCCACGGCTCGGGTTTTTATCAAGCCGGGAAGCGGTAACATCTCTATCAATGGTCGCAGCATCGAAGAATTCTTCGGTCGTGAGACCCTTCGAATGATCGTTCGTCAGCCGCTGGTTGTTGCGGGTTCTGAAGATCGTTTCGATATCAATGTCACCGTTAAGGGTGGTGGTATCAGTGGTCAGGCTGGCGCAATTCGCCACGGTCTGACTCGCGCCCTGATGGACTATGACGAAACTCTGCGTCCAGCCATGCGTGAAGCGGGTTACGTTACCCGTGATGCTCGTAAGGTTGAGCGTAAGAAGGTTGGTCTGCGTAAAGCGCGTAAGCGTCCGCAGTTCTCCAAGCGTTAATCAGCACTTTGTGCCGATGGAAAACCCGATCTTTTGGTCGGGTTTTTTTGTGTCTGAAGACTGTTAGAAATTTTGATCTGGCGCAGGGATAGTGCCCAGCACTGGGCCTTTCTAACTTGTAAGCGAAGGTTAATTTCATTACCATTTCCTCGCTTATAATTTTGGGTTGTGAAGTCCTTTTCGAAGCGCAGTATCGGTGATTCCGCGTCTGTGCCTCGCCTGATGGGAGAAAACCATAATGAGTAATGGCGACGTGAGCCAAGGTCGGCGCCGGTTTTTGATCGGTGCCACATCCGTGGTAGGTGGTGTCGGCGTCGTCGGTGCAGCTGTTCCTTTCGTAGCGTCCTGGAATCCCAGTGCGAAAGCGGAAGCGGCCGGTGCACCGGTAACAATGAATGTCGACAAAATTGAGCCGGGTCAACAGGTGACTGTTGAGTGGCGAGGTAAGCCGGTATGGGTTATTCGGCGGTCCAAAGAAATGCTGGATCGCATTGAGGAAATGACTCCGCGGTTGAAGGATCCCGAATCAACTGCGACCAGCCAGCAGCCGGAATACATCAGCGGAACGTTCCGTTCCCTTAACCCGGAATTTATGGTGCTGGTGGGTATCTGTACGCACCTCGGTTGCGTGCCCACCTATCGTCCTGAGGTTGCCCCGGCAGACTTGGGTGATGAGTGGCTGGGCGGTTTCTTCTGTCCTTGTCATGGTTCCAAGTTTGACTTGTCGGGCCGCGTGCTTAATGGGCAGCCGGCACCTCTGAACCTGGTGGTGCCGCCTTACCGGTTCGATAACGATGCGACCTTGACAGTTGGTCTTGATCCGGAGGCAGCGTAATGCAAAAACTTCTGAATTGGGTAGATGAGCGTCTACCGGTCATCGATGCCTGGAATAAGCACGTTGGGAAGTATTACGCGCCCAAGAACTTTAACTTCTGGTATTTCTTTGGCTCTCTGGCCATGCTCGTCCTGGTTAACCAGTTGGTTACCGGTATTTGGCTGACCATGAGCTACAACCCGTCTGGCGACGGTGCATTTGCCTCCGTTGAGTACATCATGCGTGATGTCGAGTGGGGCTGGCTCTTGCGTTACCTGCACTCCACCGGGGCATCTGCTTTCTTTGTGGTGGTTTACCTCCACATGTTCCGTGGCCTGATGTACGGCTCTTACCAGAAGCCTCGTGAGCTGATCTGGATCTTCGGCATGCTGATTTATCTGGTGCTGATGGCGGAAGCCTTTATGGGCTACCTGCTGCCTTGGGGTCAGATGTCCTACTGGGGTGCTCAGGTTATCGTTAACCTGTTTGGTGCTATTCCGGTTATTGGTGAAGACCTGTCTCTGTGGATTCGCGGTGACTACTTGATTTCCGGTATCACACTGAACCGCTTCTTTGCGCTGCACGTTGTTGCGTTGCCGATCGTTCTGTTAGCGCTGGTTGTTCTGCACATTCTGGCGTTGCATGAGGTGGGTTCCAACAACCCTGATGGCATTGATATCAAAAAGAACAAAGACGAAAACGGTATTCCGAAAGATGGTATTCCGTTCCACCCATACTACTCAGTGCACGATCTGCTGGGTGTGGCGGTGTTCTTCTTTATCTTCTTTATCGTGGTGTTCTTCTTCCCCGAAATGGGCGGTCTGTTCCTCGAGAAGCCAAACTTCGAGCCGGCGAACAACCTGAAGACGCCAGCGCACATCGCTCCGGTCTGGTACTTCACGCCTTTCTACGCCATGTTGCGTGCGGTGACGGTTGATCTGTTTGGTCTCGACGCCAAGTTCTGGGGTGTTGTAGTTATGGGTGCGGCGATCGCGATCCTGTTTGTGTTGCCTTGGCTGGATAGAAGTCCGGTTCGGTCAATTCGCTACAAAGGCTGGTTGAGCAAAATTGCTCTGGCGATTTTCGTGGTTAGCTTTGTGGTGCTGGGTTATCTGGGTATTGTTCCTGCAACGGAAGGTCGTACCACTGCCGCTCAGATCCTGACCGCACTCTACTTCGCGTACTTTATTCTCATGCCGTTCTACACGCGCATGGAAAAAACCAAACCAGTGCCAGAGAGGGTGACAGGATAATGAGAAAGCTGATATTTGGTCTTTTCATAGCATTCCTGCCGGCTCTTGGGCTGGCAGCGGGTGGCTCCGTCCATTTGGACGAGATGACTCCGGATCATACCGATAAGGCGTCTCTGCAGCGTGGTGCAGCGTTGTTCACCAACTACTGCATGGGTTGCCATTCCATGGAATACGCACGCTACAAGCGTGTCTCCGACGATTTGGAAATACCTGCGAATCTGTACGAGGAAAATCTGATTTTCACCGGCGCCAAGATCGGTGAATTGATGAAAAACTCCATGGACAAAGGTATGGCAGCCGGTTGGTTTGGTGCTCCGCCACCCGATCTGACGCTGGAGACTCGTTTGCGTGGTGAGTCTTGGGTGTATTCATACTTGCGAGGCTTCTACAAAGACGAAAGCCGGCCCTTGGGCGTTAACAACGTGGTTTTCAATCTCGTTGGTATGCCTCATGTGTTGGTCAGCTTGCAGGGTTTGTGTGCGGTTAAGCCCAATGTCGGTGTGAAGCCTACTGTTGAACCGCTCAGTGGCAACATCAATCATGGTGATGTGTGTCCTGAGTATGCCATCGAAGGCAGCATGAACGGTGCTGAGTTCGACCAGGCGATGTGGGATTTGACCAACTTCATGTCCTATATGGGTGACCCGGTAAAAGTTGAGCGCGAGCGTCTTGGTATTTTCGTGCTGATCTTTGTGGCCATCTTCTTCGTCTTCGCGTACTTGCTCAATCGTGAGTACTGGAAAGACGTACATTAAGATTTAAGGTATAATCCTTAATCCTAGATTCCAGCGGTCCGCTAAGGCCCGCTGGTTTTTTGCGTTTACTGGATTGTTTCGATTTTAGAATCGTGAGGTAGCTTATATGGGCGTTGTGACCAAGCGGTCATCAATGACTTTTTTCTCGGACCCTAACAGTCATTACAGCCACCGCGTGCGGATTGTGCTGGCAGAGAAGGGTGTTACCGTTGATGTTGTTGATGTGGAGCCGGACAACCCTCCGGCAGAATTGGCGGATCTGAACCCGTACAACGCCGTACCGACATTGGTGGATCGTGATTTGGTTCTGTATGAGCCGAACATCATGATGGAATACCTGGATGAGCGTTTCCCGCATCCACCGCTTTTGCCTGTGTACCCCGTTGCACGAGCCAACAGTCGGTTGATGATCCATCGGATCCAGAAAGACTGGTGTGCTCTGGTTGATCAAATTGTTGCGCAGCCAACGGGCAAGGCTTCAGACGCAGCTCGTAAAGAGCTGAAAGAAAGCTTGCTGGCGACCGGCCCGTTGTTTGCGGAAATGCCGTTCTTCCTATCCGAAGAATTTACCATAGTTGATTGCTGCATTGCGCCGATCTTGTGGCGTCTGCCGGCTCTGGGTATCGAACTGAGTGATAAGGATAAGCAGGCCAAGCCGTTGCTCAAGTATATGGAGAGTATCTTTAGTCGCGAAGGCTTTAAAGCCAGCCTTTCTGACCTAGAAGAAGATATTCGGAGCTGATGGCTAGCGCCCGGATTCCAAATCAGGAGTTGTTGTCGTGTCTGATTTAAATGTTGCCATGACCTCCAGCCGCCCCTACTTGGTAAGGGCGTTAAATGAATGGATCCTGGACAATGACTGCACGCCTTATATTGTGGTTGATGCGGGTATTCAGGGTGTTCAGGTGCCAACAGAGCACGTGGCTAATGGTCAGATTGTTCTGAATATCAGCACAGGCGCTGTAAGAGGTCTGGTGATTGGTAACGGGGCGATTGAGTTTAGTGCTCGGTTTGGCGGCGTGCCGATGCAGGTGTTTATTCCTCTGCAGGCTGTGCTGGCAATTTATGCAAAAGAAAACGGCGAAGGGATGGTGTTCGGGAGTGAACCCGGCTTTCCTGATCCGGAAGGGGATGAAGCTCCTGCCCCGAAAGCGGACGACCGGCCTTCGGGCAGGCCAACGCTGAAAGTAGTGAAATAAAAAAAGCCGGTTCGCCGGCTTTTTTCTTATCCGCCAAAAAGTTTTGCGTCGATTTGGTCGCACAGGGCGTTGATGATCACCATCATTAACGGCGTAGCTTCGTGAGGCGCCAGGTCGTTCAGCGCAACTTCGTGGTCTTCGGGATGCATCAGTGAGGTGATGTCGGATTTGGCTCGTGCGCTGAGGACTACGACCATCATTTCCCGGTCGTGGGCGGCTTGTATGGCCTGAATCAGGTTGGCTTTGTGGCCATCGTCAACCACCACGAATAGCAGGTCACCCGGCTTGCCTACGGCTCTGACTTGCCTTGAAAATGTATCGTTGAAGCGGTTGTCCCGGCAGATTGCAGAGTAGGTGGTCGCATCCGCGCCCAGGTTGATGGCGGGAAGTGCCGGCCGGTCTTGATCAAATCGGGAGAGGAGCGCTGTGCACAGATACTGAGTTAACACGTTGGCGTTACCGTTTGCGCAAGCGATGATTTTGCCATCCTGCAACAGTGTGCTGACAAACGCGTCTGCCACACCCCCTATTGCGGGGCCTGCGGTAACAGCTGCTTGCGCTGTCTGTTCCATGTGGTTTGCAAACCAGTAATTAATTCTTTCTTCAGTATTGGTCATGGTGCCAGTATCAATCTGCCTGAATTGCATTTTTAACCCATTGTACCCGGTATTTGCTGGTAGTTCCCGGCGTAATACCGACCACGTCGATACGCGTTTCCGTATCCCAAAGGTTGTGGCGATGAAGGTAAAACGAAGCGGCTCGCAACAAGCGTTTTTGCTTGATCTGTGTGATTGAATTTAGCGGATCTACCAAACTGTTGGCTTTCCGATATCGCACCTCAAAGAACACTAAGGCCTCGCCATCGAGCCCGATGAGATCAATCTCGCCACCCCGGTTATAGACGTTGCGTTCAAGGATCGAGATGCCGCGGCTGATGAGATAGCGCGCGGCAACCCCCTCATAGAAGTCGCCTAGTGCTTTTTTGCCGTCCTTGGCCATGGTCTTGTCGCTGCTTGGTTCTTATTCGCCAGGTACGAGTGCGTCTGGGGATTTTGTTTCCAGTACTTCCGGTGTGCCATTAATGAATTTGGCCCACAGTTGTTCTCTGTGTATGGAGCCAGACGGGGTCATGGTCAACGTGCCGGTGTGGCCGTTAATGGCAGCGTCTTTGACTTGTTGGAGAAGCGGCAAGCGCTTACTGAGCTGCCAGGCGTCAGCGCCCATGGCGAACAATCGTCCTAGTTGGCCTTTGGTGCCTCTGAGATACTGTTCCGCGTCGCTGCGGAGGGGAGTGTCTTCCGCGAGAATCCATGGGATGTCGGTGAAGATAACGTTGTTCAGGTCGCGGTCCCGGCTCGGGTTGGGCACGCCCTCGTAAGTTATAGATGGAGCGTACACCGGTAGGTCACCGGCATAATAGAAGGCGAATAGCGGTTTGAACTGTCTGGCGATGGTTGGTGCTGCAACCATCACGATGGCTTCGGCATCTTGGCGTGGTCGCGGTTCGAATTCGACGTTCAGGCCAATTGTGCGCTCGACATTGATGGCCCGTTCGCGGGATACCGTTACGCCAAGAACGTCAGCGGTAATGGCGCGAAGGTTGTCCTCGGGAAAGAAGCGCTGGACGTGCAACGCAGTTACGCCGGTTTCCTGAAGTTTCTCGGTCAGTGCGGTAGCAACCCGATCGCCCCATTCTCCATTTGGGATGAGACCCAGAATACGGGTGATGTTGTCTTCGGCAAGCTGGGTCGCAATTTGCCGTGCTTCATCTTCGGCGGAGAGTCCGAATTGGTATAGGCCGTTAGGGATTTTGCTGTTGCTCGGCAGGTAATTCAGGCCCAGTACTGGCACCGGGAGAGTGTTCATTCCGGACAGTTCTGCCAGGCCTTCTTTCTCGAGGGGGCCGACGACCAAGTCTGCTTTGCTGGAGCTGAGTTTGCCGTATAGGTCGCGGAAAGACTGATTTGCGGTATCGATAACCCGAATGTCGGTCTTGCTCTGGTTTGCACTGTTGTCATTGTAATAGGCTGCAATGAAGCCATCTCGAATGGCTTTGCCAGCACTGGCTAGCGGGCCATTGAGGGGGAGTGTCAGGACAATGTTTTCCGGCCGTGAGGCAGAAATGTCGGCCAGGAGTGCGAGCTCTTTCGGCAATGTTTGTGCGGCCGGGTGTCCGGGCCAGTTATTTTGCCACTGGCGAATGAGTCGGCCCTGCGCATCGAGGTTGCTATCAGTGTTTCTGAGTGTCGATGTCAGTTCAAGCCAGCCTTGATTTTCAAATCCGATGGCGTTGCTGGTGTTGGACTGCAGCTCCGTTGTGCTGACTGTTTTTAGCTGGTCCCAGATCTTGTCATGGATGTTCTGGGGGCTTGTGCTGCTGTCGGTTTGGCCGAGTAGGATCAGGGTCATGGCCGCATCAAGAGGTTGGCCTGCAAGAGCCTGTGTTTGTGCTTGCAGGTTTGCTGCACGAACGAGTAGATCGCTGGGGTAGCTAAGAAAGTCTTCAGTCGCGCTGGTTGCCGCGAGTGCTTTAGCCCAGTCACGGTCTTCGAGCTCAATTGCGCTCGCCATGGATAGTAACCGCCACTGTTCCTGAAGCTGGCCCTGGGCGGATTTTAGCTGGTCGTGCAGAAGTATCTTCCGGGCGGCAGGATGATTGCCGCTTTCTTGGTAATTGCTGGCTATACGGAGAAGGTAGCGCTGGGCTCTTTGCGGGTCGCTTTCGTTGGCCGCTATTGATATTGCCTGTTCCGGCGTCTCGGCAACATGAGTCTCCAGGCTAATGGAGGCGCAGCCGCTAAACAGGGCCATCAGCACGGCAAGTAGCGTGAACGTAGGTAATGGGTTGCGGTATGTCATCATGGCAGGCTCGGTGGTCTCCGGATCATTGGGCTTGTGATGCCGCTAATTAGCTGGCAAGTTTACCAGCTCCCGGCGTATTTCACATGACGTGCCTGTCATGGGCCGGCTTAAAAATAGTGTTATTAATTCTCCGGAGTCATTTTATGCCCAGTTCTGAGCGAACGCCCGTTAGTGTCGGTGGCCAGCTTTACGTTGTCGCTACGCCGATCGGAAATCTCGATGATTTGACGGAGCGGGCGCGTCAGGTGTTGGCCAAAGCTGATTTGGTGGCGGCAGAGGATACTCGTCATAGCGGCAGGCTGCTCCAGCATCTGGGGCTAAACAAGCAGATGCTTGCACTCCATGATCACAACGAGCGGGCTCGGGTGAATCAAGTGCTTGAGGCTTTGGCGCAAGGACAGAGCGTCGCCTTGATATCCGATGCGGGGACGCCTCTGATTTCTGACCCGGGGTACATTTTGGTGAGAGAGGCTCGGGCGGCGGGTTATCGGGTTTCTCCGATACCGGGTGCCTGTGCGCTGGTGGCGGCACTTTCGGCGGCGGGTTTGCCGACCGACCAGTTCTTGTTTGCGGGTTTTTTGCCGGCCAAGCGGGTGGGCCGGAAGTCCGCGCTGGACGGTTTTAAACTTCAGCCGGCGACATTGGTATTCTACGAGTCTCCTCACCGGATCACTGACTTTATGGAAGATTTAATTGAGGTGATGGGGGCCGACCGGGAGTGCGTGTTAGGCCGGGAGCTGACGAAAGCCTTTGAGACTTTCTATGCGGGCCCGGCTGGAGAGGTGTTGTCGGAGTTGCAAGTTGACCCGCATGGCTCCAAAGGGGAGTTCGTCGTGATGATCCGTGGCTCCGAACAGGCGCCGGGTGCGGAGGCCTCTGTCGATGCTGATAAGTTGCTGGCTATGCTGGTCAAAGAGCTGCCTGTGAAAAAAGCGGCAAGAATCGTGGCGGATGTGTGTGGGTTGGGGAAGAATGAGCTTTATCAGCGCGCCCTGGAGATGAAGGGAAACTAAAGCACTTGCGCGTTGGCGGCAGCAGGGGTATTGTCAGCCCCGAGCTCGCCAGACAGTCGCCGCCGGTTTTACCGGGGGAGGAAAGTCCGGGCTCCATAGGGCAAGGTGCCAGGTAACGCCTGGGCGGCGCGAGTCGACGGAAAGTGCAACAGAAAGTATACCGCCTAAGTGCCTTCGGGCGCCGGTAAGGTTGAAATGGTGCGGTAAGAGCGCACCGCGTGACTGGCAACAGTTCACGGCGATGGTAAACCCCACCTGGAGCAAGACCAAATAGGAATCCGTTGGCGTGGCCCGCGCTGGATTCGGGTAGGTTGCTTGAG
>NZ_JAXMOY010000029.1:0-13715 GCF_034669625.1 Marinobacter sp.
GCTTGGAACGGGTCTTGCGACTCTTCTGTACAGCCATGGTTAAACTCCTGACCTATTTATGAAAACGTTAATGCTTAGTCGTCTTGAAACCCGCCAGCACGCTGAACGGATTATCATCTCTTTTCTTTGCCTCAGGCTCGACAGGGGCGTTTGACGGCTCCAGTGCCTCAAGGTCTTCCTTAGCCGGGCATTCGTCCCTTTCATGAAGCGGGAACGGCGGCAACACCAGAAGAAGTTCATCTTCTACCATTGCCCACAAGTCCGCCGTGAAATCCTCAAAAAGGAACGGCTCCAACGTCTTTGGCAACCGTTGAGCCTGCTCATCACTGCTGACCAGACCCAAATCAAAGCTAGACGTCAGCGTAACCTGCATATCATTCATACAACGCTGACACACCAAAGTGACCGGTGCAGATAACTCACCCGATACAACTCTTCGGCGCTCACCATCCTGATAAAAGGACAGTTTCACGCGGCATTCGCTGCCCTGCTGCGAGCCACCTACCGCTTCTCCAAAACGAGCAAGACCCTCGAGCGGTATTACCCCCTCAAGTGTCACTTTTTGTTCCGCCAACCGTATGGGATCAACAGATTTTGGAAGTTCGGCGTTCGGCGCTTTAGTCATAGGCGCGCAATTTTAGGGAGGAGACCGCCTGCTGTCAAAGACTTAATCGCTTTTCTGACGGGGCTTCCCGTTTAAGTAGGGGTATTCTACGATAATCCAATCGATTCTCTCAACGAACCCCTTAATTTTAGGCCACTATGAAACGAAACATTTTGCTCGCCTCGTCATCGCCATATCGCAAACAACTGCTGGAACGGCTGGGTCTACCCTTTGACTGCGCCAACCCGGATATCGACGAAAGCCCCCAGCCAGGCGAGACCGCCGAAGCACTCGCCGTGCGCCTTGCCACACAAAAAGCCCAAGCACTGGCGTCGAACAACCCGAACACACTCATTATCGGATCCGACCAGGTAGCCACCCTCCCCGATGGCAACCTGCTCAACAAGCCCGGCTCGCACGAACAAGCCACAACTCAACTGAGCGCCAGCAGCGGCCAGAGCGTCCAGTTTTTCACCGGCTTGGCCATACTCGACACCCAAACCGGCACACTAAAAACACACTGCGAGCCTTTTATCGTGCGCTTTCGAAACCTTTCGGAAGACGAAATCACCGGCTACCTGAACAAAGAGAAGCCCTACGACTGTGCCGGCAGCTTCAAAATGGAAGGTTTAGGCATCACTCTATTCAGCAGCCTGGAAGGCCGAGACCCAAACAGCCTCATCGGCCTACCGTTAATCGCACTTAATGACATGCTGCGTGAGCTTGGGATCAACTCACTCCTCAACGACTAACCAACCATCAAGCGGCCGACTAGCGTAACTCAAGCCGGAACTCCAGCAGATGAGCAGCCACGCCTTCGCCAAAAGACACACCCAGCTGATCCACAAACTGCTGGAAAGGCGAAGGTCCCCGGCTGTAGTCCACCAACTCCTCGGCGCCAACCACTTCTCGCGCCACCCAGGAGCTACTAGCCAAACCATCAATCAAGCCAAGCTCCAGCGCCTGCTGACCGCTCCATACCAGACCACTGAACAACTTTTCGTCATCGACCAGCCGATCACCACGACCTTCCTTGACGGCTGAAATAAATTGCTTATGGGTGTTTTCCAGAACGCTCTGCCAGAATTCCACATCTTCATCACGCTCGGGCGTGAAGGGATCAAGAAAAGCCTTGTTTTCACCGGCAGTGTACAAGCGGCGCTCTACACCCAGCTTCTCCATCAGCGTATTGAACCCAAACCCACCAGCGACAACACCTATGGAGCCGACCAGACTGGCGCGATTAGCATAAATCTCGTCAGCCGCCGCAGCGATATAATAGGCCCCGGAAGCCCCTACATCCGCAATGACGGCATACACTTTCTTCTCAGGGTACTCTTCCCGTAGTCGCCTGATCTCGTCATAAACATATCCAGACTGCACCGGACTTCCGCCCGGACTGTTTATCCGCAAAACAACAGCCTTAGAGGTTTCCGCCTCAAACGCCGCTCGCAACGCGCCGACCAAATTATCGGCACTCGCTAATTCATCGGCGGCTATCGGACCCGTCAGCTCGACCAACGCGGTATGCTGCTCAGCAGACACCCCCATACCGTCACCAATGGGCGACCGAATCATCACAATCAACGCGAACAAATAGACAAACGTGAGCAGCTTGAAAAAGATACCCCAACGCCGACTCCGCTTTTGTTCGGCCTGAAGCGACATCACCAGCTTTTCGATCAACTTCCAATCACGGCTCGACTCTGGCGGCATCGCCGGCTTCTTCGAACCAAAAATACCGCCCCTGCCCGATTCCGAATCACTCATCAGTTATCCCTTAACTTGCAAACTCTTACCAAAAACACCTTAAAGCCCGAGCACTCGACGCAGCTCCCCAACCGAGCCCACCACCGCGTGCGGCTGACAACCCTGCAACACATCTCTCGAATGGGCACCCCACTCAACTCCAATAGACGGCATACCAATTCGCTGCGCCATTTCCAGATCGTAGTGCGTGTCACCGATCATCACAGCTTCTTCGGGCTGGTAACCGTAAAACTCAAGAATCTCTTCAAGCATCAAAGGGTCTGGCTTCGAACGGGTTTCATCGGCACAGCGAGAGGTATCGAAATGATGCCCCAGCCCACTCGTTGTCAACGCCTGAGCTAGCCCCCGCCGACTCTTCCCGGTTGCCACCGAGCACCCTCGGCCGGAGGTCCGAATATCGGAAACCACATCTGCCATACCATCAAATACGTTCTGGGGTGTGGTTACCTTTTTAAAGAAGTAACCGGAATAACCCTCTCTGATGCGGGCAATTTCGCCATCGCTGACGCCGGGGTACAACTTCTGAAGGGCCTCAATCATGCCTAATCCAACAATGTCACGATAGGCTTCAATTTCCAGATTCGGATAACCAAGCTCCGTAGCCGCTTGGTGCAGACTTTCTGCAATGTGATCAACAGAATCAATCAGCGTTCCATCCCAATCAAATATCACCGCTTTTACATTCATCTCTGCAAACCTTTACTGCGTCGAGTTAGTTGATCAACAAGCTTGCCAAAAGCCTTATCATACGGCGCCTCCAGAAACATAGGCTCTTCAGTGCCGGGCATTCGAAATTCCAGCGATCGGGCATGCAACATCAAGCGCTCGCCACCTATTTTCCTGAAAGCCTTCAAACTTGCATCGTCCATATACTTATCATCGCCGGCAATCGGATGACCTCCCCACGCACTGTGCACCCTGATCTGATGCGTCCTGCCGGTCACCGGCGAAGCCTCTACCAAGGTGTAGCCGTCAAAATCCGTCAAGCATTTATATAAGGTGAGAGACTCCTTACCCTCTGAGCTCACCTTCACCCGACGCTCACCGTTCGGCATCTCGTAGCGTAACAACGGCTCAGCAACACGCGTTAGTTTTTTCGGCCAAGAACCAATAACCAGCGCGTGATAACGCTTACGCATTCTTTTATGGCGCAAATCATCCTGCAAGAAACGAAGCGCCGATCGCTTCTTAGCCACCATCACCAACCCCGAGGTATCGCGGTCCAGGCGATGCACCAACTCGAGAAACTTTGCCTGAGGGCGAGAAGATCGCAACACCTCAATCAATCCAAAACTCAGACCACTGCCACCATGGACAGCAATGCCCGCCGGTTTGTTCACAACCAACATTTCAGCATTTTCAAACACCACCGCAGCTTCAACCACATTCTGGACACGATCGCCCGGCTTCGGCTGCTCGGGCTTCGCCTGCTGAACAATAGGCGGAATACGAACAACATCACCCTCATTCACACGGGTATCGGGCTTCACCCGTCCTTTATTAACCCGAACCTCACCCTTTCGGACAATACGGTAAACAATGCTTTTGGGCACACCGCGAAGCCGGGCGAGAAGAAAGTTGTCAACTCGCTGCCCAGCCATGTCCGCATCAACCTCGACAAACTGAACGCCTTTTTGCACTTTCCCAACTGGCTGCGAGGCCGAGTTGGAGTTGGCCCCATGACCTTCAGAGGCACGACGCGCCGGGCGAGCTTTTGGGGGTTGCTTTCGGGAAGCCGGTTTCTGAGACATGAAATACCTTATTACCGGCTTGCGCCGGGCGCTTGGATACAGGATTGTACAGCTACTGGTTTACTGTTATATTCCGACGTGCTCTGCCGTTTGTCTACGGCCTGAAGAATTTCGTTCAGAAGCCGGAGCGGCAGCAGTATACCGACACTGATTAATAGATTGAACGCCGAACACCCAATCATTACCGGGCCCGGCGTGAGACAAACTCCCGACGCACAGGGCAGACCATAGAGTGGCTGTTACCTACTCGGGAGAAGAAAAAAACCGACCAGGAAACCGTCGGACGGAAACATCGCGAAGAATCACTACCACGCAAAACCGGGCCGTCAGCTTACCAACACGACGTGAGACCTAGGAGATTGTGTGAACCTGAAAACGGATATTATGCGTCAACAGACACTCACCCTATTCGATCTTTCCCTGCCGTCAGGCAGCCGAAGAATCAGCGGTGGTCTCAGACATACAGGGTCAAAACCCATAAAGGTATGACTCGTCTGGCCGCCGGCCTGCCCTGCTAATTCAGGGCCCGCGGCACGCAAATCCCGATTCGCTGATGCGAACGTCACCGGTTTCCTGTCTTAACAAACGACAGGAACTCACTTTTCCCATGAAAAGAATGCTTATCAATGCAACTCATCCTGAAGAGTTGCGCGTAGCACTGGTAGACGGCCAAAGACTGTTTGATCTGGACATCGAATCCAGCACCCGCGAACAGAAAAAAGCCAACATTTACAAAGGCAGAATCACTCGAGTCGAGCCCAGCCTTGAAGCGGCCTTCATCGACTTCGGCGCAGATCGCCACGGCTTCCTGCCCCTGAAAGAAATTTCCAAAGAATACTTCAAGAAATCACCTGGTCAGATCGAAGGCAAAATCAACATCAAGGATGTGCTTTCTGAAGGTCAGGAAGTCATCGTTCAGGTCGACAAAGAAGAGCGTGGAAATAAGGGCGCAGCCCTGACCACCTTTATCTCTCTGGCAGGCCGCTATTTGGTGCTAATGCCCAACAACCCTCGTGCCGGCGGTATCTCTCGCCGCATAGAAGGTGAAGATCGCGCTCAGCTAAAAGAAGCCATGAACGGCGTACAGGTACCCAAGTCCATGGGCATCATTGTACGTACCGCCGGTATTGGTCGTACCACGGAAGAGCTCCAATGGGACCTCGATTACCTGGTTCAATTCTGGGAAGCCATCACCCAAGCTGCCGATGAGCGCAAGGCGCCTTTCCTGATCCATCAGGAAAGCAACCTCATCATCCGTGCTGTACGCGATTATCTCCGCCAGGATATCGGCGAAGTGTTGATCGACTCACCCACTGTGTACGAGGATGTATTGAGCTTCGTTCGCGCCGTGATGCCGACCTTCGAAAACAAGATCAAGCTGTACAAAGATGAAATCCCTCTATTTAGCCGTTACCAGATCGAAGGCCAGATCGAGACCGCTTTCCAGCGCGAAGTAAAACTGCCTTCCGGTGGCTCCATTGTTATCGACCCAACTGAAGCTCTGGTTTCTATCGATATCAACTCGTCTCGGGCCACCAAAGGTCACGACATCGAGGAAACTGCTCTACAAACCAACTTGGAAGCTGCTGAAGAAATCGCTCGCCAGCTTCGCCTGCGCGACATGGGCGGCCTGATCGTCATCGATTTCATCGACATGACACCGGCCAAGCACCAACGTGAAGTCGAGCAGAAGATGCGCGAAGCGTTGGAAATTGACCGCGCCCGTGTACAAGTAGGCAAGATTTCTCGCTTCGGCTTGCTCGAAATGTCCCGCCAGCGTCTACGCCCTTCACTGGGCGAAACCCGTAGCGAAGTTTGCCCACGCTGCGAAGGCCAAGGCACCATCCGAGGTATCGAATCTCTGGCGCTGAGCATTATGCGCCTGATCTATGAAGAGTCGTCTAAGGAAAAAACGGCAGAAGTCCGTGCTATGGTTCCGGTCTCTGTTGCAACCTTCTTGCTGAACGAAAAGCGCAAGCAGCTGGCAGACATCGAAGCCCGCCAAGGCGTTTCCATTGTGGTCGCACCTGTCCCGAACATGGAAACTCCACATTTTGAAATCCTTCGCATGCGCCAGGACGAAGCCTCACCTGAGCACGTTTCCAGCCATCAGGTTGCACACGAATACAACGAACGCGAAGAAGAGTCCGTTGTTGAAGTAACAAGCACCGAAAAACCTGTTCGTGAGCAAGCGGCTGTTAAAGCAATTCGCCCCGCTCCGGCTCCGGCAGCCAAAGCCGTCGCAGCCAAAGTTCAACCGACAGAAACTGACGAAGGCTCGTTCCGCAAGCTGTGCAAGAAAATCGCGAGCTTCTTTAGCGGTGAATCCGAAACCGCTTCTGGCAACGACCAAGCCACGAAAAATGCCAGCAATAACCGCCGCCCACAGGCTCGCCCTGACCGTCAGGATCGCCGGAAATCACGGGTAGCCCGCGATGACCAGCGCGGAGGCAACCGTAACAACAACGAACGGCGCCAGAACAACCGTAATCGCCCTAACCGGAATGACGATCAAAACCGCGGTGCTCAGGGACGTCAAAACCCGCAAGATAAGCCTTCCGATAACAAGGGCAGCGACAGCCGGCGTGATGGTCGCAAAGAAGGTCAAAACCGTGGCCAGGGTCGTAACCGTCCGCAGCGCGACACAAAAGACCAGAAGGATCTGAAGGAGCAAAAGGACACCCGCGACAATCCGTCCAGCCCGAAAGCCCCGACGTCCGACAAAGCGGCTGACGACAAACGCCGCAAGCCGCGTCGTCAGCGCAACCGTGACGGCTCTTCTGCTGAAGCACCGATTTCTACACCGGCCGCTCGTAAAGCAGAGCGCAGCGACAAGCATCAAAAAGACACGCAGCCAGAAAAAGCCGTTGAAGAAAAACCATCTTCAGCACCACAAGCTGCCCCGGTAACTGAGGCTAAAGCTAAAGACGCTACCGCCCAGACTCAGGCCAAACAGCCGGCCGAGCAAAGCCCTAAAGCTGAAGAGCGCAAGCCTGCCACTGACGAGCCAAAGGCGGAAACACCCAAGCCTACAGCCAAAGATCAGGATGCAGCGCCCAAAGAAGATAGCAAGGCACCGAAAGCAGCCGAAGCGGACAAGCCTGTTTCCGAGAGCAAAGATGACGCAAAGGCGGACGAAAGCAAACCAGAGAAGCGCAAGCCAGCGTCTCGCCAGCGTAAGCCTCAGGCCGCCAAAGAAACTAAAGCTGAGCAAGCCAGCGAATCGCCTAAGGCAAGCGAGCCCGTAGCTGACAGCAAAGACAAAGAAGCCAGCAAGCCGGCAGAAGCTCCAAAAGCAGAGACTAGCTCTGCCCCGGAAGCAAAAGCCAGCGACGCCAAAGCTGAAACACCTAAAGCCGAAGCCCCAAAGGCTGAGAAGGCTGAGAAGGCTGAGAAGGCTGAGAAGGCTGAGAAGGCTGAGAAGGCTGAGAAGGCTGAGAAGGCTGAGAAGCCAGCTGAAACCACGGAAAAGCCAAAAGCAACCGTTAAGACCGACCCGAAGCCAGAAGCAAAAGCTGAAAGCGAGCCGAAGCCCGAGCCAGCCAAGCCGGAAGCAACCAGCGCTATCGACGTGCCGGTGACTCCAGGCCGCGCTTACAACGATCCAAGAGAAGTCCGCAAGCGCCAGCGAGCGGCCGAACAAGCCAAAAAGGCCGAGGATAATTGATTATGCTGACCAATTCCGACATCGAAGCATTGGAAGACATCCTCTTTGCAGAACCTTGGGGTGATGATGCCCTGGACTTCTTCGGTCTGCACGGAGCTGTCTGTGCCAGCGTGATCGGACCGGTCAATCTGCAGGTGGAAGACCTCTTCCGCCTGGCCACTGGCTCCGACACCCTGCCGGATGGCAAGGTGCCGGAGGTCTTCGCTCAGTGCGTCAGCAGCCTTACCCGTGATATGACCCAATCTCTGGATATGGGTCACGCGCTGGAACTTCCTGAGCCAGAAGACGGTGACCCGATGAACGCACTGGAAAACTGGTGCGCGGGCTTCGTCGAAACCTTCCTCGAAAACGAAGATAAGTGGATGGAAGCAGCCGCTGAAGAGGAAGTAGCAGACCTGATGGTGCCGATCCTGACACTCTCTGGACTGTTCGAAGACGAAGACTTCCAGCGCGCTCGTGAAGACGAACAAGTTGCAGGCCGGATGGCAGAAGCCATCCCTGACTCATTGACAGACCTGTACCTGTTGTTCCACTCGCCGGAGTAAGTTACCCGCGAACAGGTTCACGGAAATGATGCCAGACGGGCTCCAGCCCTTCTGGCATTTTTGTTATACGGCCAAGCTCACACCAACCCGCTCCCGGGAAATGAAAATCGCTGCCTTGGGAAGCCAGCAAACCCTCTCGCCTCGTAAGCTCCGCTACAAAACCCAAATCGCCGCTGGATTGGCCGGCAATAGAAACCTCAATCGCACGCCCGCCCGCTTTACCAAAATCGCTCACTAACTCCCGCAACCGGGTGGCGGACAGCTTGTACTTGCGCGGGTGTGCCAGCACGGCAATGCCGCCGGCGTCTCGAATCCATTGCAGCACCTCACTCAGTTCCGGCCAACAGGCCTTCACATCGCCAGGCTTACCCGCTCCGAGATGGCGTTTAAACGCATGAGCCACCTTCGGAACCACTTCTGCATCCACCAGTGCCTGAGCGAAATGTGGACGACCCGGTACATCACCACCAGCCAGCGCCGTCGCCTTTTCAAGCAGGGCGTCAACCTTCAGGCGGGACAGCTTATCCGCAATGATACGAGCTCGCTCCCAGCGGTTTTCATTTTGAAGCGACAACGCCTGCAGAAATGCCGGACTGGTTTCGTCAAAATCGAGCCCCACCACGTGAATGGTGTACGTGCGCCATACACACGATAATTCAACACCGTTAATCAGCGTTAGTCCGCCTGCTGCGGCAGCCTCTTTCGCTTCCGGCAGCCCAGCAATCGAATCGTGGTCAGTCAGAGCAAGATGGCTCACACCCTTTTCAACAGCACGGGCAACCAGCTCTGCCGGTGCGAGGGCGCCATCAGAGGCGGTGCTATGGCAATGCAGATCAATGCATGGTTTTGGGTCTTGAGGTATAGTCACAACCAATCCTGATAAGAATGTGGCTACCAGTGTATCAGCCTTGCGCTGCACGCCCTAACACTGGCCCGACCAACCAACATTGGAGCACTCTATGTACTACGCTATTATGAGCGAAGACGTTTCGAACAGTCTGGCACTTCGCAAGCAGGCGCGCCCGGCACACCTCGCTCGCCTGGAAGCATTAAAAGCAGAAGGCCGTCTACTCGTGGCCGGCCCTCACCCAGCGATTGATACTGAGGCCCCGGGAGAATCCGGTTTTACCGGCAGTTTGGTCATTGCCGAATTCGACTCTCTAGAATCAGCACAAGCTTGGGCAGACGCAGATCCGTACGTTGAGGCCGGCGTCTACCAATCGGTCACCGTAAAACCGTACAAAGTCGTATTACCTTAACCACTACAAGGCAGCGCAATATAAGCGGCCGCACACAGCATGAGCGGATTGTAACGCGCGACTGCTTGAATACCGGTCAAGCTGTGACAAAATTGCTGCCTTATATAATCTTACTATCGTCAAACTCAGGGAATGCAACCAGTGACACCGCTCCGCCTTGCTCTAAGCCTTCTTCTTATCATTAGCTCCATTTCCGTAGCTCAGGCGCGAACCGTGTGGGTTGACGACCAACTCTACCTCCCCGTTCGATCGGGCGCCGGTACTCAGTTCCGAATCATCGAGAATGCGGTACCAACAGGCACACCTCTTGAGTTGATCGAAAGCCAGGAAGGGTACTCGAAAGTTCGCACTCCGAAAGGCACCGTTGGCTGGGTTTCCTCTCAGTACATCAGCAAGACCCCAGTTGCCAAAGATCAGCTGGCTCGCGCTACCCGCGAACTGGAAAAAGCGAAACAAGACGTTGCCAACCTGAGAGAGCAACTGACCGCGGTAACCACAGAGCGTGACACTCTACAAAACGCGGAAAACAATCTGGCCAACCAGACCGAAAATCTACAAGATGAACTTACCAAAATCAAAAGCATTGCGGCAGACTCCATCAATTTGGAACGTCGCAGTCGCGAACTGCGTGAAGAAAACCAGAAATTGCGAAACGATCTGGAAATACTGACCGCAGAAAACGAGCGTTTGGAAGCTGGCCGCGAGTCCGATTTCATGCTCCTAGGAGCCGGACTGGTCTTTGGCGGCGTGCTGCTGGCACTGATTATTCCTATGCTCAAGCCGACTCGGAAAACCGATAACTGGGCCTAACCATGAAAGACTATTCGGAAAAGCGTGATTTTTACCGGATGCAGGTCAACAGTAAAATCCAGATCACTGACAGTAACGGTGAAAGTATCACTGGAATTTGCCAAGACCTCAGCGCCGCAGGTATGCAGCTCCAGGTTGATCGCCCTTTTCCGGTTGGCGCAGAATTGAAAACCGTCATGGAAGCCGCAGGGGACCAATTCCCTCCTCTTGAAACAGTCGGAGAAGTTCTACGCTGCGCACCGGACGACTCGGGGTACATTTTGGGCATCAACATCCTTGAAGTCCGATAAAACCTCTAGCAAAAAAACGGCGACTCGATGGGTCGCCGTTTTTTTATCCGCTGAGAAAACCCAGTCTTATACCAGAGGCTTCTCGGATACGATGATGCCGTTGTTATCGGCATAGACATACTGACCCGGATGGAAGGTCACGCCATGGAAGGTAACCGGGATGTTCAGGTCACCAATATTGCGCTTTTCCGTCTTACGCGGCACCGTACCCAGCGCCTGAACGCCCAGCTTGGTCTGACCAATCTCGTCAACATCACGAATGCAACCATAGATGATCAATCCGGCCCAGCCATTCTCGGCCGCTTTCTCCGCCAGCATATCACCCAGCAATGCATTGCGCTTTGAAGCACCACCGTCGACAACCATCACACGGCCATTGCCGGGCAGGCCTACCTGCTCTTTGACCACAGAGTTGTCTTCGAAGCACTTCACCGTCACGATTTCGCCACCGAACTGACGGATGCCACCGTAATTATTGAAGCCAGGCTCTACAACCTGCACTTCCGGAAACTCATCACACAGATCCGGAGTAATAATGTTGCTCACGTTCTCGTTCTCCTTTCCCGTTTTGCAGTTCAGTCAATTTTTTCGTCAGCCAGGAAGAACCAGGTATCCAGAACGGAATCCGGGTTCAAAGATACCGTATCGATACCCTCATCCATCAGCCACTTGGCCAGATCAGGATGATCCGATGGGCCCTGACCACAGATGCCAATGTACTTGTCAGCTTTCCGACAGGCTTGAATAGCGCTGGACAACAGGGCCTTGACCGCATCGTTTCGCTCGTCAAACAGATGGGCAATGATGCCGGAATCTCGATCGAGCCCCAGAGTCAGCTGCGTCAAATCGTTCGAGCCTATCGAGAAGCCGTCAAAGTGCTCCAGGAACTGCTCAGCAAGAATAGCGTTGGCAGGCAGCTCACACATCATGATCACGCGCAGGCCATTCTCTCCACGCTTCAGGCCGTTCTCAGCCAGCAACTGCACAACTTGCTCTGCTTCTCCGACCGTCCGGACAAACGGAACCATGACCTCAACGTTGGTAAAGCCCATTTCATCACGCACTTTCTTCAGTGCGCGGCACTCCAGTTCGAAGCAATCACGGAAGGTTTCCGAGATGTAGCGAGACGCACCTCGGAAGCCAAGCATCGGGTTTTCCTCATCCGGCTCGTACAAGGTGCCGCCAATCAAGTTGGCGTACTCATTCGATTTGAAGTCCGACAACCGAACGATCACCTTCTTCGGAGCGAACGCCGCCGCCAGAGTGGAGATGCCTTCAACCAGCTTATCGACATAGAAATCAACCGGTGAACTGTAACCGGAAATACGCTTGTCGACAGTCTGCTTGATGTCACCCGGCAGGCCGTCATAGTTCAACAAGGCCTTCGGATGGACACCGATCATACGGTTGATAATGAATTCCAGACGGGCTAAACCCACACCTTCGCTGGGCAGCGATTGGAAATCGAATGCACGGTCCGGGTTGCCTACGTTCATCATAATCTTGAACGGAATGTTCGGCATGGAATCAACGGTGTTCTCACGCAGTTCGAAATCCAGGGCGCCTTCGTAAATAAAGCCGGTATCCCCTTCCGCGCAGGAAACGGTCACGTTCTGACCATCTTTCAATTCTTCGGTGGCGTCGCCACAGCCCACTACCGCCGGAATACCCAGCTCACGGGCAATGATCGCCGCGTGACAGGTACGGCCACCACGATCGGTAACAATGGCAGACGCACGCTTCATGACAGGCTCCCAATCCGGGTCTGTCATATCGGTTACGAGAACATCACCGGGCTGAACACGGTCCATTTCGTTGATGCTGGTAATAATTTTTACGGGGCCACTGCCGATTTTGTGGCCGATACTGCGGCCTTCGATCAGTACCTTGCCGGTTTCTTTCAGCAGGTAACGCTCCATCACGTTGGCAGAGGCGCGGCTCTTAACGGTTTCCGGACGAGCCTGGACAATGTAAATCTTGCCGTCGTCACCGTCTTTCGCCCATTCGATATCCATCGGACGCTGGTAGTGCTTCTCGATGATCATGGCCTGCTTGGCCAATTCTTCTACTTCCGCATCGGTGATGGAGAAGCGTGAGCGCTCTTCCATGTCCACCTTCACGGTTTCAACAAACTTACCTTCACCCGGCTCTGTGTGATAAACCATCTTGATGGCTTTGCTACCGAGATTCCGGCGCAGCACGGATGGGCGTCCAGCGGCTAACGTGGGTTTATGAACGTAAAATTCGTCAGGGTTAACGGCGCCCTGAACAACGGTTTCACCCAAGCCATAAGAAGACGTAATAAACACGACGTCCCGGAAACCGGATTCGGTATCCAGCGTAAACATAACGCCACTGGATGCCGTTTCACTGCGAACCATTTTCTGGATACCGGCAGACAGCGCAACCAGCTTGTGGTCAAAGCCGTGATGAACCCGGTAAGAAATGGCGCGGTCATTGAACAAAGAGGCAAACACTTCTTTTACCGACGTGCGCACCTGCTCAAGGCCTACCACGTTCAGGAAGGTTTCCTGCTGACCCGCGAACGAAGCGTCTGGAAGATCTTCGGCAGTTGCAGAAGAACGCACCGCCACGGCCATGGTGTCGTTGCCCGCGCGGAGATTCTCGTAGGCTTCTTTGAGCGCTTTTTCCAGCGGCTCAGGGAAATCGGTATCGATCACCCACTGGCGAATCTGTGAGCCAACCCGGGCCAACTCATTGACGTCATTAACATCCAGCGCATCCAGAGCCTGATCGATACGCTCTTTCAGCCCGTCAGTCGCCAGAAACTCCCGGTATGCATGTGCTGTAGTGGCAAAACCGCCTGGGACGGTAACACCTGCATTGGCCAGATTACTGATCATTTCACCGAGGGACGCGTTTTTGCCCCCAACACGGTCAACATCGGACATTCCTAGGTGGTCAAACCAGATAATGTAATCTTCCAAAGCGTGGTCTCCCTTGTATCTTGAGTGGCGCGGAGTCTCGAAACTGGCGAGTATAATACTGTAAGCTGCGG
>NZ_JAXMOY010000030.1:0-10419 GCF_034669625.1 Marinobacter sp.
AGGCACGTGTGGCTGCGAAGTCCACCGTTCTGTCTACCTCTACCCGTAACTTCCCGAACCGTCTGGGCGATGGTGCCAACGTGTACCTGACCTCTGCGGAACTGGCTTCTGTTGGCGCGATCCTTGGCAAACTTCCAACTCCTCAGGAGTACATGGAGTACGCTAAAGATCTGGACAGCATGTCAGCTGAGATCTACAAGTATCTCAACTTTGACCAGATGGAGAACTACACCCAGAAGGCGTCTGAAGCGACTGTCGCTTAAGCACTCCTTTTCGGTTTAGCTCCATGAAAACGCCAGCCTTCGGGCTGGCGTTTTTTTGTGCCTGCCAAATAGCTCCTCCGTGCGCATGTCCCGGCTCCGCCGCGGGGTAGCTTTTCTTACGGGAAAAATAACTCGCCATGCTCAGACATCTTTTTCCCTGCAGAAAAACTACCCCACACCGGAGCCTAATTCCCCCTTTAGCACTTTCCTTAGCCACAAAAAAGGGCTCCCTTAGGAGCCCTTTCACTTACGGCGTGCCGTAATCGGACAGATTACCGCTCGATATGCTGGTATTCACCGGCGTCCGCTGTAGCCGAACTGACCACGAGGATGGCGATCAACGCAGCAAAGAAGCCAGGAATAATCTCATAGACGCCTGGACCACCCATGAAGCTGCCATTCCAGCCCATAGAGATCCACACCATAACGGTGACGGCACCGACAATCATGCCAGCAATGGCGCCAGCACCGTTAGTGCGGGACCACATCAGAGACAGCAGGATCAGCGGACCAAAGGCGGCACCAAAGCCTGCCCATGCGTTACTGACCAGACCCAGTACCTGAGAGTCAGGATCAGATGCAATCACTGCCGCAACCAAGCCAACAGCTACAACACATGCACGACCTACGTTCACGCACTCACGATCCGTTGCTTCTTTGCGCAGGAACAGGCGATAGAAGTCCTCAGTCAAAGAAGAAGACGACACCAACAGCTGACTGGAGATAGTACTCATAACAGCAGCCAGAAGAGCCGCGTACAAGAAACCAGTGATCAGCGGGTGGAACAGCATGTCAGACAAAATGATGAAGATGGTTTCCGGATCGGCAATATCCAGGCCATTGCGAACCGCATAAGCACGGCCGAACACACCCAGAGAAACCGCACCGATCAGAGAGATACCCATCCAACCCATACCAATGTTTCGGGCTGTCGGTACATCTTTCAAAGAACGAATCGCCATGAAGCGAACAATAATGTGCGGCTGGCCAAAGTAACCCAAGCCCCAAGTGACGGCAGACAACCAACCAACGAAGGTCAAACCGTCCGTCCAGGACAACAAGGTCGGATCAACTTCGTTAAGAGTCTGTGCAGCCTGGGCGTAACCACCACCGCCTTCGCCGAACAGCACAACGGCCGGCATAATGACCAAAGCCAGCATCATGATGCAGCCCTGAACAAAGTCGGTCATGCTCACCGCGAGGAAGCCACCTACAACGGTATAAGCCAGCACCACACCCAAGGTGATCACAATACCGACGGAGTAGTCGGTCAAACCACCAAAATTGAAGATGCCAGAAAAGGCACTTTCAAACAGCTTACCGCCAGCAACCAAACCGGAAGCGGTGTACACCGCAAAGAACACAACGATAACAATCGCGGACACAGTCCTTAGCGAAAGAGCTTTCGTCGGGAAACGGTTAGCAAGGAAAGACGGGATGGTAATGGCATTGCCATAATGAACGGTCTGCTCACGAAGGCGGGGCGCTACCAGCACCCAGTTGAAGAACGCACCCACGAACAAGCCGATACCGATCCACGCTGACGCCAAACCAGACACATACAACGCGCCCGGAAGACCCAGCAGCAACCAACCACTCATATCAGAAGCACCGGCCGACAGAGCCGCTACTTTCGGGCTAAGAGCTCGCCCACCCAACATGTAGTCTTCCGAGGAAGACGTAGACGTGCGCATTGCATAAATGCCGATGGCAATCATGAGCGCAAAGTAAGCAAAAAGACTGATCCAAACACCAATAGCCATAAGGCTCCTCCGGTTTAATGAGTCGGATTATATCCGCTCTCCAAGCGCAGCTCTGGCGCTCAGGCCAGACCACTACGCTGTTATTCTTGTTTAGCCGATGCCATCCTCACTGGAGCGAAGCGTACCTCGCACGGATACTCCTTCAATATAGTTAAACTTCAGTGTTTTGCGACTGAAATCAACAACAAATCGGCTATACGGGACTTCAGGCTACACAAGTTAGTATTACTACCGACCCACGGCTTACGAAATCCTACGATTCTTTTGCACAATCCTCCGGTACTGCGCATTACGACCGAATTTATGCGACATTTTCGCGAATTTGGAGCCTTGAGGGCGTTGTACCTTTGTATTTGCGCAACGCATTGGTAAGAGCACTTTGGGATGAGAAGCCTGTCCGGTAACTGATTTCAGACACCGACAGCTGGCTACAGGCAAGCAAACTGGCAGCCTGCTCGAGACGGGTTCGTAACAAAAACTGGTGAGGAGTAATTCCGGCCACTTCCCGAAAGATTTCGTGGAACCGACTAACGCTTAAACAGGCTTCGCCCGCGAGGTCCTTTACGGTTATTTTTCGGTGCAGGTTATCAAGAATAAAACGGCGGGTTGCTTCCGGGCTAACACTGTGACGAGCGGGTTTGACCGACGCTCCATCAATAACCCGATCCGCCATGCTATACAGAATGCTTGCACCCAGATGACGGTGCAGAGGGTCGTTATTCGGCGCACGGTCAAACTCACCCGCGGCATATTGAACCAGGCCCTGCAACCGATGATCCATCTGAACCGTACACGGTTTATCAAACAGTCGAGCTAGCAATTCGTATTCTCGATGAGCAGAGGATCCAAACGCCGCACTGTGGGGATCCAGGTTGATCACTAACACGTGGTTTTGCTGATCACCGCAAAAGTCATGCTCGATCTCTGTGGGCACCAGGCAAGCTTTCCACGTATCGAGATACGCACCTAGACCATCGACACTCAACTCAGCAGCGCCACGAACACCCACGACAACTTGATGGTGCTCGTGATGATGTTGCTGAGCATTCGCGGGGAGCTTTACGATCCTTGCATCAAGCATTTCCCTACCCTACTAACTGTGGCGTTTTGACCAGAGCGGCGAGCAAAGCCGCCACACTTTCAGAAACCTGCTCCAGCGGTAACGCGGCATTCACAATATGGTATTGACCTGGAGTGGCGGTAGCGCGCTCGAGATAGCTGTTGCGAATACGCTGAAAAAACTCGACATCTTCTTGCTCAAAGCGATCCAGCTCACCACGATTTTTGGCGCGAGCCATACCCGTTTCTACTGGCGCATCCAACAAAATAACGTGATCAGGACGCACGTCGCCCTGAACCAGGGCTTCAAGAACCGCAATGCGCTCTTTAGACACTCCGCGCCCTCCCCCTTGGTAAGCGAAGGTCGCGTCGGTAAACCGGTCGCACAACACCCACTTACCGGAATCTAAGGCAGGTAAAATATGGGTATGCAGATGCTGAGCTCGAGCCGCAAACATTAAAAGCAGTTCGGTCATTTCATGAACCGACTCATCCCGCGGCGCCAGCAGAAGCTCACGAATATTTTCCGCCACCGGCGTACCGCCAGGCTCCCGCGTCACAACACAATCAATACCCATAGATTCCAGGGTCGCCGCGGCATTTTTCATCTGGGTAGACTTACCCACGCCCTCGGTTCCTTCAAAGGTAATAAAACGGCCTCGAGTTGCCATTAGTCATCTCCGCCGTTGTTGGCATTAGCGCCCGGCACCGGATATGACCGATACCCTTCTTTACGATTCAACTGAAAAGCCCTGACGGCCCTCTGGTGCTCAGCCAAGGTTCTTGAAAATTTATGACTGCCGTCACCTCGAGCAACAAAGTACAAGGTATCACCATCATCCGGGTGCAATGCTGCATGAATAGAATCCCGTCCCGGAAGCGCGATCGGTGTCGGTGGAAGCCCATCAATACGATAGGTGTTGTAAGGTGTGTGCGTGCGCAAATCGCGCTTGCGGATTCGCCCATCGTAATTATCACCCATGCCATAGATAACAGTGGGATCTGTCTGCAGGCGCATCCCTTTTACGAGTCGCCGAACGAAAACACCCGCCACTTGCTGCCGCTCATAGGGCGCACCAGTCTCACGCTCCACGATCGAAGCCATAATCAAGGCTTGGTACGGCGTCTCGTAGGGAAGATCTTTGGCGCGTTCCGCCCATTCCTGCTCCAGCAAACTTGCCATGCGGCTGTATGCGCGCTTCAGAATATCCAGATCCGTCTCACTGCCGCTAAACATGTAGGTATCCGGAAAGAACCAGCCCTCGGGATGCTGATCACCAGCCCCAACGGACTCCATGATCTGCTCGTCAGACCAATCGGTTGTCACTTTCTCCAGATTCTCAGACTTGGCCAGCGCACTGCGCAGGTCGGCAAATGTCCAACCTTCGATGAACTGGACCGCCCACAGCTTAACCTTGCCCTCAACCATGGACTCAACGATATCCAGAGGCGTCATCCCAGGCGTCAGCTCGTAATCCCCCGCTTTGATGCGAGTATGCTCGGGCTTCAAACGACCATACAGCCGCAACCAAAGCGAATCCTGAACCAGTCCTTGCTGGGCGAACTTATGTGCCAAGCCATTAAACGAAGTGCCGTGCTCAACACTGAACAGTACAGGTTCTTCAAGTGCCACTGGCTTTTTCAGCGTGTCTAAGCCCTGCCAGACCCACAGGCCTATAGCCGCCGCTGCGATAATACCCAGCGCAAAAACCGAAACTATTAACTTCCTGAACACACGTATTATTCCATTTTTGGAGTGGAACCGCAGATTGTCGCAAGGCGGCCGGTAACAGGCAAATTCTGTCCAGCTAGAGTGCGAACCGACACCACGCCAAGCACGCTGTTGGTCAGATAGATTCCGCGACAGTTCGGCGCAAGCATGTCGTCCGGCAAAATTGGGGCTTCATGAACCGCCTCACCGTTCGCGTGCAGGCGCTCTAGAACATACCTTCGCATGACCCCCATCACCGCCACGGAGTGGGGTGGCGGCGTGCGCCAGCCGTCGTCTGTTTGAATGAAAAGATTGGTCCGAGTGCCTTCCACAACATGGCCGGCAGCATTCGCCATCAGGACCTCGAACACATCGTCTTGAAGCTCCGACGCCGCCATCACCTGCTCGATCCGGTTCAAAGACTTAATACCGCAAAACAGGGAGTTCACCGTGAGTGGGACACGAGAGAAATCGACATTCACACCACCCGCTGGCGCCGGAGGCGGCACGATGGCATGGGAAATCAGAAGATTTGGCTTCAAGTCAGGCGTCGGACGGTAGCCACGCCCTCCTGTACCTCGCGTGAGCATCAGCTTGAGAACCCAAGAGCTTTCTAGATAAAGAGCGGAATAACGCTGGAGTGCGTGATGAAACGCTCGCTCCAGCTCTACTCGCGTAATGGGAATGCGCAAACGTGCGGCGTCTCGGGTCATTCTGTCGAGATGGTACGCCTGCATGGGGGCGCAGCCATCATCGATCCTGATGGTCTCGAACAGCCCATCTCCATAGGCCAGCCCCCGATCACCGGGCGGAATACAACCATCTTCCGCCCAATATAACGTTACCACAGCTGACTCAGTCCTCGAATCGGCTAAAAATCAGCGTACCGTTGGTACCGCCAAAGCCGAACGAGTTGGACAAGGCCACTTTAACATCAGCCTTTCGGCTGGTATGTGGCACAAAATCCAGATCACACCCATCAGCCGGGTTATCAAGATTAATGGTCGGCGGCAAAATACCATCACGAACAGCCAAAACCGAGAATATCGCCTCCACAGCTCCCGCCGCACCCAGCAAATGGCCAGTCATCGATTTAGTACTGCTTACCGCGAGGTTTTCAGCATGTTCACCAAAGACCGACTTAACCGCCGCTACTTCAGCAATATCACCTGCCTGAGTGGAAGTACCGTGGGCGTTAATATAATCCACCTGGTCCACCGACAGGCCCGCATCGCGAATCGCATTGGCCATTGAACGGGCGGCACCCTCACCACCTTCTGGGGGCGACGTAATATGGTAGGCATCATCACTCATGCCAAACCCTGTAACCTCACCATAAATGGTGGCGCCACGAGCTTGAGCGTGCTCCAGCGCTTCCAGCACCAGCACACCAGCCCCATCACTCAACACAAAGCCATCACGGTCCTTGTCCCAAGGGCGACTGGCCTTCTCCGGCTCATCGTTGCGTGTCGACAAAGCCCGTGCAGACGAGAAAGCGGCAACCGCTGAACGCGTCGTCGCCATTTCTGAACCGCCCGCCAACATAACATCTGCATCACCGTAAGCGATGGTGCGCGCCGCATAGCCGATATTGTGGGTGCCGGTGGTGCAGGCTGTCACAATGGCAATGTTCGGGCCTTTGTAACCAAAACGAATGGCAGCGTTACCCGAAATCATGTTGATGACCGAAGCCGGCACAAAGAAAGGAGAGACCTTACGAGGTCCGGACTTCTCCATCTGGATAATGTTTTTTTCTATGTATTCCAGGCCGCCAATACCGGAGCCAATCGCAATACCGACACGTTCACGGTCGAGCTTGTCATATTGCTCCAACCCACTGTCATCCACCGCCTGCTGTGCCGCGATCAAACCATAGTGAATAAAAGGGTCAAGTTTTCTCGCTTCCTTGCTGGACAACCAGGGTTCCATATCGAGGTTTTTGACGGCACCACCAATGCGCGTATTGTAATCGGTTGCGTCAAAGCGATCGATAGCGCCAATACCGCTCCGCCCGGCACACACTGCCGCCCAAGAGGACGCTACATCGTTCCCCACTGGTGAAAGCATCCCCATGCCCGTGATAACAACCCGTCGTTTACTCATATCCTCATTCACCTGATTGTTCTTTAAAAATATCCATCAATCTTACTGATGTTCGGCCAATAAAAAAGCCGTCCTTCAATTTACAAAAAGGACGGCTTTCGCCTGGCAATCTGATCAGCAGAGTATCAGGTGTGCGCGACGATGTAGTCGATCGCGTTCTGAACCGTGCCCAGCTTTTCGGCTTCTTCGTCAGGAATTTCGGTTTCGAATTCCTCTTCAAGGGCCATAACCAGCTCAACGGTGTCCAGTGAGTCAGCGCCAAGATCCTCTACAAAAGAAGATGTGTTCTGAACTTCGGACTCTTTAACGCCCAACTGTTCACATACGATCTTCTTAACGCGCTCTTCAACTGTACTCATAATGTCCTCACTTTAGTGTCAACCAAGCAACTCAATAATTGCCAGTTTAGTTTAAACCCTACCTGCAAACAAGCAGGGGATCAGTTAAACATGTTGTGCGACAAGGGGTTGCACTACCGCCCTATAAGGGGCTTACCCCATATACATGCCGCCGTTCACATGAATCGTTTCGCCAGTAACGTAGGCAGCACCATCAGACGCCAGGAAAGCCACAACGGAAGCAATCTCTTCCGGCTCACCCAAACGCCCTGCCGGTATAATTTCCAGCATAGCGTTACGCTGCTTTTCGTCCAGTTTTTTCGTCATATCGGTATCAATAAAACCCGGAGCAACACAGTTCGCGGTAATACCCCGGTTTGACATCTCTTTCGCCAAACTGCGAGTAAAACCTTCAACCCCAGCCTTCGCAGCACAGTAGTTGCCTTGTCCTGGATTACCCATGCTGGCAACCACAGAACTTACATTAATCACCCTACCCCAACGGGCCTTCGCCATGCCTCGAAGCACGGCCTTGCTGGTCCGATAAACACTGGACAAATTGGTTTCCAGAACCGCTGCCCAGTCATCGTCTTTCAAACGCATCAATAAGTTATCACGAGTGATACCCGCGTTATTGACCAGAATCAGCGGTGCGCCTGATTGTTCGGCGATCTGCTTCAATCCGGCATCAATGCTTGCCGGATCAGCCACATCCATCACAAGACCGTAGCCGTTGTACCCGACCGCTTTCAGCCCCTCTGAAATAGAGTCAGCGCCTTCGGCACTCGTTGCGGTACCAACCACTTCGGCACCCAAACGCGCCAACTCGTGAGCAATAGCCTTACCAATACCCCGGGTCGCCCCGGTAACCAGCGCTACCTTGCCTTCCAACGACATAACCTACTCCGTCTATCAGGATTGGCCAAGCGCGTCTATTGCACTAGCCATAGAATCTGAGTCTTCGATACCGTGGACCGGCAAGCCACGCTCAATACGCTTGACCAATCCGGCCAAAACCTTGCCTGAGCCACACTCAACTGCCACACCAACACCTTCGCTGGTCAGCGTGCGGATCGAATCCGTCCACAGCACCGGAGAATAAAGCTGCTTCAGCAAATTGGATTTAAGCGTATCCGCATCTGTTGACACACCCGCATGAACATTCTGCACAACCGGAATGACAGCATCGTTAAAACGCACATCGTCCAACGCATCCGCCAACTCTTCAGCAGCGCCCTTCATCAAAGCGCAGTGAGACGGCACACTGACCGGCAGTGGCATCGCTTTACGAGCTCCCCGGGCCTTACAAGCTTCAATAGCTCGCTCTACAGCGGCCAAAGAACCTGCAATAACCACCTGCCCCGGTGCGTTAAAATTAACAGCTGCAACCACATCACCCTGTGCAGACTCTTCGCAAGCCGCAATCACTTCTGCATCGTCTAGCCCAAGTATCGCGGCCATCTTGCCTTCGCCAGCCGGCACAGCCTCTTGCATAAGCTCGCCACGCAGCCGCACCAGTTTAACGGCTTCGACGAAATCCAGACTCTCGGCAGCCACTAAAGCACTGTATTCGCCCAAGCTATGGCCCGCCACAAAATTGGGCTGAGGTCCACCCGACACCAACCACTGGCGCCACAGAGCTACACTGGCAGTCAACAGCACAGGTTGAGTAACCATTGTCTGATTGAGTTCCTCGGCCGGACCATTCTGGCATACGTGCCAGAGGTCATAGCCAAGGACATTAGAAGCATCACTAAAGGTTTCAGCGATCATCGGCCATGCTTCAGCAGCACCCGATAACATGCCAACCGACTGAGAACCTTGTCCGGGAAAAATAAACGCTGATTTCATAGACGCGATCTTATCGTTATTGGGGATTGGTGGAGATTAGCCAATAGTACAAGCCAGGCCAATTATCCGCGATAAAGTAAGTTAATGCGGGCCGACTTTAGTCTCAAACGACTTAAAACAACAAGTCGTCAAGCCGCTCATTAATTCTGCGGGGAACCTCATGGGTCACTTCGCACACCGCTTGTCGGATGGCTGCAAGCATGGCTCGCTCATTGGCATTACCATGGCTTTTGATAACCACGCCCTGAAGCCCCAAGAGGCTGGCGCCGTTATGCCGGGACGGATCCATAAGCTGCAATAATCGCCCCATAACCGGCCGAGCCAACAAACCTACGATGCGACCATACATAGAGCGGGTAAACGCCTGCTCCAGCAACTCAATCAGCAACCCTGCAACACCCTCACCCGTCTTGAGTGCAATGTTGCCAACGAAGCCGTCACAGACTACAACATCAGCAACGTTCCGAAACAGGTCGCTACCCTCGACATACCCTATATAGTTCAAAGTCTCGGACTGGGCGAGCATGTGAGACGCAAGGCGAACCTGCTCATTGCCCTTTATCTCTTCTTCACCCACGTTCAGCAGGGCAATACGAGGCTCAGCAAGCTCGGAGACAGCGGACGCCATCAATGAACCCATCAAAGCATATTGAAAAAGATTTTCGGCGCTGGAATCGACATTGGCACCGAGATCCAGAACCAGACAACGACCACGAAGAGAGGGGATGAGTTTAGCGATAGCAGGCCGCTCGATCCCTGGATACATACGGATCAAGGACCGCCCGAAAGCCATCAACGCACCGGTGTTTCCGGCACTGACACAGCCTTGAGCCTCACCATCACGAACTAGGCCAAGAGCAATGGCCATGGAGGAATTTCTTTTGTGGCGCAAAGCATGGGAGGGGCGCTCATTCATGCGCACCACATCAGCAGCTTCAACAACGCCGATTCTAGGGTGCTCGCCATGCAACAAAGCCTCGAGCTCGCTCCGGATACCTACCAGAACAAGACTCAAGGCCTCATTTTCACGCACTGCTTCCAGCGCAGCATGGACGACCACCTCGGCACCACGATCACCGCTCATGGCGTCGACGGCAATGGTGATTGGATTACTCACCGTTCGTCCATACGACACAGGTCAGAAGATGTCGCGGCGAGTATTACTCGTCGCGCGCTTCAACAACCTGCTTGCCGCGGTAGAAACCATCCGGAGATACGTGGTGGCGACGATGAACTTCGCCAGTTGTTGCATCAGTGGACAGCGCGGAAGTTGGCAGCGCGTCGTGTGAACGGCGCATGCCGCGCTTGGAACGGGTCTTGCGACTCTTCTG
>NZ_JAXMOY010000031.1:0-9830 GCF_034669625.1 Marinobacter sp.
GTTTTTCATGAGGGGATGCCGACTCTTGACCCCGCAGAAAGTATGGTAGAGGCTTGGCAGGATTCAAATCGGAGGCAATACCCTAATGCATATACATATTTTGGGCATCTGTGGCACGTTCATGGGGAGTTTGGCCGTGATCGCGCGGGAGTTGGGTCATACGGTGACCGGTTCCGACCAAGGTGTTTATCCCCCCATGAGCACGCAGCTTGAGGCCCAAGGTATAGCGCTGATGGAAGGCTACCGAGCGGAGAATCTGGAGCCCAAGCCTGATTTGGTACTGATCGGGAACGCGATGTCCCGCGGCAATGTGGAAGTTGAAACGGTGCTTAACAGTGGCATCGACTATATGTCCGGCCCGGAGTGGCTGTCGCGAGAAGTATTAAGGCATCGGTGGGTGATGGCCGTTGCTGGCACCCATGGTAAAACTACCACCACGTCCATGCTGTTATGGATTCTGGATCAGGCCGGGTTTGATGCCGGTTATCTGGTGGGCGGTGTGCCGCAGGATTTTCCCGTGTCCGCGCGGCTGGGTAGCAGCGATTTCTTTGTGATTGAAGCCGATGAATACGACAGTGCCTTTTTCGACAAGCGCTCCAAGTTTATCCATTACCGCCCGAATACGCTGATTCTGAACAATCTGGAATACGATCACGCCGACATTTTTGACAGTGTTGAGGCCATTGAACGCCAGTTCCATCACGTGGTGCGCACGGTGCCTTCGCAAGGACTGATTATTCGTCCCGCCGTTGATAACCATTTGGATAATGCGTTGGGCCTGGGCTGCTGGAGCCCGGTTCAGGACACCGCCATTGGCAGCGAGATTTCCCGCACCACCGACTGGCGAGCGGAATTGCTCCGGGAAGATGGCAGCCAGTTTATGGTGATTCACCACGAACAGCCGGTGGCCGTGTTGAAGTGGGGGCTGACCGGCCAGCACAACGTCCGCAACGCGTTGTCGGCCATTGCGGCTGCACGCCATGTGGGCGTCACGCCCGATCATGCGGTGGCGGCGCTGTGCCGGTTCTCCGGTGTGAAGCGCCGCATGGAACTGGTGGGTGAAGTGGGTGGCGTGACCGTCTACGATGATTTTGCCCACCACCCTACGGCAATTACGTCCACGCTCGAAGGGCTTCGGAATCAAGTCGGCGACGAACCCATTCTGGCGATTATCGAACCCCGGTCGAACACCATGAAACAGGGCGTGCATCAGCAAACCCTGATTCCCAGCACCGCTGCGGCAGACCGTGTGCTGTGGGGCAATCTGAGTGAGATGGATTGGTTGCCGCAATTGGTGGAAAGCTGGCGGGCAGAACACGGCGAACTGGATCATCACAGTGTCGAGTGTTCTGTGGAGGTGCTGATCGCCCGAGCATTGGAACAGCTGCCGGAAACCTGCCACATTGTCATTATGAGTAATGGTGGCTTTGGTGGTATTCACCGTAAACTGGTAGCGGAATTGGAGAAAGTACGTGGCTGAGGCTCCGCAGGTCGTTAATCTTGCTATCACCGGAGCGTCCGGTGCCCAGTATGCGTTGCGTTTGATTCAGTGTCTGGTGGCCAATGGTTGCCGGGTGAATGTGATGGTCAGCCGGGCAGCGCAGATTGTGATTGCCACTGAGACCAGCTTTCGCCTGCCGGGCTCACCGCCGGCCATGGCCGAGGCTTTCACCGCTTATGCCGGTGCCGAAGAGGGTCAGATTCAGGTGTTTGGGCGCGAAGACTGGTTTTCGTCTCCGGCCTCCGGTTCTGGCGAAAAAGCCCCGTTGGTGATCTGCCCCTGCAGTACCGGAACGCTTTCGGCATTGGCTACCGGTGCCAGTAACAACCTGATTGAACGTGCTGGCGATGTGGCCTTGAAAGAGCGCCGACCGCTGATTCTGGTACTGCGCGAATCACCCTATTCAGAAGTCCATCTCGAAAACATGCTCAAGCTCACTCGCATGGGCGCCGTCATCATGCCGGCAAGCCCTGGCTTCTATCACCAACCACAGTCTGTTGATGATCTGGTGGACTTTATGGTGGCGCGGATTCTGGATCATTTGGGGTTCCCGCAAACGCTGGTGCCTCGCTGGGGTGAATAAAAATGGAGCCTGGTGGTCGCTGGCGTTGGTTTTGGCCAAAGCGATTGATGGTTTTCACCATTGAGTGCAGGGCCCCCTCGCCACAGACTTGTTGAAGATGACAACAAGCCAACTCAACACGCGAGGTTCTGCCATGATTCCACGTACTTTGTTTGATGCCGATCTTGATGGTTTCCGGGATTCCGTTCGTAAATTTCTTGAGCAAGAGGCGGCGCCTCACCATGAGCAATGGGAAAAGGACGGTCAGGTCAGTCGCGAGATTTGGCATAAAGCCGGTGAACTGGGCTTTCTGTGCCCGACCTTGCCCGAAGAATTCGGCGGTGTCGGGGCGGACTTCCGTTATTCCGCCGTGGTGATGGAAGAGGTTGCCAGAGCCGGGTTGTCAGGCATTGGCTGGAGTCTGCACTCAGACATCGTCGCCCCCTACATATACAACTATGGCACTGACGAGCAAAAAGCGCGTTATCTGCCCAAGCTGGCATCCGGGGAGATGGTCGGCGCTATCGCGATGACCGAACCCGGTGCCGGTTCGGATTTGCAGGGCGTGAAGACCACGGCTGTCAAAGACGGCGATCACTACCTGCTTAACGGTTCCAAGACCTTTATTACCAACGGCCAGTTGGCGGATTTGGTCGTGGTTGTTGTCAAAACGGATCCGAAGGAAGGCGCCAAGGGCACCAGCCTGCTCATCGTTGAGTCTGCCTGGGACGGATTTGAGAAAGGGCAGAATCTGAACAAAGTGGGCATGAAAGCCCAGGATACCTCCGAGCTTTTCTTCCAGGACGTGAAAGTGCCGGCAGAAAACCTTCTGGGTGGCCGCGAAGGCCAAGGGTTTGTCCAGTTGATGAGTGAACTGCCGGCCGAGCGACTGCAAGTGGCACTTGCCGCGGTCGCCGCTTCTGAGGCTGCGTGGCAGTGGACTCTGGACTACGTGAAAGAGCGGAAGGCTTTCGGTAAGCCTGTCATTGCGTTCCAGAATACCCGCTTCAAATTGGCTGAACTGAAGGCCGAGATTACCGCTGCACGGGTGTTCACGGATCGCTGTCTGGAGCTGCATCTGGAGAAAAAACTGGATATTCCAACGGCGGCCATGCTCAAGCAGCACACCACCGACCTGCAATGCAAAGTCATGGACGAGTGCGTGCAGTTGCACGGTGGTTACGGCTATATGTGGGAATACCCCATTGCCCGGGCGTGGGCCGATTCCCGCGTGCAGCGCATTTACGCCGGCACCAATGAAATCATGAAAGAAATCGTCGCTCGCTCGTTCTAAGTACCCTCAAACGATAGGCCTCGGTCATCTTGGCGGGGCTGTCGTTTACCAAACTTTACAATTTGCCAAGCCGGTCAAGGTCTCCGGCTTCGGTATTCCCTACAGTTACGGCACAACCTTCTAACAAGGATAAATGGTTGCCGTGATGAAACGCCTGATCAGTCTTTCCGTTCCCCTGCTAACGTTAGTGCTCATCGGTTGTGGCGAAGAGTCAGACCAGTTGCCGGTTGATGGCCGTGATTTTGACGGGGTTGGCTACAGCAAGCCTGCGCCCTATTCCGGACGAGCTATCGATGGCTACCTTCGGGACGCCCGCGTCTGGTTGGATCTGGATGGCGACGGACAGTACAGCCCGGGCCCGCTCGACATCGCATTGGCCAATGGTGAGACGCACACTTTGGAGAATGGCGAACCCTCCGCAATGACGGCCGCCGGTGGCCGATTCGAGCTCGATATCTCTGAACTCGATGTGCTGGGCAGTTTGGGTAAGGATTTAGACCCTAGGGATTACCCTTTGTACGCGCTCGCGTTGCCGGGTAAAACTCTGGAAGAAACCCGTAGCGGTGAGGTTGAGGTAAAGCGCGCTTTCCTGATGTCGGCCGGCCCTGGTATTACCAACGTGACCCCACTGACCACGCTGGCCCGATTCCGGGCTGTCGTCGGAAATTCCATAAGCCCTGAGCTTGGCAACATTCCTCCGGAACGATATGCCGACCTGAGCGGGCTGAATTTGCTGCAAGATTATGTTCTCGCCGGTGACGACAAGGCTCATGCCTACGCGCAGGCGCTGGCTCGTTTTATGGCAAGCCAGATTCCGGATGGCTACAACGCGCTTCTGGCGGAAGGTGGTAGTGATGGGAAGGAGCGCTTTTTGTCAGAGGAAGCTGTCCGGCTGCTCGGCATCTCGTTGGTTCAGAATGCTGCCGATGTGGTGGCATTGGTAGATAGTGCGGCGTCCGGCGGGAGTTATGTCAATGTGGATCCAGACGCGCTGCAATTACCGGTGGTGCCCATTGAACTCGGTAACCCTGTGCTTCTGGCAGCTTTGAATGTGTCAGCGCATACCGACAGCACCAGCGAGTTGCCCGCAAGAGATCTGGCCCCATCTGCCGAGCTGACGTTTGACTATGCCGAAGACGGTCAGTTGCTGTCGGTGTCCAGTCGGGGCTGTATGGAACCATCGCTGCCAGAGCTGATGCGGTTGGTTCAAGTCGATGGTTACATGGCATCGTTGAAAACCCAGTGGCTGCCCAGTGTTTCACTGTCGGGGCTTAGCAAAAGCCTTTACGACGAAGGCGGAGTGCATGAGCGGATCGTCTTCGATTGGTCAAACAAAAGAGCTTACTTTGACACCGTTACGTTGTGTCATCAGGTCACGCGAGGCCTTGAACCGGACAGTTCGGAGCTGGATGGGATGGCTGAAATCGAGTGGAGCTGGTCGGACAAGAGTGCCGTTGTTGAGTCAGTGTCAGGGCTTCCTGATAGGGCAATCTCGCTTTTGCTTGAGAATTCGCCGGCTGAGGAATTGGAAGGAGCCCGGGTTAGCGGGTATCGCATTGAAGCGAGTGGCGAGTTGAAGCGAGAGGAGCAGTTCTGGGAGGCCGGAACAGGTGATGCGTGTGAGCCGTCCGGGACCGCGGATGAGAATGCTCTTCTAGAGATCCCTTATGTGACTCGGTTGTTCCATGTAACGATTTCTGCGGGAAATAATAGCTACAGCGGCGCTTACGAATATGATCACCGGAGCTACGCTAAGTCCTCTTCAGGGCAAGCTCTGGAGTTGGATGTTCAGCGGTTGATCCAGTACCCGGTGCAGAACTCGGCGGTGGCCAGTCTTGATCGGGTCGACTCAGTGGACGGCGCTTTTCAGTGGTATTTGTCCTACTTAAAGCTGGATCAAGACGATGTCAGCGAGGAAACTGTGAATTATATTCATAAGGCAGAGTTTCAGCATGCCGGACCTATAACGGCCTGCGGGGAGTCGGTTCGGGAGAGCGCAGGAGTCGCATTTGCGCAGGTGAGTTATGCGTATAAGACCCTCACGGATTACCTGATTAATGGTTTAGAGGATGAAGTGTCGGAATAGTTCGAAGGGCGGTAAGTCGAGATGGCTGCCGCTTTTTTTTAGACGCATTGAAAACCAAGCGTATAGGCTTGTTGCTACTGATAAAGAAGGTGTTTGTTTACGCCATTTCCTGGGGGAGGAAATGGTGCCGAGGAGAGGACTTGAACCTCCACGGGGTTGCCCCCACTAGCACCTGAAGCTAGCGTGTCTACCAATTTCACCACCTCGGCAGGTGATTTGCAGTCGCGCTGTATGTTTGTTGAAAACTAGCGTTTCTGCCAGAGTTGAAGGGTGCCCCTCAACCGATGGCGCGTACTTTAATAATTCCTTTCTGACCTGTCAAACGTTTTAGCGAAAAAAAGTTTTCACGGTATTTGTGCTTATTAATGTCCCCCTTGTCATGCAGGTTTAAGATGGCAACGTTATACTGTGTGAATTGATGAATTTTGCCGCAGTGTTTGCGGCCTGAACAACAAGGATCCGAATGGTTTCTAAGAAAAAAAACATAGGGGATCCTCACGCTGATCGTGAGGCCCAGAAATACGATAACCCCATCCAGAGCCGGGAGTTTATCCTCAATCACCTCAAAGAGCGCGGCGCTCCTGCCACCCACGAAACCCTGTGTCAGGAACTGGGGCAGGCATCCGAGGAAGGCATAGAGGCTTTGCGCCGTCGTTTGATTGCCATGTGCCGTGACGGGCAGTTGATCTGTAACCGTCGGAATGCGTTCTTGCCGATTGAAGAGGCTGCGTTGGTAACGGGCAAGATCTCCGGTCACCGTGATGGTTTTGGCTTTTTGATCCCCGATGATGGCAGTTCCGATCTGTTTTTGACTGCACGCCAGATGCGTCAGGTCTTTCATGGGGACAGGGTGGCCGCACGAGTGGATCGCGTCGATGACCGTGGTCGCCGTGAAGGGGTAATCGTTGAGGTGTTGGAACATCGAACCGAGCAGACCGTGGGGCGTTTCTTCAAGGAGAGCGGCATTGCTTTTGTCGTTCCTGAAAATGCCCGTATTAATCACGAAATTCTGATTCCGGATGAAAATGTCGGAGCGGCCGTGCATGGTCAGTATGTGGTTGTCGAAATTCTGCGGCAGCCAACCGTGCGTACCCAGCCAACTGGGCGAGTGTTGGAAGTGCTGGGTGAGCATATGGCTCCCGGCATGGAAATCGATGTTGCGATTCGTTCCTACGAAATCCCGCACAGCTGGCCTGAAGCGGTGGGTGAGCAAGCGGCTTCGATTCCGGCGGAAGTTGAAGAGAAGGACAAGGTAAACCGGGTTGATATCCGCAACATGCGGCTGGTTACCATTGATGATGAGTCGGCTCGCGACTTTGATGACGCGATCTACTGTGAGCCGCGCCCTCGTGGCGGTTACCGGCTGGTGGTGGCGATTGCTGACGTATCTCACTATGTGCGTGCCGAGTCGCCACTCGATGAAGAGGCATTCGAACGTGGCAACTCGGTGTATTTCCCTGACCATGTCGTGCCGATGCTCCCGGAGAAACTGTCCAACGGGTTGTGTTCGCTAAACCCGGGTGTTGACCGGCTGTGCATGGTGGCGGATATGACCATCAGCGCAGCGGGCAATATCAGTGGCTATACCTTCTATCAAGCGGTTATGCGCAGCCATGCGCGACTGACTTACAATAAAGTCAGCGCCATGCTTGAGCACCCTGATACCGAGCAGGGTTATCAGCTCAGTGCTCACTACGCCGATTTGTTGCCGCACCTGCATAACCTGTATGAGCTCTATAAGCTGCTCCGCAAGGCGCGTACCGAGCGTGGAGCGATTGATTTTGAGACCACGGAAACAAAGGTTGTTTTCGATGCGGAGCGCAAGATCGAAGAAATCGTTCCGGTGCACCGTAACGATGCTCACAAGATCGTTGAGGAGTGCATGCTGTGCGCCAACGTGGCGACGGCTCGGTTCCTGAAAAAACATAAAATGCCTGCGCTCTATCGGGTACACGATGGCCCATCCGAAGAACGTCTGGGTAAACTGAGATTGTTCCTCAGTGAGCTGGGCCTCCAGCTGGGTGGTGGTGATCGGCCGACATCGGGAGATTATCAGCAGTTGCTGTCTGAGGTGGCTGACCGGTCGGATGCTCATGTGATCCAGATGGTCATGTTGCGCTCGTTGAGTCAGGCGGTTTATAGCCCTGAAGAGAGTGGTCATTTTGGTCTCGGGTTTGCCAGCTACGCGCACTTTACGTCGCCTATTCGCCGCTATCCGGATTTGATTGTGCATCGGGCTATTAAGTCCTGCATCCATAATCCTGAAGTGCAAAAGGATGTGGTGTCGCCTAAAGAGCTGGATGCTGGATTGGCCGCTTATCCATACGATTATGCCAAAGTTGAGCAGCTCGGTGAGCATTGCTCGATGACAGAGCGGCGGGCCGATGATGCCACCCGCGACGTGATGGCCTGGCTCAAGTGTGAATTCCTTAAGGATCACGTGGGCGAGGAATATGACGGTGTGATTGCGGCGGTTGTGCCCTTTGGCTTTTTTGTAGAGCTGTCGGATATCTACATCGAAGGCCTGGTGCATGTGTCGACCCTCAGTGGCGATTACTTCCACCATGATGCGGCGAAGCACCGTATGATCGGGGAGCGCACGGCGGTGAGTTTCCGCTTGGGTGATGAGGTTCGAGTCAAAGTTGTACGGGTTGGTTTGGAGGATCGTAAGATTGATCTGGAGCTGACCAGCAAGCCTCAAAAACGTACCGCTGACCGAGACGCTTTGGATATCGCCAAGCGAGAACCGCGTGGCAAAGGTGATCGGGCCGGCAAGGGTAGTAAGCGTGGTAAGTCTGGAAAGCCCGTGAGCGCGAAAGAGCGGTTGGCCAGCGAGGCGGCCCGAGAGGCATCTAAAAAGGGTGCTAAAGACAAGTCGGTGCCTGCCAGTAAGAAGCGCAAGAGCCGCAAGTAACCAGTAACACAGGAATTGATCGCTAGTGTCTCAGGAATATGTATTTGGCTGGCATGCCGTGGATGCAGTGCTGAAGCGGGAGCCGGAGCGTTTGCTGCGTGTTTGGATTCAAACCGGTCGACAAGACAAGCGAGTAAAATCGGTGACCGAGGCGCTGGATGGCCTGGGAGTGCGCTGGAGTGTTGTTCATCGTCGCGAATTGGATGAGCGCGTGGCCGGTGTGCATCAGGGTGTGGTTGCCGAAGTCTCGGAAAGCCGCGAGTGGACCGAAGCGGATTTGTTGGCGCAGTTGGCGTCAAGTAATAAGCCGCCTTTCCTGCTGGTGTTGGACGGTGTCACTGATCCCCACAATCTGGGCGCCTGCATGCGCACCGCTGACGCCGTTGGTGTGCATGCGGTTATCGTGCCGAAGGATAAGTCGGCGACGTTGACGCCAGTGGCTCGGAAGGTCGCCTGTGGTGCTGCTGAAACCGTGCCGTTTGTTCGGGTAACCAATCTGGCCCGCTTTCTGCGCGAGCTGAAAGATCAGGGTGTTTGGCTCATCGGAACGGCGGGAGAGTCGGATGCCAATGTGTTTCAGGCTGATTTCAAGGGGCCGGTGGCGCTGGTGATGGGGGCTGAAGGTAAAGGCATGCGCCGTCTTACCCGTGAGCACTGTGATCAGTTGGTGAACATTCCGATGCACGGCCATGTTGATAGCCTGAATGTCTCGGTGGCGACGGGCGTTTGTCTTTACGAAGCGCTGCGCCAACGAACCGGTTAATCCTTGCACGATACCCCATGTAGGCATAGAATACGTCACCCCTTTTAGAAGGGGTGGTTTTGTATTGCCTGTATTCAGGGGATCAGAATCTCGCTTTTGATCTGGCAGTTTCATACAAAGCCTTGTCAACAAAGCAAAAAGAAGCCGGCAGCTTAGCTGTCACCTCCTTGCTTTCCATGCTTTGGAGCGGTTCCGAAAGGAATCATCTGAGCCGAAAGCTGTTTAACCCGTAGGGAGAACTCATGCGTCACTACGAAATCGTATTTATGGTACATCCGGATCAGAGCGAGCAAGTGCCCGCGATGATCGAGCGTTATACCGGCCTCATCACTGAAGATGGCGGTCAGGTACATCGCTTGGAAGATTGGGGCCGTCGTCACCTGGCATACCCGATCAACAAGATTCACAAAGCTCACTACGTGCTGATGAACGTTGAATGTTCACAGGCTGCGATGGACGAGCTGACTCATAACTTCCGCTTCAACGACGCCATCATCCGTGAGCTGATTCTGCGTCGCGACGAGGCCGTTACTGATCTGTCTCCGATGAAAGCCGCTGAGTCCCGTGAGGACCGTCGTTCCGGCGGAGAAGATCGTCCACGCCGTTCGGCTGAGTCTGGCGAAAGCCAGAGCACTGAGTCCAAAGGCGAAGAAGAGTAATTCACCGGAGTTAGGAGTTAAGTTATGGCTCGTTTTTTCAGACGTCGTAAG
>NZ_JAXMOY010000032.1:0-8808 GCF_034669625.1 Marinobacter sp.
TCGGACATTCCTAGGTGGTCAAACCAGATAATGTAATCTTCCAAAGCGTGGTCTCCCTTGTATCTTGAGTGGCGCGGAGTCTCGAAACTGGCGAGTATAATACTGTAAGCTGCGGAAATTACCTAGGGAACCGCCTCAAAACCTGAGTGGATGAAACCATGAAAAGAACCGCTTTTTTTATCTCGGACGGCACCGGCCTGACCGCCGAAGCACTGGGCCACGCGCTGTTAGCCCAATTTGAAAAGATCGAATTTGAACGCATTACGGTGCCGTATATCGATGATGAAGAAAAGGCGCGGGAAATGGTCAAACGCATCAATACCGCCGCCGAGATCGATGGCGAGCGCCCGTTAGTGTTCGACACCATCGTCAACAGCGCCATTCGGGAGATCGTCAGCGACGCCAAAGGCTTCATGGTTGATATCTTCGGCACCTTTCTGAATCCGCTGGAACGAGAACTGAACTCGTCCTCGTCTTACTCAGTCGGGAAATCCCACGCCATCAACAACGTCAGCAGTTACGAGCGCCGGATTCATGCGGTGAATTTCGCACTGGATAACGACGACGGTGCCAGAACGCGACATTACGACGAAGCTGACTTGATTCTGATCGGCGCCTCCCGAAGCGGCAAAACACCCACTTGCCTTTATCTGGCGCTGCAATACGGGATCAAAGCGGCAAACTACCCGATCACCGAAGAAGATCTGGACGACCAAAAAATGCCGGGTGCACTGCGGCCCCACAAGCAAAAACTGTTCGGCCTGACCATCCAGCCGGAGCGATTAGCCACCATCCGCAACGAACGCCGCCCCAATTCCCGCTACTCCTCCATGCAGCAATGCATGCATGAAGTGGAAGAAATCGAACTGATGTACAAACGGGAGCGCATCCCCTATCTGAACACCACGGCCTACTCCGTTGAAGAGATTTCCACTCGCATCATGGTTTCGACCGGACTCAAACGCCACCGGTAAGCCGACCCAATAAAAAAGGGGCGGGAGACTCGCGTCCCCCACCCCTTTTATTCCTGACGATCTGCTCTTACAGTTCCTGAATGCTCAGGCCTAACTGTTCCGCCACCTCGCGGTTGTCAGGGCTTGTGACGACCGCTACATTGGCATCTTCCGGCTTCAGCCAGACATCCGCCACTCGGCGCATTTCATCCAACGTCACGTTCAACACACGCTCCCGGAACCGCGCGCGCTGCTCTGGCGTACGGCCAAACAAATTGTTGTGGAACGCATGTCGCGCTGCCCCTGCCGGAGAATGCGGACGATCCAGCTGGCCAATTACGCCCAGAATGGCTTCTTCCAGCGCTTGCTCATCGTGCTCCTCCGTACGCAACCAGTTCAACGCTGCGTCGAAATCGTCCAGCGTTTCGGCAAAGCGCGGATCACGGTAGGAGAAGAAACGGAACACGCCGTTCACACTGTCCTGTCCGGCTCCACCACCATAGGCCCCGCCTTTTTCACGAATCGCCCGGTGCAGGTATCCGTTGCGCAGGAATCCGCCCAATACCGTCAACCCGGCAGCATCCGGGTGATCGACTGCGACCGTCGCATACGCTTTGGCGCAGAAATTCACCTGAGTGGAGGTCAACCAGGCTTCCTGAGTTTTGTAGCTCACCGGATCCATAGACCAGCTGCTCTCTACCTGATCACCCTCATCCTGCCAGCTGGTTTTCACACTATCCAGCATTGGCGCCAGTTGGGACTCTTCGCCGATCAACAGGAACTGGCGCCCCTGCTTACCAATCTTGTCGTGCAGGGCCGCGAGGCTCGCACAGAACTGGCTCAACGCCGCTTCGTCGTTCAGAGACTTGTCGAGTTCTTTGGTACCGCGAATACCAGCAAGACCACCCAAACGGAAGCTCAACCAGGAACCGGGACTCAAACCTTGCGCCGCCGCTCCCATTGCCAAAGCATGACCACTACCGGTTACCGCCTGCTCTCGACGCGCACGAACCTGAGCAATAATCTCTCGAATACGCTCCTTCTCATCAAACCGCGCACCGGTGTATACGTCTTTCAGCAGTTGGGTTAATGCGCCACTGTTTCGGGCCAGCGCCTTACCACTGAAAATCAGATACCCTGACATCGCCTGCACGTCATCGATCCGCCCTTTCGTAAGAAACGAAGCTCCGATCCCGCCGGATTCCGCCGAAATACGATCCTGCATTTGCAGATAGTCCAGCTCACCGCACCCAACTTCCGAGATCAAAGTGGTGTAGTAAGGCAACAGCAAAAGCTCTTCTTCACTCAACGCAGGAACAGGCAATACAATCTGCTGGTATACCAACCCGTTGGTTCCACGGGAATACAGGGTTGCGCCGGTTTCAGCATCGTACCGGCCTTCGGGCTCCGGCATCTGCAACGGAACATCGGACAAGCCGACCTTTGGCAGGATAGAGTCGTCGTCTTTGCGGAGTTGCCGCTCTTCCAGGGCTTTGGCACGTTCCACAATCACGTTGATGTCTTCTTCAGTGAGGCTAGCCTTGCGCTTGGCCAGAGACTCCCTCAGCGCAGCTTGATGCGCACCTTCCAGCTTTTCGTCCGGGCGCAAGGTCAACGTCACTCGGTGTGGATTCTCAAACAGCTTGCGGCGAATAAGATTCGGCACATATTCCGGGTCTTTAATTTTCTCCCGAAGTGTCGCCAGTACCGGCTCCAGATCCAGCAACTCAACCGGGTCGCCACCGTGAACCATCGGCGAAATCGACTGCATGATCAGCTGCAGGCCATAAGGGAAGCCGTCACCGGCAATTTCCCGCTGGTGCAATTCCAACTGATGAAGAATCGCGTCAAGCCGTTCCGGACTGACGCCTTCCTCAACGACGTTAGCCAGAGTCTGTTCTACCAGCGCCTCCAGGTCATTGCGACGGCCCGGCTCACTGCCTTCGATGCCACACACGAAGGTCATTTCACGGTTGGAGTCTTCCAGACCACACATAGGCGACGGCGCATGACCGATGTCCGTGGTCTCAAGCGCCCGCATCATCGGTGAAGCACTGTTTTCAAACAGCACGGAAGCCAACAACTGCGCCTCAAGATTCTCTTGCAGATCAAAACTATGACCCAACAACCAACCCATCACAATGTGAGTTTTAGCCTCTGTGTCTTCGCCCTCACTGACTGCGTATCCCTGCTCAACCCGCATCGGGGAAAACAGGCGTTTTTCGTCGTGCAACGGCAGTTTGATTTCCTGACGGTCAAAACGCTTCAACGCCAGCTCTTCAAATTTTTCGTGGTGCTCATACGCGGGAATATTCCCGTAAGTCGCAAAAATAGCGTTGCTCGGATGGTAATGATGACGGTAAAACTTCACCAGATCGTCATAGCTCAGATCAACAATATGGTCTGGCTCGCCACCACTGTTGTAGTGGTAAGTCGTGGTTTGGAACAAGTGGCTGGACAGGTTCTGCCACAACTGCGAAGTCGGCGCGCTCATCGCCCCCTTCATCTCGTTGTAAACCACGCCCCGATAGACCAGATCACTGCTTGGGTCATCCGGTTTCTCAAATTCCAAACGGTGCCCCTCCTGCGCAAAATCCAGCGGATCAAGCTTGGAGAAAAATACCGAGTCCAAATACACCGTCAACAGGTTATCAAAGTCCTTCCGGTTCATGCTGGCAAAGGGGTATGCCGTCCAGTCACTGCTGGTGAACGCGTTCATAAAGGTGTTCAACGAACGGCGAATCATCATGAAGAACGGATCGCGCACAGGAAAACGCTCACTACCGCACAGCGCCGTGTGCTCAAGAACGTGAGCCACCCCGGTTGAATCCATCGGGAAGGTTCGAAGGGCTACAAAAAACACGTTCTCATCGTTATCCGCGGCCAGATGCAGGTGGCGGGCTCCGGTCTTCTTATGGAGATATTCCTCCACATCGAGGTTAAGAGTACTGATCCGGTGACTGCGAATTTTTTCGAAAGCCGGATGAATTGCGTTGTCGGTCACTGCAGCCATTAAAACAATCCTATGCATTGAACAATTGGAGAATTACAGGGTAACACGTACTATCGGATATGATGCATCGAACAAACTCAACTAGGTAGCCTGCCGATCCATGACAGACAAAACCCATTCAACAAATACTATTGACGCTCCCGAAGTAGCCGCGTGGTGGGCGGAACGTCGCCAATATCTAGAACGCATTCATAAAGTCCCCGAGATTCGTCATAAATTCTGGCGCGAGGTGAGCGTTTACCTTCTACGCCGTTTGCTCTGGTCTTACGGTTTTTTCCCGGTGTTTCTGGCGTTCTGGTTCCCCTTCGTGATGGCCAGCTTCAACCCCGTCGTACTGGCCACAGATATGATCCCGGTACTGCAAAGTTTTATCGACTCCAACCCGGAAGAGCAAGCCACCACCATCAGTACGATGATGATTGCCTGGTTCTCGATAGGCACCTTTTTTCTCGTGTTCGACTTCGTGTTAACACCGTTCCGGTCGCCGTACCAATATGAGGCAGATGTGTACATGAAGTCGTGGGAACGTCTCAATCATGACCAGCTTCCCGACAAAATGTGATTTGGCCTGCATTCTGACCAACTTCAGACACTTTCTGTTACATAACGTTGCAGACAGTGGTTAAGATGGATCCATAATAAAAAGCATCCAGGAAGTTGGGACAAGAGGTTTTATCATGGTCGATTTCAGACCGCTGATGTTCGTCAACGCGCTTGCTCTGATGTTACTCATGACCGCAGGCTTAGCCTCAGTGCAGCATAACCCGATGCTGGAAAGCCACAGTGAGCCTGTCATAGCTTCGCTCCTTGCGAACACCGCCACCGAGGCCTCAGCCCCTCCAGAGCATCCGGAGCCACCGCCTGAGCGGACAGAAGCCATTGCTTCGAACCTCCCAACACCGAAAGAACCAGCCGTAACGGAACAACCCACAACCGTTATTCCAGCCTCTGAACCGACCATCACCGCAGAAGAATTCGGGGTGGAGCCGCGTCCAGAGGAGCCTGAACTGCTCGACTTCGCAGAGCCGGCCAAAACCGGCAAACTGGCGCTTCGCTCCAACGTAGTGGGTGATCAGGTCACCATCAATGGTAAAAAATACGGCGCCACTCGGCTTGATCTGGAACTGCCCCCCGGCCGTTACCAAGTCACCATCGAAAAGCCCGGATACAAGCCCTGGGAGAACTCCATCGCCCTCAAAGCTGGCCAAGAACTTACTTTAGTTGGCCAACTCGAACAATACACCACCGTGAACTATTCAAACGGCCGGTGGATTGGCGGCGTCAAAACCGGAGATGGCACCTGGATCGACGAAACGGGCCTTCGCTATGAGGGGCACTTCGTTAACGGCTTATTCCAGGGCACTGGCACTGCATGGCACCCAGACGGCAGTCGTTACGAAGGCGACTGGAATAAAGGCGAACACCACGGCGAAGGCCAGTGGCGAGGCGCCGACAACGCTCAATACACCGGCCGCTTTGAGCGCGACCAGTTCCACGGCCAAGGCACACTGACCAAGAAAAACAGCGACATACTTACCGGTAATTGGATGCAAGGCCGGATGCAAGGCCTTGGCTCACTTACGACAGCGGATGGACTTTTGTACGTGGGCAACTTCCGGAACGGCGAGTTCCATGGTCAGGGCACTCTTACCTACCCGGACGGACGCTCTTACGAAGGTGAATTCTCTAATGGCACTTTCCACGGCCAAGGCTCTGAAATATTTACAGACGGCAAGAAGTACGATGGTCAGTATATGGAAGGTGAATTCCATGGCGCAGGACTGCTGCGCAATCCGAATGGCAGCTCCATCGAAGCAACATTCCGACACGGCGAGCCCTACGGACAGGTACGCCTGACGACAGCGGCCGGCGAAGTCTTCACCGCCCGCACGACAGAGCCCGGAGTGTGCTATCGGGACAAGAGCTATCGGGCAACGCAATGCCCGCAACTGGAAGGCTGGTAATTAAACTCCGGTCGCCACACCCACGAGTTTGCAGTAACAGGTTGAGGTAGTGAGATGGCAATCAAAAGTGCTTTGCTGGTTGACGACTCCAAGGTCGCCAGGTTCGCCCTGAGCAAGATCCTTGAGAATCGAGACATGGAAGTGACTATGGCAAGCTCTGCCGAGGAAGCTCTGGATTTCCTGAGCAAACACACGCCACCCGATGTAATTTTCATGGATCACTTGATGCCGGGCATGAGTGGCGTGGAAGCTGCCAAGGCGATCAAGAGCAATCCGGACACTGCCAGCATACCTATTATCATGTGCACATCGAAGAAATCATCTTCATTCACTGATGAAGCTCAGAACTTCGGCATCTACAGCATTCTCACCAAGCCGCCCCAAAGCGAAGGGCTCACCCTTATGCTGCAGCAACTGGCGACCGACGTTGAGCAAGGCACTCTGCCTCGGCCTGAAAGCCTGACATCGTCCGCCGCGGATGAGGAAGACTCAATCACTCTTCCGACCAACAGTTCAGCCGAAAACACCAACAACACGGTGACCAGCACCGCAGATTCCCACGCTGTGCCCTTAACCGCAGACTTGATTGAGCAAATTTCCCGCTCTGCTGTTAAGACCCACGTGAACAATCGTTTGCACGAGCTGCTCAGCGACTTGTTCGACGAACAATACGTTCACGTCAAACGAGCCCTCGAGGACACCCAGAAAAAACAAGAAGCGAGCATAGAAGAGCATTTGAAATCGTTGTCGGAGCTGGTCGATGAACGCACCCGTAACCTTCGCGACGAAGTGACCGCCGAGGTGAATATGAACCTCAGCCGTGAACTCGCAATCTCGCGCAAGGAAATGGCGAAAAACTCAGGTTTCACAGCCGACCACATGGCAGAACTCAAAGACCACATCACCAGCGTGCAAACGATTGATACCGAGTTCTGGCAAACCCTCCAGTCGGAGGCCGTTCAGCAAGCCCACGAGATCTCCCGTGAAACAGCGGAAGACATTGCGCAACGCACCATCGACCTCTACGTCGCTCAACAAAAGGCCGTAAACTCTCGCATATACACCTTGGGGCTTGCGGTAAGTTTGGGCATTTTCAGCGTGGGCATTGCGTGGCTGTCAGGCTTGTTCGGCTAGCACCTGCTTTATTTTTTGCCAACGTGCGGGGGTGTCGACATCCAAATCCACCCCCACAATCTTCACTCGATTAGCTTCCACTTGATTCAATACACGCACAGCCCCTACATCGCCCTGCAAGCGGAGCACCTGAGGCCAGAGGCGCCTCGGAATCCATGCTGGCACTCCCACTCGCGCACCGTAATCTGCAGCCCACACGCTATCCGGCGCTTGCCGGACACGCTGGCCAAGCCTTAAAAGCCCTTCTTCAGCCAGCAAAGGCTGGTCTCCGAGCAGTACGAAAACCCCAAGGGCCGATGGACCCAAAGCCTGAATACCCGTTGCTAACGATGCCGACATCCCCTGTTCCCAATCAGGACAATAGAGCCAGCGTGAAGGTGGTTGAGAGCAACGGTATCGAATCAAAGGATAGCCGCCCCCAACAACCACCGAGACGCAGCCCGACAGCAATCGGGCTTGCCGAATGGCGTTCCCTAGCAACGTTCCCCATCCGGGTATTTCCAGGGTTTGCTTCGCTATCCCCATGCGCGCACTGCGGCCTGCCGCCAGCACCAATGCCGGAAACTGCTGATCGAGCTGAGTGCTGTTCGTGGCTATGATCCGACCTCCTGTTAGACGTTCTCATTTGCAAACTGCTGAAGAGAACGATTTTTGCTAGAATCACGCCACCATGCAACCAATATAGTCAGGCCATTCATGAACCATCTTTTCGTCGACAACCTCACCGTGATTGACTTCGCTTACCTAGACCCTGCTCGGGGCCTTGTGGGCGAGAGCTGGATTGCCGACGTGGTCCTCGGCGGTGAGCTGGACGACCAAGGCATGGTCTTCGACTTCAGCAACGTCAAACGCACAATCAAACGGGTTATTGATGAACGCGTAGACCATCGACTGGTGATTCCAAGAGGCTACGAGGGCCTGCACTGGAACGAAGACCAGCCCCATACCTTCCGCTGGGACCTGACAGACGGCAGCCACATCACCCACACCTCACCGGATGAGGCGGTTGTCTGGCTATCTGCCGATCGCGTGATGAAACCTGCCGTAGCGGCTTTGCTGGAAAAAGAACTTAAGGCCGTACTGCCCGGCAACGTGACCACCGTAGAGATCAATCTACGCGAAGACATCATCGAAGGTGCTTACTACCATTATGTGCACGGCCTGAAGAAGCATCTGGGCAATTGTCAGCGCATTGCGCACGGCCATAGATCCCCCATTCGCATTGATCGAAACGGCCAACGCGACGCAGAGCTGGAGAAGCGCTGGGCCAAACTGTGGGAAGACATCTACGTAGGCACCGAAGAGGACGTTACCCGGCGCTTTGTGGGTGACGATGGGCAACGCTACATCAGCTTCGAATACGAAGCCAACCAGGGCGAGTTTGCACTCAGCTTGCCAGAAAGCCGTGTATACATGCTGGAAACAGACACCACGGTAGAACTGATCGCCGCGCACATGGCTGATGTACTGAAAGCCGAGTTTCCTGAAGATGAGATTCGCGTGAAGGCCTATGAAGGCGTTGGCAAGGGAGCCATCTCGGCTCGCTAACTCTGGGGCGGCGGCCCCAGCAGAACGCCGGGGTCAGATCACCTAGGGCCTGCCCCAGCGTTCTCAGACAACTATATTTCAGACACAAAAAAACCGCCCGAAGGCGGTTTTTTTGATGGCTTCCCGGTGGACTAAACCGTGAAGCCGTATTGGCGTCCCCTAGGGGGTTCGAACCCCTGTTGCCGCCGTGAAAGGG
>NZ_JAXMOY010000033.1:0-8196 GCF_034669625.1 Marinobacter sp.
ATTGCCGCCTTTCAGAAAGACGTCCCCCGATTCTTCGCGCGATACAGGTTGATATCATGCTTGAACTTCGCGGCGCGCCAGCGCTCTCGCCCTTTCGTTCCCGCAAATTGCATTCTCGCATTCAGGACATGGTTCCGGATGTGGAGCATGTTTATGCTGAGTTTATGCACTTTGTGGATCTAGATGACGACCTGTCCGATACCGAACAGGCGATTCTGGACCGGCTGCTTACCTACGGGCCCAGTGTTGAAGTAGAAGCGCAGGATGGAGTTTTATTCCTCGTGGTTCCACGCCCAGGCACTCTGTCTCCTTGGTCCAGTAAAGCGACCGATATCGCCCGTAATTGCGGTCTGCGACAGATCCGCAGAATTGAGCGCGGTATTGCCTATTATATCCAGTCCAGCAAAAAGCTGGGGTTGGAGCAGCGTGAGAAAATCGCAGCACTCCTGCATGACCGAATGACACAGAAGGTCTTCCACGAAATGGGTGGAGCCGAACTGTTGTTCAGCAACGAAGAGCCACGGCGGCTGGGCCGCGTTCCGATTGTGTCGGGTGGCCGCGCTGCGTTGGTTGAAGCCAATGCCCGTCTGGGGCTGGCTCTGGCGGACGATGAAATTGATTATCTGGTCGAATCCTTCATCAAACTCGAGCGTGATCCGACCGACGTGGAGTTGATGATGTTCGCGCAGGCGAACTCGGAACATTGTCGCCATAAGATCTTTAACGCCTCCTGGGATATCGATGGCGAAGCGCAGGGGAAATCCCTGTTCGCGATGATCAAAAACACCTACGAGATGAACAGCGAAGGCGTTCTGTCCGCTTATAAAGACAACGCTTCTGTGATTGTCGGAAGTGTGGCCGGACGTTTCTACCCGGCCCCGGGCAACGGTGTGTACAGCTACAACCGTGAGCCGGTGCATATTCTGATGAAGGTGGAAACCCACAACCACCCGACGGCGATCGCTCCATTTGCCGGCGCCGCGACCGGTTCTGGTGGAGAAATCCGTGACGAAGGTGCTACCGGGCGTGGTTCAAAACCGAAAGCCGGCCTTTCCGGTTTTACCGTATCTAACCTGAACATCCCCGGCGACGAACAGCCATGGGAGCTTGGGTACGGGAAGCCCAGCCGTATTGCTTCACCGCTGGATATCATGATCGAAGGTCCGATTGGTGGCGCTGCCTTCAATAACGAGTTTGGTCGTCCGAACCTGACCGGTTACTTCCGTACCTTCGAGGAAAAAGTGCCGGGTGCGGCCGGTGAAGAAGTGCGCGGCTATCACAAGCCGATCATGATTGCCGGTGGTATGGGTAATATCCGTGAAGAAGATGTCGAAAAAGGCAATATTCCCGTTGGTGCGAAGCTGATTGCATTGGGCGGTCCGTCCATGCTGATCGGTCTAGGTGGCGGCGCGGCATCTTCCATGGATTCCGGTTCCAGTAACGAGAATCTGGATTTTGCCTCGGTTCAGCGTGACAACCCTGAAATGGAACGCCGCTGTCAGGAAGTGATCGATCGTTGCTGGCAGTTGGGTGAACAGAACCCCATTTGCTTTATCCACGACGTGGGTGCGGGCGGTTTGTCTAATGCCATGCCAGAACTGGTCAAAGACGGTGGTCGCGGCGGTAAATTTGAGCTGCGGGACATCCCCAGTGACGAGCCCGGCATGTCTCCGTTGGAAATCTGGAGTAACGAATCGCAGGAACGTTACGTCCTTGCAGTAGCACCGGAAGACCTTGAACGGTTTGATGCTCTGTGTCGTCGTGAACGTTGCCCGTATGCAGTGATTGGCGAAGCGACCGAAGAGCACCATCTGGAACTGGCTGATTCGTACTTTAACGACAAACCCGTTGATCTTCCGATGGACGTCTTGTTTGGGAAACCACCGAGAATGCATCGGAGCGTGACGCGCGCATCCTTTACGAAGCCGATTTTCGATTCGTCGAAAATCGATCTCAATGACGCGATCCGTCGTGTTCTTCGGCTGCCGTCTGTAGGTTCCAAGAGCTTTTTGATCACCATCGGTGACCGAACGATTACCGGCTTGGTTGCCCGCGACCAAATGGTTGGTCCCTGGCAGGTGCCGGTGGCCGACGTGGCGGTCACTGCAGCGTCCTTTGATGTTCGTGCAGGCGAAGCCATGGCCATGGGTGAGCGTACACCGGTGGCGGCGATTGATGCACCGGCCTCGGGCCGTATGGCGGTGGGTGAAGCGATTACCAACCTGGCCGCTGCGCCGATTGCAAAGCTTTCGGATATTCGGCTTTCAGCGAACTGGATGGCCGCAGCTGGTCATCCGGGTGAAGATGAAAATCTCTACGAAACCGTTCGAGCGGTGGGTATGGAATTGTGTCCGTCGCTGGGTATCACGATCCCGGTTGGTAAGGACTCGATGTCCATGAAGACCACTTGGGAAGAAGATAACGGCGAGCAGAAGAGCGTAACGTCGCCACTGTCTCTTATTGTGAGTGGCTTTGCCCCGGTTACTGATGTGGCTCGCACGCTGACTCCCCAATTGCGGACCGATGCTGGCGAAACCGACCTGATCCTGATTGATCTGGCGGCGGGTCAGAATCGTCTGGGAGGCTCTGCGCTGGCCCAGGTGTATAGCCAGGTTGGTGCGGTGGCCCCTGATCTGGATGATCCCGACGATATCAAGGCGTTCTTCGCGGTCATTCAGGGTTTGAACTCTGACGCTAAGCTGCTTGCGTATCATGACCGCTCTGACGGTGGTCTGTTCGTGACCCTCGCGGAGATGAGTTTCGCGGGCCGTACCGGTGTCAGCGTTAAACTGGACGGTTTGGCAGAAGATAGTTCCCAGTTTGCTCGCGAGTTGTTTAACGAAGAACTGGGTGCCGTGGTTCAGGTGCGCCGTGAAGATACCGAATTCGTGCTTCAGCAGTTTTCCGCAGCCGGCCTCGGCGATCATACCGGTGTCATCGGTACTCTGAACGAGTCTGATCGGATTGAGCTGACATTCGCTGGTGAAAGCGTCATTGATGACTCTCGTACCGATTTACAGCGCTTGTGGGCAGAAACCAGTTATCAAATTCAATCGTTGCGCGACAACGCTGATTGCGCGAAGGACGAGTTCGATAACTTGCTGGACACCAAAGATCCCGGTCTGAATGCTGATCTGACGTTTGATATTAACGAGGACATTGCAGCGCCGTTTATCAATTCAGGTGCACGACCGAAAGTGGCTGTTTTGCGTGAGCAAGGCGTAAACGGTCAGATTGAAATGGCTGCCGCGTTCGATCGAGCCGGCTTTGAAGCTGTTGATGTGCATATGAGTGACCTGTTGTCTGGTCGAGTTTCTCTAGATAGCTTCCAGAGCTTGGTGGCGTGCGGTGGGTTCTCCTACGGCGACGTATTGGGTGCAGGTGAAGGTTGGGCTAAGTCCATTCTGTTTAACGATCGTGTGCGTGATCAGTTTGCCGGCTTCTTCAATCGTGAAGATACCTTGGCGCTGGGTGTATGTAATGGTTGTCAGATGCTGTCCAACCTGCACGAGCTTATTCCTGGCAGCGAAGGCTGGCCTCGCTTCGTGCGGAACCAGTCGGAGCAGTTCGAAGCTCGTTTGGTCATGGTGGAAGTGGCGCCGTCTCCGTCAGCTTTCCTGGATGGTATGGCCGGTTCGCGTATGCCGATAGCTGTGGCTCATGGCGAAGGTCGCATTGAGTTTGTACCTGGCAATTCGGCGGATGCTCTGGTTGAGAATAAGCTGGCAGCACTGCGTTATGTGGACAATCGTGGTGAAGCGACAAGCCGTTATCCGTATAACCCAAATGGATCGGAAGGTGGCATTACTGGGATTACGAACCGTGATGGCCGAGTCACCATTATGATGCCTCACCCTGAGCGTGTATTCCGGGCGGTTCAGCATTCCTGGAGGCCTGATGGCTGGCAGGAAGATGGTCCGTGGATGCGGATGTTCAGAAATGCGAGGCGTTGGCTGGGCTAGTGTAAGCGGCTTCGGTTTGCGCAAAAGCCGGCCGGATAGTGCTCTTTCTTTGTAAGGGGTATTGTCCGGTCGGTTTTTTTGTGCTCTAAGTATTTGCTTGATTAATAAGTGTACGATATATATTTGAGAATTCTGCTAAAACTGGCGATTAAGGGCTTGACTCAAATTTTTTATGCACATTTTTGGGGCCTGATTGGTGGAACTATGAACAAACAATGGGATATACGTTCACTTTTTGACCTTTGCTTTTAAGTCGCTGAATTTTATAGATTTTGTGTAATGGGTGAATTTCTCGTCAATTTGAGCTGAGGCCAGTGTTCATAAGGGGTTAGAGTGGATTCCCTAATACTTTCCCCAGAGTTATCCACAGATTTTGTGGGTAAGTTGAGAAACTCTAGATTTGAACAAAACTTGTACGATTTGAGGTGCCTGATGTTTAAGCTCTGTTACTTTGTTCCCGAGAGTCACCTGGAGGCGACCAAGCAAGCTCTCTTCGATGCCGGCGCGGGGAAAATCGGAGAGTACGATAGTTGTGCGTGGCAGTGTAAGGGGCAGGGTCAGTTTCGCCCGCTTGCAGGCAGCGACCCCTTTTTAGGCAGGCAGGGCGAATTGGAAATGGTTGCGGAATTTAAGGTGGAGTTGGTGTGTGCTGAGTCGCTGATTCAGGGGGCCATCAAAGCGTTGAAGCAGGCCCACCCATATGAAGAGCCGGCTTACGAAGTGTTCCGGCTTGAAGTGTTGTGATGAACGCGTTTAGTGGTTGGGGGGCGGATATCTGTGACGTGCAGACCGTAGTTGCCTGACTTCATCTCAGAAAGAAAAAATTCCAACGTTTTTTTGACGGTCGGGAATGAAATCTCATTCCAAGGGATTTCGTCTACGTCGAAGAGTCGTGATTCCAGTGACTCATCACCCGCACCGAAGCTGCCGTCAATGAGCGTCGCCCGATAGAACATATGCACTTGGTTGATATGGGGCACATCAATGATGGAGTACAAGCCGTCAATAGTGACTTCGGCCAGAGCTTCTTCTAAGGTTTCGCGGGCAGCTGCTTCGATCGTTGTTTCTGCGTTTTCCATGAATCCTGCGGGCAGAGTCCAGTAGCCGTAGCGAGGTTCAATCGCTCGCCGGCAAAGCAGGATCTTTCCCTCCCATACCGGAACGGTGCCCGCGATGATCCTCGGATTCTGGTAATGGATGGTGTCGCAGCTAATGCATACATAACGGTACCGGTTGTCACCCGCCGGGATCTTTTGTTCAACCTCTTGGCCGCAAGTGCTGCAATACTTCATCATTTTCCCCGTATACTGAGAGTTCAATAGTAGCCAGTTTAACCATCACGGCTGCTTGTGTCTCATTCAATGTTGCTATGTGGTTGGAGAGCAGAGTGCGGGATCTGTTGGAGGAAAAGCTGTTAAATTACGCCCCCAGGCAATTAGCTCTGGATTATCCCGAGGCTGGAATATTGGTGCCGATTACCGATAATTCCAATAGCCCTGAGATGATTTTTACCCTGCGATCTGCAAACCTTAAGACCCATCGCGGTCAAGTAGCATACCCGGGGGGGAAGCGTGATCCGGAGGATTCGTCGCTGGCTGCGACCGCGTTGCGGGAAACCCATGAGGAAATCGGCCTGCCGCCGGATCAGGTTAGCGTGATTGCGCCACTCAGTCAGGTGGTGTCCCTTCATCGAATTCTTGTTACGCCTTATGTAGGTATTGTTCCGGAAGATCATCCCTGTGAACCAAACCCCGATGAAATAGAGAGTGTGTTTCGGGTTCCTATCGAGTTTTTCCTGGAAGACAAGCGAGAGCGCACTGATGCCTTGGGGTTTCAGAGCAGTACGCTTTACGTGCCGTGTTATCGGTGGGAGCGTTTCCAGATCTGGGGATTGTCTGCGGTGGTTTTAGTTGATTTTTTGAATACTGTGTACGATGCCGGTATCGATATTCTTGAGCCGCCGCGCTGAATAAAATGGAGGAAGTGATGTTTTACTGTCTTGATGATCGCATGCCTGAGTACTCTGGGAGCGGGCAGTTCGTTGCCGAGAACGCCACAGTGATTGGCAGCGTTAAACTGATGGAGAAGTCCAGCGTTTGGTTCAATGTGGTGATTCGTGGTGATAATGAGCTAATTACCATTGGCCCTGAAACGAATGTACAGGACGGCTCAGTTCTCCATACTGACCCGGGAATTCCGCTCACGCTTGGTCGTGGAGTGACGGTAGGTCATAAAGCCATGCTGCATGGCTGTGAAGTGGGCGATTATTCTCTCATCGGAATCAATGCGGTTGTGTTGAATGGCGCCAAAATTGGCAAGCATTGCCTGATCGGGGCAAACACCTTGATTCCGGAAGGGATGGAAATTCCCGATGGTTCTATGGTGGTGGGTTCGCCCGGGAAAATTCGCCGGGAAATTAGCGAGAGCCAAAAGAAGATGTTGGAGATGAGCGCACTGCATTACGTACACAATGCGCAGCGTTATCTTGGGAAGTTGAAAGAGGTTGATCTGCCGCAATGAAAGTTCGGGATAAGGTGCGATCACCTTGCGTGTCTGTGTGCGCGTTGAACGACGACGATGTCTGCATTGGTTGTCAGCGCACTGGCGATGAAATCATGCGCTGGAGCTCCATGACCAATGAAGAACGGCGGCAAGTACTCAAGCATGTCGCAGAGCGTGAAAAGAAATTTCAAATCTAAAAGAACAGGACGTAAACGGGAATGACTGTAACCGATGATGCTGTGCGTATCGGCACTCCTCTGACACCGAACGCTACCCGCGTTCTTTTTTGTGGCTCAGGAGAGTTGGGTAAAGAGGTTGTTATTGAGCTGCAACGGTTTGGTGTGGAGGTGATCGCCATCGACCGGTATCCGAATGCACCGGCTATGCAGGTGGCGCACCGGAGTCATGTCGTTGATATGTTGGACGGTGAGGCGTTGCGGAAAGTCGTTGAGCTGGAGAAGCCCGACTTGATTGTTCCAGAGATCGAGGCGATTGCCACGGCAGAGTTGGTTAAACTGGAAGAAGAGGGCTATCGCGTGGTGCCAACGGCGCGAGCGGTCCACCTGACAATGAATCGGGAAGGTATTCGGCGTTTGGCCGCGGAAGAGCTAAGGGTGCCGACATCGCCTTATCGTTTTGCGGGTAATTACGAAGAATATTTGGCTGCGGTCAAAGAAGTCGGCATGCCCTTGGTGGTTAAGCCCGTAATGAGTTCGTCGGGTAAAGGGCAGAGTACTGTTAAAGCCGAAAACGATATTGATGCCGCGTGGGAATATGCTCAAAGTGGTGGTAGGGCTGGCCGTGGCCGCGTGATTATAGAGGGTTTTGTAGATTTTGATTATGAGATCACGTTGCTAACCGTCAAGCACCGTGACGGAATTTCGTTCTGTGATCCTATAGGTCATCAGCAAGAAGATGGCGATTATCGGGAGTCCTGGCAGCCGCACCCCATGTCTCCGAAAGCGTATGAGCGTTCCACCGAAATTGCTCGCTCTGTCGTAAGTGATCTCGGTGGTTACGGTATCTATGGTGTTGAGCTCTTTGTTAAGGGCGATGACGTTTGGTTTTCAGAGGTATCGCCTCGGCCGCACGATACTGGCTTGGTGACACTGATGTCCCAGGACCTGTCAGAGTTTGCTTTGCATGCAAGAGCGATACTGGGCTTGCCTATTCCCTTGATTCGACAAAAAGGGCCGACTGCATCTGCGGTGATTCTTCCCGAAGGCGATTCGACATCGGTGTCCTATAGTGGGTTGGGTGAAGCGCTATCCGAACCGGATACGCAGATACGGTTATTTGGTAAGCCTGAGCTTAAAGGAAGAAGGCGGATGGGGGTGGCGCTGGCGCATGGTTCCTCTATAGAGGATGCGAGGGCTAGGGCGGTGGCTGTCGTGAGCAAGGTTAAAGTAGAGGTATAGTCGTCGGGATTGAGGGGTGGCTAAAGGGTGATTTGAAGAAATTATAGAAAGTTTTAGATCACCCGTTGACACCCTCAGGGATGTCTGTAGAATGCGCATCTCGCTTGAGGGGCTAGCCGCTAAACACGGTCAGCAACGAAGCGGTAACTGCTTGAAAGTTCTGAAGAAAACGTTTTAAAGATTCTTCAAAAAGCAGTTGACAAGGTGGCGGTTCAGTGTAGAATGCGCCCCACGATTTAGCAGTAATGCCGGTGAGTTTTTCGGCCGTTTTCGAAGACGAAAACAGCAGTTGAAATTAACGGTTGACAAGGTGG
>NZ_JAXMOY010000034.1:0-6992 GCF_034669625.1 Marinobacter sp.
GACTCGATCCGTCCGGCCAGCGGAGGAAGAATGTCTTCAACTCCATCTGGCAGTAACCAGCGATCAGATACTGTCATGAGATTCTGTTGTCCGTTTTTCCGTCACCGGCTCAGGTGCCGGGGGGAATGACTCAGGGTTCAGGATGTCCGGGCGAAGAAATGCCCAAACCAAACCGGAAGGATTCTACACTCTTGGCAGACACAAAAAAACCGGAACACTTACGTATTCCGGTTTTCCACCCGAGCCAACTGGTTTAGTTAGCTCCGGCTGGGTCCTTCAAGAACTTCATGAAGGCACTGTTGGAGTCGATGACCATGATGTCATCCTTGCCGGCAAAGGTTTTCTCGTAAGCCTGCAAGCTCCGGTAAAAGCTATAAAACTCTTCATTGCTGCCGTACGCTTCGGCATAAATCCGAGCGGCCTCACCATCACCTTCACCACGGGTCATTTCCGCTTCGGCAAAGGCATTTGCCAAGGTTACAGTTTGCTGACGATCGGCATCAGCACGGATACCTTCCGCCAATTCCAAACCACGGGAACGAAATTCCTGTGCCAGCTTGTGACGCTCGGTCGCCATCCGGCGATAAACGTTTTCACTGACGGCACCCGGAAATTCGATCGCCTTAACCCGAATATCGAGGATTTCGATACCGAACTCTTTAACCGCCGTTTCGTTGGCACGGTCTCTCAGTGCGTGCATCAACTCGTCACGCTGACCGGAAACCACTTCGTGCATGGTACGGACACCAAATTCATCACGCAGGCCGTTATCGACCCGAGACAGAATCAGCGTTTCCGCCCGGCGCTCATCGCCACCGGTGGCGCGATAGAACTGATCAACGTCACGAATTTTCCACGCCACATAGGAATCCACATCCAGCGGCTTTTTCTCGATGGTGAGGTACTGACGTGAAGGGAGATCCATGGTCAGCACACGGATATCGAACTCACGAATCTGATCAATAACCGGAACTTTGAAATGAATACCGGCCTGGATATCGGTTTGAACCAACTCACCAAAACGGAGTTTCACACCGCGATGTGTCTCAGGAATGATGAATACGCTAGACAGCACGAGCAGGACGACGATAAGAGTGCCTGCAAGGCCCAATACACCTTTAGGTCCCATAACTTATCTACTCCTCCGGGTGTTTCCATCCTGACGGGCGCGTAACTCTTGCAAAACCTGATCGGTCAGCGCCTGAACATCGACTTCCTGATTACCTGATTGAGACGACCGGGAACCTGAGCCCGACATGCGCCCCTGAGTCAGCCTATCCAACGGCAGGTACATCATGTTGCCGCTACTTTCCGCATCCACAAAGATCTTGCTGCTATTACCCAAAACCTGCTCAAGGGATTGAATATACATCCGCTCACGAGTGACCACCGGCGCCTGCTCGTACACAGCCAACAGCTGGTTGAAACGTGAGGTTTCACCGCGAGCCCGTTCAATCACTTCAGCTTTGTAAGCATTCGCTTCTTCGATCAAACGCTGAGCCTGACCTCGTGCTTCCGGAACAATCTTGTTGCGGTAGGTCTCGGCCTCTTCTTTCGCGCGCTGCTCGTCTTCACGGGCCCGCTGAACTTCACGGAACGCGTCTTGCACGGCCGCAGGGGGCTGCGTACTTTCCACGTTCACCCGAACGATTTCCAGACCCGTGCCGTATTCCTTCAGGAAGCTTTGCAGACGCTGTTCAACGCGAACAGCCAGTTCCGCACGCCCTTCAGTCAATACGTCATCCAGCGAAGAACTGCCCACTTCGTGACGCAGAGCACTGTCGGTCGCAAAAGCCAAAGCCTGATTTGAGTCACGCACGTTCAGAACGTATGCCCTCGCGTCTCCAACCCGATACTGAACCTGAAGATCCACGGTTACCAGATTCTCGTCCTGAGTCAGCATCTGCCCACTAGAACGGGCGGAGCGAACGTTGGTTACGCGGACTTTCGTTATGGAATCGATCAACGGCACCTTGAAGCGCAGACCGGGACTTTCGGTACGACTGTACTCACCGAAGCGCAGTACAACCGCTCGTTCCTGTTCGTCTACGGTGTAGAACGACTGGTACAAGACATAACCGAACGCCAAAATGGCGGCAATCGCCAAAATAGCGCCAAAGCCACTGTTGCTGCTTCCAGAGCCGGAGCTGCCGTTATTGCCAGAGCCGCCTTTGCCGCCCAACATACGATTCAGCTTATCGAGCCCTTTCTTCAGCGCCTCGTCCAGATCTGGCGGTCCTTGATCATTGCCGCGACGACCACCGGTTCCCCAAGGATCATTGTCGTTACGGTTACCACCCGGTTCATTCCAGGCCATAATACTCTCCGTTCGTGTTTATTCGAATGGCTGCAAATACTAGGGATTTATAAAGCCCCCGGCAATAGGCGGCCTGATTCACAACGCTCTGTCTTCCAGCCGAACCTCGTTTTCGCTCACACCTGCCCGACTGAGCAACTGCGACCAATCGCGGTTCTGCAACCGAACCTCTACTACGGTATCACCATCTTCCCGGTACTCTTCGCTCAACACGGAACCGGCCTCATGCAGTAAGGCGCGCAACTTCCCATCTGCCGGCCCCAGCAACACAAAATGATGAACCACGTCTTCTGCAAGACGCTCTACAATGGCATCAAAGAGCAAATCCATGCCTGCTCCGGATATCGCCGACACCCACACTCTGACCGGAATACCGTCTTCATTACGGTCAATTCGGGCTGCAAAGTCATCCAGAAGGTCTATCTTGTTGAAAACCTGCAACTGGGGTACTTCATCGGCACCAATCTCCAGCAGCACGTTCTCGACTTGTTCGATGTTTTCATCACGGCGTTCATCATGACAATCAATGATGTGCAGTAGCAACGATGCCTGCCGAGTTTCTTCCAGAGTCGCACGAAAGGATTCCACCAATTTGTGCGGCAAATGGCGAATGAAGCCTACCGTATCTGCAACTACGACCGAGCCGATGTCCGGAAGTTCCAGCTTGCGAAGCGTTGGGTCCAGAGTCGCAAACAGCTGGTCCGCCGCATAAACCGTCGCCGTGGTGACCTTATTGAACAAAGTCGACTTTCCGGCGTTGGTGTATCCCACCAACGACAAGGTAGGAACGTCAGCGCGCTTACGAGCCCGTCGCCCCTGATCCCGTTGCTTACGGACCTTCTCCAACCGTTTATGAATCGACTTGATGCGCTCACGCAGCAAACGTCGGTCAGTTTCCAGCTGGGTTTCACCAGGACCGCGCAGGCCGATACCACCTTTCTGGCGCTCAAGGTGCGTCCAACCACGAACTAACCGGGTAGACATATGCTCGAGCTGCGCCAGTTCCACCTGCAGTTTACCCTCATGGGTACGGGCACGCTGGGCGAAAATATCGAGGATGACACCGGTTCGGTCCAACACCCGGCACTTAAGCTCACCTTCGATATTTCGTTCCTGGCTTGGGCTCAATGCGTGATTAAACAACACCACATCGGCTTCGCTGGCGACAATCGCATCGCGAATTTCTTCAAGTTTACCTTCGCCCACAAACAACCGAGGACTGGGTTGCTTACGCGTGCCAGTCACCATATCCACCGGTTCGACACCTGCTGAGGTTACCAGCTCATGAAACTCACCCGGGTCTTCAGAACCATCATGGGCGGTGAATTCGATGTGTACGAGAACCGCCCGTTCTCCAACGTCAGGACGTTCAAACAAAATATTATCAACTCCATAAAAACAAACACCCGCGGCCAGCTCAGCTCAAAGGCTGCCCTGCACCGCGGGTGTCAGAACCGGAAACACCGGATTTTAATCTTCAGCTTCTTCCTCTCCGGCCGGATTGGCCTGCGGCAGACGTACATTACGGGCAGGTACAACCGTGGAGATAGCGTGCTTGTACACCATCTGACTAACGGTATTTTTCAGCAAGATTACGAACTGATCGAAAGACTCGATCTGGCCCTGAAGCTTGATGCCGTTAACCAAGAAGATAGAAACGGGAATGCGTTCCTTGCGCAAAGCATTGAGGTAAGGGTCTTGTAAGGAATGCCCTTTTGACATGAGTATTCTCCTGTTAGAGGTAGGTGCAGATCGTCAATTTGCAGAGTTAAATGTGGTGTGTAGACCTGATTTTTTCAAGGTTTCGAGCACCACTTGTAAGTTATTGCTATCCAGCCACTGTACATCCGGCCATTTTCGTAACCAGGTAAGCTGACGTTTCGCCAACTGGCGAGTCGCGGCCATACCCTTGTTCAAATAGGTTTCATGATCACACTCACCGGACAGATACTCCCATGCCTGGCGGTAGCCGACGCAACGCATGGAGGGCAATTCAAGATTGAGATCACCCCGCTCCATCAGGTGCCGGACTTCATCGAGAAACCCTGCGTCTTGCATCGCCAGAAAGCGCACACGAATCCTTTCGTGAAGGACCTCGCGCTCTGTCGGAGCGAGCGCAAACTGGAAAACAGTATACGGCAGGTCAGCACTTTCGTCTGCCTGCCACTTGGTGAAATAGGTGTAATCCTTAATATCAGAGGTTGTTTGCTCTGAGGCGACTCCTGAGCTGGCCTGCCAGTATGCCGAAATGGGCTGCCCGGTTAATCGAATAACCTCAATCGCTCGCATCAGACGCTGTCGGTTGTTGGGATGGATAATGTCCGCGGCAACCGGGTCTTTGGCGAGCAACTCGTCGTACAACGCCGGCCACCCCCGCGCCTCAGCATCTTGTTCGATCTGGGCCCTCAGCTCCGGATCGGCCGATGGCAAGCTCGACATACCGTTCAACAACGCTTTGAAATACATCATGGTGCCACCGACCAACAGCGGAATTCGCCCGCGCTCGGTGATCTCGGCCATTTCCGCCAAGGCATCTCGAACAAAGTCTGCGGCTGAATAGGTGTCGGCGGGATCACAAATATCGATCAGCCGATGAGGTGCTCTCGCCAACTCTTCCGCCGTTGGTTTGGCGGTCCCGATATTCATGCCTCGGTAGATCATGGCTGAATCCACACTGATGATCTCGCACGGCAACTGCTCACACAGGGCCATGGCCATATCCGTTTTACCCGAAGCCGTAGGCCCCATCAGGAATATAGCTGGGGGAAACGCAGCCTGTTGCTCGCCTGCCATTGTGTTTAGCGCCCCCTCAGGAACAATTTATCCAATTCAGACAAAGTCATCAGCGTCCAGGTGGGACGACCGTGATTGCATTGACCGCTGCGCTCAGTCGCTTCCATATCCCTCAGCAGCGAATTCATTTCTGGAATGGTCAACTGCCGGTTCGCCCGCACGGAACCGTGACAAGCCATAGTACCGAGCAGTTCGTGGGTCACCGCTTCAACCCGGTCGCTTTGGCCGTTCTGAATCAGGTCAGCCAGTACATCACGCACCAACTGTTCAGTATCTGCTCCGCGTAACAATGCAGGGATCTGCCGTACCGCCAGCGTTTCGGGACCAATCCGTTCTATTTGCAGCCCCAGTTGCTGCAACTCATCACCATGACTTTCCGCCAACGCGGCTTCTTTCTGACTGACCGCCAGTGAAACCGGCACCAACAGCGGCTGACTTTTCAGGTCTTGCTCCACCAAAGCCCGCTTCATGCGCTCGTAAGTAATCCTTTCGTGGGCCGCGTGCATATCGACCACAATCATGCCGGTTCGGCTTTGAGCAAGGATGTATATGCCATGAAGCTGTGCAATGGCATAACCGAGCGGTGGCTCGTCTTCACCATCTTGTGGCGGCGTGGGCACTGGCTGACTCTCGAACGGATCAGGACGCGATGTTTCCGTCACGCCACCACCGGCGTTGAGGGAATTGTAAAACGCCATTTGATCGCTGGCTTTCCAGTCTTGCTGAGGCTGAGGGGGCACGGAATGGCCAAACCCACCGTTATAAGCGGGTGATTGAGCGGGTGCAGCACCTTGTGAAGCGGCGTAAGCAGCCGGATTAGCGCTCGGTTGAGCCGCGTCTGGCTCTCGGCTCAACGCTTGTGCTTCGGCGCCCCTGAAATGGTCCGCCGGGCGCACGTCGGCCAAGGCTCTGTGCAACGTGCGGAAGATAAAGTCATGAACCAGCCGGCCATCGCGGAACCTTACTTCGTGCTTGGTCGGGTGAACATTGACATCCACGGTGGCCGGATCAACCTCGAGATACAGCACAAACGCGGGATGACGATTATTGTAGAGCACGTCCCGGTAGGCCTGGCGCACCGCGTGGGCCACCAATTTATCGCGAATAACCCGACCGTTAACGAAGAAATACTGTAGGTCGGCCTGACTGCGGGAGAATGTCGGCAGCGCCACCCACCCCCACAAGCGCAAGCCGCTGGCTTCAGCCTCAATAACCACCGCATTATCAATAAACTGCTGACCACAGAGCGAGCTGATCCGCCGCTCTTTATCGATGTTCGATTCAGCCGGCCTCAAGCTTTGAATCACGCGCTGGTTATGGCGCAGAGTAAAGCCAGCATCAAACCGACTGAGAGCCTGCCGACGAATGGATTCATCGACGTGATTGAATTCCGTTTTTTCCGTGCGCAGGAACTTGCGGCGTGCAGGGGTATTGAAAAACAGGTCACGCACTTCAACGGTGGTGCCAACGGGATGCGCGGCCGGCGAGATTTTCGCATCCATATCCCGACCTTCTACTTCGACCCGGGCAGCGGCTTCCTGATCGGCCGTTCGGGAAGTCAACGAGAGACGAGATACGGAACTGATGCTGGCCAGCGCTTCACCCCGGAACCCCAAGGTGCCTACGGCCTCGAGATCATCCAACGTCAGAATTTTGCTGGTTGCATGCCGACTAAGAGCCAGCGGAAGATCATTTTCAGCGATGCCAGAGCCGTCATCCCGGACCCGGATCAGTTTTACGCCGCCTTGCTCCAGCTCAATATCAACCCGGCTGGCGCCGGCATCCAGAGCGTTTTCCACCAGTTCTTTAACAACAGACGCGGGACGCTCCACCACTTCACCGGCGGCTATCTGGTTTGCAAGCCGGGGCGAGAGCAATTGAA
>NZ_JAXMOY010000035.1:0-3832 GCF_034669625.1 Marinobacter sp.
TTTGTCTGACGACCATAGCGGCTTGGAACCACCTGATCCCATCCCGAACTCAGAAGTGAAACAAGCCTGCGCCGATGGTAGTGTGGCACTTGCCCATGTGAGAGTAGGTCATCGTCAGACTCTTAATGCCAAAAACCCCCGATAGCTCTGCTGTCGGGGGTTTTTTCATTTCTGGAGTTCAAATTCCTGCCTTCCGATCAATCCGGATGAGTGAGTCAAAATCGTGATGTCAGGTGTTAAGCTTCAAAATTCCGATATATTTCTACATTCGACGGCAGCGTAGCTTCGGTCAGATCCTTGATTTCGAATAAAAGGGTAGTCCTCGTCCTGCCCTTTTGTGTTTTGTTGCGTCCTGTTGTTTAATCTCGCTCAGTCATTTCCTGTCTGGAACCAATTCGATGAAGCCCAATACATTGTTAGACCTACTTAGCGACCATCGCGTTCACTCTGGCGAGTCGTTAGCCAAGCAGTTAGGTGTTTCGCGTACAGCTGTATGGAAACAGATTCGAAAAGCGGTGGCCGAGGGTATAGAAGTAACGACAATAAGAGGGCAGGGATATCAGTTAGTGACTGAGCTTGACCTGCTGGACCGGCAAAAAATTGTCGATGGGTTGGCGAAAGAGTACGAAGACAAGATAGATGTGACCGTGCTCAAGGAAGTGGACTCGACCAACGCGGAAGTAGCTCGAAAATTGTTAGCGCCGGGCCACGGCATGCCCGTTGTCTTGGCTGATGCGCAGACTGAGGGCCGGGGACGACGAGGTCGAAGCTGGTCCAGCCCCAAGGGGCAAAATCTTTATATGAGCATGGGCTTGACGCTTCGAGGGGGCTTTGAGGGCTTGAGCGGCCTTAGCTTGGTGTTGGGTGTGGCTGTGGTCAGAGCATTAAGTCGATTGGGGGTGCAGGGGGCAGGGTTAAAGTGGCCAAATGATCTGTACGCAGGTGGAAAGAAGTTTGGCGGTATTCTGGTTGAAATTCAGGGTGAGTTACAGGAAGGGCAGGTCCAGGTGATTGCTGGCCTCGGAATTAACGTCCATATGAAAGAAGCGATAGCCGTTGATCAGCCCTGGACAAGTCTGCTGAAACACTGGCCCGAGCAAAAGTGGGTGCGGAATGATTTGGCCACCGAGGTCATAAATGGAGTCGCTGAGGCTCTGGTGCATTTCGAGCAAGAAGGCTTTTCGGTATTTCGAGACGAGTGGCAACGCTATGACATTTTTCTCGGTCAACCATTGGCTGCGAGAGAGGGGAGTCTTTCCGGTACTGGTGCCGGAGTGGATGCCGGCGGTAACTACCAACTCGAAACAGACGGCGGGCTCATATCAGTCATGGCTGGCGACATCAGCTTGCGGGTGACCGCGTGATCTTGCTTATTGATGCGGGCAACACGCGAGTTAAATGGCGCCTAGTGGATAGCTTGGGGGTGGTCGTCGCAGGCGCTGCTGAACTAAGTGCGGGGGAGTCCTTCTCGGAGGTCGAACCGCATGCTGCGGCTGTTAAGCGGGTCGCTGTCTCGACGGTGGGCTCGGAAGCCAGTCGGGTTTCGCTGGAGGCGGCGGTGGCAAAGGTGACACCGGCGCCGATAACGTTTTATTGGACTGAGTCTCGACGTAACGGTCTTAAGAACTCGTATAAAGATGTTTTCCGAATGGGGGCAGACCGTTGGCATGCAATGGTTGCTGCTTGGGGGCGGTTAAAGACTGGGTGCGCCATCATTGATGCGGGTAGTGCCGTGACCGTGGATTATATCGATGGCCATGGGGTGCATATCGGGGGGTTTATCTTGCCTGGCTTGGGAATGATGCGCAGAAGCCTTAAGTTGGATGCTGCAAGGATAGGTTTTGATTTTGATGAGCAACTTAATACTAAGCCAGGGACAACAACCGGGGAGTGTGCTAATCACGGTTTAGCGTGGCTGACCGAGGGCGTAGTTCATCAGGTCCATCGAGACGTTGCGGCATACGGCATTAGGAACGTTTTGGTAACCGGAGGTGATGCTGAGCGTTTCCTTGGGCTAGGTTTGCAGGCGGAGCATTGTTCAGGGCTCGTGCTCGATGGGTTGCATCAGGTCGTCGCACAGGATGGACTGCTATGAAGTGGCTGGCGCTTAGTTTGGCAATTCTTAATTTTGGTCTATGGTTTTTGCCTGATCGGCTGGCGCTGCCAGCTGTGAGCTCCAAGGCGGCGGGTGCGCTGCCGCGGGTCGCAAGCCTCAAACCTTTGGAGAAAGTGCCAGTCGAAAGTCGAAGTGCTTATATCTGTTTGACCGTAGGTTGGTTCAAGTCGCCTACCGCAGTGAATGCTGTGGGGCGCGCTTTTAACCTTGATTATCGGGTAGAGTCAAAGACGGAATCTTTACCTCCGTTGCATTGGGTTTTGGTTCCGCCTCAGCCTGAATCCGAAGCCGCAGCGCAGGCGGAAGTGTTGCGCGCTGGGGGGGATGATGTCTATGTGGTTGCGCGAGGAGAGTACCAGAACGCCATTTCTTTGGGGGTGTTTGAGACGTTCAAAGCCGCTGAGAGACTAATGATTGAAAAAAAGTCAGAAAACTTGAACGTAACGCTGGCCAAGTTCACACATAATCGGATAGGATACGCGCTCGCTTTTGAAGTTGAATCAAGTCGGGAAACCGAAGTGCTTCAAGCGGTTGAAGCGGATTTTGATGGCGATTTCGATTTCATCGAACGTAATACTTGCAAAGGTGTTGCAACGTCAGGAAAAAGTCCGTACTATACCGCCCTCGCTGAACGAGCGAATGTGAGCTGGCGTAGCTCAGTTGGTAGAGCAGCTGACTTGTAATCAGCAGGTCGGGGGTTCGATTCCGTCCGCCAGCTCCACTTTTTGTTTTAAGCAGATCCGCGAAGCGGGTTTGTACTGGAGGGGTTCCCGAGTGGCCAAAGGGATCAGACTGTAAATCTGACGCGAAAGCTTCGCTGGTTCGAATCCAGCCCCCTCCACCACTTATTGCTCGCGGGCATCGTATAGTGGCTATTACCTCAGCCTTCCAAGCTGATGACGCGGGTTCGATTCCCGCTGCCCGCTCCAATTTAGTTTTTCGCTCATGTAGCTCAGTCGGTAGAGCACATCCTTGGTAAGGATGAGGTCACCGGTTCAATTCCGGTCATGAGCTCCACTTTTAATTCCGGTCAACGTTACGGTCCTGGTTGATTAGGGGGATTGGTCGAATGTCTAAAGAAAAATTTGAACGTAGTAAGCCGCACGTAAACGTCGGTACCATCGGTCACGTTGACCATGGTAAGACCACTCTGACCGCCGCTCTGACTCGTGTATGTCACGAAGTTTGGGGTACAGGTTCTGCAAGTGCTTTCGATCAGATCGATAACGCACCGGAAGAGCGTGCACGTGGTATAACCATCGCCACTTCACACGTTGAATACGATTCTCCGAGCCGTCACTACGCACACGTAGACTGCCCGGGCCACGCTGACTATGTTAAAAACATGATCACTGGTGCGGCTCAGATGGACGGCGCGATCCTGGTTTGTTCCGCAGCTGACGGCCCTATGCCGCAGACTCGTGAGCACATCCTGCTATCTCGTCAGGTTGGCGTACCTTTCATCGTAGTGTTCCTGAACAAAGCGGACATGGTTGATGATGAAGAGCTGCTTGAGTTGGTTGAAATGGAAGTTCGTGACCTGCTGAGCATGTACGACTTCCCGGGCGACGACACTCCGATCATTACCGGTTCTGCGTTGATGGCGCTGGAAGGTAAAGACGACAACGAAATGGGTACTACCGCTGTTAAGAAGCTGGTAGAAGCTCTGGACGCCTACATCCCGGATCCTGAGCGTGCTGTTGATCAGCCGTTCCT